>NZ_JACA01000169.1 GCF_000520995.1 Aquimarina macrocephali JAMB N27 | reverse complement strand
CATAACTATTAGATTCTGCAACAAAATTACTAGAAGCTCCTACTTGTACTCCTTCACCAATCATGGTTACATTTCTGCTACTACCTTCGCATACTACATCTTTATTATAAGTTACCAATCGTACCGAATTACTAGAAAACCATGCTCCATACCCATTATCATCTCCTACTTCTATTCTGAAGAAATTCCAGGTACTTGATGAGCTTACAGCGATATCTTCATTATTTACATAGATAACTCCATCGTTAGTAGCACAAGGGGTACACGATCCACCACAATCTACTCCTGTTTCATCTCCGTTCTGAATAC
>NZ_JACA01000168.1 GCF_000520995.1 Aquimarina macrocephali JAMB N27 | reverse complement strand
ATTAGGCTAGTAAAACCTCCTAATCGAATTTTGACATGATTTAATGTTCAGCCCTTCCTTACTCGTGAGACCTATGTGTTACTGCTACACAACTCGTTTCCTGTAAGTACTATGACTTCTGCTGACTTCTCCATACAACTAACCCGTAGCTCTGGAGACCTCCCCAGGTAAGAGCATCTTCTTTCACCCGATTCCTGCCGCATCTACTAGTTCGACTCTTACTGAAAAAAACAGCATTTTGGACTTCGCAGTGATGTGCCTACTTATCCGGTCTAATAGCCTCTGTATGCGGTTCGTGTACCTCAGTACCGAGTTTTGTAG
>NZ_JACA01000167.1 GCF_000520995.1 Aquimarina macrocephali JAMB N27 | reverse complement strand
GATGTGACTTACCCAATACCTGATCAAATTCTGTGGGTAATGCCTGAACAAGCCACTGTAGTAACACAAAATCAGGATCTTATTGAAATCTATTTTGAAAAACCCGGAGAATATGACATCGCGATGATATCCAAATCAGGAAACTGTCAAGAAGTATTTACTCAAAAAATAATCGTCCTAGAAAAAGAAAATCTCGATGATCAAACTGAAGAAGAACTACAAGAACAATTAACTAGCATTAAAGAGTTTAGCATATATCCTAACCCTTCTGATGGAAAGTTCTTTGCAAAAGTAACCCTGAAAGAACAAAAAGATATTAGTATTA
>NZ_JACA01000166.1 GCF_000520995.1 Aquimarina macrocephali JAMB N27 | reverse complement strand
AACATCTGAAAAATTCGCTATAGGAATAAGAGGAGAATATTTCTCGGTTTATAATGGAGGGTTAACAGATGTAATTGGTTTAGATACACAAGGTGATGGAGATGTTATCACAGCTACACTTACAGGAAATTATACTATTGGAGAGTTAACTCTTAAACCAGAATTAAGAATAGATACAACTTCTGAAGATTTCTTTATCGATAATGATAGAGAGGCAACAAAAAGTCTTTCTTCTTTTGTACTTGGGGCTGTATATAAATTCTAGTATATCTTTTTATAAAGTAAAAGCGTTCTGAATTATCAGAGCGCTTTTTTTATTCATTCTCT
>NZ_JACA01000165.1 GCF_000520995.1 Aquimarina macrocephali JAMB N27 | reverse complement strand
TATTCTCTAATAGGGTATTTTATTCTTCTTGGAATAGGATTACCTTCTGAGCTATCGTTTAAATTAGGGAAACCTAATCTTCTATAACTTGACCATCCTTCAAAACCTCTATTATAAAAAGCGATCCACTGCTGAGTTCCTATCTTTTGTCTATAGTTTCCAGTTGCAGTTGTGTATGCCACACTTGCTTGTCCCAGATAGGTTGTTGCATCACCAGATGAACCTCCCCAATACGTAATAGATGCTGTAATCGCATTATTATAATGATTTTCTGCATCTGCCGGAGATCCAACTAAAGAACGTTCTGCAGCTTCTGCCAATAAAAACTCTACTTCTGCATAGTC
>NZ_JACA01000164.1 GCF_000520995.1 Aquimarina macrocephali JAMB N27 | reverse complement strand
TTGAAGGTACCTGTAACTTTGGGAGTTAGTACGCTGCTGAATTCATCACTTGTTTTTTTAAGAATGAAATTATCCGATGTCATACCAGCACAATGCAGGATACCATTAAGTTGTGTATGCTCTTTGGATATCGTAGCTATGAGTTGGTTTACCTGATCTGAACTACTTAAGTCCAATTGCCGGTATTCAATCTTATTGTTAAGTACCGGTAATCCATCCAGGATTGCTCTCTTTTCTTTTGTTAATGCAGAACGGCCTGTTAAAATAATACTGGAATGAGTTGTTTGCTTAAGGATCTCTTTGGTGAATAAAATACCCAAACCACCCATACCTCCGGTAATAAGATA
>NZ_JACA01000163.1 GCF_000520995.1 Aquimarina macrocephali JAMB N27 | reverse complement strand
AGGTAATCCCTGTAATCCCCTTGTTTTGATCTATAGTCATGTTCCCATTGGCATCATAGGTATAATCATCATTGGTATTGGTACCATCTTCAAACCCACTGGCTCCATCAATTTGTTCTTCGACAGTTAAGAGTTTATTCCCGGTATCATAGGTATAGGATAGGTAGTCTAAGGCTACACTTTGATTAAGGCTTCCTTTTTTTTGTCTTTTTAATGATTTTAGGTTACCGTTCTTATCATAAGTAATCCCAAAAACCCTAAACCAATCCTGCTCGCTATTATCCTGACTATTATAATTTGCATTGGTAATTCGGTTTAAAGCATCATATATTAAACTACTGCATTTTTTT
>NZ_JACA01000161.1 GCF_000520995.1 Aquimarina macrocephali JAMB N27 | reverse complement strand
ATCAATATCCCAACGCTTTTTAGGAATCTCACTAATACAATTCTTCCCCTGGGCAATATTCTCCCAAAATACCTCTACATCACCTGCCTCTGGAAACTGACCTGCCATACCTACAACTGCAATAGACTGTGGTCGAGAAGAAGGTTTTGTAGATTGATTAACTCTTCCCTGTGAACCAGTACGCCATGAGATAAGTTGTCTTCCTTTAGTTGCTTTTGAGATATCGCTTTGAAAAGCCTTTTCTGAAATATCTACCGAAACAACAGGGGAACTTACTGTGATCCCTTCTTGTTCCATTTCTTCCTGAATATGACCACTAAGAGCCAGAAGAGTCGAATAACTATA
>NZ_JACA01000160.1 GCF_000520995.1 Aquimarina macrocephali JAMB N27 | reverse complement strand
CCCAGCAGCATATCATTTTGTGTGAAATGTCTGATGTGGAAGGTAAGGAAATTAAAGAGTTACTTCCAGAGTGTAAGGTTTTAAGCTTACAATTAGATCATCATCAGAGTATTGCTGATCGATATGAGCGTCATGCTTTATCCTGTTTTGATTATATCCGCAATATACTCTCTAACAAACCTCAGGGTAAAATACAGATTCAAATAGTCATTGGTAATGATAAAGAACAGGTTATTTTCACCGGGCTTTCGGGATTATTAAAAACAGCAACCCTTGAGAACCCTATACTAACGGGTCAAATCATTCTAACGGATTCTGAGATAAATGCAGGAGCACTTTTCTTGCAGCTTCAGGAAAATGAGAAGAGATTCCAGGATCAGGTTGTTAAATATGATCAGGATATCCGGTATGTTTTGA
>NZ_JACA01000159.1 GCF_000520995.1 Aquimarina macrocephali JAMB N27 | reverse complement strand
TTTTGTTTAGTGAAGAGAGTCGTTATGTGAGTCCATATATGAGATATGGATTTACGCCTGGGGCA
>NZ_JACA01000158.1 GCF_000520995.1 Aquimarina macrocephali JAMB N27 | reverse complement strand
GGTTGGAATATTCTGGTAAGGTGTTACAGGAAAAAGGAATGTCCTTCCCTGTTTTGTCCAGAAAGAATATCTACACAGCAGCACTTACATTGGCCCGGCAGATAGCAAGACAATCTCGCAGTAGTTTAGTTGCGATCAAGGATCAGTTGACAGGACATCTTAAAGGAAGATTAGAAGAAACATACAGCCGAGAGTTGGCAATGCATGAAAAGACATTTGTGGGAAGATCAGATACCCTACAACAGATTGAGAGTAATTTTCACCAAGAGAATACTGATTCAAAGAGAGAGATTACTTCTGTAACACAATCCACTTCTTTTACCGCCCAGCATACCGATACATTACCTGATATTATCACAGAG
>NZ_JACA01000157.1 GCF_000520995.1 Aquimarina macrocephali JAMB N27 | reverse complement strand
AAATAATTTCCTTTTTCGGTTATTGCTCCTCCAAAAGGAAGTACTCCAGGATTTCTGTCATAGTTTTTATGGTAAATACGTCTTCCTAAAAGATCGTATACACTCATAGTAAACCTTTCTTTACCTAATTTTGTTAAGTCAATATTTGTAGTCTCGGTAAATGAATTAGGATATACCTTCACTAAATTCTCTGCTTTTTCTGGACCTGCTGCTGCTGGCCTTTTAGTTGTAAGTCCTTGACCTGCATTAGTGTTATATGCATAATCCAATATAGTATACGATAACCCATCATTTGCTACAGTAGCATAAAACCATCCATAATGTGTATTGCCTCCAATTTTGAAAGTAAATCCTATGTAGCCTGATTTACCATTCCAACTCGTATATGAAGAAGAGCTTACTACATAACTATTAGATTCTGCAACAAAATTAC
>NZ_JACA01000156.1 GCF_000520995.1 Aquimarina macrocephali JAMB N27 | reverse complement strand
CCCTACCGTATCAACGTAATACCCTCGACACCAAAACTCCCTGTTACGGTATTTGAACTTCAAATCGCCAAACTGCTCATAAAGCATCAGACTGCTCTTTCCCTTCAGGTACCCCATAAATCCCGAGACACTC
>NZ_JACA01000155.1 GCF_000520995.1 Aquimarina macrocephali JAMB N27 | reverse complement strand
TTCTGCTTCCAGGATATTCACGTTTTTCCATTCGCACAGTTTTCTTAAAATACTGCCAATCGCTCTGCGTTTTTCCCTGTAGAACACCTGCCTTCGGTACTTCGGCGCAAAAACTATATGATATTTACAGTTCCATCGGGTGTGCGCTAAGCTCTTTTCATCCCTCATTGGGACCCCCTTTTGATTTCTTGTTGAACATTTGCAGTTGCCAGACCGCAAACTGTTTTAACAAATCAAAAGGGGTTTTTATAACTGACCCAAAGCTGAAAGCTTTACTGAACCCCCAGCCTAGCTGGGGGTTTTCTGGGCACAA
>NZ_JACA01000154.1 GCF_000520995.1 Aquimarina macrocephali JAMB N27 | reverse complement strand
AGATAAATAATTCATCTAGAGGGTGCAAGTCCCTTATGGGCGGGAGTAACGTCTCGAACCATTAGTAAGTCGCAAGGTTGCTAACTGTGAGGTTAGGACTAAAGG
>NZ_JACA01000153.1 GCF_000520995.1 Aquimarina macrocephali JAMB N27 | reverse complement strand
TGCGAAGTCCAAAATGCTGTTTTTTTCAGTAAGAGTCGAACTAGTAGATGCGGCAGGAATCGGGTGAAAGAAGATGCTCTTACCTGGGGAGGTCTCCAGAGCTACGGGTTAGTTGTATGGAGAAGTCAGCAGAAGTCATAGTACTTACAGGAAACGAGTTGTGTAGCAGTAACACATAGGTCTCACGAGTAAGGAAGGGCTGAACATTAAATCATGTCAAAATTCGATTAGGAGGTTTTACTAGCCTAATCTTAAGCAGACAGAAGTACACAAATTTTTTAAACTTATGATTGAATCGGTATTAGAAGCGACTAATCTTTATAAAGCAGAACGTCAAGTTTTGCGTA
>NZ_JACA01000152.1 GCF_000520995.1 Aquimarina macrocephali JAMB N27 | reverse complement strand
AAGAACTGATCGCAGCCTGACGTTGTTGTGATTCCCTAACCTGCCACTCCTTTAACTCTGTATTCACATAAAAAGGACTATCCTCCAGATTGATATGCTCATTTAACTGTTCAAAATTTATAGTAGGTGGTAACTGTTTGTATTTCATAGCCTGTAATACCTTAATAAACCCTGCCACTCCTGAAGCAGTTAAACAATGACCGATGTTA
>NZ_JACA01000151.1 GCF_000520995.1 Aquimarina macrocephali JAMB N27 | reverse complement strand
ATTTTTTAAACGACCTGCGTAATCCTTCTACCTCAATAGGATCTCCAAGCTTAGTACCTGTACCATGTGTCTCGATCAACTGAATGTTATTCGGATCTATATCAAATTGATCGTAGACCTGTTGTTCTAATTGTATTTGTGATTCAGTGTTAGGAGCCGTAATGCCATTGGTTTTTCCATCCTGGTTAATACCCCACCCCTGGATAACCCCCAGAATAGTATCCTTATCTTTTTCTGCATCTTCCAATC
>NZ_JACA01000150.1 GCF_000520995.1 Aquimarina macrocephali JAMB N27 | reverse complement strand
ATTACTTTCTGAAGAATTAGAAGATCCAGAACTAGCTGAGTTTTATAGAAGCCTAATGGTAAGTGAAGCTAATCATTATACTATGTTTTTAAATTTTGCTCGCCAATATGGAAATCGAAAAGAAGTTGACAAAAAATGGCAAGAGTTACTAATTTTTGAAGCAGAAATAATGAAATCCCTAGGGAATAAAGAGACAATTCACGGGTAATAAGATTAGCTAATTTAGTTATATCCAAATGATTGATAATCGTAAGGATAAAAACCATACTCAAATAATAAAAAAAGAGACTGCCTTTTTAGACAGTCTCTTTATAAATAGGGTCAAATTTTATTATTATTTAAAAATTATTTTACAAAAACCTTTTGAGTAAGTGTTCTACTACTAGTAGTAACTTGCACAAAATAGATACCAGTAGATAACTTACTAATATCTAATGTTTTTCTCACTACATTTCCTCCCGGAGGT
>NZ_JACA01000149.1 GCF_000520995.1 Aquimarina macrocephali JAMB N27 | reverse complement strand
CTTTAGGTTTGGATGCCTGTAATGCAACTACTTTTGGTTTCGCCTGAGAAGGGGTTACCCCTGCTAACTTTGCCAAATGGAAAAACGTACCTAAAGAAACCCCTGAATTATTACTTTGCAAACATTTTTGGTATTGTTTGCGACAGCTAGCAGCATCATATTTAGGATAATTACTGCTCACCCTTAGAAATAATTCCTCTCCCATACTACCAAAAGCATCTGCAAAGGCAAATCCGATTTTAATCCAATCCCCATAATTTCCAGTAATGTCTGTTCCGGAAGTTTCCAGTACAGAAACCACCTCTTTTACCTTTTCATAATCATCAAGGGAAGAAGGTACATTAGAAGTTTCCATTATTTGATTTTCGTTTTCAGCTTCTGATGCAGAAGACAAGTATTTTTTAGGCTCAAATTTTAGCATCGCTTGTATATTTTGGATGTATATATGGATTAGGGTCATAGGGTAACAAACACCC
>NZ_JACA01000148.1 GCF_000520995.1 Aquimarina macrocephali JAMB N27 | reverse complement strand
TTCTACTAAAAAATACATCATCAAATATGGAATAATTATTTGTATTGCATGGATTATATTAAATGTTATTCGTTATATGACCAGCAATATTTTTAACCTTTCTATATGGGATGGTAGTATAGAATTTCTCATACATAGTATTCCTGTTATTTGTGGAATATACGAATACAAATCTAAAAACAATGGTTTTTTAAAATTGAAGAAAGCTTTAAAAATAGGTATGGGTATTTCCTTAATTGGTGGAATGACATTCTGCATATGGACCTTTTTTTTATTGTTTGTAATAGAACCTGGGTTGATGAATCAACGTTTCAATGACTCCAGAGAAAACATTTTTCTAAAAGACCCAAATATATCTCCTGAGGAAGTGCACAAAATTATGGAGTTCCCCGAAACAGCGCTTTCCCCATACATATACATTCCTACTGTTCTTCTATTACATTTATCCTTAGGATTTATAATTTCCTTAATCGCAGGAG
>NZ_JACA01000147.1 GCF_000520995.1 Aquimarina macrocephali JAMB N27 | reverse complement strand
CAATTTGGTGCCTGGGGTACTGTAGATGCATTCTGGTCAAGAAGCGGGAGTACAACAATGGCGTATGATAGCCTGTTGGATCGTGGATATACCGGGCATGAGCATTTTGGGGAGGTAAGCCTGATTCATATGAATGGGCGTATGTATGATCCCCAATTAGGT
>NZ_JACA01000146.1 GCF_000520995.1 Aquimarina macrocephali JAMB N27 | reverse complement strand
AACAATCCCCTGATGTATACCGACCCCAGTGGTGAAACCATGCAAGAAGAAGGTGAAGGAGGTGGTAATGGTTGGTTATATTTAGCCGCTGTAGGAGTAGCTAGTGCTTATCAAAGCTTACAAGGCGCAAGAATCGGGAGTTGGATAGGTACCAATTTGGAAAGTGCAAAAAACGATATTACTGATTTCTTTGATGGCTTATTTGGGGGTAGCAGTAGAAGCTCTAAACCCACCACTATAGAATACAACCAGACGCAGGTGATGAGTGATCCACTTATGAATCCTAATCCTGGTATTGCTGCTACATATATGAGTAATGGGG
>NZ_JACA01000145.1 GCF_000520995.1 Aquimarina macrocephali JAMB N27 | reverse complement strand
ACAAAGGTGTAGTTTCTATTAATATGAGTGCCTACAAAACAGGATTGTATACTATAAAAATAATAACCAAAGATCGAGTGATCACTCGTAAAATAGTAAAGCAATAAAAAATCTCCAGAAGTACTAATACCAAATTCAATTTGGTATAAAACACAGGGTAAACAAAAAAAGTAAAACTGCCTGAGAAGCTTTTTCTCAGGCAGTTTTTTATGGTACCATAAACACATCCCCCCTGTTCGATATAAAGTAGTAACCCTTACAAATTCATTAGTTTTTAGATTCATTCTAAATTAATCCAGCTATTTAAGTTCTTATATTTATATACGACTTACTGACCGAAGTGTTCACTTCTTAATGAAGTGATTTAAACTTTTTCGATTCTGGCGAAAAATAGTTGTTTTTTGATCAATTGAAGTGTTTTTTGCACTTCATAGCAGCGCTACGGAGTAATAAAAAGACGAAAATTGAGTGAAAAAGAGCATTTTTATAGC
>NZ_JACA01000144.1 GCF_000520995.1 Aquimarina macrocephali JAMB N27 | reverse complement strand
ATAGCGATCGATAATGTGAAGATTATTTCTACAACACCTGACACCCAAGCACCAAGTGCACCGGC
>NZ_JACA01000143.1 GCF_000520995.1 Aquimarina macrocephali JAMB N27 | reverse complement strand
TGAGATATTTCAGGGAGGTAGTAGTATAGGAACATCGACAACCACTAGTTTTAGTGTTACCGGTCTTACTGCTTCTACAGCATATAGCTTTACCGTAAAAGCCAAAGATGCTGCTGGTAATGTATCAGCAAACAGTAATGTTGCTAATGTTACTACCACAGCTACTCCAGGGTGTGCTGGGATTAACAGTTTTCCATACAGTGAGAGTTTTGAGTCTGATTTTGGAGTTTGGACCAATGCTACAGGAGATGATATTGATTGGACCCGAGATTCAGGAGGTACTCCATCGAGTGGTACTGGTCCTGCAAGCGGACAGGATGGTTCATTCTATCTGTATACTGAAGCTTCGACCAATGTAACTCCACCAGGTAGCCCAAATAAAGTAGCATTATTAAATAGTCCTTGTATAGATCTAACAGGAGTTCCTA
>NZ_JACA01000142.1 GCF_000520995.1 Aquimarina macrocephali JAMB N27 | reverse complement strand
CCAGAATTGAAGGATTTTGTGATTGAGAAATTGCACTCTTATTGGTCACCTGATCAAATTTCTGGTTATTTGAAACGGCTGGGAATTCCAAGGTTTCGAGTCTGCATGGAAACGATTTATCAATTTATTTACAGTGATGAAGGTAAGCGTTTGGGGCTGTATCGTTATCTATTTAAATCACGTAAGAAGCGTCGCAATCTTTATGGTCGTGCTCCTAGAAAGTCGCGGGTTTTAGAGCATCATGGGATTGCTTATCGGCCTATGGAAGTGAATGAGCGTGGCACATTTGGTCATTGGGAAGGTGATTTGATGATCTTTCATATGGAGCATGGCAAGTATAATTTGACCTCACTGATTGAGCGAAAAAGTCGTTATATGGTGTTGGCGAAGAATGATAATAGGAAGCCTGAGCCGGTGATGCATTCTATTGCTGATAAACTGAAACCCTTTCCTAATTTGCTGACACAAACGATTACTTTTGATCGTGGATTTGAGTTTAT
>NZ_JACA01000141.1 GCF_000520995.1 Aquimarina macrocephali JAMB N27 | reverse complement strand
TTTGTGTTATAAAGTCTGTACCATCCGTAGTAGTTACATGTGCAGTGGTTAATGTAAATGTTATATCCTCTTCAGCTACAATGTTGCTAGTCACAGTAAAGTTAGCTGTTTGCGTAGCTTCGGTTTCTGTTATTGT
>NZ_JACA01000140.1 GCF_000520995.1 Aquimarina macrocephali JAMB N27 | reverse complement strand
GCATTTGTATTTGTTAATGCTATAGTTCCTGTAAAAGTTTCCGTAGGTTCTGCGATGATATCCCCGAGTATAGATACAGGTAGATTGATGGAGGTATCCCCGGCAGGTAGTGTATAAGATTGTGCAGTTTGTGATGTATAATCTGTGCCATCCGTAGTTGTTACATGTGCTGTGGTTAATGTAAATGTTATATCTTCTTCAGCTATAATGTTACTAGTCACGGTAAAGTTAGCTGTTTGCGTAGCTTCTGTTTCCGTTATTGTAAATCCAGCAATACTTAATTCTAGGCTATCATTATCATTGATGGTACTGTTTGCAGTAGCTGTTGTAATACTTACTTGTTGTGCATTTGTATTTGTTAATGC
>NZ_JACA01000139.1 GCF_000520995.1 Aquimarina macrocephali JAMB N27 | reverse complement strand
AACGTTAAGTGTATGTTTTGTTTGGCGATAATCGTTTGCGCAGCGATAGCGAAGACAAACTATTTGCCAAATGGAATATACACAGTGTTGTGTGCTTTATACTTTTTAATTTAATTTCCCTACAAATTAAAAAAATAAAGGCACAGTAGTTCAGATTCGACAACATTTTTAACTCAACTTTTTCGGGGCTACCCAAACCCATGGAATATACAGAGCTCTGTATGATCTGTTGGTGAAGGGAACTTTAAAATCCGTTTTCCATTCTGATAAGCCACTCCACAATTTCGCCTCAAATTTGACTTTGTAAAAAATTTTCGCGACCTTGATCAAGTATTTATAAACGTGCTAGCGTTTGGATAGTATAACTCTCCACGATACCATCGCAAAATACTTGGCAATTCCTTTTCGCAAAGCATTTGTCCGCCGTTGCTTATCAGAAGAAAACTCCGCAATCCCTGCGTACCCCTCCGAAAAAATTGTCTCCTCGAACTGGACTATTGCATCACAAC
>NZ_JACA01000138.1 GCF_000520995.1 Aquimarina macrocephali JAMB N27 | reverse complement strand
GATCTGTTTCCTCCAGAGAGGTCTTTTTCATGCCTGTATCCGAAATTTCATAAATCGTGGCATTAGGATACGCCAGAAGCATAGGTGAATGCGTAGCAATGATGAATTGAGAATTGAAATTTTGCAAATGCTCCTGTAAAAAATAAATAAACGCCAATTGTTTTTAAGGGGATAGGGAAGCTTCCGGTTCATCCAGCAGATATATTCCCCGCTGATTTACCATTTCGTTCATTATATGCATATAGGCTTCTCCGTGAGAGAAAGTATCAAGCTCCTGTCCATAATTTTTGCGAACCTTATGTAATTGATAATTGGCACTATCCTTCATTTGTTGGATAATATGATCTGGAACGTCTTGATCTAAATATCCCATTTGATTATGCAAATTTACATCAGTCCGGTGTACACTGTTCAGGTAATCCCCAAAATCTTCTGCCCTAAAGAAAAAACCAACGGAACGTTCTATATTCCAGTCCAATTTTAAATATGGCAATAGTTTTCTGGCTGCATCAAAACATTTCTTATCATATCCTCTAC
>NZ_JACA01000137.1 GCF_000520995.1 Aquimarina macrocephali JAMB N27 | reverse complement strand
CAAATGGATACAATGGCAAGTTGATACGATTAGGTTTATGATCTCCGTAGAGTTTATCCCAATCCAACTCCAATCCTTTAACCCATAAATCCAGTAATTTCGATAATTGCCTCTGACGTATATATGTATCTATAATGGTTTCTTTCATCTCATCATCATTACTAATGATTCGTAAACCTTCTTTATTGCGTTTCACCTGACCCAAATAGACACCGCTAATAGTATCCTCTCCATTACCATAAGCCCGAAGTTTTTCTGCCAATTGATCTATATTGCTCACCATAAAACCAAGACGTTCCTCCATAGCTTCCCTGCCTACTTGTAAAGTGTAACTCATCTCAATCAGATCCAGAGAACCTTTCTTCTCTTCAATAAATTCCAGTAAATCAGAAGCCTTTTGTTTTAATTGCTCCTCAGATCTGGCTGATAAAGGAAATATAAGATCCGACTGTTGTGTAATGACCTGAACAGGTCGTTTAACCACTTCCCGATTCTGGGGAACATACTCACCCATTACCAAATGAGCATTAGTGCCACTAAATCCAAAAGAACTGATCGCAGCCTGACGTTGTTGTGA
>NZ_JACA01000136.1 GCF_000520995.1 Aquimarina macrocephali JAMB N27 | reverse complement strand
AATCATGATCGTATTAACACAAAAAAAATGGGTATGCAGTTGCATTGCATTCATAACGCTTACCCTCTCACTACAAGCACAAGAAGTTATTATTCCTGATACTAAATTTAAACAAGCATTATTACGAAATCACAATATTGATACCAATAACAACGGTAAAATAGAAGTTAGTGAAGCTCAGGCATATACAGGCCGCATAAGAGTTTCTGGCGGTCCAATATTTAATCTTATTGGTATTGATGCTTTTAAAAATATTATAGGCTTATCGATTAGAAAAACTAGTATCAGAGAAATCGATCTAAGTAAAAACACCAAGTTAGAATCACTTGATTTTTATAAAAATTATAAAGTAACTAATTTAGATCTAAGCAAAAACACCAAGTTAAAAAATATATTCTGTAAAAGAAATAACCTAGAATCACTAACAATACTTAGCCGTGATTTGATCGAATTAAATTGTAATAATAATAAGTTAAGTAGCTTGTTTTTACCTAATAGTCGGAAATTAAAAAAATTATTTTGTAGATATAATAAGATAACCGAACTAAAACTAAGCAGACAAAAAGAATTAGAAGAATTATTTTGTAATCATAATGAACTAACACAATTAGATATAAGTAACAGTAC
>NZ_JACA01000135.1 GCF_000520995.1 Aquimarina macrocephali JAMB N27 | reverse complement strand
AAGTGCTAAAATTCGAAAGTCATCGTAATTTTATTTATTTTGATTTTTTTTAAAAAAATTTATAGGTAACATTTTATAGAGTATGGACACATATTAAAAGGGAAACATTGAAAATACGTTGCATTTAGCACAAAGAATACAATTAATTTAAGGTAAAGAGAAAATGGATTTTGAAAACAGAGAAAAGGACTATATAAAAAAGATAAATGCGCAAAGTCAGGAAATGATTAAGGATTTTCAAGATCATCTGGCAGAGGTAAAAGAAGTTGATCCTGAAGTAAATGACAGGATGATCTTTGAAGGTTGGGCAATCCAAAAAATAGCTGGTTTACAAGTGATCATAAAAGAATTAGCAGAAGACAATCAACGATTGAGAAATTTTAGTAATTTGAATTAATACAAAAACTTACTATGGTTTTATGTCATATTTAGCATCTGTTCATATAAAAGCGGATAGAGATCATCCCTATCCCTATAATGTTCCAGCAATAAAATTTGCTAAAAATATTGATGTATCTAACAACATCACTTTCATTATTGGAGAAAATGGTTCTGGAAAATCTACATTGCTGGAATCTATAGCGTATAGATTGCAACTTCCCCATATGGATGGTAGAGGATATGATA
>NZ_JACA01000134.1 GCF_000520995.1 Aquimarina macrocephali JAMB N27 | reverse complement strand
TTTTATACTTAGCGGGGAATAAATTAGAAGGCGAATTGCCAAGCCAGCTTGGTGTTTTAACCAAGTTAAGGACACTGTCGATTGCAAACAATAGTTTTTCCGGAAAAATACCATCAGGATTCTCCGCAATTGCATCATCTGATATCTTAAACACTTTAGAACTTGAAGGAAATAATTTTGTGTTCAATGATTTTGAAACTGAACATGCAAATTATCAAGCCAATCTAACAAGATATCGATATACACCTCAAGGCAAAATAGATCAGGCTGAAACGATATCAGTATCTACAGGGCAATCAATTACATTAACTGGTACAGCATTAACAAGTACCAACAATAGCTATCAATGGTACAAAGATAATGTAGCTATCACAGGAGCAACGAGTAAAGATTTAGTCATCACTAATGCCACAGGCACAGATGTAGGAATATACCATTTTGTAGCAACCAATAGTATTGTTACAGGATTAATACTAACCCGAAATGAAATTACAGTATCAATTTCTGATGCTGAAGCTGGGCGAGTCTCTGCAGCAGAACGCCAGGCTTTGATAGATTTTTATACCAGTACAGATGGGGGAAATTGGACCAATACACAAGCCAATAATCAGCCATGGTTGATTAATGATCCAAATTCTT
>NZ_JACA01000133.1 GCF_000520995.1 Aquimarina macrocephali JAMB N27 | reverse complement strand
TTCAAACTGGAATTAAAAACACAGATAGAGGAACAATCGATAAAATTTGACTTCACAAATAAGGACATGCACCATATTTAAGTGTAGATATAAAGGAGTGCATAAAGTGGAAACGATAAGCTATACAGATTTTAGAAAAAAATTGGCGCATACCTTGAACAAAGTAAATGAAGACCACATTCCGATTATGGTCACACGCCAAAACGGAGAATCAGTCATTGTCATGTCTGTTAAAGATTTCACATCATATGAAGAGACAGCCTATTTAATGGCCAGCCCTAAAAATGCAGAGCGTCTTAATCAAGCAATCACACAAATTGAAAACAACGATATGATGTAGCGTAAGGTAACTGAAACCTCTATTATCTTAGCTCAATGCAAATACCATTATTAACGAGTATAAAAAATCCCCTCATCAATGATGATGAGAGGATTGATCTTTAAAGAAAAAGAAGCTTATTCAGCCTCTTCTTTTGATTGTGGTACAAACTGATCGATTTCTATGTAGTGTGTTTTACCAAACTTTGAAGGTTCTTTGCGTTCCACGACTTTAATATTGAGGTATGTTTTGCCATCATATTCATAAGTGAATTTCTTAACATTTTCATCATTTAAGCTGTCGAGGCAAATTGCACCTTCTACTAGTGAGTTTCCAAATTTTTCTGATGCTTTAAGGTTTTTTCCGATAATGATTTTCT
>NZ_JACA01000132.1 GCF_000520995.1 Aquimarina macrocephali JAMB N27 | reverse complement strand
CTGATAATCACATTTGTCGAACCTCCGAAGTTATTATTTCTAGAAACCGTAACACCGGCAAGTTTACCAGACAATGAATTCACAAAGTTTACACCTTTAGCTTTGCTAATATCTTCTGATTCTATCTTTTGAGTTGCATATCCCAAAGATTTTTTAGATCTACTTATACCAAGAGCTGTTACTACGATTTCATCTAGTGAAGTAGCATCTTGATACATCGTCATATTTACTGTAGTCTCATTTCCTACTAATTTTTCTTCTGTTTTAAAACCCAGATAAGAAAAAATAAGTGTTTGACCTGCTTCTACCTGCAAAGAGTAATTACCATCAAAATCAGATTGTGCACCAGATGATGTTCCTTTGACTAGAATATTTACTCCTGGAAGAGGAATCCCAGAATCCTCTGTTATTTTACCGGATACTGTTTTTTCTTGTGCAAAACCTAGTGTACAAAAAATCAGCATGAGTATAACCGAAAGATTAATTTTTGTGTTCATTAGTTTGTTTTATTAAATTTTAAAATTACTTGACGGATCTTTTGGTATTTTCCCAAGTACCTGATCCATAATTTTGTAGAAAGATTTAAGACGTAGAAGTATATCTATGATTAACTTTTAAGATGATATTCCTATTTGTCTTTTCTTATCAATCCCCTTTGTAATGTTTTAGAAAGAAGGATATGGGATTTTAGTTTTGTTTACGATTTTTGTAAAGTTTAGTTTCCA
>NZ_JACA01000131.1 GCF_000520995.1 Aquimarina macrocephali JAMB N27 | reverse complement strand
TGCCACTAGCGAGACGCTAGCGGGAGCGGGGTTCTGCACAAAGAACTTGGTATCCACCATATAATAGATTATAATTGATGAAGGAAATAAATTTTCATAACTCTGATTTAGTTTCTATTTCCAAATTTCATTTGGACGTCTGGAGTGATAAAATCGCTTTTAAAAAATTAGTTAGTCTATTTGCTGAAGAGACTAAACATCTATTTGGCTCTGGTCAAAGGCCATATGAAGAAAACTTAATAAATATAGCTTCGTTTCAAAAACAATCCCATTTAATTTACCATGAAAATAAATTTCATGATTTAATATTTTCAATTACAAAATCATCTAATTTTTTTTCAACTGAGGCAGAGTTAGTGGTTGAGCTATGGAGTAAATATGAGCATTCTTTAGTTTTGTTTACGGATGAGTCTGAATTATTAACCATTATAAATAAAAATGATATTCTTTATAAGAAGAAAAAGAAGCTAGAAGAAATCTATTTACGATTAAGTTGGAAAGAGTTAACATCAAATGTTAAATCATTTGTTTTTTTTAAAGGCACTGAAGATGATGTAATTTGGATTGGAAAAAATAGCTTATTAGAATTCCCAGATTTTAATGAGTTTAAAAAATCTGCTCCCCAGCTGCGCTGAGTTTCCCTGCTGCGGTAATGTCCCCGCTCCCACTAGCGTCTCGCTAGTGCGTCAAAGATTGGCGGGTAAGAATACAAAAATTAGAAAAACCAGT
>NZ_JACA01000130.1 GCF_000520995.1 Aquimarina macrocephali JAMB N27 | reverse complement strand
ATTTTTTAACTAATCCAAAAATGCACCAGGAAGTCTTTGGTCCTTTTTCATTAGTAGTTAAATGTAAAGATGAAGCAGAACTTGTAGAAATCATTAATAGCCTCGAAGGACAATTAACGGGAACTATCCTGGCAGAAGAGTCAGATTATCAAAACTTAGGTAATATCGTTGATGCACTTCAAGACAGAGTTGGACGTGTAATTTTTAATGGAGTACCCACAGGAGTAGAAGTTTGTCCTTCTATGACACACGGAGGCCCATATCCGGCATCGTCTGATTCCAGGTTTTCTGCTGTGGGAACAAATGCTATAAAACGATGGGTAAGACCATTTAGCTATCAGGATTGGCCAAATGAATTGCTCCCAAATGCACTTAAAAATGAAAACCCTTATGAAATAACCAGAGCTGTAGATGGAACTCATTCTAATGAGAAAGTATAAGTTTTGATTCTAGAAAAGTATTTTGATAACAATCTGTTTAAATGTTTGTATTGTTGAGTTTATAATCAAGAGGGTATGGTTCTTTATCATATCCTTTTGGTCTAAACTTATGAGAGAATAGGGCGTAGAAATGCATTTTGTTTACAAAAAAAACAGGAAATAGAATGAAATGAGTAAAACAACTTATAAATTGACGGCTGTTCCTTTAACAACCAAATGAGAAGAGGGGGCAACTGGAAAATAACTATTAATCATTTTATTCTGATAGAATTTCTAATATGCGTTACGAAAACTTACCAAATACCGTTTTTATACAGAACCGAAATAA
>NZ_JACA01000129.1 GCF_000520995.1 Aquimarina macrocephali JAMB N27 | reverse complement strand
ACTATTACAATCAACAACAAAAACATCACCAGAATCCCTGATAATATAGATCAACTAACAGGATTAGAAAGCTTAAATGTAAACAGTAATAATCTGGAGACCATTCCTTCATCAATAGGTAATATGAACACTTTGGTTGTTTTAACACTAGCTAATAATCAATTAAGCACCGTACCATCAGAGTTAGGTCAGTTAACAGGTCTAGGACTATTAAGCTTAACGAATAATCCAATATCTAGTATACCTACAGAAGTCTGTGATCTACAAACATCAAACGGAGGTATACTTACCATAATCTCTGATGCCGGGGAAGGTTGTAATTAATAAAAAGTTGTCATTCACTCTTAATATAAAAATCATGAAAACATATATCCATAATAATCTATACATAATCGTTTATCTCTTAATCATTTTTTGTGTTATAAGTTGTAGTAAAGATGACGAGCCAGCATCTGTCGAAATTGTAAAAAGCAATGCTAAACAAATTACAAATTTTAAGTTTTTGTCTGCCAACAACACGATATTATCAACAGATGTAACAGCAAATATAGATACCATAGCCAAAACTATTACTGCTACATTACCTGTTGATACTCCTTTAACAACATTAACACCTACAATTGATGTATCTGCAAAGGCTAGTTTTAATCCTACAGGAGAGCAAGATTTTACTAATCCCGTGACCTATACCGTTAGTGCAGAAGATGGGAGTACAAACAGTTTTGAGGTAACTCTTGTTAGTAATAGCAGTGCTAAACAAATTACAAGTTTTGTATTTC
>NZ_JACA01000128.1 GCF_000520995.1 Aquimarina macrocephali JAMB N27 | reverse complement strand
TAACGTTTAATATATGTGTCGTAGCTGCGCAAAATGTTACCTAGCTATCGACTTTATCTGCGCATTGGTTGCTACATTTTTCGTTTTGCAAGCATTGCGCTTTACCAAAAAACACAAGAATCATTCGATTAATCACCTGGTTGCTATGATCACATATATCATGTTAGCAGCTATTTTATTCCAGTTTTGTCAATTTATTATTTCTTCCAATCGTTTTTCTGGAAATATCATTCATATATATAGTGTCATTCTCAAATCGATAAACTCTTTTTAGAATCGCATATTCTTCTCCGACGAATTGATTCAGTTTAAAATCAATTTTTTGCGGTCTTCTTGAGTCCAAATAGTAGCTCATATCTGGACTATAAATTTTATTGTCAAAATAGATAGTATAATTTTTAATTACCTCGTTAGATTCTATAATTCCTAAATTTTCTAACTTTTCATATGCAATATCAATTTCACCAAGTTCATTTGATTCAAATTCTTGAATAGAACTATTAAATTTGATTTTTGTTTTAATAACTACCCTGTTTAGGTTTTTAAATCTCAAGAGTAACGAATCGGGTTTGTCTGTTCCATTCCAAGAATAAGTATATCCAATATCTACGCTGTCAATTTTATTATATGATTTTCGAGATAAAGTTATTTTATCATTTCCAATTTCATAAAAACCTTTTTCCGATTTTGTTTCGAAAAAAGTTGGGTATGAGAACTTGTACGTAGAATCATCGTATAGTTTTAATTCACAAGACTCAGTTTCATTAAGGTATTCGATTTTTTTACTACAGCCATAAATAAATAAATAA
>NZ_JACA01000127.1 GCF_000520995.1 Aquimarina macrocephali JAMB N27 | reverse complement strand
GTAAAAATCTGGCTGCTATAAATTCATTGTCATTATTTACTTTACCTGCCGATAGTAAACGTTGGTACTGCATAATCTTTTTATCCTGTTCTGCTGATTCATCGATATATAATAAGAAGCTTCTATTACTATTATCTTCGTAGATACTTTCTTGTGTGGTACAGCCTGCAACAGATACAGGGCCTTCTACAGTAAGGTGTATGGTTTTGGTATTACCTTTTCTATCCTTGTGTACAACCGTTTTAGTGATTCTCTTTTTAGATTGTAGTTCCCGTAAAGGGTAGAGTACTGATTCTGCTCCGTCCAGATCTTCTATAAGTATAAGTTTATTTCGTAATTCTGTTCTGTTGAAGTAATAAAAGGCATTGGCAGATAATACCGTGATTTCTATTTTATCTTCTTCGGGGATGAGTTCTGCTACTTTAGATTGTAAATGTGTTTTACCAACTCCCGAACTCCCCAAGCTAATGCAGTGTAAAGGGTTTGCTGTTTTACGGCTTGTAAAGATCAGGTACATTAATAATCGGTTGGCTTCTTCACCAATAACTCCTGATCTGCCGATTAATGTATTGGTCTTTTTAAGTAAGTCTTTAGATTTTAAGAACTTTTCTGCTGCTTGTTGTTCTTTTTTTGATAATTGCTTGCTTGCAGGTGCTGCCTGCTCTTGTTGTTCTCTGGCTAGTTCATTGATACGGTATTGCTCTAAGGCACTGGTAAGATTTTGTAATGTTTCACGTATGATAGTAGTACCCATTTCTATACGCTCTGCGGTTTTACGTATCAACTTTTCTACCATATTGTCATTATACAGGTCAATACTATGGCGCAATACATTGTGTTT
>NZ_JACA01000126.1 GCF_000520995.1 Aquimarina macrocephali JAMB N27 | reverse complement strand
TATAGTTATTCGACTCTTCTGGCTCTTAGTGATCATATTAAGGATGAAATGAAACAACAGGGAGTACTTATAACAGACTCTACTGTTTCTACTGATATCTCAGAAAAGGTTTTTCAAAGTGCTATTCCAAAAACAGTTACAGGTAGACAACTTACCTCATGGCGTAAAGGTTCACAGGGAAGAGTTAATCAATCTACAAAACCTTCTTCTCGATCACAGTCTATTGCAGTTGTAGGTATGGCTGGTCAGTTTCCGGAAGCAGGTGATGTAGAGGTATTTTGGGAGAATATTGCTCAGGGAAAGAATTGTATTAGTGAGATTCCTAAAAAGCGTTGGGATATTGATAAGTATTATCAAAAAGGTGAGGCTGTTGCAGGTAAGACCTATAGCAAATGGATGGGCGCTTTGGAAGGATATGATCTTTTTGATCCCTTATTTTTTAACATCTCTCCTATTGAGGCAGAGAGTATGGATCCGCAGCAGCGATTGTTTTTAGAGGCTTGTTGGCATACGATAGAACATGCAGGATACAATCCACACGTGCTTTCGGGTAGTAAATGTGGAGTATATGTTGGATGTGCTTATGGAGACTACCAGATGTTATCAAGAGAAGAACAGTTAAGTGCACAAGGATTTACTGGTGGTTCTACTTCTATTCTGCCAGCACGTATTTCTTACTTTTTGAATTTACAAGGCCCTTGTATCTCTATCGATACAGCCTGTTCATCTTCATTGGTAGCTATTGCCAATGCCTGTGATGGTTTGGTGTCGGGTAGTATTGATTCTGCTCTGGCAGGTGGAATCAATGTTATGGCAGGTCCAGATATGCATATTAAAGCTGCTCAATCGGGCATGCTCTCTCCAGATGGTAAATGCCATACTT
>NZ_JACA01000125.1 GCF_000520995.1 Aquimarina macrocephali JAMB N27 | reverse complement strand
CCAAAGGGATAATAGTTTACGCGTTTTTTTTAACGGTATCCCTTATTTTTGAACTATACCTACAGCAAACTTATTTTTTTAAGAACGTTCCATCGGTCATCTATCTATCTACTTAGCTAAAATAGTAATTTTCATATTATAAGTCGCATCAACAAAGTTGTTTTTAAAGAGGCTTTTTATTAGTGGATAACTTATAGGTTTTGTTTAAAACTCATTGATTATTAGTGATTAAAAACAATTAATCAATATGTAATTTTATATAAAATTTATATTATGATTGAAGAACGACTTAAAGTAGAGCTAAATTCAGAGTTAGATAAGCTTGCTTATAAAAGAAGGAATATTGAAGGTCTTACGGGTTTTAAAGATTATGCGTTAGAATTAAAAAAATACTTTCAATATACTGATAACCTTTATACAAAATATTCTTCGGATTTAGATTCAGAACGGTTTGCAGAAATTGTTATAGAAACAACTAATTCAAGGAACTCAGATATAAGGATTGATTAATTCCTTCTGAGTAAGCGATTATTATGGAAGCTGAAGAGCGCAACGGCAGTTACGGTTGTCCTTCAGCTTCCATAATAATCATAGCCATCTGGCGATTGAAGATAAGCTGCATGCGTGCAGAACTAAAAGGCGTAGCCGAAGCGTAGAGGAGCTGCCGACACACAAAAGGGAACGTAGTGGTTTTGTGTGCCAGACGATTATTTATGTGTTCTTATTTATCAAAATATAAACTTCAACATTAATAATCGGCTAGGCTGCGACCAAGCGGCGTAGCCCATGTAGTAGCGGTTTTGCTTAATGAACTATTCAGCGATAGCGTACCTTTATTGTTTTTAAGCAAAAGAGTAGCTACGGGTGATAGAGGAACAGAGCAAGGCTATTTATTTGTAGTGGAGACTGACGACCGAAGGTGAGGAAGTTGGAACGGTATGGAACAAGTGTTTTTTCTGCACTTGTGGAATAACAAAAAAT
>NZ_JACA01000124.1 GCF_000520995.1 Aquimarina macrocephali JAMB N27 | reverse complement strand
GTGCTAAACAAATTACAAGTTTTGTATTTCTAGTGGCAGATAATACTATTGTCGTCGATGTTACGGCTATTATAGATGAAGAAAACAAAACCATAAAGGCTACAGTGCCTATGGGAACTACAGTTATAGATTTATCCCCAACAATTGAAATATCTGACAAGGCAACAATAAATCCAATTATTTCTCAGGATTTTACTACTCCAGTAGTCTATACAGTAACCGCAGAAGACGGTAGTGAAGTTGTGTATACTGTTTCTGTTAAAGTCCCATCAACTCAAAAAGATGCATTGCAAGCTATTTTGGATGACAATCCAGAAAACACCTTGGATTGGGATTTAGCAATTACACCAGATTCAGATTTAGGAAGCCTGAACGGGGTTGATACAGATGTAAATGGCAATATAACTGGTTTGTTCATTGGCTTCAAAAACATTAGTGAATTACCCTCAGAAATTGTTTTGCTATCGCATTTAGAACTGTTTGTATTAGACGGTAACCCAATTATAATACTACCTTCAGAAATTGGGCAACTCACTACTTTAATAGGAATATCTTTAAAAGGTAACCAGCTTACTTCGTTACCCAAAGAAATAGGATTTCTATCTAATTTAGAAAGTTTACAAATTATAGATAACCCACTTACTACCATACCTCCCGAGATAGGGTTGCTTCTTAACTTATCACGGTTAGATTTGATAAATAACCAAATAACTTCTTTACCACCCGAAATAGGATTCTTAATAAACCTAAGTGCTTTATTTATTAATGAAAGTAACTTGACCACAATACCTTCATCTTTCTCTTTTTTATTGACATTAAATAATGCATTAGTTGTAGGTCCTTTGCCTCCTTCTAGCACGATCTCCCCAAAAGACGCACTTATTAGTATCTATAGTGCCAACCCTGGTAATACCTTGGGATGGAGTGTAGATAATTATCCAGAGGTTGGTTTTGATACCAATGGTAATCCAAAAACTATTACAATCAA
>NZ_JACA01000123.1 GCF_000520995.1 Aquimarina macrocephali JAMB N27 | reverse complement strand
TGATCAGGTATTGGGTAAGTCACATCTATTATTACGAACTTTTCATTAGTAAATACCTGGCTGGCATATAGGAATTCTGCATTAATTTCGGTGTCGACTTTATTTACGACCACCTTACTGGTTGCTGTGCATCCTTTTCCATTAGTTACAGTGACGATATATTCTCCGGTTTGATCGACAGTTATTTGAGGTTGGTTACTAGAGAATCCGTTTTGTGCTGTCCATAGATATGATGCGTTAGGGTCATCGATTAGAGCCGAGAATGAAGCAGTTTGTCCTAAGCAAATAAACTGATCTTCTCCCAGATTAATATCGACTGGTTCTGGGTCTGTAACTTGATAGGTTCTCACTAAGGTTTTGTTTCCAAATCCTTGTATGGTTACGGTGTATGATCCGGCGCATAATCCAGTTATTTTATCTGTGGTATCTCCGGTATTCCATTGGTAGGTAAAATTACCATTTCCTTTGTTTACTTCAATTTCAATTTCTGCATTGCACTCCCCGTTACATACCAGTGGTTTTATGGTTACATCTACGATGTCAGGTTGTGTTATTTGATAAGTTTGCTGAATTGTACAGATATTTGCATCGGTAATGCTGACTTGATATTGATCAGCGATTAGATTGTCTATGACCGCATTGTTTCCAACATTGGTATTATCAGAGAGTCGTATCCAGTTTATGGTGTAAGGTTGTAATCCTCCTTTGAGTTGTAATTCGATTCTTCCATCATCTCCTTCATAAGTAGATACATTTGTTAAAGAAGCATCTTGAATCTGAATTTGATTATCCTGATTGATTACAGGTATTGTTTTATCAGTAGTACATCCATTAGCATCCTGAACCATGATATTGTATTGTCCTACAGTTAGGTTTTGAATATCCTGAGTAGTTTGTCCATCCTCCCAGAGTATGGTATAAGGAGGAGTTCCTCCTGTAATAGATACATCGATTGCTCCTGTATTGCCTTGTGGACAAAGTACAGGAGTTGTACTTATACTATTAATTTCTAA
>NZ_JACA01000122.1 GCF_000520995.1 Aquimarina macrocephali JAMB N27 | reverse complement strand
GGCTCTAGTTTATATTTGCGTTGATATTAGTTTTTGATATTGTACTTCGATATTTCTGTAATTCTTTATAGCGTTAACATCTAGGACAGTTTTCTGTACAAATAGTAGCGCCTGATCCTTATTGTTTTTGAGCTGCTCTTTGAGTTTAAACCAATTTAGGTACTGCTGCAGGTATTTAGTGGCTACACCCCAAAAAGCATTATCAATCCATTTTTTTATTCTATTGTGGGTAGAATTGACATGTTGTATATGATATATTTTGTCTTTTACCCGTTGTTTTATAATTCCTTTGAGTGGATGATGTTCTATGTTTTGGTCTTTAGCAAAGCCTTTATAGCTCACATGAGCGTCACTGCAAAGAATCGTCTGGCTTGTATTAATCCGATCTCCAATAGCCTTTTGTATATCACTTTTCTTGATACGCCCCATAGTTGCAACTGTCAAATCCAAACCTGATTTTCTGTCTTGTGTAACAATGACCGCTACATGATCTTTATTAACACCTCTTTTACTAGAGACACCACCACGTTTTCTTGACTCACGTCCTTTAGGGGTTTTTCCTTTTTCTGAGTTCAAAAAGAAAGTTTCATCACTTTCAGTAATTCCAGTGAAATCATCCTGATCCGTATCCGTTAAGGAAGCCAATATTTTATGACGCCAATCAAAAGCAGTCTTTTTATTGATCTTCAAAGATTCCTTGATCTTATCCAAACTCTTCTCTTCTAACATTAAGACTAAATAGGCATCCACTTTGTCTTTCTTATGTAAACCTGCCATCCAAGTGCCTGTATATTCTGTAAAGCTCCTACGACAGGACTTACATTTGTAACGTTGAGCTCCTCTGTCTATCCCAAAACGAACATATTTGGGGTGACTACAATGAGGACAGCATCCTTGCTTATTATCCAAAATATGACGACGAGATGCTTGTGCCTTAACTGTGGGACTTCCTTTCAATGTCAATTTCTCAAGTTCTGCCGCCAATAAAGCTTGATCTTCAATGGATAACTTACCTATTTCAACTTTTATCCTTTCTAAATCCATAAATTAAAAATACGAATAATAGCAATTATAAACTAGAGCG
>NZ_JACA01000121.1 GCF_000520995.1 Aquimarina macrocephali JAMB N27 | reverse complement strand
ATAAATACTTAAAAAAATTTGATTTCATAATAAGTTGAATTTGTGTTTACTATTTTGCCAAAAGTATTAGATGCTTAGAATTAAAAGTCCATATTCATCAAGTAAATAATTGATTTATATCAACTGTTTATTTGATATTTGTTAATTATTTACAAACACAGCACAGCTTATCAGTTTTTTTAAATTATTGATAATCAAAACATTACATTTAAATTAATCAACTATCTAAAATTAGCAACCGTGATTAATTTTTTTGTATCCTTAATGAGAATAGTATTTTTTTCAACATCTATAATTTGTTCTTTTTTGAAATCATGTAATACCCTTATCAAAGATTCAATCGAAGTACCAATTAAGTTACTATGGTCTTTTCTCGATAATTTGAAGCAACCCTTTTCTTCAAAGAATTCATCTAGTCTTAATATCGATAAAGCAGTCCGTTCTCTAACACTATGTTGAGCCATGATCTTAGAGTTACTAATAAACACTCCAAATTCATGACTAATACTCCTTAAAAGGCCTTGAAGTATTTCTTGATTATCTTCAATTATTGACAGAAAGATTTCTTTAGGAATCAAATGAAGTAGGCAATCTGTAAGACAAGCAGCAGAATGAGAATACACTTCTTTACAGAGCAGGTTATGATGGCCTAGAATTTCGTTTTCTCTGATTAGGTAAAAGATATGTTCTTTACCATTTAACCCAGTAGCGTATTTTTTTATTTTTCCTTTTTTCAATACATATACTCCGCTGGGAATAGTACCTTCATAGAACAATACTTGTCCTTTCTTTAGTTTTATCGGAATTATATTTTCTTCTATCAAAGATGAAATATTGTCCGGAATCATTTCAAAAATATTGGAACTCATAAAAGAATATCGTTTATGAGGAAAAAGAGTGTTGATCATAATATTTAAGTTGAGTTTTGTTTGTCTAAAACAAGTCAAGCTTAAAATACCCTACTTTTATTTTTATTTTTTTTATTCTTAAAGAAAAAAGAGATACTACCAAATGGC
Organism: Aquimarina macrocephali JAMB N27; assembly: GCF_000520995.1. GTDB lineage: Bacteria > Bacteroidota > Bacteroidia > Flavobacteriales > Flavobacteriaceae > Aquimarina > Aquimarina macrocephali. Next base: position 98 of record NZ_JACA01000121.1, on the reverse strand, counting down.
AGCACCTCTTTTTACAACTATCAAAAATAATATACCTAAATACTAATTATTAGTATTAACAACCCTACCATTCAATGCTTGAACTGGTCTGAAATTTT
>NZ_JACA01000120.1 GCF_000520995.1 Aquimarina macrocephali JAMB N27 | reverse complement strand
GTGCTAAACAAATTACAAGTTTTGTATTTCTGCTAACCAATAATCCCATCAATGTAAATGTAGTAGCTATTATAGATGAAGAAAACAAAACCATAACAGCCTCGATGCCTATAGATACTGATATTACCGGGTTATTACCAGAAATTAAAACATCGGCTCTAACCACTATAACCCCTGATACAGCAAAGGATTTTACAAATCCTGTAGAATACGTAGTAATTGCTGAAGATGGTAGTGAAGTAATATATACAGTAACTATTAACGTATTATTAAGCCAACGGCAAATTTTACAAGCCATTTTGGATGCCAATCCCCAAAATTCTTTGGGCTGGGATCTAGAAAACACACCAAACTTAAATGACCTAAGTAGAGTCACAACAAATTCCAGTGGTAGTATCACTGATTTACTTCTTGGTTTTGGCAACATCACCATAATCCCATCTGTAATAGGGCAGCTCACAAGTATAAGAAGCCTGGATTTATCTGGAAATGGTATTGCAGAATTACCGCCAGAGATTGGGTTTTTGAAACAATTATCTGTCCTAAGCCTTAGTCTGAATCCTATACGTGTTCTTCCTTCAGAAATAGGACAATTGATTAAACTAGAGGAAGTGGTATGTCAGCAAACTGGTTTAAACAGTATACCAGTAGAAATTGGTTTGTTAACTAGTTTGAAAAAACTTAACTTAAGTTCCAACAACTTAACTTCTATACCTGTAGAGCTAGCACAATTAGGTAGTTTAGAAGTTTTATCTTTCAATGATAATAAACTTACTTCTATACCTGTAGAAATAGGGCAGCTAAACAAGCTAAGTTCTTTAAAGTTATATGGTAACCAACTTACCGCTATCCCTTCTGAAATAGGAGCATTAACGAATTTAGGGGAGTTATTTTTGTCGGATAACCAACTAACCTCTGTACCAGCTGAAATAGGGTTTCTGAATGTCCTATCTTTTTTAGATATCCAAAATAATAATTTAACAACTATTCCCCAGTCTATTTATAATCGTATTTCTGTTATGGATTTATACCTAGATGTGGTTGTTGTACCAGAAACTGCTTCCCAAAAAGATGCACTCATTAGTATCTATAGTGCTAACCCAGGTAACACCTTAGGATGGGGTGTAGATAATTTTCCAGAGGTTGGTTTTGATGCCAATGGTAATCCAAAAACTATTACAATCAA
>NZ_JACA01000119.1 GCF_000520995.1 Aquimarina macrocephali JAMB N27 | reverse complement strand
CAAATACCGTTTTTATACAGAACCGAAATAACTTTACTTCCAAAACCAGGGAGAATACTCAAATTTCTTCTGCTATAGGAAACAAAACTTTATTTAAGTTGCATCCTAATCCGGCAGATAGAACATTTACTATTTCATTAAATGGTATGCTCCCAAAGGAAGGGGTTTCTAATAATACAATGGGAGTACTGCAAGTACGCAAAAAAGTACTGTCAAAAAACTCAGAAATTAATGTTGATTCATTGCCAGAAGGGCTTTATTATGCTATTGTTGATAACAATCAAGGTAAAAAATATTCTAAAAAACTACCGATCACACGATAACTAATCTATTTTATTTCTACATAAAAAAGCGGGTGTACAGTATAAGTAACTGACACCCGCTTTATATTTTCTCATCTACAACCAGATTTATCAGGTTATCTTTTCACTATTGTGTGTATTTCTGAAGTTCCTTTTGATCTTATTTTTACGAAATAATTTCCTTTTTCTGTTATTGTTTCTCCAAAAGGAAGCACTCCAGGGTTTTTATCATAGTTTTTATGATAAATAAGTCTTCCTAAGAGGTCATATACACTCATAGTAAACCTTTCTTTCCCTAATTTTGTCAGATCAATATTTGTAGTTTCGGTAAATGAATTAGGGTATATTTTAACCAAATTTTCTACTTTTTCTGGACCTGCTGCTGCTGGTCTTTTGGTTGTAAGTCCCTGATTTGGATTCGTGTTATACGCATAATCCAATATGGTATACGATAATCCATCATTTGTTACAGTAGCATAAAACCAACCATAGTGTGTATTGCCACTAATTTTAAAGGTAAATCCTATGTAACCAGATTTACCGTTCCAATTAGTATATGAAGAAGAACTTACC
>NZ_JACA01000118.1 GCF_000520995.1 Aquimarina macrocephali JAMB N27 | reverse complement strand
ACATAACTATTAGATTCTGCAACAAAATTACTGGAAGCTCCTACTTCTACTCCTTCACCAAGCATGGTTATATTTCCGCTAGTTCCTTCGCAAACTACATCTTTATTATAAGTCACCAATCGTACCGAATTACTAGAATACCAGGCACCATAGTCTCTATCATCCCCTGCTTCTATTCTGAAGAAATTCCAGGTACTGGAAGAACTTACAGTGATATCATTTACATCTACATACACAACTCCATCATTAGTAGCACAAGGGGTACAAGAACCGCCACAGTCTACTCCTGTTTCATCTCCGTTCTGAATAC
>NZ_JACA01000117.1 GCF_000520995.1 Aquimarina macrocephali JAMB N27 | reverse complement strand
CATGAGCGTTTAAAAAATAAGAAACTCGGTTGGCAATACTGGCGTAGCTCCCAGAAATACTCATAGGATTGCCTCTCATGCTTTCTTCTACTCCATATAATTGGTACTCGCCATACATCACACCTACATAAACACCTACTTGGCCTGCCATATCTTCTTCACGAGGTATCTGTAAGCTGGAACGTGTATATCCTGCATCTTCGATTGCCATCCAGCTATGCTGTAAAAACAAACGCTCCTGAGGATCGATTGATGCTGCCTCTCTGGGAGAGATATTAAAAAACCTCGGGTCAAATTCATCAACCCCTTCTATAAAACCACCCCATTTACTGTAATGATAACCGCTTTTACTACGATCCTCACTATAATACTCCCGCCAGTCCCAACGATCTTTAGGAATCTCGGTGATACAATCCTTACCCTTCTTTAGGTTATCCCAGTACGCTGCTACATCAACCGAAGCCGGGTAACGACCACTTAATCCTACAATAGCAATAGGATCATCTGGTTTTGAATGAGATTTATCTTTTGAAATAACAATATTACGTTTACGATTTAATCGCCTTTTACTACTATTTTTGGTTTGATCATCTGGTTGCTCTTTTATTATTTTTTTCTGACTATCTTTTTCGGAATCAAAGAGTTGAGATAACCTATTAATATGAAACTTTATAAAATATTCAGAAAGCTCATTAATGGTTTGATATTCGAAAAACAGAGTCTTGGGCAGAGAAGGAAAGGTTTTTTCTAATTGATCTGTAAGACTCATCGCTAATATGGAATCAATACCATATTTCTCTAATGGTGCCTGCGGATCTATTTTATGGGAAGCCAGCTTTAATACTATAGCAAACTGTTTACACAAATAATCTTTGGTTTTTTCTATAAAGCTTTCTTCGATAACTTTTGAAATAACTTGTTGTTTCGTATTAGGTGATATTGCTATAGGTTTCTCTTTTTCTTTTTCATCTTCAAGAAGTGCCTGGCACATTTGTTTCATATCGCCTTCCATAACTAAAGTTTGGCTATACCTCAACTCCAAACAACGATACAATGTATCCATTCCAACAACTGTATTCATAGGGTTCATCCCATAGGTTTCACATAAAACCTCTTGGTTTTTCTGATC
>NZ_JACA01000116.1 GCF_000520995.1 Aquimarina macrocephali JAMB N27 | reverse complement strand
ACGATACGAAGCAAACTGATCCATAAAACCATTAGCCACTGCATAATCTGATTGGCCTACATTACCTATTTGAGATACTACAGAGGAAAACAACACCAAAAAGTCCAGGTCGATATCCTTACTGGCCTGATCCAGATTGAAGGTACCTGTAACTTTGGGAGTTAGTA
>NZ_JACA01000115.1 GCF_000520995.1 Aquimarina macrocephali JAMB N27 | reverse complement strand
CATCGGGTGTTACAGTGATGGTACCATCATTACCTCCAAAGCATTGTACAAGTGTAGGAGTACCACTAACCGATAAAGCAGGAGGGGCTATTAAGTTAAAAGAGTTACTTTCATCATAAGCATCGGGATTGGTAAATGGATCGGTGCCAGTCTTTGTTTGCCAACCTATTTTATATGTGCCAGGAGCTAGACCATTGGCATTCCAGGTAAAAGCCCGCCCATTAAAATCGCTTTTTATTAAAATATCGACTCCTGCAATAATATCAAACCCTATACCATCAAATTGATACACAACTAAGTTCATTCGCTCTGATACGGTATCATCTAATTCTCTATCAAAAGTTACAGTAAAACTACCATCAGTCTTGTCACTACAAGAAGGGTTAATTGGATTTGGATTTGGATTGACGTTAGGATCTAATGCCGGAGAATTATTAAGTATGTCAAAATTTAGAATTGGTGATTCTACAGTTGGGAGTCCTAGAAGGGAAAAAACATATTTGATTTTTAATACTTTGCCTCCTTGTACATTAGGCTCATTTCTAAGTATATTTTCAATTGTGGTGTTAAGTGGAAAAACATTTTTTATGTCATCAGGAAAATCTTTAAAAAAGAAGCCTCCGCCATAGCTATATTGCCATTTTACAGTTGGAATGGTCACAGGAGTATCAGAAAAAAGATTTTTGCTCTCGATAAATAGGTTCTGATCTAATGTTCTTGAAGTCTCTGATGCGGGCTGTATGTATTTTGGTAGAATTACAGATTGATGAAAAGGGTTATCTGGACTTCCAACAAAATTTGTTCGAATAGTAACATCACAAGATTTGTCTAAATCAGTAAGCCAACCAGGGCTACCAAAAGGAATAGGTCTGTATTTATCAATAAGTTTACTTTGAAATTTTATAAGTTTGAAATCATATGTTTTGCTACAAAAATAATCACATGCTGGAATACCTATAACTGATATCCATAGTCCAACCCTATGATATCGTTTTATATCAATAACCGGAATTGAAACCCCTAAATCGTATATGCCAGTATCAAAAACTTGTAGACTTCCTCCATCGAATTGGTACGAAACTGTTTCATTGAGACAAACACCATATTGAGGAACAGGATATGGCTTGCTAGAGACAAAAAGCGAATATTCAGGGACTTGTGCTAAGATTTGGAAAGAAAATACCCAACAGAATAAAATAAGTAAGTTTTTCATGACGACAAGTTTAGATTTTTCCTCTTTAACTTTAATTCATTAAGTTAATGTTTTAAAATGGATATTAGTTACCTTACAATTATTTTTCTAATATGATTTCCATATG
>NZ_JACA01000114.1 GCF_000520995.1 Aquimarina macrocephali JAMB N27 | reverse complement strand
AATCGTATCAACTTGCCATTGTATCCATTTGTCAAAGAACGATATTGGATTGATGGCTTAGAAGAAAAGAATATTCATGCAAATGGAACGACAACATCCGTTTTACATCCATTATTACACTTAAACACTTCAGACTTTAGTAAGCAGAGCTATAGTACGACATTTAGTGGTGAAGAATTTTTCTTAAAAGATCATCAGGTTTTTAACCAGAAAGTTCTTCCGGGAGTTGCGTATCTGGAAATGGCCCGTGCTGCTATTGAAAAATCCATGCCCACATCTGTAGAATCTGCTATTTTGGAGTTGAATAATACTATTTGGATTCAACCTTTTGCTATCGTAGACCAAAAGAAACAAATTAATATAAACTTGTTTTTGGACGATTCAAATTCTGTAATGAGTGAACAAATACATTACGAATTATATAGTCACAATGGAGAAGAAGACATCATACACTTCCAGGGAAAAGCAACTTTTAGCAGTCGAACAATTCCAGAGAGAATTGATATTGATCAGCTTAGACGTCAGATGACTGCTGGTAAATTAATGCAAAGTGATATTTATAATGCTTTTGCTCAAATGGAACTTCATTATGGGGCGGCACATCAGGGAATAAAAGCGATTTATAAAGGAGAGGGGCAAGTATTGGCCGATTTAACTCTTCCGGAAGTAGTTAAAACTAAACAGAATAATTATCTATTACATCCTAGTTTAATGGATAGTGCTCTGCAGGCTACTATTGGCTTATTTCAGAATCTGAATCAAATCCCAGAAGAACCATTACTTCCTTTTGCACTAGGATCTTTGCGAATAATCTCTGCTTGT
>NZ_JACA01000113.1 GCF_000520995.1 Aquimarina macrocephali JAMB N27 | reverse complement strand
TGGGCACGCTATGCAAAAGACAGTAAACCTGGGGATAAACTCATTAAAGTTGACCTTGATCTGTGTGATCAAGAAGGGAATGTTTGTGTGGAAGTTAAGGGAATTGCTTTTCGTGTTATGAAAAATAGCAATAGACCTACGCATATGGCAACAAATGATTTGTTGAAAAGAAATACTAATGATACATCAACCTTTAATGATGCTTATTATCAGAATCTTATTCAAAGTGTATTAAATAAAGAGCTTTCTGATGAAGAAGCTGTGGAATTAGTTTAAAGACTGAATTCTTAAGAAAATTTGAAAGAAAAGATGAAGGAAAACCTAAAAAAAGTATTCCAAGATATTTCCGGAGGAAAACTTACACAAATAGAGGCATTAGAAAAAATTAAAGCTATAAAGCTACAAGAACAAAGTAAAATTGTAGGGACATTGCTTTTGAATTCAGTTTGGGAAGAAGATACAAGAACATCTACTAATCATGAGAATTACTCCCAGCAGCATATCATTTTGTGTGAAATGTC
>NZ_JACA01000112.1 GCF_000520995.1 Aquimarina macrocephali JAMB N27 | reverse complement strand
CATGAGCGTTTAAAAAATAAGAAACTCGGTTCGCGATACTCGCTAAGCTCCCTGATAGATTGTATTCTCCGTACATCACACCTGCATAGACACCTACTTGACCTGCCAGTCCTTCTTCGCGAGGTATCTGTAAGCTGGAACGTGTGTATCCTGCATCTTCGATTGCCATCCAGCTATGCTGTAAAAACAAACGCTCCTGAGGATCGATTGATGCTGCCTCTCTGGGTGAGATATTAAAAAACCTTGGATCAAATTCATCAACCCCTTCTATAAAACCACCCCATTTACTGTAATGATAACCGCTTTTACTACGATCCTCACTATAATACTCTCGCCAGTCCCAACGATCTTTAGGAATCTCGGTGATACAATCCTTACCTCCCTTTAGATTATCCCAATACGCTGCTACATCAACCGAAGCCGGATAACGACCACTTAATCCTACAATAGCAATAGGATCTGTAGAAACTGAGTGTATAGAATTCGTTAAATCAGTAAAAGGACGAGGACGACTAAAGCGTTTACCCGAAATCAGTTTATGCCATATTTGATCATCAGTTCCAGATTTTATTTCAATTGACTTTTCCTTGGAAGTGTTATTTAGCTCTGTATTAAAAAGAGCAACTAATTGAGTCGAGTGAGATGTTATAAAGTATTCTGTAAGCTCTCTTATGGTCTGGTATTCAAAAAACAAAGTCTTGGGCAGAGAAGGAAAGGTTTCTTCTAATCTACTTGTAAACTTCATCGCCAGTATAGAGTCAATACCATATTTCTCTAATGGTGCCTGCGGATCTATTTTATGGGAAGTCAGCTTTAATAACAAAGAGAATTCTTTACACAAGTAATCTTCAGTTTTTTCAAAAAGATCACTGTGAATGTTGTTGGTAACCACTGGAGAATCTATAACTTTCTGGTTGGGTAACGATTTATTTTTTATTTCCTGATCTATATTCTTAATGCTATCCAATTGAGGTAAATTGCCTTTCATTACCAAGACCTGATTCAGCCGTAGTTCCAGGCTACAATAAAATGTGTACATCCCAATGATTGTCTCCATTGGCTGTACCTCTAGGGTTTGTTTCAGTATTTCCCGATTTTCCTGATTTATTTGCATACCACCATCTTTCCACAATGGCCAGTTGATAGACAAAGTGTGTCCCTGTCGTTGATCATCCAAAACCATTTGATTACGATACGAAGCAAACTGATCCATAAAACCATTAGCCACTGCATAATCTGATTGACCTACATTACCTATTAGTGAAGCCACAGAGGAAAACAACACCAAAAAGTCCAAGTCAATATCCTTGCTGGCCTGATCCAGGTTGAAGGTACCTGTAACTTTGGGAGTTAGTA
>NZ_JACA01000111.1 GCF_000520995.1 Aquimarina macrocephali JAMB N27 | reverse complement strand
ATGGATTAGGGTCATAGGGTAACAAACACCCTCGACTAACATCACTACCCGAAGTGTCTATCTGGATGGTATAGGTTTCCTTTACATAGTTGATTACTGCCTGAAAGTATTCGGTATGGGAAACTTCATCCAAGGCTATTTTAATAATCCATTTCAAACCATTTCCCCTTGGGGACATAAATAACAGTTGAGAAGGAAAATAAGGATCTTTTAATAGCGTCTTTTTAATATCCATTAATTCTGTAGTATTCGGAATTCCATCGATATCAATGGTTAAGAGTTTGGAATGTGTACGAAGTGCATTGTTGTTTCGCCTGGTAAACACTCCGGAAAAAGTAACATAGTCAAAATGCTTTTTCTTATACTCTTTTTGTTCTTTTTCTGAAGAAAGTTTACGTAAATGTGCAGTGCGATACTTACGGGAGGTGTCTGTAAGCATCTGATACACGTCTAACAATCCAATGGTTCTGGAAGGAATAAGATTATAGAGGTTTTTAGAAAAATAGCTAAACCTTGGTTCCCATTTGGTATCAGGGATCATGTCCAGGTACTTTTGAATGTATGCTTGTCGTAAGCTATACCTAGATAACTTTGTTTCTAAGTTCAAATGTAAAGTATCATTGATCTTTAGTAACAACTCTAGTTCTGTATCTGCTTTAAAATACAATTGCGCAAAGTCAAACACATCTCCCTTATAAATAGTATCTTCTAAATCAATATAGGTGGCACAATGATTTACAATTTTAATCTGTAACGTTTTTCTTTGATGTTTGGAAAAAGGATTATAGGCTGGTCTACACTTGTTTCCACTCACTCTAAGCACGGTTTCTTTCGGGTAATACTGCCGAAGGATATAGACAAAGATCTTTAGTCCATAATGAGTTTTCTGTAAAATATGCTGTTTGGTGATCATACGTATCGTTTTAAATGATCATGTTTTTTTTTAAAAGTAGTCATATAAGGACACTACAAGCCTATGCCTGTAAAACAGGCATCCCCATGCTTTTATATGTAAAAGCATTAAACCGTATGTCAATAATGATGGTAATCAGAAATGTAACTGGCGTTTGCTTAATAGAAACAATAGTATATACAATAGATTCATAACAGCGCAAGAGGTAGGCGAAATGCGCTATTGTTATGTGTCAAAGAAAAGAGGTGTGTAAAAGTTATACCACTTTTCGGGCTCTACGTTTGATTTTATACATCACCGTAGATTTGTTTACTTTATAGTTTTTCAGTTCATCCGCAGTGCAATCTAAATGGGACGCGATTATATCCAGATCCTGAGCAGGGATATCTGCATGGTCATCGGCCAGTAAATTACAATAGCGATTAAAAGTCCTTGCTGTTTTTTTTAACCCCGTAATGATCTTTTCTTTAGTAGCCCTGTATTT
>NZ_JACA01000110.1 GCF_000520995.1 Aquimarina macrocephali JAMB N27 | reverse complement strand
ATGGATTAGGGTCATAGGGTAACAAACACCCCCGGCTGACATCACTACCCGAAGTGTCTATCTGGATGGTATAGGTTTCCTTTACATAGTTGATTACTGCCTGAAAGTATTCGGTATGAGAAACTTCATCCAAGGCTATTTTGATAATCCATTTTAAACCATTTCCCCTTGGGGACATAAATAACAGTTGAGAAGGAAAATAGGGATCTTTTAATAGTATCTTTTTAATATCCATTAATTCTGTAGCATTCGGAATCCCATCGATATCAATGGTTAAGAGTTTGGAATGTGTACGAAGTGCATTATTGTTTCGCCTGGTAAACACTCCGGAAAAAGTAACATAGTCAAAATGCTTTTTCTTATACTCTTTTTGTTCTTTTTCTGAAGAAAGTTTACGTAAATGTGCAGTACGATACTTACGGGAGGTGTCCGTAAGCATCTGGTACACGTCTAACAATCCAATGGTTCTGGAGGGAATAAGATTATAGAGGTTTTTAGAAAAATAGCTAAACCGTGGTTCCCATTTGGTATCAGGGATCATGTCCAGATACTTCTGAATATATGCTTGTCGTAAGCTATACCTGGATAACTTTGTTTCTAAGTTCAAATGTAAAGTATCATTGATCTTTAGTAACAACTCTAGTTCTGTATCTGTATCTACTTTAAAATACAATTGCGCAAAGTCAAACACATCTCCCTTATAAATAGTATCTTCTAAATCAATATAGGTGGCACAATGATTTACAATTTTAATCTGTAACGTTTTTCTTTGATGTTTGGAAAAAGGATTATATGTTGGTCTACACTTGTTTGCACTCACTCTAAGCACTGTTTCTTTCGGGTAATACTGCCGAAGGATATAGGCAAAGATCTTTAACCCATAATGAGTTTTCTGTAAAATATGCTGTTTGGTGATCATACGTATCGTTTTAAATGATCATGTTTTTTTTTAAAGTAGTCACACAAAGACACTACAAGCCTATGCCTGTAAAACAGGCATCCCCATGCTTTTATATGTAAAAGCATTAAACCGTATGTCAATGATAATGGTAATCAGAAATGTAACTGGCGTTTCCTTAATAGAAACAATAGTACATACAATAGATTCATAACAGCGCAAGAGGTAGGCGAAAATGCGCTATTGCTATGTATCAAAGAAAAGAGGTGTGTAAAGATTATACCACTTTTCGGGCTCTACGTTTGATTTTATACATCACCGTAGATTTGTTTACTTTATAGTTTTTCAGTTCATCTGCAGTGCAATCTAAATGGGACGCGATCATATCCAGATCCTGAGCAGGGATATCTGCATGGTCATCTGCCAGTAAATTACAATAGCGATTAAAAGTTCTTGCTGTTTTTTTTAACCCCATAATGATCTTTTCTTTAGTAGCCCTGTATTT
>NZ_JACA01000109.1 GCF_000520995.1 Aquimarina macrocephali JAMB N27 | reverse complement strand
TTTAACCATAATTCTTTTTCAATCATGTGCACAAGAATCAAATACCGATACCACAATTGATGTAATTAAAAAGGTAGAAACTGGTCTCACAACTCGGGTACACGTAGAGGGCGATTCAACATGGTCTATAGAAGAACGAATGAAACACTATGGCATTCCAGGTGTGAGTATTGCAGTCATACATAATGGTGAAATTGCATGGACAAAAGGGTACGGTGTAATGGATAAAGAAAGTCAAACCCCAGTAACGACACAAACACTTTTCCAGGCAGCGGCAACTAGTATGCCAGTAACAGCCTATGGTGCATTACGTCTTGTAGAAGAAAATAAATTAGACTTAGATGAAGATGTTAACAGTTATTTAAAATCCTGGAAAGTACCAGAAAATGAATTTACCAAAGACAAGAAAGTTACCATAAAAAACCTTTTGAATCACTCTGCCGGAATACATCCTCGTGGAACAGGGTCATATAGTATTGATGAAAAAATTCCAACACTTATAGAGACATTAAATGGAACTTCCCCAGCTACTAACGAGCCAATTACCGTCAATAAAGAGCCTAGTGAAAGTGTCCGTTTTGCATACGCTAGCTATGTGCCTATTCAACAAATGATGCTGGATGTAGAGGGGAAAACATTCCCAGAGATTATGAATGAACTCGTGTTGCAGCCCTTAGAAATGAACAACAGTACATTTAACTTATCACTTACTACGGAGCAATTAACTAAGGTAGCAACAGGTTATTTAAAAGATGGTTCTAAGGTAAAAGGAGGAAGAAAGATTGATCCTGTATTGGCTTCAACTGGATTATGGACAACTGCCGAGGACTATGCAAAATTTATAGCCAACGTACAGCAAACCCTAAATGGTAAGAGTACTAAAGGATTATCAAAAGGTCTAACAGCATTAATGGGCACACCATATGGGGTGAGTAATAATTCTGGTTGGTCATTTACACTAGGCTTAGGTTTTCAGCTTTTTAATAGAAATGATGAAATCTACTTAAGGCATCACGGATGGAATACAGGATTCTATGCTGAAATAATGGCTCATAGAGACAAAGGTTATGGTGTGGTTGTGATGACCAATTCCACGTTTCCAGCTTTTAATGCCGAAGTTATTCGCGCTGTTGCTATGGCTTATGAGTGGGATAAGTTTGTTCCAATACATAAAAAAATAGAAGTAGAGCAGTCTTTAGTCGATGAAATTACTGGTAGATATATCGCCAATGGTAGGATTGTTGAAGTTTTTCAAAAGGACAATCAACTGCTCTATAAAAATATACTTGACCTAGAAGCGGAAGAATTAGTCAAAGTCTCGGATAGTAGTTTTGTTAGAAGAAATTCTAGTCGACTTATCCAATTCAAGCCAGATTCTGAAAACGAAACGCTCAATTTAATTTACCAGAATAGAAACGATGGAACAATAGCTTCAACTTTTGTTAAGATGGATACTG
>NZ_JACA01000108.1 GCF_000520995.1 Aquimarina macrocephali JAMB N27 | reverse complement strand
CTTTTACTCTACAAGTACCCTCTGGAATATATGCCCTGGTGCTAGAAACACCATATGGAAATCATATTAGAAAAATAATTGTGAAATAATTATAGAATACTATTGAAAAGTAATAAGCTAAATGAAAGTTGACAAGAATTATGAAAAAACTCTTATTATACATATCGTTTTTATTGTTTTCTATTAGTTTTTATGGACAATATAAATATCATGTATCTACAGTTAATGTTTTAGACTTAAGTGCTTCAAGTTGTTTTCTTTCTAATCCGGCAAGTGTAATATCCTCTACCGGAAGTTTGAAAATTGCAGATGGAAGTGATACAACTCTCAGCACTACGACAGGAATATTAGATTTAACTACAAGACCAGGATATTATTTAGTTTCAGCTGGAAGTTGCAGATGGATCGAAGGCCCTAACAGGGGAAAAACATATAGTTTAGGAGGATACAGAATGGATATCGATCCTAACATAGATTCATATTATGAACATAAACCATCTTTTGGGACATTATACTTTGAAAAAGTTAATACAACACAATCTAATGAACTTGACTGTAATGGTGTTACATTAAATGCTACTTCGAGTATTTCTGATACAGATATTATTGAATGGGAATATTCTTTTGAAGGACAATTAGCTACAATAAGTGGTTCTTCAAACAAAAAATCAATATTTATAGATTTTGATAATTTTCCAGTAGATTTTGAGAATAATGCAAATAAAATAATTTATTTCAGATACAAACTAGTTGGTAATGTTTTTTCTCCTTTAAAACCTTACACAATCCTTAACTGCTCACCTGCATTAGATCCGAATATTTCTCCTAACCCAAAGCTTATTCATCCTACCTGTAGTTATAACAATGATGGTAGCTTCACAGTAACTTTTGATAGAGAACTCGATAGTAATGTTTCAGAAAAAATGAGTTTAGTTGTATTTGTATCTAATGGAACATTTGACAATGTTGCCGGGGTAGATATTTTGACAAAAAGCGATTTTATTGGACGGGCTTTTACCTGGAATGCCAATGGTTTAGGGCCTGGCACCTATATATTGGGTTGGCAAACCAAAAGAGGAGGAAACGATCCTGGCACAAATCCAGACGCTCTTGATTTTAGTAGTGAATTTACACTAGTTGCTCCTCGTGTATTGTCTGTTAGCGGTGACCCAACACTTGTACAATGCTTTGAAGGAAATGATGGTACCATCACTGTAACACCCGATGGAGGAACTCCTCCTTATCAATATTCTATAGCAGGAAGCAATATAGAACCTGTAGGCACCTTATTTGATGGGCTGACCGCAGGGGATTACACGATACTTATCAAAGACAAAAATGGCTGTGAAGCCTCTAGTACATCAATAACTGTTGGCGAACGCTATTCCAGCATACCCAATGTGATTCCTGTACTGGGTACTAGCCCTACCCTTATCAATGGTAATAATGGTCGTATCACCA
>NZ_JACA01000107.1 GCF_000520995.1 Aquimarina macrocephali JAMB N27 | reverse complement strand
ACTATATCAATGGCGGCAACACTCTTGATTATGACGGAAATTACCCATGGTCATTAGATTGCGGTGGAGATACTCCTCCTACAGGAGGAGCTTTAGATATTACTAATGATGGTGGTAGCATATCTAACCAACACAACGACTCCCCTTCTAATGAAGGCATCTCTAATTTGATCGATAACAATATCAATTCTAAGTATCTAACGTTTAATGCATCTGCATGGGTACAGTATAAAGCTAGCAAGTCTTATGTTTTATCTTCTTACACCATATCTTCTGCAAATGATGCAGCAGAAAGAGATCCAAAAAACTGGACGCTACAAGGATCAACAAACGGAAGTTCATGGCAAAATATCGATCAGAAATCCAATCAAGATTTCCCAAATAGAAATCAAAAAAGGACTTTTCAGGTCAGCACCACTTCTTCATATCAATATTATCGATTATCGATGAGCAATAACAGTGGGACAATTCTACAATTATCTGAACTCGAATTGTTTGGAAAAGAAAAAAACACACAACAACTTCCGGTAGCTGATTTTAGAGCAAATAAAACCAACATAAAAGAAGGAGAAAGTGTGTCTTTTACTAATTCCTCAACCGATGCTACTTCATATAACTGGACATTTGATGGAGGTAGTCCATCTAGTAGTACACAAACCAATCCTGTAGTGAAGTATAATAGAGAAGGAACCTATTCGGTAACTCTTAAAGCAACAAACGGAGATGGATCTGATACAGAAACTAAAACTTCATTTATTAAAGTTTCTTCAAATGGAGATGGAGGAGAAATTATTGACATCACTAATGACGGGGGAGCTATTTCTGATCAACATAATGATTCTCCATCTTTTGAGGACATATCCAAATTGATTGATAATAATCCTAATTCTAAGTTCTTAACTTTTAACGCCTCTGCATGGGTACAGTATAAAGCAACCAAAAACTATACATTATCTTCATATACGATAACCTCTGGGAACGACGCACCAGAAAGAGATCCCAAAAGCTGGACTTTGCAAGGATCTACTAACGGAAATTCTTGGCAAAATATCGACCAAAGATCCAATCAGAATTTCCCGAATAGAAATCAAAAAAGAACTTTTCAGGTAACTACTACTTCTTCCTACAACTATTATCGATTATCGATGAGAAACAATAGTGGAACTATTCTACAATTATCTGAACTCGAATTGTTCGGGAAAGAAAGTTCTACGGATGGAGGTTCTTGTGCATGGGGGAATGATTTTCTTACTCCAAGAGTAGAATTTAAAGATTTTGATGGGTCAACTATTGGATCACAAATATTTAAACAAGTGATCCCTAATGCAGAATCCTATATGAAACAACGTTGTCTTGATGTAGCTAAAATTTTGTACCGTAACTCTGCAGATGCCCCTAAATTCAGACTATTAAACTTTAATCTGAAAAATGAAGATTTTGTAGCTCACAAATTTGGAGATG
>NZ_JACA01000106.1 GCF_000520995.1 Aquimarina macrocephali JAMB N27 | reverse complement strand
GCTTTTATTTATATTATTTCTTACTCTTACCCAACCAATCTTTGCCGCCACTAGTCAAAGACGTAGCGGTAGCGATCACTCTAGCGGCAGCTGAGGATGTTAAAGACTCATCATCATTACTTTTCTTAAAACAACAAAAGTTACTATAAAAAGTAGCTTTTATCTTATATTTTATCTTCTCTACCATCCTAAACTTTACCGGCACCCGTCACAGACGAGTGCTAGCGGGGGCAATCTGATACGGTACTAGTTATAAACTAGCACTAGCAACATACTATACCCGAGCGGGGGTAGCTTATTTATTATTTGAAGAGCGAGAAACAGGACCAGATTCCATAGGATGATTAACAATCTTACCACGTATGTCTGCTATTCCAATAATATTATTTTTTCTTATAACTTTAAAAGTAATTAAATCTACTTTATTTTTTTTGTTAAATAAATATAATTTAGCTGTATATAAATCAATACCCCCTATCTGAATAATTTTATTCATTTGAAAATCTTCCCATCTAACAACATGAAAATCTTCTTTTTTACTTTGAATTAACTCCAGTTTTTTAGGTAATGAAGAAATCGCGTCTTTAAATTCTAAAAAATCACTTTTAATTTTTTCATCTTTAATATTCTCTATATTACTTATTGAGAAAATTGGAATTCTCAAAATACTCTCATCTTTTTTAAAAGATTTTAAAAAAAGTTTTACAAACTTCTGTTCAATCTCATCCACATCTTGAAACCCCAATAACCTGTACTCATCTAAAACATTAGGGTTTCCTTTAAAACAACTTAGAAAGAATAAAAAAAACAAGAAAATGAATTTAAAATTTGATTTTTTTCTCAATTGGAATATTACTTTTTTCATTTAATAAATTTATAAAACCTTCTACTTGACTAACACCTGTTTTAGGTTTAAAAACATTCTTTAATTTAGGAATAACACTTATATCTTCTATCAATTCAAACCAAACATATCTATTAAAAATTGACCTTCCAGATATTTTTAAAACAAAAAACAAACTAATCTTTTGATCAAATACATAAAATTTTTCAATTTTATTAAAACCATATACTTTGTTAGAAAAGTAAATCTTTTCATTATCATATGAGACTCTTTTTAAGCCTAAATAAAGTATTCCTTGTATAATTGATAGCAAAAATAATGCCTGAGTTAAAAATGAACTGTCTATTTTATTTTTTATAACAAAAAACACCCACGCTGGCGCAAGTTTGCAACTTGTGCCCCGTCACAGACGAGCGCTAGCAGGTGGACATCCTATTTACTACCATATATAATTAGCATGCATTTTTAGCACCAAAAATGTAGCCAACATATACAAACAATAAAAGCTACCTGTTACAGTAGCTCTTATCTATATATGATTTGTTTCTTACGCTTACGCTAAACCAAGCAGTGAGGGTACCAGTTACAAACTGGCACTAGCAATCAAGGCATACTCGCGCCATCAGGGGTATAGCTCTCATAAAAATGTTGTGATTACAAAATGTAAAA
>NZ_JACA01000105.1 GCF_000520995.1 Aquimarina macrocephali JAMB N27 | reverse complement strand
GACTCCACCAAAACCTGAAAAACCCAGGGAACAATTATTATTCATCCCTGCCAATAGTAGTGCAACAGGAGCTTTTGAATTGTTGGCAAATAATGATGGAAAAGGGCTCATCTTTGAAACGGAAGGAGATACCCTTGCACAAGCGTTTAAAAGTGAACATGGAAATTATAGTGATGGGTTAAGAAAAGCATTCCACCACGAACAAATAAGTTACTATCGCCGTACAGCAAGTGAATATGTGGATATTAAAAATCCACAACTATCCGCAGTACTTTCTGGTACAGCTGATCAGGTATTGTCTTTAATGCCGGATGCAGAAAACGGGCTCTTTAGCCGGTTTATCTTTTTTGAGATGCAACGGCAAAAACAATGGAGAAATGTATTTGCCAATACTAATGAACACTCATTGGATAACATCTTTGATGCACTAGGTAATCGGTATTTACAATACTATCAAACGTTGGAAAGTTTTGGGAGCGAAATTAGGGTTCACTTACAACCATACCAAATAGAGCAGTTCAATACTTTTTTTAGTAAAGAGTATGATAAATTCCAATTCCTGAAAAAGACAGGGTTGGAAGCTTCTTTATTACGGTTGGGATTGATCTGTTATCGTATGATACTAATCTTCACTACCATTCGATCATTGGAAAATGGTACACTTTCCAACATGCTATCTTGCCAGGATGCTGATATGGAAAATGCTATTACCATTGTAGACAATTTACTGGCACATACCCAAAAGGTGTATCGGTATTTACCAGAAAAGCAAACCGTACTCTCAAGGGGTAAAACCAAAAAAGAAAGTTTTCTGGATGGATTGTCAACTTCTTTTACTACCCAGGAATATAAGAGCGTAGCTTTACAGTTTCAACTACCAGAAAAAACTGCGGAACGTTATATCAACCAGTTTGTAGAAAAAGGATATATTGAGCGTATCGGTCATGGTCGGTATCTTCATCTACTGAAAAAAGAAGGGTAAGGTATTCGGCTTTTTTTTAGAAAACCTCAAGTGAGGTTTTGAGGTTATTAAGGTTTTGAGGATAATGAAAGTTATTTCTTACTATTTTTTTAGTGTAAAATCTTACAAAAACCTTAAAACCTTAATAACCTCAAACCCGCAGTAGCTTTTTTTTGAGGTTTTGGATTGTTTCTTCTTTAATAAAGCTGTTCACATTATCGTAATTCTAAAATAGTTTACAGTAATTTCCATGCATTGAAACATAGTTCAACACATTTTTAAGCTATCTAAATTCAAATAAATGTGGGTTAACATACATTGTTATGCATATAAATTGCATGAGACATAGTTCTAACCTAATTTCCTACCGATTTTGATGTTATTTGAAAAGTTGCAAAAATTTAACTTTTCGTTTGGTAACAGAGAAACAAACCTCAAACTTGATTCTATCGTAATGTAATGACACTATAATTTTTACTAAAGCAACGACACGTAAGTTTTTCTTATAAGGAATGACACAAGAATTTTTCCTATAGCAATGATATGTAGGTTTTTCTTACAGGAAAGAGTTAGAACTTTTCCCTATAAGAAGGAGATACAAAT
>NZ_JACA01000104.1 GCF_000520995.1 Aquimarina macrocephali JAMB N27 | reverse complement strand
AACGTATCGATTTATATCGTAAAATGCGAAAAAAGAAAATTGCATTTAATATTCAAGATCTTTCTCAAGGTACACAAGTAACGTTTAATTTACCATTTCAATATCTATAAAAATAATTCCTCTTCAAAATACCTATACAGCAAAAAGAAGTTTTATAAATTTACCTCCAACAATATCGGAAAAGAAATAATAGCAATTAAAAAATAATCAAATCTTGTATTTGGAGATATATCTGAATTTATAATATGAAAAAAAATACTCTAGTCCTCTTTTTCTATTTAATTGTTTTTAATGTTTTTTCACAAAATCAGGTAAAAATTGATTCGCTTTTACAAGTACTTGAAACAAATATTCCTGAGAAAGAAAAAGTTGATACATATAATATTATTGCCCAGCAATATGCATTTACCGATTCTTCACAAACAGTTCGTTATGCTAATAAAGCAATTCAATTAGCCGAAAAAACAAACTATCAAGAGGGTATTGTAGATGCTTATTTTCAAATTTCTTGGGTAACCACTCAAAAAGGAAACTATAAAGAATCTTCTAAAATTCTAAAAGAAATTCTAAAAACAGCACAGAAAATAAAATATGACAAAGGCGTTTCATTAGTATACAAAGGGTTTGCCTTTATAAATAGTGATCAGGGAAACCCTGATAAAGCTTTAGAATATTATTTTGCATCTATAAAAATTGACAAAAAAATAGGTGAAAAATTATCTGTTGCTAAAAATTATAGTAACGTAGGGGATACTTATCAAGAACAAGGAGACCTAGGTAAAGCCCTAAAATATCAGTTAAAGTCATTAAAAATATACAAAGAATTAGGGCATAGCCCCAATAATATCTATAATTCTATTGGGGTAATTTATCTTAGGAAAGGAAATTATAGTCTAGCATTAGAATACTATTTTAAATCCTTGAAAATTGCTGAAGAACTTAACGATAAAAACAACATTATATTTGCCTTTAATAATATAGGTCTTGTTTATCATGAACAAGATCTTTTTAATAAAGCTCTAGAATATTATTTTAAATCCTTGAAAATTGCTGAAGAATTAAAGGCTTTGTATTTTATAGCTAATATCCAAAATAACATCGGAATTGCTTATAAAGAGCAAACCAATTATACTAAAGCTCTAGAATATTATCTTAGTTCATTAAAAATTAGAGAAGACCTTGGTGATAAACGAGGTTTAGGTTCTATTTACACTAATATAGGTACATTATATAGTACAAAAAAGGAATTTATAAAAGCTTTAAAATATTTACAAAAAGGTCTTTTATTAGGTCAAAAAACTGGGGATCAATCCTTAGTAATTTCGGCAATGAACTCTATTGGTGAAATTCATTGGAAAACAGGAAATAATATACAAGCAAATGAATACTTAACCAAGAGTATTCAACTTGCACAAGAAATTGATCATCTTGCAGAAGTTAGAGATGGTTCCCTTATTTTATCAAAAGTCCAAAAAGCATTAGGCAATCATAAAGCAGCGTTAGCATCTTATGAATTGTATCATGCAACATATGATTCTTTACTTGGTAAAGAGAAATCCAAACAAATTTCTCAGCTACAAATACAATACGAAACCGAAAAAAAAGAACAGGAAATCAAGAGTTTGGCTCAACAAGCCT
>NZ_JACA01000103.1 GCF_000520995.1 Aquimarina macrocephali JAMB N27 | reverse complement strand
TTTTTGACCATGCATCTTGCCAGTGAGCTCCGGTACCTGGTGCATATGCCCAAGCTGCTGCAGAAGAACACCATCCCGGAATATTACATGTAAATTTTTCTCCTGCATTTTGTACTTCCTGATCTTTGCTATAAGAAGTTCCTGCTACATATTGTGATATTCCTGCACAATTTCCTCCTCCGGTATCAGGAAGTGTAGTTGCAGTTGTGGTATTACTAAAACCAGATTGATTATTTGCAGCATCCTTCGCTTTTATTCTAAAAGAATACGAGGTATTTTCTGTTAATCCAGTTACTTGATATGAAGTGCCAGTTACGGTAGCAACGACAGTATTTCCTTGATATATATCATATCCCGTTACAGCTACATTATCGGTAGCAGCATTCCAGGCAAGATCGACTGTAGTTTGTGTAGCATTTGATGCCCCTAAACCTGTAGGAGTAGAAGGTGTCTGTGTATCAGTACCTCCTCCATCAAAATTGATGTCACTAGTCGAATAAAATGCCTCTGGACTGTCTGATCTTTGCCAAATACTATAAATAACATGTCTACCTGTTCTAGCAGGAAGTGTTACCGGAATATTAACAATCCTTTCTGGTGCACTTGGAGATGTTCGTACCAAAAGTTCAAGACTATCCCACGTTAATGGCTGATCAGGTGTCCAGCTTGCTTTGGTTATATAAACTTCATAATAAGCAGTTGCATGAGGAGCATGATTTGTCCAAGTAACTGTAAATGGGCCTGGAGAAACTTGTGTTGACACCCAATCAGATCTAACTTGATCCATGCCTCCATATTTATTAGGCCTGCCACCGCTAGCCAGATTTCCATCCATCACATATTGCTGATGATTACCATTAGCATTTGCTTGATTAATTTCACTCCAATCATATAATGGCTGCGTACCATGAGAGGCTACTGCTGCAATGCAAGCAGTAGAATCTGGACTTTCGGGGTTTTCCTGAAAACAATTCCAAACACGACTTGGCGGGTATGTTACTGTGCCATGGGGGAAAACAGATAGAAATACTGTTAGAAATAAGGTCATACAAATTAACTGCCTCCATGAGCAATTAATTATAATAAAATTTACTGAGTTTGTTCTTTTTTTAAACATGGTTTTAATAGTATTTAAGTGTTATATTGAAATATACAAGCACTCGAATTGACGAATTTTGAGATTCAAAAACATCAATACGCACAACGGGTTAATAAATAGTATTCTATTCAACCCATCAAAAAATCTGTAATCGTAATTTATATAATAAGATTCTTAATAGTAACCATAAAAGGGTAGAAGAAACACCCTTTTATGGTTTCAAAAACTATTTTAAATTAATTAGATACTTTCATCTTACCATATTCCTTTTCTTTTCCTATAGTAATCGTATATAAGTACAGACCAGTTTTTAGAGAACTAATATTAAATGTCTTGCCGTTCTGCCCATTCATCACATTATTTTCAAAATCTAATAATTTAGTTCCGCTAAGGGAATGTACTTCAAATCTAAAATTAGAGTTAGACTTTCTAGAATTTATCATCACATTTATGATACCATTTTCAGTAGGATTCGGAAATACTCTAACCGTAGAATTTCTTGCTGTACAGTCTCCTGTCTTTGACCAAGCTAATTGCCAATGAGCTCCAGTACCAGGTGCATAAG
>NZ_JACA01000102.1 GCF_000520995.1 Aquimarina macrocephali JAMB N27 | reverse complement strand
ATAGCGATCGATAATGTGAAGATTATTTCTATCATTCCCGATACACAAGCACCTACAGTACCTGCGAACTTAACAGCTGCTAATATTGCAAACACATCATTAGATCTTAGCTGGGATGCCTCTACAGATAATACAGGGGTTACCGGGTATGATGTATATCAAGATGGAGCAAGTATTGGTTCATCAACCACTACTACGTATAGTGTTAGTGGTCTTACTGCCAATACTAGTTATAGTTTTACGGTGCGAGCCAAAGATGCTGCAGGTAATGCATCTGCAAATAGCACTGCTGCTAATGCCACCACAACAAATGTTGTTCAATATACCTTAACGACCAATACGACAGGACAGGGAACTGTAAGTGGTGGTGGAACTTATAACTCAGGAACCTCAGTTACTGTTACCGCTACTGCTGCATCAGGATGGGATTTTAGTGGATGGTCTGGTGCCTTGTCTGGTAATACCAACCCGGGATCTGTGACCATGAGTTCTGATAAAACAATAACAGCAACCTTTACTGAAACTCCAGTGATCAGTACATCAACAGAAAAGTATCGATTAACCTGGAGAGGTAACACATCCACGACTATGGTTGTAGGATGGAATCAAGTAACAGGAACGAATCCTGTGGTACATTATGGTACTACAGATTTTGGTAGTAATGCTGCATCATATCCATTTAGCAAAGCTGTAGACAGAACTGTTTCTAGTAAAGGAATGAATAATAACTATGCAAGACTAACAGGACTTCAGGCAGATACTGCTTATTATTTTGTGATCAAGGATAGTGAAGGGGTTTCTAAGAGGTTCTGGTTTAAGACAGCACCTAGTGATCCTAATACTCGTTTATCAATTATTGCAGGAGGAGATTCGAGAAACAATCGTACTCCAAGACAGAACGCCAATAGACTGGTTGCTAAGATCAGACCACATGCAGTACTATTTGGAGGAGATATGACAAGTTCTTCTTCTAGTTCTCAATGGAAAAACTGGTTTGACGACTGGCAATTGACTATCGGTGCTGACGGAAGAATGATTCCGGTAGTAGCTGCACGAGGGAATCATGAAAGCTCTAATGATATCAGAGATCTTTTTGATATTCCTACTGCTGCAGGAGGAGAATATTATGCACTGAGTTTTGGAGGGAATCTGATAAGAACCTATACCTTAAACACAGAGGTAACCCCAGCAGGTACACAGGGAACTTGGTTGGCTAATGATTTAGCATCCAATTCTGCTAGTCACACCTGGGCTGTAGCTCAATATCATAGAGCAACCAGACCTCATGAACCTGGTAAATCAGAACAGAATGATCAGTATGAAGCATGGTCTAAACCTTTTTATACTCATGCCGTACAATTGGTGATGGAGAGTGATTCTCATGTGGTGAAACGTACCTGGCCAATCAAACCTTCGACAGGTTCAGGAAGTGATGAAGGATTTGTGAGAGTGGATACCGATCCAAAGAGAGCTGTTTATGTTGGTGAAGGATGTTGGGGAGCTCCCTTACGTAATGCTTCTGATACCAAAACATGGACAAGAGCTGCTGCATCGTTTAACCAATTTAAGTGGTTATGGATCGATAAGAATAAGATAGAGCTTAGAACTATTAAAGTAGATAATGCTACCAGTGTTGGGCAGGTGAGTGATAACAACTTGTTTGTTTTACCAACCAATATCGATGTTTGGAATCCTACAGGAGGTAGTCTTGTGACTATTGATAACCC
>NZ_JACA01000101.1 GCF_000520995.1 Aquimarina macrocephali JAMB N27 | reverse complement strand
ACAAGGATAAACAAGGTAGAATTGTTTTAAAGCGAACCTTTAATGCAGGATCAGCACATGACACTCATTATGTATACGATAGATTTGGGAATTTAACATACGTAATTTCACCTAAAGCTATAGCAAGTGACGGTATAAGTGAAGCAGAGTTAAAAGAATTATGCTATCAATATCGATATGACAATCGTAATAGAGTTATTGAAAAAAAGATTCCCGGTAAGGATTGGGAATATATTGTGTATAATAAGCTAGACCAGCCCATCCTTACTCAGGATGCTAATCTAAAAGCAGACAATACCTGGCTGTTTACCAAATATGATGCCTTTGGTCGGGTTACCTATACCGGTAAATTCACCGATAATCGGGATAGGAAAACCATACAACAAGCAGTACATGGAGAATCTACACTATGGGAAAAGCGAAGTGCTGCTGCTATGATTGATGGTACTACTATCTATCATAGTAATACGGCATTCCCAATAACAAATCTGGAGTTGCATACCATCAATTATTATGATGACTATACTTTTGACATTGCAGGGTTAAGCAATCCCGGTACTGTATACGGAAAAACTATTTCTGATCAAACCAAGACACTACCAACAGGAAGTAAAGTAAGAGTACTCGAAACCCTGGACTGGATCACTACCGTTACCTATTATAATAAAAAATCAAGACCGATATATGTAGCCAGTAAAAATGAATATCTTAGCACTACCGATATTATAGAAAGTGATCTTGATTTTACGGGTAAAGTGAAGCAAACTAAAACGACACATACCAAAGGGAGTAATGCTGCCATTGTAACGATAGATACGTTTACCTATGATCATATGGGTAGAGCACTTGCTCAAACTCAAAAGATCAATAATCAAGCACTTGAAACTATTGTTGAAAACGGTTATGATCCTTTAGGACAATTGGAGAGTAAAAAAGTAGGAGGAGGATTACAAGAGATTGATTATACTTATAATGTACGAGGATGGCTTACTAAGATCAACGATCCTAACACTACTCTTGGGAACAACCTCTTTGCATTTAAGATCAATTACAATACACCAAAACATGGGGCTACCGCCTTGTTTAATGGAAACATTAGTGAAACCACTTGGAAAACGGCTAGTGATAATATCAAACGATCTTATGGATATCAGTATGATCATTTTAACCGAATTACTCAAGGCACGAGTAATGATGGTAATTACAATCTTAGTAATGTTACTTACGATAAGACAGGAAATATCTTAACTTTAAACAGAAAGGGACATTTAAATACTGGAGCTAATTCTTTTGGAAATATGGACATTTTATCATATACTTATGACTTAGGAAATAAACTCATGAAAGTTACTGATACAGGTAATACAACTTTTGGTTTTAAAGATGGTAGTAATACCGGAAATGATTATGCTTATGATATCAATGGTAACATGACTATAGACAATAACAAGGGTATTAGTGGTGTAACTTATAATCATTTAAATTTACCTACCAGAGTTAATGTTAATGGTGGCACAGAGTATATCAGTTATATTTATGATGCTGTTGGAACAAAGCTTAAAAAGATCGCAACAACTACTCAAGGTAAGATTTTCACAGAGTATTCGGGGAATCACGTTTATAAAAATGGGAATCTTGAATTTTTTAGCCATTCAGAAGGGATCGTTGAACACGAAGCAGATGGGTATAAATATGTGTACCAGTACAAAGATCATTTAGGGAATATCAGATTGTCATACAAAGATGCTAATAAGGATGGTACAATCACTACCCCAACTTCTGAGGTGTTTAGC
>NZ_JACA01000100.1 GCF_000520995.1 Aquimarina macrocephali JAMB N27 | reverse complement strand
TATTACTCTCAAACAAAGCATCATTAGTATTGAATTGTGATAGCTTTTGAAAATCAACATTTAGTAAATGACCTCCTGCTTTTATACCTAAACTTAACCTTCCAATCTCTGAAGTAGGAATCGTATACGAAAAATCAATATCGAAATACGTCTCATCGGTAGGACCAATTTGATCATTAACTATAGATAAGCCCAAACCAACTCGCTCATTCCCGCCAATAGGTGTATTAAGAGTAAGAGTCTGGGTTCGGGGAGCTCCATCTAAACCAACCCATTGGCTACGATGAAGACCCATAATACTCATTACTCCTCGACTACCAGCATAAGCAGGGTTAACACTTATGGTGTTATACATATACTGAGTGTACTGAGCATCTTGTTGTGCATAACTATTAAAAAACATAACGCTTAAAAACGATGTCACAACTATTATCTTTATTTTTTTCATCCGCTTTGGTAGAATGTTTTAATTATAATCCACGAGCAGATCTGATCGTACTCGTGGATGTTTTATTTTGATAATTATCTATTAATGTATAAGTATCCTGCTTTAGATTTAGTAATCCCAATAGCATTTTCATATTTCAGAATATAATAATAAGTTCCTACCGGTAACTCCTCATTCCCTTTTATGGTTTGTCGTCCATTAGAGGCTCCTCTAAAGAATCTTGAACCTGGTTGTTCATATCCTTCCTGTTCAAACACTTTAACACCCCAACGGTTAAATATTTCCAAAGTATTCTTAGGAAAATCCCTTAATCCCATTATTCTGAATTCATCATTGACTCCGTCTCCGTTAGGTGACATTCCAGTATAAATAATGATTTCTTCTGATTCAATAACAAAAACCGTTTCATCTTCAAAATCCCCATCATTATCTAAGTCGACATTGGTATCATTCAATGGATCATCAGATATATCTGATACATCCTGACCACTTGGATTCTGTCCTGTTACAGTAGCTTGATTAGACACATTTCCAGAAAGTAAATCTTCTTCTGTTATAGTATATCTTGCCGTAAAACTATCTGTATCCATTTCTCCCACAGCTAAATTAATTGGGCCTCCTGTCACTTCAACTCCTGGCAGCGGATCAGTAAGAATAATATTGGTTATACTTACATTACCTGTATTCTCTACTGTAAATGTGTATTGTATCTCATCTCCTGCATTAGGGATATCATCACCATTTGCATCTACATAAGTAGCGGTTTTGGTTAATGCTAAATTGGAAATATCGTTCGTACCTGTTACCGTAATAACTATTATAGCATCATCACAAACAACCGGAGTAGCTACACTACACAAAGTATAGGTAATTGTATATTCTCCGGGGGGAGTATTTGGTAATACTGTTACTATCCCAGTAACAGGATCTAAACTAACACCATCTCCAGGACTCGTATCATTAATCGTTATCGTAACATTAGTACCTAAAATAGCTACATTTCCATTTATTGTATCATTATTTTCAACTATATTAACAGAACTACCTCCTATATCTCCATCAATATTTACAATATCATGATTGGCATCAATACATAATACAGTATTTACTGATATCGTTCCTTGACAACCATTAGGAGAAGTTACGGTAATATCAATATTTACTCCTGATGTCACTCCAGCAATTCTCCATATGTTACCAGAAGTATTAGTCACGGTACCCGAAGTACTTGTGACTGTTCCTGAGCTTACAGTTACTTCTAATGAATATGTCGCCGAATCTTCAGAACAAATCGGTTCACTAGTTACAATAATAGTTGGTGAAGCATTTACCGTTACCGTATGCACCGCTGA
>NZ_JACA01000099.1 GCF_000520995.1 Aquimarina macrocephali JAMB N27 | reverse complement strand
GATAATGACAACGGTGGTTTCATAGTTACTTTTGATAGAGGACTCGATGATACCAAACAAGAAAAAATGAACCTGCAAGTATATCAACAAGTAGGAAGTATCTTTGATGGTTATGAATCAAAAGTATTAACCAAAAGTGATTTCACTGGAGCTTCCTATACCTGGGAGCCTAAAAACCTACCTGCCGGAACTTATAAATTATTCTGGCAAACCAAAAGTAACAATGAAGGCTTTGATGACATCAGCACAGTACCTGATGCCTATGATGAAAGCAATCCTTTTACACTAACTGCTCCTCCGGCATTATCGGTTAGTGGTACCCCTTCTCCCGTACAATGTTTTGGAGGAAATGATGGAAGCATTACAGTAATTCCAAATGGGGGAACACCAGGAACATCACCCCGCTATCAATATTCGATTGATAATGGAACTACATGGCAACAAGAAACCCTTTTTGATACATTAATCAAAGGAGACTATACCATACTCATTAAAGATAATAATGGCTGTGAAGCCTCTAGCAATACTATAACCATCATTGAACGTTTCATCTCCATTCCTGATGTAATTGGGTTATCTGCACTCATCAATAACCCTACTCTTATCAATGGTAATAATGGACGTATCGCAATCTCTGTATCTGGAGGATCAGGAAGCTATACTAATTATACATGGACCAGAAATGGTAATCCGTTTACGCCCCCTTCGGGATCAACCAATACAAATATCATCAACCTATATGAAGGAATCTATACTATTGTAGTAACCGATAGTAACGGATGTAGTTCTGAAATCGAAACATTCACCCTTACTGATCCTGAACCTATCGACATCTCTATCAATATGACTCCTAATACTGTCGATTGTTCTGATACCAAGGTCAATCTTATTGCCAGTGCAACAGGTGGATTCTTAAACTCTGGTGGGGACTACACTTATCTATGGGATGATGGAACTACCGGAGAAACCCTAAATAATGCAGGAATAGGAACCTATCAGGTAACCGTATCTGATCAAGGAGGAAATAGCCTCTCAAAATCTTTTCAGGTACAAGGACCTGATCCCATAACAGCAATATCATCTGTAAGCAATGTAGCATGTAAAAATGGAAATGATGGAACCATACAATTAACCATCAACGGAGGGACAGGACAATATACCGTAAACTGGACTAAACTCTTCGATAATACCTTCAACAAATCCGGAGCCAGTATAACCGATCTTACAGCCGGATCATACGAGTATACCATTACCGATCAAAATAATTGTACCATCAATAACTTTGGAACCCCAATAGAGGTAACAGAACCTTCTATCGGGATGGAAATATTTGAAATTACTGCATCACATATAGACAATACCGTCTTTGAAGGGAATACCGGAGTTCTCGAAATCAACATCATCAATAATCAAGGAACACCACTATTCAACTGGTTTAAAGAAGGAAATCCTTTCACCCCGTCAACCGGATCTACAAACACCAAATTAGTCAATCTGGAAGCCGGAAACTATACTATTGAAGTCACTGATATTGATGGCTGTACTGCAACATTAACACAACCTATTGTAATCACACAGCCTGATCTGTTAGAAATTCAGGATACTACCATTACAAATAGTAGCTGTAAAGATCTTGATGATGGAAAAATTACAGTAAATGTAATTGGAGGAATTCAACCCTATACCTATCTATGGACTAAACAAAGTGATCCCTTATTCTCCAAACCCGATGATCCTTCTATAGACGACCTAGAGCCAGGAGCATATATAGTCACCATAACCGATGATAGTAATGTAGAAATATCCTCGGGAGTATATAACATCACTCAGCCTGATCT
>NZ_JACA01000098.1 GCF_000520995.1 Aquimarina macrocephali JAMB N27 | reverse complement strand
GGGTGCAGCATGCACTGAGGAGCTATTGCAGTACTTTTTTCTGCTAAGTCCTTGATAAAATTTCTTGTTTTATCGTTATCAATAGTTAAGATCAAGCCTGGATTTGTACAAAACTGACCTGTACCCACTGTAATAGAATTAGCATAGGTAGTTGCAATTTCGTCTGCTCTTTTGGTAATTGCTTCGGGTGTAATAATTACAGGATTAACACTTCCCATTTCTGCAAAAACAGGAATTGGTTCTTCTCTATTTGCTGCCA
This sequence comes from Aquimarina macrocephali JAMB N27, assembly GCF_000520995.1. Taxonomy (GTDB): domain Bacteria; phylum Bacteroidota; class Bacteroidia; order Flavobacteriales; family Flavobacteriaceae; genus Aquimarina; species Aquimarina macrocephali. The sequence continues at coordinate 1,623 of NZ_JACA01000098.1, read as the reverse complement.
GATTAAATAAAGCTCTTCCTCCCGAGATACTACCGGTAAAACCAACAGCTTTTACTTTTGAATGTTTTACCAAGGCAGCTCCCACTACTCTTCCGCTTCCGGTAATATTTGAAAAAACTCCATTTGGCATTCCTGTTTTTTCGGCTGCTTTTATGATAGCAGATGAAACCAGTTCTCCTGTTCCAGAGTGCATCGCATGTGATTTAACGATTACCGGGCATCCTGAAGCCAATGCGCTAGCGGTATCTCCTCCTGCTGTTGAAAATGCTAAAGGAAAATTACTGGCTGCAAATACTACTACCGGCCCCAAAGGAATATTAGTTTTTCTAATATCTGGTTTAGGAGCAGGTGTTCGTTTGGTATCTGCCAAATCGATTGTATTTTCTCGCCACTCTTCATTAGAGACCAATTCTGCAAAAGAACGTAATTGAAAAATTGTGCGACCTCTTTCTCCCATTGCTCTTCCTTCTGGCAATCCAGTTTCTGAAGTATATGCTTGAATCAGTTCATCATCTAAAGCCAGAATCTCATCTGCAATAGCATTTAAGAATTCTGCTCTTTTAGCTCCTGTAACGTTTCTATATTCTTTAAAAGCCTGATGTGCTAGTTCTGTAGCTTCATCTACTTCTTCTAAAGTAGCTTCGTAAAATTCGTATTCGTTCTCAATATTTAGTTTTGGATTGAATGTTTTACGAGAAACGGAACCTGTGGCCGATAATCTATTTCCTATATAATTTTTTCCAGTTATCATATATTGATTAATGGTTTTAATATAAAATGAATTAATAATAAAATTGCTTAAAATAAAAACAAGATGTTGAGGGGGGCAAAAAATCTAACTCACTACAGCATTTAGTTCTTTATACTCTGGTAAGGCAGGTCTTGTTTTTAATCCATTTTCAATAATTCTAAGTACATTTTTACGTTCTTCACCAATAAGTGGTAGTCTTGGTGCACGTACATTTTCTGTACCGATTCCTGTAGCTACTTCTGCAAGCTTAATATTTTGTACTAGTTTTGCATTTATATCTAACTCTAACAAAGGTAAAAACCATCTGTATATCTCAAGTGCTTCCTGAAGTCTTCCTGCTTTTTGTAATTCGTAAATAGCAACAGTTTCTGCAGGAAAAGCATCTACAAGTCCGGCAACCCAGCCATCTGCTCCCATCAAAAGACTTTCTAAAGCTAAGGTATCCACACCAGAAAGGATTTTTAGACGATTTCCGAATTTATTTTTGATTCGTGTAATATTAGATATATCTCTTGTAGATTCTTTTACAGCTTGTATATTATCCATTTCTAATAACTCTTCAAACATATCCAGAGTTACTTCAATCTTATAATCTACAGGATTATTATACACCATAATCGGTAGCTCTGTACTCTTAGCTACTTCTCTAAAATACACTACTGTTTCACGATCTCCAGCTTTGTAACGCATTGGAGGTAGCATCATTAATCCCTGAGCACCATCTTCTTTAGCTTTTGCAGCTGCATCGATTGCATTTTTGGTCGTTTGTTCTGCAATGTTCATGATTACAGGAACTCTGCCATTAACAATGTCAACCGTCTTTTTTACCAATATTCTCTTTTCTGTATCACTTAAGGTACTAGCCTCTCCCA
>NZ_JACA01000097.1 GCF_000520995.1 Aquimarina macrocephali JAMB N27 | reverse complement strand
TAGGGAACATCAGATTGTCCTATAAAGATGCGGATAAGAATGGCAGTATCAGTACTTCTGAGATCGTAGAAGTTAAGGATTACTACCCTTTTGGGATGCAAATCAATTATGGAGTAGATCATCCCAACTCTATGGTTAATGGACGAAAGCATAGTTATTCTTTTAATGGAAAAGAATTTGAGCAAAGTTTAGGTTTAAACACATTTGATTTAGGAGCAAGACAATATGATCCTGCCATTGGTAGGTTTATGGTCATTGATCCTATGGCAGATTTTATAAATAATCAATCCCCTTATTCATTAGCGAATAATAATCCAATACAATTTATCGATGAATATGGTTTAGGAGGTTGTACCAAATGTTCTTTCTTTGGAAAGATATTTAGAGCGATTGGTAGTATATTTAGAAAAGATGATAAAACGAATCCTCAAAACTCAATTGCTGCAGGGAATACAAAAAGAAATCAATCCAGAGCGACTGGAAGAAAAATGAATAGAAGCAGGAAGAAAAAAGGTAGACAACCATCTACAAACACAAATTCAGAGTCTTCAAGTCCAATTCAACAAGATGCATTTGCTATTGCTAGTTTTGATCACGTATCAATAACGATACTACCACAATCCTCATTACCTGATATACAAACACCTAATCCTAGACCATCTGTTCCTAGTTTTAATTTTAATAGAAATAGAACACCAATACCTGCTGGTTCAAATATATCTGTACCAACCCATATTCAATTTACAGGGGATGGCACGGATCTTGCTATTGATGCTATGACCAAACGTACCTTAAATGCAATTATAAAGACCTTGACAGATTATCCACAAATTAGACTAGAAGTGTATGTGAATTACACTGGTGTAAATTCATTAAGGAATGACCCTAATTTTGAACAACGCGCAAGAAGCCAATCTAGTAAGCGAGGGCGTAAGATATTACAATTTTTGCAGCATAGAGGAGTTGATCCTAGTAGGGTTCGTGCTAGACAAGGGGAAATCATTTTTGAAAAAAGAAAACAATCTAATACCCGTAGAAATTCACAAAACTTTAAAATCATAAATAATTAGTAAGTAATGAGATACTTTATCATCATATTATCTTTGATTAGCTGTAGTTCTTTTGCACAAAATGTAATTATAGAGAACGATAGTCTAATATTATGGCAAAAGGATCGAAAGCTAACTTGGGATGATTTTAAAGGAATAAAGCATCAACCTAAAGATGTACATTTAATTCATCAAGTAGCTGCTTGCGGTATAGAATTTAAAGAAAGTTTCTTTCAAAAAACTCCAGAAGATTTGCCTGTTGTAGATGTTAAACTTTATTTTAATAAATATCGTGGATGGACAATAACAAATGATATTAAAATTTTAGAACATGAACAAATACATTTTGATATTGCAGAGTTACATACAAGAAAAATAAGAAAAAAAGTTTTTGACTTAAAAACAAAAGAAATACTAAATATTTATGAATATGTGAACATTGTTGATTCTATATTTAAAGAATGTGATACATACCAAGACAAATATGATGATGAAGTATTGTTAAATCATGATAGACAACAAGAATGGAAGCACTTAATTTACAAAGAATTAGAAGAACTAAAGGAGTATGAATATATACCTAATAATGAGTAAATGACAAATTAATACCGAAGAACCCATAACAGTAAAATGTTATGGGTTTTTATGTTTTAAGAGAAATCTTTTTAGTTCTGTATCACATTATCAATCAAAAAGAACAACTTGCTTGTCTTCATCAAGTTACTCAATTGCACATAAATACTTTTAGTATTATCTCTAAAAACCAACAATCATTATTTCTAATTTCCATAAGATACATTATGTAATTATCTAGGCTGGAGGGGGAGGTCTCTATTCTGAAGTGCGAAAATTGAGTATAATCAACGCATTTAGAGCAAGGAG
>NZ_JACA01000096.1 GCF_000520995.1 Aquimarina macrocephali JAMB N27 | reverse complement strand
CTCCTGTTTCATCCCCATTCTGGATCCCATCGTTACAGGTAGGGTTATTTCCTCCATTCCAGATTTTACTACCTGCTTTAATAGATCCAAAAGGCTCTGTACTGTAAGCGTAATCCATTAAGGTGTAAGAAGATCCATCTGCATTTACCTGAACTCTAAACCATCCATAATTGGTTTTTCCTGAGTATAACTCTAACTGAAACCCTATATACGCCGTTTTACCGTCCCAAGCAGTATATCCAGTATCTCTAATCACATGTAAATCAGGATATGCTCCTCCGTTAACCCAGCTACTTCCTGTAGATATTACTGTATTTGCTGCAATTGGAATAGGGTTTTTTGTTCCTGTTTGACAAACCAACGCTTTTGAATACGTTTCTAATTTAAGGGCATTATTTTCAAAAAAAGTTCCAAAACTATTACTATCGGCTCCTGTTATTCTAAAAAATGTCCAGGTTGTAGTAGCATTTGCCGTATAATCATTATTATCAACATACACTACTTTATAAGGATCGTAAAATGAAAAGCTGAATAAAACTTTATTAGAATTCAGTGTACTTGTCCCGCCTGAAATAATAGCATTTTTAAAGGTAATACTTCCAGAAGCATTATCAGCAACTCCATGATTATTAGTATTTCCACTATATTTCACTCTTAGTTTTGTATTACTAATTACGGTAATTGTAGGAGAAAATCCTTGAGGAAGGCTTGAAGTGAAATGCGTTCCCTGTGTTAATGTTCCAGAACTTAATGAAAAAGTACCTCCTTGTATATCTATATCATAAGAATCATCTACTAAGGTTCCATTATTAGATAAAGATTCTTCAACAGTATTATTATTTGCTACTAGTGAGGCTCCTGTAAGATTTACCCCTGTAGCTGTCAGGTTAGCTGGTTGCCATAATGGTTTTCTTGCTGGGTGTTGTAATGCTGCAAGCATTCTATTTACCTGCCCCTGAGTATACATTTTTGCGCACCCTGCTGCAGAATCATATCCCATATAATTCTCATAGTTTATTAGATTCCCACAATCACTTGCTCCAACAACACATCCATCATCTCCTGAGCTTGTATCTTCTTTTGGTGTATCACTCACATAATCTCCATTAGGATCATTACATCCTCCTTCAAAAGTATGTATCAAATTAAGCCAATGCCCAAACTCATGAGTAAATACCGATGCAAACTCTTTATTGGTATTACCGTGTAAATATCGTCCGTTATATACTACTCTTGCAATATCTGCATTTGACATTGCTGTATCTGGATACCACGCTACTCCAGAATTTGTTGCTCCCCCATCACCATAGAGGTCACCCGTGATATATACATTCATATATTTATAATTATCCCATCCGTCTGCTGCAACAACAGGGCTATTATAATTTCCCATTCCAGAAGCTACTGGGTGGATAATTACCCCATTAGTACTACCTCCGTTAGGGTCAATTTTAGCCAATGCGAATCGTATACTTAATGTTGATTTACGACCATCAAAAACGGGATCAATTGAATTAAAATCATCATTAAGTCCGTTAAAATCTTTATTAAGAGCATCAAGTGCTCCTTTTATTTTATTATAATCTACAGTCTTCCCGTGTTGTGTAGTACCATATACATGAACCACTACAGGTATGGTATACGTTTCTGCTGCTTTTTGAGAAAAAGCCTTACTCTGAACATAATTTTTGGTAAACTCATTAAAGTTTTCATACTCGGCTTTTGCTTTCGGGTTAACCGAAAAAGCATACGCATTGGCATTACTTGCCTCACATCTTTTTGCGTCTACTTGTTGTTGCCCCAGAAGAGACGAAACATAAGTAAATAGCATAGCTGCTAAAATAAAAGTTTTAGTTTTCATAATGGTATTGATTTTGTGTTATAGTTAATTATGAAAATTAAAAATATTGAAGCATTTAGGGTTATACTATTATAACCAAACAC
>NZ_JACA01000095.1 GCF_000520995.1 Aquimarina macrocephali JAMB N27 | reverse complement strand
GTGTGCCTATGTATTTGATTTCGGTTACAAAATCGTTATTAGCACTGGGGATTTTAAATATTTTGGCTTTGGTTCTAGTTTTGCTTTTTTTTAATTAAAATGATTTGTTTTGTGTTTGCTGATTTTCTTGAAGTTGCTTTTCTTTTTTTAACCTTTCCTTTCATTACTATGTGCTTATATTAGGTATTAATATAGAAGTATTTAATACTGGTTTCAGGTTGATTCTTAATAACAAGATTAATTATAATACTTTCTTAATAAGTCAATTGATAGTAGTTTTATTTATAATTTTGAAGAACTTACAGAACAAGTATTGTAGAAATTATTCTATAATGAAGAGTCATCTAAAGATGATTATATTTTAAAATTAAAAATAGTAGTTTAAAACAATAGAGCAAATGGGTTATATACTAATAGCAAGTAATTTTGATTTTACATCAATACCTTCTTCTTATTCAAATTCTACATGGGATATAATACATGATCATGATTTAAATGACGCGACAATTACCATACCTGAAAATGTAATATTAAAGTTTAATGGTGGCAAATTAAAGAATGGTATATTAACTGGAGAAAGCATTGAAGTATCTTCAGAATCATACCAAGTATTTGAGAATATTGATTTTAGCAATGGAATTTTGAATGATTTTGTTGATGTCCATTGGTTTGGGGCAAAAGGAGACGGTATTACCAATGATTCTAATGCTATACAGAAGGCAGTGGATTTAAAAAAAACAGTAAAACTAAAGGATAGAAAGACTTATTTATTAGATTCTCAAATTTTATTCAACAATGGGAATTTTGATTCAAGATTGATATATTCTGAAGGACTTGCAATTATTACTAGTAATGTATTAAGAACTTCTTACATTAAAATAAAAGGGGGATCTGGAGATATCAATGTGGGAGCAAACATAAGTGGAATACGTTTTGAGGGTAGAGCTGGTGAAGTAAAAGATGTTGACGGGATAGAGCTGGCAGGCTGTAATGGGGTTAGAATTGACAGATGTTATTTTAATAACCTTAGGAATGCTGTGATTTATAATAATGAAGACGCTAACGAATTTACTGAAAAATGTATTGTATCTGATTCAAGATTTATAGATAATTTAAGAGCATTAGCTTTTATAAGAAATGGAGGAAATGATTCTTTTCATGGTAGTGGATTAGATAAGTGTTGGTTAAATGGTGTAAATGGATGGGAGTACATAAATATAGGAGCAGGATGTAAATTATATAACGCCATACTCGATTTTAATGCCTTTGGGACGACTTCAGTACCAATAATAAAAATAGATTCGGTATTACCACAAACTGCAACAGGAAATATTAGATTAGAAGGAATGATGAATAGTAAGATAGCAGATGGCAGTAATTTTATTGATTTTTCTGGCAGTATAACCTCTTTGGATAATCCCTACTTAGGAAAATTAAGACTTGCTAGGATGGTTAAAATAACAGGTCCTTTAAACGGAAATATACAAATTCAATTTAAGGAAACTACAACAAGGGCGATAAAGACTTCTTCTTCGAATCAATTCATTGACTTAGGCAATGATGCTACTTTTTATGTCAATAGTATAACAAGTAGGTTTATAGTAACGGCAAGTAACAATAATGGAGGTTTTCCATTAATATCACCTGTAACAATGATTAAAGGTGATGTCCCAGAGTTCACAAATACAGGTGATACCTTAAAGTTAATAGTACCAATAGCGGGCACTGTAGTTGAGATAACTACAGTTTATAATATGACTAACCCATTATCAACGAATGCAGGTAAAGTTTTAGAAAATTATGAAGAAATTTAATAGTTAAACACATGAAGTTAAAAGCATTAGAAAACGGGGGAGTGTACAAAAAATTTGCAAATATTGCTGCATCTGGAAATTTAGAAATTACAGTACCTTCCCAAACCGTAGGTGTTCTAACTCTAAAGTGGGTGGCAAGTAATGATTCTTATTATGGAATATATGGAATAATATGTCGTGATGATGGATTTATCTCATTCTCCGAAATATTGACTTCGAGTTTTTATGATGCAACAATAATAGTGACAGGCACAACTAATAAATTAAACTTAGAACTTTCTAAAGGAACACCAGGTGGTTATTTAGTTGCTGAAATTATTGGACAATAAATATGAATAAAAATATACGCTTTAACATCATAGAATAGAGA
>NZ_JACA01000094.1 GCF_000520995.1 Aquimarina macrocephali JAMB N27 | reverse complement strand
TTCGGGCACTACTTTGATCTACCTCATACCTCTATATAGGCTTGGTAAATCTGCCCTAAGAACGTATCTATATTTTTAGAGTCCAGTTAATTCTAATAGTTTTTCTAATTTCATAATATTATGTGAAATATAAACTTGGTGGTTTTAAGTTCACCAAATTTATGCTAATTATTAATCGCAATCTCCTAACTCGAACCATCTAATTATTTCCAGAAACTTTTATTCTCTAAACTTATTGAAGTCCTTGGAGATGAACCCTGTCTTGTTATTGTAACAGTTAGGCTATAATCTTTAATACTCCACACAATAAAGATTGGTTCTTCTTCGAACGTACATTTTCTCATAGAGCCTCTTGACCTTGTAGAACTTCCCCCGTCTTCATGAAACGAAGTACTAGTTTCTAGAGTTTTATCTATATTATATAGGCCGACAGGATTACCATACTCTTTTACCATACGATCAAAAAATGATCTATCTAGTACTTCGTTTACTCTAATAGAAAGCTCTTTAACCACGTCTTTTTTATCCGTTATAATAGTGAAGAATTGATAGGGTTTTCCTAAGTACAACCCTGTATCTGAAGTTTTCAAATACGAGTTGTAGTTAGCTTCTTTTACGCTAGGTTTAACATTAGGAATCTCACTTATATGTTTACCGATAAGTTCTGTATTTAAAGGGTTTCCCATTAGAATAGTTATTATAATTAAAAGTATCATAATTTAAGTATTACAGTTACCTGTTGTGATTAAACTATGTACGAAAGGTGCTGGATTCGTAAAGCCATATGGATTGTTTTTTGATACACTTCCCCCAATTTCTCTCATTCTGTCTTTCATTCTGTCAAAGTAGAAATTCTCAACTTGCAGCGCACTAGCTTTAGGGTTTTCCTTAAAATATACTTCGGTATCATCTTCTGCTAATGCCATCATTGCTGCTGTGGCTGTGGCTGCATGTCCGTTTCTATAAGAGTTAGGGACAATAAAATAAAGCGTTGGAAAGTTGACAACTCTTGATTCAAATCCAATACCACCCGCATCTGTATAAGCTGTAAAAAAGAACGCTTGCATACCATAGACTGACGCTCCCTTAACTAGGCCTCTTCGTGCGTATTCCCAACTTGAACAATGAGGTATTTCTACTGGTCGTGAACCGTCACCACCACCAATGCCACCACCTCCAGAACCATTTCCTCCACCGCTTCCACCGTCACATACTTCATAACTATAAAGTACGTCAATGTGAACTGGATTACCATTTACAGACGTTGTGTTAATAACGTAATAAGTTTGGCAATCTGCTTTTGAAGAAGATAAAAGAGGCTTTGAAATATTCATAATAGCCTTATCAAAATGCTTTTGTTTATTATCAGATTGAAAAAAAGAAGTGCTTCTCGAGGAAATATTATTATTATAGCTAGAATATTTATATTCTAAATAAGGTAATTTAAGTATTTGTTCAATATTGTTAAAACTGTCTTCTGTATTAAGAAACACTTTCAAAGATTCCCTAAAATCGTTCTTATCTTTAGTTAATATCAAATAAGATTTTACGTGAATCTTGTTCTTTAAGTCATCAAGCTTTACCTGATTTTTAACAGTAGTTGATTTATGGGTTAGTGGGAAATAAATATCATTTTCAACTTGAAAGTAATTTTCCCAATCTGGAGTACCGTAGAAATTAGGGTTCTCATTAAATTTTTGATCGTGATTATCTTCGTACCATGATCTGACCTTTTGACTAAGATCACTTTCAACGTTTGGCAACTCCTCCTTTTGACAAGCAATCATTAAAAAGGCTACTAAAAAAAGAATAGGTTTTAATAGGTTTTTCATAAAATTTTAGCTTAATCTGGTTTATAGTTACTGAGTAAAACTAAGTAAAAAACAAATGAGTATTGACGTGGTAAAACCGTACTACTATAAATTTAACAGAATACCCTATATATAATTAAAAAAAACCATCTCGCAAACCTATTGAGAGTAAAATAGCTATAAAGAAAATCGTCTGTCAATCCTTCGTTTTAAAATAGTTATTTGTGTAAGAAACAGAAGGACAAGAAATAAAATACCGCATATAGTAGTTTTATGAAATGTAAAGTCAGAAAACTTACTTCAGGTTTTTTTGTACCCACCTTAAAATTATACAGACTACAACCCTGTAGTTCTGTACATACATTCTAAATTCTATTTCAAGTATAACAGACAATCACAATAGAGAAAAACCTATAGATCTTTTACTCCCAAACAGAGATGGTTTGCCTGTATAAGCACAAGTACAACTCATCAAATTTTCTTAAAAAAACAAAAGGTTTTCATTAATAATAACACTGTTTTACCATAAAAAATAGGTGTATTAACCTTTTAAAATACTGGCAGGTACTAGTTTGATAATCACTCTCATAACTATACATTTAACCAAAAATTAATAATTAATTAACAAACACAAATTTTAACTAATCATGAAAACACAAACTCATTTTAAAAG
>NZ_JACA01000093.1 GCF_000520995.1 Aquimarina macrocephali JAMB N27 | reverse complement strand
TAGATGAATTATTTATCTTCGATAAATAAAAAATGCCCATGCTGGGCACACACAATTTGTATATTGCATATGCTCCCTTCGGGAAGCAAACGCAACATACAAGAGACGTTGTGGGTAAGCTGAAAAATCAAATATACTATAATCGAAATATGGAAAAAGGCTCGTTTATCGCACTTTCGTGGATGACAGAAGAAATGAAGAATGAAATAAGAAAGCGAGAAAAAATAGTAAATGAAGAAGACTTTGATAGTTTATTTTCTTTAAATGATAATTCTGATTTTTCCATAGCTTTACATCAAATACTGGTGAATCGATTTGACAAAAAACCTAATTCTTTGAACCAAGCACAATTAAATCTATTTCTATGTATGCATTTGGAAAATGCAGGACAAGCTGATAGTATACTAAGTTTTTTACAAGAATGGTTTCCTGAACAAAAAGAACAAGTAATAAAATCATTGAACGAAATCGGAGCTACTAAATCATCGGAAATAATAAAACAAGCGGTTGAATTGCTTCCAGAAGACGGAACTTGGTTTTTTCAAAATTCAGACGAGAAATCAGAACAACTTATGGGAAAACTAGATAAAGATTTCTCAGATTATCCAGATGGATTAATGAAAGACTTATATAGGAAATATGCTGAAATGAATAGAAATAAAATTGAATAAAAGCCTAACTACCATCAAGGTATAACCGTAATTACGGTGGATTCGACTACATCAGAATCCACTCTGAATTGCCAAATGTTGTACTTAACCGAAAATTAAAGAATATAAACCCTGTAACTGACGGTTATACGAGACCGTTGTACTCAATGCAAAAAAATGAAGCTATCAAAACATAATATTAGAACCTTTTTATTATCTGCTAATCAAAAAATTGAGGAAAAGGCGGACTTTATTTCAGATAAATTAGATAAAGGTGGAGAAATGGATTTTGTGACATATCCACCAAATTGTGGTTTTACCGAAGAAGAAACTCGCTCATTAGAAAAATTGAAAAATGACTCTAATTTGAAAAATGCATTGAGGAAAATTTTGGCTAATAACTCTGCTGGTGTTTTGTTTGATTTGTTCAATATAATTGACGGAACTTCAGAGCCTGATGAAAGTTTTGGCAAATGGACTGAGATTTGTTTCGTTGACAAAACAGATGAGCTAGCTGAAGATTTAGATTTTCTTCACGACGAATTATATGACAAGTATTGGGACTGGAGAGAAATAAGACCTGAAAAAGGATGGAAATTAGACAACTATGATGGATAAAAACAATAGGCACAATAACTAACTAAAATTCAAATAAACGATAATTTGCAATAAAAATAATATAAATGAAAAAAATCGCAGTACTTTTTTTATTAGCTTCTAATTCCATTTTCAGTCAATTAGGGAATAATGTTTTTCTAATGGAAAACATGTATACATTTCCAAATATAGAACATGATTCTAACACTTATTATAATGATTTGATGCAAAGAGGTTTTTCTTCCTTGAAAGATTCCTTGAAATATGGTTTTGTTGATTCGAACGGTAAAATCGTAATTCCACCTAACTATGAATATGCTTCTGATTTTTATAATGGAAAAGCAAACATAATTTCAAATAATATTCCAGGACTAGTGTTTTCAAATTCTAAATGTAAATTGTATCCCGAATATACAATGACTTTTTGGTATAAAGACGATCTTGGATTGGCTATTAACGATGATCATAGTGGATTTGTAGATCCCGATGGAGATGTCGTTATACCCCTTGAATATGAAGATGCTTTTCCTTTTTACAAAGGATATGCTGCCGTAAAAAAAAATGGAAAATGGAACTATTTAAATCTAAAAGGTGAGAAAATATTCAATGATAGTTTAATTTTTAGTTATCGACCTATAATAGATAAAAAAGCTATTTTTATGATAGATACTTTAAAGGTCGAAACAGAGAAGAAACTGATTTCAGAAAATGGTAGCCGAACTTTTATTGAATATGGTTATAAAATTGAAAAAATACAACTTAAAGAAGGTTTGATTGATGTTAGTGGAAATGTTTTGTTACCTCCAATATATGATGAAATTTTTGGATACTTTCATAATGGATATATGAGAATTCGAAATAATGGAATGATGGGTTTAGTTAACGAAAAAGGTAATCTGGTAATACCGATTATTTATGAGGATTTAAGTGATGTCAAAAAAGATCTTTTTCTAGCGAAATCCAAAAACAAATGGGGCATGATTAATATTAAAAACGAAATTGTTATACCATTCGAATATGACAAAATAAGACATTTTAAAGAAGAACTAGCTCAGGTCAGTATAAAAGGCTCTATAGGCTACATAGATAAGAGAAACCGAATAGTTATTAAGCCTAAATACGATTTCAACCTATTAGGTGATTTCAATGATGGATTAGCTTTAGTGAAAAAAAATAAAAAATACGGATATATTAATAAAAAAGGAGAGGTTATAATTCCTATTATATATAATAATGGATTACCATTTGATAAAAAATATGCTCTTGTTGAAAAGGATGGTATGAATTATGCAATTAATAGAAAAGGAGAAAAAAATGTTGGAATTACAAAACAACACGTTTGGTTAAAATTTGAAGGATTTAGGAGATTTGCCGAAAAAAAATAAAAGTTCAATAAACCGATGACAAAATCAATCTTTTACATAATTCT
>NZ_JACA01000092.1 GCF_000520995.1 Aquimarina macrocephali JAMB N27 | reverse complement strand
TATGATGCTCTCGACCGACTAACAAGTGCTACCAACAGTGAGAACCGTTACAGTGTAAGTAGTATAAGCTATGATAAACAAGGTGGGATTATGTCGCTTACCCGTCAGGGATGGCAGAATACTTCTAACTTTGATAATATGGATGTACTCTCTTATGAGTACGACTATAATAATCTTGGCAATAAACCTACAAAAGTTACGGACTCTGGAAATAAAGCCTATGGTTTTAAGGATGGGAGTAATACCAATGATGACTTCGAATACGATGCCAATGGAAATTTAACTGTAGATCGTAATAAAGGAATCACAAATATTACGTATAATCATCTTGATTTACCTACTGAAATTATCTTTGATAACTCGGATACTAAGAAATATGGGTTTGTGTATGATGCAGAGGGAATGAAGCTGAAAAAAACGGTTACCGATGGTAATGCAGTAACAGTTACAGAATATGCAGATGGTATTGAGTACAAGAATGGTAACTTACAGTTTATCCCAATGCCAGAAGGATATATAGAGCCTCAAGATAATGGATGGAAATATATTTATCAGATGCGCGATTATATGGGCAATGTTAGGTTGTCTTATACCGATAGCGATAATGATGGTAAGATTGATGTAGTTCGAGGTGGTACAGATGTTGACGGTGATGGGGATAACCACCATGAAATTGTACAGTTGCAGGATTATTATCCTTTTGGAGCAGAATTTGAATATGGGCCAAGTCACCCTAACTCATTAATTACTGGAACATCAGAGCATGATTATAAGTATAATGGCAAAGAGCTTAATGAGGATTTAGGATTAGATTGGTATGATTATGGAGCAAGGTTTTATGACCCTTGGAGACCACAATGGACAACCATTGACCCATTGGCAGAAGATATGCAGTCTTGGAACCCTTATAATTATACATTTGGTAACCCTATTTATTTTACAGACCCAACGGGAATGGCTCCATCGGATGAATGGAACAGGTTGGCAGATGGAACTGAAGTATGGGTTAGTGATAAAGGTGGAGATGAAACGGATTATGTAAACAATGTTGATGAAGATGGTAATGTTGTGTCAACTGAAGAAATTGCTGTTGAAACTACTGAACAAGAATGTTCTACTTGTGAAGTAGATATTAATTTTAGATCTCCGGGATCAAGATCCACTTTTAAAGCAGGTGGTGACCCAAGAATCCAAGAAGCAGATTTAGGAGATGCTATAAGTGAAGTTGTAGAGACTGTTGGAGAAGAATTAGGTGTAAACTCAGTTGTAATGGCTGCTGTAATGTTGGTAGTTAATCCTAAAAAAGCTGCTAAACAGTTAAAAAGGAGAGGAAGATCAGGTAAACAAGCAAGGTTGAAAGAATGGATGAATGATGATAAAGCAAGTAGTGCTGATAGAGGTTGGCTAAAAAATGACCAAAGACATATAAAAACAGGAAATAAGAAAGCATTAAGAATACCTAGAAATGGTCGTAAGTCACCAGGAAGAAAAAAGAAAGATAAAGGTTATGAGTTGGCTCATAAGAATAATGCGCCAGCAAGCCACGGACATGGTTATAAAGGTTCTTTAGTTAAAAATCATGCAGAACATAAAGTTGAAACTAAAATTCATAGACATAGATACAAGAAAAAAAATTAGAGTTATGCATCCAAAACAAATAGAAAATTTATTAAAATTAAGTAATAAAGAAAGGGTTGAATACTTTGTTCGTTATTGCGCAGATTGGGAAGAAGTCTGGGGTCTTGCTATTGATGATAATGATTGGATTATTTTTAAAGATGCAGATGGAGATGAAATTTTTCCATTATGGCCTCATAAAGATTTAGCAGATTTTTGTGCTTTTGATGAGCATAAAGAAATGGGAGCTAAACCATGTTCAATATCTGTTTATTCTTTTATTGAAGATTATATTGACGATCCTGATTTAAGAGATGTTTATTTTGGAATCTTTTATAATAAAGATAGAGAAGCTTTAGTTTTAAAAGGAGAAACTTTGAAAGAGGAACTAGAAGCAGAATTAGAAGAATATGAATAAAAACAGAATCAGATATATCAAATTAAATATCTGAAATAATAATGTTAAAGCTACCTCATATTGGGGTAGCTTTTATCATAGTGAAGCTACATTTTTATCAAAGAAATCTTTAAACTTAGCTTTGGTAAGCATACTATCAATAATACGAAAAATAGCTTTTTTATCTTCTTCCTCTAGTTTTTGTATAAGTTTAAGACGTTCTGATATCGATTTATCTTCTATAGTTATTTCATTAGGTAGAGCACCTTCCATATGTACAAGTTCATCAAGGGTCACGCCATAGAAAGCAGCAAGCTTGTCAGCAACCTCGATAGACACATCACGTTCGCCCTTCTCCATTTTAGAATAGTTAGAAGGATGCACACCCACGTTATTAGCCACTTCCTTTTGTAGTAATCCTTTTTGCTCTCGGTATGCCTTTAAGTTCTCTGCTAGGCTCATAAATAATCAATATTAGAACATTACGAATGTAGTCAAATCGTATATTATAAGCAATAATATAATCAAATTGTATATTTATAGTTGTCAATATGGAATCTAATGCATATGTTTGTAATAGTCAAATCGTACAAAAATAGTTTTTAAACAATGCTCGACACAACAAACCCTCACGACTATACCTATATCACCAAAGAGCTAGAAATACACGTTCTAGGTGGTATTAAGTTCAACAATTTAGATCGTATGCGGGTTACCTTAAGTATCAAGAAGGTAAAAAAACACAATG
>NZ_JACA01000091.1 GCF_000520995.1 Aquimarina macrocephali JAMB N27 | reverse complement strand
TAGGGAACATCAGATTGTCCTATAAAGATGCTAATAAAGATGGTGTAATCACTACTTCTGAGATCATACAGGAGAAGAACTATTATCCTTTTGGACTGCAACATGAAGGATATAATAGTGATTTTAATGGTAGGGATCATAATTATGGGTTTGGTAATAAAGAAGAACAGGATGAACTTAGTTTAGCATGGTTAGACTTTGGAGCTAGGAATTATGATGCAGCACTTGGTAGGTGGATGAATATTGACCCGTTAGCAGAATTAATGAAAAGACATAGTCCGTATAATTATGCTTTTAATAATCCTATTTATTTTATGGATTATGATGGTATGTTTCCTTTTGGTCCGGGTAATCCAATTGGTAAAAAAATTGTAAATAATCATAAAAACTCTCAGAATAAGAGTCCGGGGGGAGATTGCTTTCAAGTTTGCAAAAGCAGATTTAATACAGCTTTTAAGCAGGTTATGGGGGTATCTGTTTATGACTATATATCAGATGATAGTGCTTCCCAATATTACAATTCAAAGCAAACTTTTAATCATTTATTTGCTAGCTCAACAGGAACCCATCCAGGTTGGAGAGGTCTGCCCCAAGATTTAAGAGGTACTGGAGGAGCCGGAGCAATAGTAAATGCAGGTTTAGGGGAACTAGTAAATAAAAAAGGTATTTGGGATGGAGATTTGCAAGAAGGCGCAATTATTCAAGTTTATGCATCTCAAGAAGATTTTAATGATGTTGTTCGTGGAGTGGATAGAGGTGTATTTGGACATTCTTTTATCTTTTTAAATTATGAATTTGATGAAGATGGAAATATTACTGGCATGAAGATTGCCGACCAAGGTTGGTTAAATGATGATGTTGTAAAGGAAGATAGGTTTGATGTTTGGTTTGGAGCTAATATTACAACAGAACCTCGTGAAGAGGTTAGCCCTAGTGTAAATGAATTAGAACCTAAAGGAATTAACTTTAGTCAATTTCTTCAATCATTAATGGGAGTGAATTTGAGTTTAGGAGAGTTTATAGGTCCTTATCAAGACAGACCAGATTAATAAAAACTGTTTATTATATGAAAATTCAAATTTATTATATTATAGCTTTATTTTTTACATTTTTTAATTGTAAAGCTCAAAGTAATGGTTATTTCACATCTTTTGCTAAAGCAAAAGAAAATAGTGAAAATGTTAAATCTCTCGATATTTCTGGAGAAAGAATAGATAATGCTTTATATAACTTTACTAATGTTGAAGAAATTCGACTCTTGAATTGCGAAATAGACATTATAAAAGATAATATATCGAATCTGAAAAAACTTAGAATATTTAATGTTATTTCCTGTAGTGAGATTAAATCCATAACTAAGAATATTAATAAACTTAAAAATTTAGAAACCTTAATGATTACGGGAAGTAATTTGAATTATTTCCCGAAAACAATTAATGGTTTAACTGAATTAAAAACTTTAAATATTGCGAATAACAATATTAATCTTGAAAACATAAAACTACCTTCCAATATAGAAAATTTGAATATTTCAGGAAATTCATTGGAAGAAATACCAAATTCTATCTATAAGCTTTCAAAATTAAAAGAGCTAGATTTAAGAATGAATAAAATAATAACTCTTGATTCAGAAATAAAGAACCTAAAAGAGCTTAAAAAGTTGTATTTAGATAATAACAATATATCAAAATTACCAATTGGTTTATTCTCTTTGAGAAAATTAGAAGAATTAACCATTAAATCTAACAATATCAAAGTATTACCTAAGGAAATTGAAAAAATGAAAATGATTAAAAAATTAGATTTATCTTATAACAAACTTGAATTTCTGCCTTTGAAAGAATTAAAGAACAATCTAGAACTTAATAAATTATTTATAGGTAATAATTTATTAAGTAATGAATATTTGTTTCATGTTAAAAGTAAGTTAGATAATTTGAAAGTTATTTTTTAAAGATTTTTTTACTATGAAAAACTCATTCATATTTATTGTTTTAATTGTTATATTCTCTTCTGTTAACTTATCCTATTCTCAAAGCCAAGAGAGTTTCAAAGAGTTAGTAAAGTTACTTTCAATTAAATACTCAAATGATTCTTCTTTAAAGGAAAAAATTAATACAACACAAATAAAATGTAATTATTTAATAGCTGATGAAAGTAAAAAAATTGAAGTTTTATATTCATTAATTCCTGCTGAAAATTACAAGGATAATCTACTTAATAAAATTTACAAAAACATAGCTCTTCAATCTTTAGTTAAATTTTCTCAAGCTAGTGATGGTTTACTTTCAGGAGAAAAGTTAATTACAGAATTTGATAATTTAAACGTCAAAAAGGAGTTTAATGCAGATTGGGGCGGTACATCTTCTTTTAAATTTACATCCGATAGGTTTTGTAAATATAAATTCTGCATAATATTATTTCTTTACAAAAAGGATAAAGGGTTAGCAATTACATATTTTCTTTTTGATAAAGAAAGCGTTGGGCTTCAAGAAGTTGAAAATAATTTTCATAACTTAACGTTTATTAGACAAAATTAGTAAATCTGATCCCGATGGTAATTGTGAGTTCTGTAAAACAGTTTTAAAAAGTGCTGTGAACGCCTACAAAAGAACTCTTTATAATACTTATGAAGGTGCAAAACAACTTGTTAGTAGCCCAATACAGACAGTTAAGAAAGCTGCAAGTAATCACTTTAACAAATTAAGCAGTCCACAGGGATTAGCTAGCTTAGCAAAAGATGCTTTGTCAACTGCAACAGCAGGAATGTCAGATATAGCACATGATGTAGTAGAAACGGCTTTATCTGAAGATTCAGCTACAACATTGGGTAATAAAATAGGAGAAAAAGCAGCTAATGTGACGGTTGAAGCTGCTGCTGTAGTGACTGGAGAAGTTGCAGCTAAAGGATTAAGTAAAGCTGTTACTTCCAAAATTGATGATGCTATGAAGGTGTCAGATAATGCTGTTAAACTTTCAGATGACGCTATAGAAGGGTTAACCCGACCGCTCGGATATGATAGCGCAGAAATGTTTTCTGTGCTGCATATGAGTAAGAAATAAAAAAGTCACAATTGATAAAAAGATTGTGACTTTTTTTCGTTTAATAATATGTTATATTTACGATGCCACTGGGGTAAAATTAAAAAAAATTGCC
>NZ_JACA01000090.1 GCF_000520995.1 Aquimarina macrocephali JAMB N27 | reverse complement strand
GGGTCATTAATAGGTTGCATAATATCTACTATAGCCTCTGCAACAACATAATCTTCTCTACCGCTATTTACAAGAGTTTCCCATATTGGATTTGTATTAGGTGTTGTTGTCTCATATACTAATGACGCATTGTCTGCATTAGCAGTAAATACTCCAGAATTAACTGCCTCTGTTGCTAATGTTCCTGCTTGATTAGAATCCACATCAGCAATTCTTAGTGCTAATCGTAACTTTAAGGAATTTGCAAATTTTGCCCATTTAGAGACATCTCCTTGATAAATCAAATCTGAATCACCAAATGATTTTCCAGAAGTATTAAGGTTACTAATCGCAGTATTTAACTGATTTATGATATTAGTATATATACTCTGATCATCATCATATGCTGGATTCAAAATATTGTCATCCAAAGACAGAGCTTCAGAATACGGAACATCTCCAAAAAGATCTACCAAAACATGAAAAGTATATACTTTCAAAATTTCGATAATTGCTAATCTATTTTGCTTATCTATTTCAGTAAGACCAAATACTTCTTCTTCTGGAATTAATCGAGCTGCTTCGTTAAGATCACTTAGAACATCTCTATACAGTGTATTCCAATAATTTTGTGGAAAACTCTTAAGATCTTGAAAATTAGTTTCAGGACCTATAAAACCAGTACCCGCCCAATATTGCGCATAAAATTTCAGATGATTATCAAAAATACTTTGAGTAACCATTTGGTCAACCAAATTTCGTTGCCCATTAGTAAATAATGTTGTCGAAGGAACTTCAGAAATCTGTTTATCGCTCACGTTGAGATCATCTACCTTACAGGAAAAGATCGTAAACAAGCAGAATAGTATGGCTAAAATTTTACTATTTTTCATTTTTTTAGAATTTTACTTTTAGGTTAAAACCATATTCTTTGGATGTGGGATATGCAGAAGATTGAAATCCTTGCAAGTTACCTGCACTTAATCCTGCTTCTGGATCAGAATATGGAATGTTTTTATCAATAATCCATAAGTTTCTACCAATTACAGAAATCACCACATCATTAATAGGTAGGTTATCTAATAACTTCGTTGGTAGTGAATAAGAGAATATTACTTCTCTTAATTTTACAAAAGAAGCATCATAAACATCCTGTTCATCTGTTGATCTGTAATAAATAAATGGACTATCAAAACTATTTACCGGGGTTCTTACTGTATTAGGAGTCCCATCTTCTCTAACACCAGGAGCAATTATTCCTCCACCATCTGCAACAGCATCTCTTATAGGATTACCTAAATCATTAAGTCCTGCGGTTTCTGGAAATATCCCGGTAGCATATCCATATGTATGATCGAGAGAGTAGATATCTCCTCCTTTTTGCATATCAATTAAGAAACTAAGCGAAGCATTTTTATATCTGAACGTATTGTTGATTCCTCCATTCCAATCTGGAATTATATTACCAATCACTCCATTTTCTTCGTTAGTCACATAGTATCCGTTTTCATCAACAACTCGCTGGCCATTAAGGTATTTAAAACTAGATCCTCTAATCGTACCATAAGGTTCTCCTACAGTAGCATTAATAGAAACGTCTTCTTGTAATGTTCCTGATAAACTTAAATTATCAATTCCATCCAATAGAGAAACTACTTCACTTTTGTATGTACTCCAGTTTACATTGATATTCCATTCAAAGTTTTGGGTTTTAATTGGAGTTCCAAAAAGACTAACTTCATATCCTTTATTTTCAATTTCACCAGCATTTACAATTTTTGAATTAAATCCTGTAGAAGTAGATATATCTAATGGAAGAATTTGATCTTTACTATTTGTTTGATATGCTGTTACATCAAACCCAAATCTATTTTTAAAAAGCTTAATTTCTAATCCTGCCTCATAACTTATAACGGTTTCATGCTTAAGTGTAGGGTTGTTTTTATTATTTGGTAATGAGAAAAGAGATTGCCCTGCAAAACCATTAACAAAAGTATATACATCATCTACAAGAAGTACCCCTGCACTATTACCCACTTCGGCATAGTTTAATCTCAATTTTCCAAAATTTAACCAATCACTTGTAAAGAGGTTAGAAAAAAGGAAACTAGTAGAAACTGATGGATAATTAAATTGTCTTTTACCGTCTGGTAGTGTTGATGATCGATCTATTCTATATGTTGCATCTAAGAATAATATATCATCATAACCGAACGACGCACTAGCATAATACCCATTAACACCCATGCTAGACTTTCTTTCTATAGGTGGTGCTATTGGATTTACTGAATTGGATAAAGAATAAAATCCAAAAGTATTAAGTCCTCCATTCGTTTCTGCAAAAATAGAACTTCTATTCGTTCTGGTAAGATTCATTCCCAGTAGTCCTTTAAAATTAAGCTTTTCAGTAATATCAAAATTAAAGTTCCCTATCATGTCGTAGTTCATTTCTCTAAAAAACCCATTAAATCTGTTATACTCAGATGGGTTGAAACTAGAAACATTGACTCTTTCTTCTCTTATTTCATCAAATCTATCCATAGTCACTCTTGCCAAAACATCAAACCAATCATTCACTTTATAGGTTAAAGCTACATTTCCAAAAACACGATCTCTACCATCGGTTTGATAATTTTCATATAATGTCCAATATGGATTATCCCAATATTGTGGTCTTGGTGCATAAGGATCATCGCCTGTACGTGCTGATGATCTTAAATTCCAGGTAGCATTTCTTCCTAACCTAAAATATGCATCTCTTTGCTCTCTTAAGTCAACATTTGTTTGATACCATTGTCGCAATCCAGGTAAAACACTATTTTCGTCATATCCTGTTGCGAATCTACCACGTCCACTATTTTTGGTATACGTAACCTTTGCTCTCGCTGTGACTCTATCGGTCAACTTATAACTTCCGCCAAAATCTACCGTTTGCCTTTTAATTAAACTGTTTGGTAAAATACCTGTTTGTTCTACATTGGTAAATCCTAACCTGAAATTTCCTTTATCTGAAGCTCCATCAACACTAACATTGGTTGATTGCAATAAACCTGTCTGAAAGATAGAGGTAGGATCATTTTTTGCTGCTACCCATGGTGTAGGAGTACGATAATTAGGGTTTTCTGGAAAAAAAGCTCCCGATTGGTATACCAAAAGATTAGAGTCAAATCTTGGGCCCCAGGAAGCATCACCTCCTGTATCTACAACATTATCTAAAATACCATCTCCATTTACATCTTCTTGTACAAAAGAAGCTCCATAACCTCCTCCGTATTCTTTTTGATATCTCGCGAATGTTTTAGGATCAAATTTGCTAAATGTAGTGTTTGAATTAATTGTTATCCCTAATCCTTTATTTTTAGATCCTTTTTTTGTAGTGATTATAATTACTCCGTTTCCTGCTCTAGATCCATATAAGGCAGAAGCAGCAGCTCCTTTTAATACGTTAATACTTTCTATATCATCTGGATTAATATC
>NZ_JACA01000089.1 GCF_000520995.1 Aquimarina macrocephali JAMB N27 | reverse complement strand
AACCGAGTTTCTTATTTTTTAAACGCTCATGGTCCTAGTATGACTTTAGACACGATGTGTTCTTCTTCTTTGACCTCGATTCATTTAGCCTGTCAGGATTTAAAAGAAGGTCGTACCGATTTAGGTATAGCCGGAGGAGTTAATGTAAGTATTCACCCGAATAAATACCAGATGCTTAGTTCGGGTCAGTTTATATCGAGTGCAGGTCATTGTCAAAGTTTTGGAGAAGGAGGCGATGGTTATATCCCTGGCGAAGGCGTTGGAGTTGTAGTTTTAAAAAGGTTATCAGAGGCAAAACGAGACGGGAATCATATTTATGGAGTGATCAAAGGGAGTTCGCTTAACCATGGCGGAAAGACTAATGGTTATAGTGTTCCCAACCCTAAGGCTCAGGCTAGTGCTATTACTCAGGCCCTTAAAGTATCCAATACGGATCCTGGTCATATTAGTTATATAGAAGCTCACGGTACAGGTACTAAGTTGGGCGATCCTATTGAGATAGCCGCATTATCTAAGGCATTTGAAAAGGATACCCAGAATGATAAAGGATATTGTTTACTGGGTTCTGCCAAATCTAATATCGGTCATTGTGAATCAGCTGCAGGTATTGCAGGTTTGACAAAAATATTATTACAGATGGAGCATGGTCAAATAGTTCCATCCTTACATTCTAAGCGTTTAAACCCTCATATTGATTTTGCTACGACTCCTTTTATTGTGAATCAGGAGTTAAGGGATTGGGATGCTCCTGTAATTAAAGGAAAGGTTTATCCTCGTATAGCAGGTATCTCCTCTTTTGGAGCAGGAGGCTCGAATGCACATATCATTATAGAGGAATATATAACTCCATCAGGATCTGTTATAGAGGATGATATAGCTACCGATTTTGGTATTGTTTTATCAGCACGTACTACAGATCAGTTACGACAAAAGGCGGTTGACCTGTTGAGTTATCTTGGTATGGAGAGTACTGATATTGACTTGAGTTCAATGTCTTACACCTTACAAGTAGGTCGTGAGCCAATGGATAAGCGTTTGGGCTTTGTGGTGAGTTCGGTAGTTGAGTTGAAAGAAAATCTAGAATCCTATCTTGATGATACAAGAGGAGTAGAAGGAATGTATCAGGGAGAAGTTAAAAGAGGAGAAGATTTTTATGAATTAGCTACTGATACAGCTGTTCAAGAATGGATATCCAATAAAAATATAGCTAAACTACTTGATGTATGGGTAAAAGGTTATGCTGTGGATTGGCAGCTGTTGTATGGAGATGTTGTTCCGGGATTGATGAGTCTTCCGACGTATCCTTTTGCCAGGGAACGTTATTGGATACCAGTTAGTGATACACCATCGGTAGTAAAGAATAAAGCTATCTCAGTATTACACCCTTTAGTACATAGAAACACTTCTGATCTTACGGCTCAGAAATATAGTTCGACTTTTAGTGGAGAAGAGTTTTTTATCTCAAGATTATCTAAAAAAGATAAGGTTCTTCCAATAGTTATTTATTTAGAAATGGCTCGTGCAGCAATTGCAGAAGCATTACCAGAAGAGAAAGGGTCCTATCTATTGGAGTTTAGCAATACGGTTTGGTCAGGCCCTATAGTTTTTAATGATGCTATGGAAGTGCATATCACCTTATTTGAGCAAACAGAAGAAGGTGTTTGTTTTGAAGTATATAGTACTAGTAAAGAAGAGGAAAAAATATATTGCCAGGGAGAAGCTATATTACATGATGAGCTTCCTTTAACAACATTAGATATCAATGCTCTTAAAGCTAAGATGGAGAGAAGTGTATTGTCTTCTTCTTACCAGAGTATTACTTCAATGTATCGAGGTGATAAGGAATTGTTGTCAGCGTTGAGTCTGCCAGATACTGCACTTTTAGATCGGGAAGCCTATGTTTTACACCCTGCTATTCTTGAAGAAGTATTACAAGCAGGTCTTATGTTATTCCCAGACACTGCTTTAGAGGTTACAGGTATAGATTCTTTACGAATCATAAGTCGTTGTACTGGTGAGATGTCTGTTTGGATTCGTTATAGTTCAGGTAGAGCAGATGCCTTAGATATCGATTTATGTGATAAAGAAGGCAAGGTATGTGTACAGCTATATGGGGTTAGTTATCAGGAAGTGATTCCGGGCTTTGTCAAAGACACTTCCAGAGAACAGGAAATACCTAAGTCATCATCAGAACCAGAACAAATATCAATACCGATCACTTCGCCAGTTTACAGAAAAATATCATCCAAAAAACCTAAAGTAGAGAAATTCACAGAGAAGACATTAGAAAAACCAACTCAAGTTTCATTGGTTACCCCTGGTGTGCTTGAGATAGAGAAAATAAAATCCTCTTCTCTAGATAAAAAAATAGTCGCTCTTTCTGAGATGACGTTATCATCTTATGAAAATCAAGGACATACATCTTCGCTAGAACCATTAGTAAAATTATTTGATCATGGCAGAGGCTTGTATTCACTAGTTATATCCACACCTGATGATAATACGCTTTCTTCAGAGTTGATCACACAGTTATTGACCACTTTAGAATATGTAAAAGAAATGCCTTCTCTAAAAGTAGTCTTGCTTCGAGGTAGTGATGATGTTTTTTTACAAGGTGATCGGGAAGCTTATAATGAATCAGTTAGAACAGGTCTTTACAGGGCTATAGTTTCTTTTCCTTTTCCATTAATTGCTGAGATGAAAGGGACGGCTATTGGAGCTGGATTTTTATTAGGCACGTTGTGTGATTTTATGATTTGCAGTGAAGAAAGTAACTATTCTTATGCGAGTTATAAGGAAGGATTTTTCCCTGATTTAGCAGAAGAGTTACTTTTTAGAGAGCGATTTGGAGAAGCAATTGCAAGGAACTTTTTGTATTCACCTATGGTATCAACAGGAAAGACCTTACAACAACAGGGTTTTAGTTGCGCTATCCTTCCATTGGATCAGGTTGGTTCTTTTACAGAGAGTTTTGCATTAGATCTTTGTGATAAATCAAGAGATGCTCTACAGCTATTAAAGCAACATTTGGGGCGTGAGCTACTTAGGATGACAGAACAACTGGTTGTAGTACCCACAATACAGGCAGAAAATACGACAACCACAATACCACAAATTACTTCAGGTTCGAAGTATTTGAAGTTGACAACCGATGCAGACCATGTATTAACGATTACAATACATACAAAAGGGAAGAGCTACCCACTAAAAGATATTATTTCAGGATTGAGGAATATTTTTTCTCAACTAGACAAATACAATTATTATAAAGCGATCATTCTAAGCAGTGATGCTGCTGATTTTGTTTCAGTATCTGATTTAACTGGTTCGCAGGATGCTGTTTTAGAGCTTCAGGATTTAATTCTGTACTCTCCAATTCCCATAATTGCTGCAATAGGATCAAACGCTAAAGATATCGGCTGGCTGATTAGTACGTCCTGTGATGTTTGTGTTTATAATACACAAGGTGAGTACTCGGTATCAGGTCTTATAGAAGTTCCTGAGCTGGCAAGACGATCGGCTATGTTATTCGGTCAACGATTAAGTGGTTATGTGAGTAAAGAATTACTGCTGGCAGGTAAGAGCTATACAGGTCTTGAGTTACAAGATCAGGTAGGTTCAGTAATTGTATCGGATGCTGTTTTTTCAGAAGCTTTACACCAGGCATCGTACTGGACCGGACTCTCTATAGAAGCTGTACGGACTTGGAAAAAGGATCGAGCTTCATTACTAAAGAAAAGGATAGAAGAGTTACCGATTTGGTTAGAGCGTAAAGAACCGATTTCAGTAGAGTTGCCAAATACTCCAACAGATATTATACTCAATACAAAAGTTATAAAAGCCAAGGTTTATCCAGAAGGTATTGTAGAGGTTAAGATGGAAGACCGAGTAGCAAAGAACATGTTTTCGGATGCTTTTATAGCAGGAATGATAGAGGTTTTTAAGCATATTGCAGAGCATCCCTTGTATAAGGTTGTGGTATTGACGGGTTATGATAGTTATTTTGCATCCGGAGGCAC
>NZ_JACA01000088.1 GCF_000520995.1 Aquimarina macrocephali JAMB N27 | reverse complement strand
TGCGCAGCTACGACACATATATTAAACGTTACCTGCAAGCGCAAAATGGATTCGGAAAAACAAAATTATGATAAAAGTTTATTTTGACTGGAATGTTCTATCTCAAATGAAAAGTGGGGAACACTCAGAGTTAAAAGAGCTAATATTAAACAATGAAGATTTATTAATCCCATTTTCAACTTCACATATTAATGATATATCTTCTAGTTTTAAAGAAACATCTAAACAACAAGATTATATAAATTCTGACTTAGACTTTATTTCTAGAATAACCAATGATTATTGCCTTTTCAATAATGGAAAAGGAATAATTTTAGATATATATCCTCCAAGAGAATTATTTGAACAGAATATTAACGACAAAAAGACTTTCAATGACATAAGTATTGATGGACTAACGAAAATTTTTGAGAATGATCCGTTTGCGAGTAGTCTTTTAAAACCGATGTTCAATATCCTTAAATCTTTACCTTTAGAAGACTCCTTTAAAAAAGCTTTTGAAACACCCGAAAGTTCAGAGGTTATGGAAAAAATATTTCCTGGCTTAAAAGAAAACCCTACAATGGAAGGTTTCTTTAAAAGTTTTAGTGAAATGAATTTTAACTTAAACGAATTAGAAGGTTATAAAGACTTAAGACAAATAATCCAAAAAGGAACTGAGATAAATAGAGACAAAATCTTTGATACGCAAAAACCTTTCGAATTCATTGAGAAGAAATACGATAAATTAGGCTTCAGTCCTGAACATTTTAAACCTGAATACAAAAACGCTCCTAAATGGTTTGACAATATTTCAAATGAGTATTTAAAACTAGATATGCACGGTTATCAAGAAGATAAAGTAAAGATTAAAAAAGGGAGAAAAGAAACATTTAAAAATACAACTGACGATGCTTTTCACGCTTCCTTTGCCTCTACTTGTAATTTTTATGTTATAAATGATAATAGATCCTATAAAAAAACAAAAAAAGTATTTGAAGAATTAAATATAAATACTGGAGTTTTTAAGCCAGATGAGTTTCTAGATTTTTACAAAAAATTCTTGAAAAATGAAGATTACGATCTTGATCTAAAAATTATGGAAGACTTTTTACGATCTGATAATTATTACGAATCCAAATCCGAAGATGGGAATTGCAGAACATACTTGTTACCATATTTTCTTTTTGGTTTCTTTAATAAGATTATCTGTTTTCAACCTAAGGAAAACTTACAAGAAATTTTGATTTTTTTAAGTCAAAACAAACCAACAAATTGGTTTATAATAGACAAAGAAGTTGAAAAACTCCTTGATAGATTACTAAAACATTTTGGGAATGATATAGAAAATAAAGGCGGATTAAAAGAGAATGAATTTAATAAAGAAAAGTGGAAAGGTAGAAGATGGAAATTTGAAAACTTGTCATTAAGACTTGAAGCAATAAATGGTTATGTTCAATTATATTGGGATTTTGAAAAAGAAAAGCCAGCAGGTAACAATGTATAAGAAAACATAAGGCTTTATTGCTTAATCGAAAGGTCTGTACTTATTTGCAATGTCACCAAATATAAAATTTGGCATTTACGAAAAATGATAAAAGCAAAATATTTATATTTGGCTTAGTACCAATCCGAAACGTATCGCTTATTAACTGCCATACGTTTCTTATACGAGACGTTGCCAGTAATACGACCAGACCAATGAAAATAATTTTTAACCTATTAATTTTGATTTTATTTATTGGCTGTGGACAAAAAACTAAAACTGAAAAACGAACTGAAATTATGACCGAATCGAACTACCCTGAAAAGTTTGAATCTGATAAATTAACTGAATTGGAAAAACAAATCCTATCTGAATTCAGAAAAAAGCGACTTACGTTTGACAATTACATTAAGGAAAACAATTTGAATTTATTTACTTGTCCTGGTTGCGGATATCCAACTCTTGTAGAACGTGGTAGTTATGATATTTGCGAAGTTTGCAATTGGGAAGATGACAATCAAGATGACCCAAAAGCCGATGAAATTTGGGGTGGACCAAATTCGGATTTATCTCTAACCCAAAACAGAATAAATATTGGACGAATTTTAACTCATTTAGCTGACAGTTTGAATGGAAAAATAAATCAAAACCCAAAACAGGTTTTAGAGATATTTAAAAAGCATCGTATTCGAATGAATAGCATTGATGAAAATAAACTTATGAATGCAGATATATCAGACCCAATTTGGAAAGAATACGAAAATAAAGGAAAAGAAGTATTGACGGATTTAGTAACGGAATAAAGTACTACTGGCAACAACGTGTATAATTCATTGCTAGTTCTAGCCTACTTGGAAATTCCTTCGGAATTTCTTCTGGTTCGTTTTAGTTTACTAATTTAGTTGCTGAAACACGCAACGAAATCATACACAAACACGTTGCCAGCAATTAGAGAATGACGAAATCAGAAACAAGATTATTAATTGGAATTGGAATTCTGATTTTGCTAATCGATATTTTACTTATGAAATATTGGATTAGTAATATTAAACCTTACCCATTTATGTCTGTTGGAGTTGAATCTCACAGACTTGAAATATTCGGAGTAAACATTCTGATTGGAATTATTACTTTCTTTATAAGAAAAAGACTTTCGATTTTATTTTTCCTCAATACAATAGTTTGTTATTGGATATTCTCATTTTTCTGGAATTCATACTTGGAGAATAATCCTTACTCGCAAACTATATATGATTTTAAAATTGAGGAGAGAAATATTCAATTAAGAATTTCCGAAAACCCGAATACTTACGGAATTTATGAATTGAACCCAAACCCAGTGGATTCTCTGACAGTAATTGAAATGGGAATGAATGAAAAAAGAGGAGATAGTATTGTGTTGAAATGGTGGAATGGGGAAATCCAAGAAATGTATTTTTATGATGATAAGTTAATCGGATTACCTGAAAACCCAAACCCTATTAAACTGAACAAAAAGGAATGAAAAACTACTGGCAACACGGTGTATAAAACATAGCTAATAAGTACTAAACCGAAAGGTTTGTCTTTATTTGCAAAGATCGCCAAGTTTTTAATTTGGCTTTAAAACTTAAAAATTAAAACAAAATATAAAAAATTGGCTCTGTGATAAATCCAAAATGTAGTATCTTTTTACTCGCTACGTTCCATACACTGAGCCGTTAGCGGTAATACCTCAAAAACATAAATTTAGATGAATTGGAAATGGAAGGAAGATAGTATTCTGAATAATTATAATGAAAATACTCCCTGTAAAGATATATTTAAAGCTGTTTGCGATGAAATAGCCGAATATTATATTCCTAAAGGTTGGAGATATGCTAAATCCAGACCAAAACTAACTTATAATGACAAGAGTATAAAAATAGAAATAGCATTTTGGTCAAGTGGAAGTAATATGCCTGGAGATTATGTTAATCTTGAAATAATTCCTACCATATATTCTCTTGATTTAAAAAAAGATTTGAAATCAAAAGGGATTGATTCTAAAGGATATATACTTGGTTACCCAGGTATATTCTTTGAAAAGCTGGAAGATATACCTAAAGGACTAAAAAGAGTAATTGATTTGCACGGGAATATTCACGAGTATGAAGAAGAATATGAAGAGACGAGTGTTTTAAGACATCATAATAACATTAATGTTTATGGAATTAACGAGATTGATTTACTTAAAATAATTGATTTTATTGATAATAAGATTGTCTTGTGGAAAGACTTGATAAATGATTATGATAAACTAAAAGCAAATATTACTCCTTTTTTAAAATCGGACTTTAGAAAACTAAAAGAAGGTGATTTTGCAAATTATATTAAATACAAATTTCCTGATAAATATTATGATTTTGAAAAACTTGAAAATTAGTAAAACAGCTAATACTATATATAGCAAATAGGGCGATTAGTGTTTAACCCAAAGGCTATTGTCTATTTACAAAGTCGCCAAATCTTTTGATTTGGTATTAAAAGAAAAAAATTAAAACAAAATACAAAAGATTTGGCTTGTGGCTAAACCGAAAATAATCGCTTGTTTTCTGCCATACTTGCCATATATTTAATGTTAGCAGCAATATAAAAATCGTATTTTAAA
>NZ_JACA01000087.1 GCF_000520995.1 Aquimarina macrocephali JAMB N27 | reverse complement strand
TCATATATTAAACTACTGCATTTTTTTTACAAGGACACCTTTTTTTTTGGGTACTATTCTGCTGGTCAAAAATTTTTAAGAACGAACGGTATCTATTACCGTGTGATAAATGTACTAAAATATATCTATCGGAACTATCCCCACGCGCAGCCACCGCTACCACCAAAGCTATATGTACATAATTGGTAGTTATAGTCGCTCTTCCTTACAGTCAGGGTCTATAACGCAATTATATAAAATAGCCACACCCCCTGAACACACATAATTGCCTATAAACTTGTATCTTAGCTATCGTTAAAACCTAAAAAAAAACAATATGGCAACCAACAATTTGATTTCAACTGCATTCTCTGCAGAGGAAGTAGACATGATTAAAAAATCAATCTCCACCATTGAAAAAATCATTAGTAGTAAAGTGATCAACCTAACCACCGAAGAACGCCAGTTATATGGTAAACTTGGTGACAGGACAGAGAACTGGGTTAAAAAAGTCGGTGAGTATATGGAACAAAAACCCGAGCTTGTACCTTTCTACTTAGATAAAAAAGAGTTTGATAAAGATGTAAAAGCCAGAGAGGATATTATACCTATCCTAAGACGTATTACTTCTGTATACGAGAGCTTGGACGATACTTCTAAACTACTAAGTACCGATATCTATAATGCTGCAATAGCATACTATCGTAACATTAAGTTGATCAGTCAACAAAATGTAGCAGGTACTACTAATATCTATAAGGATTTATCAAGCCAGTTCCCAGGGCGTAGCTCTGCAATTCCGGAAGAAAATAAAGAGACAGACGCCAATAACGACCAACAGGTCGCAAGTAACAGCCTTTAGGTCGTTCAGAACGGGTTTTAGGGTGTTCCGACACCCCCTATGGGGCGTTCTTAACGGTCTGTTGGTCGTCTCGAACACCCTGTAACCAGTAGGATAACGTCTAATTGGACGTTATTTACTGCCTGTAGGCCGTTTGTAACGGGTAATTGACCGTTACGTGGTCATTCAATCGCCATTAAGGCTAGTATTTTAATACAAAGTGGAAGCCTGACTACTACAGCCACCGCATTCCACTTTCTATTAAAATAGTTTTCCGTTTCGAGTAAGAACGATCGATCTTGAAGCTGAAGTGCGCAAAGGCTGCAAGCGTAGTGCTTCAGCTTCAAGATTGATCATAGCCCAGTGGCAACTGAACGAAGCTGCGTTGCACGCAAAAACAAAGGCGAAGCCATAGCGTAGTGGAGCAACCGACGCACAAAAAGAGCTTGGTAAAGCGATTGTGCGCCAGACGATTTTTATGTATTCCGTTTTCTTACAATATTAACTTCTACATAAAAATTGGCTAGGTTGCGACTAAGCGGCGTAGCCCATGAAGCAGCGGTTTTGCTTAATTAAACTCACGCCGTAGGCATCATTATTGTTTTTAAGCAAAAAGAGAGCTGCGGGTGATAGAGGAACAGAGCAAGGCTATTTGTTTGTAGTGGAGACTACCGACCAAAG
This sequence comes from Aquimarina macrocephali JAMB N27, assembly GCF_000520995.1. GTDB lineage: Bacteria > Bacteroidota > Bacteroidia > Flavobacteriales > Flavobacteriaceae > Aquimarina > Aquimarina macrocephali. The sequence goes on along the minus strand of NZ_JACA01000087.1, from coordinate 2,845 downwards.
GCGAGGGAGTCGCAACGGTATGGAACAAGTGCTTTTTTCTGCACTTGTGGAATAACAAAAAATAGCTTGTGGCGTGACGAAGGAACACCTTATAACAGCTTATAACAAAAGCCCTTTTCGGGCTGATGTTATAATAACTAATTGGAGTGTAACGACTCACTTGGCATTATTCTATCCATAAGATAAAAGTAAGATTTGTGATAACCAGTAGATACTATCTTCATGGTTTTTCTCTGATACGCTTAATTGATGTATCGCTGCTGCTAAGGAACTTTGTAAATAATTTAATTCTTCTTTGTCGGTAATGATGAGTTCTATTTTCATAATATACTAATGTATTGGGTGGAACTTTGCTATGGTATTTTGTAATTCTTCAAGGTCTTGTTGTTGGTATTGCTCTGTAGTACTGATGCGTTTATGCCCTGCCATATATTGTACTTCTCTAAGATTATATCTGGATAACCATAATACAATCACACTAGATCGTATACTGTGTGCATTACCTACTTTTTGATTTGTTTTTCGTAGCTTTTTAATAAGTGTTTCTATTACACCTACCAGTTTTCCTGTCTTTGCAAAAATGAGGGCTTCTGTATCTATTTTTATTCTGCGTAACAGTTCGGGGCGTACTTCATTTACATACTCCATAAGTGGGATGATTTGCCACGGTTTTAATTCTAGTTCCCTTGCGTTACCCAAGTTGCCCTGTGGTATGTATACTTTTCCTTTTTGCAGGTGTAGGTGTTCGAGTTCTATACGTTGCAAGTCTGCTGTAGATAACCCCTGATATACCAGTAAGCCTGTGATTACTTTATTACGTTTGTGGGTAAGTACATGTAATGGGTTTTTGCTTTGTGTGATTTGATAACTATAATAGAGGTCTTCCAGTTCATCTGCTGATAATAGGTTACTGAGCATACGTACTTTGGGTTCTCCTTTGATCACTATATCATTAAAAGGGTTTTGGGTATGTACACCTATATCGATCAGGTAATTAAAGTATGGGCGTATTCCGATAAGTAACGCATTAATGGTTCTGGTTTTACGTTGCTTTCTTTTTAGGTATTTAACGTAGCGTAAGGCTGCTTTATAATCAAAAGTAGGGATATGGTATTGTAGCTTGTTTGCCCAACGCAAGAAACGTTCTACACAATGTTCATAGGTCTTTACTGTAGATTTGGTATAGCCTTCTTTCTCTAAATATGCTGCATAACTCATTGGTGTATTCATGTGGTAATGTATTTTAAAAGGTGTGTATAGGTTTGTGTGGTCTCTAAACTGCTATGTCCTAAAAATTGCCTGATCTGATCAATATCTGCTCCCTGTTGTAATAAGTGGGTGGCAATACTATGGCGTAAGGTGTGGGGTGTGATCCTTTTTTGTATCAAGTCCTCATTAGCTGTGGCTTTGATCATTATTCGTAGGCGGTTTCTAAAGGTTTGATTTTGTAGTCTTGTTCCTGATTTTCCTGTAAATAGGGCTTCATGGGTATTTGCCTGATAAAAATCTGGTCGCCCTTCATAAATATAATCCTCTAGTATACTCAGGTTATAGGGGTTAAGCGGTACATAGCGTTCTTTGTAATTCTTTCCTTTACGTACATAGACCAGTTCTTTATCAAACAGGATATCTTTAATATCTAAGTGTGCAGCTTCATTGATCCGTAACCCACAGCTATAGAGCACGACAAGCATTGCTTTATCCCTGTAGCGTATACGGGCTAATGGATTACTGTGGTCTGTGATTTCAAAGAGTTGTTTGACTTCTGATAGAGTTAATATGTCTTTGGCCACATCGTAATGGTGGATACGTTCTGCTTTTAAGTGTATGGGTTGAGCGGTAGCATTATGTTTTTTAAGGTATTCATTAAACTTACGTAGTGCTTGCTGGTGTTGATTAAGGCTGGATTTACTTAATGCCCCGTAACTTTGTTTTTTAGGCCTTTGGCTAAGTTGCTTATAATATTTTTTAACAATAGTAACGCTTACATGGTCCAGCTTTTTGATGTGGTTTTCTTCTAGGTAACAGAAGTACTCTTTAATGTATCTCGGATAGCTTGTTACAGCACTTGTACTGTAGCCTAAAATAGCTAACCACTCGGTAAATTTGGACAATAGCAGCCTATAGCCAGCATTGTGCAGCTTTTTTTCTTGCATGGGTATGTGTTTTTTAAAGTTTGGTGAACTACTGGCGTAATTCGTTGATTATTAACTATGGTAATGGTTCATTTTAGGGATTGAACCATTATGAACTATATTGAACCTCTCGACTACGCTCGAGACAGGCTTCTAAGGTTTTGACAGTATTATTGAGTAGGTTTTCTATCTGCTGGTTTGTATTACTGTAATCTTCATAGTTTGCCACTTCGTACAGGTAGCCATTTCGTTTATTACCTTTTGCTTTTTGTACCAGCCCTGCTTCTTGTAACTGTATCATATATCGTTTTTGATTACTGGGGTTGATACGTAATACGTGGCGTATTTCTTTATTGGTAAATGTAGTTTGGGTATTCGCTTTTAAGTAGTTTTTAAGCATTTCAAAAAAGTTTCTGCAAGCACCATTTAATATATCACTCTTGCGTAGTAACACTTCCTTAATCAGTTGGTTGGCTTCTTCTATATCTTCGATCGTAGTTTTAATGTATTCTTCTCCTGTTTGCTCATCATACTTTTTTGATCGCTGTAACTGCTTATAAAATGTGATGGCTTCTATAAATTGTAAATAATGACTATTGGTTCTACGAGGTTTAAAAACTGATAGCGGTAATTCTAAGTATTCTGCATAAGGGTTAATCACTTTTATAGGTTTTAGCACTCGTTGTACATCACGTAAAAATCTGGCTGCT
>NZ_JACA01000086.1 GCF_000520995.1 Aquimarina macrocephali JAMB N27 | reverse complement strand
TTTAAAATACGATTTTTATATTGCTGCTAACGGTTAGTATATGGACAGTAGGGCAGTAGAAAGCATTGAACTTTCAAACTTGCACTTAGCCAAGCTAAACATTTTTATATTTAATTTTCTTTTCAATATCATAAATTTTAGCTTGGCGGACTTTATTAAAAGCACCAAACCTTAATTAAGCTCTAAACGCCCTATTGGCTATATACAGTGTTACCAACTGGCTGTTTTTCCGTTCTGTTTGTAGCGTTGGCAAAGACATACTTATTGACAAGTTTTGGCTTGTGAGGCTGGCTTTTGAGCGACTTGACAATGTGTATGGCTTTATGCGTTGGCATTCTGATTAGCTTTTAATTTCGTTTAATTTTTGTATTAAAGTTTCTTTGTCTGTAAACCCAAACTTGGTATTCAACTCAATAAGTCTAAGAAACAGGTTTATCATATTCATTTGGGCTTCTGATAATTCCTTGGTGTCAATTTCTATTCTTCTTGCTTTATGAATCATTTTATGTCTTACCTGATAAATATTTGAAAAGATGGTTTTTATCCTTTCTTTATCTTGGTGCTTATTTGTTAAAGCTTTGGATAAACGAGCCTTTGTTTTACGCTCCATATCATTCGATTCATCTGCTTTAAGAAAAATACTTTCTAAAATTGTTATCAAATTCACACATCTGAAATGCAAATCCCAATTTGATATTGCCGAGCCAAATAAATGAATTGATTGGATTATAATTTCGTGAAGCTCGTTTGATTTTCTTAGAGAAATGTAATCTGAGAATATTTTTAGACCACTTTGATAAGCGGATTGATAAAGACTATGTGTAATATTCAAAGGATGGTTGTTGAATTGGATGCTTATTGCCAAACTATCTCTTTCATTGGGTTTTTGCGTAAGAAAATTGGATTGTACTTGATAACCTAATTTGTAGTTAAGGTCAAACATTGTTTTTCTTTCTGGGACAATTGCCGATTCACTATAAAGTTTTAATACATCCACCGCAATTTCTGAATCTTGTTTAGCAATTTCTTCTGCTTTGTCCCTTTCAGCTGTAACGGTTACTTTGGTGAGTACCTGACCTTGAAAGTCCTTTCTAAATATTTGCTGAAAGTTTTCTTCTGTATAAGTCTCGTCTTTTGCTTTTAAGGTCTGATATAATTTGTCAAAATATTCTTTTGTGAAGTAAGTAAACTCAGCATTTCCAATTTTAAAGGGTTTTTCAATTTCAAGATTTAAGACCGGAAAATAAAACGTATGTGGTTTTACTTCTGCATCTGCTTTTGTTGTTAGAAAATCATATAGATTACTGTCTGCTTGTTGTTTTTTGTAAACATCAATAATCCAATTAAATGATTCAGCTTCAATGAATTTTGATGAAACTTTATGATTCAGTTGCTCTGTTGAATGAAGATTTTGAATGAGTTTGTTAAATCTTGAGTACTGTTCTTTATCAAATCCATAGCTACCGTTTTCATCAACCAAATAAATTTCAACTGTTTTTCCCGCGTGGTCTGTGGCTTTTTCAACCATTGCTCCAACGAGTTTATCAGACCAATCATTAAATCCCCTTTCTTTTGATGAACCAACTAATTCAGTTCTCTCTTTAGGAATTTCTTTTGGTTTAGAAACGACCAAATTGATTAATTCAAATGCTTCTTTATTTAGCTCATCAATCATTGAATCTCAATTTTATCAATCTCTTTCATTAGCCTCTCCGTTTCGGAAAGAGCGACAATAATTTTTTGATAATGTAAAATATCATCAAACTCTAAGGTTCTTTCTTTACGGTCTTTTAGCCATTTTTGAGCTGGTTGATAACCGCCAATGTAAAATTCCCAAGCAGTTAGTGGAATACTGTCAAAATACTGTTCTTCATTTATCCATATTCTGCCCAATTGCTTTTCTTCATCAAATAATTCCCAATCTTTCTTCCCAATTTTAGTTGTAACGGTATTATCTCCGCCTTTTGGATAAGTTGTAATGTAATCTTCCACTTTTGGAGATTCCAATAAGTGAATTTGTCTGATTTCTCCACCTAATTTCACCAATTCCCAAAACTTGTTTTTGTCTTTTGGGTATGGAATTTTTGGGTAATCTGTTTTTAAGAACTCCTTATATTTTTCTCTGTATTTTCTTGAATGGAGAATAGCGTAAATGAAATTTAAAATATCTATTGGAGCAAAAGTATTTTCTGTTATCTCTTTTTCATTTGTAAACGTTAAATCTAATTTTTTAGCAATTTCATTTACAATTTCTTGATTTAGATTTGGTTTCCTTTCTGCTGATTCTTCAATTGTTTGTTGTTCGCTGTTTTCAGGATAGATATATAATGGAAAGATTGTTCCTCCTCCTCTTCTATAAATGTTTTGGTCTGTTAGATATTTACAGGTGAAAACAACATTCCATTCTCCACCTCCGACTGCTTGACCTTGCCTGCAAATTATTAAACCAGCATTATCATTTATAAAATGACTTAATACTTTTGGGTTTGGTCTTGCAACAAAATAAGGATTATAAAAAACCTTTCGATTATCAAATGGTCTGTATTGAATATCTCTTATTTGTGATGAAACGTCTGATTGAGAAACATTTGATTTTGTTTGTTGTGCATCCCATTTATCTTTGTCTTTAATAACTAAATTGAAATGATTACAGACTTCTTCAGCAGATTTATTATCGTCTAAAAAAAACTTTATTTTGGTCGTCAATTCTTGCGAATTAAATCCGACAGAAAGATTATCTCTTTTAGTTAGTAGACCAAGAGAATTTAAAGGAAATAATTTAGGAATAGAAAACCCTTCATTGTATTGTTTTTCTTGTTCAAAATCTATGAATTTGAAAAAATAATTTGGTTTAGCAATTTTAAGTTCTTTGTATGGTGTTGATTTTAAATTATTCTTGATTAGAAAATCATATTTATCTTCTCGTTTTCCAAATAAATCGTGATGATAAACTTTTCCAAGTTCATTGGCTTTTTTCTTACCTGTTTTGATAAAAAAGTTTATTGATACGCCTTGTTCAATATCGAATACATTTACATCAGCAGAGCCATCAGGTGCAGTCTCTTTTTTCTTGTTGTTACCGTGTAAATCAATTGTATATATCTTATCGTATGTCTTTAGCAAATGCCAACGCATTCCTCTAAAAGTAGGATTGTCCAAAAATCCGTGGGGATTAATAAAAGCCAAAACACCGCTTCCATTTTTCTCAATGAAATGCTGTCCGTAACGTAAAAACTTTACATAATCATCATTGATGAATTTCGAGTTTTGTTCTTTTAGTTTCTCCTTTCCTCCAGGCTCTTTTTTGTAGTCTTGCATTAAATCCATAATCCAATCTCCTTTATTAGCACTTTCGCCACTGTAAGGGGGATTTCCAATAATGCACATTACTGGACTGTCACGTTTAATATGATTAGCCTCATTTGCTTCACTACTTAACCAATTGGCAAATAAAGTTCCTGTGTCTGGATGGTATTCTTCTAAACTATTAGTCAAGTAAACCCTTGTTCGTTGGTTGGAAGTAGCTTTAAACCCTGTTTCTTTTAGTAATAAATCCAATTGCAAATGAGCCATTGCATAACTTGCCATTAGCAATTCAAAACCGTTTAATCGTGGGAGCAAATGATTTTCTACGTAACCGCTCCAAATTCCTTCTTGTCCTTTGAATTTCTTGTTTACGTGTTTTATTACTTCTGCTAAAAAAGTTCCTGTTCCTGTAGCTGGGTCAAGAATTTGTACTTTATGTACTTCTTGTTCCATTTGTTTGTAACCTGTTGCAGAACGCTTATCAGGAGTTTGTGTATTTACAGTAATTTTTGTTTTTGAAGTGTCTGCCAACCCTTGTGATAAATCAAATTCTGTTTTTAGAATATCATCAACTGCACGTACAATGAAATTTACAACTGGGGCAGGAGTGTACCAAACACCTCTTGCTTTTCTTAGCTTTGGGTCATATTCTGCCAAGAAAGTTTCATAAAAATGGATAATTGGGTCTTCCATTTTTGTTGTCTTTCCGTAGTTTTTTAGAATTTCTTCAACGTTACAGGCTAAAAATATTTCGGTAAGATTATCTACAATCCATTTAATTCGGTCGTCAATATCTGGTCCAGCTATGTAGCCAAACAATTTTCTTAAAAACGGATTTGATTTAGGAATCAATTCTGCCGCTTCTTGTCTGCTAAATGTATCTAAAGTTGGGTCGTGCAATCGAGCAGCAAACATTCCGTAAGCAATGGTTTGAGCATAAACGTCTGCAAATCCTTTTGGTGTAATGTCGTGAATCAGAATACTTTTAAAAGCAGTCATTTGCTCTTTCAAAGTACTATCTTCTTGATTGTCTTCATCACTGGTCAAAGCCTTTTCAATAACATCAGAAAGAAGGCGGGCTTTGCCCGCCATCATTTCTGCTAATTTTTTTGAGCTTTTTATGTTTTGTCCAATGTGAGTACAAAAGTCTTTGATAAGATTTTCAAACCTTGCAAAATTTTGAGGTAGTGCAACAATCCCTTTTTCAGTTATTTCTGCAATGGCGATTTTAGTAACAAATTCTCCATCATTGTACAAATGAAAATCTATGTAATCTGTGAAAATCAGATTATCTAATGATGCTTTGTATCGGTCAAATTGTTCTTTGTTTACCGATTTCTTTTTTCCTTCAAGGTCTTTGTCGCCTAAGTCTTTTGCTTCAATAAATCCTACAGGAATATCTTTTTTAGTCAAGATGTAGTCAGGTGCTCCGCAGGATTGTCTTTTCGGTTCGTTGGTAGCTCTAACTTCAGGCACTAAACTTTCAATAAGTTGTTGCAAGTCGCCTCTAAATGTATGTTCTGTTGCGTTTCCGAGTTTGTACCTCTGATTTATGTTGTCAATGTAATTTTCTATTGTCATATTTCAATTCTCATTATTCTCGGTGAGCGGTGGCAAAAAATAGCTCTTTTGGTTTTTTCTGCGTAGGCTTTCGTGTCGGCAAAAACCAAATGTGCTATTTGTGCGGTTGGCTCTTTTTTCGCTTGTTGGTAACGTTAAGTGTATGTTTTGTTTGGCGAT
>NZ_JACA01000085.1 GCF_000520995.1 Aquimarina macrocephali JAMB N27 | reverse complement strand
CGATCCGCCATCACTAGTATCATTAGTGAACTTTTCTATCTTGGCAATAGGCGCACTATAAGCATCACCCCCATTAAAAAAGACAAACTTATAACTGTTTTCCTGGGTATCGTGTACGACCTCTGCAGGGATGATCGATGCATATTGTTTATGATACCTTCGTTGGGTTTTATCGGTTTCTAATCCCCCATACCATGCTCCTGTACGATTATTGAGAGGGCCATACTCAAAACTTACTCTTCCTTTACCAGCTTCATAAATATCGACAGGTTTTTTAAACGCGTTATAAGTAATTTGTTGTAGTGCGTGGTTTTGGTAAAATTGTGCCCCTGCAGCATTTAATGTCATTTCTTTAAGCTGATACTGCTTGCTGCCTCCCTGGTAGGCAAGATCTCCTATGACAGAAGTATTGGTGATACGCCCATACCCATCATAAGTATTGGTTCTGGCAAAAGGCCCGCTTATTTCTGTAAGTCTATCCTGCGAATCATAGGTAAATGTTTCACTATAACTTGCAGTATGCCCCGTTATATCAATCTTATGTGTTCTATTGGATAGGGTGCCACGAACCGGGTTAAATTCATAGGTGTTTTCTATATCATTTTTATTTTGGTTTGGATCGGCAACGATATTGCTTTTTACAAAACCATAGGTATCAAATTGGGTATATTGCATTTGCCCTGTACCCAGCTGGATATCGGTGATTTGGTCACGTGCATTTCGGTTTTTTATGTTCCAATTATCGATCCCGGTAAAGGCTCCATAGGTATCAAAATTATTGGTAAAGCTACTGGTGCTGGTTTTTCCTGCGGTCGTTGCTTTATAATATTCTTGATTAAGCCTTGAAAATTGATCATAATAATATCGTTTTTCAAACCTTGCATTTCCGGTATCTTCAGTAAGGATAGATAATCGTTTGTAGCTATCATATGCATAGGTGTACGCGTATGACTTACCATTTATTATATCAGAACCGGTTATACCACTTAGTAGCTTAGTTGTATTGTCATAACTATAATTGGTAGTCGTATTAGTATGATCTCCTGTTACCCTAATATTCTGGATTTTGCCTGTATAGGTATAGGTATACTCTGTTGTTCCTTTGGGACTCACCTCTTTGGCAATCTCATTAAAACCGTTGTATTCATAGGTATATACCCCTGCCGATGGATCTGTTAATTTGGTTCTACGCCCCCATTTGTCTTGCTCTATGGTTTGGGTAACCCCACCATAGCTGGATGTTTTTATGGCTCCGTTGCCAAAATGGGTATAGGTAATCGTTCCTCCCGGATCGTTTACTTTAACCACATTTCCCATAGCATCCCTTGTAGTGGTTACAGTTTTAGTACCATCATTTACTGTCGTGGTTAGTTTGTTGTAGGCATAATCGATGTTTTTTCCTGTATATAAGGATTGTCTTTTTATCCTGCTGTAGAGATCATACTCGGTTGTGTTCCACTGGGTAGGTGCACTTCCAAAATGCGGTTCACTTTGCCGGGATAAACGACCCAAGGCATCATACTCATAGGTTACCTGTATCCACTGTCCTCCCTGGCTTCTTTTGCGATCATTAACCTTACGCTGTAACGGGTCATACTGAGATGATATCATACTACCATCTGCGGCTGTATTGGTTACCGTATAAGAGTATTGTTTACTTTCTACATAGTTAGTTGTAGCGCTATTTCCTAAATAATCTGTGGCTTTGATAAGTCGGTTCCACTTATCGTATTGATAATTTGTAGACAGGTTATAAGGATCGGTTTCCTTAATCATCACACCTGTACTGGGATTATATTCATATGTAGTTTGTAGTCCGTCCAGATCTGTTGATTTTTTAAGAAACCTTCCAGAAGCTTCATACTCATATTTGGTTGTTCTTTGGACTCCGCTAAAAGGACGTACAGTAATCTGAGTGATATTCCCAAAGGCATCATGTCTATACATTTCTGTAAGAGATCTTGTGCCATTACCTCTGGTATCTTTTCTGGTCATCAACGCCCCAGAATAGGTATAGCGTTCTTCACTATAAAAGCTATCGCTACCTATAGTAGATGTTATTTTTTTTGTAGTCGGCCTACCGATATAATAACTAGAACTAGAGGTGCTACTAATATAGGCTATAGATGTTGTGGTGGTACCAGTCCCTACATAATTGACGGTTTCTCTGATAGGAATATTATGAGAGCCATATAGAAAACTTTTCCTGATGTTTGTTCCCTGTAGTTGGTTTAGGTGTATCGAAGATTTTAGATACATCTTAAACATCTTATTTGAAGCCACGCTATGTCTATATGTATTATCAACCCTATAGATATAGTCTGATGGAATAGTCCCAAATCGATGGGTAGAGGGTGTCTGATACTCCTGAAGTACAGCACCTCTAAGCCGAGGATTATAAACGTAATTGTTAAATATACGATCTGACCCGTCTGTATGCCAATTACTACTGGCCCTATACTGAAATCCGGAAAAACCAAGGCCTTCGAGATTAGACACCGCCCCTTTATAATAAAACTCTTTCTTTACCCTTGGGCCACCGGCAAATAAAGAGCGTTCTATTGTATTTACCAGTTGAATCCCCGAAGCTGCTGCAATATCTACATAAGGGTAGAATTGATCATAGCCACGAGTATAGACAGGAGGACCTGCCTGATTCTCGGTATTTAGGTTGCTGTAATTAATATGGTAGCCAACCCCATTATTAGTGATTGTATTTAAAGTGACATCTTTTTTATGATCTTGAGTAAACGAAAATGATGATATCCACTTGTTACTTATCGAGGCAAACTCTAACGCATAATTAGGCTGATTAGAGGATAAGAAAATAGGAATAGGAAAATGCTTTAGATTGGTATTTACAGAAATGCTTCCTCCCTCTGTAAATTTAGGAGCGGCTGTAAATGAGCTAGGGGATTTGTTATAAAAAACCTTTACATTTTGTGTTCCCGTAGTACTATTATTGGTAGTAGTGGTTGAATAATCAATGATATCGGTTTTTCCATCTCCATTAATATCTACAGGAATCAGGTTATAGCCCGATAACACCCCATTACTGCCATTAAAATTGGTAGCATTAAATCTAAACCCATTACTATGCGATGTAACTAAAAAGCCATTACCTTGTGATGCAAACAGGTTAAAAGCAGTAGTATTATTTTTATGAGGCATTAAAAAATCGGCTTTTCCATCCCCATTATAATCTCCTAACAATACGGGGAGATTTGATTTGATACTAGGGCTAGTGTTTTGCCATAGCAATTGTAAAGAATTACTATCGGTTATCGTATACACATATACTTGACCGGATTTGATCTGTAATATATCTGTTTTTCCATCCCCATTTACATCTGCTGGAAACAAGCGATCTGATGCAGATAATGCACTTTGCAAAGCCCCTGTATGTATCGCAAAATTAGAGGTCAGCCTTTTATCGAGATTAATCAAGGTTACTTTGGCGGTATTAGTCGTTCTACACCTTCCGCTTACTGCTATAATATCGGTAAGCCCATCCCCATTAAAATCACCCGATATGTAGTTTTGAGGTATTCTTACACAATCTGTTGGTGCTGGTGCTGTCCATGTTTTGGTATATTGTAAATAGATGGGATGTACCGTACCATTTGAATATACTTTAAAATCAACCTTATTATTGCTTTTGTTTTGTATTACGGTAAGCCCTTGCCCAGCCAAAAGCTTGTTTTGCTGGTTAAGTAATGTAACAGGAAATATTTTCTCAAACTCACCCCCGGTATTGATAGTAGATGGAATATTGAATTTATCCCCTTTAAATATCCAGAATTTATCTTTAGTGTTTTTGGGATATACGATAAAATCCATTTTACCATTACCCGTGAGGTCTAATGATACCGTTTCTGCATTTCGTTGCTCTATGTTTACCACCCCCAGATTGGATGTGGTGGGAGTATGCGTTACGGTAGAAGCGGTTGTTGGATATGTAAAACGAATTGGGGTATGTTTTTCTGTATTATCTCCTGTTTTTTCCTGTATCCCGATCACACGATCATACCCCAATGTGGTTGTATCATGATTAAGGACATAATTTCTATAGGGAGTACCATTACCAAATACCTTAATTTCTTTAAGTAAGGTTTTTCGTATAAACAGAATTCCGTTAATATAGGAATGTTCGTTACGGGTGCGGTTTCCGTATTCAAAACGAATTTCATTAAAAGGTGCAGCTGCACCTTTAGTACCATAAGTAATTTTTTCAATACTGATAATGTTCTTATCACTAACAGTTCGATATGTGTAGTTGATACGAATTCCTAGTGGATTCTCCCAATAGGTAAGAGCATATTCTAATCTGGATCTTGAGTTGGTGTTATTTCCATAATGCCCAACCGACCCATCGGGATAATGTACTACGAAATAGGCAGGCCCATAGGATGCACCATATGGAGAGGTACCGAATGAGGTGATTTTCAGGTTAGAGTAACTTTCGGTTTCGTATACAGCACCATTAGTACCATACGTCCCACTCTTTAATAAGAGTCGTTGACCATCAAGAGCAAATCGATCTTTGACATCGAAATCTACAGGATCAATACCACCATCATGGTATTTGGTAGCAGGGATTCTTTTGATAACCGACAGGCCAGAGACATTCCAGCCCCATCCCGCAATACCATTTCCTGCCTGACTATCATAAGAAATTGCTATTTCGGGTGCTACTCCTCCGATTCCTGGTGGTACAGCAATAGGTACCATATAATTAGCACCTCCTGCGGGAGATACAGATAGAGATCCTGGTGTTTCACCAATACCAGAGCTGCTGCTTCTGGAAGCAAGTGCTGTTTGGGTCACTACTGGCTCTCCTCCTGATAAGAATAAAGTTTCTGGTTCTTCTACCGATGCAGTATGTGTTTGATACGTAAATTCGTCTTTTGGATTAAGGTTTGTGCTATCTTGAGCATGTGATAGTACACCCGTGAGGAGTAACATCCAGACACAGGTAATGTATAGATTAGTTTTCATCTATTATAGGTTTTAAATTTGTAATACGAGTTAGACGGCTAATAAACCGCCACATAGATTGTTTTAGAGTTTAATAATTTTCTTCTGTATAGTTGATACAGTGTCATTATTTAAGTGAAAGATCACCAGATATAATCCTGCTGCCTTTTCTGAGAGGTCAATACTCACCGAATTATTTCTCCTAAAAGAAATAGCAGATCTTTGACTAGTGACAAGACTAACCAGTTCGATCGAGGTGATTTGTTCAGACAGTTCTGGTTTCCACTGCAAAGTGACTTCGCCATTGGTTGGGTTAGGAGCAACTATAAAGGCATTTTCAATGCTCTCTTTTTCTATGTTGATCAGATCATTTTGTACGGTTTCGAATACTTCATCGCTCGCCTTGGCAGGAGCAGGCACATCTCTTAATGTCTGGTTTCCTGATATGTCGTAAGTAAATTCCAGCTTGTCTCCAGAGGCTACTTGCGCACTCG
>NZ_JACA01000084.1 GCF_000520995.1 Aquimarina macrocephali JAMB N27 | reverse complement strand
AAAAGATGTTGTTAGGAAAGAAAAGGTTTTTATATTTGCCCCCGCAAAACGGGATATTGTTTTGTTAGTTCATTGAGGGTTATTTTTTTGATTTTAGGGTTAAGAGAAAGTTTTAAAAACTTTATTAAAAAGGTCTTGTCAGAATAAAAAAGGGTTGTATGTTTGCGCCCTGCAAAACGGGATTAAGTTTTGTTAGTTCATTGAGATTTGGTTTAGTTTTTTTCTTAGAATTTTTTTTAAAAAATAAATCAGAAAAAGCTTTGTAGAAATAAAAAGGGTTGTATATTTGCACCCGCTTAGAGAAACAAAGTATAGTTCATAAAAATAGTAGTAATGGTTTAGGGTGTTTTAGTTAGCATTTATGGGGTTCGATTCCTTATTTACAAGCTATAATTAATAGCGATGAAGATCGCTTTATTGATTAAGAAAGTTCATAGACATATTGATTGACAGCGCGTATATAACTAGAGATAGTTTATACAGAGAATAAAGACTAGAAACATATTGAGATACGATTATAATTCCGTTGTATTGTTTTGAATAATATTTAAAGACAAACGATGAAGAGTTTGATCCTGGCTCAGGATGAACGCTAGCGGCAGGCTTAACACATGCAAGTCGAGGGGTAACAGGAGTGCTTGCACTCGCTGACGACCGGCGCACGGGTGCGTAACGCGTATAGAATCTACCTTGTAGTAAGGGATAGCCCAGAGAAATTTGGATTAATACCTTATAGTATCAAAAAGCAGCATTGTTTTATGATTAAAGATTTATTGCTATAAGATGACTATGCGTTCTATTAGCTAGTTGGTATGGTAACGGCATACCAAGGCTACGATAGATAGGGGTCCTGAGAGGGAGATCCCCCACACTGGTACTGAGACACGGACCAGACTCCTACGGGAGGCAGCAGTGAGGAATATTGGACAATGGAGGCAACTCTGATCCAGCCATGCCGCGTGTAGGAAGACTGCCCTATGGGTTGTAAACTACTTTTATAGAGGAAGAAACAATATTACGTGTAATATTCTGACGGTACTCTACGAATAAGGATCGGCTAACTCCGTGCCAGCAGCCGCGGTAATACGGAGGATCCAAGCGTTATCCGGAATCATTGGGTTTAAAGGGTCCGTAGGCGGGTTTGTAAGTCAGTGGTGAAAGTTTTCGGCTCAACCGGAAAATTGCCATTGATACTGCAAGTCTTGAATTATTGTGAAGTGGTTAGAATGTGTAGTGTAGCGGTGAAATGCATAGATATTACACAGAATACCGATTGCGAAGGCAGATCACTAACAATTAATTGACGCTAAGGGACGAAAGCGTGGGTAGCGAACAGGATTAGATACCCTGGTAGTCCACGCCGTAAACGATGGTTACTAGCTGTTCGGACTTCGGTCTGAGTGGCTAAGCGAAAGTGATAAGTAACCCACCTGGGGAGTACGTTCGCAAGAATGAAACTCAAAGGAATTGACGGGGGCCCGCACAAGCGGTGGAGCATGTGGTTTAATTCGATGATACGCGAGGAACCTTACCAGGGCTTAAATGTAGATTGACAGGTTTAGAGATAGACTTTCCTTCGGGCAATTTACAAGGTGCTGCATGGTTGTCGTCAGCTCGTGCCGTGAGGTGTCAGGTTAAGTCCTATAACGAGCGCAACCCCTGTTGTTAGTTGCCAGCGAGTCATGTCGGGAACTCTAGCAAGACTGCCGGTGCAAACCGCGAGGAAGGTGGGGATGACGTCAAATCATCACGGCCCTTACGTCCTGGGCCACACACGTGCTACAATGGTAGGTACAGAGAGCAGCCACTGGGTGACCAGGAGCGAATCTATAAAGCCTATCACAGTTCGGATCGGAGTCTGCAACTCGACTCCGTGAAGCTGGAATCGCTAGTAATCGGATATCAGCCATGATCCGGTGAATACGTTCCCGGGCCTTGTACACACCGCCCGTCAAGCCATGGAAGCTGGGAGTACCTGAAGTCCGTCACCGTAAGGAGCGGCCTAGGGTAAAACTGGTAACTGGGGCTAAGTCGTAACAAGGTAGCCGTACCGGAAGGTGCGGCTGGAACACCTCCTTTCTAGAGATTTCCTTTTATAAGGAAACCAGAAATGATACGATGGAATGTATCTTGGTTGCTTTTAGTCTTTATGCTGTTAATTAATAATTTTTTTAGTATTGAGTACACTGTGTATTAAGTATTAAGTAAGATTGTTTTAGATTTTGATCTAACTACTCATTACTAACTACTCACTACTAACAAACAGTCTCATAGCTCAGCTGGTTAGAGCGCTACACTGATAATGTAGAGGTCGGCAGTTCGAGTCTGCCTGAGACTACGAAGTTGAAAGACAGACAAGAAGTTTATCCTGAGTTTATCGAAGGGAGTCTGCCTTAGACTACGATTTTTGATTTGTATATTACAGATTAGAGGTTAAAATAAGTTCATACAAAATATTGAAAAGGAAATTCTAGAAGATAGAGTTTAAGTCACATTATTCGTAATTCTAAATTCGACATTCTGAATTTCAAATAATGGGGGATTAGCTCAGCTGGCTAGAGCGCCTGCCTTGCACGCAGGAGGTCATCGGTTCGACTCCGATATTCTCCACGATTCTTTAGATATAAGGATTGATAGTTTATAAAGCACAGGATTCATGATATGAAAAAGTCTTTATACTCATTAGTTTTATATTTTTGATAAGAAAAACGTTCATTGACATATTGATTTAAAAATACGAGCATTAATTGTTTACAATTAATGAACATAAAAGAGGTTGATACTAATTTAGTTACTTTATTAGTATCGACAAAAACTAAAAGAGCAAGTTAAAGCAAGACGCATAAGCTAATTAAGGGCGTATGGGGAATGCCTAGGCTCTCAGAGGCGAAGAAGGACGTGATAAGCTGCGAAAAGCTACGGGGACAGGCACATACTGATTGATCCGTAGATATCCGAATGGGGCAACCCACTATATTGAAGATATAGTATCCAGCAATGGAGGCGAACCCGGAGAACTGAAACATCTAAGTACCCGGAGGAGAAGAAAACAAAAGTGATTCCGTAAGTAGCGGCGAGCGAACGCGGATTAGCCCAAACCATAATTGTTACGGCAGTTGTGGGGTTGTAGGACTACGATATAAGAGATGTGATGAATTAGAATCCTTTGGAAAGAGGAGCCATAGACAGTGATAGCCTGGTACAAGTAAAGATCATTAATTTAGTAGTATCCTGAGTAGTGCGGGACACGTGTAATCCTGTATGAATCAAGCGGGACCATCCGTTAAGGCTAAATACTCCTGAGAGACCGATAGTGAACCAGTACCGTGAGGGAAAGGTGAAAAGAACCCTGAATAAGGGAGTGAAAAAGATCCTGAAACCATACGCTTACAAGCGGTCGGAGCGCATTTATGTGTGACGGCGTGCCTTTTGCATAATGAGCCTACGAGTTACTTTTACTAGCAAGGTTAAGATGTTCAGCATCGGATCCGAAGCGAAAGCGAGTCTGAATAGGGCGACAGAGTTAGTAGTAGTAGACGCGAAACCGTGTGATCTACCCTTGGGCAGGTTGAAGCTTTGTTAATCCAAAGTGGAGGACCGAACCCGTTGACGTTGAAAAGTCTTGGGATGACCTGAGGGTAGGGGTGAAAGGCCAATCAAACTCGGAAATAGCTCGTACTCCCCGAAATGCATTTAGGTGCAGCGTTGGTATAGTTTTATAGAGGTAGAGCTACTGATTGGATGCGGGGGCTTCACCGCCTACCAATTCCTGACAAACTCCGAATGCTATAAAATGTTTACCAGCAGTGAGGGCATGGGTGCTAAGGTCCATGTCCGAGAGGGAAAGAACCCAGACCATCAGCTAAGGTCCCAAAATATATGCTAAGTTGAAAAAACGCGGTTGAACTGCTTAGACAGCTAGGATGTTGGCTTGGAAGCAGCCATTCATTTAAAGAGTGCGTAACAGCTCACTAGTCGAGCGGTTCGGCATGGATAATAATCGGGCATAAGCATATTACCGAAGCTATGGGATAGAAATATCGGTAGGGGAGCATTGTAGTGGCGTTGAAGGTGTACTGTGAGGTATGCTGGAGCATCTACAAAAGAAAATGTAGGCATAAGTAACGATAATGCGGGCGAGAAACCCGCACACCGAAAGACTAAGGTTTCCTCAGCTATGCTAATCAGCTGAGGGTTAGTCGGGACCTAACGCGAACCCGAAAGGGGTAGTGGATGGACAACAGGTTAATATTCCTGTACCTGCTCACGTTAAAAGTGACGGAGGCGAATAGTTAGTGCGCACTGACGGAAATGTGCGTTGAAGGGAACAGTAATGTCCCGATAGTACACTAAGACTACGGTCGAGGTGATAATCTAGCGAATCGACTTCCAAGAAAAACAAGTGAAGCAGCCCGTACCGTAAACCGACACAGGTAGTTGGGATGAGAATTCTAAGGTGCTCGAGAGATTCATGGCTAAGGAACTAGGCAAAATCGACCCGTAACTTCGGGAGAAGGGTCGCCCATCTTCGGATGGGCCGCAGTTAAAAGGTCCAGGCGACTGTTTATCAAAAACACAGGGCTATGCTAAATAGAAATATGATGTATATGGCCTGACACCTGCCCGGTGCCGGAAGGTTAAGAGGAGATGTTATCTTCGGAGAAGCATTGAATTGAAGCCCCGGTAAACGGCGGCCGTAACTATAACGGTCCTAAGGTAGCGAAATTCCTTGTCGGGTAAGTTCCGACCTGCACGAATGGTGCAACGATCTGGACACTGTCTCAGCCATGAGCTCGGTGAAATTGTAGTATCGGTGAAGATGCCGGTTACCCGCTGTGGGACGAAAAGACCCCGTGAACCTTTACTATAGCTTAGTATTGACTTTGGATAAGTAATGTGTAGGATAGGTGGGAGACTTTGATCATGCGTCGCCAGGCGTGTGTGAGTCATTGTTGAAATACCACCCTTTGCTTATTCGAAGCCTAACATCGTGAGATGGACAGTGCTTGGTGGGTAGTTTGACTGGGGTGGTCGCCTCCAAAAGAGTAACGGAGGCTTCTAAAGGTTTGCTCAGTACGGTTGGTAATCGTGCGTAGAGTGCAATGGCATAAGCAAGCTTGACTGAGAGAGATACAGCTCGATCAGGTACGAAAGTAGAGCATAGTGATCCGGTGGTTCCGTATGGAAGGGCCATCGCTCAAAGGATAAAAGGTACTCCGGGGATAACAGGCTGATCTCCCCCAAGAGCTCACATCGACGGGGGGGTTTGGCACCTCGATGTCGGCTCGTCACATCCTGGGGCTGGAGAAGGTCCCAAGGGTTGGGCTGTTCGCCCATTAAAGTGGCACGCGAGCTGGGTTCAGAACGTCGTGAGACAGTTCGGTCTCTATCTACAGTGGGCGTTAGAAATTTGAGTGGATCTGACTTTAGTACGAGAGGACCGAGTTGGACGAACCGCTGGTGTATCTGTTGTTCCGCCAGGAGCATTGCAGAGTAGCTACGTTCGGAAGGGATAAGCGCTGAAAGCATATAAGCGCGAAACCCACCACAAGATGAGATTTCTTTAAAGGGTCGTGGGAGACTACCACGTTGATAGGCTATAGGTGTAAAGGCAGTAATGTCATAGCCGAGTAGTACTAATAACCCATAGGCTTATGCGCACACTCCGGTAGGCAACTATCGGAGTGGAGAATTGCTTTGCAAGCTAATTTTAGTGTTCTTTTATCGTATATTAAATCAATATGTTAAGATATTTATTCCCGTGAAGACGGGAAT
>NZ_JACA01000083.1 GCF_000520995.1 Aquimarina macrocephali JAMB N27 | reverse complement strand
GGTTTGATGATATTAGTGTTAGGCGAGTAAATCCTTCTACAGTTTCAGAGATCGTAGAGGAGAAGAATTATTATCCCTTTGGACTCGAACATAAAGGGTACAACTTTGGTGTGAATGGTAGAAAACATAATTATGGTTTTGGTGGTAAAGAAGAACAGGACGAACTTGGTCTTGGTTGGATTGATATTACTGCTCGTAACTACGACCCTGCACTTGGTCGATGGATGAATCTTGATCCACTAGCAGAATTAATGACTAGACACTCTCCTTATAATTATGCTTTTGATAATCCAATTAGCTTTATTGACCCTGATGGAATGGCTCCATTTTGGATTAATAATGGAGATGGCACATATACAGCTGAAGCAGGAGATAGTGCTTCAACATTAGCAACTGATGCTGGAATTTCCTTTGAGAAAGCGAAAGAAATAATGGCTAATACTCCTAACGAAAGCTCTTCTTTGGGTAATATGGGGACTTATGTAGATTCTGAAGATGGTGTTGAAAAATCTGCTGTTGATGAAGGAGATGTTGTAGCTGTGCCAGAACAAGTAGAAGCATTTGAAACTGAAAAAGCTAAAGTTGAAACTAATGAAAAAATAGATAAAGAAATTGTAAGTGTAAATGACGAAATGAAATCTTCAAAAGATGCAAAAGAACAGTTTGTCAAAGAAGCTAAAGAAATAAATCAAGAGTGGTATGATTTTATGAATGATCCAAAAAATCAACACGAAAAGTACGGTATTGAACCAGGAGGAGGTATGGGCTTATGGCGTGCTTATAAAGGAGATGGAATTGAAAGAAGGCAAAAGAAAAAAGAAAAGCAAGCTGATAGTGTTGATAAAGTAATTAAGAAACAACAGAAAAAAATTAATAAATTAAAGAAACAAAAGCAACATTAATTTAACTTTAACTTTCGGTATTGGTTAGTAATTAGAAATATTAAACCAATACCGAAAGTTATAATTAACCAATAACTTACTCCAAAATTAAGTATCTCAAGTACTTCCCAATATTTTTTTGGATAGAGATAGATTATGAACCAAATTAAATTTGATATTACATGTAACAATATCGAATACCATATATTATTTGTTTTAAAATAGATATATGATGCTATAACCCCAAATAGAAATGTTGGAATTAGATTATTTATGCTCAAATGAATAATAGAGAAAAGCAGACTTGATATTAAAATAGCTATCCAAAGATTAGAATATTTATTAAGTAGTGATTTAAAAATTATTCTTCTGAATAATAACTCTTCTAAAACTGGGAGCAAAATAATAGTGTATATCATTTTAAAAACTATATCTAAAGAAAAATCTATTGATCCAAGGTTAGATGGGTTTAAAAGAGGTTCTTCAAATAATATATGTTTATAACGGAAAAAGGGATCTTTTAAAAGATGAATTCCTATAGCTAGAATAAAGATCAATAAAACGTAATACATTTTGGACAAGGCCAAGCGTTCTTTTTCTGTATTCTTAAATGTTTTTTTAAATAAGAGAATAAGCAAAGACAAAGCTATTAGTGCAGATAAAAACTCACCGAACTCTACTTGCAAAAATGGATCTTCGACAAGAGTAACTACAGCTTCAAAAAGAGCAAAAACTAATAGAAGTTTTAATAGTACATATAAAAATGTTAGAATTAAGACTTGCCAAATATTAAGTCCTTTCATATCTATATTTTTGAACATATTGGAGATTGTTTTTTAAGAATACGCTTTTTTAGCTTTAGTATCTCTGATGATAGTATCAATTAATCTAAATAACATATTTTGGGTATCATCATCTAAGCTTTGTATATCCTGTAAGCGTTGTACTGTTTTTTTGTCAAAAGAAGCGTTTATACCTTCCCCTACAAGGTAATCAAGCGAAACACCAAAAGTATCTGCAATACTTTTAGCTACGTCAATAGATGGAGTAGCTTCTCCTCTTTCATATTTACCAACCATTACTTGTGATATACCTGTTTTATTAGCTAAGTCAGATTGAGACCAACTATGCTGTTTTCTTAAATCAATAATATACTTACCAATATTCATAACTAACAGGGCTTAATAATAACTAAAGTTCTTGTTTTAAACAAAAGTATAGAATTAAAAGATATAAATAGATGAAATAGTTTTTGGTTAATTAAAAATTATAAGATATTTTTGTATCTAATAGTTTTAAACTAAAACTTATCAACAATGCTAAAAACCCACAATCCACACAACTACAGTTATGTTACTATGCACTTAGAAATCCGCATCTTAGGTGGTATCAAGCTCAATAATTTAGACCGTATGCGGGTCACAATGAGCGTTCAAAAACCAAAAAGCCACAATATACTACGTCATAGTATCGATTTATACAATGATAACATGGTAGAGAAATTTGTACGAAAGATTGCAGAACGTATCGAAATCGGCACAAGTATCGCCCGTAAAACCTTGCAAGAATTAACCGCAGCATTAGAACAATACCGTATCGATGAATTAGAAGCAACTAATCAAACCGATGAGATATTGGTAAAAGAACTCACAGCCGACGAAGAAAAAGCAGCAATCAAGTTCTTAAAGTCTAAAGACTTACTTAAAAAGACAAATGAACTAATCGGTCAATCTGGAGTTATAGGAGAAGAAACCAATCGATTATTAATGTACTTAATCTTTACGAGTCGTAAAACCAACAATCCCTTACATTGTATCAGTTTAGGAAGTTCGGGAGTTGGTAAAACACACTTGCAATCTAAAGTAGCAGAACTGATACCCGATGAAGATAAAATAGAAATTACGGTACTCTCTGCCAATGCCTTTTATTACTTCAATCGTACAGAACTACGTAATAAACTTATACTCATAGAAGATCTGGACGGAGCAGAATCTGTACTCTACCCTTTACGTGAATTACAATCTAAAAAGAAGATTACCAAAACCGTAGTACACAAAGACAAAAAAGGAACGACCAAAACCATACACCTAACTGTAGAAGGCCCAGTGAGTGTTGCAGGCTGTACTACACAAGAAAGTATCTACGAAGATAACAGTAACCGAAGCTTCTTATTATACATCGATGAATCAGAAGAACAGGACAGAAAAATAATGCAATATCAGCGTTTACTATCGGCAGGCAAAGTAAATAACGACAATGAATTTATAGCAGCCAGATTTTTACGTGATGTACAACGAATGCTAAAACCTGTAAAAGTGATCAATCCTTATGCAGAGTTCTTAGATTTACCTCAATCTGTATTTAAACCAAGACGTACAAACGCTCACTATCTACAGTTTATAGAAGCTGTTACCTTCTACTGCCAGTGGCAGCGACAGAAAAAGTATGATGAGCAAACAGGCGAAGAATATATAGAAACTACCATCGAAGATATTAAAGCTGCTAACCAATTAATCATAGAGGTTTTACTACGTAAGAGTGATACCATTACAGGAGCAGTACGAGATCACTTGGAAAGGCTTAAAGCCTATTTAAAACAATATAACCAAACTACTTTTACCAATACTGAAATCCGTAGAAACCTACGAGTCAAAGAAACCACCTTACGAAGATATAACAAACAGTTACTTGAAGAAGGTTATATCAAACGTATCAAAAATGCTAAAACCAAGAGTTATTGCTTCGAGATTATTGATTTACAAGAGTATACTAATCTTAAAAATCAGATTGATAGTGCATTAAATACTTGCCTGCATCGGCTCGATGTCGCCAGTTCGCCACCAAACCGCCACACCTCAAATGGCGAAGTTAAAATAAAGAAAGTGAGTTGATTACCCACTTCTCACCACAAAACTTTAAAAAACACATACCGTATGAAAAAAAGTAAGCTGCAAAATGCTAGCTATAGCACCCTATTGACCAATTTTAGCGACTGGTTAGATATCTTGGGCTATAGCGATGCGATGCAAAAGAACTATCCTGCACAGCTCTGTGAGTTCTTCTACTGGTTAGAGGGGCAAGAGATTACCCATATCAATTATATCAAGGATCATCACATTAGAAACTACTATAATCATTTAAAACAACGACCCAATAAAACCAGAGGTGGTGCATTAAGCAATATCTATCTCAATAATCACCTACAATCCTTGCACAAGTTTAGGGAATACTTAAAAAAGCACAATGCAAAACCTTTTAACCTACCGATCAAAAGAGAAAAGGAAACTATAGTAGAAAAGCTAAATGTACTGTCACCAGAAGAAATCAAAGATCTGTTTATGGCAACAGGCTACAGTAATCCATTACCAAGATTTAGAGCCAGACAAAAAGCATTGTTGGTCTGTCTGTACAGTTGTGGTATGCGTAGAAATGAAGTGCTGAACTTAGAAATATCGGATATCCTTTTTGATAAAGAGAGAATCTATGTTAGAAAAGGTAAAAACTATAAAGAACGCTTTATCCCTATCAATCTACACAACCTGCAAATACTGGAAGATTATATCTATGACACAAGAATGAACTTTAAAAAATCCAGTGAAAGTAACTATGTATTCATTACCGAACATAGCAGCAAAATGAGCGGTGGTACATTAGAAACCGATCTAAAACAAATTATTAAAGCCACAGAAGACAGAAGCTTGATCGAAAGAAATATTACACCACACGCCTTACGTCACAGTATTGCCACTCACTTTTTACAAGCAGGTATGAAGATCGAGGATATACAACAGTTTTTAGGACATAGCAGCCTAGAATCCACACAAATCTATACACATATTTTAAAAGAAAACTAATGGAATATCGAGAGTATTTACACCAAGAAAATTATAGTAAGACCACAATAGTACATTATCTAAAACGTATTACAGAATTTACGGGATGGCTTAAAAAACGAAGGATTACAGCAAGCGAAATCGATTATAAAACCTGTATGAAGTACATCAAGCATCTACAACAAAAAAAGATCAAACCCCAAACGATCAATAATCACCTGGTAACGATTAGAAACTATTTTGATTACCTGATAGAGAGAGCAGAGCGAAGCGAAAACCCATTAGAAGATGTATCTGTAAAAGGCACTGTAAAAAAGATGTTGCACAATCTTTTAGAACCAGACGAGCTAGAAGATTTATACTACAGTTATCAAACCGAGAAGTTTAACAGGAACGCTAACGGCTTTGCTAGATATGCAGCAAAACGTAATAAAATTATTGTTGGGCTGATCGTATACCAAGGTTTAAACGCTACCCATCTAAAAAGCCTGAACTTAGAAAATGTACAACTAAAAAAAGGTAAAATCTATGTTCCTGCAACCCGTAGGAGTAATGCCAGAGAAATAGAGTTAAAACCTTGGCAAATCATTGATTTTATCGAATACCTAGACCAAATCCGACCACAAATAGCCAAAAACAACGATCTGCACAATCAAGAATTATTAATCCCACAAAAGTGCTTTAATGACCTGCTACGAGTAGGAATCTTAAAAAGGTTAAAAAAGATCAATCATAAAGTCATTAATGTAAATCAGTTACGGGCTTCTGTGATCTGTAATTGGTTAGGTCAATACAATATCCGTAAGGTTCAATATCTGGCAGGACATAAACACATTGGTTCTACAGAATCCTATAAACAAAACAATCTGGAAAGCCTCCACGAAGCTATTAACCAGTTCCATCCAATACATTAAACTACAAAAAACCATCCTTATGAAAATAGAAATCATCATTACCGACAAAGAGGAATTAAGTTATTTACAAAGTTCCTTAGCTGTAGCAATACATCAACTGACCTTATCAGAAAAAAACCATGAAGATAGTATTTACTGGTTATCACAAATCCTGCTTTTATCGTACAAGTAGTATAATAACCAAGTGACTCCCTACGGTCGGAATATTATTATGGGCGCAGACAAAAAAGTCTTTGCCCATAAGCTGTTATAAGGTGTTCCTTCGTCACTCGTTCCCTGCTTCGCCAGTTGCTATCGCACCATAATTACTTCCTCACCTTTGGTCGTCAGCAATTATTACTGGTCTTCGCGGGACTCCTTCCTCTATCACCCGCAGCTCTCTTTTTGCTTAACAACAATAAGGTACGCTAACGCTAAATACTAAATTAAGCAAAACCGCTACTTCATGGGCTACGCCGCTTAGTCGCAACCTAGCCGATTATTTATGTGGAAGTTAATATCTGATAAAGAAGAACACATAAAAATCGTCTGGCACACAAAACCACTACGTTCCTTTTTGTGTGTCGGTTGCTCCACTACGCTTTGGCTACGCCTTTGTCTTCTGCGTTCGCCACGCAGGCATCTTCAATCGCCAGATAGCTATGATCAATCTTGAAGCTGAAGCACTACGCTTACAGCCTTTGCGCACTTCAGCTTCAAGATCAATCGATCTTACTCAAACGGAAAATATTTTAATAAAAAGTGGAATGCGGTGGCTGATGTAGTAGGCCTTCCGCTTTTTATTAAAATACTAGCCTTAATGGCGATTGAATGACCCCACAATGCTTAGAATCACGTCTACGACACGATTATATGTGTATAATACTATAATATCTCTCCTAAAAATAGCTTGTTAGAAGTCAAAATCTTCAATAATAGCAGTCGGTGCGCGGCTATTTTATATAAACCCTGTTATAGCCCCTGACTAAAGGGAAGTGCGGGTATAATAAGGATTATGTAAAGATAGCTTTGATCATGCGGCTGGCTTTAGAAGTAACAAATACAGAATCCTGTAATGTGGGTACACTCTAAATTATTATTTTAGCATAGCAGACAGATAGATGACCGAATAGAACGTTCTTATTTTTTGCTTTTGAGCAGGTATCCATGTAAAAAAAGGGTATACCGTTAATTTTTTTGCGTAAACCAAGACCATTTAGGGAA
>NZ_JACA01000082.1 GCF_000520995.1 Aquimarina macrocephali JAMB N27 | reverse complement strand
TTGAGAGTAATATAGACAATAAGTTTAGTCCAAATGTTGGCGTTGGTGTTTATTATCATACTGATAAGTTTTATGTAGGTTTAAGTGCTCCTAATTTATTAGAGACGAACCATTTTGATGAGAGTACTACCACAAGTACTAGTGATGCT
>NZ_JACA01000081.1 GCF_000520995.1 Aquimarina macrocephali JAMB N27 | reverse complement strand
ATAAGTTTTATGTAGGTTTAAGTGCTCCTAATTTATTAGAGACGAACCATTTTGATGAGAGTACTACCACAAGTACTAGTGATGCTGTTAGTTTTTTGGCAGAGGAACGTATAAATTATTATTTAATAGCAGGTCATGTTTTTGATTTGAGTGATGATGTAAAATTTAAGCCGGCAATTTTAGGTAAGTTGGTATTTGGCGCACCATTACAGGTAGATATTTCTGCTAATTTTTTATTGTACGATCGTTTGACATTGGGAGCTGCTTATCGATGGAGTGCTGCATTAAGTGGTTCTATAGGATTTCAGATTTCAGATGCTATGATGATTGGTTTTGCATATGATCGTGAAACCACCGAGTTAGGTCAGAGTCAATTTAATGATGGGAGTTATGAAGTCTTTCTCAGATTCGAACTCTTCAAAAAATACAATAGAATGCTAACACCTCGTTTCTTTTAGTGAAAATAACATTACACCCTGGTTGTCGTTTTAACTTTCTGTTAAAGAATATGTTACTATGTGTAATTCAAAGAATAGGTAAGATAATATCTATTACAATTTCTTAAAATCCATCCCTCTTCTTGTATCAATAGCCAATCATACTGCATTTGTTATGGTAAAACCATATTTATTTTGAGCTTTCAGTGTATTTATAATTAAGAATTTATATATAAATTTATAATGTTAAGAAAAACATGATATAAGTCACTATTTTTAAAATTATTGTTGCGTATATAAAAAATTACATTTAATAAATATATTTCCTATTTCATCTTGTTGATGTATTTTATTTTTTAACGCCTAATGATACTATTGTTAAAATTGTATAATGCATTCCAATGTTTTTCTTTCCAAACTAGATACACATAAACTTTTAGTGAGTAAGTGATAGTATTTCTCACTAAAAAATATCAAAAATGAATTAACAATAACAAATACCTAAAAAACAATCCAGCAATTATAAAACTTTTGGCGAGCCAGTAATTGTAAGGATTTGAATAACGATAATTTTAAACTAAACCACCATTATGAGGTTCCTTTTTTTTATATCAAAAGATATATTTTCTTTTATCCAGAATATCCATATAAGCTATATTCAAAAACAAGTTGATAACTCACCTAATTACAGAGCGTTATTTTTAACCGGGATAATTACCATCTTACTGGGAACATATTCTTTTATAGCATATTCCTTTTTAGAAACTTCTTCAGTGTTAATAGAGGAAAAAAACTCTCATAATATCCAGGGAAAAACAGGGGAAATCACTGCTAATTTCGATGATAAATATGCTTATAGATTTCTTTTGAGATTTAACCTTCATAAAGAGAGGAGTTTGCGTATGAATAACAAAAAAACCAAGATATTTTGTTAATAGAGAGAAAAACCTTTTGTCGAACAAAAAGAGCATTTCATCGATAAAAATGATGTTTTCAGCATTGTTTTCTATTTTTTTAACAAAAATATATGTTAATTTCGAATAATTTATTTTTCAATTTTTAAGACTATTTACCTTTTATTATCTAATAATATTTGTTATCTAATAATACAAGTTTATGATAAATTTTACTCAATTCTTACATTGTAAAAAGAGGCCATTTTTCTTTTTCATTTTCATTTTATTTCTTGGTAGTCAGATAAGTGCTCAGGTGGTTACTACTTGGGGGTCTTTGTCGGGTACAGTTCCAGAGAATAATTTTCAGACGAGTAGTTTGTCTTCGATAGGAGATGGGGTAACTATTGTAACAGTTGATATCACTAGATCATCTTCATCGAGTGTAGGAGGTACGGTTAATGCAGTTGCGCCAAGCTCAACTTTGGCAAATAGTTTTAATAATGCCAGAACTACAGTTGGAGTTTCTGGTAATACTTATACTTATACATTTAGTGAACCTGTGCATGTTATTTTGAGTTCTCAGGAACATAGTAATCTTATTAGAACTGAAAATATAAAAATTTCTAGCCCTAATGCGGGCGCTTTATTTTCAGGAAGCTTAACAAACCCCCAAGAAGGACATTTTGTAAGTAATAATAATACTTCAGAAATTCATATAGGTTCTAAAAGTACAATCACTACTGCAGGAACATACTGGACAGTAGAGAGTAATATTGCAATAACTACTTTATCGGTAGAATATTATGCTACTGATGCCACAGAAGCCGCTTCTGGAGAACCATTTACAATGGATTTATCACCAAATCCATGGTTAAGATTAGATACAACAAATGTTACGGGAGCTGGAGGAATTGATATTAATTCTACGGCTTGTTCCACAGGATGGGAGCCATTGGATAATACCAATACAAGCGCAACTTCAGATTTGGTAGCTCCACATGGAATTCAGTCTATGACAGTTACACTTACAAATGAACAGGATATTGGTCAGGAAGAACTTACTATGACGGGAGGATTTACTGGTATTTTGGTTTCTGGAAATAATACTACTAGTTTAACAATTACTAATGATGGTAATGCTACAGTATCAGAATTTAGACAGGTATTGGATGATATTTTTTATCTAAATAATTTGGTTAATCCAACCACAGGAGTAAATCGATTGATTGATATTCAGATAACAGATTTTTATGGAGGTACCTCTAATATAGCTACTGCATCCTTTCCTATAACAAGGGGGCCACGATCAGGATCTACTAATGGTCAACTAATAATTTTTGTAGGTGATGGACCAACAGATTTATTTACAGGTTTGGATGGCACTGAAGACGCAGGTGGTACATGGGTGGATGTAAATACTACAGGGGCGTTAGCTGGTAGTATAGTGGATGAAGCTACTTTACCTTTAGGAGGAAGTATTTTTAGGTATGATGTAACGGGACCATCACCATGTAGTAATGCTTCGACAACTGTAGTTGTTATTAAGATGAGTAATACAGAAATAGCACTTACTTCTCCTTCGGCTTGTGGAGAACTGGTTACTGCGTATGCAAATCCATTACAATCTGCAAATTCTGACGATCCAATATTTGTTTTTGATTCTGGATCAGGAGAATTAGTTTGTCCTGCTGGATCAGCGGGAACCATATATGATTGGTATATTTTTAACCCTACTAGTAATTCATATGATGCTTTTGCTTTAGGTTCAACTCCTGTACAGACAGGTTTGGCTGATGGAGGATATCTTGTAGTAAGAAATGATGGAGGTACGGTAGAAGAAGGTAGAGCATGGATTTGGAATTCATCTTTAGTTATGGATGCGGGTGCGCCACAAAACGCATGTGCAGGAGATACTGTAAATTTGGCAGGTGCCGGCACCGTTACCAATCCGATATACACATATTATGATCCGGTACCCAGACCATTTCCTATTACTGCTACAACAGAGATTAGTGTAACATTTGATGCCACGCATACTTATGTTTCTGACTTAGGTTTTTTTGCAGTTGCTCCCGATGGAAATACTACAGTTACTTTAGGACCGAATCAAGGGAACACTTGTAATTCTGGTGATAATGTAACTAATTTAACATTTACAAATGATGCAGTTGGAAGTGTATTTAATTTTTGTGCACAACCAGCACCTCTAACAGGGACTCATGATCAATATTTTGATGGTACTGGAACTTTTACCATTGATTGGTCCCCTTTCATTGGTTTTGATGCTAGAACAGGAGGGTGGGCAGTCCAGATTTATGATTGTGTAGGAGCAGATACAGGTACATTGGATGGTGCCACAATAATATTCGATGACGGATTAGGTAATGTTGTCACATATACCAGTGGTTCAATATCTGTTGGAATAAGCGATAATTCATGTACGCCAGCTTCAGCTTCAATTTATGTAGTACCTTTTACACCAGCAACTCCAGGTGTTGATAATTCAATATCATTATCTGATGGTATTGGTGTTGGTGGAGCAGGAGGATACGAATGGTCATATAGTACAACAGGTCCAGCCGGGCCTTGGTCAGGAGCTTTTGAAAATAATACATTAACACCATCAAGGATAGTTAATGAAACTACCTGGTTTAGAATAGTAGGAGATAATGGGGTTAGTTGTGCTACAGAAGATATAGTACAAATTACAGTTAATGACCTGCCTAATTCTGGTACTGGAACAGATGAATTTGCCTGCGCTGGAGATACAGTAATTAATCTTAATTCTTTGATTACAGGTGCCGATGTTGGAGGAACTTGGAGTGTTTCGGGGTCTTCTCCTAATAACCCAGGAGGTGATTTTAATGCGGGAGCAGCAACATATGATCCAACAACGGGAGGTATATACACCTTTGATTATACGGTTTCTGCAACAGGCTCTTGTATTACTAATGCTATAACTTCTGTAACTGTTTCGGTTCAGGCATCGCCAAACTCTGGTATAAACAATACAATTTATGCGACTTTAGGAGATGGTACAATAAATTTGCTATCCAATCTTTTAGGAACTCCAGAACCATTTGGTATTTGGAGCCTTAATGGAGCAAGTGATAATCCAGGAAGTAACTTTGACTCCTCTGCGGGAACAGTAGATACAAATACATTAACCGATGGGACTTACATATTTGATTATTCATTAACAAGTTGTACGATATCAATATCTTCTGTAACGATAATATTTACAACATTAGATACAGATAATGATAATGTAGGAAATCTCATAGATATTGATGATGATAACGATGGGATTTTGGATACAGTAGAAAATACATTAGGAGTAAATCCTTCTATAGATGCAGATAATGATGGTATTCCTAACTACCAAGATTTCGATAATAATGGAAGTGGAACCGTACCTGTTTGTTTAGATGGTAATCTAGATGGGATTTGTGATACATTGGATCCTGTTTTTGATTTTGACGGAGATGGAGTTCCTAACCATTTGGATTTAGATAGTGATAACGATGGAATTTATGATGTTATTGAAGCGGGGGGAACTCTTAGTGGTGCTTTAGGACAAGAAGGTCGACACGATGATAACGATAATAATACAAATAATACAGCGACCAATGGTGTTCCTTCTTTAGCTAATGGAGGGGTAGGGAATACTCCAACAGATACAGGTAGTAATGGTAGTTTGGATTATATAACATTAGATAGTGATAGTGATGGTTGTAGTGATGCCAATGAAGGGTATGCCGATGCAAATGCTGATGGGGGTGATGGCGGAGTGTATAACCCTTCAAACACAGCAGCAGAACCGTTAACAGTAGGAGCAGGTACAGTAAATGCTAATGGAGTAGTTATGGCAGCAGCATATACCACTCCTGCTAATGCAGATGGTATAGCGCCAACAAATAATACACAGTTTGATTTTCAACAGATCGGAACGGTACCAACGATAACTACACAACCAGTTAACATAACAACTAATGGAGTAGGTTCAGTAACGTTTGAGGTAGAACCAGATATAAATTATTATACATATCAATGGCAGGTTGATGATCAAAGTGGTGGAGGCTTTGTTTCTATTAACCCAGCCAATGTAGTAGATATTTACACAGGTAGTGATACTGCAATATTAACATTAACAGGAGCAACTGCAACTGAAGATGGATATGTATATCAGGTGATTGTAACAGATGACTCTTACATTTGTTCACCTACTACCTCTAATTCTGTGACTTTAACCATTGACACAACCGCTCCTACTGCAGATACCTTTACAACGAACGATATTACACCTACCTTAACCGGGACAGGAGAGGCCAATGAAACTTTAATCATTACAGTAGATGAAAACGGAGATGGTACCCCAGAAGTTACCTATATCGTAACTACGGATGCCGCCGGAGATTGGAGTATTGATACTGGAGTTGTCGTTCCTACAAGTGGTAGTTTACCAGTATTGACAGATAATGATACTTTAGATGTAGTAGCTACTGATGCCGGAGGGAATAGTGGAGCAGGAGTAGTGACTATTGACACAACCGCTCCTACTGCAGATACGTTTACAACGAATGATATTACACCTACCTTAACCGGGACAGGAGAGGCTAATGAAACTTTAACGATTACGGTAGATGAGAATGGTGATGGTACCCCAGAAGTTACTTATACCGTAACTACAGATGCCGCCGGAGACTGGAGTATTGATACCGGAGTTGCTGTACCAGATAGTGGTAGTTTACCAGTGTTGACAGATAATGATACTTTAGATGTTGTCGCTACCGATGCCGGAGGCAATAGTGGAGCAGGAGTAGTAACTATTGACACAACCGCTCCTACTGCAGATACCTTTACAACGAATGATATTACTCCGACTTTAACCGGAACGGGAGAGGCTAATGAAACCTTAACCATTACGGTAGATGAAAACGGAGATGGTACCCCAGAAGTTACTTATACCGTAACTACAGATGCCGCCGGAGATTGGAGTATTGATACTGGAGTTGCTGTACCAGATAGTGGTAGTTTACCGGTATTGACAGATAATGATACTTTAGATGTAGTAGCTACTGATGCCGGAGGGAATAGTGGAGCAGGAGTAGTGACTATTGACACAACCGCTCCTACTGCAGATACGTTTACAACGAATGATATTACACCTACCTTAACCGGGACAGGAGAGGCTAATGAAACTTTAACGATTACGGTAGATGAGAATGGTGATGGTACCCCAGAAGTTACTTATACCGTAACTACAGATGCTGCCGGAGATTGGAGTATTGATACTGGAGTAGTCGTTCCTACAAGTGGTAGTTTACCAGTCTTAACAGATAATGATACTTTAGATGTTGTAGCTACCGATGCAGGAGGTAATAGTGGAGCCGGAGTAGTAACTATTGATCTTACAGCCCCAACAGCAGATA
>NZ_JACA01000080.1 GCF_000520995.1 Aquimarina macrocephali JAMB N27 | reverse complement strand
GACTCCACCAAAACCTGAAAAACCCAGGGAATAACTCTTATTTATCCCTGCCAATAGTAGTGCTACAGGAGCTTTTGAATTATTGGCAAATAATGATGAAAAAGGGCTCATCTTTGAAACGGAAGGGGATACCCTTGCACAAGCGTTTAAAAGTGAACATGGAAATTATAGTGATGGGTTAAGAAAAGCATTCCACCACGAACAAATAAGTTACTATCGCTGTACAGCAAGTGAATATGTAGATATTAAAAATCCACAACTATCCGCAGTACTTTCTGGTACAGCAGATCAGGTACTGTCTTTAATGCCGGATGCAGAAAATGGACTCTTTAGCCGGTTTATCTTTTTTGAGATGCAACGGCAAAAACAATGGAGAAACGTATTTGCCAATACTAATGAACACTCATTGGATAACATTTTTGATGCACTAGGTGACCGGTATTTACAATACTATCAAACATTGGAAAGTTTTGGGACCGAAATCAGGGTTCACTTACAACCGCACCAAATAAAGCAGTTCAATACTTTTTTTTAGTAAAGAGTATGATAAATTCCAATTCCTGAAAAAGACAGGGTTGGAAGCTTCTTTATTACGGTTGGGATTGATCTGTTATCGTATGATACTAATCTTCACTAACATTCGATCATTGGAAAACGGCACACTTTCCAACATGCTATCTTGCCAGGATGCTGATATGGAAAATGCTATTGCCATTGTAGACAATTTACTGGCACATACCCAAAAGGTGTATCGGTATTTGCCAGAAAAACAAACCGTACTCTCCAGGGGTAAAACCAAAAAAGAAAGTTTTCTGGATGGATTGCCCACTTCTTTTACTACCCAGGAATATAAGAGCGTAGCTTTACAGCTTCAACTACCAGAAAAAACTACGGAACGTTATATTAACCAATTTGTAGAAAAAGGATATATTGAGCGTATCGGTCATGGTCGATATCTTCATCTACTGAAAAAAGAAGGGTAAATTATTCGACATTTTTTCTAGAAAACCTCAAGTGTTTTTCTTTGGTGGTTTCATTACACTCTATTACTATTTGAGGGTCGCCTTATGGTATACCCTAGTTTAAAGAAATCAGAGATATCTTTACCCTTTTTAGCGATAAGTTTATGAGGTAACTCCATACGTTGTAATCCGTAGTTTTTGCATAATTTTTAGATTGCGCAATTCCTGTTTTATCAATGTCATAAAGTACAATGACTTCTTCGAATCGTGCCTTTAGATTCTCGATCAATTTTACAAGAGGATTGGCAGTTTCACTATTAAAATAGACTACATATTCAGATTGGGCATAGAGCGAGAGCACGTCTTTTTCACCTCCTGTGATAAACACCATGGTTCCGGTTTGTCGTAGCTTATTATATCCAAAGATATAATCCTGTGGTTTGTTGCCTAACCATACAAACCTACAGCGAGATGCTAATGGGATATAGAGTTTATAACAACAGTCACTGATCTTATACCCATAGATAGGATTTTGTTTGGTTACGGTAAAAGTAACTGGATTACCACCATGCTTAGATCTTGTAAAAGGTCGTATAGGGTAGATATTAATTTTTTAAGTAAGGAAGAACTAATTCCATAAGAAAGCCAATACTCAAGATTGTGGAGGCATCCCATTCTTTTTGAAGTTGGATTGTAAAATTATGACTGGTATCTTCTTCAACCAATTGCAAATTAAAATCTTGGTTAAGTATCGAGAGTGCTTCCTGAAAAGTACACTGTTTCAGTTTCATGATTAAATCAGAGGCGCTTCCCTCATCTGTGGTTGCAAAATCTTTATATCTCCAACCCTTATTTTTGGATTTATAAACGCTGAAAAGCAATTCCAATAAGTCCATTATGATCTAGATGTTTCGGATAAGGAATAGCAGGATCAATGATTACGCTATATAAGTTATGCAGATGATTTCGTGTGTATACAAGATTTAAAAACAAAGCAAAGGAAGTTGTTCATAGAATTTGTTTCTTTAAGAGATAAATTTAGATTATTGATGAATAAGGCAAAAAGAGGTGCACAGATCTATAAGCTTTGTAATACTAGTATATGAATTCGTACCAGCCTACAAAAAGGTAGTAAAGGGCAGTACTAGTTAGTTGCAAACAAAATTAGTTGGAATAGATATAAGCGTGATCTTGAAGGTTTAACCAGAAAAATCAAATCTATATCAATGAAAGAATGCCCGGATAGGCTTGCTAAAGGTCTATACAGGATGGCACCAATTATCACTTCACCAACAGTTTACGAAACTTAAAAAGTTAGATAAGTGGATACGAAATCGGATTCGATACTATATATGGAATAATTGGGAAAAGCCAGAGTTAAGCACAATAACTTAATTCGATTAGGAACTAAACATAGACAATCTTAATACTTGGAGTACAACTAGAATGAGAGATTGAAAAGTACCTCAAAACCCTATAAAGGTTACTCCCATTACAATATCCAGACTTGAAAGAAAAGGATGTGTTTCTATGATAGACTATTTAAAAAAGAGAAAAACTTCGATTTGATGAACCATCATTTACGAAACCTGTATTTATGGTTATATGAAAGGTGATGTGGTGATCGTAAGATAGTAACCCATCTACATGATTATAGCAACCCTTTTTTCATATCTTAAGTTGAAGCATTAATTCAAAATGTTTGGTGTCTGTTATTAAACTATGATTTAATGATGTAAAAACGCCAATCATTTTGCTAACATAAATACCCGCATTATACCCCAAATGATATGAAGGAACATCAAAAGTAAGTTCTGCTTCAAATTTATCATGTAATCCGAAATTTAAGCCTGCTTTGTATAATCGATAATAGTATTCGATGACTTGAACTTGAGGTTTTATAAACCAGTCATTTTTTAACAATTGTTTATAGAATAAAAAGTAGTTAATTGTAATTGGATTTCTATATAAGAAATCTTATTTACCTTTAAAGCAGGAGAACTGATATTTTTTAATGCGATTCCAATATTTAGGTTTTTCCATGTATAATAAACGCCTAAATCAATATCAGGATGAAATTTTGTTTCCTGTAATGTTTCAAAATTTATATTTTTAATCTGGTCATATTGAATAGTATTAATGATTCCATTAAACCTTATACCAATCGACAAGGAATGATTTTTAGAAATTTCTAATGGATAACTGTAACCTATAGAAATAATGTTTTGATTGAAAAAGGAATATTGATCAAAAAAGTAATTTAAATGAAAAAGACCTTTTATATTTTTTAATTGCTGACTAACACTTAAGTAACTTTTTGAAAACATAGGGCTTGAAACAGTAGTGTTTGTTTTCCTTCTATTTATATAAACAATCTCTGTTGAGTTCAAAGCGACTTTGGCAGGATTATGAAAAAGATATGTGTGTTCTAAGAAGTTAAAATTTGCTAGAGTTTGTCCTGAAACCTTGTTCACCAATGTTACACTAAACACCAAGAGAATTAAACATTTAATAGATTTCATACCTATAGCTGATTAAAATCTTTTAGTAGGTTTGTTAAATATTCAAAAATTGGTGTGCAATGGTTCCCTCCATATCTATACAAAGTCACATCTGATCCATTATTAAGAAATGAATTGTAGGCGTTTTCAGTGTTAAAATAAGGTACAATATCATCATTTATCCCATGATGCAAAAAGACTTTTGCTTTTGGTGTCCAACCGTCAATCAAATCATTTTCTTCCATGATGGAAATGATTTCTCTATCGTTTCCATTTTCAATATTGTCAATAAAGCTTGATTTAAAAACTTGCGAAGGAATACTTGATGGTAAATTTAATGCCTCTATTGGGTGATTTACTTCAAAATTCCATATTTGGTCTGCCGGCCTGTTAATATTTCCAAATTCGTTCCACACGTGCCCTGCCCAACTATATATACCTAATTCACTCCATTTTTCATCTTTCTTTTTAAATACATCTATACCAAAAGTATCATAATCATAAGGTCCAGCAAAAGGCGCATTGGCGATAAGATTAAATTCGCCATTATATAACTCTTCTAAATATTTTTGTGTAGCTAAAGATGCTACACCGCCTTCTGACCAACCTGCTAAAAAGATTTTGGTAGAATAATTTACACCTAATTCTTTAATCAAACTCTCGGTAGCTCTGAGCATATCCACTGAACTCTCTGCTAACTCATGATGAAAAGTATATGGGTGATTGAGGTGAGCCGTTACATTATAACCAGCATAATCAGGAGCAGATACAATAAACCCATTAGAAGCCATGATGGTACAAAGTAATCTTGTTTCATAAAAATCTGCATATTTTTGAGGAGCTTGACCTTTGAATAAGGAGGGTGCATCATTTATCCCTTCTCCATTTTCGGAAGCGATTGGGATCATCGTTCCGTGGTGGTACTGAATAAGGCTTAAGCTATCTATTGAAGAAGGAACGATTATCAAACCTAATAACTCTACCAAATTATTTTTGTAAAGAGAATTGTAAACAATTGAATAAATATCAATGTCATAGGTTAGAAAATGTTTCCATTCATTTCTATATTCTTCATTAATTTTAGTAATGTTATCAATAGTCATACTTGTCACTTTCGTATAACTTTTTAAGTCACCTCTATTGCCATTTATAGGAATATCTAAATTCTCTTTTGAACATTGGCAAAAAAACTATTAGAAGGATAACAAAAATTAAAAATTTCTTCATGTTTCTTTTGTATTTTAAAATTCAGTACTTGATTGATATTTCTGACTTTTGGTCTTTGTTAAGACACATAGTTTATAAAAGCTAAAAATCATGTTTTTCAATTAATTAGCTTCTTGTCTTGTTCGTTTTTAAGCTGGGAATAAACAATATAACAGATTTAATAAGGATTATTAATGTAGAGCTTATTCTATCCTAATCCAAGTTTCAGTTTCATTAAAGGGCTTTTTGTCTCACCCAAATTTTAAATATCTGCAATCGGTTTCCTTTTTCATCATTTGGTTATTTCAACCAAGTAATTTTTCCGGAGTATTTTCCGTTTTTTTAATAAATCAATGTAACGACTTCTTTATCCGCTAACACATGTTTCTTCCATTTTTGTTCTTCGAGCTTAACTGAATTCAAATAACGACTAAAATTGATGTTGTAATATTTTTCATTTTACCTGTACCTATATAACAATTGTTTTTTATAAAACTATAAGACAAAAGTATCTTAAAACACATAGTATAAATGTGGACTCCTATAATACGAAACAAAAAAAATTCCTTGATTTATCGGTAGTTTATTGTTTGACAAACTTAGATAGAAGTTAGGCTTTATGTTTTTTTTTGAATTCAGTTGGTGTTAGTAAAGTACCTTTTTTAAACGCCTTATAGAACGCAGCCTTACTATTAAAACCAACATCTAAAGAAATCGCAAATATTGTATCTGGTTTTGGTTGAAGTAATTTTGTTTTAGCTTCCTCTATTCTAAATTTATTAATGAAATCCGGAAAGCTCATTTGTGCATTCTGATTTATAGCTTGAGAGATATGATGAATAGATTTATCAAGTCTTTTTGCTATTACATTTAGTTTTAAATCGAAATCTAGGTATAGCTTCTCTTCCCTAACAAGTGTGTAAATTTCATTGTAAAGGTCTGAGGAATCTTTTAATGAAGAATTTGGATATTTACTTTTAGTAGATGCTGGTAAATCTTCGAAATTCCCTGTAAAAGCAAACACTGGAAAATGCATAATTGAATATGCGAAAACAAAGAAGAAAATAGTAATTAGTAATGTCTCAAATTTCATATAGGTCTCATAACTTGCAAACATTGCAGCTTTTTCAACTCTGAAATTCCTTATAATATCACTTATGAAAATTCCTATTTGCAATAACACAAACGCACTAAACACTAATTTCAACCACCCATATCTAAATGATTGAATTTCATCTAAATACATTTTATTAACGGAGATTGTTTTAATTTAAAAAAGGTTAGTATGAATAGTAATATGTTGACTAAAGCTACTAAAAGGTATTCCCAAACAATCCATGTATCATAACCAGAATTTTCCATAAAATTTACATACTCTTTGAATGTTTCGTATTGAAAAAGAGGATATAAAAATGCCCATCTTAAAATTGTGTAACTAACAACAACTGGTAACCACTTTTTAAGATTAATACTTGTATTTGTAAATAAAACAATGAAATAATAAAGAAAGAAACCTAATAAATGTGTAAGTAAATAGGATATATAGCTATAAGGTGTGTCTCCTTCTAAATTAATAGTGAAGTAATAATCTAAAGCCGTTAATGTGTAGACAGAAACTATTGTAGCTAAAACAAATCTAATCTTTTTATCTTTACCTAATCCACCTTTTCTAAACAAGATAAATGTTAACAAAAATACACCTAAAATTAAACTTAACAAAGGTGATATATCTAATATATCCATGTAGCTAAAGTAGTATTTTGAATTCTAAAAAAAATAGTGATTTTTTCCTCTTTGTAGTTTTTATAAAATGTTCGCTACGAAGTGACTTAAACCCTTTAACTGAATAACAACTAGGTTGGTGATATTTGTGTTTTCAATCGTAAAATACATAAAAACAACCTATTTTGTATCTAGTATTAAACAAAATCATGATAGAAATAGTAATATACCCCACTAAAACAAACAAGGATTTCCACTAAAGTTCGATTGGTAGAGTTTACTAAAATTATTTACAAATTAAAAACAAGTGTGTATTACATCTAAAAGCACTTTTTAAGCGAGATTCTTTTAGGTGGAATTCAGTTTACTACTATTACAGGAAATGGTGTTTGTCTGATGCTTTATAAGATGTAGAAGTGCAGTCTAAGATGGTAAAATTAACCCCAGAACAAGCTAATAAAACTATTAAGGGGTTTTTCTTAAATTTGGATGTTGGTTTTGATGCGAAAAGCTTTAGAGAAGCTTGTAGCAAAAAACAAATTAATGTAATGTCTGTGTCGCTCTACAGTATGTGTCTTGTCCTAGAAAAGTCCAAGTCAAATAATAAAGAGGTTGAAAAGTATTACAGTAATAGAGTTATTTCGGTTGCATCTTGAAATCAAGAAGCGATTGTGGAGTGGTTCATTTTGGTCAAGTGGATATTTTATTAATACAGTAAGTAAGTTTGGAGATGATAGTACAATTTCAAAATTTGTAAGAGATCTAGGAATTGAGAAAGATCATAAGATGTTGCATAAGTCTAACCAATTGAAATTGTTTTGATACCTCGTATGCTTGCATCGGGGTAGTTCATTAAACGGTCTAAGTATAATGGGGCAAAATAGTGTTGGACATAATTTTCTGTATTGGGACTCATTACCACATAAACATTGTTTCGCTCTTTATTTTCCTTATCATAGATCAAATTATTCATTAACAACCTTGTTGAATATCGAGCTTGAGATGTATCTAAATCGTCTTGTAGCTACTCAATTTTCATTTTTGCATTCACATACCCCCTAAATATCAAATTGTATTCATCCTCTTTTTCATCAGGATTAGGAAAGAAATCATTCGGTAGGTCAAAATACTCTGCAATACCTTTTCTGTTATGTTGTTTGATAACCTCCAGTTTTATAATCCATATAGCCCTTGACAAGTCATATGCAAAGCTAATGCCAGTATATCTCTTATAGAACTTTGCCGATTTTTCATTAAAAAAACTAATAATTACACAACAACCTTAATTTTTTGCCTACTTAAGTGTTAAAATCATGATAAACAGATAACATAGTACAGTGTTTGGTTATAATAGTATAACCCTAAATG
>NZ_JACA01000079.1 GCF_000520995.1 Aquimarina macrocephali JAMB N27 | reverse complement strand
AGCTTGTCTCCAGAGGCTACTTGCGCACTCGCCTGAACGCCCCATGCAAGCAGTATTAAAGGGATTAATTGTTTTTTCATGATTTTGTGAATAAAAAATGGTTAATACGGATATATATTATTACCAAAAGCGGGGTTAGTAATAGAAGGATCGATAAGAGGAAAAGCCTCTTATTTTCAAATATGTGATCAAGAAGTCAGAAACATGGTTCTAGTGTCTAGAATGTGAACCATTCATGGCTTCTATGAGTTTGGATATTATTGTCGGTGAGGACTGTGTTGTATTGTTCTCATAAGTTGGATTTTATTAGGTTGTTAAAATTGATATTCTTGATGCAATATTAAAGGTTGCCAGTTTCATTTTTCGGAACTCAGAATGCTTATTCTGTTAATTTTATGTAAAGAAAAGCTAAAGAAATCATAAACTAAATTTCTGTGTTTTAGGGTGGCTAAGAAGTGTACTAATAGGTTTAAACAGTGCGTCAGGAATCGAGGTACTTTGTTCTTATAGGTAAGACTAAAGAGGCAAAGCACCTGACATCCTTTGGGGCAATTACACAAACTCAACTTATGTGCGTTTTTATTGGTCATTTTATTTGGGACGATTTTTCTTTTTATGCTGCCAATATCCAATACGTTTCCATTTCCTAATGCTGGTAATAATTCGTAGCAATACCGCTTTGAATGTACTCTTCTCATTATCATCAGGCTCCAATCTCCCTTCGAGATGCATCTTTTTCAATACCTGCTCTATGGCTTCAAGACGCGCTTTTTGATCAAATTTCTCAACAATATTCTGTTGCACTATCTGTTTCTTATCTGAGGGGAGTGCATTATACTCAGGATATTCACTCAACATACTATGGATGTTTTCAATCGTCATATCCATATGATAATCAAATGTATGACGAGTGCTATACATCAGAATAAAACGCCGCGCTCTATGTATAATGGTAATCGCATCATCTAATGAGGTGCCTTTCTCAAATAAGCGAATCGCCCAGTTATAGATTATTGTTTCATAGCACTCCTGATTGGCGACACGTTGTAAAAATTCATCTTTCTCCACCTGAACATATTGTATGATCTCAAATAGAAATTGGCTTTTTCGTTTGTTGAGTTCTATATTCTCATTCATGATTTTTGGTTTTAAAAGAGGTTTACGCTTCTTTGCTTTTCATTAATTCAGTGGCTAGCTCTTTTATTTTTCGAGTGCTTTTGCTTTTTCGATCAGGATATTTTTCGTTTAGTACGTCACGAACATAGCTGGCGGATAATCCCAATCTTTTGGCAATTAGCGATCCGATTCCGTAGAAATATTTGTCTTTTAGGAGATCTTTATTTGTATTAGAATACTTATTTATTTGCTTCATCGTTGAAAAAACACGTACTTTGTTTACGTTGTTGAACACAAATATAAACAATTCTGTTTATTATAAACAAATTTATTTATCAAAATGACAGGAGAATATCTCAGGGCTAAAATTATCATGTCAGGCTTCCAGCAGAGTGAAGTAGCTGAAAGGCTTGATATATCTCCTCAGAATCTCGAAAGTAAGCTACAAGCAAAGGATATCAAAGTAAGTTTTCTTCTCGATGTTGCTAAAGCAATAAATAAAACTGTTTATTACTTTTTCTCCGATATAGAGGATGAAAATTCTACAGAAAATAATGCAACCTATTCATCTGCTCGTGAAAATGAGATGCAAAAGAAGGCAGATGATTTCATTCTTATGAAGATTGCAGAAGTATTATCGTCTCAACTTTCGCCTCAATTTGATGTATCTCAAAAGAGTCTCGACATACTGACAGAAGCACAATCACGTATCTTGCTCAATCAGGGTGAGCTTTTGGATAAAGTAGAAGAAATGATGAAGATCATCAACCAAAATGCAAAAAAGAATACGATAGAATAATCAGTCGGTTTTATTAATCTTGTCAATCGACTTTTCGAGCAAATCCAGTAAATTTTCAATCACTAAGCGACTGTCTTTACGAATCTGTCGCCTGATCTTCTCTTTCTCCTCAGGTTTTAGCTCTTTGCGGTGCTCATCCAGAAGAAGGGCATAATGTAGGTTTTTGAGGCTCATGCGCTTTCCTTACTTTGTTTGAATTTTCTCATGAAATAAAATATAAACACCATCACACTAACAATGAAAGTGATCAGGAACTTGAGATTCAAATCATTAAAAGAGGTTTTCTTTAGATTGAGGATGTAAATGAAGAGTTGATAAACAATGTTCATGATAGGAACAATCATTACAAATCGATAGCGTTTTCCTTTGGCTTCAAAGTATGCTATCAACCAGCCAACTAAACCAAAAACATTGATTAGCGTTATATATAAAAAAACTCTTAAACTGGAATACCCAGAAATTCCAGCTTGTGTTTCTCTGGGTATTGCATCATGAATATAAGGTAGTAAAGAGCATATGAGTATTAATGCTCCAATAACAAACTCCTTAGATGTCATCATCATCAAGTTCGTCTTTTTCAAGTGATTCTGTGTCATGCTGATCTAATGATTCAGGAGTACAGCCCACATAGATAAAACTCGTCGCGAATAATACAATTATTGCAAGAATTAATTTTCTCATCATTTTGGATTTTTATTAGTTATGATCCTAAAATAATCCAAAATAACATCAAATCCTATGCTCTATGTGGGGTTAGCAATGGAGGAAATTGGGTCTATGTAAATGAAACTCCTTGGTTATAAATAGTTTTATTTATAACCTGCAAGATCAGAAGAATTTTCGACTTTACGTTACGGAATAACCGTAATATTTATACGTTAATATCAGGTATACAGCAAGATATACGGATGATGTTACTGGATAGAGAAGGGGAAGGGTGGCTTGAATATACATACATAAATCTCATTGATCTATAGATGCTGGTAAAAGGTATTCTTCCTCT
This sequence comes from Aquimarina macrocephali JAMB N27, assembly GCF_000520995.1. Taxonomy (GTDB): domain Bacteria; phylum Bacteroidota; class Bacteroidia; order Flavobacteriales; family Flavobacteriaceae; genus Aquimarina; species Aquimarina macrocephali. The sequence goes on along the minus strand of NZ_JACA01000079.1, from coordinate 6,504 downwards.
TCTAAATCCCTACACCCCCAACAAATCAACCGTGCTGCCATTATCAAACAACAGTGTCTCAATATGGTAATCCGTATCGCTATAATATTGGTTATCGATGGTGAGGACTTCGCTGGTGGATGCTACGGTTATCAGTAGGTCATAACCGCTTTGTGAGAAGCTCACATCCGCTGCTACAAGTCCGCCAGTTAGGTGCAGTACATCATTGGCACTGGCACTGTAATTTTGCTCTACAAACACATCGTTGCCATCGCCCGCTTGCCAGACATACGTATCATCTCCTGTGTAGCCATATAAAGAGTCATCGCCTGTGCCGCCGATCAGTGTATCGGCTCCGCCAGCCCCTTTGAGTGTGTCATTACCATCATTGCCTTGCAGCACATCATCAAAGATACTGCCTTCAAGCGATTCATTCCCTGCGCCACCAAGCAACTCTAAGCCTTGTACTAAGTTATACGTCGTGCCATTGTCAAATTGCAGCGTCTCAATATGGTAATCACTATCGTTATAGAACTGGTTTTGCAATGTCAGTACTTCACCCGTTGGAAGATATTTGATTTTCATATCATGGCTGGTATAGCCATAGATTTGGATGTCATCAAAGGTGATTCCACCTTTTAGGTACAATACATCATTGGCACTGGCACTGTGATTTTGCTCAATGAAGACATCGTTGCCACGTCCGGCTTGCCACACATACGTATCATCGCCTGTGTAGCCATAGAGCGTATCATCGCCCAAATCACCAAGGAGTGTATCATTGCCTGCGCCACCACTAACGGTATCATTATCCTTACCACCATGCATCACATCATCATAGATACTTCCCGACAAGTTTTGATTGCCAACACCGCCCAGCCATTTCACTGCTTGGTTTAAATTGTAGCTGCTGCCATCGTCAAATAACAATGTTTCGATATGGTAATCTGCATCATTATAATACTGATTTTGAATCGTAAGAAGCTCGCCCGTTGGCACATACTCAATCTTCAAATCATGACTGGTAAATCCATATAATTTCAAATCATTGAACGTAATGCCGCCCGTCAGATGCAGCACATCATTGGCACTGGCACTGTAGTTTTGCTCAATGAAGACATCGTTGCCACGTCCAGCTTGCCAGACATAGGTGTCATCGCCCTTGTAACCATAGAGCGTATCATCACCTAAATCACCAAGGAGTGTATCATTGCCCGTACCGCCATTCAGGGTGTCATTATCTTTGCCACCATGCATCACATCATCATAGATGCTTCCTGATAAGTTTTGATTACCAACACCACCCAGCCAAGTAACCCCTTGCACTAAATTATAGCTAGAACCATCATCAAAGGTCAGCGACTCAACCAGATAATCTGTATCACCCGCATACTGATTCGTAATCGTGACCACTTCGCCTGTCGGGATATATTCAATCTTCAGATCATGGCTCGTATAGCCGTAAATGTTGAGGTCAGCGAGCGTAATACCGCCTGTAAAATGCAGTTGATCCGTGCCACTACTGGATGTATTAGACTCTTGTACCAAATCATTGCCATCGCCCGATTTCCACACATAGGTATCATTGCCTTTATAGCCCCAAAGCGTATCAACACCCAGACCACCCACAAGTTGGTCATCACCAGCAACGCCGTATAATGTATCATCCCCCTCATAACCAAATAGCACATCTGCGCCACTGCCTGCGGTAATATAATTATTACCCGCATCACCATTATGCGTCGCCGCAGCATTTGTATCCACAACCGCTTGAACAGACAGATTCACCGTCGCTATATCGGTTTCCCCGCCACTATCCGTCAGCATATAAGCAAAACTATCCACACCCACATAATTTGCGCTCGGCGTATAGGTAATCGTGCCATCGCCATTGACAGAAACAGCACCATTCGTTGGATTTGCATGGATAGATAGGTTGCTATTAGTAAAGCTGGTATCTTCCGTATCCGAATCATTAGCAAGCACACTAATCGCAATAGATGCATCTTGATCGACCGTAGTCGTATCATCTGCTGCGTCCGGTGCATAATTTGATGGCACAGGATTGACCGTCACATTCACGGTTGCCGTATCCACAACACCATCCGCATCCGTCACCGCATACACAAAACTATCCGCCCCATCATACCCCGTATTAGGCGTATAAGTGATCGTACCATCCAGATTCACAAGCACCGTACCATTCAACGGATCCGTATCAATCGTAACACTACCCCCATCCAACGCCCCATCATCCACATCATTCGACAATACATCTATTGTAGTGGTAGATTCGTAACTCATTGTCACCACATCAGCACTTGCAGAAGGTGCCACATTAGGCGGAGCATCGCCCACAAATACAGTCACCGTTGCCGTGTCCGTCATCAAATTGCTATCCGTTAACGTATAGCTAAAACTATCGTTACCTTCATGCCCGCTATTAGGACTATAAATGATAGCCCCAGTTGCCGTGACTACTGCCGAGCCATTTGCAGGCTGTGAATTTATGGTAATACTATCTCCAAAAAATTGATCATCCTCCTTATCAGAATCATTGAAAAGCACATCAATCGTAACGGACTGTCCATATGCCGTGCTGATGCCATCATCATTCGCTTCAGGCGGGCGGAATATAGATAAATCCCATGAAGTACCGCTCCAATAATATGATAAGTTGTTAAATTCTAAGATTTCAGCTTCATAAATGGTATTTAGACCATCTTCGCCCGCAGCAATATCCGCAAGGTCATGGACTATAATAGTTTGCGCATTAAACCCACTAAAGCCAAATTCCGTGCTATCACCTCTAAAAACGACTTTGTCTTCGTTGCCCAGCCCTCCATAAACAATATCACTCCCATCAAAGATTCTGAACACATCATTCCCGCCATAGCCCTTGAGTATATCGTTAAACTCACCACCAAAAAGGATATTCGCATCATTATCACCTTCCACAAGAAGCGGTGCTGTTCCTAATCCAATAACATCGGAATTATCGAGAAACTCAGTTCCTATTATGATTAAGTGGAAGTTATAATGCACATTGGTTAACAAAACCGCATTGTCAGAAGACGTATACTCCAAATCGTAAAGGTCGCTAGTAGCAACGGCTGAAACACCTGAAAACCCAAGTCCTCCAAGGTCTAATTTGTCCTCACCACGTGTAAAATCCCAAATAGTATCGGTTTGTGCAAGGGGTTCATTGAAATTAGGATCTGAAGCGACTTCAAAAGTAACGATCCGGCTTTCGTCATGGTTTCTATACCTAAATACGTCTGATCCAGCACCGCCAACGAGAAAATCAGCCCATGCGCCTCCAACTAACGTATCATTCCCGCCATGACCTTGTATAAAATCCTGCCCCGATTTACCAATAATGAAATCACCCCATGAAGTGCCATGAAGTATGTCAGAAAGATTAGTGCCCTTAATAACCGCCCCAGTCATCACACTAATATCAAAGTTCCAGTTCAGTATATTATCAAAATAATTCTCAATAAGAATCGTATTTCCCAACTCGTTACCAAACCTATCGACTTCCTCAAGCAGCAGATTGTTAAAACCGCTGATAACGGTTCCGTTGGCCAGAGTCATAGCACCCACCTTAGACCACTCAAATTCACTATCCGATGTCTGAACCACCTGCTTACTATAAGAAAACACAGGTGCCTCACCATCAATCAACAACACCCCGCCGTCGTCAACAATAACATCATCACCAAATGCGCCATTGAGATGATAGACGTCTTGCCCCGACCCACCCTTCAAAACATTCTCAGCAACATTGCCTGTAATCGTGTCTACATAGGCAGTACCAATGACCTGTTCAAAACCATTGATTTTCTCTATGACCGTTTTGCCAGATATCTGCGCTTCGCCGGATTCCAGATTGATATCAATCCCAGCAGTCACTGAGGCAGCACTATAATCCAGCTTATCATTTCCCAAGCCGCCTTTGAGCGTGTTATCTCCTCCGGTTGCGTAGACGATGTCATCCCCTTCGCCCAGCAACACCACGCGCCCATCGCCCGCAACCGAGAGCTGCTCACCCGAAACCGTCACCACATCATCCCCAGCATAGGTATACAGAACCTTCACATCATCCGTGTTCAGCGTATCATTCCCCGTGATGCGAGTGTTGCCTGTAAAACTGCCAGTCACCTTTTCATAGTCGGTGGTAACCGAATCTAAGGTGATATTGTTTTCTTCCAGTGCTGCTTGGTAAAAGGGGTTACTTACATTATTTCCGTAACGAGACGTATATTGATCTTCATAAGTAATAAGTCCAAGCATGATCGGGTCTGCTGTGCCCGTGTCAGCAGATCCGTCAAATGTTGCTATTTTAATGGATGCTTCTGCCTCAATGCCATCTACGGCATCAGTGTCAGTGACAGAGGGGGCAGAATAAACAACGCGTTTTGCTTCCCCATAATATTTTTCCATATAGAGGTTTGCGAATTCAACAGCTCGGTGCTCTTTGAATCCATCGCCATGACTGGCTGAGCTTGGGGTTGTATCAGAGGCATGGTAAAGCTCGTGCACTAGAAGCCTATGAAGAGAAAAAATGTCTAAGTTGCCATCGCTTCTTGCAGTCAGACTTTTTAGCAGTTGATCTGGGTTAATATATAAATCGTTAGTCCCCAGATCATCAAACTGCCCTGCACCAGCAAGCGTATCGTTGACAGAAATATCAATATCTAAGTTGAAGATATTTTCAATATCCTCGAACAATAATTGCCCCTCAGTTGTGGCTTCAATTTCCAACAAAGCTGCGATCACTTGAGTTTTAAGTGCGGGGTTCGCGTCAAGGTCGGTTAAGTCAATAATATCTGTGTAATTTACTGTCATTATTTTCTCCAATTACTTATTCATTAAACGGGGTAAAATAGGCATAAACGTGTCTCCTCCTGGCAGAACATACGCATCGCATTCACTCGCATTCACTAACGCATATTTCGAGCAGTGAAAATACGGGTCATCTTTGTGTGTTATTACTGCTATAAGCATGAAAACTAGAAAAGACGCAATGAGCGGGAGAATGAATAAAGTTCTTCGAATATTTAAACAGAGATGGCATTTAAGCGCACAAGATATGAGGAGAAGCATGAAGCAAATGAAGAAATATTGGCCATATGGCGGAAAAGGTAGGGGCTTTAAGCTCGGTATAGTACCTGCTATGTCAAACCCTAAGAGGGCAATAATCAGAACTGGTATTAGCAGCATGTCCACCACCACTAAATAAGTCACCTTAGCCCATAGAGGACGCTGTATTTTTTGTTCGATGGTTTCTTCAGTCATTACATTTCCTCGCTTTGCTAGTATGATTGTCAATCTGGTTCTTCCCCAAACCTCTTATTGAATCTGCAATATCTGCGTCAATTATTTTAGTAATTGGATCAAACGCCATTATTTATTATTTTTATTTCTTCTGCAGAAAATTCATTGAATAACTTGCTTATCTTTTTTAAATTTGAATCATCGCCGCCTGAAGCTATATATTTGTCAAACTCCTTTTTAAAAACAATGCCTAATGTATGCCCTGTATTTTTAGTTACAGGCTGAATGAGTAATTTACCATCTTGAGCAACAGCTTCATGTGCAAACAAAATAATTCGTTCTTTTTCTAGATACTCTAAACCTCCACGAATTTGCTTGAAGGACTGAAAATAAACATATTTAGCGTCAAGATTGCTTTTTCTTACTTCTAGAACTTCTACCTTAACTAATGGATATCTAGTTTTCAAAACATCTGTCTCGATAATTTTTCCATAAATTACACTCTCTGCTTCTCCATGCATTATCTCATAGTCTAGCAGATCATAAGCAAATGAATACGCCATCACATTGCTTGCTAAGTTGCTACCTGTGCACATTAGCATCGTTAGTACTATCAAAAATTTCTTCATATTCTCACCTCGTACAAGAAACGTTCATCCAACAAAATTCCTCTAATGGGATTTCAGTATGTTTGGTTATTCACTCGTTAATACAAATATTGTATCGCCCGTTTTTAAATCACACATTTTGATATTCGTTCCCATTAATGCTATAGACTTGTCATAAAACAGAGTCAACACACGTTTTTAGAAGATTTTGTGGAGATTTCGCGTAATACGAGTAAAGTGTTGCAAAACATTATTAAAGAGGTGAGGGGGGATGTTTCTGCTTTGCTAATACACGACATTACCATTTTGGGTGAGGATTCCATTTGAAGTGCGACGGTTGATTTTATGGATTAGGTTACCATTTGTAAAGCCTCCTGAAAAACGTCTTGTGGAGTTCTGTAATCAAGGCATTTTCTTGGTGTGTTATTCATGATTTGGCATACCTTGTTAAGTTCCTTATCCGTGATCTTGGCAAGCTGCGTCTCCCTAGGAAAAAACCGCCTGATACGGTTATTATTACTCTCTACAGCACCCTTTTGCCACGGCGATTGTGGATCGCAGAAATAACTCTTCGTACCTAATCTTTTCTCGAGAATAGGGTAGAATATAAACTCAAATCCACGATCAAAAGTAATCG
>NZ_JACA01000078.1 GCF_000520995.1 Aquimarina macrocephali JAMB N27 | reverse complement strand
ATTCTACCTTGTTTATCCTTGTACTCTTTAGCAGTATGATTATTACCATCTGCCGGAGTCCAATTCTCATCTTGAGTAATGGTTATGTATAACTGATTTTCAGCGTAGTGTCCATCCGTTACTAAACTAGGAGTTTCTGTATCATTTGGATCGGCAAAGTCTACCTTAAAACACACGACCTCATTAGCTGTATTCGTATACCAATCTGTCTTTATAGCATGATCTGCATCACTACTGGGGTTTGCTTTCCAGGCTGTACCGGGTGCACCAACTTTTATTACTCTGTTAAGTGGTGAACCATCAAAAAGGCTCTCTGAATACGCATTAATTTGTGTAAGATCGGTAATCCCGGGAAAATCATCAGCATAGGTATCCTTATAATACTGGTTGATATCAGTATTGACATTGACATCTTTATAACTTCCAACCGTATTACTTGCCTCAAAAGCTAGATATTGTTTAGCTTGTCTACCATACGCATCATACTCGATGTGAGATACAATATCCTTACCATTAGGAGAGGCTTTAATCGCTCTTTCTTGTATCGGTCTACCCAGTCCATCAAAATAGGTAACACTTTCTATAGCTCTATCAATATCATTGATAGTAGAGCAGTTCACGTTCTCCATTTCAGCAATTGTTAAAGCTGTTTGGGGAACTGTAGTATGTATATAGTTCTTATCTGATAGTACTACCTGGGCCTGAAGATTCCATCCTATTAGTAGTATTATTATATATATGATATATTTTTTCATTTTTTTGTATTGTTATAAGGTTAATGTTGCTCTCCTGTACCACCACCAGTATCAGAAGAAACCGTGGCTATAACTACCATGAGTTTGGTGATTACTTGGCCTGTAAGGTTATCTGTAACTGTGGCTTTAACATCGTACTCGTGAGTACCTGTAGCAAAATTAGAGAAGCTAAAACCTGTACTTGAGCCAGACCCTAAGATTTGAGAAGGTGAAACAGTTTTATAAACTTTCCATGAAATTTGACGTGATCCCGAACCTCCTGTAAGACTAGTGATATTAAACGACACGCTTGGATTAGCTCCAGAAATAGAGGTGTGAGATTGGTTTGTGCTTACCGACATACTAGGGTACGATTTCAAGACAGGAGCATTAGCACCCCATTGGTAATATCCGTTTTCTAGCCCTCGATCAACTAACCTAAATTTAATAGTATACGTTCCTGAATTCGGGAAATTGTACGAAAGTGTTGTTCCTGTAGCACTTTGTTTTACATCATTAATAAACCACTCGAAGAAATATGAACCTGTACCGCCTCCTATACCAGAAGCAAAAAATGTCGTAGTTGTTCCTTGTACAATATGTGATTTTGAAGCACTTACATTAGCTGCGGTTATAGGGTTATATGCATACAGTTTTCGTATAGCACTGTTCACAGATTTCCCACTTGTGTTATCAATAACTTTAAAATACATAGTATAGGTTCCTGCGGTATTAGGGGTGTATGCAAACGTAGTTGCTGTACCAGCTTGCTTTATAGTATTAACATACCACTCGTATCTCAGATTCCCTGTACCGCCTCCTATGCTCGAAGCTGTAAAAGTTGTCGTAGTACCTTTTACAATATTAGTATAGTTTGCACTTACTATAGGGGTAACAATAGGAGGATACGCCACCACTACATTCATCGTTTTACTTACCCTGTGTTTATTTTCTGCATTATAAGCTATTATTGATACAGTGTATGTTCCTTCAGCACTAAAAGATTTAGTAAAACTTGTCGTGGCATCACATTGTTCTTGTGTGCCATCTACAGACCATGTAAAAAGATCAGCACCACCGCTTCCTGAAGTATTGGCCGTAAAAGTAACGGCTTGATTTGGCTGTACTACACTTAAACTTGGGCTAATGGTTACATCACCCAAAGTAGCGGTTTGTTCTCCTTGATAATTATAGCGTACTTGTTGCGCGATATGCTGGTCATTATCTAACCCATACTCTAGTCTGTTAAATTCATCGTACCTATAATACCCTGTATGCCCTTTAGGATCTGTCATACTCGTTACCCCAATTAACGGGTCATATGTATATCCAGTTATTTGAGCATCTGCAAAATACGCGTCCTCTCTAAGATTTTTAAACAGATTACGCATCGTTACTTCTTCTCCAGCAGTATCTTCTGTATTAGAAGCGGTTTGTAACTGTGTAATTAATGAACTTGCTGTTGAAGAAATTCCTATATAGCTGGCGTTATCAATCTTGGCAACAGGCTGAGTATTGTTATACCCCCAAACATACATGATATGACGACCATCAGCCAGAGAAACCTCCAGAGGGTTTCCTTTATCATTATATTTATGATAGATAACACGATCTTTAAGAGGTGTATTTGCTTTAGCTGCTCTTATCTTTTCCGGTAATACTTTTCCTCCTTCCCAAATCTTATAATCAAAATATTCCTTAGAAACTATTTCCTCTGGAGAAGATCCTTTCTTTCTGGTCGTAATCTTTTCAAGAGGGATATTTATACGATATAAATCAATTAGTCTTTGCTCAGCAGCAGTTTTGGAAACTAAATCTTCTGGATACTTACTTCTGTTATAATACCATTCGTTTTCATTAGTTGATATAACTTCTTCAACAGGAAATACGTGTTTGTTAGCATTATCATGATAATTAAGCTCTTTAGCAGTAACAATTTCTTTTCCTTTGAAATAATCTTTAGTAGTAGTTTTTTCTAACTTGTACCACTCACTCAATGTATAATATTTCTTACTGCTCCAGAAACCATATCGCATCCCCATTTTTACCCCAACTACTTCTTTCTTAAAAATATCATTTTGATTTCTGAGGTATTTATATTGATTTGTAGTTTTTCTAACTAAAGTATATCCAGCATTTTCTTTCTTAAATATCCTTTCTTCCTCAAGGTTTCCACGTAACCATTCTAATACGGTTACGGGCGCATAGGGAAATCTATCTATATCAGAATCATCATCTAAATTAAATGAAAACTTATACTCTTTTTTACCTGTGTTATTTTCCTTAGTCCCAAAGTATTCAGTTACATTTCTATAGCCTACATAGCTACTTTTGGTAGTAGTCATAGGGTTGTTACTTGATGAACTAATAATGTCTGCACTGGAAAGTGTTCCATTACTAAATACTGCCCCTTTTTCAATAAAAAATGGAGTTGATGTTATTCCTCCAGAACTCGAAGTGGTATTGTCGCCATCCCAATTCAAGTATTCATATGATTTTTCAAAATAACTTGTATCCGTATCATATTTTTTGATGTTTTTTACTCTTAGTCCACCTACCTCATAGTTAACACCATCTGTAGTTAAAGAACCAAGGTCTAGTTTTTCTCCATAAACACGAACCCTAAAATCAGGATAATCACCAGAATCATTAGGGGTTATCGTTCCTTGTATTGAATAATTCCCCGGAGGTAATATTACGCTTGAATCCGTAGCAAGAGCAACTGTAGAACCATCACTTTTAATTAATTCTAGTTGAATCCCACAAGTACGCTGTGTAATATCACATGGATAAGTAACATCAATAAAAACAAAATCTTGAACTATCTCACCAGGAGAAATTGTAAACGGTTTATTAATCTCTATTGAATTATTCTGTAGATCAGACGTGCTCACTGTAACAAGAGGATGCCTAACTCTAGGGGCTATATCATTTGCGAAAGCCAATTGCCCAATAGTATTCCCTTCATATTCAAATATGGTGTACCCTCCTGTTGGATAGGTTAGCTTTTCTAAAACTCCAGCTTTGGCAAAATCAGAATTTGCGCTTCTATCTGCTCCCTCATATCTTATTCCTAAAAGGGTAACTGAAGGGATTAAAATTGTGTTACTATGTTTCCCATTATAGTATCCCCATAAATCTTTTGCTAAAGAGAAACGATCTGGCAATGGTTTTGAATTGTATTGCATGCTATAAGGTGGTAAAGATTCCAGACCTTTAGACTCTTGTACAGAAGTCAAAAACATTCTATAATAACGATCATTACCACTACAAGGAACTGCATGAGAATTTCCTATTTCTCCCACAGTAGTATAGGTAAGGTTGATTTTTTTAACCTCTTTCCCGTGCAAGTCTTTAATAACAATTTCTTTAAGACTATAATCTCCCGGTTGATCTAATCGTTCTGTGGTATTTTTTATAAATTCAATCGTTCCGTTTTGACTTTCTATACTTGATATTTTCCAAGAGCTAATAAAACTCTCATAATACGTAATAGGTTTGATCCCTGCGGAAAGTATTTGACTATCTATTTCTCCCCGAACATTGACATAACGTTGTTGACCTGAAGCTGAACAAGTATCATACGTATTCTCTGTATACGTAAATCGTATATAATTCTTTGAAATAGCATCTTCAATATCCATCAGTTTCCAACCATTAGTATACCCTGCATTAAAATTCTTACCTCCACCTAATGAGGTACTTCCTAATAAATCTTCATATCCTTTTCGAGTTCCATCTTGTGATACTCCAAAATAATATTTTACACCATTTGGGGCAGTGATGATCCAAGCTGTAATTTTTTTAGCACTGTTTTTTAAGTAATTAATTCTAACATCAGCATGAGGCATAGTAATAATCTGACCTGACTGTTTAAAAAAGAAACTGCCAGAATATCCCGGAATGTTATAATGATGCATATCGGGTTCATAGTCCAGTTCTCCATTAACTGCTTTTATGATAAGCTCAGTAGATTGATTTATTTGACTAGCATCAAGTTGAATAGCTAAGAAGTCTTCAACTGTTTTTGTAGTATTAAGAAATCCACCAATACCATCATCGGCAATTCCCCGTACTACTCGTGTAACCGATCCTCCGGCACTAAGATTCCATCCTAATCCTGTCCAAGAGGCTGTTTCTTCTACTTTAACACCTCCTGCATGATAAGAGAGGCTTACAGGTAAACTCAAGCTACCACTGGATACGTTTCCAATAGGAATAGAAACATTAGGGATACCTGAATACAGACTCACAGGAGTCTCGATAAATTTTCCTAATGATGCTACTTCTGGTGTCGAAGGAGCATAATTTAAATTGTTTTGATAACCGCTTTCTCTTTGAGCGATCAAAGGTATAGAAAGCAATAGCAATAACAATAGTGTTATTTTTTTCATAAAAGTAATTTTAGTAATGATTGAATTTTTCAGTGTCAAGCCTATACTTAAAATGTTTGCAAATCAGTAAGGCAAGCACAATGCATTATTATCGTTTTGATGTTATGGATTATGGTTTTTACCCCTGTTAAACATCATAAAATGTTTCCTTTTTGTTTTCATAGTTGCAATAATTATATAATTAATATTAGGTACTCCATGTGCAATGATAATAGTTGTGAGTATCATTTTTCGGGACTGGGTAAAAAAAGTTGAAAGTTTTTTTGTATCTATTTTCTACCATAGTATATAGCTGATTCACAGAGCGTTTATTGGAGTGAAAACCACATGTGAATTTTACCGACTCTGCATAATAATACTGTTGTGAAGAGGTATCGAATTCTACAGGGGCATTGAGCTCTTTCATTACACAAAGCGTACGATATAGTTTGGTTTTAGAGATGCCTAGTTTTGCTGCCAGTTCCATAGGAGAGCCGGTAGCATTAAGACGTATCAATTGATCAATACGTTCTATCAATTCTATTTGCTTTAACATGATATTCATAACTCTAAAGTTTTACCCGATAATCGGGATTTAAATACTTGGGCTGTGCTTAGTAACAGCCCCGAAGCTTGCTTCGAGGCAGCTTACTTATTTATTTAAAAAAATAGTCATAGCTATAGACATAAGTAGGTGTTCATTACAGGTAGGTTATGGGAAACGGGGCATGATGTTTTGGGGAAACATCAAAAATGAGATTACTCATAATAGGTCTTCATTGTATAGCTTATAATCCTCTTCAAATTCTTTCTCATAAAGCGCATCATGTTCTGTAGGGTTAACACCTATAGGATACGATCGTTTATTCTCATATTGTAGTTCCTTATTCAATCTCAATTCATCTTGTAGTATGGTTATTATTAAAGAGAGAATTGATATAACTATAGCTAGTGTTACTATTTTTTTCATAGATCAAATGGTTTTTGTTACATCATGTACTAGAGCATATATTTTAGCATAGATCATAATCTGTTTTGGGTTATCGTTTAAAAGTTGGTACATAAACTCACCAGTATCAATATTCAATGCTTTTAAAATGCCATTGAGAATATCTGGTGATATATGATTTATATCGTCCGGTAGCATATTTTTTTATTAAAAAGGATACAGGAGCAACCTCAAAAGATGGGGGTATTACACAAACTCAACTTTAATTACTATTTGCAATTACTCCTGTTTTTCCTTTATTTAAGTAGTCAACACATACACCTATGGTTGTTTACTATTCATTTTTAGATTATTATTTTTTCAATAAGAATACAGGAGCAGCACATCGTATAGCATACTTTCTATACGGCTACATATCATAAATGGGGTACTATGCAATTGTGAAAATACTCCCATATTCCTTTTGTACTTTTTTGAAATTATGACGATAGAAGTGTTAGTACGTCCAAGTTTGGGAAAGGGTATTTAAAAAGTTTTTTAGCTATAAAAAACTAAGCTGGTTTTGGTTGATAATTTATCTCATAGTCTGATTTTTTCTGAATTACTTTTTTATATTGGGGTTTGATACTATTCTATTTTAAAGATATCAGGGTATTTCACAGACACATGATAAATAAGCATGGCCGGTTCCATAAAAAAAATGACTACCCTTAGTAATTGATATATTATGAAGCGGTACCATGCTTATATGATTGCTACAGTACCTGATATCTTTTGGGGTTACACAAAACTCAACTTAAATATATTTTCATATGGGATTAGTTTTTAGTTAGTATACTTAGTTTAAACTGTATGGTTAATGTTAATGTATTGTATTCCGGAGCGAAGCGAGGTATATACTGTTTCTTGTGAGTATAAAAACTCTGGCTCGACATATGACCTGAATAGCACGCTCAGGCGTGACACCTTTTTTATATAGTTTTATTACCCATCTATAAATGATATTTTCATAGCATTTACCTTCTTCTCTACATTTTTTGAAATCTAGCATATCCATATGTAGATATTGTACAATATGGGAGATGAACTTTTTTTGATGGTTGTGATTTTTATTCTTTTTCATAGCTGTTTAGGGTTATTTGTAACCTTTTATTCTTCCTGATACCTATCAATAACTTCTTGAAAGTAGTTGTCAATTTTTTTAATTTCTGAAGTACTAAGCTTTCTGTGATATTTTATAAACTTATAAATTATACCTCTAGAGAAACCTAATTTTCTTTCAAATGGGAGTATGCATAAGATATCTCTTTCTTCAAGGAGAAGTTCTTCTACTCTTTGTCTTCTGCTCTTTTTCATAAATATGAGTTTATCATATTAATTAGTCAAGAGAAATTCTAAGTGGGGTATTTTTCTCTTTATTAAAATTGCGTTTTATGCAAGTATGTGGGTTTACGTTAAAATGATTAACAAACAATGAAATAAAAACTTCATATCAGGTAGAGTAAAATTTTCATACATTTGTTTTAATCATACACAAATATATGATTATTTTCTTAGTTTAGAAAATTTTATAAGACTTTTTTCTTATGATTGTAAAAAGATTAGGGCAATATATCACTGAAAAAGATATCAGTTATTATTTGTTTGAGAATAGTATCAAAGCAAGTAGAGGGAGTATTTCTAAAGCCGTTAAGAACAATAAAAGTATTGGGTCTAATGTGATAGAAAATATTCTTACAGTCTATGCTGATTTAAACCCTGTTTGGTTAGTAACAGGTAAAGGTGAAATGCTTCTAAGTGGAAAAAATTATGGAGAAATAGAATATAATCCTCCAGTAAAGGTTAGCTTAGATGGTTTTGATAAAATAGAAATCATTGACTATGTTTATGATAATGTTACTGAATTTAAATCCCATAAGAGCTTTCAAAAACTTACAAAATTACTGTTTGCAGATAAAGAAATGGGAGAGGTTAGGAAAGAAATTGAACAACTAAAAGAACAAGTTTCTAAACTAGCAGAAGAATCAAATTGATATTCAACACAGGCTATTTTCGATTTTAAGCTTGAGTAATTCTTTCTCATACAGGAGAGAAATTAATTCGTCCTTTTTTTTCCTAAACTCATTCTCTAATTCTATTTCCAAATCTTTTTCAAAGGAATTGTAATCAATATCAAATATTTGATTTGATCTTTTCAGCTTATCTAATATTTGTTTTCGGCGCTTATTATCCATCTATCAAATATTATTTAATCTACAACCTTTTCAAAGGTGTTATACATTTCTTTGTCAAACTTCTCTTTCTGAATTTCAATCTCTTTTTTAGACTCATTTCTTTCAATATTAGTAAAAAATTGTTGCCTTGTTCCTGCGATAAAACTTATAAGTTCTCGAATTTTAGCATTATAACTGGACAGTGATTTTTGAAATTGAAAAATCGCAATAGTAATTAAAACCGAAGATAGGATTATAACCAGATAATACGTTGACTTACTAAAATCTTTTTCTTCATACGTATATGCCCAAAGTGTCCAAATAATAAAATAAATAGAAGTAAACTGAAAAGATATGCCTGCTAGAACACTAGCTCTTTTTGCAGTCCGATCAGATATAAATTTAGAAATATAGATTAGTATTAAGGAACAACAAAAAAGACCGATAGGTAATCCTATTGCAAAAAGAAATCTTCTGAAATTTTTAAAACCAAGAAATTGATATTTCTCCCATAAAATATCTTTCTGCTCTTTATAATACTCTAGACTGATTTCTCCTTTATCGAATTTTTCAAGTAATGTAACCTTTTCCAGAGCAGTTTTAGGATACACAATATGTGAAAAAGGCGCGATACTACCTAGTACAGCACCTAAAACAATAATTATGAATATTATTTTAATCCTTGTCCCCCCTGTCTCCTGGGTCTTCGACTTCTCCGGGTTCAATTTGGTAAATTTCTTCATCTGGGTTATCTGATTCACAACTTGTTAAAAACAACGTTGATAAACATAAAAAAAGAATTGTCAAAAAAAAAGATTTAGTTTTCATATTGATATTTTTATTAGTTAAAAGGAAAAACAAATAAATGGTTTTTTAGATCGTAATGATCTGATTTACAAATCAAAACTATACAAATATTAGCAAAAAATTAATAGGATTTTTCTTGTTTTTTCTGTTTATTTTTGCGTCCTCTAAAACGAAAAAACAGGGCTTCCCAAGGGTTAGTAGAGTGAATGATTACACCAATTTAGGTTCTAAAACGTCAGGTGAAGACATTTTCCAAACAAAAACTAAAAATTATCAAGCCTATTTTATTGAAAATCAATACATTAAACACGTACATCAATTACGTTAAAACCATAATTAATTAAAAAAACAAACAATTTTAAAGTTACTATATTTTAATTTTTGACTACGATAACTACTTGATTATTACGGAAAACCGTAATTGATAGATGGGTAAGAGTTTAATTTTAGTGATTAGGATTAAAATTTATGAATTTTAACTGGATAATATGAATACTATCTGTTTTTTTAATCACGCACAAACTTATCCATTGATGTAATTGAAAAAAATAACATAGTTTGTATATTGTCTTCACTAGAACGACTTTTTTTGACTATCTACATATTGGGATGTTTTATATAATATATAAGACATGAAATAACATTCGATTTGAAAAGATGTGTTATTAAGATCTAATATTAAAGTAACAGACTTAATAAAATGATAGAAATTTATTATGAAAGATAATTTTAAAAAAACATATGATTTTGATATACGTTTTGCTACCCGAAGCGAAATAAAAAATCTTTCAGAATATCTTGCGAAAAAGAAGTGGGAAGATTATCAAAAAAACAAAAACACTACTGCTGCAAAATCTACTAAAAAGGAAGCTGTTGATTTTATTAGAAAAGAAAAAATAGTTGTTCATGAATTGATAGGCACTAAGGTATTGGTACAAGACTATAAAAAATTCAATGTTTCAATTTTTGTGTTTAACTATATCCAGGAGCATGATAAAAATACCATATTATCAATGACCTTTAGAGTGCTACAAACAGAAAGGGGAATGGAGAGCTTAGAATCAGATGATGCTATTTTTGAGCTCAATGTTCTTAAAAAACGTCCATATCATCAAAGGGAACATAAAACAGGTCGGCATGATAGACCAAAAAACGAATCTATACAAAAGACAATTGAGATCCGTAAGTATTTAAATGTCAATCCTAAAGAGAATAGAGATCGTGTCTGTAATGAGTTTGGTTTATCTAAGACAACGTATTATAGAGTTCTTAAGTGGTTGGAGGATAGGAAAAATTAGAGTGTTTTATAAAACGCTATTTTCTATAAAGTATAAATTGCTTGTTTATTTTATTGGTAGTTTTATTAAACTTTGGGTTAGAAACGAAGGTATACAATCTATCAAGTTCAATAAAGCGGTTCATTTTATAAGTTTACCAAATAACACTTAAATGAACTGATATGTTATTTGGATATGCACGTATAAGTACCCCATCTCAGAAATTTGATTTACAAATTGATGCTTTATTAAAAGAAGGAGTAAACGAAAAGAATATTTATAAAGATGTTTCTTCTGGAGCAAAAGCGAATCGAAAAAATCTTGATTTACTTTTAGGTAAATTACGGGAAGAAGATGTCGTCATTGTTTGGAAGATGGATAGAATCGCTAGGAGTGTTTCACATATGCTTAAGCTCGTTGATGAATTTGAACAATTAGAAGTGGGTTTCAGAAGTTTACAAGAACCTTTTATTGATACAACATCTGCTTACGGAAAATTTGTGCTAACCATTTTTAGTGCAGTTGCCGAAATGGAGCGTAATATTATTGTGGAAAGAACATTAGCGGGACAAGAAAGTGCAAGGAGAAGAGGTGCAATGATTGGCAGGAGAAAGGGGCTAAGTAAAAAAGCTGAAGCAAAATCCATTTTGGCAGAGAACTATTACCGGGATGAAAAAAATCAGCTTTCTATTGCTGAAATCATGAAACTAGTCGATATTAATTCCAAAGCGACTTTATATAAATACTTAACGTATCGAGGTCGGAGGAATTGCAAGGTTTGTAAAGCCATATTTTGGGATAAAGATCAAGATCCAGACAAAGCGTATTGCAAAAAGCACAGAAAAACAGAAATGGAAACCTAAGGGAGATTAAATAAAAATTTCTATCTTAGAACCAACGTAAAAAAACTAATTACCCCATATCTGGATCAGCTCCGGGTATGGGGTATTTTATTTAATTATTAGATATATAAATAAAAATAGGTGGAAAATAAAAGCTCCATCCTTTATATTCCATTAAACAAAATTAGATGAGTATTTACAGAATTATTGATAAAAAAATAGAAGAAGTAAAGGCAATGTATGCAACGATCCTTGAAGATTTTTCGGAGGATGTCAAGAGTGGTAGCGCATTCATGATATACAGTCTTACCACTATTTTTAATGATCGTGATTTTAGTGATATTGAAACAGGTATTATAGATAGTGCTTATCGTAAGGAATCACATGATTATGGAATTGATTCTGTTTATCTTTCTGCTAATAGGTCTTTTATTACTTCTATCGACCAATTAGATGAATTTAATGAGGATACAAAATTCACTTTTCATCTTTTCCAATTTAAAAAGGGACGTGGGGTTGACCAAGGAGAGCTACTAAAATTTAAAGAGGGTGTAAAAATTATTTTTGTGGATGAAAACGTAGATGAAGAAAAAAATACTTACCTATTTGAATACTTAGTAGATCTAAATGAAATCAAAAATGAATTATATGAGAGGTTTTCTTCAGAACAAATACATATAAAATGCTACATCTGTTTTGGTGGTTCAAGAAAAAATATTGAAGATAATGACCTCTTAATGAATCAGGTAAATGCTGTTAGCACAATACTTGATGAAGGTGGTTATAGCACCAATACAACTGAAATCTATGATGCCCAAAGATTAATAGATCTCGATAAAAAGGGAGAAGAAATTGTTGGAATGGTAAGCTATGAAAAAACGTTTAAATATATCACGGAAACGGATTCTAAACATAAACTTAACGGGCATATCTCTATTATTAAGGGTAATCAAATTGCCGCATTAGTCAAACAATTCCAGACTTCATTATTTGAAGCAAATATTAGGGACTATTATCGCAGAAGTGAATTGAATTCTAAAATATTAAAGACTTCAGCCGATCCAGACGAGTCTAAACTTTTTTGGAGTTTTAATAATGGACTTACTATTACATGTCGAAAAGTAGAGGAACTACCTGGAGATAAATTCAGGCTGCACGGAATTCAGATTGTTAATGGTTGCCAAACTTCGAACTCTTTATACCAAGCTGCATATAACATTGAACGAAAGGCTGCATTGGATAAAAAAATGAAGGGTGGAGATTCACTAACAAAAAGAGAGCAAACGGAATATGATAATATCAAGACTAAGCTTCTACAAGATGATGTGGCAGTTTTAATCAAAATCATCGAGACAAGTGATTCGGACTTAATATATCGAATCACAGAGACAACAAACTCTCAAACCCCCATTAAAACATTTTCACTTAAAGCAAATGACACCATACAGCATTTAATCGAAGAGTATTTAAAGCAACACGATATATTTTATGAACGCAGACTCAATTTTTGGAAAAACCAAGGTAAGAGAAATACGGTTTCAATACAGCACTTGTATCAGCTTTTTGAGTCGCAAATAAGATTTATGCCGAGTCAAGTAAAAACACGGCCTAAAGCAATGTTTGGGAATAATTATGATGAGGTCTTTCCGGATCCAGAAGTAACTCAACATGATTTTAATCTTTATCTAATACCAATAAAAGTGGATCATGCTATTGCTAAAAGAAGTAGGATTGTTCAAAGACAAAAATTAGAGAGTGATCAATATAAGAGAATGTTGATTTCTCACGGTAAATTTCACTTGGGATGTTTTGTTCTGCACTCCATATTAGGAGGTAAATATAGTAAGTCCATTATCGTAAAAAATACCACAATAATAATTCGGGAACTATTAGACAATAAATTTGAAGTACATTATAATGCAGCGTTAGATAATCTAAAAAGAGTAGTTCAGAATTTTGCAGGGAATAAAAAAGAATCTGTACCAAGTGCATTGAAAAAAGTGGATTTGGATGGTCGTATTGTCAGATTTATTAATAAATAGACGGCTACAATAACTAGGTGTATGTACATAGCTACGATATATATGTGTACCTAGAAGCAATGAAGGGCTGATAATTATCATTGCACTGTTTATAAGATGGATTAAGTAAAAAGTTCAAATAAATAATGGAATGTAACCTAGATTTTCAAAGCATAAAAGCATTAGATGAACTCCCTTTGATAATTGAAAAAATTAAAGAAGCTGGAGGAAAAATAATTTCATATACAACAGATTTTTGTCTTAATATTAAAATCGAAAGTGATAATCCGGATTTGTTTTGTAAAAAATTCTTTTTGATTTTTGATTGTGATTATCAAATTGCTTTTAACAGACAACACACCAAAGAAGAAGAAGAAAATATTGATTGGGATAAACTAGGGGTATGAAGCCCATCGGTACGAAAACGTACGCTAAGGTGCTTAAATATCTGTTTATTAATGTTTTAAAATTTGTTAATTCCTGTATTTGACTAATTATTCTAACCGTATACTAGAGTTACAGGTAAAAAATCACCACATTTTGAGATATTTCGGGCACAACGATACCAAAACGTACGCTAAGGAGTCTATTTTAACTTTTTATTAAGAGTTTCCAACGAGCGTAATTTCCCTTTTAAGAATTTCTCTTCGATTTCAAAGGAATAATGACCTAACATATTTACATGTTTAAATATAAGTGGAGATATTCTTTCCAAATCCTCATCATTTAATGCAACACCTTTTGTTTCTAGGTATTCTACTGATTTTGGCTATAGATGCCCCTTTTTTTTATGAACCTTAACCGGTATTTATGATTTTTTGATCTGTAATACTTCAAGGTTTGATGCTGCTCCGGGAAGTATATTTGGCAATGCCCTGCGTGGTAGCAGGGCATGGTGAACCGGTATCCTCGGCGAGGTAATATCTACGATGCGCTGTCGCTACGTAGGGCATCGTGGATGAGCCAGAAATTTCACCGATATTTTTATATAAATATCTTAAGTACAC
This sequence comes from Aquimarina macrocephali JAMB N27, assembly GCF_000520995.1. GTDB lineage: Bacteria > Bacteroidota > Bacteroidia > Flavobacteriales > Flavobacteriaceae > Aquimarina > Aquimarina macrocephali. The sequence goes on along the minus strand of NZ_JACA01000078.1, from coordinate 2,078 downwards.
GACACAAAAAACACCTATTTTGATTCAAAATCGTGTAATCACTCTGTTAAAGTGTTGATTTTTAGATTTTAATTAAGGTGTTTAATTTTCATTTTTTTATACGAACTGGATACAAAAACCCAACCTTTAGGAATAGGTGATTGATAATACACAGTGAAGACAGTGTTAATAGGTGCCCCGTTCAAATTAGAAAGATTACGTTTGCTATCAAGCCCTGACAGGTGAGTAATTACCCATCCTTCAGGTATGGGAGAACGGTAATCAACAGCTATTCGATCTCGATACTTTCCCCCGTTCAAATTAGAAAGATTACGTTTGCTATCAAGCCCTGACAGGTGAGTAATTACCCATCCTTCAGGTATGGGAGAACGGTAATCAACAGCTATTCGATCTCGATACTTTCCCCCGTTCAAATTAGAAAGATTACGTTTGCTATCAAGCCCTGACAGGTGAGTAATTACCCATCCTTCAGGTATGGGAGAACGGTAATCAACAGCTATTCGATCTCGATACTTTCCCCCGTTCAAATTAGAAAGATTACGTTTGCTATCAAGCCCTGACAGGTGAGTAATTACCCATCCTTCAGGTATGGGAGAACGGTAATCAACAGCTATTCGATCTCGATACTTTCCTCCGTTCAAATTAGAAAGATTACGTTTGCTATCAAGCCCTGACAGGTGAGTAATTACCCATCCTTCAGGTATGGAAGAACGGTAATCAACAGCTATTCGATCTCGATATGGACCTCCATTCAAATTCACTATAGTATAATAAACATTAGTTCCCCAACCTCTAACAGAAGTAATTACCCATCCTTTTGGAATAGAAGAATTCCAACGAACTGACTTGGTTTCACGATAACGTTTACTAGTGTAATTCTTTTTGTCAGGAGTAGGTAATGAAACTTCTGATGTGTTTTGTTCTTCTATTATTTCAATTTCAGAAGGTTCACAACTCATAAAGAGTAATGAGAAAAAAAATATTCCTTTAAATACAATTGTTTTTGTTTTCATACTATTAGGTTTTAAGGTTTTCATATCTAATGATTTTTAAGATGAATAAATATATGAAATTTATCAGTTTCTCTTTTATTGATTTAATATTCATATTAGTTTTTTTTCAATCTCAACTAATGTCAAATTTAGTTTTAATACTTAGTTAATTATATTTTGTGAAATCACACCTCTGAACCTTATTTTTCCTGATTAGCTTCATAAACTAATCGGCTCCTGATGGGATAATTGTCTATAACGCCGTATTCAACTCAGCCTTAGTGTTGTCGCTATAGATTGATCGTAGAATCACCTAATTGATTATTGGCAATAGTTTTTTCCATTTTTTCAAACCAAAATAAATCTTCATCTGGCTTGAATGAAAATTTAGCTAATGCACCTGTTATTAGTATTATCCAAGATATTATTCCCAAACCACCGAAACTTATTAAACTGAAAAAGAATAGTTGTTCTTCTGAGATTAATGTTCCTTCTTTATTTTTTTTCAATTTAAATATAGTTGTATTCTTTATTCCTGCCTGATGTCGCACAGTTGAAAAATTATTATATTTATTTATTCCAATTATTTTGCATTCTACTTTGTCGCCATTACAATCTTTGCCTGTATGTATTTCTTTCCAAGAATTATTTTTTTCTAATTTAAAATTATCGTCAATTTCATTGTGAAAACACGGTTCTTTTGTGAAATCTACGATATATTTTGGATGAGTTAAAAATTCCCATATTTGTTCAGGTTGGTATTTACTTTGAAAATAGACTATTGTTTTTCTATATTTTCTACGATTTTCCATTTTTTTGTTCTGATCAACTAGGTTGAAGGAATGTTATGTTAGTTTATTTGTCCAAAAGCTATACAGTAAAGCTATCGTGAAATATCAAGAATAAAAATAGACACATCGTGATACAAATTTACTTTGTGACGAATAGATATAAAAAAGTGATGACAAAATCAATCCTTTACATAATTCTAATTACACTTTTTTTGATTTCTTGTAATGGACAAAATGTAGAAAAAGACAAACTCACCAATAAAGCTTTAAAGACTAATATGACTGACAGCAATTT
>NZ_JACA01000077.1 GCF_000520995.1 Aquimarina macrocephali JAMB N27 | reverse complement strand
CCAAACACAATTTCCTACGTCATTGCTTATTGAAGACAGGCCCTTACGGGTGAATGGCAAATAAACAGCATTATTCACCATTAAATTTTTAGAATTATGAGTACAAATCAAGAAAATCCAAAGTACAGCACAACCATCAAAAACACGAAAGGATATGGTTGGAAAGCCAAAACGATCGTGAAAAACATTCTTGGTTATGATTGGAACATCTCCACATTGAAGATGAGTTCAGGAAAGATTAGTTGTACCGCACAAGCCGGAAAATTAAAAACAAGTGATGGCTTTGAGTCCTTCAGCTTTATGATGTTTGAAGATCCATTAATCCGTCTATACCAAGAAAAAAGACGGGCTACAGAAAACGCCGTGGAAGAAATTCACGACAAAGGGCTAGCAAAATTTACCGAACTCCTGAATGCAGGAACAATACCCTCAAGAGATGATGAAAGCAGCCAATCATAGAGAAGTGATCTATATGTATAATAATGCATTTACCACCTGTGACTGTGGGAACGAAATGATCCTTGTGAAAATATTCATCAGTAGCAAGAAGTACCGTGGTACTTGCGAATGCGGAAAGCAGTTTGAATTAATCAATAATCTATTAACACTTACATCATGAAAACATTTAAAAATAGCATTGCACCAAAGCATAAAGAGATTGATAAACTGGCTTTAATAGGCTGGTATAAAGAAACCACGATCTACGATATATCAGGTTGCGACTGGAATATCGAAACCTATAAATGGGACAATGCCATTAGGTGTTGTGCCAAAATAGGCTACGCGGCTAGTGAAGGATTCATACCTGCAAATCGACCTTTACATCGACTGCACTGGGAACGTCGGCATTGCTCCAAAAATACAGTGATTGAAATCCATGAAAAAGGCTTAGAGCGATTTGATAAAATGATTGTATCGGGCTTGGTTCTGATACCTACACATATCGTCGATTGGGTCAAAAATGAGAAATATCGAGCCGATATAAAGATGTACGGCAACATAGAAAATTACACACAATCAAATACTCACTCTTAAAATCAGACATTATGGGATGGACATCATTCGCTTACAATAAAGCAAGACACTTAAACTGGACGGCAGAACAAGCATTGGAATTCTGCCACAAAGAATTTAACCGAGATGGATATCACATCTTGAAATTCTGGTACGACAAGGCAACGCACTTAACCGAGCGTAATGTGATCTATTTGGTCATGAAAGATCCAGACGGAGACAATTTCATATTAACTGTATTAGTGGATATTATAGAGGATAATATTTTCTATAAGGAGATGGATAATAGTATGGGATCGGTAGAAGATAAGTGTCCTGTAGAGTTTCTAAAGATGTTACCTGAAGCGGTTAGTGTCTATGATGCGGAATGGCGAAAACGAGTCATTAAAAACGGGATCATCTATCACAATCAGATAGCAGAACTTGCACAATAATTTAAGCACTGAGGTGATTTGTGTACGATATATTCAATTGTCGCAACAAATCACCTCTTTTCGTATTCTCTCTTTCCCAATCACCATATTGGTCTTCATGCCAATTGCCTGTCTGTTTATGTCCGCTGATATGCCCGTTAAGTTGCTTGGTATTTGCAAATGATTTATGACATTCAGGACAACGATAGGGCTTTAGCTCCATATCAATATGATGCTCCTGAAGCTGCGAAAATATATCCAGCTTTTCTGCCAGAAACTCATTTACTGGCTTGTCTGCATAGAATAAATGGCTGAATGAGAATATCGTGCCTGATAACATAATCGCAATCAATATCGAACTATAGATGCTCGTCGGATAGAACTGATACACCACATTATGGGCTATGGTTCCAAGCAAGTATATGAAAGCGGTTTTCTTCCATCCCTTCACGGTAAATATTAATATCGCTAAATCCACACCCACTGCATAGAACCAAGCGAACCAAGGGTTATCGTACTGGCTGTTTTCTGAAAAGACATAAACCGTATGGGCCACTTGTGGAATTAGGATAATGGTCAGTGCCACAATCCCGAACCATTCTTTTGTGATTATCTGCTTCATAATATCGTGGTTTTATAGTAAATTCAACTCACAGATTATGCCACAAAAATGCGTAAATAGAGGGCTGAAACCATATGAATTGATATGGGTTTATTTGGTATAATTTTTTTAATGGAGGGGAATCTATCGAGATAAATCCATCTGCCTCTGCAGAAGGATTTATTGATAATGAGGTGAGGGGGCATATTTCCCCACTGGAATTAATTGCACTGAGCTTCGGACAGGAAGCCTTTGAGAGAGAAGAACCCAAAGACAGTTTATTTAATAAAACAGGTCGTGATTTGGAAGTATCAACACGCAATTATTAGAAGCCAGATGTAGAGTTTTTAAGTCTACATAACAAAGGGCAATTACTAGAGATAGCAGATGATACGGAAGCATCGAAAGGACCATATTTTGATAAGCTGAAGAAATCGGAGTTGGTATTTGAAATGACGAGTTATTTTGCCAAAGAAGAACCTTTGGGTGATGAGAAGCGTGAGCAATTGAGACAAGAATATTGTCCTGCCATTATGCAATTTAATGAGTGAGTGAGTGAATTGAGAAAGGCGAGTTGATGTGTCAGCTCGCCTTTTTTTATATTATTAAACATCAATTGCAAAATCAGCTCCTACACTTCTGATTTCTAAATAATCGTCTTTTGCATTATTTGCCTCAATCTTGATAGAAACACTTAGCCCAAAAAAAATGAATTGATCTGGTATATCGTCTATTATCAACACATTTTCTTCTTCTGGCACATTGCGAAAATCTCTAGTTGATCCGGTAATGCCTCCATTAATACCAACACCTGATCTGCCAGGATTGGTTTCTTCATGAATAAGTCGATTACCATCCCAAACCTCTACTGCTCCAACACTAATTTCCGATATCATAGTAGATTCATAGTTGATTTCCACACGTCTTATTCGAGCACGACTTCCTTCTTCTATAACCGGTGTTGGGATAGCATAATGACACCAAACAGATCCACTTTTTGGTTTATTTTTACTCCCCGAGTCATAAAAAATAAAACGTGATCCCCATCTTAAACGAAGACAAGCAACGGTTGTGTCACCTGATAAGGGAACATTATCCTGAGAACTATAACGACTTCTATAATAAGCCCCCCTTTTTCCGGTTGCCTGATCCGCACGTGGATATTCTAGTGCTACAGAATTACCATGTATATGTGATTTGTGTAATCTCATATCGAATAAATGTTTTTGATTAAATAATTATTCCTATCAAGTTCTACATTAATTAGAGATTATACAAGAGTGACATCACCCAAATATGAGTAGGAAAATCCCCCAAAATAACTGGTATAAAACACTTAAAAGAAAGAGGTAAAACACCTTATTTAATCTATCCAGATTTTCGATAACATCTAAGTATACCGTCTTTATTTACGATGACTTAATTCTTGACCATCAACTTCTACAGCAGGTGTTTCGCGTGGCTTGTCGTTTGTGTTTACTTCTTTGATATTTTCGACGCTAACTTCTTGCTTGCCGAAGCCTTTCGCATCGCGGTATTCTTCCCATGTATCATAGCCTTCATTGTCTTTCGCATAGTCCACGAATGTATCGTGCAATTTAGCGGTATCGAGATCTGTTTTTATCCATTGATCGACTACTTGATCTTTTTCCCCAAATGCTTTTTGCACATCTGGAGGTAATGTATCGTACTTAAGCGCAGTCATATTTATGTGCATTTCTCCATCTACAAACTTTTTAGTGTACAATACGATACGTTCTCTTACTTGACCGTCCTGATCAATGGAAGTTTGTAATAGTGCAGATTCATATTTACGCTCATTTTCTTCCAATGTACCTTCTCTGCGTTCTAGTTCTTTTGCATAAGCGTCCTCCCATTGTTCTTGCCAATCTTGTTTCGCTTCAACATCTGAAAAATCAAATGGAACCATTGAGGCCGTCCGCTCCTCCCCATTGTGAAAGAGTGTATTCAGAGACTTATCTAACATTACCTCAAACTCTTCATCGCTTGAAGTAAACATTGCATCAGCTAATTTGCGTGCATGTTTATCAATTTCAGATTCTTTGTCTTTCCAAGAAACTAGCTCCGAAGCTTGTTTTTTTATCTCGTCATCTAGCATTATTTCACCTTTGAATTACACACAACTATCAGGTTATCAGATATTAGTTAACAAAATCTTAACGTGCTAATGTCTATGATCATTTGATTGAAACACTATCTTTATAATGATTACCTCATACTGTTTTGTTTCACATTCAATTATCATCGTTATGAGGAAAAATCTCATCTTACCCTTTGTTTTTTGTATTTTATTTAGTGGTTTAATTCCGGCACAAAATGTAACTGATTTTCTCCAAATACTCCCAAAGAATAAGAAAAAACTCAACATACAGAACCTCTCTACCATACCGTTTATCGGAGTCATAAGAGATGGAGAAAAAACCGATACAATCACGATGCCACCAACCAAGATCGTTGTCTATCCCCGAAAAGGTTTATCGAAAGAAGCGACATTCCATTTTGTTTATACTAAAGCAGCATATGAAAATGAGAAAAAACAGTTGGCTCAGCGTGCTTATAAATACACAAGAACCTTTCTTATTACCAACAGTCTCATTGAAGGTTTTGATATACAGCCCAGTGATATTTTCAATTTTTTAGGGTTTGAGGATAATAATCCAGAAGATAATTTTACGAAAATGTTAGATCAGCCAACAAACAACCCACTAAGTAGTGCTAATAAAAAGTCCTATAAGAAAGCAATTAAGGGGTTGTCTGTGGAATATCAGTTTTTCAATAATCTTCTTAACGCCTCACAAGGTCAACAAAATGAAGTATCAAATATCTTCAGGGAAATAAAAATTGATCCACTCATAAAATATCGTAGAGGGTACTAGACCACCTTACTGTTTGAATCGTTTGCGCAGAGCCAGAATAAAGAATACTAGGAATGTGCTACCCAGTATGGTTTCTATGTTTAATGCTATAAGCCAGTAGCCGCTAAATTGTAATTCTTCTGGTATATCAATGGTAATCAGTTTAGGTAATGCACCGTAGATGCCTCTTTGTATAGCCCATTGAACACTTTGATCAATTGGATAATAGATACAAGAGAAAACGACTATTAATCTAAAAAGCCAAAATATAGGCTTTTTAAGGTTTTGGGTATAGCCACCAAAGACATCATAAAAAGCATATATGAGCCAATGAAAATAATCACCTTGTTTCCAGAGTCTTTTCTTACGCATTTCCATTTCACTGACATAGGCTTTGCCAGATAATTCCCAATCCTTGTTACCGTCGAAGTTCTTTTTAAGCTGGCGATAGATTTCTTCGAGTCCTGCATAATGTCCTATGGTTTTATCCTCTTGTTGTTCATCCCTTAGAACGATTCTGGATGCTTCACCCCAATCACATTCCTTAAATTGAACTTCCGCGACATCAGATTGTGTGAATATCGTATTAGTAAGATTGACTCTTCGGAATATCAATGAAGCGGGTAATACGGCATTTCTGAAATCCAATTCAGGCTTGTTCATAAGGTTCCTGACTATCGTTTTATTAAATTCTGCCCTTTGGAAAAGTGCTACATGAGAGAATAAGACATTATCTATATCTAATAAATCTTCAAATTTAGCACCCCGAAAAAATACATTTTGGAGGAACTCTGATTCATATGCCAAAAATTGTCCTTTGAATTGAGAGCTTGCAAAATTTACGTTCGCCTTAAATGAAGCTCTTTCCATCAATACATCTTGGGTAAATACGCACATTTTGAAATGTGCTTCCTCCGAAAAAATGGTATGGCTCAAATTTACATATTTTTGAAAAATAATCTCTGAAAGCATCACATTTGACAGGAATATAGCTCCTTGAAAATCCACCCCATAACAAAAAACTCTTTCTTTATCTTCTTCCCAAAAATCCCCGTTTAGTATTATATCATCATAATTGTAAGGGTTTGTAGTGGTTTCAAAAGCGGGAAAAACAAACTTTCTGAAGTAGTATACTTTCCTTTTCTTGCAGAAGTGCATATGGTGTTTTCTGATTAGGTGCCAGAATTGCTTCACCTTTAGCTCATCCCATTGTTTCTCTGTGCCGTTTTGTTGATACCAATCAGTTTTATCTGCTTGAAAATAGTGCTTTACCAATTCCGCATATTCATGATCAGTAATGGTTTCATTACTTAGAAAATATTGTAACCCTTCATCAGTCTTCATAAGCGTGATGGTTTATGGTGAATATTCCGTGATGTTTGAGTGGGGTAAGTAGGCTAAATATACGAAGTTTACAGAATTATGCCGCTGATAGGATACCGCTATTTGGTACAGGTGATCGCACACCTCTTTTTCTTCTTGCCAACCCCTTACTGAGCCTGACTCTAGGTGTGATGATACTGACCTGTGGGTAACTTGGCTCGGAGACCCTTCAAGAGTCGTAGTGCTGAGTTATCCATCAGGTTTGGATGTCGGTTATTTTACCTTGTGTTTCTTACGAATAACACGGTATATTTTAGACCGATATTGAGATCATCGAATGTTTTCAGTTGAGAGAATACCCAAGCACAGCCAACACTGGCTGTGTTTGCAGTCCATACAGTAAATTTTTCTGGCGCATATTCCAGACCAGGGAATAATTGTTTCCTGATTTGTACCGCCTCTTGCTTGAGTCGTTTCTCTTTATCCCAGTCACTACAATCGGGAACATCCATCAATAAAGTAGCTAGTTCAAAAGCGGTAGGAAGTCGCCAGTCATCTTTTCCGGCAAAATTCACTGTGCAACGTCCTTTGCTATAGGTACCCTCGTTGGGCGTATTAGCGAGGTCGGCAGGTCTGATCTTGGAATAGATCCCTACATAATCGGAGGCTCCAAATAGGTCACTTGCATCACGCCAAGTCATAGCCAAAGGCTCACCGATAAATTCTTCTCCATTCCACTCCGTCCCCCAAGGGGCTTGAATCCAACTTAGATTATGTGCTGTGTCTATGATTGTTCCATTAGAGTGAATCTCCCAACTACCGAAAACATCATTTCCTACTGTTTTGATCGTATTTTTTTTGGTGAGCGAATGGTTATTTCCAAAATCAGTCTGCTTCGATTTCATAGCAAGTTGTAATTGGGATGGTTTTCTGAATGCAAAATACTTGGAAATGTACCAAGAAGCTATGATTCCTAAAATGATAGGAAATACGTACAAGAATGTTTTGGATTGAAAAAGCTCAATGATTTGATCCATAATATAAATATGTGTGAATGTTAAAGGGGGGGGGTATGGCTAAATATACAAAAGAATTTTTCTCTTACCAATCCAAAGCTACCCATCTTTATTTGGATTGTTCTGATTTGAATGATGACTGATGAATAAGATGCTCCAACTTGTGTCTAAGTATTATATCGCTGTTACGATATTTTTCGATATAGCCATCTAGGCTTTTGCCCGAAGTGTGTCTATATATTGTAGATGAGAGATAATTTTTATAATCCATCGTTTTCCAACGGATATTATCGAGTGTACTTAGTTTATCCGTACCTAATTGTATCCAATCGATGGCTTTATCCATGTCCTTAACATCAAATGGGCTGTGGATTTCATTTCCATATTTATCATCACTAGGGAGTGAGACCAACCCTTCTTTAACTGCTTGTTGGAATGTCATTTTGGTATAACTACCCGCTCCAGGATTATATATGTTTTGTTTCCAATTATCCCTGATTGAATTAAAAACCCGTTGTAAGAACTCCCAGCGTAGAAAGTAATCATCCCAAGCGGGTTCATTCTTTGGTAAAAGGATTGTAGGAAGTAAATCAGCACAATATGTTCGACTTGAAACTGCCGAATAAGAAGGTTTATTGAATGACCCAGCACCTCTGGAATATGCTGCTCTTAGATCAACAACAAAACCATATACAGGAGATCGCAATTCCACAGTATGGACAATTGTCTTCTCTAAAATAGTAAGCCAATTAGGTAATGGTTTACCATCATAGTAATTAAACGTATAGGTCAGGAGTAGATCATTCTTCTCAATCCATTGCCCTCTTTCTACGTGACATTGAATAGATCCCATTATATTAAATGGTTTTGGTACTCCTAATTCTTTCAAACTAGGTGTTAAAAGAAGTGTAGTTCCAAACTCAATTGATTCTGGTAGCGGTTTAGATATTTTCTCTTCCTCATCAGATGGTTCTTTGGGTTCCGATACAAGTTTTGGTTTTTTGGGTGCAAAATACCAAGAAGCTAGAATGGTTATAATAATGGGAAATGCATATAAAATTAGTTGACGTTCAGATAGTCCAAATTCAGATTGAAAAAATTCTAGAATGCTATCCATACAGTAATAATTAGGTGAATATTGGATTATAGTATGGGGTAAGGTGCGTTAAATATACAAAAGATTTTTCTTCTTGCCGACCCCTTACTTAACCTGATTCTAGGTGCGATGATACTGACCTGTGGGTAACTTGGTGGGGATAGATAGTGAATGTTTCATCGTATGCGCCCTTGCATCGGTTTTTGGGTTCTCTGCTATCTCCTTCGGTGCCGTGACATATCTGCTGTGCTTGGAATAGGGTTCTGGATAGGACACTATTGGCGAGTTCTGTGTTCTGCCAATGCCCATCTGTATTCTGTTTGAAAGGGCAGGTTGCGCAGCATTGTTTCATGATCGGTAATTCGGACATATTCATTGTGTGGCGTGTCATTGTTATTCTCTTAGGTGATATGCATTTATAGCAAGATGGGATGTGTTTGGATAGATGGTAGGGGGCACATCGGTGTAAGGACACCGACCATTCTCTATTCACTAGCCATTGGAAATGGCAAGCTCACCGAACCCCAAAGATGGGTTTCGTCCCATTCGGGTAACGATCACCAAGTAAATTGTGCAAATAAGGCTAGTTGTTGTTTGATGCTAAGGGGCGACTTCCCCTGGCGCACTTCAAGATAAATAGACAAGACCGTGTTCTCGGTCTGAAGCCCTGCGAGCCGCACCATCTTGTCGATTTTTCTTTCCGTTTACCTCCCCCGTTTTCGCCAAAGGGCAAGATTGCACGCGCGTGCAATCGGACTTTAATTAAACAAACGGAGTAAGAAATAAAACAAGTTAATGAAGCCGCAACGGAATATCTTACCACTGGAAAAGATATTCCCGAAACCAACCTTCAGAATATTTGTTTGCATTTCAGCTCACGAAAGGCAGAATTGCTGAAAGCTTAGTACAAGAGTTATTGACCATTGAAGGCTATGAAGTCACGAGGTTTGGTTTAGAAAACCTGTACCCAGGATTCTCGAAGAAAATAAGAGACAACAACGACTCAACGGCTAAATCTGTACGCAGGTGTCCTGATTTGTTTCTACGTAACCCCTGTAACGGCCAAGTCAACTATGCCGAAATCAAATATAGATCTATGTCTCTCAAATAGGTTGCGATATGTTAGGCTATTCTTTGGAAGAGATTAAAGCACTAGGTTCAAAGCTTTTTGAAAAGCATGTAAGTGAATATACCTGTGAAAATTTGTTCCCAAAAGTGTTACAAGAACTAGGCAAAAATGACCCTTATTATGTCATCCCATTGATTCGTTGAGCCAAACCTGTATACAAGTCTCCTGATTTGTTTCTACGCAATCCTTGCAACAACCAGGTCAACTATGCAGAAATAAACCAGTTTCATTTTCATCTATTTTAACATCTTGTTTATCAAATAGCAGTTCGTCATTTTTGAGTACATCTACATCAAAGAAGATCCAATCAGATCTTATTCTATAAATTTTTCACATAAAATTAACAGAAAAAAAATCTCAGTCCCGAAAAATGAAACTGACAAACTTTAATATTGCATCAGGAATACATTAAATAATATACATATGAAAACAAAAATCGCCTTTGTAGTGAATTCAACTACTGTAAAAACCATTGTCAATACATTAAACTACCCTACCAGTAATTCTGTATAGTTTAAGACGATCATAAAAGATGCCTTTAAGAGGTCTAAACTACTGTCTTATGTAGTTTTTTATTTAAAAAATTGAATCAGTCAATCATACAAATACTTACATTATATGAAAAAACATATCATTTTCCTTTCCTTATTTTTAATAGGGAATTACACATTTGGACAGGAAGAGATTTTACCAGATTATTCTCCCAACACTCCAGAATCGAGTGCTTTGATAAAGTATATCGATCATCCGGTATCTGATTATACAGGAACACCTAATGTTTCAATTCCTTTGTATACTATAGGATCCGGGGACTTAAACATCCCGATAGGGCTTAGTTATCATGCATCAGGGATCAAAGTAAACGAAGAATCCAGTTGGATAGGTCTCGGATGGTCATTACAGGCCGGAGGTGTCATTACCAGAAAGATTAGAGGAGAAGATGATTTTAAAGGTGGAGGCTATTATACGAATGCTTCCCTTCCAGATCCGCCAACTGATCCTTCTAATGGAGGAAACCCACACGGATATCCTCCTACCTATGTAGATAGAGTTGTTGGAGAGTTCGCAACCGCATCGAATAACTTTAAATATCCTCTTTTTAAAAACGGAGAAAAGAAAGAATATTTTGATTATTTACTTGGCAGTAGTAATAGTAAAGATTGGATTTCTGATTTGTATTACATCTCATTTCCAGGGTTTTCAGGGAAATTTGTATTCGATAGAAACTCAAATATCCGTTTTATAGAGCATACTGCAAAACAAATTAAATACACACAAGGATCTTTTGTTGTTACTGATGAATTGGGAAATACCTATACCTTTTCTTCAAAAGGATCTTTTTATAATGAAAACACAAGCTCTGTTAATGAATGGTGGTTAACCAAGATTACGTCTCCAAAAAACAGGAGTATTGATTTTGTGTATGATACCGGGGCTGTGGTATATTTTCCTGATATCCCTTCATATACAGAGAAAAAAGCATATACCTATACCCAAACGTCTATCCCGGCATGTGATAATTATTCTGACAGTTTTAATGACCCTATCATCAACTTGAACAGTAGTACCAGATCCTATTTACAAAAAATCGTATTCAATGGAGGGGAGGTTGAGTTCATTAGAGATACTTCTAAAAACAGGGAAGATAAATACAATACACAAAGGCTTTCGCAAATAAAAGTGTATGCAACCATAGGAAGTAATAGAACCATTATAAAAGATTTTGAGCTATTAAATGACAGCTATTTTGTTACCTCGGGTAATGCCAGTGGCTATGCTAATAAAGTTCAATCGCATATTAATTATGACTTGAATACCTATGCCAATAAGAGGTTAAAACTAACCGGGATTGTTGAGAAAAATGGAAATGAGCAGAATCGTAAATACGAATTTGTTTACAATACTACTCCTCTCCCTTCAAAAACTTCTTTTTCGATTGATCACTGGGGATATTTTAATGGAAAACCCAATACCACGTTTCTTCCGGAAATAGAGATCAGTTACTCTAATAGTCACGGAGTTTCTGTTCCTAAAACTATTGCCGGAGCAAACAGAAAACCAGATATTGATTTTGCTAAAGCTGGTATGTTGCAAAAAATTATTTACCCTACAAAGGGATATACCGAATTCGATTATGAATTACACCAGTGGCCTATTACACCCATTGTAAACTATGTTAAAATCAACAGAAATGTTCGGGCATATAAACCCCCAAGGTCTAATAATATAAATCTTACCGGCTATAGTAATGCAGCAGCAAATGAATTTGTTGTCAATAAAGAATCCCTGATAAGGGTCAGAGGGGCATTAATTTGCAGTTATGAAGATTGCAGGTATTATCCTGAAAACTATTTACCATACCTAAGAGTTTCCGGTGCCAACCTATCACAAGACATTGTAATCAATTATAAAGGAAGCTCGGCCAATAATGCAGGAGAAGATAATGAATATGAGGTTGATGATTATATTAAATTACATCCGGGAACCTATAAGTTTGAGTTAGTAAACCCCGTTGCCTCGGATGAGTTTTTTCATGCCAGAGTTCAGGCCTCTATCAATTGGAAAGAAAAGACCGATGAAATAGAAAGCATTGTTAATACAGAACAAGGTGCTGGTCTACGGGTCAAAACCATAAAACATTATAATGATAATGGTACTCCAAAGCTCCATAGAGAATTTGACTACAGAAAAGGAAAATTAATGTCACCGTATATCTTTTCTAAAGGGATGCGTTGTTTAAAAGATGGAAACCAGATTGCAGATAATCTCATTTTGGTCTTTGGGAATAGTATAGGAGATCTGGCAACTAGCGCCCAGGGAAGTTATGTAGGGTATTCTGAGGTTGATATTTATTATGATCAGCAGAAAAACAAAGGAAAAACCACCTATGTTTTTGATAATATAGAAGATAAGTTTAGCCCACACATCGAAGATGATTTATGGATATCCGGAATTTCCGGGGCTTCTAATATTGGCAATGGGAATATGCTTAGTCAGATAGATTTCATAAGAAATGAAGAAAACACAACATATTATAAAAGAAAAGAAGTCATTAATACCTATTCAGATAAGAGTAGTGCAATGCAACCCGTATGGGGAATACTAACTTCACCATTAAGAATAAGGGATTTTGATCAGGTTGCTAATCCGCTTGTTGGCGATGTATATGAGCTGACGGCCTATCACATTCCCACCAATACGATGTGGAACAGGTTAGAGAAAACCAAAGAAATAAAATACGGTACTAATCAAGAAGTGTTAACAGAAACAGAAAGAAACTTTTTCTATGATAATGTAAATCACCTGCAACTTACCAGAGCTGAAACAATAACAAGTGATCATAAAAAAACGATTTCTAAAATAATATATCCTCAGGATGTAGCTACTGTAACTTCTTTAGAAAATGATAATTTAACTGCCAGTGAGTTTAATGCTATTAAAGCGTTACAGCCAAAAACAGGAAGTAACCCTGTTGGTCAACATAGAATAGCAGAACCTGTACAAATAGAAACGATAGTTACAAATTCACAAGGTACTGTGTTGTCAAAAAACACCCAACGCACAAATTATAAAGATTGGGGCGGTACTCTGGTTCTTCCTGAATTTGTACAGACGTTAAAAGGAAAATACAGTATTGTTAATCTATTACAAGATCGTATTGAATATCGCACGTATGATACTACTGGAAATCCTCTACAAGTTTTAAAAACCGATGGCACTCCTATAGTGTATATCTGGGGGTATCAGGATATGTATCCAATCGCTAAGATTGAGAATGCAACCTATACAGAAGTAGCCTCATATGTAGCAGATCTAAAAACAAAATCTAATGCCGATAATGACAGAACTAAAAATTATGAAGGTAATGAAGGCGCATTACGTCAGGCATTAGATAATCTAAGGATAGTTTTACCCAATACTATGGTATCGACCTATACCTATGATCCTCTGGTTGGAATCACCAGTATAACCGACTCTAAAGGATACACCATGTATTATAAATATGACGGTTTTAACCGCTTAAAAGAGGTTAGGGATTCAGAGAATAAGTTGGTTACAGATTATAAGTATAACTACAAAAACAACTAATACTTTAAGATGAAAAAATTAATAAAATATATACCTTCGTTGTTAGTATTGGTTATGATACTAACGCAGACACATGCTATTGCACAACAGTGCAGTATTACAGATTTCTCCCCTCCTTCTGCCAATTTTTCACATTCCGGGGGATCACAAGTAACGGTTTTAACCTATAGAGGAACCAATTGCGAAGAAGGACTCAGGTTTGTCAATGTTCCCTCATGGGCACGTATACGTCAAACCAATAGAAATAAAATAACCATTACATGTTCTGCCAATAACAGTGTGCAAAGATCTGCATTTATAAGATATAGTTATGGAGGCGAACCTTATGATCTCGGATTTTCCATCACACAGGTAAAACATCCCGATGCCAGACCGTGGTATCATGATAACGACAATGATAATCATGGAGATCCTAATGACTCTGTAATCATTACCCCACAACCTGCAAATTATGTAAGTAACAATACAGACTGTAACGATAATAACAATAAAGTATATCCTGGGGCTGTAGAGCTATGTGATGGATTGGACAATGATTGTGATGGCAGTATCGATGAGGCTCCAAAACCATCGAAACCATCAATGCCAGGGACAACCAATAATTGCGGGAATACGGTATTGACCAGAGCTACACCTCCCAATGGGATTACCTGGTATTGGCAAAGTAGTAATTCTGGTACAAGTACGGCTAATTCTAATGCTTCCATTACCCGTACAACCGGTAATGTATACTATCTAAGAGGGTACAATAACACTACCAAATGTTGGGGTAATCAATCTGCTCAAATATCATATTCGATAACCACTACAACCTATTATTATGATGGAGATCATGATGGTTTGGGAGATCCTGGCAAAACTATTCAAACCTGTGATGGGCAACCAACGGATTATGTAACCAATAATGCAGATCAATGTCCACAGATCAACTCTCCGGATAATGACTGTAGAACCAGTTCTGATTTCAATTATGTTTACACACGTAATTATCAGGAAGAAAGAACAAATCCAGCAGTGTTTTTCACAGAAGATAATGCAACTTTGCAAGAGATTACTTATTTTGATGGATTAGGCAGGCCAATACAGCAAATAGGAATTGACCAATCTCCTGCAAAAAATGATATCATAACCCATATAGATTATGATGATTTAGGAAGGCAAAACAAACAGTATCTACCTTTTGAGCATAGTACCCCCAGAACAGGGGTTTACCAGACCATCGATGTCGATAACCAGATCAGTTCTTACTATCTAAATACTTATCAGGGTGATTTTGGTGGGATTACTGATCTTAAGGATGTGAATGCTTACTCAGAAAGTGTTTTTGAACCTTCCCCTTTAAATAGGGTAACAGAACAAGGTGCACCAGGAAAAGCCTGGAAAGTAGATCATGGTAGTGATACAGATCACACCGTCAAGTTTGATTGGGGCACCAATGCGGATAACCAAGTGATATATTTTACCGTAAGCTTTGCCAATCCAAGTAATACAGAAGTTCCTAGTCTTACAAAAAACGGGTATTATCCAGCCAATCAACTAGATGTAACCATTACCAAAGATGAGAATTGGACTGCTGCATCGGGGAATAATCATACTACAAAAGAGTATACCGATAAACAAGGCAGGGTAATCTTAAAAGGGACTTATGCCGATATGGATACCAATGATGATGGTATTGCAGAATCTGCTGTAGCCCATGATACATATTATGTATATGATGATTATGGCAATCTTACCTATGTGATCCCGCCCAAAGTAAATGTAGCAGATGGAGTATCGGATCTTGAGCTTTCCGAGCTGTGTTATCAATATAAGTATGACAAAAGAAACCGTTTAATCGAAAAGAAAGTTCCTGGTAAAGAACCTGAATACACGGTCTACAATACATTGGATCAACCTGTATTAACGCAGAGTGCCAGTTTAAGAAAAGTGGGGACGGGAAAACCCTGGGATCAATGGTTGTTTACCAAATATGATGCCTTTGGCAGGGTGGCCTATACAGGAACTACTATAAACAGTAGTACCCGAAAAGTATTGCAAAACAGGGCTAGTGCCTGGACAGGATCGAACTATGAGACCAAAAGTACGACTTCTATTACTGTTGCAGGAACAAAAATCTATTATGGTAAAGACGCCAATCCTACAGGCGGTATTTATAAAATGCATATCATCAATTATTATGATGATTATACTTTTGATACTGCTTCCCTGAGTCTTCCGGCCACTACAGGTTTTGGAGAACCTATCATCAATCATGATAACAGTACCCCTGTTAAAACAAGAGGTTTGGTTACAGGAAGTAAAGTTCGTGTCTTAGATACAAATGACTGGATTACTACAATTACAGGATATGATAATAAAGGAAGGGCTATATATATCATCTCTAAAAATGAATATTTACAGACTGTAGATATCATAGAAAACGATTTGGATTTTGCGGGCAAAATAAAACAAAGCAAAACCACTCATACCAAAGGTGCTAATCCGGCTATAACAACATTAGACACTTATACGTATGACCATGCTGGAAGGTTGTTGACCCAAACTCAGAAAATTAACAATCAGGCTCCGGAAACTTTGGTTAGTAATACCTACGATAATTTAGGGCAATTGGTTAGCAAAGAGATAGGCGGTGGATTACAAGAGGTTGATTACACCTATAATGTACGCGGTTGGCTAACCAAAATTAACGACCCCGACATAGCTCTTGGCAACAAACTTTTTGCTTTTAAGATCAATTATAATACCACTACAGAGAACCTGGGAGCAACTGCTTTATATAATGGTAATATTAGCGAAACCCTATGGAAAACTGCTAATGACAATACCTTGCGTTGGTACTATTATAGGTATGATGCTCTTAACCGAATTACCAGTGCGATAAATACAGATGCTAATAGCTTGGCAGGAGTATCTTATGATAAGAATGGTAATATTAGATCTCTAAAACGTAAAGGTTCCGCTTTTGATCTGCTCACTTACAATTATAGCCATAACGAAATAGGCAATACATTATTAAAAGTTACCGATGCAGGAGATAAAACCAAAGGGTTTATCGATGGAAACACAACCGGTGATGACTATGCCTATGATGCTAATGGTAATATGACTATGGATCAAAACAAGGGGATTACAGGGATTACC
>NZ_JACA01000076.1 GCF_000520995.1 Aquimarina macrocephali JAMB N27 | reverse complement strand
ATTTCTCAATCACAAAATCCTTCAATTCTGGATAGCGACTCAATAACGTGTTTTTCTGTCGACGTTCACGATAACAATCCTGTGCAATCAGTGGGTAATAGTCATTTAATGCCTGAAATTCATCGTAAAAACGATTGCGATGAATCTCACGATAAATCGTAGATGGATGACGATTTAGATGATCTGAAATCTCGCGAACACTCTTTTTTCTTACTAATAATTTGAAAATATCTCTACGTTCTGGCAACGTAAGATGCCCATAACAACGTCCTGACATATAAAAATCTCCTTGCTCTAAATGCGTTGATTATACTCAGTTTTCGCACTTCAGAATAGAGACCTCCGGGCTAACAGTTAGTAGCGACATAACATAAATTATGGGAAATTCTTTTTTAATGTCCCTGTGGTTTTCCGTAACAACGATGTTCATTAATTTTATTATCTTCGATCTCGAACTACAATTTCCCCAACAGTTCTCTGTAATTGTGATTACACCAGATATATAAGATCAACTTCATTACTTTACATATTTCGTAGATAAATGTTTAGTGAAGAAGTATTAAAGCATAATAAATTTATTACTATTAATCATTGCTAAAGGTATATTCCTTTATACTTTAAAAATATCAGATGGAAAGATTCTTTAAGCTTATTAAAAATGAAAAAACAAGCCTAATTTTAGTAGCTTCTGGTTTAGTATTAATAGGTTTAGCAATCATTTTTTTTCTATGGTCTGATATTGGTTTAACATTTAATTCTAAGATTAATTCGGAGAAATTCGGTCAACTAGGAGATTTCATTGGAGGGATTGTTGGTTCAATGTGGGCTTTAGCTGGAGTCTTACTTTTCTATATTGCACTGACTGAACAGCGAGGAGATATACAGACTAATCAGAAAGCTTTAAAACTTCAAATTGAAGCTCTGAATAATCAAGAGAAAGAATTTAGACTACAGAGAAAAGAACTTGAGTCTAGTCGAAAAGTTTATGAACAACAAAGTAAGACATTCAGAATACAACAATTTGAATCCAACTTTTATTCATTATTAAATATATATATGTCGATCAAGAATAGTTTAAATGTTCTTGTTGAGAATAAAGACTATTTCAAAGATGTTTTTGAGAAATTAAAAATTGCATACGATAACAATGAAAATATTATTGAGCATCATATTAAAACTAATGACTCTTATTTTGCAATATACAATAATGAAAAAGGACATTTATCTCATTATTTCAAATCAATTTACAGAATACTAAAAATAATTGATACAGCTCCAAATTTTTCAAGAAAAGAGAAAGTGTTTTATTCTAAAATATTAAGAGCGCAAATAACAGACTATGAACAACTTATCCTTTATTACAATTCTCATTCTTATTATGGTTTAAAGGCTCAAAGTTTAATTCTGAATTATAATTTATTAAAACATATATCTTTATTTGATAAACCAGAATTTAAGTTTTACTATAATAATCAAGGAGAGAGTAATATTGCCCTTTTTCTTGACTTCTTAACAGCATTTCTTGCTACGCATATTAATGATTCTTATGATATTTCTTTTAATAAGAAAAAAATAGTGGAGAAGTTTGATCCATTTAATTGTTTAGTAGGAATGTATTTTGAAGAGCAAATTGAAGTGAAAATCTTTTGCAATAAAGATTTGTCAATAAATAATATAAAGTTGGAAGATAGCCAGTTTTCGGAATTCTTGAATATAGTTCTTCACGAAAGAATAGTTCTGAATACATATCTCTCTCCTGAGAAAGTCACAATATCTAAATATCTTACTGAAACTGAAAACGATAAAATTTTTGGATATATAATTTCTACAGATTCACAATTAAACCTTAATAGAGATAAATTCTAAAGGATGGAAAATACAATACAAAACCAACAGTTCAAGGATATATTTCAGAATTCGTTAAGATTGAATGCAAGAAGTACGTCAATTAAGACCTTATTAAGCGAACGAAATTTAAAAAGAATAGATTACTCTCCTTATTATCAAAGAAATTATGTGTGGGATAATGCTAAACAGACGTTTTTCATTGAAAGTGTTATACTTGGAACTGAAATTCCCCCACTTATTCTTTTTAAGACTGGAAAAAAAATAGAAGTCATTGATGGAAGGCAAAGGTTTGAAACCTTAAAAAGATTTAAGGAAAATGAAATAACACTTAAAACTAAGGGCTTAATGGAACTTCAGGTATTAAATAAAGTATCCTTTAATAAATTGAGTCCAATTAATCAGGAGATATTTTTAAGTTCTAATATTAGAATATTTGAATTTGAAATTATAAATCAGCCAAACCTCAAGGATGAAGTCATTGATAGGATAAAAAAGGAAATTTTCAGAAGGTATAATACAGGGATAACTCCATTGAGTAGAGATGAATTAGATAATGCAAAATATGATGAAGACCCATTTTCAGATTTTTTCAAGGAAGAATTGAGAAATGATTTTAATTTTTTAAATGATTTTAACACCTGTTTTTTTCCAAAAAATGTGGTTTCAAAAAGCGGGAATAATGATGGCATAATAACAAAGAATGTTGATTTTATCCGGAGATATAGAATCTTGAAAAGTTTCCCTATTTCAAAATATGCAGCAGGAGGAAGAATAGAAACGATAGAACTTCTATATGATTTTGCTAAGAATAATACAGAAGCTGATCCAGAAGAATTTTCAGATTTCAAATCTATTCTGATGAGAACTATAGATATATATAATGAGATGAGTGATGAAGTTGTACTTAGAAATAAGTACATTTATGAATGCATTTTATGGGCTTTGACAATTCTTAAGGAAAAACAAATAGAGGTTACATTTGACAAGAAAAAGTTTTCCGATCATTTCAGAGAAAATATAAATAATTATTCAGAAGATAGTAGTCATCATTATGGAAATATAATTACAAGGTATACAGATACTTCTACATTCTTCAGTTCAATAACCGATTTTGATTTTAATGGTTACATTAAAAATGAAGATTTCAAAGAAAGATTAAGCGAACTTCGTCAAACGGAAGTAGATGCAGCGAAGTCAATTGAAGAATTGTCTAGTTTAAGATCTAACAAACCTAATCCAATTTCGACTCCTGTTGATGAGATTCGAAACGATCTAAAATCAACAAGGTATTTGGTTAGACCTTCTTATCAAAGACAAGAAAAAATTAATATATCAAAAGCGTCATCTATAATAGAGAGTATATTACTTGGTATAAATCTTCCTCCGATTTTTATTTTCATAAGAAAAGATAACATAAAAGAAATTGTTGATGGGCAGCAAAGGTTATTGGCTATTATAGGTTTTCTAGGAGAACAATATTATAACGAAAATGGAAATTTCACATATTCAAAAAACAACAATTTTAAGCTTAAAGATTTAAGAATACTTACCAATTTAGAAGGATGTAATTTTAGTTCATTAACAGATGATCAACAGGATAAAATACTTGATTTTGTAATAGATCTTATAATAATAGAGCAAGGAGTTAATACAAAGTTTGATCCAATTGACCTATTTATACGGTTGAATTACAAACCTTACCCTATAAAAAATAACTCATTTGAGATGTGGAATTCTATTATTGATATTGATATAATAAGAAAGATAAAGACAGTAACTTCTAATAATGATCATTTAGTCTGGTTTTATTTGAGAGAAAAAGTGTCAGGAAAGCCAGATAGAATGTTAAATGAAGAGATGATAACTATTTTATCCTACATTTCTTATAATAATGCTAGAGGTAATGATATTGAAGAAATAATTGGTTTTTTTCCGAGAAAAGATAGAATAACCTGTCGATTAAAAAATAAAAAGGCAATGACGTCATTTTTGTTAGATTTGGATACCGACGAAAAAGAAAAACAACAATTCATTCTTTCAATTGATAGAACAAGTGAATTGATTGATAAATTAGGAAAGTTATTTCCAGAGCTTCCTACTAAGGATACGTTTAATAATTTCCTTAATGTGAAGAATAATCTAATAATTAGAAGATCTTTACAAGATTTTTATCTTATTTGGTTAATAATTGATAATATTTCAGAATACCATTTTCAAAATAGTAAAAACTTAATTCTTGATGATATTCGTCGTATTCTATCAATCTTAAAAAATGTAAATGACGATGAAGTAAATGATATTTTTCTTACTGATTTTAAAAAAGAATTAGACTTGTTAAAAGGCAAATACAATTAAAAACACTCTAATCATAAATATCATTGATTATAGAACTGCTTTAGTTACATAAGGTGTGTTCTGGAAAATAATCAAAAGCTTGAAGATGAGTGTTGGTTAACCAAAATATTCCCAATATGTAAGCGCTTCCAGACCCATCAACTTACATTTTCAGTCATATTTATATTAATTCCTTACGAGGAGCGACAAGCCTAATGACGAGTGGTCTAGACCAAAATGCCGAGTCAACTAGCATCTATTACAAAATATGTCAGTGAAAAACACCTTAAAATTCTGTTAAAAACAAAAGCGAGTAGGGGATCATATAGACAACGGCGCTTCTTGCGTGAGCGGATTAAATAGCGATATAGTTTCAGTTTTTGACCTTCTTCGCTATAAATAAACTGTCGCAAGGTGATCATTTTTTATGAAGATAATAAACATTTCCTTTTTGTACTTTCGCATCCTTTGTCAAAGTTACGCTATGAGATAATTTTTTAAGATTGTCATTAATCATGATAAGGTTATCATTTATAGACTTTAGGGAAGCTCTAATTCTTTTAAGGTCTTCTAATGTATTTGACATCTCTCTTTCCCCCATATAGTTACTTGTTATTATGCTGTTCTTACCTCACCAATGAAATCTGATACTTTATGCTTTAAGGTTTCAGCTTGCCGCCCTAATTCACTTGAGGCTTTTAACACATCGTTTGCTGCTTCCCCAGTTGTGTGAGCAGCCTCGTTAACATTTGCTACGCTTGAGTTTAGATCATTCATGTTAGTTGAGGAGGTCTGCGTACTTCTGCTTATTTCCTCTGTTGCGGCAGTCTGCTCTTTAATGGCGGTTGAGATAGCTTCTGCTGAAACATTGACATCATGAATTTTCTTTCCAATATTCTTAATCGCCTGAACCGCTTCCTTTATTTGATCTTGAACAGATTGAACTTCGTTGGATATTTGTTCTGTTGCTTTAGATGTTTCATTGGCAAGACTTTTAACTTCATCTGCAACTACAGCAAAGCCCTTACCAACTTCACCAGCACGTGCTGATTCTATAGTTGCATTAAGAGCAAGCAGGTTGGTTTGTTCTGCAATGTTCTGAATGAGGCCTACTATGTCACCGATGTTTTCTGAAGCCATCAAAAGCTCCTCTATTTGTTCCGATGCCTTTTGTGCATCCTCCGTAACCGCATTAGATGCTTGACTTGTGGTCTGCACCTGCTGACTTAAATCATGAATTGATGTACTCAACTCTTCTGAAGCTGCCGCTACAGTTTGAATATTCTGAGTTGTTGATTGTGAGGCTACCGACATAGACTCTGACTGATCTGTTGTTTCTTTTGCAATACCCGACATAGACTCCGCGGTTACATTAAGCTCTGTCGAGGAGGCTGTCAAGCCATTCACAAGATCAGAAACAGCCTGCTCAAAATCAGCTGTAAGCATTTCAAGGCTTTTAGCTCTTTCTAACTGTTGTTGTTGTTCCTTTTTTTGCTCAGCTTCCAATCGTTGCATTTCAAAACTATTCTCTCTGAGAATTTCTACACTACGTGCCATCTTGCCAATTTCATCCCCTCTATCACCTCCTGGAATATTTATTTCTAAATTATTATCTGACAACTCAATAAGAGAAGCTGTTAACATGCCCACAGGTCGACTAATTTGTTTTCCAATCCATAATGCAAGAGCAACAGAAAAGAACACAATAACTACAATGATACTCATAACTACTAGAAATGTTTGACGAGAAAAAGTATCCGCTTCTTGGGACATAAACTTATAATGCTCTCTCATCTCAACTGCCAACTGATCTAGTAAAGGAGATGATTGGGCAAAAATTTTACTTAACTTGTCTATCTCTTCCTGATTAGACAATACAATTTCGGCAAAGGAATTAAAATTTCTATGATAATCATTCATAAGTTTTAATATACCTTTTTGAGCCTCAACTGGAATAAAGCTGGATAGCAATGTACGTTTGAATTCTGTTAGGCGATCATTCATTCGCTCTACATATTTAGGATCTTTACGTATAATAAAATCTTTTTCATGGCGACGCATCATTAGTATGATAACTGATAGTTCGGGTTGTACAAACTCATGGAACTTGGATTCAACTCGGTGTACTGATTTACGTAATTTTCCTTCCAGCCCCTCCTTATGTGATAAACCTCTCTTTTCTACATTAGTTGTAACAAGAGCAAACTGATTTACATATTTGTCAAAGTTGGTTTCAATGGTGTTCAGACGAATAACAACATCCGGTGACTGAATGAGCTGACTTAGCTCTTTGAGTTGCGCATGCACTTTGGAAACACTATCCGCATGTTTACCCAAATATTTTTTGTCACCACGGAGTAAAAAATCTTTTTCACTTCGCCTTGAATTTAGAAATTCATATTGGATCCCATTAACAAATCGAAGCTGCTTATTGGCTAAAGAAGATTTTTCCTGTAGTTGGGCCACTCGATAGTTGCCATAAAAATACACGCCTCCTATCACTATCATCCCAAGAAAAACAACAAGCCCTATCAAATTGATTTGCGAACCTATTTTATAGTTTTTAAGCTTCAGGTTTTTAGTCATAGTTTCTTTCCTCTCAATAATTACTATATGATGATTCTCAATGTAATTAAGATATTTTAGTATGCGAACCAATGATTTCTGTTAACTACAGTAAAGAATGTTACACTATTTAAGAGAAAAATACATTTATCCCCCGTCTATTTTCAAAAGCTTATATTTTTTCATTAAAAGCGTGTTATGATTTGGACACAGTATGTTCCATATAGATATATGGAAAAAGAGGTAGTTTACAAATAAAAATTGAAAAACTTCTACTTTCTTATTTGTTATTTAGAGGAGAGGAATTATGATTAAAAGATTAGGACTTTACGCTTCAGTTTCGGCTATAATCCTGTTAAGCACCCCTTGCACCAAAGCCGCAGATATATCTATTGAACAAATACAAGCACAGCTTTCAGCCCTATCTGCTGAAGTCAAATCACTATCTAAGACGGTCAAGCAGCAAAATGAAAGAATAAAACAGAAAGAAGCAGAGTTAAATGTTTATAAACTGAATTCAACAGATTCTGTTACTAACATTCAATCCACCAAAAATAATGGGCTTGGAAATGTAAAAATTACTATGAAACCTTCCCCAAGGATTGAATCCCAGGATGGAAAATTTTCGTTCCAGCCCTTCGGTCGAGTACATTTAGATGCAACTCATTTTAATGACGATAAATTCGACCATAGCAGTAATGCTAATTTCAGACGGGCACGTCTTGGTTTTAAAGGGAAGCTTGGTGATGATTTTAACTATAAATCAGAGATGGGCTTTGGAGGAGAGAAGGCAAATTTCAAGGATATTTTCCTTTCATATACTGGATTTGAAAACATTGATATTAAAGTTGGTCATCAAAAACCTTCTTTCGGAATGGAACAAAACACAAGTTCAAACTATATTATGATGATTGAACGCTCTTCACCTACAAATGCCTTTACTCGTGATCACGAAATTGGGCTTAATGTTCTTGCAGGTGGTGATTCATGGTCTTTTGGTGTTGGTGTTTTTAACGAAGACGGAGGAAATACAGGAACAGATGATGATGAAGATATTACGTATGATCTACGCGGATCCGTTAATCTATTGGCACTCGGGGATAGTGAAAATGTGCTCCATCTTGGTGCTGGTTATAGTCATCGTGAGCCTACGGGATCCGTACGTTTTCGTGCACGACCTGGAGCAGGGGATGGCTCACATTTGGTTGATACTGGTAACATAACATTTGTTAAGAATGTTAGTGTATACAGTGCGGAGCTAGCAGTCATATATGGGCCTTTTAGTCTTCAGAGTGAGTATTTTAATGCCAATGTTTCCCGTAATGAGGGAAACAAGAGCGCCAATTTCGAAGGATATTATGGGCAGATAGGGTATTTACTTACGGGAGAACGTCGACCATATAAAGGAATAACTGGAAACTTTGGACGTGTAAAGCCTCATTCGTCTTTCAGTCCTCATAATGGAGACTGGGGTGCATGGGAAATTCTGACACGTTATGATAGCACCGATCTAAATGATGCCCTCTCAGGTATTATGGGAGGTAAGATGGAAACATTGAGTTTTGGAGTAAACTGGTACTTGACAAATCATGTTCGTTTTATGGCTAACGTTGTTAATGCTGATTCGGATTTGAATGTTGCCACTGTAGCAAATGATGATCCAACTGTTTACAACTTTCGTCTTCAATGGGATTTTTAAGGCAAGAGACTTCCTTAGGATGATTTCTCAAGAGGCTTTAGTGCATTGCGCAAACATTGAGTTAGGTGTTTTGGGTGAGCTTTAATCAATGATATTGAGTCACATTCTTGAAAGTCATAGAATTTTGTAATGGCATCTACGAATGCAGCAATGATTAAATCCTCATCAAAATTGTGTTGTTCAAAATGTAGAAATTTGATCTCTAAATGTCTGATTTTTCGATGAGCTTTACAGTCCATCCGTCCAATAAACTTATCCCGATAAAGTAAGGGTAAACTAAAGTAACCATACTTGCGCTTGATTGCGGGTACATAACATTCCATTTGGTAGTCGAATTGAAATAGTGCTTTAAGCCGTTCACGCTGAATGACACTATTGTCGAATGGTGAAAGAATTGACATACGGTTACTCAACCGAGGAAGAGAGCGTTCTAATTCACCTGTTTTGATTAGAAATAATTCACCGCTGCTAATTTGTATTTGTTCTAAATCACCCTCTGCCAACCGTTCGTTTACTAAGTCTTTTACTGCTTTCCGCAGTTTAGCATTACGACGTTGGTAGGTTAACCCCTTAAGTGATGCAAACCCATGACAGTGTAACTGCTGATCAACAATGTGCATTGCAAACTCTTCTATGCTGGGAATCTGCGAATTGACATGAGGTGGTAGTACTCGCTCAGTTAGATCATATGTTTTTTGGAAACCTTCACGATTACTTACCATTAACTCTCCCCCCATATACAACTGTTCGAGTGCCTTTTTCGCTGGCTTAAAGTCCCACCATCCGGAGGAGCCTTTTGTGGTATTAGTTTCTATATCACGAGATCGTAAAGGACCATCTGAACGTATGCGTGCTAACAGCTCCCCCATAAGCTTCTTATCAGGGTTTTTATACCAATGGGTTTCGCCACTTTTAATGGCTTGTTTGTAGGGCAATGAGAAACGAAAATCAGTGATAGGGAGAAAAGCGGCAGCATGTGTCCAATATTCAAAAATATCTCCATCGAGTAACATTTGATTTGTCATTGCTGACTTGAACTTGGGTACTCTGGAGTGAAAAACATGATGGTGCGCTCTCTCTACCACCGATATAGTATCAATCTGCACATATCCTATGTGATTAATCGCCTTACGTGCCCCGGCCAAACCAGACCCATAGGGCTGTGTTTGAAGTAGCCCTTGTGCAGCTAAGGCAAGTCGACATAAACGCGCCAAATCTTGCGGATATTTCATTTCAATTATGGGCATACTTACCGAATATTTTTACAATACATTCATTTCACTGATCTGAACTTCTATGCGAAGTACGATGGCTTGTAAAGCTTCATCGAAAATCTCTTAAAGCTTCTGTAATCAAGGTAGTTCCTTGGAACACAACCATACAAACTATGGCACTTCTTGTATGATCGGAATAAAGAGAGAAATAGTCTTAATTTTTGACCTTCTCTGCTATAATTAAACTTGTAAATTGTTTCCAAAGATAAATTTTAAATCAATTAAAAACCTCCTATATTTGTGAAAAATAAAATGGATATATGTGTACTGGTACACATATCCAATTGTTGGCAAACATTAGAGAAAATGCATATTTTAAAACAATGTTTTTACCTAATACTCATTTTGGTTTTTACTTCTTGTAACTTAAGTAAAGAATATTATGAAAATGGTATGATTGAAAAAATAGGTAAAATTTCTAATGGAAAAAGGAATGGTAATTGGAAATATTACTTCCAAAATGGAAATTTTCAAGGTGGCGGAAATTATAAAAACGGAAAAAGGACTGGACAATGGAAATGGTTTCATAACAATGGAGAATTAGAGCAAGTCGGAGAATATCGGAATGATGAACAGGATGGAGAATGGGAATTCTATCACGACAACGGAAATCAATCTGGTTTTGGTACTCTTGATAACGGAAAAAAAATTGAAAAATGGATTTGGTATCACTCTAATGGAATTTTATACACGGAAAGAGAATGGAATAATGGGAAATTAACTAAAATCATTTCTTGTTATGATGGTCAAAGTAAAGAATTGGATAAAGGAACTTTCGTTAATGGAAATGGAACGATGAAATTGTATGATATTAAAGGAAATCTAATTGATACAATTGAATATGAAAATGGTGAATATATAAAATAACGTTTGCCAACAATATATATGTGATCATAGCAGTTAAGTGACAAATCCAATGGTTATTGTATTTTTGGTAAGGCGCAATACTTGCAAAAAGGAAAAGTTACCTACCATTTGAAAAAACACTCCGCATAAAAAAGACAATATGTTTCATTTCGATAAAAATTTTGGATTATTTGTAGGTAAACTAGCGGATAATATTTATCATAAACATTATGCTTTGCAAATAAGTGTTTCGGTAAAGTCTAAAATGGAACTTTCTATAAAAAACGAAAATGAACTATTGGGAAAATCTTTTTTTATTAATTCAAAGATTGAGCATAAATTGCTTAGTAAATCAACTCAGTTAACAATACTTATTAATCCTTTAAGTTCTATTGGACACCAATTTCATTTTCAATTTGGGAACATTAATTTTTCAACCCTTGATAAAAATTTATCGAATAAGTTAATTGAAACTTTAAATCAATTTGAAAATTCAGAGATTAATTTTAAAATTCTATGTGAGTTGATAAGCAAAGTTTTGGCAGATTATCAATGTCCTTGTGTATCGAAAAATCATTTAGACGACCAAAGAATTTTAAATGCCTTAAAGTATATGGATGCCAATTTTGAAAAAATATTAAGCCTAGAAGAAGTTGCTAAAAAATGCTTTTTATCGCCAACTCGTTTTTTACATTTATTTAAAGAAAAAACAAATTTAACCTTTAGAAGATACCAATTGTGGAATAAATTAATAAAATCACTTCCATTTTTGATAAATAATTCTATTACAGAAACAGCCTACAACTTCGGATTTTCAGACAGTTCACACTACACACGAACTTTTAAAGAAACTTTTGGGGTAACACCAAAATTTTTTTCACCAAAAACATAGCCAGTTCATACAATTTTAAGTCTGTTTAACTTCTCAACTTTGTATTCTAATAAAAACAAAATGAGAATCATATTATCTATTATACTATTAACACAGTTAAATGCATTTTCACAAACAAACGTAAAAACAATGAACAATTACCTAAAAGAAACTGAAATATTAAACTATTCAAATCCTTCGATTCAATCTTTAATTGAAGAGAAAAAATGGATGGAATTAGATACAATTGAAAGAGTTAAGTCAATTTACAATTTTGTTAGAGATGATATTGAATTTGGCTATAATGTTTCTGACAACATTACTGCAACACAGGTTTTAGAAGATGGTTATGGACAATGTAACACAAAAGCAACATTGCTAATGGCACTTTTGCGAGCAACTGGAATACCTAATAGAATTCACGGATTTACAATAGATAAAGCTTTGCAAAAAGGAGCAATTAGTGGTATTTGGTATAAATTATCGCCAAAAAACATTTTACATAGTTGGGTAGAAGTGTATGTTAATGAAACTTGGTATTTTCTTGAAGGAGTTATATTAGACAAAGAATATTTAACCAAATTACAAGAAAAGAATAAATATTGTAAAACTACATTTTGTGGTTATGGTGCATATACAGATAGTTTTGAAAATCCACCAATTGAATGGAATTTAAACAATACCTTTATTCAAGACAAAGGAATAAATCAAGATTTTGGTCTATTTGATACACCTGATGAATTCTATGCAAAACACCAGCAAAAACTTGGAGCATTTAAAAGGTTTATTTACAGAAAAATAGTTAGACACAGAATGAACAAGAATGTTGAAAAGATAAGAAACGACAGCTAACGGTTAGTATAATAATACATCAAAGAAGAAAGGTTTGTCTGGTTGAAAACCAAGGTGTTAAAAAGTATTTCTGAAAAAACATTAGAATTTATTTGACTCTTACGCTACGTCATACCCTACATTTGTATCGTTAATCAATAATTAAATGGAAAATTATTCTGTTAAAAATCTTTCTGAATTGGCTGGAATAAGTGTAAGGACATTGCATTACTACGATCAAATTGACTTACTAAAACCATCAATTCGTACTGAGGCTAAGTATCGATTTTATGGTAAAAAGGAGTTACTACGTTTGCAACAAATTCTTTTTTTTAAGGAACTAGGTTTTTCCTTAAAAGAGATTTGTAAAATTATGGATAACCCCGAATTTGATTTGTTATTGGCTCTCTCAAATCATAAAGTAGAACTAAAGAAAAGACGGGATAGAATAGAAACTTTAATAGATACAATTGACAAAACAATTTTTAATCAATTTAAAAAGAAAATGTTAAAACCAGAAGAATTGTACGTAGGTTTATCAAAAGAAACTGCTGAAACCTATCGTGCAGAAGCCATAAAAACATATGGCGCAAAAGCAGTTGAAACCTCTGAGAAAAGTTTGTTAAAACTTACCAAAGAGCAAATAGTTAATTTAAGAGAAGAACAAATTAAAATTACCCATCAACTTTCTTCACTTATGAATGAAAGCTATGATAGTGATAAAGTTCAAAACGTAATTGCTAAGCATTACGTAGTTACACGTAAATTTTGGGGAACTCACAATTCAAAAGACCCGGAATCAGAGAAATACTTAGGACTGGGAGAGTTGTTCACAACTGATGAGCGTTTTACAGAGATTGAAGGAAACCCTCAACCTGAACTCGCTAAATTTATGAATAATGCAATGAGCTATTTTGCAAAGAACAAATTAGGTTGATAAATATTCAAGCTGATGAATAAAAAACGAACCGCTAACAATGTGCTAAAACAATAAGGGTTTAGTGCTTGATTTAAAGTTTATTACATTTTATTTAATCCGCAAAATTCACAATTTTGCGGATTTTTTATTAGTCTCAGATTTAGGTGAAAGCCCTGCAATTTCAGTAGTGCGAAAAAATCTATACTTTAGATTTCGATGGATTTTTAAAATAAGAAAAGGTTCTCATACAGCAAGTCGTTTGACCTGCCACATAGTTTGGCCTACAAAGTACAGGTATAAAGTTCTTCGGGGAGACATTCAGATACGTTGTAGAGAGTTATTAATTCAAATTTGTGAAGCAGAAAGTATTGAAATATTGAAAGGTATTGTGAGTGCTGACCATATTCATAGAGAGGTATTGCAATTATTTGAGATACTACATTATTGCATGGCAATCTTTGCCAATGTTTGTTATAATATCCAAATAATGGGATATAAGGATTAATCATGCCGTCAATGAACATTAGTTTGACTGAGGAGCTAGTTTCTGTTGTCCAGGGGAAAGTAGATAGTGGGATGTATAATAATGCTAGCGAGGTAGTCCGTGAGGCACTTAGATACATGGAAAACAATGAAGAACTGGTGGATTTTATTAAGCTAGAGGCATTGAAAAAAAGATTAGCTCCTGCAATTCAAAATGGCGAGAATGGCACCTATGCCGAATATTCTTTAGAAAATCTTACCTCAGAACTTAATGAAGAAATGCATTAGAAATGTTTTTCCGTCTTACACCTGAAGCAAAAGATAGCCTAAAGTCTATTGTAAAAACACTCATAAGCAATATGGCAAAAAACAACGTGATATTTATCTTAAACTGTTAGACGATAGCTTTAAATATCTTACAGAATTCCCAATGAAAGGCGTAGCTAGACCTGAAATACATAGTAGACTCAGAAGTTATCCGGTCAAAGAACATATAGTGTATTATTTAATCAAAAAGGATCATATTGTTGTCGTAGATGTACTCCATAAACGCATGGAATCCCATAAACATATCATTGTGAAATAATAATGCCAGCTTGCAACCAATCCATATTAGACAAACCTTATTTTTATGATGAAGCAGCCGCCTTTTCACATTTAGAGGGTATCATGTGGCCGAATGGAGCTGTGTGCCCTCATTGTAGCGCTAAAGATCGTATCTATGAGCTGAAAGGGAAGAGTACGCGGGTAGGACTAAAGAAATGTGGTAATTGCCGCAAACAATTCACAGTAAAAATAGGTACGGTATTTGAATCAAGCCATGTTCCTTTGCATAAGTGGTTACAAGCTTTTTATCTAATGACATCTGGTAAAGAAAACATTTCCATTCATAAATTGCATCAAGTGCTGGAAGTAACGTACAAGACTGCTTGGCATATGAATGAAAGATTGAGTGATGTGATGCGCGAATCCATAGAGGAGATTTGTAAGAAAATAGCAATGCTCGATCTTAATTACGAATCTAATCGTGAAGAGATATTAGAGCTTGAATCTATTGTTTTTGATTTTATCCATGCTATTAGATCGTGGGAAGAATACTAACTGAATATTTTTAATGATTATTTGCAACCAGGGTAGTTTTTGGAAGCCTAACACACTGATATATAATGGCTATTGGCTATGTAACTAAAAAATACATAATATAGATTATGAAAATGTGTAATTATTTATATTAACTCATGACTTCTTGAAAGTTTTACCAAATCATCAAGTGAGGCTGAACAAAATTAATTTTACCGGAATTCTTACTCTATTAACTTTTCATTAACAATTCTCTTGTATTCTAGAATCTGATCTTTTATTTACCCTTTGGGTGAATTGTTCTGCAATTCACCATACTAGGGGAATTGCAGAGTTTTTATTAATCCTTAAAACTCTTTTACAATGAATATTTTCAAAATTCTAAAACAACAAGAAACAAGCAATTATGAAGAATGGCTTCAACGATTTGCAAATACAGCATCAAAGCCTAAAGTAGAAATGAGAATTTCCACTGGCTCAGATAATCCTGATACCAATGCAATCCTAATTGACTATAACTTGGTTGATCAAGAAGAAAAAGAATACGGAACTTACTTCATATTTAAAGACTACTATGATCATAGTAATTATAAATCACTTGAGCTTAATGTGGTTAAAGGTTTTAACGATATTATCGTTTTAACGGGATCTTATATTACTAACGAAAAACCAGTATTTGTTTTCGAATTAGTGACTAAGTCATTATCTATGTTTTCTATAAGTGGTGTAGCTGAAGAAAATGGTCAAGTCGTTCCTTGTCTTTTAACTTTCAATGTACAATACTAATTGTAATTACAATTTTTACTAAAGAGAAACCATTTTGTGGTTTCTCTTTTTTTTGTATCCGCTTATACCAATATCACAAAATCCAATATATAGAAAATTAGGGGTAAATACCTGTATGTAAATATTATGTATTTCAATAACTTAGTTAAGAAATGGTGTAAAATATATTGTTACATTAATTATTAATTAAATTAGGTTATTCAATGAGGGAGATTCTAAAAAAAATAATTTCTATTTGGGGTTATTTTTTGGCTATAGCTTCGGGTATTTGGTTGTATTTTGAAACTAGTGACTTCTTCAAAGAAAACCAACTTTATTTTATAGTTGGTAGTTTAATTCTATCAGTTATTGCTTATTATGCATTTGAGTACTTTGAGAGGAAATTTAAATCTAAATCTTTTAAATATTCGATTAACGAATCCTTAAAAAACATTAAAGTAACCATTGAAGGAATGGATGCAAAAACAAAAAAATATGAGCTTCTTTTATTTTTGTGGAGAATTAAAATTGAAGAAAAGAAGTTGGAAAATATTTATAGTGGGAATTGGTCATTAAAAGCTTTGGAAACTTATGAATACTCTAGGTATGTTTTTGGTAGCATCTTAAAGCTCTTATCCGAAGAAGATACCTACAACACTTTATCTAATTTAGACTTTTGGGCAGCTGACAGATTTGGAGACACTGACTTTATAGCAATGAATTTAGACGCTTCAAAACGGGGAGTAACAATAAATAGAGTAATTATCTTAGATGGGAATATTCTAGAAAACCCTAAATCATTTAACAAAGAAATAACCAAAATAAGAGAAATTGTAAATGAAATAAAGCTTAGAATGGAAGATGTTAAGAATCTAAATAATTTTTTCTATATATCGAAAAACTACCTAGAAGAATCATTGCCTCCTGTTCCATTTGCCTTAATTTCGGATAAGAAAAGCATTAATTATATGACTATTTCACCTTCTAATTTATCGGATAAAAATCCAGAAATCAAAATAGATATAAAAAAATCCAAACATGAGATTCATTATGACATAAATAAAAATAGGTTTGATGAAATATTTTTTGGTAGAAGAAATAAACTATTATCCGTAGATGCAATGAAAGCTTTAATTGACAATACTAAGTAATTCAGAATAGAGTGGCTCCCC
>NZ_JACA01000075.1 GCF_000520995.1 Aquimarina macrocephali JAMB N27 | reverse complement strand
GAGTTCTGTAATCAAGGCATTTTCTTGGTGTGTTATTCATGATTTGGCATACCTTGTTAAGTTCCTTATCCGTGATCTTGGCAAGCTGCGTCTCCCTAGGAAAAAACCGTCTGATACGGTTGTTATTACTCTCTACAGCACCCTTTTGCCACGGCGATTTCGGGTCACAGAAATAACTCTGCGTGCCCAATCTTTTCTCGAGAATAGGGTAGAACATAAACTCAAATCCACGATCAAAAGTAATCG
>NZ_JACA01000074.1 GCF_000520995.1 Aquimarina macrocephali JAMB N27 | reverse complement strand
AGAATTATGTAAAAGATTGATTTTGTCATCGTTTATTTAGACTTTAGTTTTATTCTTGGTTTCAATTCAAACTTAAAATATTGATTTGAGGGTACTCCTGTCATAGGACCAAAATGAGGGCGGTTATAGTTAATCTCAAAATGACCGTAAAAACTTGGATTAGCATCTTCTAGTTTTTTCAATTCTTCCAGAATAACTCGAATGATATCAACCGAATAATTTTCAATTTGACTACTAGTTAAAGGAGTTTTTTCAGGATAACATTCTGCACGTAGAACATTTTTTTCATTTCCTGTATTTACATCATTAATTAATTTTGGGTCGGATAAATATTTTAATACACATTTTATCTCCCCTGGAATATTGAATTCTCGTTCTAGCATATTGATTGGTTTATTGAATTTTAGTATTTTCTTTTTCAACAGTGAATTCTCCTTTATCTATATCTTCATGAACTAATCTATATCCATCGTTTAGGTATGATTGTTTTGAATTATTAAATTTTGATATCCATTCTCCATAGAGTTTAATTGAATCTCCAAATATTGCCTGAGTTGTACCATAATCTGTTAACTCAATCTTCATGGTAATTCTACTTTTGATCCTATTTTGTGAATCCTTATTATTATTCATAGTCATTTACTTTAAGTAATTTAAAAAAAATAAAGAGTTACCTCGATTCCAAATCTCATTAATATATTGGTCTCTATCCTGGCTATATTATTTTCATTTGCGAGTACTCAAAATAGTTTCTACCATATTGATTCTCTATATTTTGGTTTTACTGTCTTCTACTTTTTTTATTGATTTAACCATCAACTTATTAAATCTTGACCAACTTTTTCTTGATTGCTTTTTGATGTTATTACCACCTCCGTTAAATTCATTAAAAGATACATTTGCCTTTTCTATATAACTCAGATAATTTCCCCAATCGTAACGATATGTTTTAGTTTCACCATTAAATACCATTCTTCTTTTAGATCCTTTGTATGTGAAGCGTTTGAATAATGAACTTTTGTGAATTTTATCATCAGTAGTATCTGCATTAATAGCGAGTGAAGATGCTCTTTTAAAAGCTCGTTTCATAGAACGATTAAATTTTGAATAGCCAGCAGTTTTTATTAAAGCACGTTGTCCATCATATTCAAAGCCTAAATATTCTAAGGTTTTACTTTTCCTTTCATCAGTTTCCTCATCAATTTCATAGCCTTTAAACTTTCCGCCTTCTTGTTGAAAATGATACATTTTTGTTTTAGCTGGATGTATTTCTAGATTTGCTTTACCTACTACTAATGAACGAAGTCTTCCTATAGCTTCTGCCTGTTTTTCTCTTGGAACTACTATAATCAAATCATCACTATACCTTTGGTAAAATCCTTTTACACTTTCACTTTCAATAAAATCTTGAACTTCTTGGTCAAAGTCTAACATATATATATTAGCTAGTGTAGCACTAAGTGCAGTTCCTTGTGGTATTCCTTTTGTTCTTCTAGATTTTGTAATTAAGTTTAAACTGTTCTTTAAAAACTCAGTTTTATCACAGTAAGCGATAGCATTATTGTCTTTTAAAAATCGTTTGTGCTTAATAGGTTTTTGTCGTTTTTTAGATGTTTTTGGGTCATTCTCCATCTTCGTTTTAACCCATATTCTGTCTTTGTAATTTCTGAATAGTAAGTCTTCATTTACATACCTCATATTGATTAGAGATTTGTAAACTCTAAAATGGTCTTTGGGTAATGTTGTTGAACCATTCCAAACTTCTGCCCATTTTTGTTTAAGAATTTTGTGATCTAAGCGATCAAAAAATTTAGTGACATCTGCTACAATAACAGTAAGTTGTTTGTCTTGATTTGCCTTTATAAAATGAAAAGTTTCCAATGCAAAATCGATGTTACATTTATGTTTCCCCTTTTTGCCTTCAATTTCAATTTTTCTATAGGCTACTACAGCTTTATCGAAACTTTTAGTTTCGATAAGTAAATTGTATTTCTTAGAAAGGAGATAGCTGTAATACGAATAGATCTGTGCATCAAAATGACTTGCAAAGAATATTTCACGAGCTTTAGGCTTTAATTTAACACGTTTTCGCTTTTTACTTTTATTTAGTAAACCATCAGTGTTTGCTCTAAATTTTCTTTGAAAAATAGTACGATGTAGAAAAGGAAGAAAACTGTGTTTAGCAATTTTAGTATCATCAGTGATATAGCTCTCCAATTTAGAGATGTCTTTATACTCTAATGGAAAACCAATGTGAGGATACTTTTTTAGTTTAATCCACGGATGTTCTTCTTTTTTCTTCATTATAAAAATAAGGGTCGAGATTCGCTAGTAGCAGGCTTATGATTGAACAATGCTCTATCGACACTTACCATTGCTGGCTATAATATCGCTACTCTTTTCAGGTATGATAATTGCTTATATTGTGACAACTGTATTAAACTTAACAGCTATGCTAACAAACAACATCAAATTGAACCAGCTTTCAAGCATATTACTATCCTTGATGTCTTTAGGTGTGCAAATAATTGCTCCATCTATTGACTTTGGTATCAATTCCTCACTCAACGTATATCTCAAGTGATTGTATTCATGCCAAACGTTCTTCTCGGCCATCCCAACCCTATATTGTAAAGTTAATAGTATTTGTTTATTGAAATTTGTTGTCCTGCAATATCAATAATTTACTGTTAATTATATTACGGTTTTCCACAAGAATCGTTTTATTGAACTTTATATTTATTCGTAAATAGAAGCTCCTTTGATAATATCTGTGAATACTTTTTAGATAGCTTCTTTTTTCTCGAGGTATAGGAGTAATTTCATTTAAAAAACATGAAAACAATTTATACTAGTAATTCACTGACTAATTTTTCTTCAATAGGTATTAGGACATCGTCTTTTTCATCTGTATTTGTTAATACATATTTTTCAAATTCGAATACATCTGCTATATCAATTTCATTATCCATCAATTCTTCAATTATTTTATTGGTATGGAAAATCAGCGTCCAATTTGGATCATAATGACCTGGTCCATTTTCCAATCGATCAATAAGACCACATATCGCTTCGAGAATAGTTGTGATTTTCGGATATTTTTGTTGTATTGCGCTATAATCAGATTTGCTAATATTTTTGCTTCCATTAAAAAATCCTGTTTGTTCATCTATTCCAAAATTTAAATCTTTAGCTTTTACTCTTTCAATATCTTTTTCAATAGAAACAACCTTGATTAGTTCAAGAAACCATTTTTTTAATTCAATAACATTATATAGATGTTTTTTAATGAGAACATTCAATGAAACAAGCCCAAAATAGAGTAAACCTCTAACAGATACATCTAATAGTATGGGTTGCAGCCCTCTTACTATTCTTGCTTTTTTTCCAGACAATAGTTCTTCTTTTGTTAATTCTACCTTTGGAATTGTGTCCAATAAAAAATATTCTGGTGGTTTTCTACTGATCTTTCCATTCGCATCTTTATTTAGATTTTTGTATAACTCTAAGAAAACATTATACTCAGGAAATTGCAGATTCATGTTTTTTAATATGTCTAAGCAATTATTTGAGCAAAAGTTTCTCATTGGAAAATTATCATAAGAGCACTTTTCTTGAATAATATGAAGTACAGAAATTAACTGTTCTGGACCATCTTGCAAAAACTGTTTAAAACTGTTCAACAATTCTATATCCTCCGTTTTTAGTTTTTCTTGAAATAGATCTAATTCTGCTATTTTTTTGATGTTTTCATTATAAATCTGATCTTCAGTAGCTTCAATAGCTTTCCATATTTGATCAACACACCAGATAGCAAACCTATTTTTGATATTAAAATATTTTATCAAAACCTCTAAAGTAAATACGGCAAATACTAAATCCAATTTATCAAAAGTGGTTTCTGGATTTTCACGAAACTTCGATAACTGTCTTGAATTATAATGAGCAAAAGCAATACTTTCAACATCAACAGGCTCATCTAAAGTGCCCATAAACAAAATAGATTCTGATATCTTATCTCTAACCAGATACATAAATGGATGTGTTGCCTCAAACAGTACATATTTTTTTAGTTCGGGTAGCCCTCCTGCAATTCCAATTAATTTAGAAATAGATGTAGCTTCAATACCATCTTTACTCAATTCAAAAATATTTTTTTGAGTGATGTCCGTTACACCAATTGTTTGATCACAATTAAATAAGGTATCAAAATCCCAGGTTTGTTTAAATAATTTTTCAATTCCTAATAACTCTTTATAATCTTTAAGACTAAATTCAATTTCCATTTTAAATTTCGGTAATAGTACCTCCATCGATTCTACTTCTTGAAATAAATTAGTATTAGCACGTAAAGCTGCTACATCGAGCGATTCAATAAAACCTTTTATCCCATCATTCTCATACGGTAGATAAATCTCTACACATAGGTTTTCATCTTTCAATGGAATTTGAACTGCATGATACGTTTCTTCCCGTAAATATTTTGTCTTATTTCCTCCATATGTATTTGATTGAGAAATAAAAAGTGCTTCTTTTTGATCTCCATTTTCTAAAGTAAAATATTCACCATTAGATGGAATATCATGAAATAATTGAAGCCATGAACCATTTATATTAAAGATGCTTTTGATTATAAAAGAATTGTTTCCGCCTATATACTCATTATGTATCACCTTTAAATCAAAATCTTTACTAATTTTTTCACTAAAGGAAGGTACTACAGTAAGTTCTGAATTGTGAGTAATCGTATTCGTTTGTGTTATAGTGGTATTTTTATTTACTGTCAATAATGATTTGTTGTTTTGGACTAATCTACTGTAGTTATCGTCTTCTCCCTCTAATAGTTTTAAGAATCCTTTTTTCGTCTCTCCTCTGGTTCCTTCTGTAACTATACCAAGAAGTACCTCAAAACAGTAAGGACTTATTAAAACATTTTGCTTGGTATTATTTAATTCTTTTAGAACTTTTAGTATATATTTTTGCATTCTTTTTATTTCGTGTTCATCCTTGATTAATATCACCAACGGGTATATTGTTACTCAAAACATATTGCTTTTTTGAACTTTAATACTCTTTATTTTCGTATTGGGAGATGGTTCTTATTCAAAGTTGTTTAATATTTTGCGTTTACTGTTTCTTGCAAGATCAATATGACCGTTCAAATTTGTTATTAATTGATTAACTCCAACTTGAAAGATCATTAAGTTAGTTGCTTCTACTGGAATATTGCTGGAGTGCGAAACTTTATGCCATTCCAGTCCGTTGCACCAAGATTCAATTTGATTATCATTGAATGTTACAAACATATTGTGTGCAAATTTATTTCTTATTTTACGTACTAAATTCAAATCTTTTTTGATAATTCTTTCAATTAAGCCCAAACAGTAGGCCATTTGGATTTTGTTACTGAAATTTCCTAATGGACAATTATATTCAAATAATTTATCAACTTCTTTTTCGTTTTCGGGTAAAAATGAGTAGAGAATATGCTCAAGAGTCATCTCTAAAAATGTTCCACCTAAGATTGCAATTGATCTCTCATTTTTCTCTTTTTCATTAAATAAATCGGAGAATTCAATTAAAGCTTGGTTGAAGTCAAAGTATTTATCAACTACTTTTCCAGTTAATAGTGAATTTTTAAAATCCAGTTCCATTTTATATCGGTTTATTGAACTTTTAAGATTTAAAAAAATAGATTACTAACAAGACAAACCCTATGACTAAAAGTAAAGTTGAAATCCATTGCGAATTAGTTTTCATAATATTTGTTATCAATAAACTTATTATCCAGCCAACTACTGCACCAATAACTACAAAGTACCATTTGAAATGAAAGAATCCAGCTATAAATGAACCTAAGAAAGATATTGTACCCAAAATTCTTAATATACTCGAATCTGAATCAAAATATTCTCCAATCGCCCAACCTTTTTTTCTTGCATAATCCTTATAAGTAGTAATCATAAGTCCAGAAATAAACAAAAATATAATTGATAACTGAAGATTTGTCATTGCTTGTCCGTTTTAAGAGTTATTTCTATCATTTTATTAATATGTTATTATTACACAGATCAAATTAAATATTACCTACGCAATTATTTTACGCACTAGATAGTTTTTTTGAACAATTATTGTCTATAATTTATCAAGAACATCAGTCCAACCCATTTTATTTATTTTTCCTATTCTATCTATTTTGGGGATTGGTGGGATTGGTGGGATTTTAGGAATTTTATCCATTGGTTGCATTTTACTATTTCTACGTAAGATATAGTTTTCACTGACTATTTCTCCAATGTATTTACCATCTGAGTTCCAAGCTCTATTTTCATCGTCAACCCAACCTTTATACTTGGCGTCCTTATTGAAGACACGGTTATTGTAAATGAATCCCCAATAATTTCCGCTCCATTTATAAATAGGTACTTTCATATTTTCATCGTTTTGTTGAACTTTATAGATTTTTAGATGTGCCTTTAATCAAATATGCTCCAGCAATTGCCATTAGTCCTAGGTATATAGGTGTTGCAGATGTATATCCTCCAGAATCGAAAGCTTGACTTCCAGTCCATTCAGAACTTAAATTTTTTAATTCTACAATTTTCCCTAAATCATTAGAAAATAAATTAAGAATAAAAAGTATGACCCCTAAAACAGGAGGGATTAAAAGAATAAACCTTATGATTCTTTCTATATTCAGTTTTTTATTTTTAACCTCTTTCATCGGTTTATTGAACTTTTACAGCGTTTTTGATACATTGTTATGCATTCGTGTTTTATATCTTTTTGTATTTTTTATCTAATTCTTGCCAAATATTGGCATTAAAAAAGGTCTTTACTTGTGATTTTAGATTACTAGGGTCTAGTTTTCTATTATGTGATAACTTTTTATTCTGCTTAACATGCTTCATGATTGTATGAAAAGTCTGATTTTGTTTAAAGTCCCTATATCTGGTCTTGGCTTTTGCAGTTACATTGTCATATGTCATTGGGAATTTCTTTGTTATATCTTCTTCAGACATATTAATTGGAATACCAGCCGAATCATACCTCATTCCTATTCCTTCTAATGTCGTGTTTTTTTTAAAGCTGATATCTATACCAATCGCAACACTAAAATCAATATCTCTTGAGTCTGTTTCAGAAACTTTCTTTTTTAAAAAATTAAGATAATTAGCTACTTCATCTGTTAAGATTGCTTTTGATTCAATATTAGAATCTACATATGCTAATGGCATTAAATAAAAATTATATTGTGTTAATTTCACTTTTGGTTCCCACCTTTGAATAAGTTCCATAAAGTTCTTAATACAAGCAAAACCTAACTCCTGAATTTCTTTAGATATGTCTGAACTATTATGAAAATGAATCGCATTATCTCTTAATTCAATAAGAGCAAAAAGACTTTTAACTAAATTCAAACTAATCTCCTCACCTTTTTTTCTTAACCTAAAAATAGACTCTGCTAAACTAATAGTCATTGGATTTTTTGAACGGTTTAATTTAGGTTGTAAGATTTTAGAATTCTCTCCATTCTTTTTCTTTTTATTCTCCATCGAATAAATGGAATTCATTTTGTAGTGAGACAATTTTAGAAGTCTAGCTTTAAAAAGAAGTTCCCACGAATTAATCGATAAAATAGAAAACGTTTCTTCCCTATATTTAAAATCTGGCTTATTATAAATTTCTATTGCAGATAACATTGAATTAATGGCTTTGTCTAAAAGGCTCTGATATGTCTTGTTTATTTTCATCTTAATTGCCGAGATTTAATATCGTTTATTTAACTTTAATGGTTTAGCTATGAGCAGTTGCTTTCCACAGGGCGCTTTTGTTTATAGGTATCGCAAAACATTTATAATTTAACTAAAGAGGTCTCGGGTTCACTGTGAAAGTTCCTTAAACCTGCAAAAAGCATTCGCCAACTTAATTTGACGCGGACTTTTGCATTCAGCTTCAAAAATAACAGGGTTGGCAACCATGATAAAGCATGTGCGCGCTCGTGATACAGCCACGTTAAAGCGATTGGGGCTAAAAAGAAAGTCCATGCCACGCGGTGCATCTTCCAAACTGGATGTGGCCACCGAGT
The DNA here is from genome assembly GCF_000520995.1 of Aquimarina macrocephali JAMB N27. Lineage (GTDB taxonomy): Bacteria > Bacteroidota > Bacteroidia > Flavobacteriales > Flavobacteriaceae > Aquimarina > Aquimarina macrocephali. The sequence continues at coordinate 9,217 of NZ_JACA01000074.1, read as the reverse complement.
AAATGATGACCGGAGCTTCTTGCCCTTGAAACTTATCTACAGTTCCAATCTCTAAAGTTGGCAGTCGTTGTTTAATAGCTTGTACTTGGGCATTATAAGGCGTGATGATCTTTATGTTCGAAGTTGTTAAGGAGACTTCCTCACCATTTTGATTTATGAATGTGGTTTCACCGCTTGTAAGTTGATGCACAATCTCAACCACTTTCTGAACTTCTTCAATTGATGAATTGGTATTGCCATTGTGTTCAACTTCTTCAAGATATAATCCCGCTCCAGAATATTTAGATCCTAAAATTTGCTGCTGATCAAGATGGTCTTTTGATTTCAACCGGTTCTCATAAAAGAGCTCCGAAACAAATGCATTGATGGATGAATGCATGCGCCAGGTGTCAGGTAAAAAGATACCCTGTTCATCTGAAATGGTTTTCTCATCTTGAAGCACATGTTCTAATGCTGAAACTTCTGTTCCATCGGGATGTACCCCTTGTTGGGGTTGTTTCAGTTGCTGTGGGTCACCAAGCAGAATAAAGTTGGAACAGCAATGAGAAACGGACAATGTATCAATTAGTGATAGTTGGCCAGCTTCATCCACAAACAGGTAATCTACACCATCTTTAAAAGTTGGCTTACTCCACATGAAAGACGTTCCAGCAATAACATCTGCATTACCCAAAGCAGCCAGGATGGCACCTTCGCCTGTTGTCACTTGCCAAGGTACCGTTTCATCATAATCGGTTTTCACCTTTTGTAGCATTTGGATTGAAAAACCTTGTTCTTCAGCAACTTCCCATACCTTGGCAAGTAAGTTAGAGATAACCTTATGGCTTAAAGCAGTAATCCCAATTTTCTTGCCTTCTTGCACGAGTTTGACAATCAGGTGGCTTCCAGTAAAACTTTTGCCAGCGCCTGGAGGGCCTTGAACGGGTAAATAGCTGTTGTCCAACTTGGATGCAAAATCAAAGGTCTTTTCGGTGATGTCCTCGCGGTTAGTTTTTTCTTCGGTTAGTTTTGGAGAGACATTCATGAGCAATTGTCTGGCTGCCCGATAGGTTTCTGAATCACTGTCCATCCCATGGTCCACAACCCATTCTGCTAGATTAATGATGGCTTGTTCTTTACTTCCCGGACCAATATCTTTTATACTGTAAATGGATGATGGATGTTCATGAGCTTCGATTTCCTTTCCATACTTAATCCGAATTATTCCATTTTTTAAGTCTAAGTCAAACAGGGATCCAAATCTTTCTCCTGTAAAAGTATTTAGAGAGTCACCAACCTTTAAGTCACATTCCTGAATAGGTACTCTATACGTATAGACGAAACTTCGTTTTTCTTTTACTTTTTCACCAGTATTATTTAAATATGCAATTACCTTTCTTTCTTCAAGAAGTTCGTCTTCCGGAAGTTCAATCAATCTGAATTTCTCCCAGTAAAAAGATTTTCTTTCTCTACGATACCAGTCTAGCATATTAGCCAAAATGAAATTTGCTTGCTGAACATTATTTCGTTCTGACCGGATCGGAGGTACACCTTCCAACAAGGCATCCATAATAGGTTTTATACTTTCTTGATGGGCTGTAATATTATCGCTGGCCCCGCCCTCACCGTCAATTGGCCGGGTAATATGCGCACCGTTTTTGATTATATCATTACGAATCTCCTCCAACCATTCTTGCAACCGAACCAAGGATTCGCAGTCGTCTTGATTATACAATTGAACGGCTGCTTGGGTTACTTCGCTTAGTTTGTCAATGTTTCCTGTTTGCAGAAGCAACTCTAATTGCGATTTGTGACTTGAAAGCTCTCTTAAATCCATCTTACGCTCGTACCCAAAGAAGATCTCCAAGTCTTTAATGGAATATTTCTCAACACTTGCTCTTATAGATTGGCGAACTACGCCATAGAGATCAACAAACGTATGAGAGCGTAAGAAGGTGTCAATCTCATCTTCACGGGACGCATATTTGCCCATTAATCGTTTAAACATAGTGACCTCGTAAGGTGCATAATGGAAAATATGAAGTGAAGGGTCTTCCTTTTTGAGGTTGACTGCGAAGTCAATGAATTGCTCAAAGATTTGTTTCTCTTCTGTTTCATTTTTGGCCCATAACGCATGGTATTCCCCTCTATGGACATAACCAATCATGTACTCCAGTCCATCAGGCTCAATCATTCGGTCACCCTCAAAATCGAGATAAATATCGTTATCAGAGGGTTGCGGTAGTTTATTAAGTCCTTTATCTTCTTCAACCTCGAGGGTTTCATAGATTGGTTCATAGCCATTGTGCCTGCTTGTATTCTGCACCCGTGCTTGCTCACGTAACTTGTTGTATGTTTCTTTAACACCCTTGGTAGGTTCAAATGGTACTGGTAATGTCAGGTTTGCTAGTTTTTCAAGGGTGTTTACACCGTGAATATTGAGCTCTTTTGTTTGAGACGAACCCATACCGGCAACAAAAGTTAAGTGGTCGTCTTCACGTCTAACCGAATTGCACGTTTTCCACCATTGGCAAATATCGCAGTGACTAACAGGGTCTGGATAAGTTTCATAGTCATTTAGTATAGCATCCTCCAAGTTCCTTTTCACCAAACGGATGTATGCTGCATATTCATCAAAGCGGTATTTCTCTTCGCCCTCAGGCTTAATAACCCCCATGTATTCTGGTGGCTGTCCTTGAATTTTGCCAACGCGTTCGGAATAAAGGCCGATCTGGAGTATTGTTCCTGCCTTGGTTTCATTAGCTAGTTTGGTGTCCCAAACTTCATATGACCATTCGCCAAGATTACTTTTCGTGTCTACTCTAATTAAAAAGTCGGCCCAACCGCTCCATTTACCATCCTCCTTTAAACGAGCCTGGTAGACAACGTCAGCACCTGCCTTCATGGCATCAATGGTATGCTTTTCAGCATGTGGATCTTCATTGTTTATTTCAGCAATCGTCTTACCTTCATCTTTTAATTTTTGGAGGTGGCTCGCCTCAAATTCAATACCCTTCTCCTTAAGCATTGTCAAAACACGATTGTTATATGTCTCAGGATCTGCTATTTCTCCCCGCGCATGTTTTTTGTTGAGTTGGGTAAGGTGTTTACAGCTACTGTGAGAAGATAGATCGGAAGGGCTATAAATAATCTGGTTATTTTTGTATTTCATATAAAAATTAAAAAAAAGACATTTATTGAAAAACTATGTCAGTTGATATAAATCATTTTGCCTAATGTAGGAACATAGAATATATATCAGTTTATTGAACTTTCATTTATAAACAAACAACCCCATATCCAAATAATATGGATATGGGGTAATTTTATTTTTTACGTTACTTCTAAATTACAAAAAAAAATACTATTTGCTAATCGTTTATTTGAACTTTAGGTTTATTCGTAAATAGAAGCTCCCTTGATAATATCTGCAAATACTTTCCATTGGGCTTCATCCGAATTGATATCTTGGTCTGTGTTGTTATAATAATGTTGAACATCCTTTGAATATCGTATCATGGCTTCCAAAAATTCTTCTATAGTATTATTTTTCCAATTCTCCGGATGCTTTTGGTGTTCTTCTAAAAGCCCCTTCAGAAAACTAATAAATTCTCTTTTGCTTTGAATATTAATCATTAAATGAATAATCTTTTATTTATACTCTATTTGTTATTTACCTTGAATATTCCATTCGGGATTTAATCTCGATATCAGTTCCAGTTCTATAGTGGTTCTTAATGAATCAGGTTCTATCAAAATAGTTTTAAAGGTTATTTTTTTTCCTTTTGTAAGTTCTTCCTGAACTTTATGCCATTTGGAAATAGTACCATTTTGAACGTTGTTTTCATCAACTGAAAATGATTTACCAAATAAATGTTGATCGAGTCTTGTTTTTATACCTTTAGCTTGTCTTTGACCAATATACTTTAATATGTCATCGGAAAGAATAAAATAAATATTACCGATAGCACTAAGACGATCTTCATGAGTTCTGTTTTTTACCGGCACATTGGCATATTCAACTAAAGCCTTTTCTGTAATTTTATTTATGTCTTCCTGAAAATTCATCGCTTAATTAAACATGGATTAATTGCAAAACAAATTGATGTTTCTGGACATGCTATTGAGCGTGTTAGAAAACAACAGTAAATTAATTCCTGAAGAAACAAAGAATATGGCTTCCATAAATCCCTCCAAATTGCGTGTTATTTAATTCTTTTATTTCGAACAAAATTCAATCGATGTGCCATCCAATCTTTATTTTCTGATGAATTTGGGAATAACGATTTGAGAGCTTTATCCGAAATTAAATCCAAATAATATTCAATTCGTCCTGAAAATTCATTCATCAAAGGAATAAGTTCAAATTCTTCAATGGATCCATGGCTAGAAGCAATCTTTAAACCGTTTCCCCATTTAGACATTGTGGATCTTCCTAATCGATAAGATTCTGTTTTACTTTTACCGTGCCCTATAACATTTGTGTAATTAGGAGTATGAGCACCAAGTTTATTTCTTACATCAATTATTTTTAATGCTTTTAATTCCGAAACTATTTTTTTCTTGTTAGGAATTTTAAATAATTCAATAAGCTCTATTGTCGATTGCATTTGTAAATAAACAGCATTCAGGACTCCATAAAGTCTAAGATACATCTCTCCATTTCTATTTGATGTAGTTATGAGTCCATTTTTATAAAATTCAGAAATAGCAAATTCACTATCTTCTATTAAGTCAATACAAGCTCTTAATCTTACATCGTCATCAGTATTTTCGAATTTTAAATTTCTATTCAGTATAATTTTATATTCCTCTTCTGTTTGGTAGTTTTTAACAGGGATGTATCGAAGAACTCCAAGTAGGATTTCACAATAAATTTCAATTTTGCACATTGAATTTAAATATTCTTCTTGCGTCATTTTTTATAAATTTATTAGAACAATGGATTTATTAAACTATTAGTTAGACATTAATAGGTTAAGAATTAATAAGACAGAGTTAGATTCTCTATCGGCTCTTCGTCATCATTAACAGGAGAATGTTGTTCTGACAACTCTAGATAATTAAAATCCTCTGTTATATCATCCTTTTCACAAGAAATGAATGAAAAGCCCAGAATAAACATTGCAATGCTAATTTTTAAATAACTGGCACATAATCTCATAGGTAATAGTTTTAAGTGAATGTAATTATCGGTTTATTGAACTTTAGTTAAAATATGTCTGGTTTAAATTGTTTATGAAAATCAGACTTATCTTTCTCTTTTATAATTATTCTTTCATTTTCCTCTCCCTCAAATTGATCGGCAGTAATGTCAATTATATAATCTTTGTATTCTACCCAAGCATGTGATTTCCCTCCTCGCCAATGATTTACATAACGAACATTTTCAAAGCCTTCTTTTTTTAATTTACTTTCGAGTAAACGCGATGCAGCACCACAGCAACCAAGAGGAAAAGCTTCACTGTAAGGAAACTTGATTGATCCATTAGATATTTTATTCCTTAAATCAGAAGCGATTGTATTAATCTTAACTAATTCTAATTTAACTTTTTCTTCCATCGTTAATTTGAACTTTGATTAATAATTATCTAATCGAATTTCCTTATTTATTCTGCGATCGGCCATAAACAAAATACGATCAGATTTTGCAAATGGGATTTTTAATTTTTCACAAACGTCTATAAGGTCTTCCAAATATTTTAAATACAGATCCACTTGAAACTTAATATTCTTATCAGAATTATAAGTACTCAATTTTAATACCTTTTTCGGATAAATTATTCGAAAAACACGTTGATCAATTATTTGAAATACTTCAGGGTTTCTATACCTAAGAATAGTTGACGCCATCGGCAATTGAACACCTTTAGTTCTTAGCAGTTGAGTTAGAGTATTTCTTACTTTGTCATTATCTAGCGTTTTTTCATTTGGGTCAATTGAGTTGATTAATGTAATAACACCATCAGAAAACGAAGCATACCTGTTTACTTTCCATAAAACAATTTCATTTAAAGTATTTTGATCAAAATCTTCTTTGAAATTATCAAGCTTACTAGTGAGTTCTTTTTGATACTCAAATTTGGAATCTTCTGGGAGTATCTTGAATTCACTATTATAGACAGTCTTATGCATCGTTTTATTGAACTTTTATTTAAATGTTGAAGGATATGGTGGACATACCTCAAATAGAAATTGGGGTGGAACCATTTCTTTTTCTTTACTAAAACAAAATCTGGATATATGATTCCACCAGTTTTTCAAGGATTTTTTTTCGGTAAACAAATAAGCCCCTTCCTTCCTTAATTTATCATCGAGTACTTCAAAAGAAAATATTGCTACAAAAAAGTACTCTGTTCGTTCAGCTCGACTATCAATGGCAAAGTAATTATACGAATATAAATTCTTTACAAGGGCAGAAGGTCGTATAAAACTACCATAGGTTATGCTATCACCTATTCTGTTTTTATATGCTTCTAATTTAGAATATGTCCAGGTATCTTTTTTAGGAGAGGCATTTTTTAAATTTTCAATACTTCCCTTACTCAACGAATTCGTATATGCTATTATACCCTGTCTTTCAATTTCTTGAAAAATTGAAATTTCTTTTTCGGTAAACTTATTATCTGTATGATTTTGCCCATTGATTGTAGTAATTATGAATAATGGTATATACAAAATTAACTTATTGATCATAATCATTTATTTGAACTTTTATCTCTCATTATTTTCCACCTACCTAATCAAAAAATAGAATTATGATAAGTATAATAAAAATAGTAAATAATATACCTACTTCAGAATTTGTTTGATCGTTTAAAAAAGCATCTTTATGTTTAAAGTCAAAAGTTTTCCAAATATCAGTAAATGAAATTTTCTCTTTTTTAATTATTCGGTAGTATGTAAATCTTAATAGTGCACCTATAAATTCAAGTACGATCATGGTTTATTTGAACTATTAATCTAATGGTAAACATAACAAACGTTGCTGACCCTAAGGGCAACTATGTTTTGGATATAGTGTTAGCCTACGTTTTAATTCTCTCTAAATAAGTATCGTATAGAAAAACTGTCATCGTTCCTGCAATATTAACTGCTAATTCTGCATGTCTTTCTGAGGGTTTTACACTGTTCATTTTACTTCCGTGAGCATCACTTAGTTTATTTCTTAAAGAACCAAGACCAGATACAACACTAATACATCCGGATAGAATTTGCTTGAATATTTGTTCCGTATGCTGATCGGGAGCTAAATTCAATTTTTTAGCAGTAAGTTTGTACAGAATTGGTAAATCTGCCTTATCATTATAGCTTTCGTTTAATTCGTCCAGAATTTGTTTACAAACCGTCTCAAGAAGCGTTCGACTTGACGTTATAGCTCCTTCAGGATCTGTGACTTTTCTTTTTAGAGCCTTTTCCCATTCGTTTTTTATAAAACCTTTAGATATCGAATTTAATTTAGTACTGATAATGGATTCACCTGGGGTATTATTATAATTTTCTAGGAACTCCAATAAATCAGAGAACTCGTTCCAAATGTATTGTCTTCTATCTGCATACCCACCTTTCTCCTGAATAAATGGCCAAAATTGTTTTAATGTTCTATTCTTGCGAACCATTTCTGGTAAACGGTCTTTAATTACGATCTCTTTAAGTAAGGAATCGCGTATTTTTTTATGTAATATTTCATCCCAATCACCGCCAGTTGCAGATGTTATCAATAGGTTTTGAAATTCCTCAACTTTTGAAAACAATTCATCATTCATTAAATAAAATAATTTTTTGTCATAATGTTGGCTAACGTGTTCGTGTATGGTTTCATTGCGTGAAACACTAAGTTAACAAATAAACAGAAACCCATTGTTCATTGCGTTGTTGTACCTAGTTTTATTAACAATAATCATCTATAGAATCTTCTCCATTCCATTCAAGACCTTGTGCTAAGTAAAATTGTTTTTGTGCTCCTATTAAAGTAAAAAATGAGCCAAGGCTTTCATGAATGAATTTTTCATTCTTAATATATACTTTTGCTAGTGCAAATTGTTTTACGTTGTCGCTAGTGGTTATAACTAACAATTCTTTTTCGTTTTTAAATGTTTCTGCGTTCTCAATAGTAGATTCTCCATATTGATTCTTTGAAAAAATGCTTCCTTTCACAAGTTTTTCCTTATACGCTTTAATAGAGTCATCGGTTAATGATGTTGGACAATTTGGAAATTCAGATTGGGTTTTCCAATTTTTTTGAATTGCATTATATGTTAGAGAATCAGTTAGTGGATTTTCCTCAACATAAATATCAGTTTGTTTATTAAGATTTGTGAATATCCATTCTCCTAATTGACCTCCTTTTGGGATTTTACCCTCTTTAGCCCACTTTTCTAAATTCTTTCTGGTGTTGTCCGATTCTTCTTTTGTAACTGTTCTCATCCATTCAAAATTTTGTTCAAGTTCTCCGTTAATTGGTTTGGATGGATTTGCAAGGAAATTGTCAACACTTCCGTACTTGAAAATTATTCTTGATAGAGTTATTGGGTTTAGTAGAATGTTTTCTAATCTCGTTATCCACCTTAAGTTGTCAGGTCTATTATTTTTCCTGTTAGTGTCAATATGGTCGACAACATGTTTTTCTGATGGTTGTTTTCCATGAAAAGCAGTTGCTACAATTCTATGAACTTTTTCTGAAGAAAAATTCATATAACCATACTGTTTATCAGGTGTTCCCAAAGTCCATTTTTCATCTAATGGTCTTTTTCTTTTATCAGGTTTTCTGCATCTATAAATAGAACCGTTTTCTCTTACATGATAAGTTTCACCACGATATTCGCAGATTTTTTCAGGTTCATTTATGTCAAATAGATTGTCCAGATTTTTCTAGATTAACTTGGTTCCAAAATTAGGTACAATTTATGTGTATAGTTACTAGTAATTATATAAGTTAAATATAAGGAATATAGTTACCTTTTCTATTGAAGCTAACAACTGGTTATTCAATAGCCATCGGTTTATTGAACTTTAGTGCTTTTATAGTTTTTGGACACCCAATATTTTCCAAGTGGAGGAGCAGGATCCAATCCACATCTTTCTGCCAATTCTAAATCTTCATCGGTAACAATTTCGATTATATCTGGACAATTGTTATCATCATCTGACTTACAAGAACCAAGTAAGCAAACAAAAGATACTGCTAGTAATATTTTACAATTTTTCATCGGTTTATTAAACTTTTTTTTATTTTTAG
>NZ_JACA01000073.1 GCF_000520995.1 Aquimarina macrocephali JAMB N27 | reverse complement strand
TGTAAAAAAAATGCAGTAGTTTAATATATGACGCTTTAAATAGGATTAATGGAGCAGATTATAATAATCAGAATAATAGTGAGCAAAATTGGTTTAAACTTTCTGATATCACTTATGATAAGAACGGTAATATAGGATCGTTAAAAAGATATAAGAAGGGAGGAGCTAATCAAAGCGTAGTATTAGATCATCTAGCTTATACTTACAACGAAGGAAATAAACTTCTAACTGTTGAAGAGCAGATTGATGGAGCTGGTGGATTTGAAGATGGTACTAATACAGGTAATGATTATTCGTATGATAAGAGTGGTAACATGACTATTGATAATAACAAGAACATTACCGGAATAGTTTATAACCATTTAAACCTACCTACAAGGGTAAATGTTGATGGTGGAGCAAAATATATTTCTTACATTTACGATGCCACTGGAGCAAAACTAAAGAAGATTGTAACTGATGGAAGTTCATCGACAACAGAGTATGCAGGTAATTACTTCTATAAAAATGGCACTCTTGAGTTCTTTAACCATACAGAAGGGATCGTAGAGCATGAGGCAGATGGGTATAAGTATGTATATCAGTACAAAGATCATCTTAACAATGTAAGATTATCTTATAAAGATGCTGATAAGAATGGTTCTATTAGTATTTCTGAGATCGTACAGGAGAAGAATTATTATCCTTTTGGATTACAACATCAAGGATATAATGATATGTTACGAGGAAGAAACCATAATTATGGGTTTGGTGATAAAGAAGAAAACAAAGAACTTGATTTAGAATGGTTAAATTTTGGTGCTCGTAATTATAATTCTGCTATTGGTCGTTGGATGAATATTGATAATCTAGCAGAGAATAGTATTGATTTGACTCCTTACCATTATGCAAACAATAATCCTATTATTTTTGTAGATCCCGATGGTCAGGATTGGTTCTATTATAAGCAAGAAGGAAATGAGGAAGCAACTTGGAATTGGCATGATGGTTCTGAACACACTGTGCAAATTGGTAATATTGAAGGAAATGCTTTAAATATTACACTTCAAGGGGTATCTTCTGTAGTTGTTTTTAACGGAAGTAGAGACGAACAAAAAGGAGCTGGGAATAATATTAATGGAGATGGAGCAATTACAGCAGATATTACGGTATATGGCCCCGGAGGAGCTGATGATGTTTCGACTTATACTGGTTATACTTTAACATCTGATGCAGATATAAGAACACCTATTGATGAGGGGGTATATACTGGTAAAAGAAGAGCTTATGCAGGTTCTTCAGCATTACCAAAACATTATCAGCTTTTTGAAAATGGGGCAGATAATATTCGTACAATGGATGGGGTTATAAATGCAAATACTCCAAGCCAAGTAAGAGAAAATGGAGAAGGATATAAAACTGAAATATTTATACATAGAACGAATAATAGTGGATTTTGTGGAGGTACTGTTTCTACAGGATGTCTTTTAATTGCTCCTGGTGATTGGAACAATTTTAATGCTCAACTTAGTCCACTAGGAAATGCTTTGGATAATGAAGCTAATAGTAAGACATTTACATTAATTTTAAATAGAACTGGTAGCGATCATAATCCATCAAAAGCTGCGCCTGTAGAAACGACACAAACAATATATAATTTAAATTTAGGTAAACGCTAACATTATGAAGGGAATCACATTATTATTATTATTAATCACTTTAACCTCTTGTTATAGTTATCAAGAGGTTAATAAAGAACCTGATATTCTTATTGCTGCTTATAAAAAAGAAGGTGGTGGAATTTATCTTATTAATACTAATAAAAATCAAACTATTCTATTAGATTCAATTAAGATACTACCAAGTGATCTAAAGCTTCTTAATTCAAAACATATAGCATATTTTGGAGATAGAATAATTGATATATTATCAAGTGATAAGCAGATAAAAAAAACTTCTAATTCATTTGTAGAAGCATATACTTCATTAGCTTTAACTGACAACACAATAGTTTTAGATTCACTTCATTATAGTTTTTTTACAGATGCTCAAGTTAAGAATGATAGATATAAACTTTTAGGATATACTCTAAATTTAGATAAGAAATTATTTTCTTTAGACATCGGAGATAAAGATTTTAAGTTTAAGAAATATGATGATATTGGTGACTTGAGATATGTATTTTATCCAGATGTTTTCCCGAAATCTGTTTCAGTAAAAAAACATAAAATTCATTTAAAGATTCTTGACCTGAAAGAGCAAAGGATGACTACTTTTGATAGTTTGCCAAAGCCAAGATTTGAAAACAAAAATTTAATTTATTTTGACTCTGGATCTGTAAGAGTGGAAAAAGATCAAAAAATTAGTATGCTAAGTGTTTATTCAGATAAGAATAATAAACGTTTTTGTGTAATAGAAGAATATGATTATGTTAATAACATTAAATCAACGTTAAAAAAGTTTTTTATTGATAAAGAGATAACAGATAATTATAAACATAGAATCCATAACAATAAAGTATTCTTAGCTACTGATAATGCTATCTTTAAAATTGTAAATAATGAGCAAAAAGAAATCTATTCAAATGAAGATTTTAAAATATTAGATTTTTATTTAGAGTAATATACAGATTAAAAAAAAATGAGTCGTCCTAATATAGGTTGACAGCTTATAAATATTTAGTTGAATCCAGTAAAGCTAGCTTTACTGGGTTTTTTATTATGTATAAAATTAAGGCTCAAATGAGGTCTATGGGTAGGTCTTCAATTTTAGTTCATAATAGGCCATAGACAAAAATGTAATTAAAATTATGGAAAATTATTATTTAAGTACAGGACTAGCAATTTATGATAGATCTTTTTATTGTTGTTTTAAACATACTAGATTATGGTTATGTCCTGCTATTCTATTATCTCTAGTTTTATTTATGATATAAACGATCAAATAGGATATCCTTTGCAGTTTTGTGCCTAATAATGGTGTATGCTTTGAGTGGACAGTTGTTATTTTTCTGGCACTTTGAAGATAACGATTAACATCATAACTATTTACGTTTATCCGTTTTTCTATCCTCTAAAGTATAGTACAATTCAACACTTGTTTTTATAATACGTACTAAAAGGAAAGCACCAAAAATGACTTTTACAACGGTATCAGGTTTTGGAGTATTTTCTATTAGCTTATTCATTGTATTGGGGTTCATAAGAGTTGTTATTGGGTAGTGGATTATTCTTTACAAGCATTTCTCATTTCTTTAAATGACTTGATCATTTTTGCAGTGGCACTAAAGAAATATTTGGATATGTAGAGCACTCCAAAAATACCTCCGGATATCAGAATGGTTTTAGCGACAGTTTTTACTATTGGTTTGTTAAGGAGGTTGTCACCTTGTGTTGAGAATTTTCTAAACATATCGATGTTCTCTTTACTCATTTTCGAAGTATGCCTCTTCTTCATTTTTTCTCTGTTTCTTTCCATTTGTTGTAACAATTTTATAGATAATAATGCAGCTAAATCCGATACCTAGAGCAAGTATTATCTTTTTAAGTTTTTGATTATCTAATAATAACCGATCTCTATGCTGGGTAAGTAAGTCAAGCTCTAGAGGAATATCTTTGATGAGATCAAGTTTATAGCAGTCTATAATATTTGGATGTTTCATGAGATTTTATGGGCTATATTTTGGTTATTTTTAACCGACCATCTCCTAAATGCAGTAGAGCATACTCATACACGCAACTCCAAAGCTTTCCTTCTTTGTTCATTTTATGAGTTGTGATTCCGAAATTAAATCCGGCTCCGAGTAAAAAATCATGTGTTTTAATAACTTCTTCTTTGTTATTTAAAATTTTTCTAAGAATATTACGATTGGCATCTAATGCTCTATCGATTTCTGCTTTTGCTCTTCGTTTTTGTCGTGCTTTAAGATTATTATATCGGATTTGATTTTCTTTGGTAGCGAAACGTTGATCACTACGAGTAGGAGTAAAGAATTCTCCTGTTAACAGATCTTTTATTTGTTCTATCATCTTCTAATTTTAAAATAAAAATAATGATAGAAATAGTTAGAATATAAAGGATGAAACCAAATTAATCTAAGTTAATATTGTTTGATACGTTTTTAGAATAAATCGATCATAAAAATTGATATTTGGAAACTAGAAATGCGCACATATATAGGATTTCCGATTTCTATTGAGTATAAAGTGTTGGAAATTAAAAACTTGATATTAAAAGTTTGCTAAGCTGCTATTTCCAGCTTCCAATGTATTAGAAGTAGGAGTTAAATCTATTATTATTAAAAGCGGTATGTAGATTAATAACAACAATTTTTTTGTGTAGAAGACTTATTATTAGTTATTTATAAATATAAATCCTATTGTGATTTAAATTAATATAGATTATTTTAAATTGAATTTAGACTAAAATACATTGTATCCTGTACAATACAGATTAATATATGACTAATGTATATTAACTTGATTTACAATAATTCAGTTTGTCTTTAACATACATTATTATAAGAAAATGACACATCGGAAGTTAGAAATACTATATATGTGCGCATTTCTAGCTTCCGTTGTTTAGAAGTCATAATTCCAGAGTCTTTTGTTTTTGCCCTCTTTTAATGGGAGCAAGGCTATAAAACACCTCTTTTCCTTCTTTTTTCTTTTGTAGTACAGAAGGAATGCCTTTTCCATTAGCTATTGGGATTCTTTTATTGATACATTCCTGTAAGCGTTCGCGAATGGTTCGTTCACTACAATCAAAATAGGAGGCAAGTTCTTCTACCAATGTTCGACCTTGAATGGAACTTCTTAACAATCGAGATATCTGTTGTTGGATTTCAAAAAGATCTGCTTTTGTTCTTCTGGATCTAGCAGATTCATCAATAAGATTAGTATCTGCTTCTACAAGTCCATTGGTTTGTTCACAGTACTTTATGTAAAAGGATTCAGGACGTCTTCCACCTCGAAACTTTAATATATTCAAGACAATCAAATCTGTAGGTTGTCTATTACTATCTTTTTCAAATCCAATTTGAATTGCCGTAGTCGCTTTGTTAAGTAGTTCGGTACCAAGATGACCCCTGGCTTTATCTGTACTACCTGGGTTTTCATGAATGAGCGCAAGGAAAGTGACATCTTCACTATTGATACTATCGTTCATTAAATCGATCAATTGCATACTATCTCCAGATCTGTTGAAATCTTGTATACAGTCTGTAATTACATCCAGTATTATAATCACGTGACCGGCATACATCTGTTTTACTCTTTTTATGTAGGATGTGAGAGCAGAAAACCGATCCTTTCTGGGAACTTGTAGTAACGAAATGTAATCAAAATCTTCTGGCGTATCTTCTCTTTGATACCCCGCTTTTTTTAATATTTGTTGTAATGCATAGGGGAATTGCTCCGTAAGGTTACGTTCAGTATCTACATAGCAAATGGTTACCGCTTGTTGTGCATTTCTTCTAAAGTGTAATAAATCACTATCCCAGGATTCTTTTTTGATCAAAGCACTGCAAATGGTTTCTGCTAATCTGCTTTTATGTACACCTGCTTTTCCTTGTATTACATTAATAGTTCTAGGATATAGAATTCCTATATCTTTATGAAAGAGTAGAGGAGGTATTTTATGAATTAGTTTCGCTTTGCGCTCGGTAAGTACTTTCTGAGTTTTCAATAATAATGGTATATAGTCGTTTTCTTTTGCAAGTGTTCTTGTAGATAGTAGTTGTACTTCTGGAAGTGATTCTGAAGTTTCTATTTTGATGTCAGAAGCATCTAAGTTGTAACCAAGCGCATAGAAATCAGCAATGTCTTTTCCTTTATCTTCCATTAATTTTTCTGGCAGTACCATTCGTTGTAAACCATAATTATTAGAGAGTTTGATAGACTGTGAGATCCCGGTATGATCTATATCATATAAAACGATAACCTCTTTAAATCGAGCCTTAAGATTATCAATAATTTTTGGAGGAGGATTGGCTGTTTCACTATTAAAACAAATCGCAGGTTCATTGCGAGCATAAAGCGAGAGTACGTCTTTTTCTCCACCAGTAATAAATACACGATTTCCTGTTTTAGGCAGTTGCTTATACCCAAAAATATAAGCTTCTGGTTTATTGCCCAGCCACGCAAAACGAAAGCGAGTTGAAAGCGGACAGTAGATCTTATAACAGTCACTAGAAATTTTATATCCATACATAGGGTTTTGTGGGGAAGAATTAAAAGAAATGCGTTTTCCTTGTGTATTGAATCTGCAATAATTTTCTACAACGTATACTCTAAAATGTTTTAATGTGGGGGCAGTAATGCCATAAGGTAACCAATATTGCAGATCATGATCATTCCATTGTTCTTTTAATTGGATTTCAAAATCAGTTTTAGGAGTATCGCAAGATAAATTTAGGTTGAAGTCATCATTGATCATAAGGAGAGCTTCTTTAAAATCACATTGTTTTAACCGCATTACTAAATCAAAAATACTGCCTTCATCCCCTGTAGCAAAATCTTTAAATCGCCACTTACCAGGATCAGACTCATAGATATTAAACGAAGGAGTCTTTTGTTTTTTAGCAAGGAATGGATTTGAGATATGCTTTCCTTGTTTTAAAATACCTTTATTATGATAAGGTTGCAAATAATAATTAAATGCATCCTGTAATTCGATTTTGTTAAGAATATTTTCTTTTGTTACTATATCGATGTTCATTTTTTTCAATTTTAAAGTGTATAGAATACCAGTGTGCTTCCATAAGTCAACCGTAAGTTGAACAAAGGCATTCCAATAAGGTGATTTGTCTACTTTTTGTGCTTTTCTAATTCCTGAAGAACTTCACTTGCTTTGTAGAATTTTTTATTCCCTAAGACGTATGGAGATAATTGCAGTTTCCCTTGTTTTTGCCATTTCCAGAGTGTTGTATAGGAAATGGGAGGACTAAACAATTTACCAACTTCTTTAAGACTTAGAAACTCGGCATCTGGATTGATGAGTTCTATCTCTGTTCTGATATATGTTTTCATAATTATGCTTCATTAAGAGTTAGATTTTATTCTTCTCCAAAAAATTAAGAATGCTCTTTCTGGAGTACAAAATGGTACGTCCGTGCTGTGAGGCAACTATATGATTATCATATAGAAGTTTTCTTAATTTGCCATTACTCTTGATCCCGAGTAATTGTTTTGCTTCTATAGCATTTACCCAGTCTGAAGACTGTTGGTTTTTTTCGGGTTTATCACTTTTCTTTACCCTTTGTAAAACCTCTTCAATTAGCTTATAAAAAGCTTTTGTTTCGAATACAATGAATTTTCCTTTCATTATGATTTTTGTTTTAATGAATACTGTTTTAGGTCATTGTACTTTGCAAAGTCAATTATATGTTCAGATATCTGAAGCAAATTTTAGACAAATAAAAATGAAAAACAATAGGTTACGAGTAGGGTTGAGATCCTCTAAATTTGGAGTACTGTTTTTTGCGTATTCATATGCGAGGATATGTTTCCAAATGTTTCTAAATGTCGGTAGATGTAAGTGAATTTTCGGGCGTAAAAACGAGCACAGCTCTAATTTTTAACAAAACAATAACGTTTCAATAGTGCTTTTTTGGAGGTTTTTGAACAAAATAAGAAAGAGGTTTTTGTGTAAAAACGTCAAATGGGGTTGGTTGTGATTAAAATGAATACCATTTTCGAAATTTACAAATGGTGTCATTTTCATCATTTTTTAAGTGACCATCTTTTAATATGCCTAAAATTTTATCTTCCTGTTTGTCAAAATACTAAGTCATATAGTTGTTTTCTGGTTAAATCCATGAGATCTAAGTAAAGTATTATGCGAACTTTTCCTTACTGAAAATAATTTGAGTTGACTTTTAATTAGTTACGGTTTTGAGGTGTAAATAGAATACATGTGCGCTATAATTTTGTATTAAAGACATCGTTACCAAGTTTAAGTAGGGAGGTAGAAGTATTTTGTTAATT
Source organism: Aquimarina macrocephali JAMB N27 (assembly GCF_000520995.1). GTDB lineage: Bacteria > Bacteroidota > Bacteroidia > Flavobacteriales > Flavobacteriaceae > Aquimarina > Aquimarina macrocephali. The sequence goes on along the minus strand of NZ_JACA01000073.1, from coordinate 10,312 downwards.
TTAAGCCGCTCTTAATAGTAGGTTTTCAACCCATTCATATCCTGTAGATTTCATACAAAACTTTACAGCAGCTGAATACTCAGAAGTTGAAGATGCAAGAGCTAATAATTCTTTCATTTGAGATGCTATTTTTTGCTTACGAGCCATACAAATATTAGCAAGCTGTAATTGAACAAGTTTCTCAGTAGATTTAATTAATAATATTGTTCTTGAATATTTATCTTTTCTTGAATCTTTCATTTCTGGTTTGTTAAGATTCATTCGCCTTATCGTGTATTCAGCTTGAATATAGTTTCTCTCTGTGTTTACTGTAGATTTTGGTGTTACAAGTCCTTCATTTGTAAAAGCTAACTTATCGGGATCTTCAATTTCAGTAGGATCTAAAAATCGGATATCTTCAATTTCCAAAGAATCAGCAGGAAGGTTAGCCTTATTAGCATTTACATGGAAATAAGCATTTTTTCGAATGTTTTCAACAGGAGCCGAATATCTATAATTTAACCATTCAAAAGCAAGCCACCAATAACCGCCTTTATCATCACCATTTTCGTCAATAGCTTTTTTCTTAGGTCTAAAATGATCTACATGACAATGAGCACTATCATTTTTAGATTCTGAATACCAACATTTATTATGACTTAAAGCTCTTAAATGGTCTTTGAGTTCTGTCCATATATTTTGATTAGCGTCAATAATGGCATCACGAGCAGCTTTATCAGCCGCTTGAGTAAGTTGGAGAGTTAGTGCATCAGCTCGATCAATCCAGTCTTGGTTTGGGGGATTATTTTCTAAATCTATATACCTCATTCACTATCTTTTTCATTAAACAATTCGTCTAATATTTCAAGAGCTATTTGGTTTTGTTTGACTCTATCTTCTTTAGATATTTTTTCAACTTGAAATTCTTCTCTTTGGCTAATGGCACTTATGAATTTTTGATACATTGGATCTCTATCCGTTGTATTAATTCCAAGGTCACTAAGCTTTAAGAATAGCTCATTTAATTGTTCTCTTTCAGGATCACTCAACCCAGCCTTATCTTTTTTAGTCACCAAGCGATTACGCTCATTCAAATCTTCCAGAGTGTTCTCATCTAATGTACTAGGCAAATTAAAAAACTCACTGGTTAAAATACCTGCAACTCCTAAGCCTTTTGGGTCAAAATCTGGCTCAAATGTTTCTATATGCTGATACTCTTTCCCTTCTTCATCTGTTTTTTTAACAGACTGAAATATCCTTATTTGTTCTTTAGTTAAACCTCCTATAACCAATGGGTCGTGAGTAGTCATTAAAATTTGACTAGATTCATCTTTACCAGAATATTCTTCTAGTAAGTTCATGTATTTCCATTTCCATAAGGGATTCAAATGCGTGTCTGGTTCATCTAGCAGAATTAAAGATTCATCTTCTTTAGTGAAACGTAGTAAACCTAAGACCGTCAAAAGTTGTTGTTCTCCTTCTGAAAGTTCTTTAAATGTAATGTCTCCATGTACATTTACCTTTTTCACTTTAACTCTTACCTCTTGAATTAAATCTGATATGTATGTACTTTCTAAACTTTTGAAAAATTCAGTATTCGTACCGTACTTCTTTGCAATCTTTTCAAGCTTTTCCTGATTAGAGACAAATAGATATAATTGCTCTTGTTTGTGATTTCTTCTAAAATCCTCCCGAACTGTATCTTCATCTACAATAGGAGCCATAGATGCATCAAATAATTCATCTAAAAATTCTCGAACTACACCTTTGGCTTTCCAAAAATCCAAAGCTTCTGTTTTACTTCTTGCCCAAACTGGTTTTTTTAATACGAATAGAACAGATTCTAAGCCTACAATACCTAAGAACTCCTTTAAAAATTTACTTGCCTTTTCATCTGAGAATGCGTAAAACGCCATTAATACAAAGTAACTATGGATTTGGCGGGCATAAAATAAAGGTCTAGGAGGAGCGTTTACACCTTTAATTAATTCATCATAAAAACGTTTTTGATGTTTATCGAAATGTTCCAAAAGACGATTGCTAATGCCAGAATAATACGAGAAAACATATTTTGGTAAATATTCTGACTTATCACGTTTGATTACTGCTTTAGAGATTAAAGTAGAATAGATAATTTCCCCATCTTTCCTTTCCCCCTTATAAAAAACATAGTTCCCTTTTGCTTGCGGACCGCCATCTACTTTTAACAAATTATCCTTACACTCGTATTCTATAGTGTAGTTGAAATCTGTCTTATCATCTAAATCTAAGTCCCTGAAAATAATTACCAAAGCTTCTAATAAATTAGATTTACCTGCTGCATTTTGACCTAGGAATACGGTACTCATATATTCCTCATTGAGATCAATTAAGAAATTTCTGAGATTTTTAAACTTTTCTATATAGATTTTATCTATTCTCATACTAGTTCTAAATATCCTTTTTCGTTTACAACTTCTTTGATAGATTTCTCTTCTTCTATTTGCTTTTTTAACTCTGAATAAAAGGCATCAATATCGTCAGGGAATTGTGACATTTTCCAAAGATCTTCTGCATGCAGTTTACCGTTTTCCTTTAATAGTTTTACTAAGTCCATAAGCAAGGTTTTACTATTGTATTGTATTTCTCTTAAAGCCTTTTTAGTGCCTCTTTTAGGGGCTGGTTTATTTAATAGGACATTATTTTCTTCTCCCAATAATTCACTTAAAACCGATTGCATCAATTTTTCTGAATTGATTTTGCTAGCTAATACTTCTTCCTCAAGCAAATCGCAATTTGAAAGAAAATCTTTTGTTTTTTCGACAATAATCTTTTGTTCTTCTATTGGCGGGATGGGTATTAGAGTTTCTCTAACAGTTCCTCTATCTACTCCTGGAATAAGACCTGTTGCATTATCATTATACTTTTTAGCATTAATATCCATTAATACTTTAACATAACTCAAAGGTGAAGCTATTGTGCTTATAGCCATTATTTGTCTAGCAATATGAGCTGAATCAACATTCAACCAACCCATTTTACCAACTCCTGAACCTTTACAAGTAAATAATAAATTTCCTCTGTATGCAATTGATCTTGGTTTATTAGTCCATCTATTTATTATTACTTCCTCATTTTGAAGATTACTAGCACCAGTAATATAGGGCAATCCAAAATCTTTTGAATCGGAATACTCATCCGGCCTTAAATCTTGACCAGATTTCAAATAAATAACTTCACCTAATCTAGACCATTCCCAGTTTGCAGGAATTTCAAAAGGAGTTTGCTCCTTTCTAATAGGTGATAATGGTTTTTCCTTTTTAATTTTCTTTTCTTTTACAAGTTGAGCTTTTTCTTCTTTTATAATTTTTAGTAACTCACTTGCAGGTTTTAAATTTGAGTTTTGTACTCGCCATTCTTTAGTTAATTTACCTTCTACAGCATCTTGTAAAATGGATTGGCGGAGTTTTCCTAAATTTTCTTCTTGAGAGTCTATTTCGTTAACTAATTCTTGATTATTAATTTCAGCTTTTTCAATTTCATCTAATACTTTTTTCTGTTCGTCCTTAGATGGTAAAAAGATATATAACTCAAAAATCTGTTTAGGATGTATGCGTTTAGAACCAACACCTTTGGCTAAACTTTCAAGCTTTAGATAAAAGTTTCCTTTTTTAAAGAAGTAAAAAATCCATTCAGGGTAACAAGTTTCGTCAATATCAAATGCTGGAATATCCAAACTAGATTCAAAACCATCTAGTTCATCAGGTATAATGCCAAAAGCACCTTTATGTAAATTCTGCTTTCCATATACAAATTGACCTGCTTTACGTATATAGTATTTAGTAGCACCTTTTTTATCTTTTGTGATTGGTCTTTTTTCTACTCCAAGAACATTTAGCTTTACCCTAATTCGTTTATCTGTATTGGGGTTTTCCGAAACAACTTTGGATTCAGTTAAGAGCGTACCCAATTTTACTTTTTTCCAGTTTTTCATAAAAGTGTTTTTTTTATTTCGGATAAGAGATTTGCACTTTTTTGAAATGAAGTATCAATTTTAACTAATAATTCTTCTGTTGTAAACACTTTTTCAGCTTCCGTTACATGAGCGTTTTTAATATCTAGATTGAACTTTCTTTCTTTTATTTCATCGATAGAGACTTTCCAAGCAAATTCATTTTCTTTACGGTCTTTCCACCATTTCTTAATATCATCAAAATGCTTAATGTCTATAGGTCTTGATCTACTAAAATTCTTTATCCCTTTAGGGTAAGGCATTTCGTAATACCATATTTCTTTAGTAGGTTTTCCTTTTTCAAAGAACAATAAGTTTGTATTAATTCCTGTATAAGGATTGAAAACCCCTTTTGGTAGGCGTATTATGGTGTGTAGATTACATTTAGTTAATAATTCTTGTTTAATTCTTGATTTAACACCCTCTCCAAACAATGAACCATCTGGAAGAACGACTGAGGCTCGTCCATCTTTCTTTAATATTTTTATAATTAATGCTAAAAATAACTCGGCCGTTTCTTTAGTTCTAAATTCTTCTGGGAAGCTTTTCTCAGTATCATCTTCTTCTTGACCTCCAAAAGGAGGATTAGAAAGTACAAGATTCACTTGATTTGTGCTTTTCCAGTTTTCATATGGCACAGTTAATAAATTGCCTTTTGTGATTGCGGGTCTTTCAATACCATGCAGGATTAAATTTGTTGTACATAAAAGGTGTGGTAATGGTTTTTTCTCGATTCCTCTAATAGAGTTTTGAACAACTAATGAACTTTGATCAAATCCATCTTTTTTTGATAAATTATCTAAAGCACAAGTCAAAAAGCCTCCAGTACCGCATGCTGGATCTAATACACTTTCTCCAATTTCTGGATCTATCATATCAACCATAAATTGAGTAACAGCTCTTGGAGTATAATATTCACCAGATGACCCAGCGCTTTGAAGCTCCTTTAAAATTGATTCATATATGTCATTAAAGACATGTCTTTCTAAATTATTATTTGAAAAATCAATTTTGTTTATTTCATTAATTACTTGACGGAACAAAGTTCCTTTTTTCATGTAATTATATGTGTCATTAAAAACTGATTTTACAATTACAGATTGGTCTGTATCTGTTGGCTCAATTGTTTTTAATATTGGAAATAATTCATCATTGATAAAAGTTATTAATTTGTCTCCTGTTAACCCATTTTCATCTGCCGCCCAATTTTGCCATTTTAGTTTTTCGGGTAATGGACTTTTGTACGTCTTTCTTGATTTTTTCCATTCTTCTTCTTTATCGGCAAATATTTTCATAAAGAGCATCCACACCATTTGAGAAATCCGTTGCGCATCACCGTCAACACCCTCATCTTTTCTCATGATGTTTCTAATAGATCTTACTATTGATGTTATGTTACTCATTAAGTTTTTTTGTATAGTCTGCTTCCATTTTTACACGAGGCATTTTAATTAGATAAAAGTAGATTTCTATTTTGCAATTACGATATAATTAGAATCTATTCAAAGTAGATTTTGAAGAAAATCATCTTAATAAACACATCAACTACTTTCAATGCCAGTATATATTTGGTCTTGATCTCTTAAAAAGTATGACCTATGTATGACCCCAAACAAAAAAGCCGACTCGTTAAAGTCGGCTTATCCTTTGCTGTGCGGGCGGGGAGACTCGAACTCCCACACCTCGCGGCACTAGATCCTAAGTCTAGCGTGTCTACCAATTCCACCACGCCCGCATTAATACTTTTACAATACTTAGGACTTTCTGTAAAAGCGAGTGCAAATATACATATTCCTTATAAATCTCAAAGAACTTAAATTATTTTTTTTGAAGAATATGAAAAGTAATACATAACAATTTAAGAAACGAAGATATTTTCTTTAGGATCCCTTCGTTTTTTTGGTAGCTACAATCCTGATTTTAGTTGATTAATCAATGCTTTTGATGCTTCGGTATTCATTGCTTTTAGTTCTTTTATCATTTTCAATTTGGTTTCCTCGGTATATTGAAATGGCTTGTTTTCGGCTGTAAAATCATAACCAATTTTTGTAAAGAGGTGATCCGACCATTCATTACGGATGCAATCTATAATTAAATGAATACGATCAGTTGTCCCATTGTTTTCTACTCTATGAAGCAAATTAAAGTTTCCGTACCAACATTCTCCAACACCCATAATCACTTCTTTGTTATTTATGTAAAAATGAACATCCTGATTTGTTGTGATCGGAATATGAATTCTAAAACTTCCATCCTCATATCCCAGATTATGATCTGTATGTTCTTTTATGCTACTATTAGGAGAAAGGTTGAGTAAACGAATAGATTCTTTTTCGCATTCAAAAAGTGCAATTATTTCCTTAAAATAAAGGCAATACTCCAGTAGAGAAGTATTCTTGTAATTATGAGCACCAGATGAGTGCGCATAGATTTGATCGATAGCTCCATTAAGAGATCTAAGTGCAATAGATTTCCAATCTCCAGAATAATCACTTGTATTAAAATGAGAAATAAATGGGTGAGATTTGCAATATGCTAAGTCTTGTAATAGCCGATTTTCAGAAAATGAAAAAGGAAGTTTTAAAAATGCATTCTTCATCGATGGATAACTTGAATAGATAACAGCCAAATTACTTCATTTTTACTACTTTTAGGCGAAAATAAACTCAGATTCATGCAAAACATACAATCTTACGTTCAGGAACATAAAGATCGATTTATAAATGAGCTTTTCGAACTGCTTAAAATTCCATCTGTAAGTGCCGATACGGCATTTAAAGATGATGTAATCAGGACAGCACAAGAGATTAGTAATAGTCTTAAAGAATCGGGATGTGATACTGTAGAAATCTGTGAGACTCCCGGATATCCAATTGTATATGGAGAAAAAATTATTGATAAAAATCTTCCAACAGTGTTGGTTTATGGACATTATGATGTGCAACCAGCAGACCCAATAGAGTTATGGGATAGTCCTCCTTTTGAACCCGTAATTAAAAAGACAGAGATTCATCCCGAAGGAGCTATTTTTGCCAGAGGATCATGTGATGATAAAGGGCAGATGTATATGCACGTAAAGGCGTTAGAAATTATGACCAAGACTAACCAGTTACCGTGTAATGTAAAATTTATGATCGAAGGAGAAGAAGAAGTCGGAAGTAAAAGTTTAAGCTGGTTCGTAGAGCGTAATCAGGATAAGCTGTCAAATGATGTGATTTTAATTAGTGATACAGGTATGATCGCTCAGGATGTTCCTTCTATTACTACCGGGTTAAGAGGATTAAGTTATGTTGAGGTCGAAATAACGGGACCTAATAGAGATTTACATAGTGGTTTGTATGGCGGTGCGGTTGCAAACCCCATCAATATATTGACTAAGATGATTGCTTCTTTACACGATGAAAATAATCATATTACTATTCCGGGTTTTTATGATAAAGTCGAAAACCTTTCTACAGAAGAAAGAGCTGAAATGGCAAAAGCACCTTTCTCTCTTGATGCATATAAAAAATCACTGGATATCAATGCAGTGTATGGAGAAAAAGGATATACAACCAATGAGCGCAATTCTATTCGACCTACATTAGATGTGAACGGGATCTGGGGAGGCTATACAGGAGAAGGGGCCAAAACAGTTATTGCCAGTAAGGCTTATGCCAAAATTTCTATGCGTTTGGTTCCTAATCAAGATTGGGAAGAAATCACAGAATTATTCAAAAATCATTTTGAAAACATAGCACCAGACGCAGTAACGGTAAAAGTAACTCCGCATCATGGTGGGCAAGGCTATGTAACCCCAATAGATAATATTGGATATAAAGCAGCTAGTAAAGCATATCAGGATACCTTTGGTAAAACACCAATCCCACAACGTAGTGGGGGTAGTATTCCTATTGTTTCTTTATTCGAAAAAGAATTAAAAAGTAAAACAATCTTAATGGGATTTGGCTTAGATAGTGATGCAATACACTCTCCTAATGAACATTTTGGAGTTTGGAACTACTTAAAAGGAATAGAAACGATTCCTTTCTTTTATAAATATTTTACAGAATTGAGTAAGTAAGATTCTTACATAAATTAAAATAATAATGGCGTTACCCTGATTTTTAATCAGGGTCGGGCTATTCGCTATATCTTTTTTGTACCAGTCAAACATTTCTTTCAGAGATTTAGGGGTGCCAAAAAAGGATGCCACTACTATCCCTAACGCATAAGAAACCTGATTAAATTCGAATTATAGATGAGATGATTTTTTTGTTTTATCTATTAGTTTTGCATAATGAGTGAAACAACCTACATGAAAATTGTAGTCCATACTTTTTGTCGAAAATGCAAAATATATTGCTTTTTTACCTTTTTTTAATCGTATTTTTAAAAGAGTAAAATTCCCCCTAATTTCTATTTCTTCAAAACTCTATAGTAAACATTATTTGGATCAATGTGCATTTAAAAAATCAATTTTTAATAGTAATAAACATTCCAATGAAAAAAACAGTATTAGGGTTTTCGGCTTTATTAAGTGTGGCATTTACTTTTGCCCAGACTAATGTTACAGATATCAACCAAACCGGAAAAGGAAATGAGACAGAAATTTCTCAGAAAGGAGCAAACAACACGTTAACGATTGTTCAGGAAGGTAATGTTAACAAAGCAAAAGTAGAGCAGGGAATAGAAGGATCTACAAAAGGAAATGGTATGATTAGCCAAATCCAGACTGGAGATCAAAATGATGTATATGTTATGCAACAAGGAGATTTTAATGTAGTATATCAAAATCAGCTAGGAGCATCAAATAGTGCAGAAGCTACTCAGTATTCAGATATTTTAGAAAGTAAAATCAAACAAACTCAAATAGGAAATAATAACAAAGCAGCGGCAATACAGGGTGAAGGTTCAATATTTGCAGTAAATGTTAAAAATAATATTGATCAAACACAAAGAGGAAATTTTAATATAGCAAAGGCAAGTCAATCTAACAATGATTCTAATCTTAGAATCATTACACAAAATCAAGAAGGAGAATTTAATCAAGCTATTGCAGATCAGAGTTCGATTTCGGGATATAGTTTTAATATTGAGCAACAGCAATCTGGAGAACACAATAATGCCGTAGCAACCCAATATGGGGGAAGCTTTAGTCTAAGTAGTATTGTTCAGGATCAAAAAGGATCAGGAAATACTGTAGACGCTAGTCAGTTATCACAACCACATGGTTTTGGAGATAATTTCATTACTCAATCACAAAACGGAAATTATAATGTGGCTACGGCGATCCAGAATAATGGACATTCTATAACACAAAATCAAATTGGAGATTTTAATCAAGCCTTTGCTCAACAAGAGCCAGGAGAATTTTCTGTAATTGATCAATATCAGGAAGGGATAAGAAATATTGCATATGCCTCTAAAGATAAAATAGATCAGTTTGGTACACGGCCTTCTTATATTTCCCAAAACCAGATAGGAGAAGATAATCAAGTTTCTGTTAATCTGGGAGGTAGAGGTTTTGTGACTCAGAAACAAGAAGGGGTAAGAAACGATGCTTCTTCAACACATGTTTATACTTTTAACGTTGGGGCGTATCAAAAGCAAGTAGGTGAGGATAATAAAGCTGTTATAAGTAGTTCATTTAGTTCTTCTTCTCAAAGCTCAGAAGTCATGCTAGAGCAAAATCAAGTAGGAAGTTATAATGAAGCCACGGCCATTCTACAAGGGGGAATTGATAGTAGGATTACACAAACCCAGGAAGGAGAAAGAAACACAGTAGTAGCTCAAAGTAATGGAGACGGAAATCAAATAATGAGTATACAAAAAGGATTATCTAATACCATTGAACAAATTCAAATGGAAGGAGGGGCCAATACTATGGAAGCTGTACAAAACAATATAAGCCTTATTGGAGAAGAGAACCTTTTATCTCAGTTACAACACGGAAATAAGAATATGATGATTTCTGCTCAGGATGGATCATTTAATAGTACTGATGTCACTCAGGTTGGAGATTCTAATACTCTTAATACAAAACAAATTGGTAATGCAAATAGTTTAGCTGTTTCTCAAGAAGGGACTTTGTTATCGGTAACGATAATTCAAGAAGGAAATGCTAATAGTTCGCTTATTTCTCAATAATTTAATTAAATATTAGATGTAGCTTATCAATAGCTAACAGAGCAATAAAAACAAATAAACACCCTTAATCTAGGGTGCTTATTTGCCTTCTTTTTTATTGAAAAGAAACAGTAATTATGTCTTAGTCTTATTTTATTAGTAGTATAAATGTTAAAATAACGTGAAACAGATAACATAGTATGGTGTTTGGTTATAATAGTATAACCCTAAATG
>NZ_JACA01000072.1 GCF_000520995.1 Aquimarina macrocephali JAMB N27 | reverse complement strand
CTGCATTTACTTGCTCTCCTGTAGGTGTATTACCACATAGATCTTTATCATTAGTAACTCCATCACAATCATTATCCAACTGGTTTTGTGAACAACTATTATTTAAGTGCAAACGAAAATCCCATCCAGAAATAGTCAAAAGATCTAACTTATCATCTTTATTAAAATCAACATGAGAAATAAAATATGGAAAAAAACCTTCAGTATCTTTTTCAATTATATATTGAGCATAATTCCCTGAGCCATCATTAATAAGTTGCTTTTTTTGAGACCCAGTACTTGCACTACCTAAAATAGTAATATCTGGAAGAGTATCTCCATTAAGATCTAAAATATCAAAATATATAGGTAAGAAATCTATTTCAATTTTATTGAATGTAAAGTTTTCATTTCCATCATTTTCAAACCAGCCAAACTTATTATAAGTAGTGGCGTTTACAACAATATCTTTGTCACCATCATTATCTATATCAGCTCCTTTAATTAGACCAGCACTGTTTGCTATATTAGAAGAATTATCTAATATGTGGTGCGTAAATTTTCCTGTTCCATCATTTTCAAACCATAAAAAGATATCATCACGAGAAGAACTTCCTAAAACATCAATATCACCATCATCATCTAAATCAATTTTACTCACAAAATAAGCGTTCCTTACTGTTATATCATTGGATTCTAAAATTAATTCTGGCTCAAAATTTTCTGCTCCGTCATTTCTAAACAACACGAATTTATTATCATAATACTCAGATGCTCCAATAATATCTAAATCGGTATCGCCATCAAAATCAGCAATTGTAATAGAATTTGCATTTCTTGCGAATGACCATGAATTATTAATTATATTAAATTCAAAATTTCCTACCCCATCATTCTTATACCAAACGTACGCTCCATCAAAAAGATTTCCTGGTTCACGAGCTCTTTTTGCAACTCCTACTATATCCAAATCACCATCTTGGTCTAAGTCTTTTATCAAAGTAGATTTAGACCAATCTGTATAAATTACAGATTGGTCTATAAGGTGTGGTTTAAACTCATAGTCACCTAAATTTTCAAACCATGCAAAAATAGATTGGGTCCCAGATGCAATTGCAAAATCTATATCTCCATCACCATCTAAATCACCTCCTTCTATACTAGAAGCATTTTTTGAAATAATAGATAAATCAACATAAAATGCTTGAAAATTTTCTGTATTACCGTCATTCTTAAACCAAGAAAAACTATCTCTACCATTAGTACTATAAAAATCTAGAAATCCGTCTCCATCAATATCAGCAACATTGAAGGTTTCTATATTTCCCGAATGTGTAGCATTTGTATAAAGTTCTCGTAGATTAGAATTTGAAAACGTTTTAAAAATATTATCAGAATTCTCAGGGTTATTTTGAAACCAATAATAACCTGCAGCAGCAGATGCACCAGAACTACCCAAAATGTCGAGGTGTCCATCTTTATTAATATCTTCTATTTTTATGGTATTCGCTCCTCCAGCATATCCATTATCATATTCCAATTCTAGCGGTATGAAATTTTGATTACCATCATTTCTAAACCAGACATATTCGCCACTTTTTTCCGATGCTCCTGCGATATCAATATCTCCATCTTTATCTAAGTCTGCAGCGGCAACAGATATAGCTCCATAAGAGTGATCACTAGACTTATTAATAGTATTAACGGTAAAATTCTGAGCTCCATCATTCTCAAACCAAACATAAATACTCGAATTATGAGAAGCAGCAATTAAATCTAAATCTCCATCAACATCCATGTCTACAGCATTTATTTCTGATGCTCCGTTTGCATATTCTAAATCATTTGTTATTAATTGATATGTAAAATTACCTATTCCATCATTTTCATACCAACTATAGCTATCCGATGTATACGCCGCAACTAAAATATCCAAATCGGCATCTTTATCAATATCCACTAATGAAATACCTTGAATTGATGTATGTATATCACTTATCATATTTAAAGTAAATTGTTGATTTCCATCATTGGTAAAAAAGAGCAGTGAAGATTTAGTACCGCCAATTAAATCTATATCTCCATCACCATCCATGTCACCCGCTCTTATAACATAATAAAATTCTAATAACTCTTCTGATTTATTAATTATGTGAGTTGTAAAATATTCCTCTCCATTATTTTCAAACCATAAAAATGCATTTTTCCCATTGCTTATATCTGAAGTAGTTCCTATTAAATCCATATCGCCATCAAGATCTAAATCTATATGAGAAACATCATATGCACCTTCTGTAGTATAACGGTTAATCAATATTTCATTAAAATCAACTTGCGCATTTAAAACACTTATAGACAGGAATAATATAATTAAAATACATTTTTTTATTAAAAATGTACAGAAGGATATTTTTTTCATAAATTTTTATATCAAAAAAAGAATTATGTTATTTATAAATAAGGCTCGAAATTATCAATAATTTTCAACATAAATTATGTTTATGAATAAAAACATAGAGGTCATTTGACAAAAACACCTCACTATTATTATCACAAATACATTTCATTACTCGAACTTTTATATTAGTAAATGTCATTAATAAACAAAATGTTACCATAAATTTTAAAAGTTAATGTTATTTCCCATTCCACGCACCAACTCGCCCACAATTTCAAAGATTCTCAATCTTTAAAATTATGTCGTACCAAAGCAAAGTGACCCTTCGGCAAGCTCAGGGTAATACATAACGCAAGTACATTATAGTACAAATAATAGTACAAATATAATATATGAGTAAAACGGCGAATAGAACTTTTTCTGTTCTATTTTACATAGATGCAGATATAGTGCCTTTAGGTCTGTCTATATCGTCAGTATTTATGTAACAGCCGTTACGACCTAGGTTTCATTAATATTCGTAATTTCATTTCTAGAGTCTTTGTAGCCACCTTTTAGCAAGTGAAAAATCAGGGTCAATTGTCAATGCTTTTTCGTACATGACCTTAGCATTTTCAAGCTGACCTTGAGTTTGGCGTAAAAGACCCATTCCGAGATAAGAGTCCTTCTCTTCAGGATACACTTCTAAGGAATATTGAAAGATTTCTTCTGCGGCAATTAAATTCTTACTTCTTATAGTGACATAACCAAGGTCAAATATGACCGATATAGGTGTCTTGATTTCATACCCATATCGTTTTGATAACCTATCGAAATGTTGTTTCACTTTATCCAACGATTCCAGGTTTTTACGGAAATTGAAGGGTTTGAAGTCTGGATATAATGCAAGAAGAAACTGTGTAAAATCCATCGCTGGTACATGACCCTGGTTTATCAATTCATCCACTCTATAGGTAAAACTCTCTGGTTTATGGTCAGCTACAACACGAGTGAATTCAGAAACGTGATTTGTTAATCCTTCATCATCGCTGTAAATGATGTGTAGAAATCTGTTTTCCGAAAGCGTTTTTAACGGACCTGATTTTATTTTTTGTTGAAGCTCTGTCGATATGTTACTAAGGGACGGACTGCTTGCGAAGTAACCATTAAACAGAAGAGGGTTGTTAAGCAGCGTATAAACACTGAAAAACCCACTGTTAGAACCGCCAAAAAGGACTTTGAACGGAGCAGCCCGGTAGTTGTTATCAATGTACGGAATCAGCTCTGTCTCAAAAAAGTTAATATAATTATCCGGAATTGTTGTGTCTTGATCCCTTGTTGGCAACAAAATTCGATTTCCTTCGGGTAAATCTATTCCAATAAGTATCATCTCAGGAATTCGTCCTTCGCCCATGTAGTCTAGTGTAGAGGCTAACATGGCGAACCGAGCTCGGTAATCTGAACCCAACATATACAGCACAGGATAGGTTTTCCTGGAACTATCGTAGTTAGCAGGTAAATGGATTGATAGCGGAATAGTTTTGTTTAACACTTTTGACTGAAGTGAAGATATTTCGCCTAAGGAAACTGCTGGTTCACTGTGCTCTGTTAAACGAGGAGAATCAGGATCTTTTTCTGTCTTTTCTTGAGCAAAGACAGTGTTTAGCGATAAAGCACATGTCAATATCAGTAATTTCGTTGTTTTCATATTTTCTTTATTATAAATGTGTTATTTCTCATTGTTTTAATTAAGAAAGCAAACATACTTTTTGAGAGATTACCAGTCTTGTAAAATCTTGCTATTCTTTTTATAATCACCAGGAGTTACTCCTACGTATTTTTTGAAACTATGTGTAAAATGGCTTTGGTCATAAAACCCTGATTCAAGAGCAATTTCTACCAAAGGAACATCTGTATAAAAAAGCTTTTTTGAGTTTTCGATTCTAATGGTAGTTAGATATTTCAAAGGTGTTAAACCAATGTTCTTTTTAAAGCTTTTTTGTAGTTTAAATTTATTCACTTTAAACTTTTTCTGGAGCGTTTCTAAGGTGATTGATTGATTATAGTTTAAAGACAAGTAATTGAGAATATCATCGAAAGATTCGTTAGCAAATTTTTTAAAATAAGGTAGCTCATCGTTATTCAAAGTATCCAAAAAAAGGTTTTCAAGGACTTTGAAAATTGATGCTTCGTTTATGTCAAACTCACTGTTGCTATATGAGATAAAATAAGGAAGGCTTGTCAGATAAGAATAATCAGCATTTATTTTTTTTGCAACTTTTTTGATCACGTCATCGCATATATAAAGCGCCTTATAGGCCCAGGCATTGTTTTTATTGCTCCAGTTTTTATGAATTGAATAAGGGGGAATTAATTGCATTGCATTCTTACTGACCAAAAAACCTGAATTGTTATATGCAATGTTTTCACTTCCGTATTCTATATAAGCCAGACTCCAAGATTGGTGAAAATGCGAAGGGAAGTTTTTATTGATAAACACAGCAGACTTGAGTTCAATACCGTCTAGCATTGATAGTTTTGTGGTCTTTACTTTGTTTATTTCTATCATTTAAATTTGCAATTAGGTACTTGTCAAAGTATATACAACGTAGGGAATTCGTATTAGATGTCAATTGATCACCAGCATAAGGATTGGCTTAATCTTTAGCAACAATCTTTAAATTCCCTGCTGTATCGGCTATTATTTTTATACATTGTTACCAAACGTGAGTATAAATATTATTCGATATATTTGTTTCATAATTTTAAGTTTCAGTCAATTTTTACTAATAAAAAATGACCAAAATAAAACATATTGTGTTTTAGATTCGTTATTCTTTTATCAAGTCTGATAACCAATAAATACTACGTATTGCAGTCATAGGAGATGATGTTTGATGATCACCCTCAACCACAATATGTTGTAAGGTTAAACTCTCATCGTTTATGCTTTTAAGCATGGTAATGAAT
Organism: Aquimarina macrocephali JAMB N27; assembly: GCF_000520995.1. Classification (GTDB taxonomy): domain Bacteria; phylum Bacteroidota; class Bacteroidia; order Flavobacteriales; family Flavobacteriaceae; genus Aquimarina; species Aquimarina macrocephali. The sequence continues at coordinate 12,682 of NZ_JACA01000072.1, read as the reverse complement.
TTTTCGAAATGAGGGGTATCTTTCTCCTCCAATATGCCATATGAAATAAAAACATTTGCGTTCAGTTTTTTTCGCTCTTCAGCTGTAGTAGACTCAATTTCATAAATTTTCTGTATAACTTCATGATCAACTGCAAGAGCGGGACTACCAAGAATGAAATTTTTAAAGGTATTGGGGTGTTTCGATAATATGTAAGCACCAACTAAAGCACCGGCAGAATATCCAAAATAGGTACGTCTGTTAGCATCAGCCCGGTAGTTGTTTTCTATCACCTTAAAGGCATCGTTACGAAGAAAGTTCACATAACTGTCCAAATTCCCAAAGTTTATTCCTTTTGACCAGGTAAGCCCAACTATAATAACGTCTTCTATCAGAATTTCAGTGACTGCAGATAATATCTCGATATATTCTTTCGGAAAAGTAAAATAGATTACAGGGTATTCTAAATCTGTGTTTTTTTCATATCCTTTCGGTAGTTTTATGTAAAGTCTATTTAGTGTATCTGTTTCAGAATTACTGATCTGAATGACCTGAGTTCTGGGCATTTCATATGCCTTTTGTGTATCATCGTTTACCTTATTTTCTTGAGCAAAGACAGTGTTTAGCGATAAAGCACATGTCAATATTAATAATTTCGCTGTTTTTATGTTTTCTTTCTTTATTATAAAATTGTTGTTTTTCATGTTTATTTTTTTTACTTAAATGTTGAATAAATGTATAGTATATTCAATGTCTAAATCCATTAATAGGATGAACCCAATAATTAAATGATAAAACCATTTCGTCATTGATATCCCGCTTTTGTATAATAATTAAGATGATTTCTGTGCATAGATGGTATATTTAACCGATTATTATATGAATTTATGCTTAACAGGTCATTAAAAAATACAATCCTAATAAATATAGGCGCCTTTTTATTGGTACTTATACTTGAGATATTAAGTATGTGGGCGTTTAAGGATAGATTTGATACTAATTATTCTTTTTTCTTACATGGTCTTAAGTATACAATTGCCATTATGGCCATCATATGGATAAATCATTTCGTTTTCATTCCATCTTTTTTTGATAAGAGACGCTATTTTTTATATACGATACTTCTTATGGGGAGTGTTTTTATTGTGGCCTATTTGAAAGGATATGGTAAGGGTGGCTGGTATGGTGTTTATAAAATGATCTTTTATCTAATTTATACTACTGGAGCCGGAATGGCTGCCTTTTTTTTGAGAAAAAATATGATCATCCAAAGAGAAAATGCTGAGAAAGAAAAGTTACAAAAAGAAATGGAGCTTAATTATTTAAAAGCACAGGTAAATCCACATTTTTTATTCAATTCTTTAAATAGTATTTATTCGCTTTCGCGGAAACAATCATTAGAAACTCCAGACCTTGTTATGCAGCTCTCAGAATTATTGAGGTATCAACTAGAAAGTTCTAAAAAAGAGATAGTTCTATTAAAAGAAGAGCTTGAGTTTATAGAAAATTATTTATTACTTGAAGAAAAAAGATTGAGTAAACGTTGTACTATTGAATTTTTAATTGACGGAGAATTGTCAGGCTTAAGGATTTCTCCAATGTTGCTCATCCCTTTTGTTGAAAATGCTGTTAAGCATGGTGCCCAAAGTACGAATGAACAGAGTACCATTGATATTTCTGCCACTATAAAAAACACTACGCTTCATTTTTGTGTTGATAATTCAAAGCCTCACAAAGTTTCTTCATTGAAAAAAACAGGACTGGGTCTCGAAAATGTGAAAAGACGTTTAAATCTTTTATATCCTAACTCTCACGTATTGGAAATTGATGATAAAGAAGAAAAATATCATATAAATTTATCTATTGATTTAGCAGTTTCAAAATTAAAAAAAACAGTTAATGATTAAAGTTGGTATTATAGATGACGAAATACTAGCACGTAAAGTACTAGAAGACTATTGTTCTAAAATTGACAATTTAGAATTAGTATTAAGTACAGGAAATCCACTTGAATTTATCAATTTCACTCAGCAAAATGAAGTTGACCTCATTTTTCTTGATATAGAAATGCCTGAACTTAATGGCATGGAAATTTTGCGTTCTATGATAAAACCACCTAAAGTTATTTTGACTACTGCTTATTCTGAATATGCATTAGAAAGTTATAATTATGGTGTTGTAGATTATTTATTGAAACCTATAAAAATTGAACGCTTTTTGAAAGCAATAAACAAAGTTTCATCTTCAAAAATAACACAACCTAAAAAAAACAGTGGAAGTGAAGAACTTCAAATAAAACATGATGGAATGTCCGTTAATATTTCATTTAAATCAATTCTGTATATTCAGAGTTTTGGAAATTATTTGAAAATCTTTACCGATTCAAGAATGTATCTTATATCTGAAACGCTAATTAATATCACTACATTATTATCTGAAAATTTCCAACGCACACATAAATCATACATTGCCAATTTAAATAGAGTTTCAAAAGCAAGTAGAACCCATTTGTTAATTGAAGATAAAAAAGTACCTGTAAGCGCTATGTATAAGGTTGTTGTATTTGAAAAATTGGAAGTTTTAGCGAAATTATAAAATATTCACTCTAATTCTAAACCATTCCACACACATTTACTCATTAGATAATATTGTTTTAAGAAATCGTGAACCGAAAATGGTTTCGCTTCCCTCCTGCCCATTCGACACTTCGACAAGCTCAGTGTGACAATGCAAGAAAAATTGCATGTATCGTTGAACCTTAATTTAGAAGAAGTATTATTCCTATAAATTATACGGTTTTCAGGGATAAAACTGATCTGGAATTTAAATTATATTTACGCTCTAAATAACTAACAACAAATACAATAATAAAACCCCTAAGATGAAAGAAGAAATAAAATGGTTTGAAGAAATGACCCAATACCTATTCAAAGAATACAAATCCTTGTTTTTAAAAAAGGTGGTGGGTTATGAAAAAGGGTCTATAAAAAAAATTGCCCTTTTAAGAAACCAGTACCTAGATTATGATGACGATGATAATGATTATATTGTTGTTGACTACTCATTAGGAATCTATTCTAAGGATCAGATGCAAGTGTTAAAAAATAAAATAGATGAATCATCTAATAGCTACGTTTTAGAGGATGTTAAAGACCTTTGGGGACCACCATTACTAAATGCAGCATGGGAAAAAAGCTACGACTATAGTACTGATTTTGAGATGTTTCAGCACTGCACTGTACTGGCTAGTATAGCGCAAAAGCTATTAGAGGACACAGAAATTAAACCTTATGTTATGAAAAAAACCTCGGTCTTTACAAAAAGCTTTGGCGATTTTAACGAGGAGTGCATGTTGCCCATGTATAAAGGAACAATTCCTGAAACCAAAATTCGTAAAAAAGTCATAGCTGATTTTGTTACTACTGATGAAAATAAAAAATTGTTGCTGTCGCTTTGGAATAAAGAAATCACAGAACCAGGAAAAACCCTTTTTAAGAAAATTGGTATTAATCCATTACCAAATTACCCTAGTAAAAGCGATATTAGTAAAGAGTTATTTAAAGCGCGACATATACTGGTTAAAAAGGAAGAGGATGGAGAAAGTAAAGAGGTACGTAATAAAGCAGCTATAGCAAGTCTGGAACCGTATTTAGAAGACATTAAACCGTATACTGGAAAAAAATCAAAAAAAATAACGGAAGCTATTAAAGAGCATGAAAGCGCATGCAATTATTTGGGGTTATGGTATAAGGGATTAAAGGACTATGACCATGCAGAAAAATGGTGGAAACTTTGTTATCAAATCCTACCTACAGAGGCGGGTGCTTTAAACCTTTGTTTAATCTATAAAAACAATAAGCCTAATTACCCAGAATTTTTAAAAATCTGTGAGTATTTAACATCTATTTATAACAAATTGTCTTCATATAGTCAAATGTATGCATGGGAATACTTAGCGACTGCTTATGTGCTGAATGAAGAGATAGAAAAAGCAAGTAATACCTTTAAAACACTTATAAAAGATAACCCAGATGAGGAGATATCGTATTACAAATCATTAGCAAATAAAGCGTTAGACAAATTGTTTGAACAAAAAGAAAAAGATGAAAAACTAAAAAACAAATTGCTAAATGTCTTTGAATCACAAAAATAAAAAAAGGTGAATCTTAATGAAAAAGACTATAATTAGCACATATTCAGAAAAAAAATAAAAGATAATTTTAGATTGGATTAAGACTTTTGTAAAAGATGAAGCTCTTATATACACATTTTGCCTTTACTCCTATTCCCTTTCAGCAAAAAGCGTATTCTATTACATTTTAAATAAACATTTTATGTAGAACTTCAATTAATCTTTTTTAATGTTTCATGGCAAAATTCAGGGCAGCATATCAACTGGTTTTATTGTTTTTCTAGTATTGCAGGTAATATATAATCAGTCATCATTTTATCAACATCTATGCGAGCACCTGGTTTACCATATGCAGAGGCAGTGATAACCACAACAAAAGGAATGTCTTTAAAAACAAGAATCTTATTACCCCCATTGCCAGCGCAAAAAGAAACTTCATAATTTATGCCATTTACTTTATATATATTATTCCAAAAAAGGTAACCATAATATCCATCTTCTATTCCTGCATAAGATTGCGATACTTGTTTGGCTAAACTTTTTTCTACCCATTCTTCAGTTAAAATTTGTTTACCATTCCAAAGTCCTTTGTTTTTATATAATTGTCCATATTTTGCAAAATCGATAGCTCGTAGTTCTACGCCTCCACCAGTATATGCAACATTTTGAGGGGTATAAAACCATTTATAATTGGTAATACTTAAGGGAGTAAATAATTTTTTATCTGCATAGGAAACGAGTCCATTTGGAACAGATTGATGAATGATATCCCCTAGCAAACCAACACCAGCAGTAAAGTAATTATAGTCTTTGCCTATTATCTTGTCTTTATGCATGGGCAAATCTAAAGCAAACTTCACCCAGTTATCAGTAGATTGCATCTTATCTTCAGTACCTGGACTTTCATCATCCCAATCATCACCTAGAAATCCAGAGCTCATGGTTAAAAGCGATTTTAGGGTTACAGCATCTTTTTTTGCACTATAATTTTTATATGATTTTAAATCGTAAAAATCTTTTAGCAAAGTATTTTCGTCTTTTATGAATTTATCTTCAATAGCAATCCCTAGTATTGTAGAGGCAAATGACTTTCCTACCGACCTAGTGTTATGCAAACTATCTCTTGTTGCATCGTTAAAGTATTCTTCTATTAAAAGTTCTCCTTCTTTTATTACTACAATTCCGTTAATATCCTCAAATCTACCTTCTGCTATTTTTCTATTGAGTGCTTCAATTTTATTGTTATTAAAATTATCTTTAGAAATTTCCCAACCACTATTAGGCTGTATTTTCTGAACAGGCACTAAACTTTCATCTATAACTATTTTAGGAACTTCTACAGCGATATTTCCTTTTGCCAAAAGAGAACCAACTTTTAATACATCTCCTTTTAAATAAGGTCTTACTTCGATACTTAAAGTATGGTTTCCTTCTGTAAATGCATCTAACCCACCATTAATTTTCATAAATCTTTGCCACATATACCAACCCCAAAAATTTATTCGCTCTGGGGCTACTAATGGTATTACTTGTCTAAGTTTCTCTGTTTTCCTGGTTTTTGGTCCAGCTCCGGTGTTTAAGTTCTCTACATAAATTATTTTCTCATCGACTATATATGAAAATTGAAAATTCCCTTTGCTTAATAATTCATCTTCAGATAAGGTTGGGGCTAATTCTTGAAGGCTTTGTATCAATGGTTTATCTAAGTTAAAAACAATACTTAGGTAAGCATCGTTATGTAAATTAAATTCTTTTGAATAATTCTCTATTCTACCTTTAACTTTTGTATAGTCTACTGTTGAAAAATATAAATTTTCTATTTCGATTGAATTCGCATTATTTGATTTTGACTGACTATTATTTTTGCATGATATTAATAGACATACAATAAATACTAATAAATAATTGGATTTCATAGTTATATTAATTTTAGCTTTAATTGAGTTCAAAATTAGCGTAAGAGTATTTTTAAATTGACATTGCTATTTCTTACATTAATTTTTGTAAAGAAAACTTTTTTTTGTCACCAGATGTAACAATTCTCGTTATTAGATGTCCTAAACTATAGTATCAGACTATTTTGTTAACCCATACATAAATAAAGATCAAATTCTAACTAAATGAAATGATAATAAATAGTAAACATATTTTTATGTTAGATTAAAATATGACAATATTAAAATTTTGAGTGGATGAGTATATCGCTATATGAGCTTTTTCTGGTATTGATTATTGGTCAGTGTATTTTTTTGATTTTTGCCATTCAGTATATCCCTAAAAAGCATACAGGAGCAAATAGGGCTATACAGTACTTATTAACTATTTATAGCCTTTTTTTATTCGAAAGAGCTATGGGCCATCAATTTGAAAGAGATTTTTTGAGGCTATATGGTAATATCATTAATACTTTTTATCTTTTTATTGGGCCTTTAGTTTACACGTATATTAGGCGGTTACTTTTTTACAAAAATGGAAATCATCAGTTAGCATACTATCACTATTTGCCAGCTCTATTGTATTTAGTATACTGTTTTTTTCATGTTTATATTTATGATTCAATAAAGGATTTAAGCAGTTATTTTAACACTTTATTGTTTTGTAACGACGTCATGTTTTTTGTTTTTATCTCGGCTTATTTATTCAAATCTAATAGACTACTAAATTACTATAAGAAGAATGAAGGACAAGAACTATCCTTTAATCAAACCATAATAAAATATATAGAGATTATGCTGATTGGTTTGTTGGTTTATATGATTTTTTGGTTGTTAGGCATTGTTGAACGCTTTGTTGTTAAATTACCAATTGATATTAGAATGATTTGGGATATATCATGTTTAATCTTTGGTATACAGATTTATATAGTAGGTTTTTATAATTTAAAACATCCAGAAATATTCAAAATTCGTTTTCCTTCTAAGAATGAAAATATACCTAAAAGAAAGAATATACTTGACGAAAATGAAATAAGCAAGATTCAAAATCTAGTTGATATTTTTTTTAAGGAAAATAAAGGATATAGACGACCAGAATTAAGTTTGTCAATTTTAGCTAATGAAATTAATACTACAACTAATAAATTATCATGGGTTCTCAATAATATTTATAAAAAAACTTTTTACGAACTGGTTAATGAATATAGAGTTGAGGATTTCTCACAAAGAATCAAAAAAAATGACCATAAAGAATTTACAGTTGTATCTATAGCGTTTGATGTTGGATTTAATTCTAAATCTACTTTTTATAAGGCATTCAAAGAAATAACAAATTTTACTCCTACAGAGTATATTAAAAAGGTTGAAAACTCACAAAGACAATGAGTATTAATAAATATGTAGGTTCATGTTACAAGTGCAATATTTGGCTATTAATTTCTAGAGAAGTTTTTTAGGAGTTTCAAATTTTTGATTTTCATATTTATTCCTTTTGTTAAATGAGTTGTTATTGAGGTCTAAGATTCTCAATAACCCGAGCATCTACCCAGAATATATCCCCATCCCCATCTGCTTTATTAAAGAAAAAATATTTTCCGTCTGGAGTTACGTATCCTCCAGATTCCCCAGAACTAGTATTAATTTTATCTCCCATATTAATGGCAACACCCCATGAACCGTCTTGCTGTCGAAAACTGATATACAGGTCAGAATCACCATATCCACTGTCTTTTTCACTATCCCAGATTAAATAAGACTCATCTGGCGCAATGAAGGGATGGGCTGTCCATTTTCCTGTGTTGATCACTGGCCCCATCTTCTTTGGCGCTTGGCGCTTGCCGTCTTTGAGCGTTGATATGCGGATTACATCGTTGCTTTTATAATCGTCAAAAACATAGGTTCCTTTGGTGGATGCCGACAAGTGCATAATACCCCAGTCTTCCCTGTCAAACATGGGACCGAGACTTTTTACCTCTGACCAACCAGTCTCGGTACGCTCCATATATTTACTGCCCAAGTGCATGGTTTTACCATCAGGAGCAAAGATGGGTCGACCTACCCTTGGTCCCACCACAGACTCGCGCCATCGATTATTTTCGGATTTAAAAACAACTAACGACCATTTTTTATTTTTGACATCTTTCCTAGTAAAATAGAACTCTTTCATGTCGGGTGAGAAGAAAGCGCTAAGGTCACGATGCTCTGTCGAAACAATTCCAGGAGCGAAAACTTCAGGTGTTAAGCCAGGTGGCTTTTGCCCAAGATAAAGTCCCTCTAAGAGTGGAAAACTAGAATCGTTTTCTATATTTTCTTGAGCAAACGCAGTGTTTAGCGATAGGGTGATTGTGAGTATTAGTAGCTTAATCTTTTGCATGCTTTCTTTTTTGTCAGTGTGGGTGCTCCGCAATTGATTTATCAACTCTTCATTGCTGTTTATTTAGCTGACTTCTGGTTAACGCAGAAATGTCGCTTTTCTACCATGAGAGAGAATCTTTTTTACTGAAGAACCATCCTTATTCATAATATAAATATGAGATTCTTTATCCTTATTGGTTGATGAAAAAATTATTTTAGAACCATCAGGGGACCAGGATGGGTGCCAATTACCAACATTATTAAATGTTAATCGTTTTTGATTAGAACCATCTATATTCATCACATAGATTTCATGATTCCCATCTCTATCAGACATAAAAACGATTTGCTTGCCATCAGTAGAAACCTCAGGATGCCATTCTTCAGCTTCATTATCTGTCAAATGGATAATGTTGCTACCATCAATATCTGCTATGCTTATCTCACCTTTTTTATCTTTGTATTCCGAAGTAAATACTATTCTCCCATCTGGAGTAAAATAAGGGTTACTCCCTTTCAGTGATTCTATTTGAGTCCTTTCGCTACCATCTGGATTCATAATCCAAATTTCTGCCTGCCAAACGCCTTCCGAATCTTTATATTCTCTTGCAAAAGCAATTTTTTTTCCATCGGGAGTCCATTCAGGTGCACTATCCCATTTATTTTTTGCATGAGTTAATCGTTTGCTATTCGTACCATCACGGTTCATTGTATGAATAGACCAAGTCTTTCCGTCATCAAGATATACTCGAAAAGCAAATGTTTTTCCGTCAGGAGACAAAGCTAAGTAATCACCATTCGTATTTATAATTTTAACATTTGATTTACCTTCTTTATCGCTTGAATAAATTTTTACTACTCCCTTTGAAGTATAGGCAATTGTATAGGACGATGATTTAGATTTGTCACTATTCTGGCAATAAGCATTGACAGATAGTAAAGTCAAAAAAATGGTTAAGGTTTTTACATACTTCATATTCTTTATTTAATTGATTATCAAAATTTTATCTAACTCCTAAAAGAGTTCTTTATCAGTTGCTGGCTCTTAATCAACCAGTGTCCCTTCATATACAGTATCATATTTGTTAAAATCAGTATCATTCCCTCCAATCATATAAATCTTACCATTGAGTGTAGTAATACCTCCTATCTGTATTGGTTTGGGTAAATTGGTTGATTTAATCCATGTATCGTTGGTTGTATCATAAATATATACACTTGAAACGGCTTTTTCGGCTTTGTTTTGCCCTCCGGGAAAAATAATTTTATCATTTATTACCGCACTACCAAGCAGAATTGAAATCCAAACAGGACAATTCTTTTTTGTTTCCCATGTATCAGAAAGCGTATCATACATCCATAAAACATCGCCACAAAGCACATAAATATTGTTCCCGACAGCAGAAATTACTGGATCCCCATAAGGCGTAGGTAGAGGGGATAAGGTTTGCCATGAATTTGATTTTGGATTATAAACTTCGTTATTTTCGGTTTTTACGATTTTATTTGTTCTGTTAGACTTAGTTATTCCGCCCATAACATAGATTTTATCATCAACTACGCATGAAGTGTTGTGTTGTCTTCCTGTTGGCATTGGCGCCAATACATTCCACGTGTTGTTCAAAGGATTATAGGCTTCTAGTCTATCTAGTGGACCTCCTGCTCCTCCTGCTCCACCAATAGCATAAATTAATCCATCTATTTCTACCAAATTTACATTCCATCCCCGAGTAATCATATTTGTTGTTTTCTTCCATGTATCCTTAACGACATTATATTCATAAACTCCTGAAATTTTAGAATGTGCCTCCATAAAATAGATATTATTATTGCAGCTTACTGCTGCTCCTCTCATAGGTTGTGGAAGCTTTGCCTTTTCCTTCCATTCTATTTTTTGAGCATATACTCCTGAAAAAATAAATCCTATTAGTAGAAATAAAATAACCCTTCTTTTTTTCATTGTAGTTTTGTTTTTCATGGGTTTTATTACTTATAAATGTTTGCTAATTATTATTTTCTATATGTTCCGCGCTATTTTGGTCTGAGATTCTCAATAACAAGAGCATCTACCCAATACCTTTTTCCTACATAATTAGTACTTCCATCTTCATTGACCTTCCACTCTCCCCTAGTAAAAAATAGATATTTTCCATCATGTGTCACATGTGGAGCGCTTTCCTGCATTTCAGTATTTATGGTAGAGCCCATATTCATTGCGGGTAACCAAGAGCCATCTTTCTTTTTAAAACTGATATAGAGATCCGCTTGCCCATGCCCGTCTTCTCGTACTACATCCCATATTAAATAGGATTCATCTGGAGCAATGTATGGATGAGCAATATCTTTTCCTGTATTGATCTCTCTACTCATTTTTACTGGATTTTCACGTTTGCCGTCTATGAGGCGTGAATAACGCATGGAGCCCTTTCCTTTGTCTTCCTTTTTATAAACAGTAAAATAATAGGTTCCATTAGATGAAACCGACCTACCATGCGCCATGTCTTTTAAGAACTCTCCAGGGCTTTTAAGTTCCGACCAGCCAGTGTCGGTTCGTTCTCTATATTCCTTTCCTATATACATAATTTTGCCATCGGCAGAGAATTGTGGCCATCTTATATATGTCTCAGATTCGTTTCCCCATCGATTGTTTTCGTATCGAATAACAAAAAATGTCCGGTTTTTGTATTTCCCATTTTTCCTGGTGAAATAGTACTCCTTCATATCTGGTGAAAAACTACCACCTTCAAAAAGCCCTTCAGGAGAAAGAATGGCAGGAGCAAATTCTACAGGAATTAAGCTCGGTGGCTTTTCTCCAAAATAGGCAGTTTCTAAGACTGAAAAATTAGGATCGTTTTCACTATTTCCTTGAGTAAAAGCTGTATTGATTGAAATGACAAATGCCAATATTAATAATTTCGTTTTTCTCATTGTTTAAATGTTTAATAAGGGTCTAGATATTTGATGTACTATATCCTTTGTAGGTCAATTTATTCAAGATCAAACAACCCAGATTTGGAAAGCTGTCGAGAAATGACATCAAGTTGACTCCTTTCACGATCTGTATTGGCAGTTCCGAAAAATGCAATTACCAAATCTTTCGAGGGTGATACATAAAGGCCTTGACCTCCATGGGCACCTTTATGAAAATCACCATCATCGTATACTGCGCCCCATTGATAACTGCTATATTTCATTTCTTCTAAATCCCGTGACGTCTTGAGGTTTTTATTCACATTCAGAATTTTAGATAAGTGCGCATCAGAAATTATTGGATTGGCGCTCTTTCTACCACTAGGCGTAAAAGCAAGACCAAATCTAGCAAGGTCTCGAAGTGTTGTTGACATGCCATCGGCATATGAAATAGAGGTTCCATTCTTATTGATTGCTAAAAGGGCGCTATGTTCTGATCCTATCTTTTTCCATATTTCCTGTTCCAAAAAATCGCGAAAGGTAAGACCACTCATTTTTTCAACGAGTAGCGTTAATAACATAGCATCGACATTCGACCATTGACGCTCCATTCCTGATGGCTTAGCAGACTTTGCTGTAGCTAAATCTTTAATTGGGTCAAAACTCACCTCATACGTCTCCAATGGGACACGATCAATTCCGGAACTCATGGCAAGAATATCTAGTACCGGAACACCTTCCCAACCTGAATTTTTAAGGGCATCAAAGTAGTAATCAATGGGTTTGCTAGTATCGATTAAACCTCTATCCTCCAAAATGGCAATTGAAGTACTAACAAAGACTTGGGTTATTACCATATTAATATGCAAATCGGTTGGGAACATTCTCGGATAGCCTTCAAAGACGATTTTGCCTTTATGAATTATAATTAACCCATTAACTTCTACTTGTTGCACATAGTCGTTTAATGATAGCCCACCTCCTTTTTTTAAATCTGTTGTGGTAATAAAATTTTTCACATCATCTCTTGGCGCTTCTTCAAGAATTTTTGGTGTATCTGACCTAAGTATGCGTGAGTGTTCCTTTATTTGGGAGAAGTTTAAATAAAAATACCGTTCCAAATCGCCGTATTCGGTCCAATTGCCTCCTTCGTAAATACGTTTATGGAATGCATAAATTTCTTCTTTTGTAAATCCGGAATAATTATACGTTTCATATTTTGGACTTGTAGTACTTAAGATATCAGAGTTCTTTTTTGGCTCGTTTTTACATGAAAGAAAAAGAAGCATTAAAAGTAATAGCCCTGTTGTTGTTTTTATAGTTTTTACTTGTTTCAAATTATTAGTTTCCATTTTTTCCTTCCTTTTTAATA
>NZ_JACA01000071.1 GCF_000520995.1 Aquimarina macrocephali JAMB N27 | reverse complement strand
TTTAAAATTGCCATATCAATTTCTCCAATTTTTGCACAGGCTTCTGCATAACTATCATATACTTTATAACTATCTGGATAGAGCATCATATTCACTTTGAAAACATCTTGTGATAATTTCATTCTATCCTCATGGAAAAAATCATAACCTAGATCATTTAAATAGTCTTCAGTAACAGTAAGATAAGTTGAGTCATGTTCTTTTAAGGCCATATATGCATTAAGTGCTTTGTCAAAGTCACCTTCAAGAAGGAATTCTACTGGTTCTTTTTTATCAGTATCCATCTTAA
>NZ_JACA01000070.1 GCF_000520995.1 Aquimarina macrocephali JAMB N27 | reverse complement strand
CATGATTGAAAAAGAATTATGGTTAAAAGAACTGAAATAATATTTTTCATATAATGATTTTTTATTGAATGATTTTTTATTAAAAGGCTTTAATTAAATGTTGAATAAAAATATAGCATAATCCATGTTTAGCACCTTAAATTGGATAAACACAACAATTAAATGATAAAACCATTTCGTCATTGATATACCGCTTTTGCACAAAAATTATGAAGATTTGTAGGTCTAGATAGTATATGTATTATATAAAATTTGGTTTCATTCACTTTTTTGCAATTCCTTAATTTTCTGTCTGGTGCGGTTATTTTGAGAATTTAATTCAAGTGATTTAGTATAATTTAAAATTGCCATATCAATTTCTCCAATTTTTGCACAGGCTTCTGCATAACTATCATATACTTTATAACTATCTGGATAGAGCATCATATTCACTTTGAAAACATCTTGTGATAATTTCATTCTATCCTCACGAAAAAAACTATAGCCTAGATCATTTAAGTAATCTTCAGTAACTGTAAGATAAGTAGCGTCATGTTCTTTTCTGATTTTATATGCTTTAAGTGCTTTCTCAAAGTCACCTTCAAGAAGGAATTCCACTGGTTCTTTTTTATCAGTATCCATCTTAACAAAAGTTGAAGCTATAGTACTATCGTCTCTATAAATAGAAAGCATATTAACCGTTTCATTCTCTAAATTTGGTTTGAATTGAATAAGTCGACTAGTATTTCTTTTAACAAAAATGCTATCCGAGATTTTGACTAGTTCTTCTGCTTGCACATCAAGTATATTTTTATAGAACAGTAGATTGTCCTTTTGAAAAACTTCTACAATCCTACCATTGAACATATATCTACCATTAATTTTATCGACTAAAGACTGTTCAATTTCTGTTTTTTTATGTACCGGAACATAATTATCCCAATCATACGCCAGGGCTACAGAGCGAATCACTTCAGCATTAAAATCCGGAAAAGTAGAATTCGTTAATACAATGACACCATAGCCTTTGTCTTTATGGGCCACCATCTCATTGTAAAAACCGTCATCCCATCCCCAGTGCCTCAAGTAAGTTTCATCTTTCTTGTCAAGACGTTGAAACCCTAATGCATATTCAAATTTTGATTCAGGGCTTCTTTTTCCATAGGGTGTAAGCATTAACGCTGTCATCTCTTTTGATAAGCCTTTAGCACTCTTACCTTTTAAGGTTTGCTGTATGTTGATAATAAATTTTGCAAGGTCTTCTGCATTTGCCCATAATCCGTTTACAGCCATAGCAGGGTGAACATCTCTTTTATCTGAACCATTTGGCAAATAACCAGTTGCTGCCTTGGTCAATTGCTCTGTAGTCAACGATTGATGAAAAGTACTGTTGTTCATTTCCAAAGGGCGTAACACCAATTCGTTTATAAGCTCTGGAAATTTCTTACCCTCAATATCCATCATCATTTGTTGAATGATTGCATAGCCACCGTCCGAGATATAAATAATTTCGTCTGGTTCTTCAGCTATGATTGGCTCATTTTCAGCAGGAGGATTACCATTTAATATATCTAAAAGTGTTGGTACGGTTGAGTCTGTGTTATATCCTAAAAGATAATGAGCAGTTGTTCTGGAAGAATGGTTTAAAAGGTTTTTAGTGGTGACCTTCTTTTGTTTTGTGATTTCATTTTCTGGCAATTTCCAAGATTTTAAATAGCTGTTGATGTTTTCATCCAATTCCACTTTATTTTGCTCCACAAGACGTAATGCACCATACGCAGTAACAGGCATACTAAGCCTCGATGCTTGAAAAAGTGTTTGTTCGGTCACGGGAGTGTTACTTTCTTTATCCATCACACCATAGCCTTTTGACCATGCAATTTCACCGTTGTGTATAACTGCAATACTCACACCTGGAATTCCATAATGTTCCATGCGTTCTTCTATAGACCATGTAGAATCACCGTCTATATGTACCCGAGTTGTGAGACCAGTTTCCACCTTTTTAATTAAATCAATTGTAGCATTAGTATTTGATTCTTCTGCACATGATTGAAAAAGAATTATGGTTAAAAGAATTGTGATACTACTTTTCATATTTATAAAACCTTACAGCTGTTTATAGAATGATTTTTAACCATGCGGGACTTGAAGCATTACTTATGATTTTTCTTACTTCAGCACCATCTTTGTTCATAATATAAATGCTTTTTTCTCCATCCCTAAGTGACGAAAATATCAGTTGAGAACCATCAGGGGACCATGATGGATACCAATCACCAACATCATTATTTGTTAATCGATTTTGATTAGACCCATCAATATTCATCACATAAACTTCATAATTTCCATCTCTATCAGACATAAAAGCGATTTGCTTACCATCTGGTGAAACCTCTGGATGCCACTCTTCAGCTTCATTATTTGTCAACTGAATTATGTTGTTACCATCAATATCTGCGATGCTTATCTCACTTTTTTTATCTTTGAATTCTGAGTGAAAGACTATTCTGCCATCTGGTGTAAAATAAGGACCACCTCCTTTTAGTGATTTTATTTGAGACAGTTCGCTACCATCTGAATTCATAATCCAAATTTCTTGCTGCCAATTTTTTTCCGAATCTTTATATTCTCTTGAAAAAACAATTTTTCTACCATCAGGTGACCAAGTAGGTGAATTATCCCATTTGTTTTTTTCATAAGTTAATCGTTTCCTATTTGTACCATCGCTATTCATGGTATGAATAGACCATGTTTTTTTATCATCATATTTGTAATAAAAAGCGATGTGTTTTCCGTCAGGAGACCAAGCTAAATAGCCACCTTTCTCATTTGTACTTTCAGTAGTTGATTTACCTTCAGTATTTCTTTGATAAATTTCTACATTACCTGATTCTTTTGCTGAATAAGCAATCGTATAGGAAGTTGGTTTAGATTTGTCACTTTCCTGACAAAAAGCAATCAAGCCAAGTAACAAAGTCACAAAAGTTAAGGTTTTTACTGGTTTCAAATTATTAGTTTTCATATTTTCCTCCCTTTAGTATATTTAGAGTGTCTCTTCAGGTTAAGTCATTTTTTTTGTAACTATTAGTATTCAAAATTATTTGGAATAGCCCTCTTTTGTCAGTGTCAATGTATTTTTCATGGTTTTTTATCATACAAAAGTTGTATTTTTCTCTCATGAATTCAATGCAAAATTTGCCAACTGCTCTATGTATTAATGAACTACTCAAAGAAATCACCTGATAATGATTAGCTTACATCTGTAAAACCACTTCAAAATGAACTTGAGATTTTTGCCTTGTTTTCTTTTAGTATTGCTACTTGTGACCTCTTGCTCTCAAAGTTCTATTTACAAGAAATACGAGACTGTATTTCAGATTGGAGATCAACAAGAATGGGCCTCGAAGAACTTGAATGATCAGAACTGGAGAAAACGCATAAGATTAGTGCCGGATGGTAAGGTTTTCTGGTCCAGAACTAAAATTGATATTTTAAAAACCTCAGAATCATTACACCCATATGGTCTTCAGTTACATGCCTATGGAGAGTATGAGGTTTTTTGGGATGGAGTTTTGATTGGGGAAAATGGGAACCCTGGGCAAGAAGCAATACTTGGTCCTGAAGGTGAAATGTGGGTAAACTTTAGCATTCCTACTCATCTAACAGAAGAGGGAGAACATCTATTGGCGCTACGATCAAGTCTTTATTATTTTCCAAATCATACAAGAATAAAGGTGCTAGAGATAGACTATTATGATGATCTACTAATCGATCGACTCATCGAATCTTCCTATATGCATCTTTTTGCAGGAGCCTTTCTTATCGCTTCTTTCTATTTTCTTTTTCTGTTTCTAAGTGACAAAAAGGAATATGCCACACTAATTTTCAGCATTAGCTGTTTTCTCTTTTTTATCCTGATTCTGGCGGAGTTCAGTAAAGCATATGTACCCATCCATTACAGTCTCCATGTCATACGTCTTCAGATCATAAGTTTTCTAATGTTCGGAATCTCTTTTTTGATTCCGTTCTATTTTTCAATGCAGTTTCCTTTCTCCAAACGAAAATTGCTACTGACCATTTATACGGGCGTTCTATTGTTCTTTTTTCTATCAAAACATGTCATCGAATTGACTACCAATAATATGGCTTTGAGCATGTGGGTTTTTTCATTTGGGATTGTGGTGTTTGGGGTTTATAAAAAGATGAAAGGTGCTCGTCTCGTACTGCTGACCCTCCTACTATCCGTGCCTATAGGTTTTGTCACTCCCTTTAACAAAAGCCTATTCGCAGGTTTCAGCCTTATCCTTCTGGGAATGTTTTATTTGCTTTCCCTCAGAATCAAAGAACAACGCCTGGCTTATGAAAATTCTTTAGTTCAATCCACGCGACTGCGTCTGGAATTACTTAAAAAGAATATTCAACCTCATTTTTTAATGAACACCCTGACTTCATTAATAGATTGGGTGGAAGAAGCACCCCAGAAAGGAGTTTTGTTTATAGAAGCGTTAGCCAAAGAATTTGATCTTTTTAACCAGATAGAAAATCAAACATTGATCCCCATTTCTCAAGAAATAGAACTATGTCTTACACATCTTGAGATTATGGAGTACCGAAAAGAAATAAACTATTCCTGGGAAGAAGAAGGCATAGACGCTGAGCAAAAAATACCTCCTGCCATTCTTCACACCCTACTGGAAAATGGAATTACACACAGCTTGCCTCTAGAAGATAATAGTATCAAATTTAAGCTTATTTTTGAATCGAATAGCCATTATAAGTGTTATACATTTTTGACGTTTGCTGCTATTGAGGAGCGAGCAACAAATAATAGAGAAGAAGGTACAGGGCTGAAATACATAAAGGCTCGACTTATAGAGAGTTATCATTCGAAATGGAATTTCACCTCTGAACCAACAAATCATGGTTGGAAAAACACCCTAAAAATTTATTCCTAAGAATATGAATATTTTAATCGTTGAAGATGAATCAAGAATAGCCAAAAGAATTGAACGAATGACACGTGATATTTTTGGCGATGCCTTACAATCGCTAACCCATATTAACAGACTGCATGAGGCATTGGCGTATATTGAAACTCATTCATTGGATCTTGTTCTCCTGGATCTGAATCTTAATGGTGAGAATGGTTTTGACCTGCTTACTACAGTAGTTTCCCAATCCTTTCATACAATAGTTATTTCTGCCTACAAAGATCAGGCAATTACTGCTTTTGAATATGGGGTTTTAGATTTTGTACCTAAACCTTTTAACAGAGATCGGTTGAAGCAGGCTTTCAACCGGGCTATCACGAAAGAAAAACCAGAAAATAAAATCAAATATTTAGCTATAAAAGGAAGACACAGGATACAGCTCATACCCATTGAAAATTTGCTTTACATAAAAGGAGCTGGTGTCTATACCGAACTTTTTCTAGCAGATGGAAAAAAAGAACTACATGATAAATCGCTCGAAAAGCTAGAACAACTATTATCACCTACTTTTGAACGTATTCATAAATCATACTTAATGAAGATGTCTGAAGTAAAGGAAATTGTCGTAAAATCCGGCAGCAAATATATGGCCGAGCTAAAAAATGGAGAACTTATCCCTATTGGAAGAACAAAGTACAAAGACATAAAAGCGAAGTGGGTTTGACTTCAGCAAGCTCAGTGCAAACTTATTGCATAAAAAGTGTTTCATTAACATTGTAGAAGAAACATTTTAGAATAAAGTTTTCAATCCATTTTTTAGTTCGAAAACAGATTTCACTTCTTTAAGATTTAGTGGCTTATCAAAAACTGCAAGCTCATCCATAAAGCCAATATATCCTAAACCTAGCATAATTTTTCCTTTTTCTGCTTCCCATGTAAAAGGATCGTTAACATCTTTTATAACACCTTTAAATTGACCATCTAGATATAACCTGAATGTAGATTTTGTTGTATTAACTTTTGAAAACGTAATAGCAATGTGTGTCCATTTTCCCTTCTCAAAAGGAGGTTTCTTTACTGTAACAGTGCGTTTTTCCCACTTCGTATCATCATTTTTGTTTTCCGGATTCCAAACTTCTAAATCTCCCAAAGCTCCTAATCTAAATTTTCTTGGATCATGATCGGTGAAATCTACCCATAAGGCGGCATCATTGTATCTAACATCTGTAATACATATTGGGTCGCAATAGCCTGGTGCTAAATCTTTGTTTGGATCTAATTGCAACCAAAATGATATGGTACCACTCCATGATTTACTACTGTATCCAACGTTTTTATATGCCTTGTAAAAAATAGCAGAGGTGTTTGCCTTTTTAAAATGAAGTGCATCACCTGTAAGGCCTTTGTTTTTAGCTAAAACAACATTTGGGTTGTGCAAACCAGTTTTGGCATTTTCTGTTTTTTTATAGTTTTCGGCTGTATATATCATTGCATCACCAACAGATACATCTGCAGATAATTTTGCGTCAAAAGAACTGTAAAAAAGTACATGGTCTTTTAATTGTTTATTTTGCGAAAAAGAAACAATTGTAAAGAGAAAAAAGAATACTCTAGATATAGATAAAAGCATAGTTATTTTCATGATTTTTGATTAAAGATTAATATTCATAGCATCTGCCATGCTGTTTTATTTTGAAATTATATTGGATGTACTAAAATTATTCAGGTCATCTTAACAAACATCAAATCCACATTAATTATTTATACTCCATTCTATAGCTTTATAAGCATGAATTTTTCCTGTATCAAATATTGGAATAGCTATGTCTAATTCTGAAATTAGAATAGGTAATTCTGTACACCCTAAAATAACACCTTGTGCGCCTTGTTTTTGTAGTTCTTTTATGACTTCAATAATTTTTTGCTTTGAAGCGCTCGTAAACTGCCCTTTAACTAATTCATTATAGATAATATCATGGACAACTTGTCTATCACTTGTATCAGGAATTAAAATTTCAAGCCCAAAATCGTTACTCAATGTTTTGGTATAAAAATCTTTTTCCATAGTGAACTTTGTACCTAATAATGCTACTTTTTTTAAACTTAAGCTTTTGATAGATTCACCAGTGGTTCTAGCAATATGCATAAACGGAATACTCACATTTTCAGAAATATAATGACTTACTAAATGTATAGTGTTTGTACAAAGCAAAATAATATCTGCTCCTGCCCTTTCTAACTGTTGTGCAGCTCGTTTCATTAGTTCTCCTATAGCTTTCCAATCGCCTTTGAAAGTCAATCGTTCTATAGCTGCAAAATCGACTGAAACCATAATACATTTTGCAGAATGAGAACCGCCTAATATATCTTTTGTTTTGGTATTTAAAAACTCATAATATAGTTTTGATGATTCCCAACTCATCCCTCCTATCAATCCTATTGTTTTCATAGTTATCTTATTTCTATCAAAATTAGTTATGGTATGAAAACTTTAACCAAAAGCTAATTGAATCCTTTTGAGATCGTAGTTGATATTTTTTCAATTACGTAGATACATTCCCACATCAATCAATTTCAAAGATTCTCCATCTTTAATATCATGTCGTACCAAAACAAAACCACAATTCATCCTTAAAAAAATACAATTCAGTAAAATCATTTTTATAGATAGCAATGTGCTCACGACATTTGAATAATCAATAAGCAAAACGATCTATGATTCAAGTACAAAACCTTTCTAAATCATTTCAAAACATACAAGCTGTAAACGATATTAGTTTTACCATTAAAAAAGGAGAAATCTTCGGATTCTTAGGTCCTAATGGTGCTGGAAAATCTACCACACTCAATATGATGAGTACTATTTTAAAAAGTGATGCAGGAACTATTCATATTGATGGTAAAAACAGTAATGAAAATTCTTCAGCATGTAAACATTTGATTGGTGTTGTACCTCAGGAGATATCCCTATACGAAGACCTTTCTGCGTATAAAAATTTATTGTTCTGGGGGAATTTATATGGAATTCCTTCCAAAAAATTGAAAGAAAGAATCCATACCACCCTAGAATTGATTGGATTGTTAGATCGAAAGAAAGATTTGATCAAAACCTATTCAGGGGGAATGAAACGCAGAATCAATATTGCTGCAGCATTGCTACATCATCCGAAAGTATTGTTTATGGACGAGCCTACTGTGGGAATCGATCCACAAAGTAGAAATCATATTTTTGAAGTCATCGAAACCTTAAATAAACAAGGAATGACCATTGTTTATACCACACATTATATGGAAGAAGTAGAACGTTTGTGTGATCGTATTGCGATTATAGACTCAGGAAAAATCATCGCACAAGGAACACAATCTCAATTAAAAGAAATGGTGCCAACGAAAGAAAGCATTGAGTTAGAATTTAATTTCCTTTCTGAAAACAATGTAAATCTACTAAGAAAACTACTATCCTATTCAATGACACAAAACAAAAACAAGTTGTTGGTAGAAATTACGGTGAAAGAACTTTCTAAAGTGATTACAGCGTGTAATGAATTGCAATTAGGTATCAAAGACATACGACTGAATAAAGTAAACTTAGAAGCGATCTTTTTAAACCTAACAGGAAAACAATTAAGAGATTAATCATCTTCATATTCACCAATTACAAAATCAACCATCATGTTTATTACTATTTTAAAAAAAGATCTAAGATTATATTTCTCAGACAAAAAAGGAGTCCTGATTACCTTTCTATTGCCTATTATTATGATTACACTATTTGCATTTGCATTTGGTGGTGTTGCAAAAAAGAAAAGTGCTCCAAAACCTTTAGGAGTTTTGGTAGTGGATAAAGATGCTACAATGGCTTCTCAAGAATTGATTACAAAATTGAATGGCATGCCGACTATTCGTTTGATTGCTTCTGAAGAAGAGAAAGCCTTAGATCTTGTTAGAAAAGGGAAAAATGTAGCCGCTTTAATTTTTGAAAAAGGATTTTCGGATGCTGTCAAAGCAGATACAGACTTGCCTATCGAACTAAAATACGACGCGGCAAGAGATTTACAGATGCGAATTGTACATACAGTTTTAAAAGAAGGGTTTAAATATCATTTAGGAAAAGTAGATGTGATTAACAATGTAAAGTTAAAAACGACTTCGTTAATCAAAGAGAGTTCTACCAAAGCGCATCCTGGTTTGGTACAAGCCGTAGGAGGAACAGCAATTATGATGTTGTTATTTAGTATCGCTGCTATTGGTGGCGGATTGTTAGATGAAAAAGACGCAGGTACTTTAAAGCGTTTATTAATTGCCCCTGTAAGACCATTGGACATTTTATTAGCAAAAATGGGAACAGCCATGGTAGTTTCTATTTTACAATTAACTACCATGTTTGTCTTTGCCTGGATGGCATTCGGGTTACCTATTTTTATGGATGCAATCTCATTAGTAGTATTAATTTTATGCATCTCGTTTGCAGTTTCTAGTTTTGGAGTTTTCTTAGTATCTACGGTAAAAACACGTCAACAATTACAAGGAATGAGTACCATTATTATCATTCTGATGTCAGCAATTGGAGGAAGTATGATTCCGATTAGCATGATGCCAGAATTTATGCAAAACATTGCAGTAATTAGTGTGAATTATTGGGGGATTGAAGGTTTCTTTGATATTTTCTGGAGACAATTACCTTTCATAACTATTCTTCCTAAAATGGGAATTCTATTAGCTATTGGTTTGGGAATGACTTTGGTTTCTACAGTATTGTTTAAAAAGAATATTATAGCGATAGAATAATGTATTTTCAGGTTATTTTTTAGGTCTGAGCGCCTCAATAATCTGAGCATCTATCCAGAATATATCTACATTGTCGTAATTGCCTGGGGTCATATTCCTATTAAAGAAAAGGTATTTACCATCTGGTGTCACGCAGGCAACCGCTTCCCACCCCTTGGTATTTACTTTGTCTCCCATGTTAATAGCCTCTCCCCATGAACCATCTTGCTGCCGAAAACTGATATAAATATCAGAATTACCATATCCACTCTCTCTTCTGCCATCCCATATCAAATAGGATTCATCTGGTGCGATAAAAGGGTGAGCATTCATTCTTCCTGTGTTAATCTCTTTACCAAAAGACCTAGGTTCTTCACGTTTCCCGTCTATTAAGCGTGAATACCGAATAACGCCATCTCCGTCTGGCATGCCTATCTCATCAAAAACATAGGTTCCTTTTAATGATGCTGTAAGACGCATGATCTCTATCTCCTCAAAAGAGGAACTAAGTTTTTTTAACTCTGACCAGCCTCCAGCTTCGGTACGCTCCCTATAACTTCTGCCCAAGTGCATGGTCTTACCATCGGGTGAGATAAATGGAGTTCCCACTCTGGGCGATACAACAGATTCCTGCCACTCGTTATTTTGATATTCAAAAACAACGAGTTCTTGTTTTTTGGTTTCCTCATTATTCCTAATAAAATAGAACTCCTTCATATCTGGAGTGAAAACACCACTCACTTCCCACCCCTCTGTCGTAACCATACCGGGAGCAAAAGGTTCTGGAATTAAACCTGGTGGCTTTTGACCAAGATAGAGACTTTCTATAGATGATGAAGTAGTAGCTGTTGCTTGCTGTTTTTTAGTAGTGCAAGCATTAAAAACCAGTACCAATATAAGTAGCAAAATAAAATGTACCTTTTTCATTGTTCAATCTTTTTTTATTCTTGGTAATTTATTGTGTGGATTATGATTTGGGTCTGAGATTCTTGATAACCTTAGCATCTACCCAGAATATATCTACATCATCATATCTATCAGTTGGTTTTGTTTTACCTACATTTCTATTGAAGAAAAGATATTTTCCGTCTGGCGACACAAATGCACCCACTTCTGAAGACTCTGTGTTTATCTTGTCGCCCAAGTTAATAGCCTCACCCCATGAACCATCTTGCTGTTGAAAACTGATATAGATATCAGCATTACCATATCCGCTATCTCTTCTACCATCCCAAAGAATATAGGACTCATCGGGAGCAATGAAATGGTGGGCGTTCGATCTTCCAGTATTTATCTCCTTACCAAACTGTTTAGGTTCTTCACGTTCTCCATCAATTAATCTTGAATAACGAAGAATACCTTCTCCCATTGAATCAAAAACATAGGTTCCTTTAGCGGAAGCTGTAAGGAGCATGATTGGGAAGTCTTTAAATGGAACATCAAGGCTTTTTATCTTTGACCAATCGCCAGTTTCCGTACGCTCTTTATATCTTGTACCCAAGTGCATGGTCTTACCATCAGGTGATATAAAGGGTTCTCCCACTCTAGGTGATATAACCGACTCCTGCCACTTATTATTCTTATTTTGAATAACAACAAATTTCATTTTTTTATCCTCCTCTGTTTCTCCAACTTCTCTGATGAAATAAAATTCTTTTAGGTCGGGTGTGAAGGCACCACTCCATTGCCATTCCTCTGTCGTAACCATACCAGGAGCAAAAGGTTCAGGAATTAAACCTGGTGGCTTTTGTCCAAAATAGGGACTTTCTATAGTTGGTAAAGTAGTAGCTGTTGAGTGCTGTTTTTTAGTAGTGCAAGAATTAAAAACTAGTACCAATATAAGTAGCAAAATAAAATGTACCTTTTTCATTGTTCAATCTTTTTTATTCTTGGTAATTTATTGTGTGGATTATGATTTAGGTCTGAGATTCTCGATAATCTTAGCATCTACCCAGAATATATCTGCTTTGTCACCACCAAAAGATCTAACAAAGAAGAAATATTTTCCATCTGCTGTTATACTCCCGAGTGAATCTTCGAATTCTGAGTTTATCTTATCTCCTAGGTTTATGGCAGTACCCCATGAACCATCTTTTTGTCGAAAAGAAATGTACAAATCATTATCACCATATCCGCCTTCTCTTTGATCATCCCAGATCAAATACGATTCATCCGGAGCAATAAAGGGGTGGGCGTTCCAATTTCCCATCTCAATATTAATTGTTCTTGGCTTTTCACGTTTGCCGTTTATTAATCGTGAATAACGAATTGGACCTGTTTCAGTTGCCTCATCAAAATAGTAAGTTCCTTTAGATGAAGTGGTAAGGAGCATGATAGGGATCTCTTTGAAAGGAGTATCAAGACTTTTTACCTCTGACCAGCCAGAGTTGGTTCGCTCCCTATATTTGTTTCCCAAGTGCATAATCTTACCGTCAGGAGAAATAGATGGTACCCCCGAAGGTGCCACAACAGACTCTATCCATCTATTTTTTTTGTATTGAATGACAACCAACGTATTATTTTTATATTTCCCTCCCCTTCTGCGGAAATAGAATTCTTTTAAATTGGGAGTAAAGGCATAAGCTCCTTCTCTAAACTCTGTTTTAATAATATCCGGAGCAAATAATTCAGGAATAAAGCCTGGTGGTTTTTGACCTAGATAGGGGCTTTCTAAAACTGAGGATTGATCTTTAACAAACGCAGGTAGGATGATTTTTGAAACCTGAGTAAATATAGTATCTTCCCTATCATGACCAGTAATCACAACAACTAAGTCAAGTTCATCAACGGTGATAATATATTGTCCGCCACCACCCCAAGCGAAAGTGGCATCATAGTTTTTATCACCAACTGTTATATTTGTTTGATAGAAAAAATAACCATAATTATAGCTGTCGGATTGCCAATCTTCAGTAGGTTTAATAATGTTACTGGTGGCCTTAGCTAAAAATTTTGCTGAAATTAGTTGTTCACCATTCCATTTGCCTTTATTGATGGACAAAGTTCCCCACTTGACCATATCTCGTGATGTCATGCTCACACGCCAACCAGCTTCTGGAAGGCCGCTAACGGCAGTCTGCCAGTCATAATTCGTGATGTCCATTTTGTCGAGAAGTTCATTTTTGATAAAATCCTGTGCAGTGCCAGGCACGACGGCCTCAATGACTTGCATTACCAAGGTTGGGTTGAAGTTCCCATATGAATAATTCTGAGACGCTAAGGTAATAGGCGCGCTATGCTCAAGAAGGGTCTGAACTTGGCCTTGGCCTTTTAGTTTGTTTGGATTTTTCTCGAATTCTTTTCTCTGTTCTTCACTGATGCGAAGCCCCCCACGCATGGTCAATGCCTTATGGAGCGTGATTTTTTCTGCGCCCTCAACAAATTTTGTTGGATCCAGATCTTTCAGAAAACTAACTAGGGGCTTATCCAGATCGGCCATTGTTAGATAGCCCAACTGGATAGCACGACCCAATGCCAAACTGGTGTAGGCTTTAGCGGCTGATGCTTGGTCGCCGGCCAGGTTAACGCGACCACGCCGGTAATAAGATTCAAATAAGAGCTTGCTTTTGTGGGTTATTAACATGCTGTCGTAGAGACCGTGCATACTATCGGCGATCTCCTCGGCCAGCTTGATAATCATGTCTTTATTGCCGCCATTAACGCCCAATTCACCAACTTCTAGACCATCCTTTCTGTCTGCCGGTGTTGTATCGACAAAAGCTTCTTTGAGATATGGTAAATCCCAGAACGATATTTCGGCTTCGGCAGCTGTAGCCTCTGGTGCGGGGCTATCACTTTGTTGGGCAAAACTAATACTTGTTATTAAAAGTATAATTAAACAGAGTAATCGTGTTATGTTTTTCATTGTTTTATCTTTTAAATTCTAAATCGTTTAACCTTACACAACCACTGTTATTTTCGTGTTTTTAACCAAACTGCATCAAAAGCGTTATTTATAAATTTTTCTACTGAGGAACCATCGTTGTTCATCATATAGACATGTTTTTCTCCATTCTCATCTGAGGATTGGAAAATTATTTTAGAACCATCAGGAGACCAGGAAGGATTCCAATCATCAACATCATTATTTGTTAATCGTTTTTGATTGGCGCCATCTATATTCATTACATAAATTTCATGATTTCCATCTCTATTAGACATGAAAACTATTTGTTTACCATCGGCAGAAACTTCAGGATGCAAATCTTTAGCTTTATTATTGGTTAACTTAGTCACGTTGCTGCCATCAATATTGGCTATGCAAATTTCTTCACTATTGGAATGAAAGATGGAATGAAAGACGAGTTTCCCTTCTTGAGTAAAATATGGTCCTCCACCATTCAGTGGTTTTATTTGAGCCTGTTCACTACCATTTGAATTCATAATCCAAAGTTCTGCCCTCCAAACTTCTTCCGAATCTTGATAATCTCTTGCAAAAACAATTTTTTTTCCATCAGGAGACCACGTAGGTGAATTATCCCATTTGTTTTTTGCATGCGTTAATCGTTTCATGTTTGTACCATCACTATTCATGGTATGAATAGACCATGTGTTTCCTCCATCGTAATAGCCATAAGAAGTGATACGTTTTCCATCAGGAGACCAAGCTATATAACCATCTCTCCCAGGGCGATTAGTGGTTCTAGTTTTTGATTCAGCTTTACTATCGGTCAGGTAAATTTCTGAATCACCGGTTTCCTTTGATGAATATGCAATTGTATAGGATGTGGATTCAGTTTTTTTATTGTTCTGACTATAACCAACCAAAAAAGAAAGGAAAGGTAAAAGGATGCAGATAGTTTTTATATACTTCATATTCTTACTTTTTAATAATATTTGAGTAATACTACTAAACAAACGTATCGAATAGGATAAATGAAAAATTCTAAAATAGACGAACGATATCTTCGAACTGACATAAACCTATTAGTAACGGATACTATTCTTAATTCTGTAGAAAGTGTGATTTTGGCAATAGATTATTGAGATTCGTCTTTTTAAAAGAAATACTATGTTCATATTTTATATATTTATACGCTATGGTCAAAAGAAAGAACTTGATCGATTGGATCATTCAGAATAGAGTTGTTTCACACCTCATGTTTTGGGTTTTATTGTTTATAAGCTTGCCCATATTGGCTGCATTAAATGATGGAAGCATCGAAAAGACAGTAAACTCTAGTTTAAGCTTTTTACCTGCCCAATTATTAGCAAGTTATTTTTTAGTCTACTACCAGGTACCCAAACTTTTATTTAAAAAGAAATACCTCAAGTTTGGATTCTCTTTTTTGATATCTGCATATGTGTTTTTAGTTATTTCAAAGCTTTCAAGTATGTACTTAACTAAATTTTTTATTCCTAAATACTACGTAGAAAAAAACTTGATAGAGATAGTATCAGATCCATTTCACTTGGCAGTTGTTCATTTTCCATCTGTCTATGTATTTGTTTTTTTAATGCTTATGACTAAGGTAGTTAAGGACCGTTTTGAAGAACGTCATCAACTGGAAGTTTTACAAAAAGAAAAAGCGAACACGGAACTTAAATTTTTAAAAGCGCAAACAAATCCGCATTTTTTGTTCAATACATTAAATAATTTGTATTCATTAACATTAGATCGATCTGAAAAAGCTCCTGAAGTTGTTTTAAAACTATCAGACATGCTAGATTATATGCTTTATCGGTGTAAAGATGCTGAAGTTCCATTAAAAAAAGAAATTGCCTTTATACAGGATTATATAGATTTGGAATCACTACGTTATGGCAATAAGTTAACATTGAACTTTACATACCATCTTCATTCTCCCGACGTAATGATAGCCCCCTTAATCCTGATATCATTTGTCGAAAACGCCTTTAAACACGGTGCCAGTAATAATCTCAAGGACTCGTTAATTCAAATTGAATTAACCACAAACCAAGATCAACTATGCTTTACAGTTTTTAATACGCTACCCCAAAACAGACAAGACGATACGAGAAATGAATCACATTCTGGAATTGGGTTTTCTAATGCACAAAGACAATTAGAACTGAACTATAAAAATAACTATGACCTGAAAAGCACCAAAACAGACAATGATTTTCAGATAGTATTAAACATTAATTTAAAGTAATATGGGAATAAAATGTATGGTCGTAGATGATGAGCCGCTAGCCATTAGAGTACTTGAAAAACACATAATGGAAATACCAGACCTTGAACTTGTATCTACATTTGATAACCCTATAACAGCTGGACATTTTCTTCAAAATGCTACCATTGATCTATTGTTTTTAGATATCCAAATGCCTGTGGTTACAGGTATCGACTTTATAAAAAATACGAGTATACAACCAAAAGTTATATTAACAACAGCCTACAGAGAATATGCTTTGGAAGGTTATGAATTGGATATCATTGATTATTTATTAAAGCCAATATCTTTTATTCGATTTTATAAATCTATCAATAAATACAAGGCATTGAATACAACAACCCCATCCACCTCCCAAGAATCATCAGAGGTGGATAAGACATTAGATCACATCTTTGTTAATTCAAATAAAAGGATGATTAGAATAGAGTTTAACGACATTCTGTTTATAGATAGCATTAAAGACTATGTGAGAATACATATTGCAAACGACATCATAATTACAAAAGATAAAATAAGTTCTTTTGTTCAAAAGCTACCTTCTTATTTTTTGAGGGTTCATCGTTCCTATATTATTAACACCAGAAAAATTGCTTCCTTAACTGCAAAAGATGTTGTTTTACTTGGCGGTATGGAAATCCCGATTGGTGCCTCCTATAAAGAAATTATTAAGTCAATTAAGAATTAATAGTGTTCGACTGTTAATTGTCACCCTTCGACAGTACTTCAGCATTTCGATAGGCTCAGTGTAAACAAGCTTAGTGCGATAACTCAGGAATCATGTCTTTTATATCATAGACATAGTATTCATAGCGCAATGGGCTATTATGACAGGCCATAAATTTCTATTGAGCTTCACATAAGCAATGCCCATAATAATTCCGATTAGCGCAACCGATATAGAACGCTCAGAAATATCATATGAATGCCTAAATCCCCAAATGCAGGCTTGTATAATAATTGCTATTGCTGTTCTGAACGGTATTTTTCTCAAAAATTTTTCTATCCAAGTAATTAAAAAAGCACGTTCTAAAAGCTCTTCTAAAGCAGATTGTATCCATACAAAAATGATGATAGAGAAAAAGTAACCATAATCTCCATTTCTCAATGAGTGTCCTGTATGAGTACCTTTAGCTGCCTCACTACTCTCTTTAACGACCGAAAGAGAATCTTGAATAAGATTAAAAATGAGTAATGTGGCTATTATGGTAATAAAAATTACACCTGCTCTTAAAAACGTTTTTTTAATGTTTTTAGGTCTTCGTAATCCGATAGATTTCCAAGTAACACCTCTTCTTTTCATTAACCAAGTTGCTACTATTAAGGTAGTGCCAGAATATAAAAAACCAGTTACAAGATAATGCGTATTAGGAATAAATGTTTCCCTAATTAAAAACATAATTGCTATGTAAATAACCAAGTCTAATAGATAGTTTTTTGAATTTGGTTCATTTGCTGTTGTAACCATAATTTATTCTTGTTTTTTGAATTTTACAGCAGTACCATAAGCCAGTATTTCCGATGTAGCTTGTACAACCATAGCTGTAGAAAATCGAATATTAATCACAGCATCAGCATTTAAATTAGTAACTTGGGTAATTAATCGTTCTATGGCTTGCTCTCTTGATTGATTTAATAGTTTAGTATATTCATCAATCTCACCACCAACCACATTTTTAATTAATGCGACAGCATCTCTACCTAAATTACGTGCTCTAACGGAGCTTCCTTTAACAATTCCTATAACCTCTATAATCTCTTTATTAGGAATGTTTTCTGTTGTGCATACTATCATATTATTTCTATTTTTCAGCTAACTTATATAAATGAACTTGCTATCAAAAAATAATATGACATACGTCTAAGTTTTTAAATCACATATATTAAGAATGAGTTCAAGCTATAGTTCATGTCATTTTTTATGCTGTTTATACTTCAATACTATATGTTGGCCATTTTATATTTCCATTTAGTATTATTTAAGTATTATTGTTCTTTATGAAGCAGACTTTTGAACATGATATGTATAGTATTTACGTACTTTTTTGCATCGTATTTGGCGTATTAGGAATAATGAACGATTTAGGGAATACCGGAAGACTATTGCTACTAACATCAATTTATTTTGGTTTCACCATATTATTTTTGAAGGTGAAAGCTCTGCAAAAAAAAAATCCATGGTTAAAATATAATAAGACAATAGTTCTTATACTTTTAACTGTAGTTTGTATTTCTGGCAGTACTGAATCATACCCAAAAAGGATGCTACTTTTGCTTTTTTTTGCAGAGTCATTAATGTTTCTATATGTGCATGTATATTTTGATTTTAGATATAGAAATGGTAGTTATATCATAAAAAAATGGGGATTACCACGATTTTTTTTTCGTATGCTTTTTATAGCAGTTACCGTTTTTTTAATCGTTTCTGTTTTATATCAATACCAGCCCTTTGGAGAAATTTTAGACCCTTATTACTTCATCTTTCTATTTGTTTTTCTAATAGAAGTTTTAATAGGCCACCTTTATAGTACTATTCGATTAAAAAACGAACAAACCCAAGCAGAGTTACTACATTTACGAAGTCAATTAAATCCTCATTTCTTCTTTAATACCTTAAACAATCTATATGCCCTTACTTTAAAAAATTCAAAACAAGCGCCTGAAGTAATTTTAAAATTATCTGAAATGATGCGCTATACCATTTATGAAGGCGAAAAAAGCATGGTTTCTATTAGTGACGAAATTGCGTATTTAGAAAATTATATGGAATTGCATAAAATTCGTTATAAAAAGCCCATAACACTAGAATTTAATCATTTAATAGATGAAAGTTTAATGATACCACCTTTGTTATTTATTAATCTTTTAGAAAATGCTTTTAAACATGGAATTGAAGTAGTTTCGGAAAATGCTTATATCAAAATGAGCTTAACGAATGATGATAACTTTATCTATTTTTTAATTGAAAATAATTTTGAAGAAAACATTGAGATAAAACATAAAGGGATAGGAATAACAAACCTGAAACGTAGATTATCTTTACTATATCCAAAAGCACATAAACTTGAGTTTATAAAACAAGGAAATGTTTTTAAAACTAAATTAAAAATCTCTATATGAATACCTTTATTATAATTGATGATGAACCTTTGGCTCATGAAGTTATTGAAGAATATTGCAGTATGCTTCCACATCTAAAATTAGTAAAAAGCTGCTATAGTGCTATGGAAGCTATAGAGTTTCTAAACGAAAACACGGCTGATTTTATGTTTTTAGATATAAACATGCCAAGGTTAAAAGGATTAGATTTTTTAAGAACATTAACCAATCCTCCCAAAGTAATAATAACTACTGCCTATAAAGAGTTTGCTATTGAAGGCTTTGAGTTAAACGTAATCGATTATCTATTAAAACCCTTTAGCTTTGACCGTTTGGTGAAAGCAGTTAATAAAGCAGTTAAAAATGAAGTTTCTTTGGTATCAAAAAACGTCATCACCTCAAAAATGGAATCGTTTAATTTTTTTGTGAAAGGCAACAAAAAACAACATCATATTAATACAGGTAATATCTTGTATTTAGAAGCCTATGGTAATTACACAAAATTATATCTAGAAAATGAAATGATTATTAGCCGTGAAAAGATATCGTATTATGAAAAATTTCTTGAAAATGAAGGCTTTTTAAGAGTACATAAATCTTTTATAATAGCTATAGATAAAATTAAGGTTATAGAAAGAAATAAAATTTTAATAGATAATCATACGGTTCCCATTGGACTTACTTATAAAAGTAATACGCTCTAGTTTATAATTGCTATTATTCGT
>NZ_JACA01000068.1 GCF_000520995.1 Aquimarina macrocephali JAMB N27 | reverse complement strand
AACACTTTTTTTGACCTCTTGTAATGGACAAAGTGTAGAAAAAGGCAAACTGACCAATAAAACTTTAAAGACTAATATGACTGACAGCAATTTTGAAAGTATAATAAAAAAATATCCACTTCAGACATATACGAAAACCCAAAGAATTGGGAAGCTCGTGGACTAAATCCGTCTGAACAATCAGTAATTTTGATTCTCAGAAAAGCCACGAATGACTTCCTTAAAAAACTTGAAAAAATTTATAATTCAAATGAATCTTCAGAAACTAAGCTCAAACAAGTTTCAAATATTGTGGATGAACTTCCATGGGACGAATTGGATACTGAAGAAAAAGAATTTATCGCAGAAGAATTAGCACCAGCGATTGAAGCCGTAGGATTTGATCCATGGACGATATTCTAAAAATAAAAAAAAGTTTAATAAACCGATCTCTATGGAATTATGATATAAATAAGATTTAATTACGCAAAATGACTGCGTAGTTTAAAAATAAATTTGTCAAAAAAACATGAAACTAATCCAAGAAGGGGCTTTTATATCAGAAATAATTTTCCATGCTGATCTTGTATCACATGCTCAAGAGCGCTTAAAAAAATCGGCAGATGCATTTGATCATATTGGAATATGGTCAGATATTCAATCTATTTTAATTTCGTCAAGTAATATTTCCAAAATTTTGTGGCCAAAAAGGAAATATGCACAAAGAGGTCAAGAACTTAGGAAACTCCTTACAATTGATTCTAAATGCGTTTTAAAAAATAGAAAGTTCAGAAATAAATTTGAACATTATGATGATTTCATAAATGACTTTTTTGAAGACAAGAATAGTTACTCTTATACTGATTTTGCTATGAATCCATCCTTACGTTCATTTGGAATGGAATCTTGTCATAGAGGATATAACTCTTACAATAACACTCTTGTTATTCATGGAGAAATTCTAGACTTAAATAGTATAATAGATGCTGCGAAAGAAATAAAACTTAAGTGTAAAAGCTTATTCATTTAAGATAGGATAAAACATTACAGCCACTAACAATATAAAAGTTCAATAAAACGATCATTAATTTTAATCATTCTTTCTCCTCTCAAAGTGTGTGATAATCAAATCACAGATTTTGGTTAAAGGAAACGAATTTATTATAGTAACAATTCGTTTGATTACTATATCTGACTTTTTCGTAGGCATTATCCAAAGAAGAATAAAAAATATCAGTGAGAAAATTAATAAAATTAATAAGTTAAGATTTATATTTTGATATTCCATTTTCAAGTATTTGTTAGATCAAAGTAACTCAAAAGAATACAGATATAACGTTCCGATAAGTTCCGGAACGGTCTAATTTACCAATTTGACATTGGGTAAGAAATATTTTTGTTTTTCAAAAGTTTTTTTATTTTCGTCAAACTTATCATCAGATGGATTTAGGTATTTTCGTAGTGTGCCTTCCGAAACATTAACATCAAAAAGTTCTTTAATTAATTTTGCGAAAGCTGTGTAATTAGTTTCACCATTTCTCGATTTTGGAGCATCTATATAGCCTTCTTGTGCTAGATTACTAAATATATAACCAATATGGGTTTTCTTTCCAAGCCATTTTATTTTGACAGCTAATTGTTTTGAATCATTTAATTCTTCTATAATATTTTGAATATGCATCAAGTCATTAACAAAGCGATTTGCAATATGGAAAAGAGAAAAAGGTAAAGAACTTAATATTTTGAATCGTGTTATATGAAAATCTAGGTAGTACATACTTCTTGCTATTTCTTTATTTTGATACTTTTCACTACTAATCAATGATTCAATGATACTTGACATAGAACTATCTTCGGGATAATCATTAATATCTATCTTGCGGGAATTAATTAAAGATAACTGTTGAATTTCTTCATTGTCTATAAGAGTTGAACAGTATCTTGATCTCTTATCGTTTATGTCAAAATCAGATTTTATCGTTCTAAGTTGTATGTTTGCAGCTTTAATATTAAACTTTATAAATCCATCTAGATTTTTGGAATCAGTAGTTGATAGTTTTAAATAAATTTGAGCCAATGCATTTTCATACATTTTACCAATTTTGTTAATGATTTCATTTTGATGAATTTCTATTAATTCTATATTTTTTTCATAATATTGTTTGTTTTGATACTCTACTAAGACAAAATTTCTATTAAAATCGATATCCTCAGAGTGAGGCTCAATAATAAAATCTAAGTAATAGTTTTTTCCTAATGCCTTAATAAAAGATTTTACGCTTTTCATTAACTAGTTTTATTTCAAATAAAAATATGAATAAAATCTTTAAATGATTAATTCGCTCGACCCCGTCTATAAATTAGACTTATCCACGTTATTTATGGTTGTTTTAGTGGGTGAAAAAGAAAAACTAGCGGGTACATTTTATCTAGAATCATAATAGAACATTAGGGAGTACACATAGACAAAAGATTGCCATTGGAATTATTCAAACGAGGAAGTCTTGAGTATGACGAAATATTTCGGGTTATTTAAGGTTATTAGTATAAAAAAACATTATTTAGGATTAAAATTTAAGCTCAAAATGTAGTAATAATGTTCTTTGAGCATTGTTGGACCGATCTCCGTTATCATCAGATACAATTAACACATATTTCTTCCCATTATTTTCGTACGATGTAATGCCCTCAAAATTATCTAGAATTATAGAATAATCGACCTCTAAGATCGGAGTTGTAATTAATTTATCTTTTCTTATATCATCACTTTTAAGTAACATTAATGCCATTTTAGTACTACTTTTGTTTTCATCAAAAGATTTTTCTAAAAGTAAAATATCCCCGTTATCTAGAGTAGTTGCCCCTGCTACCTTATCATAATTACTCTTATATAGTGACATAGAATGAGATTTAGTTTTTGGGGTTATAATCCATACATCTCTGTAACCAGGACAGTTACCCTCTTCAATAGCAAGGAGGCCACCTATTTTTGTATGAGTGATTGCCTCTACGTTTACATTGCATTTGGAAAAAGTAATATTGTCTAGCGCTTTTTTATTTAAACTTGAAAATACTAACAACTTATTATCTTGGTCACTACTTAAATATAACTTATTACCAATACTAGCTATTGATTCTACTTTTCCATCTATAATATTGCCCTTTTCATTTTTTAAATTTCCTTGCTCTATAAGTGTTGCTTTTATGAGTGTCTTAAAGTTATCATAGTCTAATTTGAGCTTGTACCACTTAGATTGATATTTTGAAGAACCACAAAAGCTTCCGACAGAGCTATAATCCGAAATTACGGTCGCAATTTCTCCATTTTTAGATACTTCAATTGCAGATAACCCTCCAAAAGAATTTCGCTTTTGACAGATTACATCTCCTTCTAAGATAATCCCTCCTTTAAAATCAATTGTTTTGAAATTAGATAGCTTATATAGTTCGCTCTCTTCAATGTTGTTATCACTAAAAACCTGATCATTTGATGCATTCCATATTTTATATTTTATATAAGGCAACTTATTTTCATTCTGCGCAAAAACACAAGAGAATATTAGAATAAAAACATGAACAAGTAAATTTTGCACAAACTGTATTTTCATGAGTTCTAAGTTTAAAAGTATTAATCTTCTTTTTTGTTAAATACATATCTTATCCCTACACTTATATACCAACTAGAATCCCATACTTTTTCGGTTAAAGACTCATTGGTTAAGTTTTCAAAATCCGACAGGTCACGATCTCTATATTGTTCTGCTATAGCGTTTACTTTACCATAAGCGATTCCTGCTGCAAATCGTATTTTTACTTTTTTACTTACTAAGCTAACTCCTGGCCCTAAAGCAAAGTATGGGGAAATATCTTCTTCGAAGGGAATGAAAGATCCAATATTAATGGTTGGCCTTAACAGGGAACCTGTTCTTAATGAAACTTCAGCATTTAGCCCATAACCCAAAGATCTTTGATTTTTATTTCCGATTTTAGCTCTTAACTCTTTTGTATCACCAACCGTAACACTATCTGTAAATATTTTATTATTTCTTAAACCGGTTAGAAAAAAATTACCACCAATATCTACAGCTAATCCTCCAATAGTTTTGTAATGTCCTACGAATATGTCGTTTTTGGGTTTATTTTCGTATTCTATGCTCGCACTAATCTCTATTTCATCAGTATCTTTTACTGCTGGCGCTATCGGAGTAAGTCCAACCCATAAAGGTGAATAGGATAGTATTTTTTCGTAAAGCTTTGTTCCTTTATCATTAAGTTCAATATCCAAATCTTGATTTTCCTTGACAGTCTTTAACGTATTCTTATAATTTTCTAACCGTGCAATATCATTAGTATTTAAATGATCAATACTTTGAAGTTTGTTATAAAACTCTTTTAAATATGCTGTTCTGGCCTCAATAGGGCTGACAGGAGTACTAACCGTTTTTATGGAGTCTTCAGGTTTTTTAGCTTCGGTTTCCTTATCATCTGGTGTTTTAGGGTTTACAAGCTCACCAAGGCCTGTATTATATTCATAATCTCTATTATTTATTGTTACAGTAATATTTTCTAATTCTGTGATGTTATAATTTTTGAGGAAAACTGAGATGTTCCCCTTAGTGCTTACCGCTTTAGCTTCTTTATCTTTAATTAAAAATGAACCATTATTATCTACCTTACGTCGTTTAACAAGTCTTACACTAGAGCTATAATTTGGATTAGGATTAGCATCGATAAGAAGAAATCTATTTTGTTTGTCAAAAAGTGTATCTCTTATACGAGATTGAAAATCAGGTTTTGGTATCTCAGTTATGTCTTTATAAGAGGTAGTAACAGAATCTTTATTTGATGTTTTTGGTTTTTTAGCTTTTGTATTTTTACATTTTTTATATTCTTCCTCATCTGTGGTAAATTTCCAATTCTCATCCCTATCACAATACCAAATTGTATATTTGTCATTATCCTTACCATTAATCCATAATTCAACATAATTATTGTTACAATTGTATTTAAAATTCAATTTGCCTTCCGTAAAGTCTTTACAATTCCTAAACAATGTAGTGCCACTATCTTTATTTAGTTGTTCTTCATTGAAATAAGCCTTAATTTCTGTAGCATATTTAAATAAATCAGTTTTAGTTATGATACCTTTCTTAATGGTTGCCAAACTTGAGTTTTTTATTTGGTATTTTAATTTACCATTTTCTGAGTAAATTAATACTTTTCCGGGAGTAGTTTGAGATATTACTGATATAGGAATTAGTAAAATAAGGATGGAATTTGTGAGAAATTTTTTAAGCATAATTTTAAATTTTTAGTTATTTAAATCAAACATGTAGGCGTAATGATCACTTTTAGCAACAATCAGCCCTTTTTTCAACTTGTTATCATTATCATAGTAATAAAGCATAGCCCCGCTATCACCAAAGTTGATATGTTTTGCTCTTGCTTCAATTTTGTAAAGCCATAATTCTTTATAAAAGGTTTTGTATTTAATATGACAATAAGTCAATGATTTATTTTTCCAAAAACTAATTTCCTTCGTTGTAGCACCAAACATTTTCATTTTGTCATTTTCGTTCTCTAACAGCCATTTGTAATCAACAACTTTATTATATTTTTTCAAGATATTAATGTCATTAGATTTTAGCTTTGCTTTACAATAGTCTTTGCGTGTCCCATTACCCTCGCCAAAATTAAATTCAATTATAGTAGCTTCTTCATGGGGATTATCACCTATAAATAGAAGAACTGTTTTGTCTTTGGGTTCATACACCCCTCCAAGTTTATGTGCTTGTTCTAGATCATTTTTGCTGGCAAATACATGAAAATTACTCTCAGCATATATAGTTCCATCATCTTCTTTAAAAAGCCTGAAAGAACCTAAATTGCTCTTATGTTTTTCATTGTGAGCATAGCAAATAGGTTTTACTTCTTTGATTCGCTCACTCCAATTTCCAGTTGTATTAAGATCCTTGTCGTTTCCAACCGCTGTAAGTTTCGAGGTATATAATGGCTTCAGATAATCTCTTAAATAAAAGGTATTGTAATCTATTGTTACACTCCCTTCGTTAATTAATTCATATAGCTCCTCCTGTGCAGAGGGTGTGGTAAATTCTACTTCGATAATTTTTCTATACAGACCACTTCTCTTATGTAGAAAAGTATTTTTACCAATAGACACTACGCCTTTTATTTTATTAATTTTTCCCTGATACTCTTCCATAAGTCTATCAACTACTTCATATTCTGAAGTATTAGCTAATGATAGAATTTGTTCAGGGTTGTCATAATCTGTATAAGTGCTTTTCTGATTTAGGTGCTGTTGCACATTTTTGTATTTGAATAAGAGGTCTAATAAATCATGCCAAAACTTTGAACCTAAACTTAAAAACAGCCCTGTAATTACATATCCTATTGTATGTTGAAAAATCGCAGAAACCTCCTTCTTTGAATCATCTCCACATATAAGGATTATTATATATGCAATAATACTTATCCCAATCACGCTAATAAACGGCCATTTAATATTTCGTTTTGAAATTTTATTATCAGTTTCTACAAGTTGGTTAAATAGAATGAGGCTTAAAGACCATAATAACAGTAGTATATAGATTGCGCCTGCAAGTAACCACCATTTGTCATCACCCGTAAATCGGTCAATTGTCCACCCTAGAATGATATTTATGTTATTGTTATCATTCCCTTTGAAAGTCGATATACTTTTAATAAGTTCGAAGAAGTTCGCATTTGAAAATATTGCTATAGCTATACCTACAAGAATATTTATAACAAGAACTCTATATTCTCGCTGTTTTTCAGATTGAACTGTTGGTTGACGATTTGCTAGAATTTTTAGTTTGGCTTCTAAACCCCACAAAAATTTTCCTTTAAATCCTTTATGAGGATATGGGATGAAAATAGTTTTGTTCTGATAATACAGCTTAATTAGATTAGAAAGCCTTTCAGAAACAAAACTCAGCATCATCATGATAATGCTAAATGATATTAGTAGTTCTGTACCACTCATTACTAAAATATATCTTTCTTACACATGATTTCTTCCTTTTCTTATTTTGGACTTAATAATTTTTGACACCAGATTTATTTATCGCACTATGAATAGATTGTTGGAGCAATAACTAATTCCTAAGATAAGCGGTATTACTTCTAATCATCATTCCAAAAAAAAGTAATAAAAAAACCGCTTCCAAACCTAGCGTTTGAAAACGGGGTAATTTGTATTTTTGACGATACGTGGGATTCGTTAAGAGTTTTAAATGTACGTAAAAAATGTTAGTATACAATGGTTTAGCTGTAAAATACCCGCTATTGGGTAGTTTTTTAATGAAATCCCTAATCTCAGAATACTTGCTAAAAAATTCTTTATTGAAAAACATAGTGGTAAACCTCTCGAAGTTTTCAATGCTTTCGTTTCTAAGATCGAATAGCTCATTATTCCTAAAAAAGAACTCATCAGTTTTGTTAAAATCAATAGTTTTCTTTTAAAAAATATGGAGGAAATTAAACGGAGTAGTATGAACTCTAATATTACAAATCAGCACGTCAATTAGACGTGCTGATTTTAAGCGCTGATATGTGTGGAAATGTGTGGAAATGCAGCACGTCAAAATCTCAAAACCCTTATAAACAGTGGGTTGAAAGTTGTTTTTTTAGTCTCATAACCCGAAGGTCACAGGTTCGAGTCCTGTTCCCGCTACTAAACAGGACAAGCCAGTATTTATACTGGCTTTTTCTTTTTTGTAAATTCCCATATCCCTTGTTATTGTTGTGTTTAGAGCGAATAAGAAATTGATTTCATTGGTTAGATATTGTCTGTTTTCTGGATTAATCGTTAAACCTTTAGGAAAAATCAATTCTTGCAGTTTGGTTTTTATTTCAAAACTTCCCAAAGCCCAGTATTTACTTATGTTTTGCGAAAAAACAATAATTGAGTTTACAAAATCATCAAGGTTAGATATTTTTTTGCTTTGACTTTTGAGATTTACATTTAATTGCAATAACTCTTTATCTATTTCCTCTTTATATGACTTGTATGTATAATCATCAATTATGTCATTCATAAGTTTGTCTACCAATTTTTGGCACTTACTTTTTAAAGCCTTTATGCGCTTTTCTATCGTTTCTTTTAGTTCGTATTGATCATCATTATGATTTTTCAATAACAGCTTTATTTGCGCCTTAAACGGCTCTATAAGATGCTTATCTAGTTTAAATGATTCCAACAACTCTATAAAGGTATCGTGTACCCCTTTTTTTAATGATCTTTTACTAGAATTTGCGTTTAAAGTGACTCCCTTGCATTTTTGGCAAGTGTAATAGTGTAACTTTTTTTTCTTTACCTCGTAGCTGGTTAACTTGTTACAACAAGACATACATTTTAAAAACCCTGTTAGAGGTCTGTCAAGATTTTGTTTGCTTATCTGATAACTTCTATTTCTAGGAGTGTCTAAAATTGCTTGTACTCTTTTAAAGTTTGCTATTGATACAATAGGCTTCCAGTTTCCTTTCACGGGTTTATCCAGCAATCTATTTGTAGAAATACCGCAGTAGGTAGCTTTACGCCACATTGTACTTAATTTCTGTTTGGATATGTTAAGACCATATTTCGCCATTTCCTGCTGAATGATATAATCCTTTTCGCCGTTGGCTTTCATAAGCCATGCTTTTTTTAATAGTTTACCATCTTCGTTGATTTCGATTTGCTGGCGTTCACTTCTTCTGCTAAACTCTGTAACCCTTGTGCCTTTCAGTGTATATCCTAAAGGGGCTCTGCCTAAATAATTTCCATCTTCTAAAAATGTTTTCATACCAGGCAAAGTATGTTCCATTCGCTCCAAGTTTTCTTTTCTTGCCCTTAACAGTTTTTTTAGTATCTGATATTCGCCGTCTTGTGTTTCGGTAGAAAT
Source organism: Aquimarina macrocephali JAMB N27 (assembly GCF_000520995.1). Classification (GTDB taxonomy): domain Bacteria; phylum Bacteroidota; class Bacteroidia; order Flavobacteriales; family Flavobacteriaceae; genus Aquimarina; species Aquimarina macrocephali. Next base: position 10,894 of record NZ_JACA01000068.1, on the reverse strand, counting down.
TCCAGAATTAACCTCTATAAGATGCACATTGTTTTGATGTACCAACTCATTAGTAAGTGCTATTGCATTTGCTCCACTTCGTGAAAACCTATTCATTTTGTATATGAGTATGGCAAATGGCTTGTCTTTTGTTTTGGAAACTTCTGTAATTAGCTTTTTAAACTCTTTTCTTGTAAAATCTCCTTTTGCACTTTCGTAAGTGGCCCCAAAATATTTTGTTATTACTAAACCATTTTCAAGGGCGTATCCTTCTGCAAACTTCTTTTGATATTTCAGACTTTTATTTACTTCTTGATCTTTACTGGAAACTCTGGTATATACCCAAACATTGTTATTAACAGTTATTTCTTTTTCTGCTTTTACAATAAATTTTTCAAAATAATCTAAGCTCATTTTTTGTTTTTCATTATGTCTATACCTATTACAGCTAATTTGTATAGTGATTTAATAATTCCTACAGCTTCTTCTTCAGTTAAATCTTCTAACCCTTCATAAGAACGTAGTTCATCAACTGTCAAAACCTTTACATCATTTTCTTGTTCCTGTGTTTCCATCTACTCCTATATTCGTTTTCACAACGAATATAGAGGGGTGAATTCCAGTAATATTACAGCTTGAAAATATTGTCTTCACCCAGAAAATATAGTCTTCCGAAAGACACAAACAGTACAATTAAAAAATTGATTTTTTCGCCAAAAATGTCCTTTTATTGAAAATCAAGACCATATAAAGACAATTTTTGAACTTGTCTAATTTGGATAAAATTTGTAGGAAAACAAAGAAAACATCAACTTATTTAATGATTAAACTAATGTATACTATCACTTCTGACGTTTTCAATTGAGTAAAACTATTGAAAAAAACAACTAAATTTTATCTTTAATTAAGAATAATCTTAAAAAAATCAGTCATGCAAAATGTTCATTCAATCGATTATCAAGTTGTGAGTTTGATTCTTTAGAAAACAGAATTGAGCCTACACAGGAAATTGAAAATATTGATTCATCTATAGATAGAAACCCAATTATCGGTATTGTAGCAAATAATAGATCAACTCTCCGAAAAACGTAAGTATATTTATACACTTAGCAAATTAAACAACTATAAGTATAGAGAAATACTTAAAATGCACAATATCTCTGAGCGTACCGTAGAAATTCATATGCGTATGGTGATGATGACTGTTCGGGATGAAATGATACGCCTATGTGTGGTGGTAATTCCTGTTTTGCTTGTGGGGTTGTCTTTGTTTTTTTATTCTTTTTTAAAAGCGGTTGAAGATGTTTTTTACTTCTAACTTATAAAATCTCTAAACTTTTTATATAGGTATTTATACAATAATGTATATGTGGCTTTGTCTATAGCTACATAATCATTCCGCTCTTTTAAATCTTCCAGAACATCGTCCCATTTAGAAAACTGAAAAACCATAAAATCAACTTTGCAATTGTTTTTTTATAATAATACTTAAAAATAAGGCATTACATTTCTAGTAATTTTCTAAATAAAGTTTATTTACAAATATAAAAATTACGGGTTTAACTTACTATTTTTGAGGTTTTCAAACATCTGATAATCAGGTTGATAAATATAAAAACATACACTTTTGTATATCTTGCAATACCATTCTGACATTTATGAGTGATTTTTTTGTTAAAAAAAACTAAAAAAAGCATATAAAACCTCAAAAAAAGGATGCAAATGTAGCATATAAATTCGTTTTTTTCAATAGTGTAAAAATGAATTTTAATTGTTACTTTTCATTGATTATCAAATGATTACATCTATTCAAAGTAATTAAATTTAACCTTAAAATTAGTGATATGAACTTAAAAAAAACAATTTCTGCAATTTCTACATTATCTTTTTTATTTTTAACCACGTTACTATTTAATGCTTGTTCTCCTACAGAAATTGAAGATGAACAAGGAGTATTAATCGAAGAAAAATTTAGTGATAAAGGTGATCAGGGATCAATTGGAAATCCAGGAGAAGACGAGGACGAAGACTACAATTAGAAAAACAATTGTGATAACGGCTGTGGTGATTTCTGTCATTGCAGCTTTTTCTCAACTATTAACAGACTCTAAGCCTCCTAAAATTACTGAAGCAAGGAGTAATAATGTTAAACTTAGAAATGATCGAGACAAAACCCGAGATGAGATACTATTGTTAATTGACAACCATTTAAATGGTAGTATTGGGTCAGAGGATTTCAAAACAAAGGTTGCAGGCTTAAGACAAGATTATTCTATAAAAGCAGAAAATTCTAATAATGCGAAAGCGATATTAGATAAAGTAAAAGCTGAACATAAGGTAAGAGGTTTTAATCATTTAAACTTTTTTCTTAGTGCTATTGGTGTTCCTATCTTTTTGTTTTGTATAGCTATTTTGCTGTATATAATAAGTGTATTTCTCAAAAGAGAAAAATATAGCTCAGTAGCAGAATTAGTAAAGCTTATTTCTCAAGCTTCTTTTATTACTTCACTTGTATATATAATTTGGGCAATTTCTCCAAAAATGGATTTGGATAGATCTGTTTGGATGGTTGCATTCTTAACTTCTGCTTACATTTCGTATAAATTAATTGCTTGGTTCTTAGCCAAAAAATTCTTTTTTACGCCTCCTGCCTATATTGGTTTTGAAAAATTGAGAAATGCTGTAAAACGATTATTTGATTATATCATTATTGATGTGAATGATAAGTTTATCAGTGAAGAACAAAAGGAAGAATATGTGAGACTTTATCATAGAGAATTCGATAATGTTAACGAAATTGTTAAAAAGTAAGTTTTTTTGAATTATGGCGAGCAAAAATAAAATTCAATCTAATGCGCGAAATTTGAGGGAGTTAGATTTATTAACCAAAGAATCTTTGCAAAAGAGTAATCAGGAATATGAAAAATATTTAAGTAAAAAAGTTAAGAGAGATAATGCCCGTTTACAGGAGTTAGTGGACATTTTTAAACAACAAAATCCTAATATAATAATTAACCTTCCTCTTTATTATTAACTCTAACCTCTATTCCATGTTCCTTAAAAAATCTAAACATACCATTATTGATTTTGTCTGCCCACCAAAGCCGATAATCTTCTTCTCTTTCTTTTAGCTCTTCTTCATTTTTGTCCAAATATCGAGTTATTTCCTTAATATATATTTTAACCCCATTTTTCTCTAAATACATTCTCTCATCAGGATTATTAATGCTTCCATCTACATCTTCCCATTCGCCATTACCTGTTAAAATCCATTCCTCATTTATATTTAGTTTATTAGAAATTAAAGTTATATAGTATTCCTTTACAGAATCACTTTTTATAGCTTTTCTTAAAGCATCTCCCTTAATTGTACCAATGAGATTTGCCATTTTAGGATAACTTAATCCTCTTTTTTTTCTAACAAATTCTATTCTTTCTCCTTTTGTATCCATAAAAAACAGAAAATAATTGAATTTTACAGAATTATTATTTGTTTTTCTGTAAAATTCCTTATATTTATAGTGTGATATACAAATATATAGAATTTCATAGCAAAGCGAACTAAACCAGAAATAAAACATTGCTAACTGAAGTTGGAAATTGAAATCAGTGATGAAACTTCTATATAAATCACTAATAGGTTACTATTTATAAAAGAGGAATACACCCCAATATTCTAGCTTTTTTTAATAATCTTAAAGATTTTAAAAATGGATATTGATCATAGAAAAATAAGAGTTAAAAACTGGCTAATAAAATACAAGAAAATTATAAAAATAAGAGCTTTAGAACGACAACTAGGTTTTCCTGCAAGTTCAATTCAAAAATTTGTTACAGAAGATCGGACTCTAAATAGTGAACGAATATTAATACTATTCAAGTATTTAAAAAAAATGTCAAATTTTTAGAAATCATTCAAAATAGACTAATCCTAAAATAATACATATATGAACAATCTAGAGTTAACAAAAATTAGTTTATAACTTCACTACTAAAACCTCCCAATGAAGGAAAATCCATTGATGAAACAGTAGAGGAAATAAAAAAAATGCTTATTAACTAATAAAATCTTGAACCTATGAATATAGAAAACGATGAAAGGTATTATAAATTTTGTATAGAAATTATTAAAAGGCTTCACTTAGAACCAAATCTATTTTTTGAAGAAGTGGCAAGCAAACGTGAATATGAGTGTTTGCTTTTTAAGTGGATCAATCAATTGTATATAGAGGGTAAGTCTGTTGATGATAGTATAGATTTTATATACCAGGCACGTTATATGGTGCATTTCTACAGGATAGATATAAAACTACCTAATAAAAAAAAGAGTGAATTAAAATATGCTTCTTAGTATCATAAAGTACTCTACGCCCAAAATAAGTAAGACATTCTAAATAAAATTACCCCATCTAGTGTGTTGCTAGACTTTTAGTGAGGAATACGGGAGCGCAAAACATCATAATATAAGTTGAGTTTGTGTTAAATACCCCTTTATGATTCTGCTCCCGTATCCTTTTAAATGAAAACCAAATCATAATTAAATGAAAATAAATAAGGTCAAGTTTACTGCACAAGTACTGATCTTTTTGCTTGGTATAATAGTAGGAGCGATACTAATGCACCTGGTAGGAACTTATCCTCCTTGTTAATGGTCATGTTTTGATCGCCATAAAATTTAGCACTAATTAAAGAACTATGAAACTTATCATAAAAATTCATACCTCCACTTTTAGCATAACACTTTTTAATCTCATATTATTGGTCACAGCTACTTTGCTTTTCCTTGAGATATTAAATGTACTAAGTTCTACATTGTTATTAGGCAAGGAGGTACAGTATGAAGATAAACATAATTACCCTTTGGGAGTTGATCGCGTCCAATACGATGAATTTTGGTACGGTGATGAAGAATATAATGAATAAACTTACTTTTTTATGTCTCCCGAACCATTTGGTCCCTTTCCCATAATCTGCAAAAAGCAAATACCTACTTATGTTTGTTTTAACAATAATTCGCACAACATTAACAACAAGAAAGCCAAAGTCCCGAAAAATGAAACTCACATGCTTTACTATTGCATCAAGAATATCAATTTTAACAACCTAAAATCCAGCTTATGAAAAAAACACAGTATTACCTCCACTAAAACTTAAAATCATAGAAGTATACAAAAGGTGTTTATTCTAGGTACGACACACTTTTGGCTTCTCGACAATAAAAGAATAACAGGACTTGTCCTCTTAGATAACTATTGTCTGAATTGAACGCTATTATTCTGCGTGGATACGCATGAATAAAACAGATAAACACTAATTATTAAAATCCAAAAAAATGAACAAATCTTTTGTATGGGGCTTGCTATGCCTTGCCTTATTATTGGTGCATCAAAGTTATGCACAAGAACCGACACCTTTAACTTGCGAACAAAAAGCAGAAATTATCCTAAAATCTAAAAATGATTTTAAAAACTACCCACCAGGGTTGATTGATAAAATGATCGAGTATATTACTCCTTGTGCCGAAGCCTCTTATGGCAGGACAAACCCATCATCGGCCTATGCCAAAGGACTGCTTCATTTACAAAAAGGGGATTATGCTTTTCTTTTTGGTAAGAGGCGGGAACTCTCTTTTTTACATCTTTTTAGAGCAGCATATCATCAATATCCTCCTGCTATGCTTGATCATAGTATCAATCTGTTATCCAATGGATATAAGGAAAAACACCATTTTGCATATGGTACAATAGCCAATGATTTTGAAAAACTGATTACCCTTGATTATAAACCAGATATTGCACATTATGTATTAGGGTACCTTAACCTGAAAAATTTGGTAACCCTTGAGGATTTCACTAATACATCTTTGGTCACTAAGGCCAAGACTCATTTTGAGAGTAGTAATCACCCTATGGCAAAGCACTGGCTTGCTATTATGCAATATTATGGATATGGGATGCCTAAGGACAAGGCTAAGGCACTACAGATGTTGTCAGAGAATAACATCTTTAATAGCCGAACCTTAAAACAAACTTTACAAAACCAAGGTAGCGATTGGATACCGATCTCGGCAGAGGAACGTTTGGCCAGTATTAATAACTATAATACACATCGTAATCCCATAACGCTTATCGGGAGTGGGAAAACCAATTTCCAGGGGCATTTTATAGAGTACGACTGGACTGCTGCTGGTGTAAAACGATATATCCCTGTTACCCTATCTGTTACCAAACGACAAGATCATGGTACTTATGATGATATCAGGCTCGAACTCACGATGAATGGAGAAACAAAGATTCATGATATTAGGTTAGCCAAAATTACTAGTACCACATATGAGAGTGGTTTTGGTTTTGGTCAGTTTATACCTCTTGTATTACCCTCATTACAAAATGACTTACAAGACCATCCAGATCATAGTACGCTTACCTATAGTATTCAAGGCCTAAATTTTAAACAAGCTACCGTAGATGGTAAACAGGCATTAATAGTTAAGGCAACACGATATACAGAAATAGAAGAATTAAAAGAGAAAGTGTATACTCCATTAAGAATGGTTTTATATCCAGAAACTCCAGCATCTGCCACAGCTTCTATTACAGATACATCTCTAAAATCGGCAAAACCATTGGCATTGGATAAAAATTTTGCAACCATCTCACCCAACCCTATTGGTAATGAGTTTGCTATCACTTATACGCTAGATCAGGCAGCAGAAGTTGAAGTGGCAGTATATGATTTTTATGGTAAGCAAAGAATATATATGCCTGGCCAGAAACATATTGCAAAAGGCACACAAACCATTACGGTGGATAGTGCTGCACTGCCCAGTGGTACCTATGTGATACAAATGACCATAAACGGAGCCCCTTATTCTAAAACTGTTGTAAAACTATAAACCACCTTATAAAAACACATGAAAACGATATATAAATTACTGATAATGGGTATGGTATGCCTAATATCAAACACCACATACGCACAGATTGTTCAATACTCAGACGATGGTACACAAAGCTGTATTGATTGCGAAGAGAAAAATAGTAGTACAGAAAGAAGCTGTTTATGCATTGTCAGGTTTGAATTGGATAAGTTTAACCACCAAATAGAAGCAAGTACAGAAAAGGAAAAATGGCTATATGAACAGGAATTGTTATTGGCTGCTGCAATTACAGGTATAAATTATTTTGCGCAATACAATAGCCCAACAGGAGTATCTCCTGATTATAATTTTCAAAACATCCAAAGGGAGTATATTAAAGAGGTAGAAACCAATAAGCTTGCAAATGAATATTTTACCAAAGCAGATAACATTCTTAAATCTACAACAGGGTATGATGATGGAGCTTTACAGAGCTCTACCACATACTCCAAGATATTGGATATTAGAAAACGTGAAGGTACTACAAATCCCAAATATGGAGATTTAAAATATAATGATAAATTTCTTAAGGACATGACTGATGCAGAGGTAAATAGTGCATTAAATGAACAATTGGGTATTAGAAACCATCAACGCTCTGCTGCTACCGAATATGGTATACGTAATAGTCGTCTTCAGAGAATGTTAAAAGATGGGTATATTTCCAACACCTTAGCGGGGCATTTATTAGTGCATTATTTATCTTTAAATCAGGAAGATGCCATACGTTTTATGACCCGATATATGGTTTGGATCAATAACCAGAAAAACCAGGAGATCCCTCATATCATATTTGGTAACCCTGATAATATTTTTACCCTCGAAGATAATGAGAACCAATATATGACAAACCTTATAGCTAGAACAGGAGGTACAGTCCCACCAATGGATGGATATTCCCATCCTGTATTTAATGAAATCTCGGATGATGTGGCATTGTTTAATTATGCTTTAAATTCATTTGGAGCAGATGAACGTAATTTTTTATTAGGAACAGCTCAAAATAACTTAAAAAAGACTACTAAAGGTTATTTAGAAAATCATCAATATACTTTCCTTCCAATGGATTTTATAGAAAAATCGATTAGTAAGTATATTAAAAATGAAGTATCTATTGATACCTATGACCCATACGCCGTGCCGAATAGTGGTACTACTTCAAATACAAATCTAAATGATGGTGCTAACCATGTATTTAGATGGAAATTTAATAATGATGGTGAAAATAGAGGTCTTGTAGGAGCTAGTAATTTCTTTAACGAGTTATTTAAATTAGATCAAGACCATTATGCATTAGAAGGTTCGATTTTTAGAAATATGTTTAAAGCAGCAGGAGTTACTATAAACAACATGAGTAATCATGATTTGGGTAGATTATATGATTTTAGTACCGTATATCCTTATGGGCAATATAGATATGATATGTTTTTTGACGTAGGAGCTCCGTATATAGGGAGCTTGGGGTTTGCAACAGTGGCAGCTATTGCTATAGCAAATGAAGGAACAGCATATTTTGATGATGAGATTACATTAGGCCCAAGTGTAGGACCTTGTATGAAAAACATAATTGATAGGTTAAGACTTAAGGATAATCATGCATCTGTTAATCCAGATATTTCTGGAGGAGGAACAGAGCATTTAAGTTCGTTTATTTTAAATATTTTTGATAAAAATCCTGAATATAGTATTATCTTTAAAGAAAAACAGTTAGGTCTTGATCCGAATGGAAATGAAAAAAATGGGTTAACGAAAAATGAAGGTAATAATTTGTACTCTATTACAATTGATGATGATTTGATAAAAAAAGGAACTCAATTGTTTATTGCTAAAACTATTATCCATGAAAGTATGCATGCTTTTTTATTGTATAACCAATATGATAATCAAGGAACTACTATTGATGTTATGTTAAATCGTTTATATTTAAAATACAAGGAAGAAGATAATTCTAATAACTTAATACAGCATGAATTTATAGGGCAATTTGTGGAAAGTCTTGCTCATTCATTGGCAGCTTGGGATTTTCATAAACTACCAATGGATTACTATGAAAACTTATCATGGGGAGGATTAGAAACATCATCTGCTTATAAAGCTTTGCCACAAACTAAGAAAGATAAAATTCAACGAATAATAAAAAATGAACGTTATGGAAAATCAAATGCAAAAGGCGAAAAATGTCCTTAACTACTTGGTAGTATTTTTTTGTATATTACCATTAACATTGCAATCCCAAAATTTGTCAGGTAGGTATTGTCAATATGATAAAGGTGAAAAGATAGATAATTGTATTATTTTTTTAGAAAACAATACTTTTATTTATAATGGATATTGCAGATTTGGAGATGTAGGTTCCGATTATGGAGTAGGTCATTATTATATCGATAAAAATTCTCTTTCATTACATTTTGATTTAACAAAAGTTAGTTATAGGAATTATCATAATATTGAACGAAAAGAAAACAATTCTGATTCTATATCAATTAATTTTAGAGTAGTGGATATGAAAGGAAACAAAATTCCTTATGCTAATGTGATTATAGAGAATGGTGAAAAGATAAGTAAATCAACAAATATAGATGGACTTATTAGTTTTAGAGCTAAAAAAACTAAGATTCCAAAACGATCATTAATTTCTTTTGTAGGGTATCAACCGTATGAGTTTTTCCTGAATTATGACTCTGATTATAACATTCAAGTAAATTTGGATATTTCTCATGGATGTAATATAACTGATGAAATCTGGAATTACAAGATAATAGAAAAAGATAACCAAACCTTTCTTAAAAAAAAGGATGAAGAATTTAGAAAAGTAATTTTGAAAAAAACAAATAATGAACTTGAATAGTTAATAATCTTTAAGATTATCATTTTAATTCAGAAACCGTAAATTATTACGGTTTCTGTTTTTTTATTGGTTTCAAATTTGGGTTAAAGCCTTGCTTATAAGTATTTTAGGTCTCAATCCTTTTCATCTTTTTTCTTTAATTCTTTCCCCAACCTAATGATGTTCATTACCAAATATACAGCTGATAGAACTTTTAATACTGTCGTTACAACATCTTTTTTGGGAGTGGCTTCCATTGCTCTGTTTATATTATTTATATTCATAACCTGTGCGCATCTCGTAGTTTTTTTGTCGCTATGACCACTTCTGCATATTCCTTGATTACATATTTTGAGATGAATAGCACTCCATATAAAGCAGCCACGATAGCAAGACCTTTTACAACGGGATGTTTTAAAATTTCTTTGGATTGATCAATCATAGTTGTAGTTATATCTTTTTCTGGTTGTTTCGATGTTGGTCTTTTTCTTCTGATTACTGTTTCTCTTCTCATATCTTCTTGCTGTTATAGAATTTTCCGTGTTTTAGATGGTATCGTGCGATAGATATATTTATATTTTATGGTGAAATAATTTTCAAACATGAATTTGATAATGCTTGGATAGGACGATGAAGATATTAGAAATTTCAGAAAAACGATGCATATATCCAAGCCTAAAAGTAACTTAATTATTTGCAATCGGTACGCTATCGTTGCGTAAAAACATTGTTAAAGAAAATATAAATTCGCTCTCGTCTTTTTGATACCAGGATATTCCAATTTATCCCCCCTGATAATTAATCACTGGAAAACTGTAGTAAAAAAGGTTTGAAAATATTTTTCAGTTAGATATCACTTTGTGTTTGTTTTATCGAGAGTTTAGAAAATATCATCTAAAACCGCATGAAGAAATAGCCACATACTATGTCTCAAAAGTTATTTTAAGAGTTTTCAAAGACTTTATTTCTGTTCGGCGACTTAAGGCTTTATTAAGGTTCTTTGTCAGTTGAAAACAGCTTTTTCCTATTTGAATAACATAAAATCATTTTTTGATGAAACATTGGGAAGCTGAAATGTCTGCGAATAGTTTTTCAACTACTTGCTTAAAAGGAATAGCTGCATCTCATTCCTATAGGAAAAAGTTCCAGCTCCTTCCTATAAGGAATAG
>NZ_JACA01000067.1 GCF_000520995.1 Aquimarina macrocephali JAMB N27 | reverse complement strand
TCTCTATTCTATGATGTTAAAGCGTATATTTCACCGATAGAATAAAATTTCTTCCTGCACCAGCAATACCAGAAGAATAAGGGCGGTATCGTTGATCGGTAATATTTTCTATAGATAATATACCTTTTATATTTTTGGTTACTTGATATTGTGTTCTAAGATTAAATGTATACCAAGAAGGAGAATACGGGTTCCCGTCTTGATCTTTGGCATATAAGAAGTCATTGTTTTGCTGAGAAGGTGCCAGATCTTCATAACCAAACTCTCCATTATACATTGCAAAAGCATCAATTGTAAATTTGGGTAAAATATAGCTCACCTGGGTAGTTCCAAACTGAGGTGAAACGTGTCTTGAAGAAGCAGTAGTACCATCATCAGATTCCTCTTCTCCTCCAACAAAAGTATACTTGGATGTTAGTTTAAAATTTTCAAGAAACTTGTATTCTAATCCAGCTTCAAAACCATATACTCTGGCATTTGCTGCATTCTGAATAGCTTGTACGTTACTTAGTTCTCCTCCAAAATCGATTTCTGTTTGCCCATTTAAATTATAGTCTCTTCGTATTAATGCATCTTCAAGATATGTATAATACGTCGACAGATCTATAGATAAGTTTCTATCAAAATTTAATTTTACTCCTATTTCACCATTATACGCATATTCAGATTTTATATCCGGATTAGGGACAACAACAGATCCTGGTTCTGAGTCAAAAATCTTACCAACATCATCAATATTGGGTGCTCTAAAGGCTGTGGATAAATTCAATTTCCATTGTATCATATTATTAGGAAACCAACTTAGTCCTGCTGTTCCCGTTACCGCCTCGGTATCAATATTTGCTTCTGTAAATGGGAAATCAAAAAACTTGTCATCAAATTCTGAATACAAGATGATTCTATTATATCGTAATCCACCTTGAAATCTTAGTTTTTCGCTTAACTTATGCTTTATACTTAGATATGCTGCTATAGACTGCCAGGTAGATCCATCTGGATATCTTGAGGGCGCGTCTTCAATAATATTCGTATTAATATTGCGTTCTGACCCATCAGAATATACTTGATTTAGCACATATTCCAACCCATAATATACAGTGGTCTTATCGTTAAATTTTCTTTCAAAATCCCAATTTAATGAGTAAGCATCTACTTGTTCCTGGGTTCTTTCTAAAATATCACTACCAAAATTACGATCGTTTCTACTTTCTTCAAAATATTGATATGCCGCAGTGATTTTCATTTTATCATATAGCTTACTTTTTGATTTATGCGATACTTGTAGGTTACCCATAAACCAAAGTTGTGGTCCATAAAACCACTCGGCGGATCTTAAATTTTCATCTCTCCTTCTGATCAAGCGATCGTAACGAGGAAAATCTGAAGTTTCTGTATAAATAAAACTCGCATTAAAATCCCATTTTTCGCTAGGCATAAAACGAATTTTCTGTAGCAAATTAACCTGATCATACCCTGTAAACACTTGTTTTTCAGGATCATAATTTTGCACAACAACATCTTCTCCGTTTATGGTTTCTACATACTCATTTCTCAAATAATCATCAGGGCCATGACTTCCCATTTTTAAATCGTCAAAATCTGTATAGCTTACACTTGTCAAAAATGCCCATTTCTCTAATCCAATATTAAAATCAACATGCCCAGTTTTTTCATTACTGGCACTGGCATATCTAATAAGTGCATTACCACTTAGTTTTTTCTTACTATTTACAGCGAACTTAGGTTGTGCTGTATAAAAATTCATCACCCCACCTACTGCATCACTTCCATAAACAACAGATCCTGGTCCTAATATCACCTCTGTTCTATCTACAGTAAAAGGGTCGACCGATATTACATTTTGCACATTTCCCCCTCTAAAAATTGCAGTATTCATTCGTACTCCATCCACAGTGAGCAATAATCGATTCGTAGAAAAACCTCTAATGATAGGACTACCTCCTCCCAGTTGACTTTTTTGAATAAAAACCTGTCCACTACTTTGTAAAAGATCAGCAGATGTTTGTGGCATAGACAATGCAATATCATTAGACGAAATACTTACTATTTTTTGTGTAATTTCTTTTTGTTCCTGCTCCCATTTTGATACCGAAATAACAACTTCTGAAAGCTGGTTTTCATCTGGTTTTAAATATATAGAAAGTGATTTTGGGATTTTAGATTTAACCATACTTATACCTAAATGCGAGACATGTGTAAAATACAAGATTTCGGTATCAGAAAACGCAGAAATATTGGCCACTCCATTAAAATCAGTAATAGTACTCTTAGATTTGATTTTATTGTAAATAGCTACATTAGGGATAGGTTGATTATTTGCTGTACTAAATATTGTAATTTTTTGAGCATTGCCGGGCAATACAAAAAACATAGTCAACAAAAGAAATATAAATACCCGCATTATCTTAATTAAAAATTTCGTTTAAAACAGAAAGTGATTTCGGCTTCTTAAAACCGTGCAAATGTAGTTCAAAATATACTAATAGCATAGCTAGAATATCACTTCGTGTATTCTTTGATAGTTTAATATCCATACTTGCCTCAAATGTTGTGCCTAAAAATTGTTTAAATAATTTTACCTGATCTCCACTTACACAATATACATTACTACTAGTAGATTGAAAAACGCCTTCCTGCATGTTAAAATAGTCTGATTCTGCATGAGGAGTATCTGGATAAAAGCCAAGGTATTGGGTAAGTTTGGTTAAAAATGTAATATGAAAATTACCAATAGTATCATGTACATCCAGCCACATTAAAGCGGTTTCAAGATATTCGAATAGATCTGTATTGGTTTCTTCTTCGTGGATAGAGTTCTTAAGTACTTCAGAAATAAAAAACACCAATGTGCCTTTTATGAAATCTGTATGTAACGACTTATAAATTGTTTTTATTTTAGCTTCTTTAATTCTCTCTAAAGAGCCTTTATCTCTATGAAAAGCTTGTATTTCTAATAAGGTAAGCGGTTGAAATAGTGATGCTCTGATTTTTCCTCGTTTAGATTTTAAAACTCCTTTTAGTAAATAAGAGCGTAGTCCACTTGTTTTTGTAAACAATGAAACAATCAAGTCTGCCTCACTATATCGTAAGGAATGTATTACTATTGCTGGTGAGTTGATCATCATTGTAAACCGAAAATAAATAAAAAAGCAATCTTATTTTTTCTTCTTTGGTGGATATTTGATTAGGGATTTTTCAATAATTTTCTGGAAAAAATCGGTACGTGTATCTGGCGAGGCATTAGGATGAAATCGTTTCTCGGCAATCGCCTGCCATACCATTTCATCTTTTTTCACATCAACAAAATCAATGGTAAGTTCCAGAAAAGTTTCTGGTCCGCCAATAGGAATAGACCCTCCAACACCAATACCAATGCCACCACTACCACCACCAACTCCTACTCCAATACTATTACGCGAAGGTGTTTTATTAATAATCGTCTTAAAATTTATATAAATATCAGGAGTTTCTGATTTGGTAAACCCTTTGCTTTGCATAACGGCTTCTGTTACCATCAATAATCGTTTTTGATCCAAATCATTAAGTCCAGAACTCATTTCTGGATAAAAAGCATAAGTCTTGTAAATTGAAAAATCCTGTTGCTCATCATAATCATAAACCGTATGTGTACTCCCACATGAGATTAATAATACTAAAAAAAAGAAAAGAGTTATATGCTTCATGAGAACCGATTTAAGAACTCGCCTTGAGTTTTTATAGGGAATTATAAAAATACATAACAAAATTATATATGCCTAAGTTCGGTACAAAGATCTAATATTTAAGAGTGTTAAATTATTTAGTTCTCCTAAATCAACAACAAAGCCGTTTGGATATTTCCAAACGGCTTTAATTTTATTTTAAGGAATCATTAAATACTTAGATTACCCCTTGCGCCAGCATAGCATCAGCTACTTTTACAAAACCGGCAATATTAGCTCCTTTTACATAATCTACATATCCATTATCATCACTACCATATTCGAGACAAGCAGAATGGATATCTTCCATAATTTGTTTTAGTTTATTATCTACTTCTTCACGAGTCCAGTTATAACGTAAAGAGTTTTGTGTCATTTCTAATCCAGATGTGGCTACACCTCCTGCGTTAGAAGCTTTTCCTGGAGCAAAGAAAATTTTGGCTTTATGGAAAGCTGAAATTGCTTCTGGTGTACTTGGCATATTAGCTCCTTCACTAACACAAACACATCCATTAGCAATTAATGTTTGTGCATCATCTCCATTTAATTCATTTTGAGTAGCACATGGTAACGCAATATCACATTTCACTCCCCATGGAGTTTGTCCTTTATGAAACTCTGCAGAAGTATACTTATCTGCATACTCGCTGATACGTCCTCTTCTTACATTCTTAAGTTCCATTACAAAAGCAAGTTTTTCTGCATCAATTCCATCTTTGTCATAAATGTATCCAGAGGAATCCGATAGTGTTACTACTTTTGCTCCTAGTTGTGTTGCTTTTTCTGCAGCATATTGTGCTACATTTCCTGAACCAGAAACTGTTACTATTTTTCCTTCAAAAGAACCTCCTTGGGTTTCAAGCATATTTTTTGCAAAATAAACAGTTCCATATCCAGTAGCTTCTGGGCGAATTAGAGATCCTCCCCAGGTAAGTCCTTTTCCGGTAAGAACACCAGTAAATTCATTACGCATTTTACGATACATCCCGAATAAGAATCCAATTTCACGACCTCCTACTCCTATATCTCCTGCAGGAACATCTGTATCAGGGCCAATATGTCTAAAAAGTTCACTCATAAAACTATGACAAAAACGCATAATTTCATCGTCAGATTTTCCTTTAGGATCAAAATCAGATCCTCCCTTACCACCTCCCATAGGAAGAGTAGTTAGACTATTTTTGAAAACCTGTTCAAAAGCCAAGAATTTCAAAATACTTATATTTACAGAAGGATGAAAACGTAATCCTCCTTTATATGGTCCTATTGCAGAATTCATTTGAATACGATATCCTCTATTCACATGAATCACTCCTTTATCATCTACCCATGGTACACGAAACATAATCGCTCTCTCTGGTTCAACCATTCTTAACAGGATATTCTTCCCGTTATAAATTTCTTTTGTAGCTATGTAAGGAATTACAGTTTCGGCAACTTCTTGTACCGCTTGTAAAAATTCAGGCTCATGTGTGTTACGAGCCTTTACCTCTTCCATGAATGCATCTATCTTTGCTTGCATATGTTAATTGAATTAATAGATTCTTATCTATAGGTTGAAATATCACGCCAAATATATGATATTCCTAAAAAAACAAGTTTATTTTTTTAATTTAATAATTAGGTTATCCAATAGCTTGTTCAAGATCCGCAATTAGATCGTTAATATCCTCTATTCCTACACTTAATCGAATCAAAGAATCGACTACTCCTGTTTTCTCACGTTCTTCTTTTGGTATTGAAGCATGTGTCATACTTGCCGGGTGCCCTGCAAGGCTTTCTACACCACCAAGAGATTCTGCTAAAGTGAAGAATTTTAGATTCTCTACGATTTTAATTGCACTATCATAATCACTTCCTTTTGTAACAAAAGAAATCATACCTCCAAAACCATCCATCTGTGCTTTGGCAATTTCATGATTAGGGTGATCTTCAAAACCTGGCCAGTATACTTTTTCTATTTTAGGGTGATTCTTCAAATACTTTGCAATGGCTTCTCCATTTTCACAGTGTCGTTGCATACGTATATGTAATGTCTTAATCCCTCTTAACACCAAAAAACTATCTTGCGGTCCACAAACAGCACCACTTGCATTCTGAATAAAGTAAAGTCGTTCTGCTAATGTTGAATCCTTTACAATTAATGCTCCCATAACCACATCGCTATGCCCTCCTAAATATTTGGTAGCGCTATGCATTACAATATCTGCACCAAGATCCAAAGGTCTTTGCAAGTATGGAGTAGCAAAAGTGTTATCTACAGCCAATAAAATATTATGTTTTTTTGATATTGCAGCTATTGCTTTAATATCAATAATATTCATCATAGGATTGGTTGGTGTCTCAACCCAAATTAATTTGGTGTTTTCATTTACATAATCCTCTACTTTATCTGCATTTTCCATCCCTATAAAGTGAAACTTGATTCCAAAATCTTCAAAGATTTTAGTAAACAAACGATAGGTTCCTCCATATAAATCGTTAGTAGAAACAACCTCATCACCAGGTTTCAATAATTTGATTACTGCGTCTATGGCAGCAAGTCCTGATCCGAAAGCAAGTCCAAATTTTCCGTTTTCGATACTAGCAAAAGAATCTTCTAATGCTTTTCTTGTAGGATTATGTGTTCTGCTATATTCAAAACCTTTATGTCCTCCCGGAGTGGTCTGAGCGTATGTAGATGTCTGATATATAGGAGGCATGACGGCACCATAAGCCGGATCGTGTTTCTGTCCTCCGTGAATTGTTTTAGTGTTAAATTTCATCTATTTATTAGTTTTTAACAAGAATAAATTAACTTGGTCGTTTTATGTTGAAAAACGGGACAAATGTATGATTTAATTCGTTCTAATCATATTTCGTCGAATACCTTTAGTAGATGATTAACACAAAAACTAACACCAAGTCAAAATTCATTCTTTTGCTACTAATTTTTTGGGGATTATATAGCTGTGACAATACAGAATCTTTCACTTTTGAAAAACAAAATTTTACAGTAGACACTCTTCTTGACTGCAAAAATGTGGATTGTGCTTCTTTAGAAATCAACGTATTAAAAATTGTTGATGATAACCCAGTAGCTGCCATTATTAATAAAGAAATAGAAAATACAGCCTGTTCTATTTTAAATATTGGTGAAAACGCATCAGAACCAAACCTTAAAGAAGCGATCTCTCAATTTAATAGTTCCTATCAAAATATTAGTGAAGAATTCCCAGAAGAAATCGTTCCTTATGAAGCTACTATTGATTGTGAACTTAGTTTTCAATGTCCAGGTTTAATCTCTGTCGTAATGGATTCTTATATATTTACTGGTGGTGCTCATGGAAATGGTACAGTTTCTTATATCAATATTGACACAAAAACAGGAAAGCAATTTTCTAATAAGTCATTATTTAAGAATTATAATGAATTTGAAGATTATGTAGAAAAAATCTTTAGAACACAACATGAAATCCCAGAAAAAGAATCGATTAATAGCACCGGTTTCTTTTTTGAAGATGATACGTTCAGTTTACCTTTAACTATAGGGTTTACGGATAAAGAAGTTATTCTCTACTACAATCAATATGAAATTAACTCCTATGCAGAAGGGCCTATAGAATTAAAATTGAACAAGGAAGAGGTTGCTTCGTTTTTTGCAGTTAAGATTTTTTGATAAAACAATTTATTTATAGGGAATCCAAACTTACTTAAATCGCTTTTCTAAGTGCCAAGATATATCCTAAATGAATTCCTTCGTGATAATTATTAAAATTCATCGCATCCTCAACAGATTTTAATACAAATCCGGTACTAGTCTCGTAGTCATTGTAATTTTTAAAGATATCATCGTTTACATCCTTTTCTGTTTTATCTAATGTTGTAAATAAAAGCTTCTTTATTTCTGATACTTCTTCTGCAGTAACTGGTCTTTCGGTCTTTGTTCCTTTTCGATACAAGTCTACCATTTCATTATCAATCATCATTGGTAATCCGCTCAATTTATACACCAATAATTGTTGAGTTACCATCACGTGCGCAATGTTCCATATTAGGTTATTTTTAAATCCTTCAGGCACTTCATTTAATTGATCTAAAGAATAGTTATCTAATATTTTTTCTAATATTTTTCGATTGACACGAGTAATTGTTATTGGATCTTGCATGGTACTTATCTGTTTATTTTATTGTTTTTCAAAAGTCATATTTCAACTATGCTCAGCATAGGTATAAAATTTGCCAATGATCGTATCGTTTAGCAACAACATAATCTTTGTGGCTCATTTCATAATTTTTAGCCAAAAATATGAGTTTTAATTGTGAAATGAATTTCCTTTGTGATGATTTTGACACTTAAAATAATCAACTGTGAAAAAAATATACCATTTGTCTACTTGCGATACTTGCAGACGTATTTTAAATGAATTAAATCCATCTTCGGATTTCATTTTGCAAGACATTAAAAACGAAACTATTACCACAGAGCAAATTGAAAAAATGTATGACTTAGCCGGAAGCTATGAGGCTTTATTTAGTAAAAGAGCACGGTTATACAAAGAGCGGGATCTTAAAAATCAGGATTTATCTGAAGAAGATTATAAAAAATTAATCTTAGAGCATTATACTTTCTTAAAACGACCAGTAATTATTGTTAATGACAAAATCTTTATCGGAAACAGTAAAAAAGTGGTAGAAGAGGCAACTATTACTATTAATGGATAAAAGAACGGCTGCATTACTCGCCGCATTTGGTGCCAGTTTGATATATGGCATAAATCATACTGTGGCAAAAGGTGTAATGCCTACCTACATCAAACCATTTGGATTTATTTTATTGCGAGTAGTTGGTGCTGCATTATTATTCTGGCTTGCATCTATATGGGCTCCAAAACAAAAAATAGAGCGCAATGACTGGCCAAGGGTAATTGCTTGTACTATTTTTGGAATGGTGATCAATATGCTTATGTTTTTTAAAGGATTGCAATTATCGACACCTATCAATAGCTCTGTAATGATCACCATCTCTCCAATTTTGGTGTTTATTTTATCTGCTTTTTTTATAAAAGAAAAAATTACTTTTTTAAGAACTATTGGTATTTTACTAGGTTTTTCGGGAGCACTGGGTCTTATTCTTTTTGGTTCAGAAATCCGTCAGGATGCTCCAAATATCCCATTAGGAAATGCTTTATTCGTTATCAATGCAGCTTCATATGCTATTTACCTAATATTGGTAAAACCTTTAACCACTAAGTATCATTCTATTACTTTAATGAAGTGGTTTTTCTTACTTGGTGTTATTATTAATTTTCCGATTACCATTTCAGAATTTAGTGAAGTAGAATGGTTCTCGCTACCTTATGAGGTAATATGGAAAATGATTTTTGTGGTCATAGCAACTACATTTTTAACCTATTTGTTAAATATATTTGCGCTAAGGCATTTAAGAGCTTCAACAATTGCAGCATTTATATATCTACAGCCTCTTCTGGCTATTAGTTTTGCCATGTTAATGGGTGCAGATTCGCTAAATCCAGTCAAAATAATATCTGCAGTACTAGTTTTTTTGGGAGTATACCTGGTTACTAAATCTCCTAAAAAAATAGCCTCTTAAACTTGTTCTAAGTCTACCGGAGTTTTAGCAAATTTTCTTGTATCTTCTTTGGTAAGCACCTTAAAATCTTCTGGTCGCTCTACTCTGTCTAACAATTGATGTATTTCATCTGGAAGAGCAATCAATTTTCGGGTATTCAAATCCATCCAGGCACCCATCATTTCACATTGTGCAAAATTTCGCCCTTTATAATCATAATATTTATGTCTGAACTCAAAAAATTTTCCATCTTCACTTAATCCCGAAATTTCTAAAGAGACTTTCACCGGTCTACCATAAAACACTTCTTTAAAGTAATAAATATGTTCATAAAACACAACAGGACCAATATTAAACTTACTCAAAAGACGTTGATCAAAACCCTTTTCTGTTAAAAAAGACATTCGGGTATGTGCTGCAAATTCTATATATGCTTTATTCGCCAAATGACGATTTGCATCAATATCATTCCATCTAATTTCAAAATCTTTTAAATACATAATGTCTGTTTTTTTGATCAACAAAAGTACAAAATAACTTATTATGCACGCATAGCAGAGTGTTATTAAATATGTATATTTGATAATGCACATAAAACAAAAAATATCTAAGACCAGATATTATTTTCGGGATTTTAGTGAAATAGGCTTTAAAAACCTGTGTGGTCTTCTTGTTTTAAAACAAACTCATAATGTATATTAAACGAAATATTAGTTGGGGGATTATCCTTCGATACGCCTGGAAAAATATTATTTTCTTCACCATATATACTACGGTTATTTTTTCATTATATCATTTTTTAGATTGGAAATTTATTGATATCCCTTTTCAACCTCTTACCGTAATTGGTATTGCCGTTGCATTTTATATTGGTTTTAAAAACAGCCAAAGTTATGATCGGTTTTGGGAGGCTCGTAAAATCTGGGGTGGTATCGTAAACTATTCCAGAACCTGGACCAATCAGATATTATGTTTGGTACAGGATGATCAAAAAACCAAGCAGGTATTGATTTATAGACATATTGCCTGGATCAATGCCTTAAGAATTCAACTCAGACAACCTAATTCTTTTTCTTTAAAAGAAAATAGAGCTATAGAAAAACTCTTTAAAAAACATGGCGAACAAAAACCAGCTTGCGATGCTACAACTAAATTTGTATCTGATCAAGAATATCAAGATCTACTAAAACGGAAGAACCCTGCTACTCATTTAGTTAAAAATCAAGGACTTCATCTTAAACAACTTCTGGATCAAGGTAAAATTACAGAGTTTGACAAACAGCTTTTTCATAATATACTGGAAGAGTTATATAATCTTCAAGGTAAGTGTGAACGTATTAAGAATACTCCTTTCCCAAGACAATACGCATATTTTAGTACATTGTTTACATGGATATTTATTCTTTTATTACCTTTTGGATTACTTAATGTTTTTGAAAACAAACTAAATGAAATGACAAATGGTATAGAACAATGGTTTGTCTTTTTAATGATACCACTCTCTATTTTAATAAGTTGGGTTTTCTTTACAATGGAAAAAATTGGAAGTAACAGTGAAGATCCTTTTGAAGGACGAATTAATGATGTGCCAATGACTGCATTATGTAAAACTATTGAAATTGACCTGCGCGACATGCTTGACGAAAAAAATCTTCCAGAAAAAGAACAACCAAAAGATAATATATTATACTAATGCCGTTAATTGAATCTAAGTATATTCCTCCGTTTTTATTTAGAAATGGTCATATGTCTACCATATACCCTAATCTACTTCGTAAAGTAAAAGGAGTATCACAAAAAAGAGAACGTGTAGAGCTTGATGATGGAGATTTTATTGATCTTGATTGGAGTTACAGTGCAGCACCAAACTCAAAAAAACTGACGGTCATCATTCATGGATTAGAAGGTAATGGACAACGCCAATATATGCTAGGATTAGCAAGACACCTAAATCATAATGGCTGGGATTCTGCAGCAATAAATCTTAGAAATTGTAGTGGTGAAGTAAACCGTCTTTATAGATCTTATAACGCGGGAGCCAGTGAAGATTTGGATCGTATTATCAAGCATATACTTACGACATATGCCTATACAAACATATCAATATGTGGATTTAGTTTAGGAGGTAATATTATGTTAAAATACCTCGGAGAAGGTCGTTCTTTAGCCTCAGAGATAAAAACTGCCGCGGCTATTTCGGTTCCCTGTGATCTATATGATTCGTTATCAGAAATAAATAAACCGAAGAATTACGTCTATCAACAACGTTTTATAAACCATCTAAAAGCCAAATTGTATGATCGGCAAATTCAATTTTCTGATACTTTAACTACATCAGATATTAGAGCTTGCAAATCTCTTATGGACATTGATAATTTATATACCAGTAAGGCCCATGGGTATGAAAATGCTATGGAGTATTATTCTAAATGTAGCTCCAGGCAATTTCTGAAACATATCGAAGTTCCCTCCCTTATCCTTAATGCCAAAAATGATTCTTTCCTGGGAGATCTTTGTTATCCTTTTGATGAAGCCAAGAAAAATCCCAATTTATTTCTTGAAACCCCAGATTATGGAGGTCATGTAGGTTTTTATCTTCCTAATAAAGTGTATTATAATGAATTGCGAACATTGAATTTTTTTGAGCAATCCAATTAACACTAAATAAAGAAAGATTTTTCTTGCAACACAGTTGCATTATAGTGGTCTTAATGTTTTGTACAGTAATTTTATTTCTCTTCATCGAAAAACTTTTTTTTATCAAAAAGATTTGATGAGCTTTGATCATGATTCTTCGATTTTTGAAGGAAATTTAACTAACTTAAACTCAACTCAACATGAAACCAAATCAAAAACCTACCTCCTCTCGGTATTAGCAAATAAGATTTAAAAAATTATAATCTTAGTATACTACTAGTTTTTCTCTACTTCAAAGAATCCCGAAAAACTAATTAACCTTATAAAAAACTTTCTATTATTCTATTAATAATATATGGAATAGTAATGATTGATTACCCTTATGGATCTATGAACTTCTAGTTCATTAAGTTTAATAAACCAATTTTTTTAACATAAACTCAAACACAAAAAATGAAAAAACCATTTATCATTTTAGCCGCGCTTATTTGCTATATTGGGCATTCCCAATATAACTCAAGCGCCCCCTGGATGCAGGATTTAAATCAAAGCAAGAATTCTTCAGGAGTCAACACCTCTGTAAAATTTCAAAAGATCACTAATGCATTTACCACCTATTGGACAGACAAAAACCATAAGGAAAAAGGTAGTGGATATAAGCCCTTTAAGAGATGGCAGGAATACTGGAAAAATTCTTTATTACCAGATGGTACTATACCAACTCCCGAACACTTATGGAAAGCCTGGGAAGAAAAGAACAATATGGCCTCTTCTTCTACAAAGGCAGCTGCAAGCTGGCTTCCTATGGGGCCATTTGATCATGAAGTAACAGGTTCATGGTCTCCAGGACAAGGACGAGTAAATGTTGTTATTGTAGATCCTAATAACCCTAATACATTTTATATTGGAGCTCCAGCAGGAGGAATATGGAAATCTACAGACAAAGGTGCAAATTGGACCTCTTTGTCAGATGACCTTCCTCAAATTGGTGTTTCTGGTATAGCTATCGATCCTAATAATTCGAATATTGTTTATATTTCTACTGGAGATGATGATGCCAATGATTCGTACAGTATTGGGATTCTTAAATCTACTGATGGAGGAAATACCTGGGCAAAAACAGGCCTAGAATTTTTAAATTCACAAACCTCGAGTAACGATATTTATATCGATCCCAATAACTCGAATACATTATGGGTAGCAACTAGTCAAGGAGTTTACAAAACCACTAACGCAGGAGTTGCATGGACTAAAACATTGAATGCAGACGTAAAGGATATTAAACTCAAACCAGGTGATTCTAATGTAATTTATGCAACTACAAAAGATTCTTTTTATAAATCAACAAATGGAGGAACCAGCTTTACAAAAATACAAAGTGGACTACCATCAAGTTCAGGAAGGTTGGTCATCGAAGTTACCCCTGCCAATCCTAGCTATGTCTATGTTTTAAGTGCCAAAACCAGAAGTGCAAGTTATGCTTTTCAAGGTTTATATCGCTCAACTGATAGTGGAAATAGCTTTACAAAAACCCAAGAAACTACTAATATATTACAATCAGGTCAAGCTTGGTATGATTTAGCACTAACAGTTTCAGATACAGATGCCAATACCATTTTTGTAGGATGTCTTAATATATGGAAATCTACTGATGGAGGAAATAACTTCTCAGCAATCAATAGTTGGTCAAACCCTCAACAAGCTTCATACACCCATGCAGATATTCACTTTTTACGTTATTATAATGGAAAGTTAATGTGTGGTAGTGATGGAGGAGTATACTTATCAGAAAATGATGGTGGGAGCTTTACAGATTTAACCAAAGGATTACAGATAGGTCAGTTTTACAGAATATCAGTAGCAGAAAATAGTAGTTCTAACAACCTTGTGGGAGGACTTCAGGATAATGGAGGATATGCACGTAATGGAGACACATGGAACAATTATTTTGGCGCAGACGGAATGGATTGTGCAGTAAGTGGAACAAACCCTAATACGTATTATGGGTTTATACAAGGAGGAGGATCTCTTTATAAAACTACCAATAGAGGAACAACACAAACTCGAGTAACCGATGGACCTGAATCAGGAAATTGGGTTACTCCTCTGGTTTCTGATAAAGATGGAAATGTTTATGCAGGGTATTCTAGATTTTATAAACTTAATAATAATAATTTCCAGAGACTTTCTAACTTCAATTTTGGTGGCAAGTTAGATCAAATCGAAGTAGACCCGTCTAATACAAACAATATTTATGTTTCTCGTGAAAATAATTTATATAAAAGTACTGACAAAGGAGTAAACTGGACAAAAATCCATACTTCTACCACAAATATTACTTCTATAGAAGTGCATAATGATAATACTAATATCATTTATATATCTACCAACGGTTATTCTTCATCAGGGGTTTCTAACGGAGTTTTTAAATCTACTGATCAGGGATCAAATTTTTCTAACATATCAGGTAATTTGCCAAGTGAAGCCAAAAATGTAGTCCGACACCAAAAAGGTACCGAAACTATTTATGTAGGTACTTATTTAGGGGTATATTATAAGCAAGGAAATAACAATTGGGAAAATTATTCTGAAAATTTACCTAATGTTTCTGTACGAGACTTAGAAGTCAATTATTCAGATCAAGTATTATTAGCAGGTACTTATGGAAGAGGTGTTTGGAAAGTCCCTCTTGCAGGATCATCAACTGCAGATACACAAGCTCCTTCCACTCCTTCAAATTTAACAGCGTCTAATGTAACACAAAATACAATTGATCTTTCTTGGGTTGCTTCTACGGATAATGTTGGAGTTACCGGGTATGATATATATCAAGGCAATACTGTTATTGGCACAATAACTACTACTACATATCAGGCTATAGGGTTAACAGCAAATACAGCATATTCTTTTAAAATAAAAGCTAAAGATGCAGCAGGAAACGAATCGGCAGCCAGTAACACTTTAAATGTAACTACTGCAGGAGCATCTTCAACTTATGATGTAAAACTGCGTATTACTTTTGATAACTACCCTGAAGAAACTAGTTGGGAAATCAAAAATGCTAACAGTCAGGTAGTACATTCTGGAGGAACATATCCATCGCAACCTGATGGTTCTACCCTTAATATAACCAAAACTCTGGATTCAGGGTGTTATACTTTAGTATTTAAAGATTCATATGGTGATGGAATTTGCTGTAGTTATGGTAACGGTTCTTACGAACTAACCAATAGTGCCTCTGGTACAGTGCTGGCTTCTGGCGGATCATTTACTTCTGAGGATACTAAAAACTTTTGTGTAGGAAATGCTGTAATGCATAACTTTAATAGAGATATGAAAACAGATATAGAAAGCTCTGACATTGTTATTCACCCAGTTCCTGCAAAAGATTTCATTATAATCAGAATGAATAATTTTAATGGTTCTACATACAGAATCGTTAATAAAGCGGGCCAAATAGTAAGAAATGGTAAAATGTCTGAAAATAGAATAGAACTGAACAATTTACCATCTGGAATGTATTTTGTGTCGGTTAAATCAGATACTAAAACCATAACCAAAAAGCTTATCATTAAGCAATAATATACATTCAGTATTTTTTTTAAAAACCCCGAAACAGTTTGTTTTGGGGTTTTTCTATTTACAGCAATAGTAGCTTTTAAGGCAACGAATTCAAAATAAAAAAAACGTAATCATATACCTTTCTTTTGTAAAAAAAACATCACAATACTATGCACATATATTAATTTATTATAAACATGTTTTATAAACCCATTGTGCATTTCATTTTGAAATAATAAAAGCTGTACCAACTATTAAATAAAAACAAAGTGAAGTAACCACAATAAGTTAACCAGGGAATAAAAGAAAGTTTTTTCTTGCAACATAGTTGCATTATTATAACCATAATGTTTTATACAGTAATTTTCTTTCTTTTCATCGAAAAACTTTTTTTTATTAAGAATAATTTAAGAAATTCGAATGTTTTCTTTGAATTCTTCAAAAAAACAACAATAACACTAACTCAAACTCAATAACAATGAAAAAAAGCTACAAAAGCCTTATTTCGTTGAGGGGCTTTAATGGGCAAGTGTCACCAAAATTAAATATCGTTATTATTTCTTCAATGATATTTTTATCTGGTGGACTTTTCGCTCAGAATCCTTCACAAAAGGCAAAGATCGCTCAACAAAGTAATCTGGTAAAATTAAATCAATTACAGACCGAATCAGCAAGTAAAGCTGCATTACAAAAGAAAGAAGCTATAGCAGCTGCCAAAAGAAATGGATGGCAGGTCAAAATGACAAATGCTAACGGAAGCTTTTCTGAACTACAAAGATTAGCAAAAGATGGTACTCCTCTCTATTATACTACATTTAATGCAGATGCTGCAAAGTCTACTCGAGCAAATCATTTAAACTCAGGAGGTTCTTTAGGCCTAAATCTAGACGGGCAAAATATGACTGCTTATGTATGGGATGGTGGAGCAACAAGACCTACTCACCAGGAATTTGATGGCACAGGAGGAAATAACAGAGTTACTATTAGTGATGGTGTTACAACTCTTAATGGTAATAGTTTTCATGCTCAACATGTTACAGGAACGATAGTTGCCTCTGGGGTACAAGCCAATGCAAAAGGAATGGCTTCTCAAGCAAAAGCTAAAACACATGATTGGAATAATGATGCTTCTGAAGCAACTACAGCTGCCGCAAACGGTATGCTTTTATCCAATCATTCTTATGGTTTTAGAGCCAGTGCAGTTCCTGATCAGTATTTTGGAGCATATATAGATGAATCCAGAACATGGGATGAAATCATGTATAACGCACCTTTCTATCTTATGGTAGTAGCTGCAGGGAATGATGGAAACGACAATAGCTCTAATGCTCAACCATTAGACGGAAACTCTTCTTATGATAAATTAACAGGGCATTCTACTTCAAAAAACAATCTTGTGGTTGCTAATGCACAGGATGCCAATGTTAGTAATGATGGTACACTAAATAGTGTTACTATTAATAGTGGAAGTAGTGAAGGTCCTACTGATGACTATAGAATTAAACCAGATATTACTGGTAATGGTACAGGTGTATATTCTACTTATGACAATAGTGACACAGCATACAACAGTATCTCTGGTACTTCAATGGCATCGCCTAATGTAACAGGTACACTTTTACTACTACAACAACATTACAATAGTAATAATGGAAACTTCATGAAAGCTGCAACCTTAAAAGGGTTAGCGCTTCATACTGCCGATGATATTGGTCCTTCTGGTCCTGATGCAGTACATGGATGGGGATTATTAAACGCTAAAGTTGCTGCAGAAGCAATTACCAATAAAGGAACTGCTTCAAAAATAGAAGAACTAACACTTACAAGTGGTCAAACGTATACTGTAACTGTTGACTCAGATGGCACAAGCCCTTTATTAGCTTCTATTTCCTGGACAGACAGAGCAGGAACTGCTGTAACTGCAACAAATTCTAATACAGCTGTACTAGTAAATGACTTAGATATAAGAGTTACAAAAGGCTCTACTACATCTAACCCATATAAGCTTACTGGTGTAAATACAAATAGTACCGGCGACAATACTGTGGATCCTTTTGAAAGAGTGGATATCGCTAATGCTTCTGGAACATACACAATTACAGTTACTCATAAAGGAACATTAACAGGAGGGAGTCAAAATTTCTCTCTTATTGTTACTGGGTTAACAGGAACAACTACAGTATGTACTGCAACTGTACCTACAGGAGTATCTTCTTCTGCCGTGGGATCCGATACAGCTACTATTGGTTGGACTGCAGTAGCAGGTGCAACTTATGATGTAAGATACAGACAAACAGGAACAACAAACTGGACAACTTCTGCAGAAAATGGAACCTCTAAAGTCATTTCTGGATTAAACCCATCTACGGCTTATGAAGTACAAGTAAGAAGTAAGTGTGCTGATGGAACTACTTCTAATTATAGTGCTTCTGTAAACTTTACAACTACAGATGTACAACTTAACTACTGTGACTCTAATGGGCAAAGTGTAAATGACGAATATATCAGTAATGTAAAATTAGGAACCATCGATAAAACATCCACAGGAGGAAGTGGTGGATACAACGATTTTACTGCTGAATCTACTAACCTATCTAAAGGTAGTGCCAATACCATTACCATTACTCCTACTTGGACCGGAACTAAATATAATGAAGGATACTCTGTATGGATCGATTATAATCAAGATGGAGATTTTGCCGATACAGGAGAACAAGTATGGACCAATGCGGCTTCACAAACAACTCCGGTAAGTGGTAGCTTTACTGTACCTGCAAGTGCAAAAGATGGAAGTACAAGAATGAGAGTATCTATGAAGTACAATGGAATACCAACTCCTTGTGAATCTTTCTCTTATGGTGAAGTAGAAGATTACACCGTAGCCATAGGAGGATCCGGTACAGATACTCAAGCTCCTTCTGCTCCAGCAGGATTAACAGCTTCTAATGTTGCTCAAACTACATTAACCTTATCCTGGAATACTGCTACTGATAATGTAGGAGTTACAGGATATGATGTATATCAAGGAGCTACTAATCTTGGATCGGTAACTGCAACAACAAGAAATATTACCGGATTAACTGCCAACACGGCATACCAGTTTACTGTAAAAGCTAAAGATGCAGCAGGAAACGAATCTGCAGCAAGTAATACTTTAAATGTAACTACTGCTGGAACGTCTTCTACTTATGATGTAAAACTGCGTATTACTTTTGATAATTATCCTGAAGAAACCAGTTGGGAAATCAAAGATGCGAATAATCAAGTAGTACACTCGGGAGGAACTTATCCTTCTCAGCCTGATGGGTCAACTCTTAATATAACCAAAACTCTTGATGCCGGATGTTATACTTTAGTATTCAAAGATTCTTATGGTGATGGAATTTGCTGTAGCTACGGTAACGGTTCCTATGAACTAACCAATAGCACTTCTGGCGCTGTACTAGCTTCTGGTGCATCGTTTACTTCTGAAGATACTAAAAACTTTTGTGTAGGAAATGCACAATTAAATAATATCAACAGTGATGACACCATAACAACGGATTTGAAAAATTCTAAATTTGTGATCTCTCCTGTTCCTGCAAAAGACTTTATCACGATTCAAATGAACAATGCTAAGGATTCAAATTATAGAATCATTAATCATATTGGTCAGACGGTAAGAAACGGTAAAGTATCTGAAAACAGAGTAGAATTAGGTGGTTTGCCAGATGGAATGTATTTCTTTTCGGTTATATCGAATGATAAAACACTAACCAAAAAGTTTATTATCAAGCAATAACATAAATTCAATATTATTTAAAAACCCCGAAACAAATTGTTTCGGGGTTTTTCTATTTACAATAGTTGTAAATCTATATGTTTGAATAAAACACATATACTCGCCTGCCATATCTAATGACTTTTAAAGCAATGAGTCCATAATTATATGTTTTATTATAGAAGAAAAGGGTCATAATGCTATGCATACACAGCAATTTAATGTAATAAAACATGTTTTATTAAGATTAATCTATATATTCGCCCCTCAAAATAACTTCACACTCATTTTTTACACATCATTTTAAACATTTAGGCTGTATTCTAAAGTATAATTTAGGTAGAGATTTTTTATCTGCTGACTAGTAATTATATTAAGGGAAATTCGTCGGATTGATCCGTCTTGTACCGATATAATTCGAATGTGTTGGGGGACACAATAGAAGTATAATTACTGAACGGCCCTCTCCTTTTTTGGAGAGGGTTTTTTTATTAAAAAATTACCTCTCAAGACTTATCTCAGTCTTTTATGGATAATGCCAAGTGATCTCTCTTTCTTATCAAGAAACAATAACCAACTCAATATCAAGTATAAAAAATCCAGAAACATGTTTTGAGTTGTCTTAAAACACGTTTCTGGACCTATACAGGTTGATTAATGGAGCCTTTTTAAGTAGTTTTCCAAATTATAAACTTAACACACAAATCAACTTATGAAAAAAAATTTCAATGTACTTGTTTTAACGTTTGTCCTTATTTTGTAATGATTGCCAATAAAATTTTTGATAACAAAAATTCATTTTTTTTAAAAAACCCATAAAAAAAGAAAAAGTAAAGAAATCACATTTAAGTTCTCAAAGACAAACACTTACAATACAAAATATATAGTAATTTTTGAGTATATATGATTTATTAAAATTATATTTATAGTATATTAACCATGCACAAAACTCAAACTTCGTCATAATGAAAGATTCTAACAAAAATGCTTTCTCTCGACTGGCATTTAGTTTAACTTTTTCTCATCTAATACTACAGAAGAAAAAGAAAAACATTAAACCATCAAGAAAACAACTAATTCTTAGTTCTAATATTCCTATAGCCATTAAAAATTATCAGGATATTTCTACCTGTTCCTAAGAATTAATTACGCTTTTTTCTACACTTCCGACTAATAAATATGAAGAATGTTTCATCATTCATTCATTCTATTTTCTTCATATATAACATATAGAAAATAACAAAAACTAACTCTTAAACACACAAACAATGAAAACAAACACTAATTCTTTAAAATCCTATATCCCATGGATATGCACTATTTTTTTTCTATGCAATATGTTTATACTACAAGCACAAGAAAAATATTATCGAGTTGTTTTTGACACAGACAAAGAACAATTAGAAGCTCTGCAAGCAAAAGGACTCGAAGCTGATCATTTTCATTATGAAAATGGAAAAGTTATTGCTGAAATTTCTCATAGTGATCTTAAATTACTCAGAAGAAACAACGTTAAATACAAAATCAAAATTCGTAATCTCTCTAAAAGAATTCCCAGAATAAATAAGAGGGCAGATAGAAGTAATGCTCGTAAAACCAGTCAAAATAATATCCAACAAGTACCTTCTCCCAGTAATTTTGCATTAGGAAGTATGGGAGGTTTTCATACTCATGATGAAGCTATAGCTGCTTTGGATAAAATGAGGCAACTGTACCCTCAACTCATCACTGCTAAATCATCTATCGGTACAACAATTCAAGGCAGGTCAATTTATATGGTTAAAATAAGTGATAATGCAGATACCGATGAAAACGAAGATGAAATGCTTTATACTTCTATACATCACGCCAGAGAACCGGTAGGACTCTCACAAAATCTTTTTTATATGTGGTATCTGTTAGAGAATTATAACTCTGACCCAGAAATCAAAATATTAGTAGACAATACTGAGTTGTATTTTATTCCTATTATTAACCCTGATGGATACATCCACAATCAACAAACCAACCCAAATGGAGGAGGATATTGGAGAAAGAACAGACGAAACAATGGAGGATCATATGGTGTTGATTTAAATCGTAATTACGGCTATCAATGGGCTGCTCCTGGAGGGTCTTCTTCTACCCCCAGCAGTGACTCGTATCATGGTACTTCTAAATTTTCTGAACCTGAGACCCAGGCGATGAGAGATTTTACGAATCAACATAATTTTGTAGCTGCACTTAATTATCACTCTTTTAGCAACCTTTTGATTCATCCATGGGGATATAAGGCAAATACATTTACTCCTGACCAAAGTACGTTTGTGAAAATATGTACATATATGACAGAAGAAAATTCATATACATACGGTACTCCTAATCAAACAGTAGGATATACAGCGGGAGGAAGCTCTGATGATTGGATGTATGGAGAACAAAGTTCTAAACCCAAGGTTTTTGCTATGACTCCCGAAGTAGGATCTTCAAATGATGGATTCTGGCCGGCTTCCAGTAGAATTATTCCTTTATGTAATGAGGTATACCCTTTTAACATTAAGATAATGAGAATGGCAGCCAAATATGCAAAAGTAACACCTGATAATGTAAATCAAACAATTACGAATACATCAGGAACAGTAGCCTATTCTATTAAACGTTTTAGCCTTAACCAAGCTAACTGGACCGTTAGTTTATCCTCAAATTCTTCGCATATAAGCTCTCTTGGGCAACCAAAACAATATGGTAGTATCACACTTTTAGGAACTGATAATGGAGCTATTGATTTTCAGTTAAAATCAACCACCCCTACAGGAACTCAAATCCCTATAACACTTACTATAAATAATGGTAGCTGGGAGTACACTACAAATGTTACTATTACCTATAATGGTGGTTCTACTACTTGTACTGCAACTGTACCTACAGGAGTGTCTTCTTCTGCCGTGGGATCTAACACAGCTACTATTGGTTGGACTGCAGTAGCTGGTGCAACTTATGATC
>NZ_JACA01000065.1 GCF_000520995.1 Aquimarina macrocephali JAMB N27 | reverse complement strand
CTCTTATGCAAATATAGCCGCTAGATTTCCAAAAGGAGGATGCAAGACCAAGCCCTTCGGGGACACGAACATTTTTTACTACGAAAAAGAAAAACACACTAAAAAATAACCGCTGCCATCTTGCCCGTCATGCTTCGCGTCAATTATTGCACCGCTTTCGAGATCACAAAAGCCAAATGGATCGAAAAAGCATTAAAAATAAATGTTTAATCTTAAATATTAGAAATTATGGCAGGAACAGCAAAACAAAATGGAGTAGAAAAAAAGACTCCAGCAGCGAACACAAAAAATGGTGCAACATCAAAAACAACAACACCAGTGAAAACACTTGCACAAGAAGCAATTGACGTAAAAGTCACTAAATCTTTGGAAGAACGCATTACCAACTTTGAAAAGCTCAAAGGGTTAGCCAATCAAAGAGAGCGATTAACGACCACATTGGATGAGCTCAACAAGTTTAAATTCAATAACGGCGATAATTGTGTTTTTGCTCTTAAAGATGAAAATCATAAGGAGTTCAAAACATCTAATAATAATTTGATCCAGATTGTTACCGATGTTCTTCAGGAGACATTAACATCTCGAAAAACAGAGATTGAAAATGAAATTCTAAACTTTGATCTTTAAAAATTTTTTCTCAATAATCCTCTCACTTAATTGTGAGGGGATTTTTTATGTTTGTAGTTAAATACTCAAATCTTACCTCATTCACCCTTCACAAAATTACACTAAGTCAAAGCGAGTTTGCCTTATCTTAAATCTTTGCTTGGTTCATTTCGTTAAGAGCTGCATTTCTTATTTGATTTGCAATAGTGTGTTATGGGTGGTACACTTTCTATAGTGAAAGGAGATGCTTTATGCCAACAAATAAACCTAGAATTCAAGTAACACTTGACCAAGAAACAAATGGTTTGCTTTCTATGCTTGCTGATAATCAAGATCGTTCAATGTCTGCAACGGCGGCTGATTTAATACGTGAAGCTTTAGAACTTAGGGAAGACAAGCAGTTTTCTAAGATTAGTAATCAGCGCATTGCCGAAGATGATGGTCAGCGCCATAATCACAATGATGCTTGGGAATGACGCATGACTTTTCGCATTGAGTATCTTAGCTCTGTTATTTCAAAAGATATTCCCAAGCTTCCTAAATCTGCAAAAGCTCTTATTAAAAAAGCGATTGAAACACGTTTAACATTAGACCCTGTATCCTATGGTAAACCGTTACGATATGGCTTATCTGGGCAAAGACGTTTACGGGTTAGTGATTACAGAATAATTTATACCATCGATCATGATGAAAATATCGTCATTATTAATACAATTAAACATCGCAAAGATGTTTATGATTGAATAAATATGTATCGCCCCTGGCGATGAAGTTCATGTGAGTCATCCCAAGTATGGAATGGCTTTTTTTGTATCAGAATCCTTGTCTCTATCTGTCAAGAACCCTCGCTAAAGCGAGTAGCAAAGCTCTCAGCTAAAACTTTTTAAGTGCGTTTGAGTATCATTAGGCAAGGGTTGAACGATGAAATCTCAAGATAAAATCTGTAAAAAAACTTTTCGCTTCGGTTCTCAAAAATGACAGATACAGCCGCTTTGTAGCGACAATTCTTGTCGCCCCAAAAAAATTATGTTTTGGGGCGCAAGTTCATTTGGAGAGGCTTCTTACTCTAATAAGCAAACGTTCAGGCAAGCCGAGACTTAAACAACAACTTAAAAAAGGAAAAGTCTAATGACTAGATATGAGCAACCATTTCAAGAGTATTTTCAAAATGTCAAAGACATGCTTTTAGAACAATATGAAAGTTCTATAGATAGTGTGGATCAACGCCAGATTATAAAATCACATGATGTGAAGGAAAGCGTTCAACTCTGCGTACAAAAATTAGCAGTTCAGTATTCTTTGAGTGCAACTAAAGATGAATACCGTATCAAAACAGAACTTATTCAGTTTCAAAATGACCTTTTTAGAACCTCCCCAATAATAGCAGATGGATACGGTGTCAAAGGCACTGTTGTTATTACGCAAGGCATTGCAGCACTTTCAAAAGAAGATCAGGCGGCAATCATTCATAAAATAATCAATTTTGATGAGTTTTCAGAAGATAATGATCCGCATGGAGAGCATGATTTTGGGGCAATTGAACATGGAGGGGAAAAGATATTTTGGAAGATTGATTATTATAATATGAGCCTTGATATGGGTTCACCTGATGCGGCTGATCCTAAAGAAACTAAGCGTGTTTTAACGATCATGTTTGCATCCGAATATTAACAAGATTTCACCAACGAGCAGCCCGAAAAGGGCTGTTCCACGGTGCGATTTTGCATCGATCTATAAAGGAAAGCATAATGCGGATATTAACTGAAAATGATAAAATTACCGTTTTGAAAAGAGTATTGGAAGGATCATCTAAACGCCAAGAGGAATGGGAAAACTATGCACAAAAAGGATTGAGCGATACAGAACTAGAACAGTTTATAAAACAGATTTTAGGGATTGCAGGTGGAAGCGGTTGCAGAGATTCAATTCATGTTTCTTACCAAGGCTCAGGCTTGAAAATATGGGCAAGCTGTATATCCCAAAATCCAATGCACCCTTTAAAATGAATACCCTTATCCCTCGTAATATGGCATTCGAGGTACAAAAGGCGTTGAACAGCATTGTAAAGGAAAAAGGAAATATAGATCATTATGTTCGAAATGGACTTAAATATGTATCTACAGCGACCTTGTGGAAAGCACTTGCTGCAGAGCAAGTGGATGCCCTGGCATTATATTTAAAACAATTTGAACGTGGACAGGGAATTATAGTAGCAGATCAGACAGGAATAGGGAAAGGGAGACAGGCAGCAGCCGTATTACGTCACGCTGTAAAAAACGGATACTTACCTGTTTTCTTTACTAAGAAACCTGAACTTTTTTCTGATATGTATCGGGATTTAAAGGCCATTGGATTTTCAGACATTCATCCCTTTATTGTCAATACAGATACTAAGGGAAAAATCAAAGATGCCGATGGTAGTGTTGTGTTTTCTCCATTATCTGCCGATACCCAGTCAGCTTTACTAACCAAGGAAGACACCTATGACATTGAAAGCCCGGAAGCTATTGCCTGGCTTAAAAGAAATGCAATGTCAATGCCTAATCCAGAAGAAACCCCAACCTTAACTATTAAAAAAAGCATAGACTATTTACCTGTGGGCTATGATATGGTCTTTTGTACCTATTCACAGGTACAATCAGCACACCCGTACAAAAGAGATTGGATTGAGCAATTATGTATCAATGGCGTAGAAGGGAGTAAGAAGTATAAGAAAGTTGTATTCATTCTTGATGAATCCCATATGGCAGGAGGATTTGATTCTATTATTGGGAGATGGATGCGTAGTGTTTTACCGAATACTGTAGCCTGTTGTTTTTTAAGTGCCACGTTTGCGAAGTACCCTGAAGTCATGCCTTTTTACGCCAAGAAAACTGCCATTATGGAAACGGGTTTAAGTGACCCAAATTTTGTGAGTTCTATGGTGAGTGGTGGATTGGCGTTACAAGAAATTGTAGCCTCTAATCTGGCCGAAAGTGGGCAACTCATCAGGCGTCAACGCTCCAATGAAGGTATTAACATCGACTATATCGTATTAGATGAAGAACCGCAGCGTAGTAAACACCGTAAAAGTGTCAACCGCATCATAAAGTTGATGAACCGTGTAGTAGACTATGAAGCTACCTATATTACTCCTGAATTAAATCTAATTCACAGCCAAGCAAAGGCTATGGGAGAATTAGTAAAAAAGAAACCAAGAGCCCTTGGTGTTAAATCAGCACCCTTTTTCTCCAGGGTTTTCAATATTGTAGATCAGATGTTATTCGCATTAAAAGTACAAGATGCAGCACGAATTACCCTTGATATATTAAAACAAGATAAAAAGGTGGTCATTGCTTTCAAGTCTACTATGGGAACCTTTTTAAAAGACCTTAATGTTTCCAGTGGTGATGTGATACCCTTAGAAGAGTTGGATTTTGTTAGGACGATGGTAAAAAGTCTGGATGGTGTTTTTAACTATAACTACACCAATATT
This sequence comes from Aquimarina macrocephali JAMB N27, assembly GCF_000520995.1. GTDB lineage: Bacteria > Bacteroidota > Bacteroidia > Flavobacteriales > Flavobacteriaceae > Aquimarina > Aquimarina macrocephali. The sequence goes on along the minus strand of NZ_JACA01000065.1, from coordinate 36,335 downwards.
GATGGTACTAAAAGCAGACAGAAACTACAATTAGCCGAATTATCAGACCATGCGATAGCGGAATATCATGATATAAAGAGAGCCATGCTTTCTGAATCATCAGGGCTTATGGTATCACCAATTGACCAGCTTATTGATATCCTTACCCATACCAAAAAGCCAAAATCCATTGGAGGACATGACGGGGAGTATTTCAAAGTAGCGGAAGTGACCGGAAGAAACCAAAAGGTATATTTCGAAGGAGATGATGCTATCGTATCCTCTTTCCGTAGCGATGCTGAAAAATCATTCCGATTGTTCAATAGTGGAGATTATGACGTGCTACTCATCAATCAAAGTGGTAGTACAGGTTTTTCTGCACATTCCTCAAAAGATTTCAGAGATCAGCGACAACGACATATGATCATTCCACAGTTTGAGCTGGATGTGAATACGATGGTTCAAATTTTAGGAAGGGTAAACAGGACTTCACAAGTAAACTTGCCCGGATATTCATTTTTAACCAGTGACATTCCTATGGAGGTTCGCTTGATGACGATGATGAAAGCGAAATTAAAATCATTGGATGCCAATACTACAGGATCTCAAAACACCAATGATGATACCTTAAAGAGTGAAGATTTTCTGAATAAATATGGGGATAAAGTGGCGTGGCAATGGGTGGATGAACATCAGGAATTACTACCACAATTGGGATATCCAACGTACCATAGAAAGGTGGATAGTAAAACAGGAAATAGTTACTATGAACGTAATGAGACTAAAGAAGGTGCAATTCGTCAATTGACGGGTCGTGCAGGTTTACTTTTAGTGAAAGACCAGGAAAAGTTGTACAGTGAATTATTAGGAATGTACACCCAACAAATTATACTTGAAAAGCAAGAAGGAACGTATGATTTAGAAACGGAGTTCCTGCAATTAGATGCAGATGTCAAGAAACGATTTTTATATCAAAAGGGCAATGGAGGAAATACTCCTTTTGGAAAAGATACAGTGCGGGAACAATCTATCGTCAACAACCTTAATAGACCACTTACTAAGACTGAAATAGACAAACGTATTAAAGAAGTATTAGAAGGAAAAACCCCAAAAGATGGTAAACAGGAGTTGATAGATGCCATTGAAAAAGACTATCCAGAATTAATTGAGAAGCGGAAAGCTAAAAAACTCACCTCCATTGAAAAAACCCGTACGGAATTATCAAATCTGCCGGATTCCGGTTCAGGAAAGGATGAAAAGGAAAATGATAAGATTGCCAGTAAGAGGACAAAACTAACAGAGATTATAGAAGAAGAAACTAATGAGTTGAATTCTCTTGTCGCTAGATTAGAGCGTATCAAAACCGTTATTCTTCGGGCGATGAGTGCTTTTGAAATGGGTGATGTAGTAAAAGTCCCCAAAGTAGGTTCTATTACAGAACCTTCCTGGGGAATCTTCTTAGGAATTGCCATAGGAACATCAACAGGTAATCCTTATAAACTAAGTAATATTCGAATGCGATTTGCAGTTGCAGATCAGCGTAAAATACTAACCTACTCGTTGGTTTCAGAACAACAGGATTTTATCAATAGGATTTATCAGGAAAGTAAAGAGATTACAGAAGAGGAAAGAACAAATGTGCCTGGGCACTGGAATGAACTCATCAAAAAGGCATCATCTAAACGGGAGAAACGACAGATTCTGACAGAGAATATTGTAGCAGCTTCCAACGAAATAGGGTCGAAGAATAGATTGATCAAATACAATACAAAATCGGGAACCATTAAAAATGGCATACTGATGTCTTTTGACTTTGGCAAGGATGGGAATCATATGGCATTACTTCCTATATCATCAGCTCTTAAAGCTATAGAGATGTTACCATTGGATAACACCTTTTTAGACCACGCACAAGGGATTAAATTTAAACGTATCGGAGAAAACTATGTTCAGGTGTATATGAGTAAACGAGAACATTATAAGTTAGGGATTGATCCGAAGTTACGCCAATTAATCAGACGAGCAGAAGGGCAGAGTGAGGATGAGCTACCAGATTTTGTTCAAAACGCAGGAGATATGACAGGGGTGCTATCCCTTACAAAATTAGAAGCTTTCCTTGCAGAACTCGATACTCATGGCATTAAGATAGAAGGAGAAGCCAAAGAATTGGAAGATTGGGAAATTGAAAATCGAACAGATTGGGATGCCAGAACTACTGGAACTACTGGGAAATGGAAATACGAACTAGGTAGACCCTTTGGAGAGGGTAGTAATCCGAAATCTGGTTTTTTAGAGTATGAAGAACCGAAAGGAAACTATCCATTTGGAGTGGTCCTATATGAACGTAAGCTAACCGACAAAGAAAAATACTCTTTTACGCTGATTCCTATATTCAAAAATGTGGTTGTTCCCTATATAGAATGGAAAAACACGACTCAAGATACTCCTATCTATAAAGAATTTGAAGAAATCATAGATCAGACAAAGAAGGTTTCTATTCACGAAGCACAGGATGTATTAGGCTATTTTATCACTAACAATCCCCACGAAGACGGCAATCCTGAATTCGTATTTGGACGCTATAGCCCACAGCAATTAGGATTAGCGTGTTATGAAGATATGATTTCCGAAATCACTCCATTGGATGAAGTATTAGACAAACTTCGATTATACCATAAACTATTGGCTTCATAAACATAGGAACAACCGGACACAATTAATAGAAAGCACATGAAAAAAAGAATATTCACCTTAGACATACCTGAAATACAACAGCTTCCAAACTTTATGAAAATCCTTGACGATTTAAGTGTTGGTAACAATGTGTTTTTAGTAGGGATGAAAGGAACAGGCAAATCAAGATTACAGGAACAGGTAAGTTACTCCTATTTTGGGAGAAGGCGAAATGATCAAAAAGAACTGCCATACACGATCATTAATTGTAATCAATGGACTTCACCCATTGATATCATAGGTGGACAAACCTTAGACGGGTATCAGGAAGGTGCATTATCTAAAGCTTGGAGTGAAGGCAAGATTTTATTGCTGGATGAATTACCAAAATTAGATCCGAATACGGCAGGATTACTGAACTATGCCTTGGCAAAAACAGCAGATACCGATGCCGTTATTCTGAATGGCCAGAAAAGACCCATTAGAAAACATCCGGATTTCGGTTGTATAGCTTCAGGGAATACATTAGGTAAAGCGATTAGTCATTCCTATGTCGGAAATAATAAACAAGATGCTTCCTTATTAGACCGATTTAGTGGCAGTATTTATGAGATCGGCTTTAATGAAGCATTGGAACGACAAGTGGTTTATCCAGCCGTAGTATCGATTTGCATTAAGATACGAAACTCCATACTGGCATACGAAGGAGAAGGAAATATGGAGATGGATACCGAAGATATCATGACGCTAAGAACGATGATTAATATGCAACGCATTTATGAACTGGAGATGATGCGTGAGATGGGCATCAAAGATGCTAATGGTACGATTCACCACACTATTCTCAATGGGAAAACCTTAAAAGATTGTTTAGAAAGTTTCTTCTGGGCGATGAGTACTGAAAAAGCAGCTCGCATAAAAGATGACGTTGGATACGAAGATTTTATAAATAAGTATAAAGGGTCGGTAATGAAAGATGAATTTGTGGCAGAATATAATCGTAGAAAGTGATTGAGATGACAACTCCAAGGATACATACTAAAAGTAGTGAGGAAGGATATACGATAAACTATGCTTTTTATGAGAGCGTAATGTCTTTTCATGCTTTTGTAGATCAGCAAATACCAAAACTAAATCAGCGTAATGCACGGGCTTTTAGAGGTATTAATGATTGGGTGTCTTTGCAGATTAAAGCAAATTCTAATACCTATGGTTTCCCTCTTCCTAAGAATGTAGAAGAATTAAACAACCATAAAACATTTATGGGGATGCATATACTGGAAAAAATCCGACCTAAGATCAAATCAAAGCTACATTCTTTCTTACGGATGGCGGATTCACAAACGATAGCTAAGCCAAAACTTGCTTTCAATGATAAAGGGATTGGAGTATTTTCTTTTGATAGGGCAGCTTTAGGGTTATATCGAAGAATACCAATTATAGAAAGCAAAGAGAGTCCTTTAAAACAAAGTATAGAAAAACTAAAGATTGCCTTACACGTTGGAAATGTCGGGAGTTCTGTTAAGAAAGTATTTGCTCATTTTGAACAAAAAAAAGGAACCTATCCAGCATTAGAGCTATACCTAATGGGAGGAGGAAACGCAAAAATTGAAGGAGATGCCCTTATGTATGTTGGTGTTGCCTGCGGTGAGTTAGTAGATTATATGGAAGCCAGAGGAATACCAGTTGCCATTAATGTAGTTATAGCAACTTCATTTAACAAGCACATCATAGCAGGAATCATACGATTAAAACACTTCGAAGATCATCTGGACAAAAATCAATTGCTTTTACTGACAAGTGACCCCAAATACTTTAGATACAGGGGGTTTAAGGCATTAGTGTCATTAGGAGATTATTTCGGTTTTGACTTACCTGTAGGTTTAGGGACGCATTTCGAAGGTATGGACCAGTGTATTGTAAACACTATTACAAATAGCAGAGGAATGTCTTTTGGTCAGAGCTACTCCATAGAAGAATCGGTAAAGGAAATCATAAGCATCATCAAATCATATAAAGTAACCTTAAACGAATACGCATAGGATGGGAAGCAACATAGAAGAAACACTTGAAAAGAAGATCGTTGAAAAAATTATGAATAGAGCTATCGAGATTAACGATAGCTGTAAGGAACATTGTCGTGAGTTTAAAATTATGAAATCTAAGAAACATAAAAACACCCTCTTTCTAAGATGGCTAACTATCGATGTAAGCAATGTTGATCGTTTGTTTCAATGCTATCGGTATGAGTGTTTCGATGCGGACGGAACACCACAATACTGCTCGATTCATTACGCGAACCAAGAAGAAGCTAATGAATTTTTTAAAGGACTAAAACCCTTATATATCCAAGAATATGCAATAGACCATAAATCAAAATAAGCTATGTATAAAGTCAAAGATGTTACTCGCGAAGAATTAAAGAACCTACAAGTTCCCAATCAGGAAATGATAGAACGCTATCGAGGTAGTACACTAAATCCATTAGAAAGTTTTCAATTGATTAAGGAAAGTACAGAAGAGTTTACCAAAGATGATCCCGTAGCGAAAGAAGCAGATCAATTATTGTATTGGTTGATCTATCCAGATAAGCAAGAGAAGGAAATGAAACAAGTTCATGAAGAAGGAATAAAAGAGACAATGTCTCAAAAATCTTTTGAAGAAATGAAAATGAAGGAAAAAGAGCGAGTAAGGGAATTGGCATTGCTTGATTTGGAATTAGAACTAGAAATGGAATCCAAAAAGAAAACCGCATAATTATTTAAAACTAAAAGAGATGATAACGATTCAAGACCTATTAAAAATTGACCTAAACAAAATTGATAGTAAAAAAGTGAGATCCTTTGCTGAAGATGTTATAAAGGATTTTAAGGAAGCAGAGGATAAAGAAAAAGCAGCCGAAATATATCAGGGGAGTGTTGATAAGGTATATCAAATGATCAGCAAATATTCACCAGAAGCGTTGCCTTCTGCCTTGGAGAATCCTTGTGAAGATGTTACTGAAGTAAAAGATAAAAAGGCAAAAGAGAAGAAAAAGACTCAAAAAAAAGCAAATACCACTACCCAAAAGAAACCTTCCGAAACAGCTAAGAGTAAAAAAAAGAAAACCCCTACCTCAAAGCCTAAACAAGAGGCTACAAAGGCAGAAATCAATGAATTGGAGGAAGAAGTGAAGGTGTGTCGGGTAAAAATGAAAATGTACAGAGAAGAAAAACGAAAGTTAGAAGGGCCAAAACCCCAACCTACGCGATACGCTAAAATTAAAGGTCACTTTGTTTCATTAGGAAACCTAATTCCAAAAGGGTTAAAAGATGATTTGGAGGTTCAAAAGGAAGCTAATAAATTTTTAAGAAATGCGCATCGATCCCTGTTAAAAATTTATAAGATGAACGCTATAAAGGGACAAAAGGATAATGAAGAACTGAAGGAACGATATGAAAAAATCGAAGAAAAATTAGAACAATAATAAACGGTTAAAACAGAAAGTATGAAAATTGATAAAACAGTAGTAATCATAACAGGAGTTGGGTTAGCCATTGGATTTGCAGAAGCTTTGGTGTATTATAATCTCGGCACGAATGCCAATAGAAAAGAGTTCAAGTTTGGCATTCCTAAAGGAAAAGAACTTGCCAAAAATATGGGTGTAGTATTAGCGACATCTGCATTGACGGCATTGCTATCCTATCAAATCGAAAAATCAATAGAAGCCAAAACAGCGGGAAACCTTGTTGCAGCATAATTAAACATAACCTTTTTGAAATGAAAAAAATGAAAGAAGTAAAGTTTACTGTTTTTTTGGAGGCCAATGGCCTTAATAAAAATGATTTACCAAAACCACTAGTAGAGAAAATCAGTATTTTCTGGAAGCTACACAAACTCTTTGACGCTATCCAGGATTCAGACCGTAAGGAATTATTAGAGCAATTAGAGCAACTTGACTATGAAATCCTTGGCGATATAGAAGAAGAATACGAAGATCAGTTAGAAAATAATGATCGATTAGAGGAGCTTATGAAATCCCCTTTGGTTAAAGAATCTCTTAAAAAGAAAGTAAAAGCAAAGATACGTACCGATCAAACCATAGTACAAGAATTGGTTGCTATGGGGAGAACAAAAAATATTAGAAAATCAGAACTGATAGATATGGGTATAAAGGCAAAAATAGAAAGGGATGTCATTATTGGCAACTACATATTGAAAAGAATGTCAGTTTTCTTTCATGTATACAAAATTGTCTCCTTAAAAAAGTGATGGCTTAGTCTTGTAACGAATGTAAACAAATTAGAGATATGGGAGAAACAGCAGGAAAAGAGTATTCAGATTTACAACAAGGAATTGATAAGTTGGTTGGCAAATTTGGGGTGCCTAAAACTATAAAAATCATACGTCAATTATCGGGAACCACTAAGGTTCGGAAACATAAAAATCAGCGTATTAAGTTGATAACAGCTTTTGTGACTTCTGAAGCATTTAAAATTTTTGAAGTAGAACATAAAGAGTTAAATGGTAAGCTGACAAAACAGTTCAAAGAAGCTCGTATGGCAAGCTATCATATCCTAAATCAATTTACCAGATTAAGTTACAATGAGATAGGAAAGTATTTTGATCAAGGAAAGTTTGGAGCTTATTATCATATCAAAAGATGTAAAGAAACCCTATCTATTCCACAATTTAATAAATCCTTCGTTGGGCGATATGAAACTTTAGAAGAGAACCTTATTCAATTTATAGCAAAAATAAACTAAGAACACATGAAGAAAGAGTTAGAAAAAGAAGTGGTAGATGTATTAAAAAATCCAAACAATATAGGTTTTGAAGAGATACAAGATGAAGAACTTAGCCCATTAAATCAAGCAGTCATTGAAAAAGAAATAGCTGGAGTGGCAAAATCTGATGATTGGAATATATGGAAACCGGATAGACCGGGACAAAGGAATGACCCCAGAAGTGAAGAAGAAAATTCAAGAAAAGAAATGGAGCAAGAAAATTTTGAGGCGAGAAATGAAACACCTTTAGATGCACCAGAACAAGAAATTGGAGGAGGAAGTGAGGATGAGTCAAATATGGGTGATAAGAATTCGCATACTAATGATGATACGGAGAAGGAAGAATTTGAACTACCAACGGCTGCAGCCAAACAAGCTGCTGATAGTATTTTCGGAACGGTTAATAATCTCATTGATCTTGGAGGTGGATATTTTGTTAAGATCAAAAAGCATAAAGAGTTTTATGATTTTGATGAGATTATAGAATTAATTGATCTACAGAATGAAAAGAATGTAAAGCGGATAAAATTAGATAAGGAAGATAAAGCCTTACTAAAACCATTATTGGTTCAAATACTGAAAAGAAAAGCAAAAAAGCTTACTCCTGAAAAACAATTGATGGCTGTAGTATTATCGATTTTATTTAAAAAAGGGCGAGTGATTATGGAAATCAAAGCAGAAAATGATCTTTTAGTAGAAAGAATTTTGGATATCGTAAGAGAAGAGAAAGGGTATTCAGATCGGGATTTAGAATCAGATGACCCAAAAAAAGATATACTGGAAACAGCCTATGAGAACATCAATGGGGAACTAGAACCTAAACAAGAAGAAGAGCTATTAAAAGAAAAAGAAATTATTGACCCTGTTAGTGTTGAAGAACAATATGATGAAGAATCAAGAATGGAAAATGCGATTATGGAAGTGGCAGAAGATAGTGCAGAGTGATGAAGATATGATTACAAAATCTAGGACTAAGAAAAAAACTGCCAGAGGTAGAAAACCTATTGTCTATAGTAATGAGGACTTAGAACGAGATCCTTTTGTGATGCTTATTATTGGGGAAACCGGAGTTGGGAAAACATACCGCACCAATCAGGAGATCAAATATTATATGGCAGATAATCCGGAAATCGGTAAAAAAGGGAGAAAAGTTTTAGCATTTGATACGAATGGCCACGATTATCCTACTTTCCGTACCGTAAGCCCAAACTACATCAAAGCATTAACAAAGGTAGCTGTCAGAAGAATTCTTCCTTTTAATAGTGATGGGAATGCCATGAGCAATATAGAAAAGAGGGAAGTAGCAGAAAAGATCGTGAATCATTTTAAAAATGGACTTGTGGTACTGGATGATGTGGATAGTTATATGAGTGGAGCAAAAGGCCAGTCTATCATTGGAGCTTTAACTACAGTGAGACATAAAGGAATAGATATTTTGTTTTTACATCAATCTTTAGGTAAAGTTACAACGACACAATTTCAGGCATGCACCTGGATACGATTGCATCATCAACTTGACCCTATTACAAAATATAAAGAAAGAATCCCTAATTATTCGATTGTAAGAATAGCACAACTCATAATTAATGAACAGTACGATCTATGTTCTAAGGCTATGGATGAAGGTAGGTTTAAGACAGAAGATGAATATAAAAAACAGAGAAGTTTTTTTGTGTATATCGATATGCGCAGACGAAAAGTTAGTGGATGTACCAGAGCAGCCTATATCCGAGGGTGTAAACGGTTTATAGATCAGGAAGAAAAATCAACCATTCGTATGATGTTGAATGAACGAGATTTTTATGATAAACCCATTTATCCAAATCGAAATGCGGCTATTATTAAACTGATTGCAGATTACCTACGCTATCACGATGACAAATTTCATAGTCCAGTTTAAAACAAGATTAAAAGCTTAGAATAATCCAAATGAATAACTAATTCTTGGTACATTTATCTTTACTTATGACTATTAAAGTTGAGTAAGGAATTCTTTTTTTATAATTTTAATTTGGATAGCGTCGAATAACATTAATTATATTATAATCAAGAACATGAAATTTGAGAGAGCAATAAAATATGCATTAAATAGGGATACAGGAGAAGTAATTGATGCGAGTTTGATGTTTCAAGAGAGTAAGATTGCACATAAATATAGAGAGGCATACAATCGGGAAGAATTTGGTTTACATTGTTTGGAATGCGACAATCCACTGGTCATTTCTTCAAGTAAATATGATAAAATTTATTTACGACATTCTCCTGGTTCTTCAAATTGTATACTGAAAGATGAAAAATTCACATTAGAAGAAGAAAATCGCTACTATGATTGTCTAAAAAGTAAAGAGTCAGAGAGACATATCTTTCTTAAAAAAGTAATAGGAAAATATTTAAAGGATGTACCACAAATTCAAAATTTATGGATAGATAACAGATTTATTTATAACGATCAAGGAGATAAAAGAAAACCAGATATCTATTGTCAATATAAAGGAAAAGAAATAGTCTTTGAAATTCAACTATCGAATTTATCACAAAAGTACATTTTAAGCAGGTTTGATTTCTATAAACAAAAGGGAATATATCTTATCTGGATTCTTGATAATTTTGATGTGCTAGGCAATACACAAACTGAAAAAGATATAAAGTATCTATCCGTGCATCAGAACTACTTTAGATTTGATGATAAAGTTAAAGAGTTTAGGTTAAATTGTAAGTTCAAACAAACCCATCTATCCTCAGTTAATAAGTTTTATGATCAATGGAACGATGTAAATATAACATTGGATAAATTAACCTTTGATGAAAATAATAAAGAGGTTTATTTTTATAATTTTTTGAAGAATAAGGAGGATTTATTGATGATCCAAAGAAGGAATCAATTTAAAATCGATAAGAAAAAAAAGGAAATTGACAACCAGAGGAGAATAAATGAAGAGCAAGAAAAGATAACCTATAGGGTTTATGATTTTTTAGAAAAAATATCTGTTGAGAAAAAAAGAAAATATTCGGATTTTAAGGAGTTAAAGTATGAACTACAGTTATTTAAAGTATCAGAACTTGAATTGCTAAATAATCGATTACAGATAGACGAAAAAGAAAGATTGTTTAGGTGGGTACAAAATGGTGAGAATAGTGAATACGGATTTTTTGAATTTATATTGAATTCTAATATTCATTTTGATATCAATAAAACAGATAAAAATGGTAATGATGTTTTATATCATCTGTTTAAAAATGAAAACATTTATTCAAAAGAACAATTCTTAGAGCTTTTTTTTAAGAGAGGGTTTGTTTTTCTACAAAAACACGAAGCGATAGTCAAAAAGAGCTATGTCGAACAAGCAGATTACCAGCGTTTAATTTTAATTTGCCAACTAGCATCAAAAGTCCCTAAATGGCTACTTCAAGAATTATTTACGTTCAAATCACAACGTGTACTTTGTATAATTCATAGCTGCATCGAGAAACAAATTACAGGTTTTAAATTCAAGAATTGGATAGCCTTGTTGAATCACGCAATTTATAATTATCCTGAATATTGGAAATATATTGAGTCAACCCTAAAATCAACTGGCTTATTCAAGGAAGTAATTTCTTTAGATAAGAAAAAGACTTTTCAAAAAAAACTGAGTAATCATTCTCATAGTTCAGTAGAATATAATCAAGATTTTGCCCATCTTTATGGTCACTTATATCCTGAACTAATTTAAAGATACTTGTAATTACTAATTGTAGAGATATAAGTTGTAATCGTTAAGACTTAATCTGATAATTTTTTAGAATTAAATTAAATATAACCAAGCGATATTTTTAATCTGTTCTATACATAATAGACTTAAAAATGGATAAAGAGAAAGAGCCTACATACGAGGAACTAAAAAAAGAGAATGGTGTATTAAGGTCTGAACTCGATAAACGGAAAAAAAATAGCAAGTTTAAGAGAAAAACGGCCTTTTGGCTTGGTAGGACTTTTTTCGGATATTTTATAGGCAGAGACTTGAAAAGTTCAGTAGAGCTAGGAATTGATGAATATAACAGTACCAAAAAGATTTCATCTGAAAATCTATCAAATATTATTTCAAATATCATATGGCGGGTAACAAGAGTCAGTTTATTTACTGTTTTAATAGCACTACTTCCTTTTTTTATTTTGATAGCACAAACAAAGCTGTTGAGCAATCAGAATAACAAAATAGACAACCAAAATGTTCTAATCCAAAACCAAAATGACCTTATTCAGAACCAAAATAAACGATTAGATCAAGGAGTCTATCTACAGGAAGCTAACAGAAGATCATCTTTAGTTTATCAGTTTTCAAATGTTATGGATGCTATCAACGAAGAATTAAAAGATGAAAAGTTAAATCCAGATAGAAATTTGTCAAGGCAATTGGTAGGAAGAATCGTTTCTTTATCCAGAAGCCTGAAACCATACAGATATCTTACCAATGATACCCTTAGTTCATTAATAAGTCCTGAAAGATCTCAATTGCTGGTTAGTTTGGTTAATGCTGAATTAGGGGATTCCACTTATGAGAATATTTTTAGTGAAGGAGATTTTTCATATACAGAATTAAAAGATTACACCTTTAGATATATTCCTTTTGGAGGTATTCATTTTGATTATTCACATTTTGATAATGTGAATTTCATGTACTGTAACTTTACTGGTGCTACCTTAAATAATGTATTTTCTGATCATGTTAAATTTGAATATTGTGACTTTAATTCATTAACTATGAGAAATGCTCATTTTGAACACCTTGCAATTTTTACGTGTACCTTTAAAGAGGAAATACTTTTTAAGAACACTTATGTCAAGGATCTAAGATTTGAAGATACTAGCTCAAGAGTATCAAGTTTTGAAGACAATTTTTTTGAATCTTTGCTTATAATGAATTCCTATTCTACTTATTTTGATTACTCCTTTAACGAGAAAAGCGTTGCTAAATACTTCGGGAAAAATAAACCCGAAAAATATGATATACTGTCGGAAAACAAGAAAAATTTGATTTTTGATAATAATGCTATTGGCTTTTCAAATTCATATTTTCAACATATATCAACTGATGAAACTATATTCTCTAAATCCGGAAAAGACAAAGGGTTTAAATTTCAGAGGTTTTATCTTGAAAAGCTAAATCAAAAAGATACGATACATAATTTTTTAGATGTAAATGAATATTTATTAAAATATGAAAAAGAGCCTAAAGAATCCCTTGTTTTAATTGATACACTAAGAACGCCTGCGAAATATTTAAAGCGTTTAAAAAGCAATGGGTTAGATATCAATGGAAATAATTATTTGTCTTTTGATAGATTCATTAAAAACGTACAAGAACTTATTGATGTTGAAAAAGAACAAAGAAAAACGTATACTGTTGAATCTATAAATCTTTAATTAACGAATTTATGGATACATTATATAAGATTTGGTAACAATTAATAAAGCCTAAATTCGTTTTATCTATTAAGGGAAATTGAACATAAGTTATATGAATACAATGGGAATTGAAGAAACTTTACTAGCCTATCATAAAGAAACTGGAAAGAACCGCAATTATACAATTGTACCAGTGGATAAATTACCAAGTGATGCAAGAGAAGTTAGATCTGTCTGTTTAAATGGAACCTATATTCAATTTTATGAGAGGATAAATATAGAGCAAAACAGTAGCGAAATATTTTGGGTTTTAGAGTTTGTTAAAGAATACTAGTCAATTCAAGAAGTATAATTATCTTTCTAAAATTATTCAACATAGAATAACAAAAAATGATTTATTTTTGTTTAAGTTCAATAATAATAGTACATTATTCAAATGGGTATAAGCAGCTATAACGAATACAGATCACACCTGACTGAAATTGAATTAAAAAATTCACCTGAAGAACTTTATTTTGAAGGTAATTTTTGTTTAATATATGAGGGTCAAAGAGTTTCGGTTGTTGGTTCAAGAAAAGTTAGTCCAGAAGGTAAAGTTAGAGCCAAAATTATTACAAAGAAGCTTGTTGAAAAATCTATAACTGTAGTTAGCGGACTTGCTGAGGGAGTTGATACAATTGCTCATACCACTGCGATTGAGCAAGGAGGAAAGACTATTTCAGTATTGGGCACTCCTTTAGACAAGGTATATCCAAAAGAAAACAAAGATTTACTGGAGAGAATTAAAAAAGAACATCTTGCGATATCTCAATTTCCAATTAATTATCCTTCAAGACCTGCGAACTTTCCTATTAGAAATCGTACAATGGCTTTAATTAGTGATGCAACAATCATTATTGAAGCATCAGAAAAAAGTGGAACAAGACATCAGGGATGGGAAGCTTTAAGATTGGGTAGAACTGTTTTAATACTTGAAAACATTGCTATGGACAAATCATTAAAATGGCCATCAGAAATGATTGAATATGGTGCTCAAGTTTTGACTAGAGAAAACTTTGACGATATCCTGGATAATTTGCCTTTCCTAACTGCGAAAATGGATTATGCTTTCTAGTTTAGATTTTGCAACATTCTCCAGATATAGCCCTAAAGGTGGTTCTAAATATGCTCAAAAATCCAGAACGTTACGAGGATTATTAAAGAATGGTAATCCTGTAATGACTCAAAATGCTTTTAAAATTATTAAGGGAATTCCAGAACTTATGACCTATTTTGAGGGAAATCCAATTTTAGTCCCTGTGCCAAGAAGTTCACCTATAAAAGAGGGGGCATTATGGCCAACTAAAGTGATTACAGATGAATTAGTTAAATTAGGTTTAGGGAGTGGAGTTTCTACCTGTTTAAAAAGAATAAAATCTGTGCCTAAATCAAGTTTTCAAACGGGAGCTGATAATAGGCCATCCGTTCTAAATCATTATGAGAGTTTACAGGCGGACTTTGAATTTTTGGATTCAAATACAATGATACTTGTAGATGATGTTTTGACACTAGGAAGAACTACAATGGCTTGTGCTTCAAGATTAAGTGAAGCTTTTCCGAATGCTGAAATCAAAGTATTTGCTTTGATGAGAACAAGAGGGTTTGAAGATGTAAATAAATTAGTAGAACCTCGTTTTGGGACAATGACTTTTAATAAATATAGTGGAAAAGTTCAAATGCCTGATTAGTTGTTAAATACATCTTCCACTAATATAAGTAGTTAGAATCAAGCAATGTGATTTTTTGGACACTAGATTTTATGAAAAAAATAATTACCGATTTAATCACACAACTTCTCCACTTTTTTGCGGGCTATTCTGAAATTGTATGACTTTGATTTTGAAATAACGTGTGATGTTTTCGATATATCAATTAATAAACTAATATAGAATAGATCATCTCCAGAATCTTGCAATTCTGTTTTTATTCGATTTAAAACCTCTTGTACGGATTCATATCCATCACTATTATTTGAAAGATTGGAAATGTATGTCTCTGTAAATGTCTTCCCAAAATTACCTTCAAAACCTTCTGATGGTTGGACATAAAAAAGTTCATACAGTTCTTCCAGAATATCATAATTTTCTACAACATTATAATTTGTAAAATTATTATCGGCTAATATTCTCAATAATCCTTTATTAACTACATTTATCATTTGCCTGATAGCATCATTTTCCTTCCAGTAAAACAATACTCTAAGAGCATTAGATGTGTGTATATTATCTCCGGAGTCCAAGTATTCACGTGCAAGTCTTGTACAAAGAGCCTGTTCTTCCTTTCTTTCAGTTAATAGGTCTACAGCAGACCAACAAATACTACTTTGAATATTTGTGCAACAATCTATTAATGCACTGCTATCGAGTGATTTTTCTATATATAGCTTAAGCTTTTCACTTCTATTCATGTTGTCATTCAGATTAGTTAAATAACTGCGTATTTGCGGATAAGTTTGTTCTAGACTATGTTCTAAAGCATAATCAATGTGCCATGATAAGACAAAAGCGGATAGTTCTTTATTTAGAATGTTATCAATAATTTTGTTATCAACAAGGGTTTTGTCATTAATTTTATCGAATAGATTTTGAAAGTTTTGATCTCCGTAATATGCAATTCCCATATTATAAAATGGAATACATTCTAATAAAAAAGATTGTTCTAGATCTAATGGAAAATGATCCAAAAAGAAGAATACCACTCGTAATTTTTCTATATCTGGGTGTAACTGAAATTTTGATGATCCCTTCCATATGATAAGCCTTTCAAGATCAATACTTTTAGCAGTTTTTTTGCACCACTCCGAAATGATTAATTTTTGATTTTCTGATACAGTATATACTTTCTTTTCTCTATTATAACGCTCGCGTAAGACCATTATTTGGTTAAACCTATAAAATTCGTTAACTTTTAATTCATTTCGTATTTGATCAAATTGAGTCAATTCATACACATTGCATAAATCTTGTAAGATAGCTAAAGAAGTAACTAATTCTCCACTGTTGTTATTTTCATTGTACCAAGTATCTGTCAAATTATGAATAATATCAAAAGTCATAGAAATAATATCATTTTCGATAAAGATTTCTTCAATTTCTTCAATTAGCTGTTCTGGTCGGAACAGTATATCAAAATTAGATTGTATCCTGTTTTTTAGATCCCTTTCTAAATTTAACTGGTCTTCTTCTGTCCATAATTTTTCTTTGAATTCCACCCCGTTATCTTTCATTAGACCCTCAAATCTTCTTGCTAATTCTTTATCATTTCGATTATTAATCATATTTCTGAACCCCTCGATTGATTCATCGGGCACTCCTTGGATTATTCGCTCACTAACTATTTCAAGTGAATCTGTGCTAATTATGTAGCATATAAAAAATCGAATTTTATCAAAGGGAAAGTTGTCTAAAAGATTTAGTATAACTTCTTGATCTACTTGACTTGACTTAATAATAGTTGTGATGAGATTACGGTATCTACGAAGAGGTATTTCGTTATCGATATTCGATAAGAATCTGATTATAAAGTTAGAATCTATTTGTATAAACTTAATACATTTCTCAGCAAAACCTTGTACAAAGGAATCAGTGTTTGGTAATGAAATACGAGGTTGTTTTTTAAAAAAATGTTGTGTGATAGTAAGAAAATTTTCTGGTGATTCTAATTTCAAGATTAATCCTTGTAACATATAATCATTTCTTCTATCGATATCTTCTGGAAATGCTCTCGGCATTACCTTGTGCGCCCTTAAAAACTCATTATGAAGAAACTCAAAGAATCTATCTATATTTTCATAATCTTCGATAAGTGATAACAAACTGCTATTGATATGATTTCCGGTATCCTTTGAAAATATTTCAAAAATAGAATCTAAATAATTGTCATCATTTTTTGCAAGTTTCCGTATGGTAATACAATCAACAATACTTGCTTTGATAGCAATATGATAATCTGGATCTCTAAGGCAATCAATTAAAAATTCTTTTATCTCTTCAATCTTATTTTCTGGGATGATGAAATAAGACAATAGGTTTATTGCTGAAATTAGTGCCCTTTGATGATTGGTTTTATCATGTATTTCATTTTTAAGATAAGTAAGGTTTTTTGGGACGCTTCCAAATGATGAAATTTCGGGTACACTAAAACTATTTCTGGTATCAATCCAAAGTGTTTTTTTCTTGCATTGGGTATCAAAATACTTTTTAAAAACAGATTCTCTTATGCCTGTATAAATTCTGTCTCCTTCAGCTTTAAATAATAATTCAGGTTCGTGATCTATTAGCCAATCAATTATACCATCAAATTTAGTAGTGGTATGATCCATGATATTAATAAGGAAACTTATGGTATTAAATAGGGATGGGTTTGTTTTTCCTGTATTTTCAATCTGAATTATATCAATAATATCATCGGTTTCGAGTTCTGAGATCATTAATGCTGCAAAATATTCCTGAATGTTACGATGCACAAAATACCAATCATCTGAATCGGGAATCTTATCAATTAAAGGGTTTTGCATAAATTGACTAAGATCAGAGGAATTAGTGTTGGTTATTTTCAAAAGCTGATCTTGGGTAAATACATTGGATTTCCTTAGTTCATTTATTAAAGAGATTTTTTTGCAATAGCTTTTAATCAATGTGATATTTAGACCTTTTCTTATTTGTTTATACTTTGTATCAATGGATAACCTTTTGTCTATATAATTTTCCCATAACATTGCTGTATTGGTTGGTAGTTTCTGGTGGGTGTTAATGTATTCACTAAGTACTTCAATTTGGAAAGGGTTTCTAAGAAAGGTTGAAATGTTTGAGTTGAAATCAAAATCATCAATGATTGGTCCACACAGTTTTTTTAATAATGATTTTCCCTCTGAGGGAATCAATTCTTTTAAATAAAAAACTTTAAAACCTGATATAGTTTTAACAATACTTTCATAGATGTTAGTTCTGCAACTGATTACAATACTAAATTGTTTGTTTTCGTTTTCTAGGATTGTTATAAAGTTCTCCAATTTAGAAATGAAGTCCTGAATATCTTGTATTTCATCAATTCCGTCAAAAATGAATGTAATATTGTCGACACTTTTCCACTTATAATATATGAATCTTTCTATTGTGTTTTGGGTAGTGAAATTTTTAAATTTCTGATAAACAGGTATTCTTTCATCAGTGCAGTCATCCCATATTTCTTGTGCCAAATGTTCAAGTTCATATGTTTTTCCCAATCCTGCATTGCCTAGTATTATTACTTTACTATTTTTTTCTTCTTTAGCAATAGTGGATAAGTGTTGAGGGTTGTTTTTACTATGGGATAAAAAACTGTATGGATTATTAATCGAAAGGTTAACATCATAATCCCTAGTAATATAAATTTCTTGGGGTTTTATATTACCTATAAACTTTAATATGTGTTTATCTGTAAGGTTTTTTTTGGATAATGTAGCTGTAGATAGAACTTCATCTAGCTCCTCCTTTGAGTTTACATTAATAATATTAAAATTGATAATTGAATCCTTAATATTTTTAAAAACTGTATATGGATTAGAAGAAAATAGATGTTTTAAAACCCTTTTTATCATTTTTCTTTTTTGTATTTAACCTTCGCTCCTTTTTCTACATCTTTAATATCTAGGTTTCCATTACCAGTTACGGTTGCATCGATCTCCGAACCAGATATCCTCGAAATTGTAGTACTACTACCTCCAGATAATTGTTTTTCAAATAAAATCGCTAGAACAGATATTGTCTGCGTAATTAAAACTACAATAGGTTCATAACCTGAGTCCTTTTTGTACCATAAGTAAATAGCTATAAATACAATCACATTCAATCCGAGTAGAATGTATTTTATTAAGTTTTTCATTTTTCTTTTAATTTTTACAATTTATTATTCCTACTTAATATACTAGAATATTATATGATGTAAATAGAAAATGGTTTTTCTTTTATAAAATTATTTGCTGTTTTTCTTTTATTACCTAATTCAAAGCTTATACAAATGGATGATGTATTCTATTTATGATACCTTTTTTGACATTTTTAGTGTATTTGCATCCATATTTTCCACGTCTAAAATTGGAGCATCCATAAAATGAACTTGATTTTTCTTTATTTTCTCTTATTTGTAATGTTCCATCTTTACATCTTGAACATCTTTTTATTTTCTTTCCGATTTTTAAAGTGTTTATTCAAGAAATAAACCATAACCAATAATACATAGTAAAAGGATTTTCATGTGTTAGGGAATAGTTTTTTGGAGTTACTTTGTTGTCCGTTATGGTGTCTAGAGTATTTTCTTCCATTTCTTTTTCAAAAATGCTATTATCATTCTAAAGAGTGATAATTCAACATTTTCAATATTCAATATGAAAATTAATTACTGGGTTTCATTTTCAAATAGGTTTTTGACCATAAGTCCCATATTGATTCCAATTACTGTTTCTAAAAAGCCAAGAGCATACCCAAAATTTTCCATAGGTTCAATTGTTTGCAATCTAATTAAATAAAACAACACGAAAACAAAAATGATAGGTAGGAAAAAGGATATCGAGGCATAGATGAAACTTACCTTTTTTGACTTTTTAAGGGATTTGTATTTACTACCAATTATAAATTTATATACCATTGCCAGAATTGTAGTAAAAAGAGGCAAAAGTATTGATATGGCAGTTTCAAAATCTTCAGCACTTAAATACTCTTTCTGTTTAAGAATGAATAAGTATCCTATGATTAATAAGTGCGTTCCTATGAAAAAGTAACTTAAAAAAACTTTAATTTTATTTTCTTTCATTTTTCAGGTGTTTTTCAAATTTATTGTAAAGCTCATATCCAAAGGCTCTTAATTGTTTTTCATATATACTGTTTTCAAAATCTATTCCTTTGGAATTCATGAAATTTTGTGAAGGTTCTTTTCCAGGTCTTTTTTTTATGTACTTCCCATCCAAAATAAAAAGCAAGTTAATTTTCATTGTTTGATCAGAAAAATCTTCAATCCAAACATCATATATCAATTGAACGTTTTCCCAGACACCATCATTTTTTGATATAAGACCATTAACACGAGATAAATAAACTTCTTTTGTTAGTCTCACCACATTAAGTTTGTTTTTATCTTTATACTCCTTAAAATTAAGGTGAAAGAAAGTGTATAATTTATTTTCAAAAAACCTTTCAACATATTCTTTTCTATCTCCAATAGAAAGAATAACAGAACGTTCATTTAGAAATGAATTTGGGGAAAGCCTAAAGCTATATCTCCCTATTGGTATTGCGTAGTATTTAGAAGATAAAGGGTAGGAAGCTCTTTTGCCAATAATAGAAGCTATAGTATGAATTTCATTATTTTTTGGGATAAAAAAATGATATCCTAGAAAGTTTCTATGTTGTCTATGTGCTCTATGAAGTGCTATTTTCGAAATTAGATACTTTGTTTTAAAAATTAGACTTTCTAACCGAGTGTTATATTTAATTGATAACAGTACTTTTTTCTCAACTTTTCTGTTAGGTATAAATAGAATTGGTTCCGAGTAAGTTCCAATAGATAGATTAAAAATAATTTCTTCAGCTTTACTGTTTAATGTATTCTTATATCTTTCGAAGATCGTTTTTTTATTCAATCCGCGAAAGATTTTAATGATTTCGCTACAAACTAAATTTAATTCTATTAATGAATTATATTGGGTATTATCTTTTAAGGATGCGGATATGGAAATAATACCATCGTTCTCGTATACAGAATAAAACAATAAAAGGCTATCTAAGGTAATGACTTTGTTTTTGTAGTTGATTTCAATAGACTGATTGACAATGTCTAACTTCTCCTTGAAATTAGGTTTTTCTTGAGACCAGCCATTGATATTCAAAACAATTAATAAAAAGAACACTTTTAACTTCCCCATGCTTCAATAAAACTTAAGGTATTTGATTATATTTTTTCAGAAAAAACGATATAAGGAGGGGTTGACTACATTAAGAAATAATAAATATAAACAATTAATTTAGTTGACTGTCAATATGTTATGAATTTATTTAGGATTAAGTTTTATTCATTTTTTATTATAATTGTATGGGGCTATATTTCATAGTCTAATGATCACCTTTGTGATATTCTGGATTTAGTAGAAAAAAGTTTTACTACACTTCACAATTCGGGGCATCCCATCAGTTCCACATTCCTCATTTTTTTGAAACCGCGTAGTAAAAAACGTGCGTGTTTTTTTCAAATTACCTCCCGAATTTAGCCTTTCAACGGTTTAGAGACCGCGCCAAATATTCACGTAAAACAAAATGAAATGGCAGACACAAAAGATTTAGACTACTCCGCCTTATTAACAGTTGGTGCAGTTATGGTAGTCGCAGGGATTGCAGTAGGAACATTCTACGTAGCCCCAATGCTTGCAAAAAGAAAAGCTAAAAAGCTTGCAGCAATTAAAAAACCACAAATCCAAAACAACAAAGCATAACCCTTTAGAGAGTGAGGTGGCAGTGCCACTTTTGTTATGAAAAAGTAAAGGATTTTGAAGGTTGTAATATGTAAAACATCACACTACAGTTGTGATATAAAACACAATAGAAATGAGCGATTATAATGATGAATTAATGCGTTATCAGGACGATGCAGAAGAGCGTTATGATAATTATGACGGTATGGAAATGTATGATGACGAAGAAGATGATTTTGATAGTGGGATGGATGGACTCGAAGATGATTACGATGGGTATGATGATGAATTTGATGATGATGAAGGGTATATAGATCAGTATGATGATGAGGACTATGATAATTATTCCCGTGCTTCCATTGGAAAGATAGACCCTAATGACCGTACCCTAACAGTGACGATTAAAAACACCACCGATGAGGCAAAGACCGCTGTTATCTTCGGAGGAAACCAGGAGTCCCAACAACCCGATGGAGTCACAGTTGAAGTAGAAGAATCCAGCCATAAAGAGGTGCGAGAAGAAAGTAAGAGTAACCCCTTTAAGATTGTCGGACTGAAATACTCAGTAAGCAACGCCTTACAATTTGACAATGTATTGAAGATTGTGAACAAGACCGCTTCAGGGACGATTACCACCAGAGTATGGCAGCCTAGAAACTCCAGCTCTCCACAGAATTTTGATAAAAACATGGTGGATTCAGGTGGATTTGCCATGAATGTGAGTGGTCAAAGCTCGATACAGTTAACGATCAATCCAAACACGACCTCCGTATTTACTTTTACCATCCGTGCTAGAGCAAACATGGGCAACTTGTTGGAAGGTCGTAATGTAGCTGAACTCTCTCGTACTCCCCGTATGACCGGACTACCTCAAATTGACATGCGGTATCAAAGACGACCCAGAGCGTTTGGATTACGACCACGAAGGGTACGAAAACGCAAAAGTGGACCAAGAACAATTGGTAAAGCCACTTCACGTCTGAAAAGACGAAGATGATAACTTTTTTTGTTTTCCAATAGGATACAGTCAATATAGCATGATGATGCATTGGCTGTATCTGCTTTGGAATTTTTAATCAAAGGAGCCTATGAAACATTCAAAAAAACAAAAGGAGTTCGCACAAAACAGTATAGACTATATCGTGTATAATAATCCTGTTCCGGTACGAAAGCTACTGTATGATTGTGGTTATGAATCCCCAAAAAATATACACCATCTGGTAGAAGCCACTAAAGAATTGGTGAAGAAAAACGGAAAATCCATCATTACCCAATTGTTAGCGGTACACCCAGATAAAAAAGCGATCCTTGCCTTACAAACCACGGATAAAAAGAAAGGAAGTTGTAACGCCTGTAGTAATGATAGTTACCAAGAGGAGGATAATTTTTGTGGTTCTTGTGGACATTCCAATTACAATGGTTCGGGTGATGAAGACAGCTTTTTAGATCAGTTTACAGATCTCCCTGATGCAAAACTAGAGAAGTACTATACCCGTATTGTAAAGAAATCCAATAGTACCCCTGAAGATCAAAAGCTTGCCAGTGAGGTACAGGTGGTATGGAATGAATTACGACAAAGACGGCTTTTACAATCAGAGGATAGCCAGGAAAACACAAAAGATACGACACCCGCAGCACAGCAACATCCCCCATTTAAACGAGAGGAATTATTACTGATCGGCATGAGTTTTTTGGGAGGTTTTGTCGTTTGCTCCGTATTAAAAAAATAAATCAGATATGAACCGAAAACAACAAGATTATAACCAAGCGATCAATTTGATTAGCCATTTGATCCTGACCAAACCCCAGAGTGTAGTTTCTCTATTGAGAGACTATGGGGTTGGCTTTAGCACTATTCCCAACCGGAAACAGCTTATTGGCGCGGTAGTAGAACTAATGAAGGATCGTGATCCTAAATTTATCGATGACCTGGGGGATTTAGTCACTGTGCATATTCAAAAAAACGGAAAAGAAATGCTCCAGTTACAAGATCTCAATTACAGTTCTTATGTAGATGAAGAGGATGAAGATGAATTCTGGGGTGCATTGGCCAAAGGAGCTATTGGTATTGTAGGAAGCCTCTTTGGAGGAGGAAAAAAAAAGAAAAGAAGAAGGGCTGCTAACCATGCTGCTGCACAGGCAGCTTCCAAAGCTGAAGCCCAAAAAGCCTCCCAACAAGCACAACGCGCCAGAATGGATATGGAACGCCGGATGCAGGAAATGCAAGCGCGACAACGGGAACGGGAAGAGCGACAGCGTGCAGAGATGCGTAGGCAGCAAGAAGAACAAAAACGAAAAGAAGAAGCCCGGATCAGGGAAATGAAAGAAGCAGCCAAGAAATCTAAAAACAACATCCTTATGATTGCAGGGGGATTGGGGGTTATTGCCATTGTAGGTATAGGGATGGTGGTTTCCAAAAAATCCAGTCCCGTACCGATCGCTTATGCTCCCCCGGTTGCCCCTATAGCTCGATAAGAATATGCCACTATAAATCCTCTTTTGTATGAACCCTTTTGCTACCCAGTATGATCTCTATGCCAGTGAGACGGATTACAATCCGTTTTTACACCATATGGTGAGAAGGCATCTTAGGAAACGAAAAAAACGAAAACGGAATCGTCGCAGGGCACTTAGTATGGCTCCCCGAAAACGCTCGCAAACGATTGGACTTCCATTTGGAGGAAGACGAGGAAGAAATAGAGCAAGACCAGTAGAGCGAAGATTTGTGAAACCTGTAAAGAGGCACGTGCCTCCATTTAGCATGACGATCCCAAGACAGAAACCCCATTGGGGATCTACTGTCAGAAACAAACCTATGAGGCGTACTGATCATCAGGGTCGCAATAGCGTAGCAAAACCCTACCCGATCCTACAACCACTGGTATCAAAAAAGGGTACACTGAGCAAGGTCGAAGAGCCAAAACGCAAAAAACTAAAAATGATCACCCGGAATTTCCCGGCATCACGAAGTGCTGCTAATCCAGGGATTAGCAGTGGAAGAAATGCAAAATATCAACCCGTGGGCATAGGGAATCAACAAGAAGCCATATCCTCTACGAAAGAGGCAACCGAAAAAAAAGAGCAAGGAAAAAAGGACAAAGCTACCATGCTAAAAATAGGAGTTACGGCAGTAGTAGCACTCGCAGCAGTTTGGTTTTTTACTTCCCGTATTGCCAACACAAAACAGAAATCATATGGACATACTCGCTAAAATTACAGAACAGGAATTTACAGCACCTGCAGAAATCCCATTAGGGTTTTTGTATGCTTCAATAAAAAATGTGGGAGACACGGCTGTTATGGTTAACGGTGTCAACTTAAACCCCGGAGAAGCCAAAGGATACCCTTTTGTAGGGAAACCCTATAGTGCCATTCCTTTTGATACGCAAGATTCTAGGTTACGGGTACTATATGTGCTTTAGGGGATTTGGTTAGTAGTTGATAGTTGATAGTTGAAAAATATAAAATTACAATGGTATGATTGCAGGAGAAACAGAATACGTATTAGAAGATCAGTTACACGATGATTTTTTTGGGAATAAGGAAAAACGAAAGAAACGTCGTGCAGCCCGTAGAGCCAGACGAAAGGCAAGAAGAGCAAAACGCAGATCAGATCCCAAACGAATCGCACGTCGGGAAAGACGCAGGACTTTATTTTCCAAGTTAGGGGAAGCCTATCGTGATATTGGTGGTGGGCAGGCTATTGGAGGCGCAGTAGATACGCTTTTAAATAAACCCATCCCCACAGATCCTATGTCAGAAGGAGAAACTCCAAAAGATTTTTCTCTTGGATTAGGTACAGATACCAAAGATGCTCATCAAAAAGAAAAGAAACCTAATTATACTCCCTATATCATTGGAGGAGCTGTACTTCTTGGACTAGGGGTTGTTGGGGTTATGGTCTATAAAACGAATCAACGCAACTATGTACGGATCACCAAACAATAAATAAAATCGTATGATTATTCCCATTCCTGCCAATAGAGAAGCGTTTACCATTGCCCTTACCATCAGGGCAAAACACGCTATGCCCGTAGGAATCATGGTATATGATCCAAACCATCCCAATACCCATTATTTCCGAAGAAAAGTACAACTGGACAGAGGACAAGAACGGAATATTCAAATTCCATTACCTGTCACAGCGGAGTATTTGGAACTGGAGCTATATGATAAAAGAGGCTACACAGAAGAAGGGATTACCATTGTAGATTTTAGGATCAAAAAAATGATTTCTCCACAGATATGGGCAAGTCCGGAGCAGCAGCGGTATATGGATTTCTCCATACAATTTGCTCAAAAAGCAGGATATGTTCCCGCAGGGTTTTATGATAGCCCTGATGGAGAATTTCTGTTCCAATATCTGCCCGACATTGTAGATGCCTATGGAAACGAATTGATTACCCCAGCCCGTACCCATCGGAGAATGCCAAGGGTGCAGATCTCCATGCGGTTATTTAAAACCTTTAGCATTCCGGTACGGGTAGCCATTTTATCCCATGAAGGGTGTCATTGGTTTTTAAACACCAGAAGTCAACAAACAGCAGACTTGTGTGGCATCCGACACTACCTCGATTATGGGTTTCCAAAGATCGAAGCGGTATATGCTGCGACAAAAATCTTTAGTCTTTACCCTGAACTTATTGGTGCAGCACAAGTGCAACGCACCAAAGATATTATTGCTTTTATCGATCAATATACTCTGGCAGCATGAAAAAAAGTACAGAAATACTAGTACTCACTACAGGCATTGGATTGGCTGCTCTTTGGGCGTTGTATGAAAAAAGGCGAAACCAGAACACTTCAGAAGAAACTGTTATAAAAACAGATCTTTCAGTGGAAGCTGAAGATGATTTTATAGCACCGGATATCCTTACCCAACCCTTATCAGTACTTTCTTCTAAACAATCACTACCCCAACGATTTGTAACTCCTAAGCCGAAGTTGATAAAGAAAATACAACAGCCTATAGTACGTACTGATGATTTCTATACAGGTTTAGAACAAAACTACGATACTACCCAGGTAACCATTACCAATACTTCCGATATCAAGCGGGAAGTGCATCTGTGGAGTGGTCATAAAAAGCCTCCGGTAAGTCCTGCACTTCCAGGAGATCTGCCTAAACATATCATCCGTACCCTTAGTACGAGTAGCTCCCAGGGAACAGGCATTTACCCGCAAGGAATGCTAGTGAATCCGTTTAATGGGTATACCTATCTCGCTAATCAATTATCGGATAATATCACTGTTTTAGATAGGAATGGAGTTGTAAAAATGATTTCCATCTCACCTATTTCAAATTCGGTCTCTGACCGATCGCCGGTAGATCTGACCGTTCATACTGATGCTGATTCCCCAAACTACGGGAAGGTCTATACGGCGAATATTCTAAACAATACCGTGAGTGTGATCACTACAAATCTGGAGGTTGTAAAAACAATTCCTGTAGGCATACGTCCTATTGGAGTTACGTTTAACCCTTTTAGTAAACAAGTATATGTAGCTAACATTGCTGACAACACGGTAACTATTATCGATACTGTTACAGAAATGGTGATTGCTACAGTGGGTGTTGGTAAATCCCCTCGTAGTATTGTGATCCATCCTGACAATGGACATACCTATGTGCTGAATTCCGGGGATGATAGCATTACTGTTCTGGATGCCAATCTTATGGTGATCACCACAATTCCAGATATTGGAGACACACCCACTACCGGAGTATATCACCCTGTAAACAACCATCTCTATGTAGTGTCTTCAGGAACAAATACCGTAATCCCTATTGATCTGGATACTAATATTCCCAAAGCGGCCATTGCTGTAGGAGCGAATCCCTATAAAATCGCATATCACCCTACCCGTAAACTTATGTATGTAGGGAATCGTGATGATGATACCTTTTCCCTTATTGATACTTCTGATATGGTACTAACAACCCTGTCCCTGGGCAAGGTGAATACAGGAATTGCCATTGATATAAAAAATGATCGCATGTATAGTAGTAATCCCACATCAGGGAGTATTTCGCTGATTACCTATAGTAAAGATAGCAGCGCAGTGACCATTAATGAAGGATATATTGAAAAACAGGAAGATTTCAGGTTTAACCCCGCTATGGTGGAACACGTAAAGTTTGTACTATCCGGTATAGAACGCTTTACGGTATTACAAGTACAAGAGGTCAGTATGAGTGGAGCGATAGACACCTATCCTATCTCTTTATCCAGGTATAGCCATCCACAGAATTTCGGAAGTGTATACGAGGTATCAGGTCTGAAGGGAACTATTCTTAACGGACAAAACGGTTGGTTGTTTCAAATTGCCCCCAAACAAACCATTACTCTAATAACCTATTACTATCAAATCAAAAGAGGACAATTCCTTGATGAAGGTGTAGTGGTAAAAAAATAATGATATGAGAAAAACTATTGAAATCGCACTGGCAGAATATGGAATTACAGAACGTATTGGTAGCACCCATAACCCCAGAATCCTCCAATATTTTAAGGATACCGGAAACCAATGGGTACAAGATGATGAAACGGCCTGGTGCAGTTGCTTCGCCAATTGGATTGCCTTACAATCAGGTTATGCCTGTAGCGGGAAACTAGATGCTCGTTCCTGGTTATCAGTAGGAAAACCTACATACACCCCAACCAAAGGGGATGTTGTCATTTTTTGGCGGGAACGCAAAAGCAGTTGGAAAGGTCATGTTGGATTTTATATCGGGTATAGTGCCGATGGTAAACAGATTTATTGTTTAGGAGGCAATCAGAATAATCAGGTTTCTATTAAAGCATATCCTGCAAATCGCTTGTTAGGTTTTCGGGAAATACACCACAAGGAGTCTGACCTACCCTTTAATCCTATAGGTAATGCAGCATAATATATCATCATATGAAAACAGAAATAACGTTTATCGCAGGTTTTTCTATTGGAGTACTGGCAGGTGCGCTGCTAATGATACTAACAGAACCTAAACCAAGAAGGAAACGGAGATCTGGTAAAACAACCATGAATACTCCAGAGCAAAAAGAATAGCAATGAAAATGAAAAAGCATATTTAAATCTTAAACCGATACAATCCTATGCCTATTGAAATTGATATACAAAACAAGAAGTTTCTGGTTCCGGAGTCCGGTGACCCTTGCGAGCTTTGGGTTACCTATTTCAATAGTTTACAAAAAACAGTGGGTAGTACCAATGCAAAGATGCTTTGGTTAGTGACCTGGAAATCCAATGGTAATGCGAGCTGTACGACCAATTCCGATTTTAACCACTGGCTAAAGAAAAACGGAATCGATGTTTCCAGTGCAGCTACCAGGACTATTGCAGATATCTCAAAGATGGGTAGCAACCTGTCAGGCTTAGGAAAAAACCTAACGGGGCTACTTTCCTGGGGAATACCGCTAACGCTAGGATTTTTATTGGTGGTGATAGGAAGTATACTCTGGAAAAGCTCAAAACAAATGGATATTAAGGATGTAGCGATGCGTACACCTATAGGAAGAAGTACCAAAGGAGCTTTACAATTACTCAGAAGATGAACACGATAAAGAAATTACAAATAGCAGGAGGTGTCGTCGCTATAGCCTGGGCAGGATCACTCTACCATAGATCGAGAACACGTAAACGGGATCGGTTTACTAAAGACCTGTTGGGAGCATTGACTCAAAGGTTACATCCTGTTACCAAAGGGTTACCTACTGAAGTTGCTTTTGATGTGCATTATGCTCAAAAAGTACTCCAGCATTTGCCGGGACGTATCGCGGTATTAAAAAAAAGTGTCGCTAAACGTATGGCCACGCAATTGCATTCAGGATTTCGTCCGTGGTATATGGGAGGAGACAATGAAGAAATGATCTATAGTGTCCTTAGAAACCTTAAAGATAAAGTGCAGGCATCACAGCTTGCCAAAGCATACCAGGACACCTATAAGGTGAACTTGATAGAACAGTTACAAAACCATTTTGATACCCAAGAAATAAAAAAGGTATTGAGCATTATACGAAGATTACCAAAGTATAGAACCGTATAAAACCAGAACAGATGCAGATGACAAAAAACATACGATGGGGGATAGCAGGATTAGGAGTAGCGGGACTAGGGATCGGAGCATATTTCCTGTTTTTTAAACCAAAGAAAGATGCGAATGATGGATTTGATCTTTCCATAGTTCCACGAACTTCAAAGAAGGGAGGAATTAAGACTACACCCGGCGAGGCAGTAGAAGAACCCAATTGGAAAAACCCTTATGATATGAATTATATAAGTGATGTAAAAAAATGGCTTAGAGGAAAAGGGATTCAGGAACTATTCCCAGGGGCAGCCTCTTCGTATGCAAAGACCTTAAAAAATGCAAAAGGGAAATTTAACGATGATGAAGCAGCCGTACAACGAATATTTAAAAGATTACGAGATAAAACTCAGGTGGCCAGTATCTCAAAAGCCTTCTGGCAACAGTATAAAACCGATATGTGGCAATACCTGAATAGTTTTTTAAGCAAAAAAGAAATGGAAACCTATGTCCACAAGCCTGTACGAAAATTACCCAACTACAAGGTGTCATAGACACCGTTTAATCATTCTACTGTAAATAACTACGATATAAAAAATGAAAAAGAAAGCTGTTATACAAAAACAAAAATCCACCGATACTACGCTATGGATTGCTATCACAGGTATTGTTATTCTGGGAGGTGCAGCCTACCTATGGTATAGAAAACGAAAAGAAAATAATGAGGATCTCATGCTACTTGACACTGCTGATGCTACTTCCGAAAGAACCCCTAAAACAGTGGTTCGGTCACGATTTCGGTGTGCTAATACCCAGTATCCATTGGAGTATGGAACATGTCATGCAGATGTGGAGCTGCTGCAACGATACCTGAAAATTTATAACGAAGACCTGGGGCGTTCCGGAAAGAATAAAGACGGAGTGGATGGCAAGTTTGGTAGTAAAACGGTCAAGGCAGCACGAAAGCGTTTAGGCAAGGATGCTTTTACTAAAGAAGATATAGAAGGAATGAAACTAAGTTTAAAAATGATCAAATCATGATGATAGATAAAAGTACACAGCAAGCCTTATGGATTGCAGGAACGATTGCAGGAGTTAGTATGCTGACTTATTACCTGTTTCGAAACCCTAAAAAACCCATAGCAAAAAAAGAGGTATCACAGATACCCACTGAACCAGAATTTATACCTAAACCCAAAATTCCTAAAACGACTCGACTTCAGAAGATCAAGCCGGACATAAAGAAAGTACAAGCTGAAGAACATCACATTTTCCCTTTACAAAAAGGAAGCTCGGGTAAGGAAGTAGAACGCCTTCAAATATGGTTATTACGAAATCACGGGTGGAAAGGTACGGTAACCGGAACGTATGATACACAAACCGAAACATTGGTCAAAAAAAGTTTAAAAAGGGATACCGTAGATCAGCTTACTTATGAAAAACATAAAATGGAAATCCCTATTCATCAGCAAATACAGCTATAAACTATGGCACAACAGAAAAGAAATATTAAAAACTACCTGGATGCTCTGATTGATAAGGATGGGATAAAAACAGAGGTGACCATCACCCTGACCAACCAGACCTTAATCAAAATCGTATTGAGCCTTTTGGTATCTGGGATTGCAGTAGTAATGATTTCCCACCTAATCAAAAACTATTTCCCCAATATGCAATTGGCAGCCATCCAAAAAGAAGTGATACACCTTAAAAAAAATCTTAAATAAAAAACATATGGAAGCAGTATTTCAAAACATCATAGGATATCTCAATGCACTGGATTGGGGATATATCATCACCTTTATTTTAATTTCCTATGCCATCAATCATTATAGGGTAACCCAGTGGATCGTCAATGGGCTTGGGATAAGTATTCGTACCCGATATCGGGTACTGATCATAGGAATTGTATATGCGGTGTTTATCTTTTTTATACGTGGATATCGACTTATGGGAGTGGAACGGCTCTTACAATCTTTTGTATTTGCAGTGGTGTTTCACAAGTTTATCCTGGAGCTACTATTAGAGCGCATATTTCCGAAGAAAGAGCAACCTCAAAACAACACAGAACAGTTATGAAACTATCGAAATGGATACTACCACTATCCGTTGGTATAGTGGTATTGGGGATTTTGTTTATATGGATCATTCCGGGAGAAGAACAAGGATTTGATACCCAGGATACCCAGAGAATGAAAGAGATGGAGCATCATAATGAAATGCTGATCGAGGTCAATGGCATTTTGGATGAAAAAATATTTCTACTGGAAATACAGGCGGATAGTCTTAAGGAATTGATTGTAAATGATCAAAGGGTAATTACAGCATTAAAAACCAGAAAAGATGAAAAAATACGTGTTATGGATCGGTATACTGATGATGAGTTATACCGGTATTTCGCAAGATTTAGTACCCAAAGTACTGCTGGTCAAGAATAAAAAACACTTCTGTTTTACCATAGCACAGTCCAGGGAACTGGCTAAGCTATTGGAGTTAGGAAACTATAATGATTCGTTAGTGACTCAGCTGTCCATCACGAACTGGAGGTTGCACTACCTGACCTATCAAAAAGATAGTGTGATCGATCTTCAAAAAACACAACTGAAGAACTATGTCAGTATCGTAAGCAATAACAAGGAAAGTATGGATATAATGACTCGTACCCTCAAAAGAAAAGACAAAAGAATCAAACGCAGTAGACTACATAAGATTTTATTAACGGGAAGTATCCTGGTAGTCACTACTTTATTAATCAGTAACTAAAATACTATGAATGCAGGATATCAAAGTGATGCACTAGAAATCACTAAAAACTTTCAGGAGGTCTTTGCCATTCCTGATGAGCATATTAATATTAATAGAGTGTTCTACCTGGAGAACCGTAACCGATATGCAGTTATCAATGGCAATATGGTAACAGGGTATGACATACGGCTTCGCAGAACCGGAGGCCCGGGGAATATTGGAACCGCAGTGATCAAACTCCCTAAACCTATAACGGCGGATATTGGCATATTTGCCTGGAACGCCTTTACTAATGTAGGGGATCATTTCTATTGCCAGATGAATGATCAGGGGATAGTCACCATAGGAGGGACTACACAATTTGCTACCGATGAAGTGATTATAAAAGTGCCTCCTTACCTGGCTAAAGTACCGTTGGAATTTGATGATATCATTCAATTTTAAAAAACTGAAAATTCAATGGCTGTATTGACCCCTAAAGAACGTTTTGTAATTCGGTATTACTTGCACGCTAAAAAAGCAGCAAAAACCTCTGGTATTCCTGTGGTCTTTGCACTGGCGCAAAGCGCATTGGAATCCGGATGGGGGAAATCCATCAAAGGCAATATGATGTTTGGAATTAAAAAAGGGTCAGGAAAGAATTATGGGGGATGGTCGCAAGGTCAAACCCAATTGATCACCACAACCGAATACTCGTCTTTACCGACACGGCACTTCCCGTTTATTTATCCGGGATATCCAATTCAAACCTCCAGTGGAAAATGGAAGTATAAAGTCAAAGATGTATTTAGAGCCTATCCCAGTCCATTTTACTCTTTTGTGGATTGGGCAGGATTACTTTTTAAAAACGCCAGATATAAATATGCATTAGAACATAAGAAAAACCCATATCGTTTTGCAAAGGAAGTAGCAAAAGCAGGATATGCCACAGATCCTAATTATGCGGTAAAGATCAAACGCTTGATGAAAGAAATACAGCAGATTATAGTGCTGAAAAAACTCAACAAGAAGAAGATGTTATTCGCACCTATTATAATTATGGTGGTTGGTGCTATAGTGGTAGCTGTAGCAGTACTTAAGAGTAACCCAAAATAAAAACCTTATGGAATATTTGAAATTAGCAGCTGTCGTGATTACAGCTCATGGTTTTTGGAAAGCCATAGAAACCGTATTGCAGTTTCGTACGCAAAAGAAGCTTAAAAAAGCAGAAACGCAAAACCTTACGGTACAGGCGAATGATATTGTGATCAATAATTTATTGCAATGGTCTGAAAAGATGGAGAAACGGATTGAAGAACTCGAAAAGGACAATACCGAAATGAAGCAGGTTATTATCAAACAACGGGATCGCATCAATGAATTAAAGAAATACATTGATCAACTGGAAGATCAATTACGCAGCTATCAAAAAAACAAAAAATAACATGGATAAGGAGAATACACAGAATAATACGCTTTTTAAGTTGTTTTTAATGGTGAGTATTATCAACCTGGGGTTTAGTATTTATATGAAATCCAAAGCAGTAGAAGCTAAAAAGAAGAATTGTAATTGTAGTAAGTAGTACTGGTGTTCAAAAACAAGCAACATATCATATGGGGAGTATCGGCAGTATCTATTGCTGTGATGGGTGCAATAGTATGGAGAACCACCAAAGCAAAACAAAAAATTGATCTGAAGAAATTTGATAGCCCCGATAGTCCGGGATCTGGTCGTTGCATGGATAGACAGTTTATCCGAATGCTTCAGAAACTGGAAAAGAAAAGCAAATATCCCATATTTAGAAATATCAACTCCGGAGCTAGAACTGCGTATTGGAATACTAAAGTGGGTGGAGTGTCTAATTCATCTCATAAAATACCTACTTGTAAAGCTGCGGATATCAGTATGCCTACCAAATCCATTAGAAATAAAATTGTGGTGGCTGCAAAATTAGTTGGATTTAAACGTATTGGGGTGGGGAAAACTTTTGTGCATCTGGATAGTGACGATTCTAAATCACAATATGTAGCCTGGGGATATCCTAAAGGAGCGAAACCTCCGATTAATCCGTTTGTGTAGAAAAAAACAAGCCTCAATTAAGAGGCTTATTTTATATGAATGTACTGAATAAAGCTTTATAAATATTTGAACTATTCAAATTTAAAATTTATTCTATAATCTTCGAGGGCGAATATAATTATCATGTTTTAATAATTTAAAACTTAACATTATATTCTCCATTTCTGATTGATATTTATTAAACTCTACAGATTTACCGCAAAATGTTAAAACAAATACTTTGTTATTCACAATTAAGCTGTGTTGAAGAACGGTTAAATCAACATTGTTTTCTGTTAACGTATAAACTATCCTATGAATTTTTAAATTATTATTGTCTATTGTTTCGCTTTTAGTTATTGTAGCAATTTTTGCAACCTCTATATTAGAATACTTTATATGCTCTTTAAGAGAAATGTTATAATCATGTATAACTAAATTTATATTCTCTATAAAATTATCTGTTTCAGATGTTTTTTCAGTAAACAACATAAATTCTGTTCGATCTACTTTGCTTTTATCTAATTTTAAATTACTTGGATAAAGTATAGAAAAAGCATCAGTTTTGAACTGCTTTATTTCAGACACTTGCGTTTGACAACTTAATATAGAGCTTACAAAACAAAGCAAGTATATTTTCTTGGTTATAATATTTCTCATTTCTTTTAAATATTAAAAATAGAATTAATTTGATAAGCAAAAATCATTAAATAAATTATTATATGCCTCATAATATTAATAATAAATACCAATCTTTTTTTATCAACAGGAGCATCTTTAATTTTTTCTTCACTTCCTATAAAAAATAAAATTAAAGCTTCAAAACTATAATGATTTAAAATAATTAGAAAGCTATAAAATAAAAGATCATAAAAAATTTTATTGATTAAATAAAATTCATTGAGGTATAAAATCTGTACTAATAAAAATATAATTAAAGATATAATTAAAGATATAATTATTTTTCTATTAATTCTTAAACCACCAACTAAATAATAGTAAATTAAAAAATTAATTACTCCAAAAAATAGCATATAAAGTATTTCCATTTATTTATTTTTTTATGTTACTTGATGAATAAGAGAAACCATATTTAACTCCAGCACCAAATCCATAATGAACTTGAGCTTTAAAGTTTATTGCACCATCTTGTTTTGTTGTAGCTTCTAATGTTCCACCAGCATGAGCACTTACAAAAGTTGCTCCTCTAGTAACACCTATTTTAGCTCCTCCAATAACAGGGAAAGCATCGGGAATAGTTATAGATGTATTTGTTGTAATTTTCGCAACATATCCACCAACATTTCCGCTAACGATAGAACCTTCTTTTCCATTTTTTTTAGAATAAGTTCCAATTGCTCCATCTATTTTACCCTCAAATAGAGTTGCTTCAATTTTTGTTTCGACTAAATCATTTTTAGATGTAGCCTTTGCTTTAAGACCATGTATAGATGCTTCACCAGCTAAAACGCCAGTTTCGGATTTATCTTGATAACCTCCGCTAAATCCAGATAGTTCACCGCTAAGTTTTGTTCCATAACCATCATAATTTTCAATTTCTCCTTGAGCTTTAAATCCATAAGCTCTCTCCCCCCCATCTAAAGGTTCAACATGAGCACCTTGAGCACTTCCGGTTGCTTTTGTATTATTACTAAAAAAATTAGCTATTTTAGTCATAATTCCAACACAATCAACTCCTGGAGGGCAATTTCCATCTGGATCAACAAAATAAGCCGGATTATTCATTGCATAAGCATAAGTAGAGTTATGAATTTGACCTGTAGCATCGGCAAGAGCATCTATTACAAACCATCGACCTAAAGAAGGGTCATAATTTCTTGCTCCAAAGTCATAAGTGTTTAAGTCTAGTTCTTCTGAATATTCTTTTCCACCAAAACCATAGTTATGTTTTCTACCATTTACAGCAAAATTATATCCAGAATGTAACATTCCGAAGGGATAATAATTTTTCTCTTCAACGATCTCTGAAACTGTAGAAGGGTTTACTCGCCTAACACTAATATCATCAAACCAAACAGTTCCTCCTCCATCATTATCCAATCTTATATTGATTGTACGAATATTGGCAGGCACCAGTACTTTCTTCTCTAGATAAACCCAGTTGTTTTTTTGTGTAGTTTCTATAGCATCTACATTAGTAAAATAACCTGTCTCTCCTTGTTTCTTCATAAAAAAGAAGATCCCAGAATTTGGGCTGTCACTATAAATCCATCCCGAAAAAATAT
>NZ_JACA01000064.1 GCF_000520995.1 Aquimarina macrocephali JAMB N27 | reverse complement strand
TTAGTCGGTCGAGAGCATCATAACTGTATTTGTAATGTCGCTCTACATTATCATTGGCAGTTTTCCATGTTGTTTCAGAGATATTACCATTAAACAGTGCAGTAGCCCCATGTTGCGGAGTATTGTAATTGATCATAAAAGCAAAAAGTTTGTTACCAAGAGCCGCCTCAGGATCGTTAATTTTGGTTAGCCAACCCCGTACATTATAGGTATAATCTACCTCTTGTAATCCTCCTCCTGTTTGTTTACGTTCTAATTGCCCTAAAGCATCGTAGGTATTAGTTGCAATTACCTCTGGAGTTTGAGTATTGATCTTTTGGGTTTGGGTACCCATTCTACCCATATGGTCATAGGTAAAGGTATCTATGGTAACTATCGCTGAATTACTGCCTTTGGTATGGGTAGTTTTGGTTTCTTCTACCTTACCTACAAAATCCAATTGGGTTTCTACAATATCAGTAGTATTGAGATATTCATTTTTACTGGCTACATATATGGGCCTTGCTTTTTTATCATAATAGGTAACCGTGGTAATCCAATCATTAGTGTCTAACACCCGTACTTTGCTTCCTGTAGCTAGTGTTTTGGTTCGATCGGTGATAGCTTCGTTATATACTGTTCCCGGGTTGGTCAATCCGGCGATATCAAAAGTGTAGTCATCATAGTAATTGATGGTATATACTTTATAGAATCCTCTGTTTGGGTAGGCGGCATCCATACTATAGTATGTTGATGTCCCTTTAATGCTAATAGGTGTAGTACTTTTGGTTTCATATTGAGATTGTTTCCACGCATTAGCTCTGCTTTGTAATACTTTTCTTACACTATTGTCTACAATAGTCCCTGTATATACTACTCTTCCAAACGCATCATACTTTGTAAACAACCACTGATCCCAGGGTTTATCAGAATTCTCTTTTCTTAAGCTGGCATCCTGGGTAAGAATAGGCTGGTCTAATCTGTTATATACAATATACTCCCAATCCTTACCGGGAATCTTCTTTTCGATCAGTCGGTTTCTGTAATCATAATGGTATTGATAACATAATTCACTAAGTTCAGTTTCACTTACTCCATCAGCTATAGTCACTTTAGGAGGGATCACATAAGTAAGATTACCATATTTATCATATACATAATACGTATCATGCTCTTCTACAGTTGTTACAGAAGCTCCTCCCTCAATAGATGTGACTACATTATTATAGGTACGCTTTAATACAATCTGTCCTTGTTTGTTTTTATATTCTCTGGTGGTATGCAGATTCCCATCTGTAGGAGTCCAGTTCTCATCTTTGGTAATGGTTATGTATAATTCTCCTGCAACATAATTCCTAACTTTTGTTAAGTTAGGTACTTCTGTATTACCAGGATTTGCAAAATTCACCTTAAAAGATGTAATATTTTCTGCTGTAGTATTTGATCTATACTCAAATTTAATGGTGTGATCGGCATCACTTTCTTTGTTAACTTTCCAAGCTTTTCCTGGCGCCCCTTGTTCTAACACCCGATTGAGTGCAGAGGCTTCATAAACACTTTCAGAATATGCATTAATATCAGATAAAGATACCCCGGTAAAATCATCTGCATATGTGGTTGCATAATAGCTATTGATATCATTAGTAACATCTACTGCTTCATAACTACCAGGATGCGTGTCTTTTCGCTCAAAAGGAAGATACTGTATGGCCTGTCTGCCATATGCATCATATGCTATATGAGTTACAATATCCTTTTGATTTGGTGAAGCTTTGATCGCTATTTCTTGTTTTGATCTACCCAGTCCGTCAAAAAAAGCAATACTTGCTATAATATCGGTAGATTGAGAAGAAGTCACAGGCTTTTGATATACCTTGGTATATATATAATTCTCTGGTGAAAACGAACATCCCTGACTCTTACCAAATTCATTTGGGCATTGATCATCTGCATTATCCACATATCCAATGGGTTGAACACTGTAATAAACTTTATCATTAGGATCTCCAAAACCATCACCCTCTCCATCTCTATAAAAATACCTGGGCGGGATATTGGTGATGAATTCAGTACCATCATTATAATCATTATCATTAAGAACATACCCTGCAGGTTGTATACATTGTATTTTGGTGATATTAGGATCTCCATATGTATCTTTATCTCCATCTTTATACCAAACCGTATTAGGGTGTATTTCTATTTTGTTATCGTCACAATCATTAGCAATTAGCACATAGGTATTGCCATCATCTGGGGGATAACTACGATAGGTTTTTGTACTATGATTTCCAAAAGTATCCCCATCTGCATCCAGATAGAAATTCTTTGGGGGGATATCGGTAATCAAATTATTACCATCATTAAGATCTCCTTTTCTAATAGCGTACCCAATAGGTTGTATACATTGTTGTATTGTAGGAGGGGTATTATCACCGATAGCCCCTATTCCCTGATCGCTTCCCCAACTATCACCATCGCCATCGCGATACCATATGGTATTAGGATGAATAGCAGCGTTATTATCTGCACAATCCCCATTATCGGTAACATAACCTGAAGGTTGAATACTACGGTACGTCTTAATATTTGGGTTTCCAAAGGTATCCCCGTCTGCATCACGATAGAAATTCTTTGGTGTAATATTAGTGATCAGTGCATTATCATCATTAAGGTCTCCTGCTCTAAGAATATATCCAGAAGGTTGGCTACATTGTTTTTTGGTTACACCGGGATTTCCCCAGGAATCATTATCCTTATCACGATACCATATTGTATTG
The DNA here is from genome assembly GCF_000520995.1 of Aquimarina macrocephali JAMB N27. Taxonomy (GTDB): domain Bacteria; phylum Bacteroidota; class Bacteroidia; order Flavobacteriales; family Flavobacteriaceae; genus Aquimarina; species Aquimarina macrocephali. The sequence continues at coordinate 36,050 of NZ_JACA01000064.1, read as the reverse complement.
GGGTGTAATGCAGCATTATTATCATTACAGTCACCCGAATTAATCACATATCCGGTGGGGCGTACACTTTGATATACTTTAATGTTTGTAACCCCGTAATTGTCTCCATCACCATCTTTATAGAAATATTTGGGAGCAACATTAGTAATCAAAGCATTACTATCATCTAGATCCTGATTATTGGTTACATAACCTGGTGGTTGTGTAGCTCTGATTACACGATTAGAAGGATCTCCATAGCTATCATGGTCTCCATCAAAGTAGTAGGCATTATTTCCATTTCCATCTCCAATTGGTACTTGCGAATATCCTTGTATACCACAAAACAGGGTAACAAGAAATACTATATATTTTAGTGTTGTATCTTTCATTTTTTGTAGTGCTTACTGTTCGTTTTTATAGTGATATTTTTGCTCAGAGATCAGATGGTTATCTTCATCTTTTACCAAAATCAATCGGCTTAGACCATCATAATCATATTGGGTAGTATATCCTCTTGCATCTGTCACTCCCACAACCCCTTTTAGCGGGTCATGAACAAAAGTGGTGATCTGCGCACCTGTAAAAGTATTTCGTAAACTATCGTAGAGTGTATTGAGTTGACTATCGGTAGTTGTTTTTAGATTAACAGCTGCTGTAACTCCCTCTAATTCGGTTTTGGTTACTCCTATGAGTTGTGCCAAGACGTAGTTATGTGTGGTATCCCATAAGATAGCAGTAGGAACCCCGTCTTTACGCTGTACTTCAATGGGTTTTCCAGCTTCAAGTTTAAACGCCTGATATAATTCATAATTCGATGGGATATGTCCTGCAGCAGATTGATGGCTAGATAGTCCTTTATGATGTCTATAGGTAGCAATCACATTACCCTTAGGATCATAATCCATGTATTGCCCCTGGATAAGATCATTATTTACATATACTTTTTTGCTTATCGGTAAGCCCGTTTGATGGTTATTGTATAACGTAGCAATAGTGGTATTTTCTGATTGATGATCTACAGGATAGGTATATCTGATTTCTGCATGTTTCCCATCGGGTATAATACTATAGTTATCATCCAGAATAGCTTGTTCACTTTCTGCATACAATCTACCATCTAACTCTTCTTTGGTAACCTGCATATCATCATTATACTCGTATTTGTACCGGGTAATTGATGTGTTAAAGGGTTCACCTGTTTTATAATAGTAATCGATTTCTGTTTTTTGAGAAAGTACATTTTTACGATGATAATAATTAGTCGAATTTGGGGTAGTATATCCAAGACTAGGTTTACTACTACCAAGAGGAGTAAAACAAAGTGTCTTATCACTAAGTGTCCAAAATTGTGTTGTCTTTACAATATCATTGTCATACGTATAGATTGTTTTTTTTACCTTATCATTTTTATTATACAGCTCTTGTTCTAACAATTGAGATTCATAAGATTTATTTTTAAAAACATCGGTGTACTTTTCTATTGTTTTAATCGATTCATCTGTTCCTATTTTGTTAATAGTAACCTGTTTATAAAAATATCCTGATTTGATTAAAGCTGGATTTAAAGCGATATTTTCTGCAGAAAATGCTGTTCTTTCTCCATAACTTTTAATGGTATTGCTGATATTTAAACTATATCCAGTGAGTCCATCATAAGCATATTGGGTCTCCCCAGTAACATTATCATTAGTGTCTTTGTCTACTATAGATTTTACTCTAAGTCCTCCTGCATAACGTGTAGTTTGGGTATTAGACGTTTCTTTTTCGCTCCAACTTAGATTTACTGATATTCGTGCAGTAGGATTAGCTATAAGTTCTGATTCTTTTACTTTAAGTTCTAAAATATAATCTCCTTTTAAAAGATTTTTACTCCCTTCTGCTCCAATCACTTTAAAGGGAGAAAATATAGGCGTTCCCAGACTGCCATCACTTTGTTTTGGGTAGATGTTAAACCTTGAGCAATCTATACTTGGGTTATTAGGATCATTATTACAAATTGTTGAAGTTGCCCCGTAGGTAACGGGAGTTCCTAAATTACCCAGTAAATCATCGGTCAAAGAAAAAGGAGTTCTAAACACTCTATATCCTCCCGATGTAAAATAGTCACCAGAAGCATGTATTGGAACTCCTTTAGGTATATATCTTGGATCATTATTTGTTGTTGAAGGAACAGCGTTAGGCTCATAAGTAAATTCAGTTGAACCGCCTGTTGGATACTCAACTTTATTTAAAACACCTCTTTTAAGAAAATTAAAATCTTCTCTACGATCTGCAAGGCTACTACGATAATTTGAAGCTATGGTGTTATAGGCATTGAGAGAGTAGGGGACCAAGGTGCTATTGTTTTTTCCATTATAGTACCCATGATAATCTTTTGCCATACTTCCTTTTAGAGGAAGATTACCGTCCTGATAATAAAACTTATGCGGAGGCTTTGTACTTCCATCAAAACCAATCTCTTGAATTTGATCTAATCGTAAGCGTGAATCTCCAGAGAATTTACCGTACGTAAAGGTGTATGACTTCGTTTTATTAGCTATTTTATCTAAAATGATAATAGAGCTTAATTTCTTTTGCCAGGTAGATAATGTAGTATCCTGTTCGTAATTAAAAGTCACTTTAATAGTAGTAGATTCAATAGTGCTAATGAGTTGATTTCTGGTAGAATACCCTATAGTTGTAGTAGAAACTGAAGTGTTATTACTTGTTCCTAGTCCAGAACATCCGCACGCAGGATTAAAATCAATACATCCCGGGGCAACACCTATAGAGTGAGAAGCATTATTGATGGTATAATCCAGATCATAAGGAGTGTAGGTGAAATTGATTTCCTTATTGTTTTTAGTAACCAACTTATTAAGCATCCAACCCGTAGGATAAGAGTCTGAATTCGTACTTATGTTTCCGTCGTTGGTACCAGTAACTACCAGCTTGGAGTTTAATTCCCTCATGGTATCATTATCAAAATAATAGGTGTTACCCATTTCATCGAGAGCTTTAAAATAAGCTGAGTTTCCTACTCCTGTAACTTTCTGAATTAACATTGAAGATTGTTTCTCTTGTTCTGTGGTCCCGTCTTGATTAAAGATAAAAGCTCCTGAGTGATTTAAGAACCTATAGCTAAAATCATCGGGATAATAATCGTGATAATAATCAGAACTTCCTATTTGCCGTTGAACAGCTTGAGTATTGATTTGTCCCTGTGAGGCTAACCAATCGGGAGTTACAATCCCTCTGGAGTTAGGAACTAACCAACCTTCTTCGTCGATCTTGTCATTTACTTGTCTAAAGATTCCTCCTCCTGCATTGAGAGTCCATTTCAACCCAACTACACTGGCCAGATCATCGACCTTAACCCCAGAAGCATGATAGGATAGTGAAATAGGAATCGAGTTTCCATCTTCTTGTATAGTGAATATAGGGATTTCGATTTGTGGAATCCCTGTGGCATGATTTACCGGAGTGTTTCCATAAATCGTAAATGAAGATGCATTAGGAGTCTCTGGTACATACTCGGTATGGTACGTGAGATAATCTGGTTTAAATTCTTCTTGAGTTTGAGCCTGAGCACATAGCCCATAGCAAAACAGGAAGAGTAGTAGTATTGTTGCTTTGTTCATAGGTAAATATTTAATGACTGATTTTGTTTTTTTATCGTATTCCCAATGCAATATTAAAGCACGCCAGTTTCATTTTTCGGAACTGAGAAAAAAAATAAAAACTTTTTTGAAGTCGATAGTAGAGAGGTTGTGAGTATTTGTATAGCTCTATAAACTTCTTTCACTTTTTTAAATAATACGACTACCTTCGTAATTCATTAATTTATAAATTCGTAATTCATTTGTTTCTACATACGCACCCATACGAACCGTTTTTCCCTAAAGGAGCTACAAAACTTATTGTAGGAACACTACCACCGCCCAGGTTTACTATGGGGGAATTAAAAAAAGGAGATGTTAATTTCTGTTATGGTAGTATAAGTGGTTTGTTATGGCCTGTTTTGGATAACATATTTGATTTAGATTTAAAGTTTGAGACCACTCAAAACGCAATAGATCAAAGAAAGGATTTCTTAACCTCTAGAGGGATAGGAGTTTGTGATATTGTACATAGTTGTGAGCGAGAAAAGATCGATGCATCAGATTTGGGAATGCAAAATAGTATCCTTAGAGATATAGTATCGTATTTAAAGCAATATCCACAAATAGATACGCTGCTTTTTACAGGAGGTAATAGTAAAAATGGTCCTGAATATTTTTTTAGAAGACACTTAAAAGCATATGATCTAAAGTTAGAAGTGATATCAAACGATATCCCCAGAATACATCGGTTTAGTTTAGAAGATAGGATAATCAATGCGGTATCCCTTACTGCACCATCGGGAGCTGCCAATCGATCTATAGGAAGTTTACAGGAATATAAGACATTAAAAAAAGCAAACCCTAAATTCAATACTATTGATTTTAGGGTGATGCAATATCAAAAATATTTTTAAAGCTTATTCAGATTCTTCGTCAGCTTTCTTTTTTGTAGTTTTCTTTGCAGCTGGTTTAGCTTTAGGTGTTACCTCAGTCTTTGTTTTTGCCTCAGCTTTCGGCGTTGCTTTAGCTTTTGTCTCAGCTTTTGTCTCAGCTTTTGGCGTTGCTTCAGTTTTTGGTGCGGGCTCAGTTTTAGCCACTGCTTTAGGTTTTGGGGTTGATTTAGGCTTTGTTGTTTCTACTATAGCGGTTAATTTTTTACGACGTCTTAGTTTTCCATAAGAACCAATACCGATTTTACCACGACGTGTTTTTTTATCTCCTTTACCCATATATTAGATTTTATATTAAATATTTGATTAGGTGTGAATTACTAATGTAAGGATTTAGAAATGAAAAATGAAAAATAATATTTTTTTAGAGCTGTTTTGTATCAGGTATAAGTCAGGGGGTAGTGTTGTTTTTGATTGAATTGGTTTAACTATTTTCACTTCAATCCAAAAAAGAGTAAACTACTTCAGTAAAAAAAAACTATTTTCGGGCGAATCAAAAAAGCGAGGATGAGTTCATTTCGAAAAACATTAAAACGCAGCTATAGTATTTCGAAAAGAAAGCTTCTTCTTATACTTTATAGTATACTTATTTTTATTCATTTCATTCTTAGAGATACTATATATCCGATCAATATTATATATTATGCATGCCCCATACTGTTTCTACTCATTGGAAATCTAATATTAAGCGTATTGTTTTTTAAAGTTAAAAAGGTGTTTTATACTTTAATAGGGTGTCTTTTATGTTTATCATTGTATTGGTTTGCTACCTACTATAATGCGAAATCACCACCAGAACCTTCTGATAAGAGTAAGAGTATATTATTTTGGAATATCGCGAGAAAAGGAGAACGATCGATGGATGTTATCATCAAAAAAGTAAAGGAACAAAAGCCGTCTTTTATAGCATTGGTAGAGGCCGAAGAGTTGACCGATAAGGATGTAATGCGATTTAAGAATACATTTTCATCTTATAGTATACAAAAATTGGAGGGAGGAATGGTACTAGCAGTAAAAGGAGAAATAAATAACATCAAGTATCACTACAAAGACGAGAGTTTTAAATTTAATTATATAACCGTTACGCTTGATAATCAAAAAAAATCAATACTTATTGCAGATGTTAATGCGGTACCTTTTACGAATAGAAAATCAGCATTACATACTATTTATGAATTCACTATAAAAAACAATCCATCTTTTATTGTAGGAGATTTTAATACACCCTATGAAAGTGTACATTTTGGTGATTTTAAAAATAACCTGAATAGTTTTCATATGACTTCTAAAGGATTTACGGCAACATGGCCTTATGGTATTCCTTTATTCGAAATAGATCAAATTTGGAGTGCTAAAAAGATTAAACCGGTTTTTCTGAAAAAAGAACATTACAAAATATCAGACCATGCGCTCTTAATAGGAGTATATGAATAAACATGATAGATTAATGTGTTGAGTTAGAAATGGAAAATGAAACCTATGTTTTTTATGTATTTCATTATGGTCTAATCTAGCAATAGAGAAGTTTGAAATCTAACATAACTTCATTTTTTACTTTTCTTATTTATTTATGCAGATTGGATTCATAAATTAACATCTCTAATATTCGTATCATGACTAAATCTTGATTTTTTTTAGTAGATTTATGCCTGTTAATTCTAAAATCTATGAAAGAATTTTTTGAAGGTATGTCAACCTTCGAGCAAGCATATTGGATTATAGCAATATTAGGTTCTATTATATTCCTGGTTATTTTTGCTTTAACCTTTATTGGTGCTAGTGATGTGGATATGGAAGCAGATATTTCTGATGTTGATGCAGATGATGGAGGTGTAGGTTTTCAATTTTTCACATTTAAAAATGTAATTGCTTTTTTTACCATTTTTGGTTGGACAGGTATTTTATGTATTGATAACGAATTATCTACTATTGTTACAATCGTTATTTCTTCTTTTGCAGGATTACTAATGATGATATTAACCTCTCTCTTGTTTTTCTGGATGCATAAAATGGCTGAATCTGGTACATTAAAAATTAAAAATGCTATTGGAGTAATTGGCGAAGTATATTTACCAGTTGGAGCAAATCGGTCGAGTATAGGAAAAATACAGATTAAAGTACAAGGTAGTTTACGAGAATTAGAAGCAGTAACAGATTCTGAAGAAGTTTTGAGCACTTCTACTTTAGTAAAAGTTGTTGAAATTATAAGCTCAGAATTACTACTGGTTGAAAAATTATCTAACTAAAAATTTTAAATAAAATACGAATGAATATATTTTCATTATTTGCTGGATCTGGAGTTACTGGCATATACTTAGTAGCCGCAGTTATATTAATTTTTGTTGTTTTTATGTTCTCTATGTTCAGAAGGTACAAGCGTTGTCCTTCTGATAAAGTGTTGGTGGTTTATGGAAAAACTGGCGGGGAAAGTTCTTCTAAATGTATTCATGGGGGAGCGGCATTTATATGGCCTATAATTCAGGATTATTCGTTCCTGGATTTAACTCCGATTTCAATAGAGGTTAATTTGATTAATGCATTGAGTAAACAAAATATCCGTGTAAATGTACCTTCTAGATTTACTATTGGTATTTCTACAGAACCATCTATAATGCAAAATGCAGCAGAACGTTTATTGGGACTAAGTTTAGATGCTGTTCAAGAATTAGCACAAGAAATTATTTTTGGCCAGCTACGATTGGTTGTGGCATCAATGGATATTGAAGAAATTAATACAGATAGAGATAAATTCTTATCGCATATTACTCATAGTGTTGAAGCCGAATTAAAGAAAGTAGGTTTAAAACTGATCAATGTAAATATTACAGATATACATGACGAGTCTGGATATATTGAAGCCTTAGGAAAAGAAGCCGCAGCAAAAGCTATTAATGATGCTATTATTTCTGTAGCTCAGAAAGATAGAGATGGAGCAATAGGGCAAGCAGAAGCTGTTCAAGATCAAAGAGTTCAAGTTGCTGCAGCAAATGCAAAAGCGGTCGAAGGTGAAAATACAGCAAAGGTTCAGGTTGCTAATTCTGATGCAGATAGGAGAGCTCGTGAAGCAGAGGCAGAGAGAATAGCTAATGCTTCAGAAAAAGTACAATCTGCAAAAGCATTAGAAGAAGCTTATGCAGCAGAAAAAATCGCCGAAGACGCAAGAGCAAAACGTAAAGAAGCAGAGCAAGGTGCAGATATCATTGTCCCTGCACAAATTGATAAGAAAAAAATTGAAATTGATGCAGAGGCAGAGGCAGAACAAATTAGACGAATTGCAAAAGGAGAGGCGGATGCAATTTTTATGAAAAAAGAAGCTGAAGCAAAAGGGATGTATGAAATTTTAACTAAACAAGCAGAAGGGTTAGACCGCATTGTTAAAGCAGCTGGAAATGACCCTAAAGAAGCAGTGTTGTTATTGATAGCAGATAAATTACCTGAGTTAGTTAAAACACAAGCAGAAGCAATTAAAAATATTAAAATAGATAAAATTACGGTCTGGGAAAATGGTAATGGAGAAGATGGTAAAACTTCGACCTCCAACTTTATTTCAGGGATGTATAAAGCAGTACCACCTTTACAAGAAATGTTTAATATGGCAGGGATGCAATTGCCTAATTACTTAAAAGGAGAAGAGAAAGAAAATCTGGATTCTGAAATAAAAAAAGATACTAATACCAAGGACAAGGAATAAAGATGTCTCATTTCTCATATTGATAATGACCAATAATTTTATAGTCAAACAAACAATCTGCTAATACTTGTCCGCCACCAATATTATGAACGATTAGATAACGCTGTTGATCGCTAGATTTTTTATTCACTACCAAGCCAATATGTGTGAGTCCTCCTCCCAGGTTCCAACATATAATATCATCTGGGAGATAATCTTTTGAATCGTTAGTTATTGATTTTGTTTTTCCAAATCTGGAAAAAAACTTCATTAGATTAGGAACCCTTCTGTGGTCGATGTTTTTATCGGTTTTAGACAATCCCCAGTTTTTGGGATATAGTCCAAAATTAGTGTACATATCTTCATATCTAATGTTCTATAAGCTCTGATCACTACATCTGTACACACTCCTTTATCACTAGGAACATCTCCATTTGGGTAGTCAATAGAGAAATAAGAAGGGTCGTATGTTACTTTGTTTTTAGTTAATTCTAATGCAGCATCAGATAATTGAATTTTAAAATCAGCTTGTCCAAAACCAGATTGAACAAAAAAGATGAAAAGAAATAAAGAAAGTATGCGATATTTTGTAATCATAAATTAGCTCTTATACATTATTAAACATAAGGACAATCGCCATGTAGTCTATATAAAAAGGGTTCGATATAGCAAAATTTACGTCAGTCAGAGTACAGCTTTTCTCCAGGTCTTCTCGAGCACAGTCGAGAGATCATTATGAAAAACGACTCAATCTGACAGCTTTTTAAATTAAAACTATAGTCAAACTTAGATTACATATTAAAATACACGAGTATATTGCGATATATTTTTACTAGTGAATAATCCTTATGTTTTATTTATAGAAATATACAAAATCACCGAATGCTTTTTACAAAGTTACCAATGTTATCTGTTCCATTTTTGGTTAAATGTTTTATAAAAGCAGAGCCAATAATAGCTCCTTTTGTTGTTTTTGTAGCTTGTGTAAACGTTTCATTGTTACTGATTCCAAAACCAACGATTTGTTGGTTTTTTAGACCCAGAGCTTCAATGCGTTCAAAATATTGCTGTTGCGTATCGCCAAATGTACTTTTGGCTCCTGTGGTACTTGCAGAACTTACCATATAGATGAAACCATTAGATACACTATCTATAAACCGAATACGCTTATCCGAGGTCTGCGGAGTAATTAGAAATACATTGATCAAGCCATATTTTTCAAAAGTTTCCTGGTAATGTTCGTGATATTCATTAACCGGTAGATCGGGAATAATCAATCCGTCGATACCAATTTCCTGGCACTTAGCACAAAAAGCTTCTATACCATACTGCATCATAGGATTAAAATACCCCATGATAATTAAAGGAATGTTAACCGATTTACGAATATCTTTTAATTGCTCAAATAGAAGTTGAGTTGTCATACCATTTTTAAGAGCTATGGTCGAACTCTCTTGTATCGTTGGTCCGTCTGCCAAAGGGTCGCTAAAAGGTAATCCTATTTCGATCATATCTACACCGTTTTTTTCTAGGTCTTGTATGATTTTTTCGGTATCGTTTAGTGATGGGTAACCAGCTGTAAAATATATAGATAGTAACTTTTTATCTTGCTCTAATGCTGTATTTATTCTGTTCATGCTTTTAGTGTTGAGTAGTTAGTAATTAGGACTTATATTTTTTTATGCTAATTACGATGTACTTACTACTTAATTGTTATAATTTAAAATAGTCTATATATGTGTCAAGGTCCTTATCTCCTCTACCGGATAGGCTTATTACTACAATATCATCGGGTCTGAATTTTTTATCATTAAAGATCGCCAGAGCGTGCGAAGATTCTATTGCGGGAATAATTCCTTCTAATTGCGATAGTTCTAATCCGGCGGCCATGGCATCATCATCGGTTACAGAATAAAATTCTCCTCGTGCAGTTTTATATAGGTGAGCATGTAGTGGCCCAACACCGGGATAATCCAGCCCTGCAGAAATAGAATAAGGTTCTGTGATTTGCCCATCAGAGGTTTGCATTAACAGGGTTTTACATCCATGAATGATTCCTTCTTTTCCTAATTGAGAGGTAGCGGCACTCTCGCCACTATGTACTCCTTTTCCGGCAGCTTCTACAGCAATGATTCCAACACTTGGTTCTTCTAAAAAATGATAATATGTCCCTGCTGCATTACTACCCCCACCAATACATGCTACTACATAATCAGGATGTTCTTTTCCTTCTTTTTCTTTTAACTGCCACTTGATCTCTTCTGAGATTATAGATTGAAACCGTGTTACCATATCCGGGTATGGATGAGGCCCTATGGCAGAGCCAATAATATAATGTGTATCGACGGGATTATTGATCCAATCTCGTATAGCTTCGTTGGTAGCATCTTTAAGAGTTTTACTTCCTGATTTAGCAGGTCTCACCTCGGCGCCAAGCATTTTCATTCGCGCTACATTAGGGGCTTGTCGTTTGATATCAATCTCGCCCATATAGACAATACATTTGATACCCATAAGTGCACATACTGTGGCTGTAGCTACTCCATGTTGTCCTGCACCCGTTTCTGCAATAATCCTGTTTTTACCTAATCGTTTGGCTACAAGAATTTGTCCAATAGTATTATTTACTTTATGCGCACCGGTATGGTTAAGGTCCTCACGTTTAAGATATACTTTTGTATTGTATTTTTCTGAAAGACGTTTGGCGAAATATAAAGGAGAAGGACGACCAACGTAGTCTTTTAATAATTGATTAAACTCTTCTTTAAAAGAAGGTTCATTCATAATATCCAGATAGGTAGTTCGTAATTCTTCGACATTAGGGTAAAGCATTTCTGGTATATATGCTCCTCCAAAATCTCCGTAATATCCTTTTTCGTTAGCTTGATAATTCATTTTTTATTGTTTTTGGTTGTCATTGCGTTTATGTTGAAATGACAAGCTTTATAAATTTTTCGAGATCTTCTGTTTTCTTTAATCCTGGTTTGCTTTCGAATTTGCTATTTACATCAATAGCATGTAAATATTTAGATTCGGGGCTCTCGCGAAAAGATAAAAGATCTTCTGTTTCATCGAGTCCAATACCGCCACTTAAAATAAATGGAGTAGAGGAAGGATAGCCTTTTAATACACTCCAATCAAAGGTGTATCCATTACCTCCTTTTTCTTTTCCTTTGGTGTCAAAGAGAAAATAATCAACAATACCTTCATAGGGTTGTAAACGATCAAAATCAAACTCATCTTTGATCGAAAAGACTTTCCACACTTCGACAGACTCAGTGTGCTCAGTCAATGATGATTTTAAGTCTTGACAATACGTTTCAGGTTCATTTCCGTGCAATTGAATAGCTTTAAAGTCGTATTGTTTTACTTTTTCGACAATAAAATCTATAGAAGCATCTACAAATACCCCTACTTTTTTAATTGTCGAGGGTAGTTTTGAAATTTCTCCTTCAAAATTTCTGGGAGAGTTTTCATAGAAAATAAAGCCAAGGTAATCTGGTTTCAGAGCTGCTACCGCTTTTATATTTTCATGATATTTCATCCCACAGACTTTCAGTTTCATTTCTTTAGATCTTTTATGAATTCTACAGCACTGGCTCCGGGGTTTTCGGTTTTCATAAAGTTTTCACCGATAAGAAAACCTTTATATCCATATTGTTTTAGATCTTTTATTGCTTCAATAGTACTAATGCCACTCTCTGAAACTTTTACAAAATCATCTGGGATTTGGGTACTTAGCGTTTTACTAATATCTGTACTTACCTCGAATGTTTTTAGATTTCGATTGTTCACACCCAGCATATCCAAAGATGGCATAATAGATTTTTGTAGTTCGTCCTGGTTATGAACTTCTAATAATACATCGAGTGATAGGCTTTTGGCAAACTGGGATAAAGATTTGATCTCATCACGTGATAAAATGGCTGCGATTAATAAGATTACATCGGCTCCATGAGCTTTGGCTTCTAATAATTGATATTCGTCGATGATAAATTCTTTACGTAGCAAAGGCATTTGTACTGTAGCTCTGGCAAGTAAAAGATCTTCTAAGGACCCTCCAAAATACTTGCCATCTGATAGCACCGACATCCCGCAAGCTCCTGCATTTTTATACCCCTGTGCTACATCTTGTACACTTACTTTTTGATTAATCACAGATTTTGAAGGGGATCTACGTTTGTGTTCTGCAATGATACCAGTATCGCTATTCTGTAAAGCTTTGGCTAATGAATTTGTTTGACGGTCAAACAAAACAGAGTTCTCTAATTGTTTGATAGGAATTAAACTTTTTTTGAGTTCAACTTCTTTATATTTATCCGCTATTATTTTATCTAGTATGTTCATTTATAATTCTGATTCTTTTTTTAGCATTGTTATAGTTTCTTGATAAAAAGATTCATCGATATTTAGTTTCTGTAACCAATTCTTAAAATATTTATCTAATTCAATACTTCTCGGATGTGTTTCTTTATGATATAATTCATAATCTTTTCGGTTCTGTATTTTGTCTGCAATAAGCATATCATTTACATCCTTTAATGGAGATAATCGTATATCATCAATTGTATTTATTTTTTTGATTGAAAGATATTCGTTAGCAACAGAGCGATATTCTATCACTACAATCAATACTTTTGGATCAATTCCTTGAAAATCAAAACTGTAATTTTGAGAAAGGCATTCATCACTTTGTACAATTGGGTGTAGACAATATGCTCTTTTTGCGATATCACTGGCTTCAATTTTATCAAGAATAATAAGACCTTCATCAATATGATTAATTAGTTTAATACCACTTCTACGAGTAGTACCAGAGTCATAATATTTTTTAATCATTTGATATTCTTTCATCATCAAATATGTGTAAAACAAGTACAATGCAAGATGCGGTTTATTATACTTTACTTAGTTTTCCTTCTTTTTTTAGTTCATCATTCATTAGTAATCGAACAGATTCAAAATAATCAGATTCGAATGCAATTGCTGCAACTTCATATACCAAAAAGTTATAATCATATTCTTTTTTTATAGTTCCGTTAGAAGTGATTAGATCAATATAAAACATGTCACTTTTTATATGATTCAATTTTCCATAAAACAGTTCAGCTTCTTTGTCTTGAAATTCGAATAGCCCATATTTTTTTTCAGACCATTTTAATGTTTCAAAAACACTGTCTAATTTAAATGTATCAGGTACAGTTATTTGGGTGTTTTTTAGTTTTAAGACTCTTGATATTTTTTCTTCTTTTGCTTTAGACTTCCTCTTTTCAATAACACTTTTGTTATATAATTTATATCCATCAATTACATAATCGACTGGGATGTGTTTAACCAAAATCCAATCTTCATTTTCGCTAATAAGTAGCCCGGTTTCTTTCTCTTTCCAACCTATGATTTTGTATGTTTCGACTTTCATTTTATTAAATTGAATTTCTTTGATATGTTTACAAATTCCAGCTGAAATACTGGAATGATAAACTATTTTAATTCTTACTTAATTCCTGAACTTTTTTTAGTGCTATTAACCCTTTTCCAGAAAGTAGTGATTCTTTTGCTTTTTCGAATCCTTGTTTTGGTTCTAGACCTTCTACAGTGGCAATAGCCATTCCTGCATTGGCGCAGACTACATTATTTTGGGCTTCGGTACCTTTTCCACTTAAGATATTCATAAATATAGCAGCAGATGCTTCGATAGAATCTCCTCCGTAAATATCTTCTTGTTTTAATATTGGTACTCCAAAATCTAATGGCGAAAGCATTCCTTCTGTAGTATTAGAAATTGTTTTTGTGTTTCCGGTTAGTGAAATCTCATCGTATCCATCCAGAGCATGGATAATAGTGAATTTTTTATCTGTATTTTGATATAGATATCCATACATCCTTGCTAATTCCAGGTTAAAAACTCCTACGATTTGATTTTTTGGAAATGCTGGGTTTACCATTGGTCCAAGCATATTGAAAAAAGTTTTCACACCTAATTCTCTACGTATCGGAGCAACATTTTTCATTGCAGGATGAAATAATGGAGCATGCAATACACATATTCCGGCTTCATCGATACTACGTTTCAAAAAGTCTTTATCGTTACTGAACTTAATCCCCAAATGCTCCATTACATTAGAACTACCACATGTCGAAGAAACTCCGTAGTTCCCGTGTTTGGTAACTTTAATTCCTGCTCCTGCCGAGACAAAAGAAGAAAGCGTTGAGATGTTAAAGGTGTCTTTACCGTCACCACCAGTACCACAAAGATCTACGGGATTATACTCGCTAAGATCTATTGCAATACAAAGCTCTAGTAGGGCATCTCTAAAACCTTCTAATTCTTCGATGGTAATGCTACGCATCATATATACGGTAAGAAATGAAGCGATCTGACTTTGATTGTATTCTCCTTTAGAAATGTTAACCAAAACACCTTTGGCTTCTTCTTTAGAGATGGTTTCGTGATTGATTAATCGGTTGAGTAAGTTTTTCATAGGTCCCTCACTCCAACTCTCTCGCAACATAGGAAAGAGAGTTTGTATGGAGTATTTTTAAAAGTTAGTATTTATTTTCATTTAGGTATTAATTTCAATTATTAACCCAGTTTTCTAGTATCTTTTTTCCGTCGGGGGTTAATACAGATTCTGGATGAAATTGTACCCCGCGAACGTCTAATTCTTTATGGCGTAGGGACATGATTTGCCCGTTTTGATCATATGAAGTGACTTGCAGGCAATCGGGTAAATCTTTATCTTCTACTACCCAGGAGTGATATCTTCCTACATCAAAATTGGTATTAAGTCCTTCAAAAAGAGATTCATCTGTGACTGATAGTGTTACATTGGTTGCTACACCGTGATACACTTCATTGAGATTGATGAGGCTACCTCCAAAAACTTCTCCTATAGCCTGTTGTCCTAGGCAAACTCCAAAAATACTTTTGGTATTTGCATATTCACGGATGATATCTTTTAGTAATCCTGCTTCATCTGGAATTCCAGGACCCGGAGACAATAATATTTTTTGAAATGCATCTACATCTTCTAATCGTAATTGGTCATTACGTTTTACGACAACCTCACAACCAAGATCTTCTAGATAATGAACCAGATTGTATACGAATGAGTCGTAATTGTCTATTACTAATATTTTTGTATTCATTGTTCTTTTTTTTAGAGTTTCAGAGTTTTTACACTTTGTTACTTTATCTCTTTACTACTTTTTTGTGTTAGGGATAGAAGCTAGCTACCTTGTAGCGTGAATAGCCCGACCCCAAATAATTGGGGAAACACCCTTATATTTCTTCTGCAAGTTTTAATGCTTTTGTTAATGCTCCTAATTTATTATAGACTTCTTGTAATTCGTTTTCTTCATTTGATTCATTAATCAGTCCGGCTCCTGCCTGCCAGTGTAATTTGTGATTTTTACTTAGAAATGTACGGATCATGATCGCGTGATTAAAGTTTCCTGAAAAATCCATAAATCCAATAGCTCCTCCATAGAAATCACGATTTACGTTTTCGTATTTTTCGATAAGTTGCATGGCCATATGTTTTGGTGCACCACTTAATGTACCCGCAGGAAAAGTGTCTCCTACTATTTGCATGGTGGTGGTGTTTTTGTGTTTTTTGCTAGTGACTTTACTAACCAAATGGATCACATGAGAATAAAATTGAACTTCTCTATAGGTTTCTACAGTTACATGGTTTCCGTTTCGACTTAGATCATTACGTGCCAGGTCTACCAGCATCACGTGTTCTGCATTTTCTTTTTCATCTACAGATAGTTTTTTTGCTAATTCTGCATCTTGCTCGTCATTGCCTGTACGTTTAAAAGTTCCTGCGATGGGGTGAATCTCGGCAATATCATCTTTTACGACCAGTTGTGCCTCGGGAGAACTACCAAATATTTTAAAATCACCATAATCGAAATAAAACAGGTAGGGTGAGGGGTTAACACTGCGTAATGCTCGATAGACATTAAACTCATCTCCTTTAAATTTTTGAGAAAAACGTTTGGATAATACTAATTGAAATACATCCCCGCGATGACAATGTTTTTTGGCAAGGGAAACATGTTCTTTATATTGTTCATCATTAAGATTAGAGGTGGTATCACCGACTGTAGTAAAATTATAGGAAGCAAAGTTTTTGACTTTAAGTAAAGATTCTATTTCGGCAATATTGCTTTCTGATTCATAGCAATGAGCAAAAATATAAGCTTCATTAGTAAAATTACTGATGGCAATAATGTTTTGATATACCGTGTATTGTATGTCCGGAATATTTAGACTTTCTTCTTTTTTAGAAATAGAGATATCTTCAAAATATCGAACGGCATCATAGGAGATATAACCAAAAAGGCCATTGTTAATGAACTTGAACTTACTTTTTGAGGTTATAAATTTTTTACCAAATTGCTCAACAACTTCTGCGATGTTGGTGGTATCGGTTATGGGTGTTTCCTCGATATTCTTATCGGGAAAAGATTGATAAATAGTTTCGTTTTCTACTTTGATATTAGCTATCGGGTTACAGCAGATGTAAGAAAAACTATTTTCACTCCCTCTATAATCGTTATTTTCTAATAATAGGCTATTAGGAAAACGATCTCTGATTTTTAGATAAACACTCACCGGAGTAAAGGTGTCTGCCAAGATTTGTTTGAAATGTGTGGTTAATTTATAAGTCATTTTGCGTTTTTAATTTTTTAAATACAATCTCTGTTTAGGGAACAAAAAAAAGGCTTGTCGTGATTCGACAAGCCTTTGATATGTTTTACTTAACACAATGATAGGATCTATCTCACGACGTTTTCGTTTTGAGATGACCACCACCAATTATTTGTTAAGATTGTTTTCATTTTTTTATTTGTTAGGCCAAATATATAAATTAATTATAATTCAGAACAATAAAAAATTACATTTTTAAATTAACAGCTAATTCGAATTCATCGCTGATCGCTTTATCACCTAAGTTATCAAAGAAACTTCCTGACCCGTACTTGATGTCATACTTTGTTCTGTCTACTTTAAGTGTTGTTGATGCGGTAGCACCATTCACGGCTAAAATAAATTTGATTGGATTTGTTTTTCCTTTAATAGTAAGATCTCCGGCTACTACATAACCTTTGTCTGTTTTTTTAGTTTTTGTAACCACTAATTTTGCACTTTTATGATTTGCTATTCCGAAGAAATCATCAGAGCTTAGGTGTCCTTCAAGTTTTTCTTTTCCTTTTCCAGCTTCAAGGTCACTAACGGCGAGTGTAGTCATATCTACTGTAAATTCACCTCCTGTAAGGTTATCACCATCAAATACTAAAAACCCTTCTGATAGGTTTAGTGTTCCTGTATGAGATCCGGTAACTTTTTTACCTGTCCAGTTAATTGTACTTTCTGAAGTTTTGATTTCTTTTTTTTGTGCAAAAGTAGATGTTGTTGCAACTATTGCAATTGCTAAGAATAATGATTTAAGTCTAGTTTTCATGATCGTTTAAAAAATTAATAGTTATTGTTATTTATAAGTTAGAATTTCGAAGTTTGTTTAATAATTCATTTAATTGGATCAAATCCTCTGTAGAGAAATTTGAAGTAATACTGTTTTCAAATTCATCCATTATAGGACTTACTTTATCCAAAAATTTTTTTCCTTGCTCTGTAATAGTAATTTCAACCTTTCTTCGATTAGATTCACAGGTTACTCGTTTTACATAGTTTTTGTTAATGAGTTTATCAACTAATCGAGTGGTATTACTCATTTTGGTAACCATTCTTTCTTGTATAGTAGAGAGGTTAGCAGGTTTTTCTTTTTGCCCTTTTAGGATTCGTAAGACATTAAATTGTTGAAGTGAAATGTCATAAGCTTTTAAATTGATATTGATTTTATCCATTATCCAATTTTCCGTATATAATAAATTTATTACGATTTTTTTAGGTAGCGGAAGTTCAATCTCTGTTTTTATGATTTTTTCTATGTTCAATTGTATCTACAATATTTGTCTATACAAATGTATGTTAATTTTTATTTCGAAAATTGTAAATTGTTATTAATTCTTTGTTAAATTCGGGTTTTGAGATCAGGTTTAATGGTATTATTGTCATTCAGAAAAGTATCGTTATTGAGTTAAACAATTGTGAAAAATTCTGAAAATATTTAGATAAAATATAGAAACCTTGTTAATTTTCTTTTGCAGAATTAAAGGTTTTGATACATTAGTATGATGTCGAGATTAATTTTATATACCGTATTTATAGTGCTTTTTACTAAATGTAAAGGAGAGCAACAGACTGTAGCTCTTGATGCAACAGATGTTTTCGAAAGTAAAGGTATAGAGATACCTGTATATGATTTTGAGAGCTTTAAGCCATTATTAAATATCAATGACGGAAAAATAAGAGTGATTAATTTCTGGGCTACATGGTGTAAACCATGTGTAGCCGAGTTGCCTTATTTTGAATTGATCAACAGTAGGTATCCTAAGGATAAGGTTGAGGTGATTTTGGTAAGCCTGGATTTACCCAGTCAGGTAGAATCTAAATTAATTCCATTTGTTAAAAAACAAAAGATAGGAAGTAAATTGATTTTATTAGATGATCCAGATGCAAATAGTTGGATTCCAAAAGTTAACAGTGATTGGTCTGGTTCTATACCGGCAACAGTAATATATAAAGATGGTGATAGTAATTTTTATGAAAGATCTTTTACTTATAATGAATTAGAAAAAGAGCTTAAAAAAATGCTGTAAATACTAATTAACAAAAAAGCAATAAAAAATTAAACAGATGAAAACTTTAAAAATTCTGGTAGGAGTAGCCTTTGTGATTGCGATAAGCGCATTTGCATTGGATAAAGTGTCTGGTGCTAAAATTGAAGGAGGATATTCGATTGGAGATGTTGCTACAGATTTTAAACTAAAAAATATTGATGATACTTTAATATCATTGGCAGATTATAAAGATGCCAAAGGGTTTATTGTAATCTTTACATGTAACCACTGCCCATATTCTGTAGCCTACGAAGATAGAATAATAGCATTAGATGTTGCTTTTAAAGAAAAAGGATACCCTGTTGTAGCTATAAATCCTAATAACCCAAAGGCTTATCCAGATGATAGTTTTGATAATATGCAGATAAGAGCAAAAGAAAAAGGATTTACTTTTCCGTATTTATTTGATGACGGACAACAAATATACCCTCAGTATGGAGCTACAAAAACTCCTCATGTCTATGTTCTAGAGAAAACATCTAATGGCAATATCGTTCGATATATAGGTGCAATTGATAATAATTATAAAGATGCATCGGCTGCCGATCAGAAATATGTCGAAGATGCTGTTAATGCCCTACTAAAAGGAGAAAAAGTTCCTGTAGAAATTACAAAAGCTATCGGTTGTAGTATTAAAGCATAGTATTTTTCCAAATTTTTAATAAATTGAAGGCGTAGTTTTAATACAATTAATGAACTACTCTTTATATTTGTAGGGAATATAAAAAACAAAAGTCCAATTTTAGTAGAACACATTTTATAATGGCAGAAGATATCACTCAAGAAGAATGGCAAGAGCAAATTGCTAATGACAATAATGCAGTAATTTTAGATGTAAGAACAGAAGAAGAAGTAGAGGATGGTTATATACCCAATATGCTTAATGTAGATATTCGTCAGGGACAAGGTTTTCTTGATGAGATAGGAAAGCTGGATAAAACCAAAAACTACTATGTATACTGTCGCTCTGGGGCACGTAGTGCTCAAGCGTGTATGTTAATGAATCAAATGGGATTTGGAACTACATATAATTTGGTTGGAGGCTTCATGAATTGGGAAGGCGAAATTGTAGAAGATTAATATACTATCTTATGAAAATCAAATCATTTTTAATAATCATTTTTATTTCTTCAGTATTGCTTAATTGCAAACAGGTTGAAGAAAATTCTGTAGTAGAGTTAATTACAGTTGAAGAAATGGATTCATTATTAGAAATGAGTAAAGTGCAACTTATTGATGTAAGAACACCTGGTGAGTATACTCAAGGATATATCGAAGGAGCTATAAATATCGATTTTAGAAATGAAAATTTTGAAGATCTAATTTCTAAAATTGATAAATCAAAACCCGTAATTGTATATTGTGCCCGAGGTGGAAGAAGTAATAAATGCTCTAGCTATATGAAAAAAGCAGGATTTACTAAAATCTATGATCTCGATGGAGGTATCACAGAATGGAAGTTTAAAAAGAGAAAAGTAATTAAATAAAGCTTATTTTTTTATACTTATTTAATTATATATAAGATATATTTTTATTAAAAAGCCAGCCCTTTATAGAAAGTATCATTAACTAATCTTGCACTACCCAATAATATTGCTTTTTCCTGAAGTTCACTTTTGTGTATTTTCACAAGACAATCTTGAGCATTTATTTTTTTCTCTAGCTCATTAGCAAAAAAAGGCCATGCTTTGGCAATATTACCTCCAATAACTATAGCTTCTGCATTGTAAGATTTTAACCAGGGACTTAAAAATTCGGCTAGATTTTCAGAAAACTCATTAAAAACTTGTTGCACCGCAACATCGTTTTTTAAAGAAGCTTCTGTAAGTTCTTTAACATTATCGATTGTAGTGTCGGTAATCTCTTTATATCTTTTAATAAACCACCGGGTAGAAAAATAATCATCAGCGATTCCATCTTTATATGGGATGTGATATAACTCTCCATCTTTTGGGATTCCATCTCCAGAAAGGATTGGAAGCCCGTGAAAAAGAAAAGAAGCACCAAAACCTGCACCCAATATTATCCCTAGCCCTCTTCGAATTGATTTAAGCTTTCCTTTCCATACTTCACCAATACCAAAGCAAGCAGCATCATTATAAAACCGTATAGGAATATCATCAGATAGTTGTAATTTTTTCTTCAGTATTTCTTTAATATTTATACAAAAAAGAGAAGCATATTTTTGCTGCATTTTGAAGGCAAAAATTCCATTATAATAATCAAATGGTCCAGGTATAGCTATACCAATTCCTTCTAGAGGATCATCTACAAGAGTATCGATAACTTTCTGCAGCGCAAATAACCACCGTTCTAATATTTCATCAGCTTCAGCTGTATTATCTACCGTAATAGAAACTAGATTAGCTTCTGATAATTTGTTTGTTTTGGTGTCTATTCCAGCTACAGTAATATAATTACCTCCAATATCTACTCCTAATATCATTTGTTGTATATAGTCTATTTAAGTAACACTAACTAAAAAAATAGCTAGCCGCTAAAATTACAATTTAAAATAGTTTTTGCTTTGATTATTATTAATTATTCTTCCTGTAAATTGTATCACATAGTAAACCCCAAGTCAAAGCCTTGGGGTCTCTTTTA
This sequence comes from Aquimarina macrocephali JAMB N27, assembly GCF_000520995.1. Lineage (GTDB taxonomy): Bacteria > Bacteroidota > Bacteroidia > Flavobacteriales > Flavobacteriaceae > Aquimarina > Aquimarina macrocephali. The sequence continues at coordinate 14,511 of NZ_JACA01000064.1, read as the reverse complement.
TTCTTTTTCTTAAGATATATTTAAACCTTACGGTATTATATATATGAAATTTAACAATGCATTTTATACACTAGATAAATTTCAATAAGATGAAAAACTTATGATAAGCGTTATTCTGTAATCTTAGGAGTGTTTTGCATTTCAAAAATAATCTCTCCACCATTTATAATATCATTATGCGAAAGAGTAACATTATTTATGACTCTACCATTTACGGTAACTTGATTTACGTAGATGTTATCTTTACTTTGATTTTTTACTATAATCGTTAGATCTTTTCCGTTTTCCAGATGAAGTACCGCTTCTTTAACCAGAGGGCTTCCTATTGCATAATCGGGTGATCCAGGTGTAACGGGATAAAATCCTAAACTACTAAATATATACCATGCGCTCATTTGTCCTGCATCATCATTACCACACAATCCATCTACTGTAGGACCATACATAGTATTCATGATCATACGAACACGCTCTTGGGTTTTATGTGGTTTTCCTGTCCAGTTATATAAATAAGGAATATGATGACCGGGTTCATTGCCATGTACATAATTGCCTATAATTCCGTCTCGAGTAATGTCTTCATGTTTTTCTATAAATTTGTCTTCTAATTTCATAGTAAACAAAGAATCCAGATGTTGACTAAATCGTTCATTTCCTCCCATCATTTTCACCATTTTTTCTAATTGATGAGGTACATATAATCCATAATTCCATGCATTTCCTTCAATAAACCCTTGCCCGTGTGTATCTAAAGGGTCAAATTCTTTTCTAAATTCGCCATTAGATAATTTAGGGCGCATATATCCAATTTTGGGATCATACACATTATTATAATACTCTGATCTTTTTAGAAATTGATCCGTAGCTTTTTTATCTCCCGTACTATTTGCAATCTGTGCAATACACCAATCATTATAGGCTAATTCTAGTGTTTTAGAAACCGAAGAGTGGCTTTTATCATCAGGTACGTATTGATATCTGATATAATCCCCTAAACCATCAAAATAAGAAACATTGGCAGTACTTACGGATGCTGCAAGAGCTTTATTTTTATCAAAATCTCCAACATCTTTGGCGATAGCATCTGCAATTACCGAAGTCGCATGATAGCCTATCATACACCAGTTTTCATTAGCATAATGACTCCAGATGGGTAACATATGATGTACACTTTGTTCTTGATGAGCCAGCATCGATTTGATCATATCGTTGTTACGACCAGGTTGTGTAATATTAAACAAGGGATGTAAGGCCCTATACGTATCCCAAAGAGAGAAAACCGAGTAGTTTGTGAAATTTTCGGAAACATGAATGTTTTGATCCAGCCCAAGATAACTACCATCTACATCTTCATAAATAATTGGACTAAGCATTGTGTGATATAGTGCAGTGTAGAATGTAGTCTTGTCTGCTTCAGTAATCGTTTTTACTTCTATTTTTGATAATTCATTATTCCATTTGCTTTCGGTTTTCTGTTTCGTTTTCTCAAAATCCCAATTAGGTAATTCGGATTTTAGGTTTTTTAATGCCCCATCGGTACTAACAGAGGATAGTGCAAATTTGATATTGATTTTTTCGTTAGCCTTTGTGTCAAAATTAAAATATGCGCGAATATCTTTTCCTGCCATTTCAGGGAAATTTTCCTGTTGCTCAAAACGACGATAAAACCCATCATATTTTACAGGATCGTACTTTTTGTGACCATAACTACTGAAAGGTTTAGAGAATTGCATAGCAAAAAACACTTTTTTGGTTCTTGCCCATCCTTTGGTTTGACGATAACCGGTTACTAAGGAATCATTTTCTACTCGTAAGAATGTCCATACGTTTTTGTCATCATGATGATAAACATTATAAACTAAATCCAAAATAATGTGTGCGTCTTTTGTTTCTGGAAAAGTATATTGATGAACCCCTACACGTTCTGTCGCAGTAAGTTCTGCAGTGATGTTATAATCTTTTAGTTTTACTTTGTAATATCCTGGTGAAGCATACTCGTTATCATGAGAAAACGTAGAATAAAACCCTTTAGAGCCTTCAGTTGTTTTTATGGGATCGAGCACTAAGCTCCCAGTTGTTGGCATTATTAAAAAATCCCCTAGATCAGAGTGCCCCGTACCACTTAAGTTAGTGTGAGAAAAACCTATTATTGTAGAATCTCTGTATTGATAACCAGCACAATATTCATAAGTTTCTTTATTGTAACTACCATCCTTGTTAAACATTACTTCAAAATTCGTTTGTGGGCTTACTTGTACCATCCCGAAAGGCGCTGTTGCTCCTGGGTAGGTATGTCCCATTTTGCTGGTGCCAATAAATGGATTAACATATTTTGTGAAATCTGTTTTTTTGATAGTTTTTGATACAGGATTCTGGGTTACCGGACCTGTAGAATCTTTCTTGCACGAAGAAAAACAAAGTATTACTGTTATTAGAATTGATAGATATTTCATTAATGTATGATTTTTGTTTTCACTTTTTACAAAGAGTTTGATGTTTAAACACTTTTTGTATAGAGTGATGTGAGTTTATTTTTATGTTTTAAGAATTAGCCTTTCTTCTACCATAAAAGACTATATAAATATAGCAGATTAAAACTAGGATAAATGCAGTCTTAAATCCTGTTTGATCAGAAAGTAATCCAAATAAAGGAGGAATTATTGCTCCACCTACAATCATAGTGCATAAAACACCGGATGCCTGTGGTTTTAGATCATCTAATCCTTCTATTGATAAGGAAAATATGGTAGGGAACATAATGGAGTTAAATAACCCTACTGCCAGAATACTCCACATAGCTATAAAGCCAGAAGTTGATATGGATATCAAAATCAATATAGTAGCTCCAATAGCAAAGAAGCTTAAAACCTTTGCGGGTTTTATGATTTTGGTTAAATGTGCTCCTATAAACCGGCCAATCATAGCACCACTCCAATAAAAGGTAACAAAAGCACCTACTATTGCTTTATTGTCCAGTGTTTGGCTATCAGCTCCCAGAATCCCTTCAGAAATACTCCTCATGAATGTGCTTTCTTTGATTAGAGTAGCAAGGTTCATATCTAAAAAATAATTGATTAGATAACTGCCTATTGCAACTTCGGCTCCAACATATACAAATATCCCAATAGCTCCCATAACCAAGGTCTTATTTTGTAAAACTTTTACGTATCCGCCTTTCGGACTATCTTTTATTAATTTAGGAAGTTTGATAAAAATAAAAGCAAAGGCCAGGATGGCTACAAATATGGCAATTCCTATGAAAGGAGATTGAACTGCAGCAGCTTCAGAAATATAATAGTTTTCTTTATCTAGAGTGTTTAAGGCAGCAATTTCCTGAGGGTTTTTAACTTTATCACTTAAAATAAACATAGCTCCGATAGCTGGAGCAATAGTTGTACCTAATGAATTAAAGGCCTGTGACAAATTGAGTCTGCTTGAAGCACTTTCCTCAGGGCCTAATACTGCTACATATGGGTTAGCAGCAACTTGTAGAATAGTAATCCCACTTGCTACTACAAAGTATGCTAACATAAAAATACTAAATTCACGATAAGATGCAGCGGGGTAAAATAATAAACACCCTGTTGCGAGTGTTAACAAGCCTAATATGATTCCTTTTTTATAACCAATTTTAGATAGAATAAATCCAGAAGGTATTGATAATAAAAAGTAAGCTCCAAAAAACGCAAATTGAACTAATCCAGCCTGAAAGTAATTTAAAGTAAAAACTTCGCGAAGTCTAGGAATTAGAGAGTCGACTAGTACTGTTGTAAATCCCCACAAAAAAAATAAGGTGGTTAAAAATATAAAAGCACTTTTATATGTTTTACTGTTTTTCAAAATAGTGTTTTTTTTAGATTATAATATGTTTTATCTTTTAATATTGAGTATTTTAAACTAGAGTTTAATCTTTTGCTGATATGCTCGGTTTATATGATTTCAAAAACAGAGACTTTCATAAAATATATTGTTAACCAAACGTGCCCCACCTAGTAAAATAGCTTTTTCTTTTAATTCACTTTGGTATATTTTTGTATTGCATCCTTGGTTTTTTAATTCTGTGTTAAGATTATCTGCAAAAGAATTCCATGCTTTAGATATATTTCCACCTATAACTACAGCATCTACATTAAATCCTTTTAACCAAGGAGATAGAAAAATGGCTAAATTTCTAGAAAACTCCTCGAATATTTGATCTGTATGTGGGTTGGATTTAAAATCAGTAATTAGATCTTTTACACCACTTATAGTAACCCCTGTTGCCTCCTTGTATTTTTTAATAAACCAGCGGGTAGAGAAATATTCATCTGCTATTCCGTTTTTAAAGGGAATATTGTACAGTTCACCATTTTCGGGAACACCATCTCCAGAAAGCATAGGGAGTCCCTGTGATAAGAAGGTGGCTCCAAAACCAGTACCTAAAGTTATAGCCAATGCTTTTTCTGCAGATTTAAGTTTCCCTTTCCAAAATTCTCCTATACCAAAACAGGCTGCATCATTATAAAACCGTAAAGGTATAGTGTCTGATAAAGCTAATCGTTTGATAATTATTTTCTTGATATTTATACCTAACAGAGAAGTGAATTTATTCTCCATTTTATATGCAAAAATACCCTGATAATAGTCAAAGGGACCTGGTAATGCAATGCATATTCCTTCTAGAGGTTCTTTATCTTTATTAAGAGAGTCTATACTTTTTTGTAAAACCTGGATCCATTGATCAATAATTTCAATTGCTTGCGCGGTGCTGTCTACCTCTGTCGAAATTAAATTAGAGTCGGGTATTTTATGGTTTTTGGTGTCAACACGGCCTACAGTAATGTGACTACCTCCTATATCTACTCCTAATATCATTGTTTATTCTACAGTTTTTTTATTTAGTTAATTATTAGTTCTTTTTTATTAGCAATCAAGTATAGTTTTGATATTAACTTAAAATATGTGTTTTACTATCTTTTGAAAGTTATGGATTAGATACATCTCCATTTTGATCAACCATATGATAAAGATAAGAAGTGTCAATTTCTGTTTTCTTAAAACCAGGGCCACTCCATAATGCTTTTAGACCGATATTATCCGAACATTGAAAATATCGAATAGTAAATTTATGTAATCCTTTAGATAGAATGATATCATTCTTTTGAGTGAAGCTAAACGATTTCCTTCCATCACTTTCAAACAATTCTTTATTATCAATTAATAATTGAGCGCCATCATTGGCAGAAATTTCAAAATTATATACCCCATTTTTTGGAATATTTATAAATCCATCAAATTCGAAACCTATCCATTCATCTCTTAAGCGGGATTCTATATTGATATTTGATACTTCTCCTTTTTGTATGGGGTCTTCTTGTGAAAAATCATAAACAGATCTAAAAATACCTTCGTAATATTTATACGAAAGCCCGTTTTTAAGTTTGGTTCTTAGTTTCCTCGGATCTATACTCTCTAGTTTTTCTAGGAATAATGTTGTTGTATAACTAGATCTTAAATCTTTTTTGAAAGCTTTGATTTTTAGTTTTGTAGATTTTTTAACCTCGAAAGGAGAATTATATCGTAAACTATTTTCTGTGGGTTCGCTACCATCGATTGTGTAATACATATTGGCATTTTCTGTATCACAATCTAAAACGATTGTTTTTGGTATCTAAAAATGTGGTGTGATCAGATTTTAGATACGGTATACTTACTGTTTTTTTAGTGTCTGATAAAGGTCTGTTTGATGGATGAATCCCCCAATTTTTATTTGGGATATCTGTCATTTCAAAAACCAATTCACCTCCTTTTACAATGTCTTCGTGTTTTAGATATGTATTAGGGTATTCTTTACCATTAAGTTTCAAGGATGAAAAGTGGATGTTTTTTTCACTGGCATTATTGGCTATTATGGTAAAAGTATTTCCATTATCAAGCTTGATTTCGGCCTTTTCAAATGAAGGACTTCCAATAACATATTCTGGGGCTCCCGGAGTAACAGAGTAAAATCCTAAACTGCTCAATACGTACCATGCAGACATTTGTCCGCAATCATCATTTCCGCAGAGCCCATCAGGTTCAGAAGTATACATTTCATTTAATATTTTGTGAATGGTTTGTTGTGATTTCCAAGGTTTACCGGCATAGTTGTATAAGTATGCAAGATGATGACTTGGTTCGTTTCCATGAGAATATTGTCCTAATAGCCCCGAGACATCAGAATCTTCACTAATTTCTTCATCAAAATTTTTAGAGAAAAGGTTGTCTAACCATTGGTTAAAGTTTTTATCACCCCCAACCAAGTCAATTACACTTGCAATATCATGAGGGACAAAAAGGCTGTATTGATACGAGTTTCCTTCTGTGAAATTAAAATTATAGGTCTTTTCGACAGATGTAGGGTTAAAGTCTTCATACCATTTTCTGTTAGAATATCGAGGTCTCATAAAGCCTGTTTGTTGATCATATAGATTAACAAAAAATTGAGCTCTTCTCGAATATTCATTATAGATGTCTGTTTTGTTTAAAGCTTTTGCCATTTGAGCAATACACCAGTCGTCGTATGCATATTCTAGTGTTTTGGAAACCGATTGACTACTTTTGTTTGAAGGTACGAATCCTAATTCGGTATAGTAATTAATACCTCTCTTTTTTACATTGGAACTTTCTATCATTGCATTTAATACTTTTTCGGTATTCACATCTGTTATTCCTTTTAAATATGCATCTGCCATTACCGATACTCCATGGTATCCTATCATACATCTTGTGTCATTTGCTGCCAGTTCCCACATGGGAATTTCGCCATATTGCTCATGTTTTTTTTGTAAAGTAACAACGATATCCCGGGTTACATCTGGCTCTATGATTGTTAACAGTGGGTGCAAACCTCTAAAAGTATCCCAAAGAGAAAAAACTGTGTAATTGTTGAACCCTTGTGCTGTATGTATTTTGTCATCCATCCCTCGATATTGACCATCAATATCATTATATAAGTTAGGAGTCAAAAGACTGTGATATAGTGAGGTATAGAATATTTCTTTTTTATCTTCATTGCTATCGGATATTTCTATTTTACTTAACGAATTATTCCATGTTTTTTTTGCTTTTTTTCTGATTTCATCAAAGCGCCAATGGGATAATTCTTTTTCCAGATTTTTTCTGGCACCATCTATACTTACAGCAGATAATGCCACTTTTGCTGTAATCTGATCTCCAGAACTGTCAAAATTAAGAGCTGCTATTATTTTTTTGCTGCTAAATTTAGTGCCGGTAGTTACTGTTTTTTTTCCGTTAAGAATTTGATACGATATGATTGGTTTTGAAAATCGTGCAACAAAATACTGGCGTTGATTTCCTGCCCATGCTTTTGATCTTCGATATCCGGCAATTTCTGTTTTACTGATGATCTCGAACTCTGCTTCTATTACCGGGTCACGATGCTCCAGATCAATAATAATACTGGTTTTTTCTGCTTTAGGGTACGTATATCTGTGTACTCCAACTCGTTTTGTAGTTGTTAGTTCTGTTTTTATATTGTAGTCATCAAGAACTACTGAATAATACCCAGGTTCTGCAAATTCATTGTCGTGGCTATATCTAGAACGATATCCAGAATCAGGATTTTCTGGAGTTCCTGCCTGAAATTGTATTTCTCCTGTTGCTGGCATGAATAGAATATCTCCTAAATCAGGAACTCCTGTTCCTGATAAGTGTGTATGGGTAAAACCTATAATAGAAGTGTCCATATAGTCATACCCTGCACAGGCAGGCCAACTAGTGTGATCATTTCTGGTGTCAGGACTCAATTGTACCATTCCGAAAGGAAGCATAGGACCAGGGAATGTGTGTCCTGGCGATTTTGTTCCAATGAAAACATCTACATAGTCTACCGGTTTTTTTACTTCTTCTTTATTTGTACAGTGTATACCTAATCCTGCAATAAAAAGGGTTAGGAGTATTCTTCTAAACATAAACAATTTCATGATTCATTTATTTTGAACGTTGTGATTGAATTACATAAGGTTTTAAAAAAATGTATGATGAATTAACATATGAAAGACAGAATCTATATAAATGATTCTGTCTTTACAATCTAAAACAAAAAATAACTAATGAAACAAATCTATTAGTGAAACATAGTGGTTAATATCCGGAGTTTTGATTTATTGCTCCTCCAGAAGAATTTATTGCATCCAGAGGAATAGGATAGTATTCGCTTTTTCCCTGGGTAAAACTTGCTCCATTAAGGTAAACACGTTTTGAAGATTCTTCATTGATGTATTTATTCAATACTTGTGGAGCTACTCCCCAGCGTACCAGGTCAAAAAATCGATGTCCTTCTGAGGCTAATTCTAATCTTCTTTCAAAACGAACCGCTTTAATGGCATATTCCTGATCAGGAAATGATGTGTACTCATTGATTACATAGTTTGCAGCTGGTGTCCCGTCAGGGTTTTTAACGAATCCATCAGGATTTGCAGCTCTAGCTCTTATTCTGTTAACAAGGTTCATGGCTTCATTTAATTGGCCATCCTGAGCATAAATCTCAGCTCTCCATAGTAGAACATCAGAATATCTTATCAAAGGTGTGTTAATAGCATTATATTGTGGTAGTCCGGCGGCAGACATTGAGCCTTCCTGAGATTTTAATATCTCATGTTTCTTACCAACATATGGTCCTCCATTAGATTGATCACGTGTCCATCTCGACCCAGGCATGATTCCCCAACCTAAATATTCTATGCCTCTTCTACCTACTGTCCAGTCTAATCTTGGATCTAGGTTTCCTATATGCGGGGTAAAAGGTTGATCAGATGTAATTCCTTGATCGTTAGTAATATCAGAATCATTAAAAGAATCTAATAGTGGTAAACCATTAGCATCTGTTTTAAATGCATTTACTAAATTTTGACTAGGTTGAAAAAAGCCACAACATCCTCCTCCGGGAGCATCAGGAGCATAAGGATGGTTTAATCTATTACCTCTATTACCATTAATAAATCCATCTCCTCCATCATTTACAGAATTCTGAACAGCAAATACAGATTCTGAATTATTATCTTTTTCTGCATTAAAATTATCATGATAATTAGGAACCAATTGAAATGGCCCTTCATTAATGATATTGTCTAAAATAGGTCTTGCTGCTTCATGATCATTTTGAAACATATGTGCTTTTGCTAGATATGCTTTTGCTATCCATGAGTTAGCTCTTCCGGCATCATCCTGACTTTCAGGAAGGTTATTTATTGCGTATGTTAGATCTTCTTCTATTTGTGGCCAAATATCGGTATCATTGGATGGGGTAGTAGTTAGTCCTTCTTTCATAAAAGGTACATTGTTCCATATTTTTTTTGCATCCATATGGTAATGTGCTCTTAAGAAATGTGCTTCTGCACCTAGAACAGTTAAATCTGTTTCTGGAGTACCTTTTTCTATAGCTTTGGTAATTGATTCTATCGTTTGATTTGTTCTGGAAATACCTTCAAATAAAGATTCCCATTTTCTAGATAAATAAATGTTTGTTGTTCCCGAAGAGAAACGTTCAACATCATTTAGTTGAGGTTGATCATCTATAGACGAACCTTTATGAAAATCATCAGAGGCTACATCTCCAAGAGCCCAGTTAGATGCTGGTGCCCAGAAATAACCAGGATTTCCATCCAAAATAGCATAAGCACTGATAAGTTGTTGGTCGACCCACTCTTTATCAAATTCTATTACTCCTTCAACAAGAGATCCTTGTGGTTCAATGTCTAGTTCTTTCTCGCAAGAAATCACTAGTACTGTAACGAATACAAATAAGATTATTTTTTTCATCTGTTTATATTTGATTTTTTTGATTATTGTGTAAAACGGGCCATAAGGTTATCATTGGTTTCATCTTCATTTACTTGTTTATCAATGCTCATTTTACCTCGTTTTTAATTTATAAAGCAAGATTAACCCCTAGTATAAATGTTCTTGCTACAGGGTATGCACCTCTATCAATACCGATATCCAGATTTACAGAGTCGCCACCATATTGTTGTAAGTTGATTTCGGGATCTAACCCAGAGTATTTTGCCCAGGTATGTAGGTTTTTGGCCTGTATGAAAAACCTTAATCTCGAAATATTTAGTTTAGATATTAACCGTTCTGGAAGGCTATATCCTAATTGAACATTTTTAAGTCGTAAGTATGATCCGTCTTCTATATAATAACTACTGGCGCTAGAATAGTGTTCTGCCGGATTGTTAGATAGTTTAGGTAACCTAGCTCCCGTATTAGAGGGACTCCAGGAGTTTAGGTAATCTCTGCTTTTTGCTCCGGGAAAGCTATTAAAATCGGTAAAGAATTTGGTGAAATTATAAATGTCGTTTCCTTGACTTCCCTGGAAGAATATTCCGAAATCAATATTTTTATATTCTACCCCCATATTAAAGCTATAGGTAAAGTCTGGATGGGGATTCCCTATAAAATCTCTATCGTCATCATTAATCACTCCATCGTTATTAATATCTCTGTATTTAAATGTTCCTATCTCTTTTCCTAAGTAATCACCAGTTGCCGCAAGTTCTGCATCATTTTGGATGATACCATCAATAATAAAACCATGGAAAGAAGCAATAGAATGACCTGCTTGTGTTCTAGAAGGTCTGGTTTCTCGTGCTAAGTTTCCTTCTAAAAAGTAATTAGAATTATCAGATAGTTCTTTTACTGTATTTTTGTATGTAGAAACATTTATAGAAGCGTGGTATTGTAAGTTGTCGTTAATCTGGTCGTTATATCCTAATGAAAAATCGAACCCTTTATTTTCTACAGACCCCGCATTAATATATTTAGCCTGTGCAAGACCTATAAGAGTTACATTGGCTTGATCCTGAACTAATAACTTTTTTGTTAGCGCATTATAATACTCAAGGCTGAATGATAATTTTCGATCAAATAGAACGCCGTCAATTCCAAAGTTTTTTGTTGTTGTTGTTTCCCACTCCAAATCCGGATTTCCGAATATGAATAAACTATATCCCGGCGTTACATTAGAGTTATTTCCTCCTATGTCGTAATTACTATCATCATTATTAATATATTGGCTAAATATTCTACCTTGAGGGATACTTTCATTCCCTAGTTCTCCGTATCCTGCTTTTATTTTGAGATCATTTATAAACGATAGGCTTTTCATAAAGTTTTCACCAGATATTCTCCATGCAGCACTATATGAAGGGAAGTAATCTGATCTTTTATTTTGCGAAAATTTTGAAGTGGCATCTCTTCGTAGAGAAAATGATAATAAGTATTTATCGTTATAACTATAATCTAATTTCCCAAAACTAGAGAAGTATCCACTTTTAATTCCGCTACCATTATTATCTCTGGTGCCTGTTCCTCTATCTAAGTATCTATAATCTAGATCATCGGTAAAGAAATCAGTTCTTGAAGCACTTAAGAATTTTCTTTGTGTTTTATTAGATTCTGTTCCTAGCATAGCATTAATAGTATGTCCTCCTATATTTTTAGAATAGCTAAGGGTATTATACCATGTAGAAGAAATTGTATAGTCGTTATTTTCAGATAATCGATTAACAGAATTAGGTTCTGCAACTTCTGGGTTAAGAAAAGTGTAGAAAGAACTATTATTATTATTATTATAATCAAGTCCTATGTTGGTTTTAAAAGTAAAATCATTTAGAAAATCTAATTCTGCATATGCATTACCAATTGTTCTGTAGCTTCGTTGTAAGTTGTTCTTATTCCGAGTTGCGCTGGCTATAGGGTTAATACCATTACCTAATCCCGGACTTTGAGGACCTGCATAGTTGCCTGCAATATCATATACAGGAATAATAGGTTGCGCTCTATATAAGAAAGAAATATCTCCTCCGGTGGATTGATTTCCAACAGAGCCAACTCTATCAGAGTAAGAAAGGTTAAAAGATTCTCCTATTCTAAAATTATTGGTTATTTTGAATTCTGAATTTGCTCTTAATACATATCTGTTATAGAAGGTATGCAAGGCTGCACCTTCCTGTTTTAGTGCGCCCATTCCGACATGAAATTTTGCGTTTTCAGATCCTCCAGATAGCCCTAGGTTATAATTTTGAACAAATGCATCATTGAAATATTCATCAAACCAATCTGTACCTTCTTTATTCGCCCTGGTGATCTTATTAGTTTGAGGGTCATATGTGGATAGATCTGCAGAATCTGCTCCAGCTGGGGTTAAGTAGTTTGGTAATACTGGAGTATTTCCGTTACCATATTGAGGATGAGAAGGAGCAAAACCATCATTGTTAAAACGAGTCCAAATGGCATTTGCAGTCTCTTGGGGAGATAATAAATCTGGAAAAGCAGATTTAGGAATGTTATCAATTCCTAGGCTTGTGTTAAATGTAAACTTAGTTTTGCTATTATACTTACCTCCTTTGGTGGTGATAAGAATTACTCCATTGGCAGCTCTAAATCCATAAATAGCAGAAGAAGAAGCATCTTTTAATATCTGCATTGATTCGATATCAGCTGGATTTAATTGGTTAATTCCAGTAGTTGTTGGTGTGCCATCAATTACATAAAGAGGATCGTTATTATTAATTGTTCCAAATCCTCGTATTCTTACCATTGCAGATCCACCTGGTCCTCCTTCAGAACTTACAGTAACACCTGCGGCTAATCCTTGCAAAGATTGTTCGATATCTACAGGTGTGGTAGCGGCTAGATCTTCTGCTTTGATTACAGTAACAGATCCGGTTATGTTTCTTACCGATTGTTTTGAATACCCGGTAACTACAATTTCCTCTAATTGATTAGAGCTCTCTTGCATAGCTATATCATGCACTCCTGAGCCTGATACAGTAATGCTTTGAGTTTCCATTCCCAGATAACTAAATAACAGAGTATCTCCCAACGAAGCTGTTAATGAATAGTTTCCGTCAAAATCGGTTTGTGTTCCTGCAGAAGAGTCTTTTATAATAATATTTACTCCAGGTAGTAACATTCCGGTGTTATCTGTTACTTTTCCAGTAATTGTAATTTCCTGGGCCGTAGCCATATTGGCAAATGACATGAAGGTAAGCACAAAAAATAGATATCCTAATTTATTCTTCATATTAAAATTGGTTTAGTTAATAATTTGACTGCTGATTTCTCTAATAAGCTCTTAATTAATTTGTGTTTCTAAAAGATTAACAAAGTGTTATGCTTAAGAGGATTATTGTTTTCAAATTTATAGTATGAAGATTAATATTTGTATTTTGATATAAATATTAGTGATTTTTATGGCAAAAATAGACTTATAAAGTTTTTTTGTCTTTTTGGAATATCTATATATCTGCTATTAAGTCTTTTTTCCTGTTAAAATAGGAGCTCTTTTTTAATAAAAAGGGCTGAATGCGTCTTTTTATGAGAGTATAATGTGCTTAAAATGTTAATTTGATGTGAAATCAATTTATTTTTATTTTGAATTTTATTTTTAAAACAAAACCATATCTGGTTAAATAAATGGGATAATTGTATGATTGTGGTAAAAAAAACTGTATTATTATAAAATAAAAGTTTTTTTATCTGTATAAAGTAATTTTAGTATTGTTCACATGGAAATGTTAGATAACACAGACAAAACCATTTTACGAATCCTTCAAAGAGATTCTAAAAAAACAGCGAAAGAGATAGCAAATCTTTTAAACTTAACAGTATCTCCTATATATGAAAGGATAAAACGTTTAGAAAGTAAAGGGTATATAGAAAAATATGTTGCAATTGTGAATAAGAATATGATTGGTCTGCCAATTACAGCATTTTGCCAGGTATCTCTTCAATCTCATGGAGAGTCATTTATTGATAAGTTTGAAAATCAAATAAAAAACCTGAAAGAAGTTCAAGAATGTTTTCATATGGCAGGACAGGTAGATTTTCTGTTAAAAATTAACATGAATAGCTTAGAAGAATATCACGAATTTATGCGTTCTAAATTGTCAAAAATTGATAATATCGGAGTTTTAAATACTACTTTTTCATTAAAGGTAATTAAGCATACTTCAGAATATTATCTATAAACAATATGTTTTAAGAAAAAACACCTGTTACGTATAGCACAGGTGTTTTGACAATTCTAATTAACTATGATATAGTATAAACCGATGTTATCGTTTTATAAATCTATTTCTATATATGGTTTTCCCATCTTGTTTAACAATTATAAAATACATTTTGCTTTCTAAATGATCTAGACTTAATTCACTTCTTGAAGTTTTTTCTGTAAAAATTAAAGAACCTTGAGTATCATAGATTTCATAAAGTAAAGATGTACCTTTTAGGTTTTTTGGTTTTGCAAAAAACAATTTATCCTGAATTGGATTAGGGTATGACTTTAAATTGAATGCCTCTTCGGGTTTTTTATTTTCCGTGGTAGCTGTATTATTTCTGTTACTTCTACTGCAATCCAGATTCCATGGGTAATTTCCGTCGTAATCAAGAGTGTTGCCGCCATTGATATAGTTTTTGTATTCATTCCATACAGTTTCTACACCTTTTCCAAGAATATCTTTAAAA
>NZ_JACA01000063.1 GCF_000520995.1 Aquimarina macrocephali JAMB N27 | reverse complement strand
AGAGTGTTGCCGCCATTGATATAGTTTTTGTACTCATTCCATACAGTTTCTACGCCTTTTCCAAGAATATCTTTAAATGCATTGTCAAATGACCAGGAGTTTCCTAAATCTTTTGCTGCCTTATTAAATTTATAGATAAAATTCTTATCATATTTTTGGGTAACATATTGCAGAAAGAATCCTGTTGTAGTGTATCCACCTAGCCATTTTCTGGAATCATTTACATTTGGAGTTCTGGTC
>NZ_JACA01000062.1 GCF_000520995.1 Aquimarina macrocephali JAMB N27 | reverse complement strand
GCTGCCTTATTAAATTTATAGATAAAATTCTTGTCATATTTTAGGGTAACATACTGTAGAAAAAACCCTGTTGTAGTGTATCCACCCAACCATTTTCTGGAATTATTAACATCTGGAGTTCTGGTTTGATGAAATCCTGCATAAATTCTTACACCATCTGCTATACCTTCAGTATATGCCCAAAAAGGAGAAGATCCATCATAGGTTCCTCCAGTAGTTGGAGAATAATTATAACCATGAGTTACTTCGTGAAATAGAATGCCATCGATTTCATCTTTTATTACCTGTGAATCGTTACCAGAATCC
>NZ_JACA01000061.1 GCF_000520995.1 Aquimarina macrocephali JAMB N27 | reverse complement strand
ATACCTTCAGTATATGCCCAAAAAGGAGAAGACCCGTCATAAGTTCCTCCTGTAGTTGGCGAATAGTTATAACCATGGGTTACTTCGTGAAATAAAATACCATCGATCTCATCTTTTATAACCTGAGAATCATTACCAGAATCCCTATAGATTTTAGCCAGATGTTGTGTGCTTACTTCTATGGTCATTTGATCACCATCTCCAAATTTGTGAGCTACAAAATCTTCGTTTTTGAGGTTAAAGTTTAATAATCTAAACTTAGGAGCATCTGCAGAGTTACGATATAATATTTTAGCAACATCCAGGCAACGTTGTTTCATGTAAGACTCTGCATTAAGAATTACCTGCTTAAATACTCGAGATCCTTCGGTTTGTCCATCAAAATCAGTGAATTTTACAGTAGGAGTGAGAAAATCATTTCCCCATTCACAAGCTTGCTTGCTTTTTGAAATAGAAGAAGTGCTGTTTTTACTACTTGTAATTAGGTTTACGGGTTGTGCACTCATTTTGAGTACAAATACCATTGCTGCTACCATGCTTATCCAAAGCATGTGCTTTTTGTAATTTTTCATTGTAAAGTTTGTGTTTTTTATTAGTATTTTTTTTTATAAAAACTAATAAATGTTAGTTGCAATAAAATTACAGTATTGGGATATGTTTTCATTTTTTGGACTTAATTTCAGTGTTTTTTATTCTTTTTTAGTTTTTTTTAGTTTTTTTTCTTTTTAAAAGGAAATATGTTCATTTTATGAAGTGTTTTTTATGCTAAAAAATAACATCTCTATAGGGTAAGTATAGAATAAAAAAGCATTTTCTATGGATTATAGATAAGTAGAGCTTTTAGATAGGCTTTTTTTAAACGGTTTTGATCTATCTAAAAATTGCTTACTATCACATGAGCACATAATTAAGTAGATATATAAAAAACATGTACCACTTTAAACAAGAAGTAAATCAACTTTAATAAAATAGGTTGTAAAAAGAGTACATGAACATACCTATTTATATATGTGTAAAGCGTATCTCTTATGTTTTAATATAACAAGGAACTCTTTAGAAACCACTTGGTTTATTAATTTAGGACAGTTTTTCTTCACTTACTATCCAAAGGAATCTACACTTAATTTCAATGTTTTAGGTAATTATATAATTTTCATCGGTTTGTTAAAATGAGGAGAGGATGTGTAAGAAATAGTACTAAAATATCCATATATGATACTTTATTAATCCAAATGATGGTAATACCATAACTCTAAGATATATTTCGCCTCTAAATAATCAATCTTAAAAACATATGGAAAAAAAAGTAGACACAAATCAGTTCTCAAAGCTTTTTTCGACAAGGGCTTGGAAACTAAACTTTACAAAAATCGTAAACA
>NZ_JACA01000060.1 GCF_000520995.1 Aquimarina macrocephali JAMB N27 | reverse complement strand
TATTAACAGATAACGACACTTTAGATGTTGTGGCTACTGATGCCGGAGGCAATAGTGGAAGTGGAGTAGTTACAATTGATACGACTGCACCTACTGCAGATACGTTTACTACCAATGACATTACCCCAACTTTAACCGGAACAGGAGAAGCAAATGAAACCTTAACGATTACTGTTGATGAGAACGGAGATGGTACCCCAGAGGTTACCTATACAGTAACTACAAATGCATCA
>NZ_JACA01000059.1 GCF_000520995.1 Aquimarina macrocephali JAMB N27 | reverse complement strand
CAACTTTAACCGGAACAGGAGAAGCAAATGAAACCTTAACGATTACTGTTGATGAGAACGGAGATGGTACCCCAGAGGTTACCTATACAGTAACTACAAATGCATCAGGAGACTGGAGTATTGATACCGGAGTTGCTGTTCCTACAAGTGGTAGTTTACCAGTATTAACAGATAACGACACTTTAGATGTTGTAGCTACTGATGCCGGAGGTAATAGTGGAGCTGGAGTAGTGACTATTGATCTTACAACCCCAACAGCAGATACGTTTACAACGAATGATATTACCCCAACTTTAACTGGGACAGGAGAGGCAAATGAGACCTTAACCATTACAGTAGATGAGAATGGTGATGGTACCCCAGAAGTTACTTATACCGTAACTACAGATGCTGCCGGAGATTGGAGTATTGATACTGGAGTAGTCGTTCCTACAAGTGGTAGTTTACCAATGTTAACAGATAATGATACTTTAGATGTTGTAGCTACCGATGCCGGAGGTAATAGTGGAGCTGGAGTGGTAACCATTGATGTTACGACGATATCGGTAGATAGCTTTACGACTAACGATATTACACCTACTTTAACTGGGACAGGAGAGCCTAATGAAACTTTAACCATTACGGTAGACGAAGACGGAGATGGTATACCAGAAGTTACGTATACTGTAACCACTGATGCTACTGGTAATTGGGGTATTGACCCAGATACAGCTATTCCTGATAGTGGAGTATTCCCTATACTTGATGATATGGATACAATAGATGTGGTTGCAACCGATCCTGGAGGCAATATTGCAATTGGATTGGTGGAAATAAACCTTAGCGATACCGATGGTGATGGAATTAATGATGTTGATGAAGAAAATGATGGTACAGATCCATTAGATCCTTGTGATCCAAATCCTGGTGCTGTTTTTTCAGGTGATTGTGATGGGGATGGAGTAATAAATGAATTTGAAATAGGAGATGATCCAGATAATCCTCAAGATACTGATGGTGATGGTATTCCTGATATTCTGGATACCGATGATGATGATGATGGAATTTTAACAGAAGATGAAAATCCTGATCCAGATGGTAATGGTAACCCTGATGATGCTTTTGATAGCAATGGTAATGGTACTCCCGATTATTTAGAACCTAATGGGCCTACTGAAGAAGAAGATAATATTACAGTTTTTTCAGGAATGTCACCTAATGGAGATGGAATTAATGATGTGTTCATAATCAGTGGAATTGAAAGATTAGAGAATACCTTAGAAATTTATAATCGCTGGGGAGTTAAAGTGTATGAATCCAAAAACTATGGAAGAGATGATAATTTCTTCAGAGGAATATCATTAGGAAGAACTACAGTACAAGGGAATGATCAATTACCTGTAGGAACTTATTATTATGTTCTTAATTATACTCTAGAATCAGGAGAACAAAAAAATAGAGCAGGATACTTATACATTAACAGGTAATTATCAAAATAAAACATCCACGAGTATGATTAAATTTACTCGTGGGTGAAATAAAAATATTAAATTAGAGCAGATGAAAAAAATAAAAACAATAATTGTGGTGGCGTTTTTAAGCACTATGTTTTTGAACAGTTATGCCCAACAGGATGCTCAATACACTCAGTATATGTATAATACTATAAGTGTTAATCCAGCTTATGCAGGAAGTCGAGGAGTGATGAGTATTATGGGACTTCATCGTAGTCAGTGGGTTGGTTTAGATGGTGCTCCTCGTACTCAAACCTTAACTATTAATACCCCCATTGGAGGAAATGAGCGAGTTGGTTTAGGATTATCTATAGTAAATGATGCAATTGGTCCTACCGATGAAACATATTTCGATATTGATTTTTCCTATACGATTCCTACATCAGAAGAAGGTCGACTAAGTTTTGGGGTAAAAGCTGGAGGTCATTTATTGAATGTTGATTTTCAGAAATTATCACAGTTTAATACTAATGATGCTTTGTTTGAGAGTAATATAGACAATAAGTTTAGTCCCAATGTTGGAGTAGGGGTGTATTATCACACCAATAAGTTTTATGTAGGATTAAGTGCTCCTAATTTGTTAGAAACTGATCATTTTGATGAGAGCACAACAACAAGTAGTAGTACAGCAGTTAGTTTTTTGGCAGAGGAACGTATAAATTATTATTTAATAGCAGGTCATGTTTTTGATTTGAGTGATGACGTAAAGTTTAAGCCAGCAGTTTTAGGTAAGTTGGTATTTGGTGCACCATTACAGGTAGATATTTCTGCTAATTTTTTATTGTATGATCGTTTGACCCTGGGAGCTGCTTATCGTTGGAGTGCTGCATTAAGTGGTTCTATAGGATTTCAGATTTCAGATGCTATGATGATAGGTTTTGCATATGATCGCGAAACCACCGAGTTAGGTCAGAGTCAATTTAATGATGGGAGTTATGAGGTCTTTCTCAGATTCGAGCTTTTCAAAAAATACAATAGAATGTTAACTCCTCGTTTCTTTTAATTATTATTTAAGGATGATAGACCTTCAAAAAAAATAAAAGCAAAAGATAAGAACCTTAATAAAACCTAGTTTTTAGAATTAAGTAAAAACGAAAAACTATGAATTTTACCAAATATTTTATAAATATATCCTTAAGTATACTATTGTCTGGTATTGCTTTTTCTCAAGAAAAACGTTTAGCCAAAGCAGATGAAAGTTTTAGTCGATATGCTTTTGTTGACGCCCGAAAAATTTATCTTCAGGTAGCTGAAAAGGGATATGAATCTGCCGATTTATTTAAAAAAATAGGAGATTCTTATTATTTCAATGCAAGACTCGAAGATGCGATTCCCTGGTATGAAAAACTCACTACGACTTATGTAGATGATATTGATCCTGAATATTTATTCAGGTATTCTCAAAGCTTGAAAAGTGTACAACGATATGACGAAGCTGATAAAATAATGGAACGTTTCAACACTTTAATTGGAAATGATAAGCGAGCAGAATTTTTTATGAATACACGAGATTATCTAAAGTTTATCGAAATGCAATCGGGTAAATATAAGTTGTCAAAACTTAGTGTGAATTCTAAATATTCTGATTATGCTCCAAGTTTTAATAATCAAGGGCAGTTAGTGTTTGCATCTTCTCGTGGTGGTAATAGTGGGATAAGCAGGATTGTACATGAATGGGATGAAATGCCATTTCTGGATTTGTATTCTTCGACTATAACAGAAGAGAAAGGTACTTTACAAGCTCCGAAAAAAATAAAAGGAAAAATAAACACCAAATTTCATGAATCATCTACTTCATTTAGTAATGATGGTCAAACCGTATACTTTACTCGTAATAATTATACCAAAAGAAGATTAGGCTCTAATGAAAAAGGTACAACATTATTAAAATTGTATAAAGCTATAATCGAAAATAATAAATGGGATAATATAGAAGAATTACCTTTTAATAGTAACGAATATTCTATGGCACACCCTGCTTTAAGTGCAGATGGAACCAAACTTTATTTTGCTAGTGATATGCCAGACAGTAGAGGGCTTTCTGATTTATATGTGATTGATATAAATGAAGATGGAACTTTTGGAGAACCAAGAAACCTTGGAGATAAGATCAATACCGAAGGAAGAGAAACTTTTCCATACGTTAGTGATTCGGGACGATTATATTTTGCTAGTGATGGGCATGTTGGTCTGGGAGGGTTAGATATTTTTGTAACCGTTCCCGAAGAATCAGGAACATTTTCTATACCATATAATGTAGGGAAACCAGTAAATAGCTCTGAAGACGATTTTACTTTTGTGTTGAATGAAGATACAAAAATTGGATATTTTTCTAGTAATCGTACTGGAGGAAAAGGAAATGATGATATTTATAGTTTTAAACAAATTGAAGAATTGATCACCACTTGTAATCAATATGTTACAGGAAAAGTTACAGATGCAAATTCAAAAGAAGTTTTGGTAGATGCCGAAATATTTTTATTAGATGATACCAATAGTGAATTACAACGTACTGTAACAGATGCAAAAGGTATGTATAGATTTGATCTGGAGTGTGAAAAACAATATGTTGTAAGAGCAAACAAAACAACATATAACCCTACCGAAACACTTCTTACAACTAATAGTGTATTAGAACATGAATATGATGTTGCTTTACAACTTGATAAAGGTGGATTAGTCGGGAAAGAAGCAAAACCAGGTGATGATTTAGCTAAATTGCTTGATCTGGAAATTATATATTTTGACTTAGATAAATCTTTTATAAGACCTGATGCCGAGGTAGAGTTACAAAAAATCATTGCAGCACTTAAAGAATATCCTAACCTGAAAATTGATATTAGATCTCACACTGATAGTAGAGCAAATAATCAATATAATATGTCTTTAAGTGAACGAAGAGCAAAAAGTACTATTAAATATATTATAGGAAAAGGTAAAATAGATAAATCTAGGATAACAGGTAGAGGATATGGCGAAACGCAATTAGTCAATGCCTGTGCCGATGATGTATCTTGTAGTGAAGAGCAGCATCAACGTAATCGTAGAAGTGAGTTTATTATTCTACAATAGCCATATTATAAAAGTATTTTGGCTTTGAATTGATTTAATATACCTTTGCTATTCTAAAATTGTATCAATTGTAGCTATATTTTTTATTGTTACAATATTTCAACACAAAATAACACAAATTATAATGGAGAAAGCTCAAGAATGGTTCAATTACGGTATTGAACTGGCAAAAGAATTTGGCCCTAAACTTATTACAGCCATCCTTATTTATATTATAGGATCGTGGGTTATTAAGAAATTAATTAATAGTGCTAGGCAAGTAATGTCTAAAAGTAAGTATGATGAATCTTTACAAAGGTTTTTATTAAACTTAGTGACCTGGTCGTTAAAAGTATTCCTTATCATTATTGTAATTTCAAGATTAGGAGTTGATGTAACTACTTTTGCTGCGGTAATTGCAGCTGCCGGTTTGGCAATTGGTTTGGCATTACAAGGATCTTTATCAAATTTTGCAGGGGGAGTACTTATTATGATTTTTAGACCATATAAAATAGGAGATCTTATAGAAGCACAAGGCGTATTAGGTGTAGTTAAAGAAATTGAAATTTTTACAACCAAATTAACTACTCCACAAAATAAGTTAGCTATCGTTCCTAATGGAGCAATGGCAAATGGTAATATCATTAACTATACAGTAGAAGGAATGATGAGAGTAGATATCACGATAGGTATAGGTTATGATGAAAATATAAAAGATGCAAAAGAAGTATTGCTAGGAGTTTTGACATCAAACCCTAAGGTAATGAAAGATCCTGCACCTTCTGTAAATGTTAGTCAATTAGGGGAAAGCTCTGTTGATTTGGCTGTTCGACCATACTGTACCCCCGAAGATTATTGGGATGTGTATTTTGCTACATTAGAAAACTGTAAACTAGCCCTTGATGCTGCTGGTATAGAAATTCCTTACCCACACGCGGTAGAAATTCAAAAAGAAGGCTAAGCGTAAAAATAAATTAAAATTAAAAATCACTTTCTATTTTCTATAGAGAGTGATTTTTTTGTTTTTGTAAACTGTTTAAGTTTAGAGAGTTAAAAATATCAGAGCCGAGGATAATAATATAACATTTCAAATCTATTATCTATTTTAGTATTGAAAAACAAGATGGATACTTTTATCTTAATAAGAAATTACAGTTTATCTATCAATAATTGACGTTTTTGCAACAGTCTAAAAACAGTTAAAAAGCTTATTATAGCAGTTAAAAGGCAGTATTTGTATAAATTTTATAGAATATTCCTACTTTTTTTAAAGATTTACAACCTTTTATGTGATTTTTTATTAAGTGTAAATATTTGATTATTAGGTAATTGCTGTTTTTTGAACTAATGTAAATGTTAATTTTGTTTACCTTTTTGCAAATATGATTAATCATTTATTTTTTTACGGTAAAACCGGAATAATTATGTGGTATTTCAGTGTTCGGTTTTAACAAATAGTAACTATCTTTAAGTATTGTTTTTGAACAAAACATAATGTAATAATTAAAGAGTAAAAAACTTATTTTCTTACCCCTCCCTGAGTTTTATATTCGATATTGTTTTGTAAAAGAAATATGTAGTTTTTCATCTAAGTAGTAGTTAAATACTTTTGTGAAGAAACAAGCACTTTTATTGTCAAACTGAATTAATAAGAAAATAGAAATGTATTACTTTTATTATATATAAGAGAATACATAATAATTAATATAAAATCAAAAACTTCTGTTTTTGGAAGTGTTTTGATCGTAGTGCTAAAAAAAGAAGTTATAATAAATAAATGTGTAAAGACTGTAGATTTTTAATGTTAGTTTCTTTTATAAATATGTATCATTAAAAATTAAGGTTAAGACAAAAACAACCCCGCAATTGTAAAACTTTGGCGAGCCAACAAAAGCAGGGTCTGAATAGCGATTAATTTAAAATAAATCAATCATTATGAGTAGACTATTATTTCATGTATCTAGAAATTGTCAATTTCGATTTTCAATTGATGGGATGCTTCTTTCCCTTAAGGAAAAATGCATATCGTTTTTCTCCTCTTTTCAAAGGGTGAAATATAGTAATTCTTTATCTTTTTTACGGACTTACCGTACATTTTTTATCACTTTCTTAACACCACATAATACCAGAAAAACTAGCCTTTTATCTTTAGTTAATCTCGTATTTAAGTTTAATGTGCACAGCTACAAGTTGTTAAGATCTTTTTTGATATTTATTTACCACGCCATACAGTATAGTAATGCCAAATTTGATTTTGAGCATAGCTACACTGATACTAAAACCTATTACTATAAATAGTATAACAACAGCATTATAAAGTATGAATTAAGAAATAATGAAAAAGAAAAATTAGGCTAATTATGATACAAATAATTAGTCAGTAAGAAACATTTTGACAATGTGTTTACTTAAACCTTCCGTTTTTAGGGGTAATTTCGGGAGGTTTTTTTTATCTAAAAAAGAATGATTTAATGTGTAAATAGTTATAAAAAAATGTTTGATAGACGATATCAAATTTTAAGTGTTTTTAAATCTGAATTATATATATACTTGAGCCATGTTGTGAATACGTCATAAGTTTTACAACTAAGAAAGCTACGGTGTATGTATTTAAGTTAAATTAAGTAGATTGTAAAAGAGCTATCAGGTATATTATACCAGGTAGCTCTTTTTTTATTTAAAAATAGTCGACGTTTTCATATTTTAGCGGTTATGATAGATATAAAACTTCTCGAATATTTAGAATCATTTCTTACTCCAAGACGACAAGGTTTAAATAAAAAAGTTTTGGAACAACGAACAAACCATTTTACGGTTGCAGTCGAGGATGTGTATCAATTGCATAATACAAGTGCGGTGATACGTAGTTGTGATGTGTTTGGAGTCCAAAATGTGCATGTAATTGAAGAAATAAACGCAAAACGTATAGATCGTGAGATTGCAATGGGCGCTCAAAAATGGGTAGATGTCAATCGATACTCAACTACCAAAGAGTGTCTTGCTACATTACAAAATCAAGGATATCAAATTGTTGCGACTACTCCACATGATGATTCTAAAGTTTTACAGGATTTTAATGTTGATAAACCAGCTGCATTTTTCTTTGGAAGAGAGCAACAAGGGTTAAGTGACCAGGTTCTGGAAATGGCAGATGCCAGATTGCATATCCCAATGGTTGGATTTACCGAAAGCCTTAATATTTCAGTTTCTGCAGCAATCATTTTACAGCATGTTACCTCTACACTTAAAGAAACAAATATCAATTGGCAGTTATCTGAAGAAGAAAAATTAGAAAAACGAATGGAGTGGGCAAAGAAGGTGATTAAAAGTCATGAGCAAATTATTGCGCGATATCATGAGAAAGAGTAACTTTCTAACATCTAACATCTAACATCTAACATCTAACATCTAACATCTAACATCTAACATCTAATATTATGGTTACTTGGTTCGAAATTCCCGTTATAGATATGAAAAGAGCTAAAACTTTTTATGAAACAGTTTTTGATATTGAAATTAACCTTCAAGATATGGAAGGTGTACAGATGGGGTGGTTTCCCAATCAAAATCAAGTCGGAATTGCTACCGGAACATTAATCTATGCAGGAGAACATTATAAACCTAGTAAAGATGGAGTTTTGGTATACTTTTCTTGTGACAATATTGCTAATGAAATGAGTAGAGTGGCAGATGCAGGAGGGAAAGTGGTTTTAGGCAAAAAGCAAATCTCTGAAGAGCATGGATATATGGCATACTTTATAGATTCTGAAGGAAACAGAATTGCATTACATTCGTTACGTTGATAATATGCTCTTGTATATAGATTACTTTCTGTCTAGTATTTTGTATTCCTCATAACATTCGCTTATCGCATCGAGGATTTGAAGATCGTTTGCAAATTTTATAAAATCAACAGAATAATTACAATTTCGTAAAATCTCATCTATATCCAACCGTCCTACTTGCAGAAGAGCCATTAAAGTCGCACGATCAAATTTAGTCTCTAATAGATTTCTAATCTCATCGTCCTTCTTCATTTTGCGAAGCTTTCTTAATTCCTTTGATCGTTTGCTAAATATATTATATAGAAAATCTGCAGGGTTAAAAATAGCACCCAATACCTTGTTTACAGCTCCAGGCTGCCTGCTACCACCTTCATATCCAGAATTTAACCCAGAAATACTATATCTGTAATTGTTATAGACAGGAATTCTCTTAGCATCGATCTCCAGATAACCAGTAAGTTGTACATCGGCTACAACTACCTCTTCTAACGCAATTCCTAACTCTGTCATCTTGATCTTAACTTCTCCAAACTTAACCCAATCATTAGTTACTCTAACCTGTAATGGTTTATATCCAATATAAGAGAAATATAGAGTGTCATTTACTTTGGCAGGAATATTAAAATCTCCTTTTTCATTGGTAATTGTTCCTATTACCTGGCTAAGATTAACAATGTGAACATTTTCTAATATCTGATCATTGGCAGCATTTAACACTTTTCCTGATACAGTATTTGAATCATTTACCTGAGCATAAGTAGTTATACCTGCTAATAGTGCTATGTAAAATAATACTCTCTTCATGTATATAATATGACGTTCAATTTTAAATAATATAACATAAAAATCGCGCCAAAAATCATATTTATTTGTTAAGTCTTTATATTCAATGATTTACTGGGGAAATATTTCTTGAATATACAAAGGACAAAACCTCTGATTTATCTACGATCACTACGTTTTCTACGATCTCTTTTTTGATTACCTCCGCTACCTCTATCTTCTTTTGAATCAAAACGTTTTTTACCCTTAGGTTTAAATCCGTCGCTTCTACGTTTTCCTTTAAAACCACCACCATCATTATCACGACGACGTCTTCCTCCTCTACGGCCAGAATCTTTAGATATTTCTACATTAACCTTTCTTCCTTCCATTCTGAAATCTTCAAAAACCTGAAGAACTCGTTCCTGATGCTCAGTATTGGTATTGAAAAAAGAAAAGCTTTCTTTTACATCTACCCGGCTTAAAGAATCACTTCCTATTTCTAACACTTCTTTCAGGAAATCCTTTAAAGTCATCCAGTCAAATCCATCTTTTTCTCCTACATTAATAAAGTAACGCGTACTACCATCTCTGCCAGAATTACTTTCTCTTTCGTTTACAGCATTTAGATCTCTAGATTTTTTGTAATAATTATGAAAACGAGAAAACTCTACCGAAAAGAATTTTTTGATCAATTCTTCTTTAGAAAATTCTTCTAAAACCTCATTAATAGATGGTAAATAACTATCAATTTCATGATTTATTTCTGCTTTTCCGATATCACTGGCTAAATGAAATAGTTGAACTTGGCATATTTCTTCGCCACTAGGAATTTCTTTTTTCTCGAAACTCTTCTTAATAATCCGTTCTACAGATTTAATTTTTCTGACTTCACTTTTAGATACGATAACCATAGAAACACCACTTTTTCCGGCACGTCCTGTTCTTCCACTTCTATGGGTGTAGGTTTCTATCTCATCTGGGAGTTGATAGTTGATTACATGGGTAACATCATCTACATCAATACCACGTGCAGCTACATCTGTAGCAACTAGCATCTGTATTTGGCGATTTCTAAAACTTTTCATCACCAGATCACGTTGATTTTGACTTAAATCACCATGTAATGCTGCGGCATTGTATCCATCACCAATAAGGTTTTCTGCTACTTTTTGAGTATCTCTTTTTGTACGGCAAAAAATTACCGAAAAGATATCAGGATTTGCATCTGCTAATCGTTTAAGGGCAGCATATCGATCACGAGAGTTTACCACATAATATTCGTGAGAAACATTTTTAGAACCGGTGTTTTTATGCCCCACAGTAATTTCTACCGGTGTTTGCATAAATCGTTTTGCAATGGTAGAAACTTCTTTTGGCATTGTAGCAGAGAAGAGCCAAGTACTTTTATCTTCTGGGGTATGAGATAAAATGGTATTAATATCTTCATAAAATCCCATATTTAACATCTCATCGGCTTCATCCAATATACAATAACTAATATTGGTAATGTCTACCATTTTACGGTTGATCATATCCTGCATTCGCCCAGGAGTTGCCACTACGATTTGGGCACCACGCTTTATTTGTTTTGCCTGATCTGTTATACTTGCTCCGCCATAAATTGCTACGGTGTGCAATCCAGGAATATATTTAGAGTAGTTTTTTAGTTCGTTAGTAATTTGTAAACAAAGTTCACGGGTAGGAGAGAGGATTAATCCTTGTGTAATCCTACTGCTACTATCAATTTTTTCGATTAAGGGAAAACCAAAAGCTGCTGTTTTTCCTGTACCGGTTTGTGCTAAAGCAACAATATCCGTATCTTCTTTTAATAAAATAGGGATTGCCTTTTCCTGTACTTCACTAGGGGTTTCAAAACCCATATCATTCACCGCCTTAATAATGGCTTCACCAAGACCTAATGCTTCAAATTTATTCATATAGCTAAAAATAAGCCGCAAAGGTACGGTTTATTATCTGTCTATTACAATAACGAGGAACTTATTATAGTGTTGCAGAAATTTATTGAAAAATGAATCTTTATTGTATCAGAAAATTGAAATATAATGATCAATATTTAATGGTGTATGATTGGTTTTTCTCGAAAAACGCTATGGTTTTTTAATAACTTCAATTTCAAAAAGTTTATCCCAGTTTTTGCCAGTAACAAATAACCGTTTGGTGTCTTTATTATATGCTATACCATTTAGTACATCTAATTTTTCATGTTGGGTTACTTTTTTACGAAGACCACTAAGATTAATTACAGCTTCTAAAGCACCACTATCGGGATTAATTATAGCAATCCCATCCTTTTGCCAGGTATTGGCGTAAATTTTTCCGTCTACCCATTCTAATTCATTAAACCTGGATTTAACACCTTTGTTTGTAGTAACTTCTATATAATCTTCTTCTGCAAGTGTATTAGGGTCAAGTATCCATATTTTTTCTGTACCATCGCTTTTATAGATCTTATTTCCGTTATTACATAATCCCCAACCTTCTTTACTTTGATTATATGCAAAACTTCCAGTTTTCTCTAAGGTACTAAGATTATAGATAAATCCTTCTTTAGATGTCCAGGTCAGTTGAAATATTTTATCATTCATAATCGTAATTCCTTCAGCAAAATATTCCTTTGCGATATCTATTTTTACAAGAACTTCTCCAGTTTTATAGTTAAGTTTTCTTAAAGAAGACATTCCTTTTTTGCCAGTGCTTTCATATAATGTATCCCCAAAAAATTCTAGCCCCTGGGTAAAAGCTTCTTTATCATGAGGATATTCTGCAATAATTTTATAAGAATACAATTTTGGAGATATATTATTAAGAAAAGCAACTTTTTTGCTTATTGTATCTATATTTCCGTCATAAAAAACTTGAGCGGTTAGGATATGATTTCCTAATTTTTCATTATCTATTTTTTCTTCATAACTAAAATCTTTTTTAGAAGCTACTTTTTTATTGTCTAAAAGAAAGGTGACAGAATCAATTTTTATATTTTGAGCGTTTATAATGTTTGCTTTTATCGTCTCACCAAGCATAAATTTTGTTTTATTATCCTCGGTATTGATAGAAAAATATTTTTTTTGCTTATTCTGATTACTTCCACAAGAAAAACTGAGTATGCTTAAAATAATGATGACGAAGGAGTTATGGATCTTCATTGTGATAATTAAATTTTAAGCAAGATATTTATTTTAATTGGGTTTAAAAAATCATTGTTTTATATCCTAAAGATTGTATCTTTGCATCGGCAAGTCCTACACAACTAGCTCCTGTTGAATCCTCCAGGGCGGGAACGCAGCAAAGGTAGACGGTTGTAGCAGTGTGATGTAGGTAGCTTGCCTTTTTTTGTGCCCTAATTTTTGATATTATTTACTAAATATCAACACACAAATCACCATCATCGTTTCCTATCATTTTATATTTTGAGATTAGTAGATCGTTAATCAGAATTGTATATTTGCGATTATGAGCACGAATCAAAAAGATACTGTAGTTTTAATTACAGGTGGGTCTTCTGGGATAGGGAAATCAATAGGAATATTTTTAGCAGAAAGAGGATATATTGTATATGGTACAAGTCGTAATCCATCTCGATTTTCTGATTTTGAGTTTTTTACACTTTTGGAACTAGATGTTGCTGATACCAATAGTATCAAATCTGCTATCGCAACAATAGAACAAAAACATGGGCGATTAGATGTACTAATCAATAATGCTGGAGCAGGTATTACTGGTCCGATAGAGGAAATCCCTAATGAGGAAATAGTACGAAATTTTACTACAAATTACTTTGGTCCAATTAATGTTACTAAAGCTGTTTTGCCAGTAATGCGAAAACAGGGTAGTGGTTTAGTTATTAACATCACCTCTATAGCTGGATATATGGGGCTACCATATAGAGGAATTTATAGCGCTTCTAAAGCTGCATTAGAGATGACTACAGAAGCATGGCGGATGGAATTAAAAAGTTTTAATATTAGAATGACAAATGTGGCTCCTGGTGATTTTGCAACCAATATTGCTGCAGGGCGCTACCATGCCCCGGTTATTGAAAATTCTCCATATGAAAAACCATATGGTGATACACTAAAACTAATGGATAGCCATGTAGATTCGGGCAATGACCCTTTAGAAATGGCTGAAGCTGTTTTTAAGATTATAAAAAATAAAAAACCAAAGGTGCATTATAAGGTTGGAGCATTTATGCAAAAATTTTCTATTGTACTAAAAAGAATATTACCAGATAGAGTATATGAGAAGATGCTAATGAATCATTATAAATTATGATTTTTACTTCTGTAATTGAATATAAGAGTTTTATAGATAAAAGATATTTTTTTAATTAACAAAAAGATTTTATTAGCCTACAACGATTATTTTTATATTCGCGATCTATAAAAGTGCAAAATTTATACACAACAATTTTAAAAACAATACTATGAAATTTTTTATTGATACTGCAAATCTTGATCAGATTAAGGAAGCGCAAGATTTAGGAGTTCTGGATGGAGTAACTACAAACCCATCTTTGATGGCTAAAGAAGGTATCACCGGTAAAGAAAATATTATTAATCACTATAAAAAGATATGTGAAATCGTAACCGGAGATGTAAGTGCAGAGGTAATTTCTACAGATTTTGACGGTATTATAAAAGAAGGAGAAGAGCTAGCTAAGCTTCATGATCAGATTATTGTAAAAGTACCAATGATCAAAGATGGTATAAAAGCAATAAAATACTTTAGCGATAAAGGAATTAAGACCAATTGTACTTTGGTATTTTCTGCAGGGCAGGCTTTACTTGCTGCTAAGGCAGGAGCTACATATGTTTCTCCGTTTATTGGTAGATTAGATGATATTTCTACAGATGGACTTAATCTTATCGCAGAGATTAGATTGATTTATGATAATTACGGATTTGATACGCAGATTTTGGCAGCTTCGGTAAGACATACAATGCATGTAATTGATTGTGCTAAGATTGGTGCAGATGTAATGACTGGACCTCTTTCTTCTATTGAAGGATTACTTAAACACCCATTAACCGATATTGGTCTTGCAAAGTTTCTTGCAGATTATAAAAAAGGAAATTAATTTAGTTTTTCCTTGTCCATAAAATTTATAAAAAGCTGCTCTATTGAGTGGCTTTTTAATTTTCTAAACTTGCCAATTGCGTATATTGCATGAGTTGCTTCTCAAAAACAGAAGCAAATAAATCTGTGCTGGGGTTTATTATCTTACCTTCTTGATCTACAAGAATAACTTTATTTCTATAATGAATAACCAATTCTTCTGAAGAACATTTTGGGTATTTAAATTCGTATTCATTATCCAAGTTGTAATGATGTCTTTTTATAGTTTTTAACCAATTTTTTGTTTGATCAGGGTCAATATTTACAGCAACAAAATCGATACCAGGATACAAAGAACTAAGATATGTTGCTTTTTCATGGGCCTTTACATAATGATCTTTGCTTTCTATCGACCAAAAATATAAAGCAGTAACTGGTTTGCTAAAAAGTGATGATAATTTCACAGTTTCACCTTTTGAAGTAATTAAATCCTGATCAGGAATAATTTTGTTTGGCCTTAATTTTGAAATATGTCTGGCAAGTTTTTTTAATTCCTTTTGCGATCGATTACTGGTGCTTACTGATAGGTAATGTTTTAAAGCTATGTCTGATTCTTTATTATTTTCACTATCATCCAATAAAAAACGAATAGTAGATCTCCTTAATAAGTTATTTTTGATATACGAATGCTCTACAACATTATCAATTAAGTCCAATTTATAAATAAAATTTTCTAAATCATCATTATGTCGTAGTTGATTATCGATATTAGAAAGAGAAGCATTAGTGAAATAACAATTTAAAAACCAATTATAAGAATATAGTCTCTTCAATTCATCATCATTAAAATCAATCTGGTTTCTATAATTAAAAAAAGAAGGAGATAATTCTTTAGTTGCATTGAGACCTCCCATTTCATAACGGCTATTAAAATACAATTCATGCCTCATATAATATTCAAATATAAAACTCGCTTGAGTAAGCTTTTTTGCCAAATTACTCAACTCATTTTTGTTGACTAACTTTTCAAAAGCAGTAGATTTTATATTTAGTAAAGAATCTTGATTTTTTTTAAAATACGAAGAAGACTGCCTAAAACTTGTTCTTTTTAGACTTTCACGCTCAATTTCGTTCTGTAAAAATAAATCGATTAAAAAATTATTTTTTCCCGAACCTTCGCCTGTAAAAACAAGAGATTCGTCAAATTCTAAAGTATTTAATCGAATCAGTACACTATCTCCTTTTTCGAGAAGTACCACCTGGTATTCTGGATTATGTTTAAAAGAATATAACCCATCTTCTAAATTTTCTATTTTGTGTAGAAACCTATTGTTTTTATCCAGCCGAATAGTATCCCTATAATCATAACCCTTAGATAAAATAACATAATTAGTATTTGGGTTTACAATTTCACCTCCAAAATAAGTATATTCTTTATTGTCTTTTTCAGAAGAACCACAGCTACATATAAAGCATGATAAAAAAGAAACTTGAACAAAATATCTTAATACGGAAAACTGCATTTCTGACGCTATAAAATTAACTTACTATTTGCCCAAAAATAAAGGGAAACACCTACTGCGGTTGTTAATTATAAGTTAATTCTATACATATTAACGATTTGGAGCATTTAAATTTTCCAATTTCCAATTTTTTGATGACAAATAGGCTATAGGATAAGTCTTTGAAATTAATGATATATTGTTTCAGGTTCTGAATCCATTTATCTACTTTTGCGGCAAATTTAAATCTTACAATTTTTCATACTCATGCTATCAGTTTCTAATCTTTCTGTTCAATTTGGTAAACGAATTCTTTTTGATGAAGTAAATACTTCTTTTATACAGGGCAATTGCTATGGTATTATTGGCGCCAATGGTGCTGGGAAATCCACATTTCTTAAAATTCTTTCTGGAGTAATGGAAGCTACATCTGGGCATGTACACCTAGAACCAGGGAAACGAATGTCTGTTTTAGAACAGAACCATTATGCATATGATGAGTATACGGTACTAGAAGCTGTAATTATGGGGAATAAACCTCTTTATAAAATAAAGAAAGAAATAGATGCCCTTTATGCAGATTATACAGATGAAAATGCAGAGAAAATAGGTGAGCTACAAGTACAATTTGAAGAAATGAATGGTTGGAATGCTGATAGTGATGCAGCAGCAATGCTTTCTAATTTAGGTATTAAAGAAGAATTGCACTATACCCAGATGTCTGATCTTGATACTAAACAACGTGTTAGAGTATTGATAGCACAATGTTTGTTTGGTAACCCAGACGTTTTAATAATGGATGAGCCAACAAATGATTTAGATTATGAAACCATTTCATGGTTAGAAAGCTTTTTGGCAAACTTTGAGAATACTGTTATTGTGGTATCTCACGACCGTCACTTTTTAGATGCAGTATGTACACATATTTCGGATATTGATTTTAGTAAAATTAATCACTATAGTGGTAATTATACGTTCTGGTATGAGTCTTCTCAATTAGCAGCAAGACAAAGAGCCCAGCAGAATAAAAAAGCAGAAGAGAAGAAAAAAGAATTACAAGAGTTTATTGCACGATTTAGTGCGAACGTAGCAAAATCTAAACAAGCTACTTCTCGTAAAAAAATGATAGAAAAACTTAATATCGAAGATATTAAGCCATCAAGTCGCCGCTATCCTGCTATAATATTCGAAAGAGATAGAGAAGCAGGTGATCAAATCCTGAATGTAGAAGGATTAACAGCAAGCCAGGATGGTGATACACTATTTAAAGACATTGATATTAATTTAAATAAAGGAGATAAAGTTGTTATCTTCTCTAAAGACTCAAGAGCCACAACTGCATTTTATCAGGCACTAAATGATAAGCAAAAAGTAGACTCTGGTAAATTTAACTGGGGGATTACTACTACTCAATCATATTTGCCAGCAGATAATAGTGAATATTTTCAAAATGACCTTACACTAGTTGATTGGTTACGTCAATGGGCAACTACAGAAGAAGAAAGAGAAGAAGTATTTATTAGAGGGTTCTTAGGAAAAATGATTTTTAGTGGTGAAGAAGCATTAAAAAAATCAAATGTACTATCTGGAGGTGAAAAAGTTCGTTGTATGTTATCCAAAATGATGATGACAAGAGCAAATGTATTGATGCTGGATGAGCCTACAAATCACCTTGATTTAGAGTCAATTACCGCTTTTAATAATTCATTGAAAAAGTTTAAAGGTACAGTCTTATTTACTACTCATGATCACGAGTTTGCTCAAACCGTGGGTAACAGAGTAATAGAACTAACACCAAACGGAGTTATCGATCGTTATGCTACATTTGACGAGTATATGAGTGATCCGAAAATTAAAGAACTACGAGAAAAAATGTATGGCGTGAATGTTTAATTTTATTGCCAAAATCAGTAAATAACAAGTTAATTTTAGAGTTGTATCTTATAATTCTATTCATCTTTCCATATATAGTATTCCCTAATAAGGAGATTAATTAAAACTATTTTAGGAGTATAACTCTGTTTTGAAAAATATAAAAGATAATTTCAAAATACGAGGTTAGCTCTGCTTATAACTTAAGTTGACAAGTGCATTAGTATGATCTTGAAACTATAGTTATGGCCATTTGGCAACATATATGTTGTTGAATATTTTGCATATCTAGATTTTAAATTAAAAAATCATCGTTCAAAAACTTACCTGTAGACATGAAATTGAACTACACTTATTTTGTTAAATCAGGTAGTAAGTAGTTGATTTTTAAAAAAATAAAAACTATTTTAGAGGTATGTTATGCGGTTGTCTTTTATTATTTATATAAAAGTATAAGCTTTCACCATATTCTTTCCCCAAAAACCGAAAGTAATTACCGATTTAACGAATAGTTAATAAAACTTTCACAAGCGATTTATAAAATAGTATCGATGTTATTGAGAAAAATTATAAGTATCCTTTTTTTTGGTTTAACCATATTTTCTTTTGCTCAGTGTAAAACTGTAGAAAATAAAACTACGCAAGATAAACCATCACATCAGCCTGTTACACCTATGAAAAATGATATGATTATTTCAAAGCTAAACAGAAATAAGTCGATGGAGCTTCATGTTAAAAAGATAATGAAGCCAGGAGATCCAGCTACTCATTTTGAATATACTGTATATAACGCTGTAACAAAAAAAATTATAAAACAAGGATATTTTAGAGGGTCTAATGTTGATTGGAATGATGATACCTCTATAAAACTTGTTCCTTACATCGGGATGGAACAAAAACCGACTTCTGAAAATCCTGATGATCTACTTCAGTCAAAGACTCAAACACAAATAACAATTATTAATTTAAACAACTAACTCATGACACACAAATTTTATTTTCGAAAATTGGCTGTTCTTATCTTTCTACTAATCGTTTATTCTTCGTGCGATAAAAACCAAGAACAAAAACGCACAGAAATAAGCACTGTAGAAACTTCTAAAAAACTCAAAAAAAAGAAAGATTATAACAAGAAGAAAGGAATTGAAATCATAGCAGAGTATAAGGCAAACCTTTTAAAACCTATAGGAGCCGAAGAATCTACATATAAAGATGGTTTCTTGATGACAGAGCATCAAAAAGCGATGAAAAATAGATCTACTGCTAAGAATTCTAGTATTATTAAATGGACAGAAAGAGGGCCTGTGAATGTACCAGGCAGGATACGTGGTATTGTAGTGGCTCCTGATAATGATGATAAGTGGTATGCAGGTACTGTTGGTGGCGGACTTTGGGTAACCGAAGATGCTGGAACTACCTGGGAAAATCTTACAGATTATAAAATACCTAACCTGTCTACATCTACAGTTGCAGTGGGAACAAGTGATCCCGAAACATTGTATCTGGGAACAGGAGAACCTTTTAACAACCTAGATGCAGTTGGAGGAGTTGGAGTTTTAAAAAGCGTAAACGGAGGCCGTAGTTGGGAATATCTTAATAACACCAAAAATTTTGGAGGAATTGGCCGATTAGCCTTAAATCCTGAAGATGAAAATAATCTTGTTGTTGCAAGTAGAAATGGTATATATGTAACCACAGATGGAGGAGTAACATGGCAGAATACGTATAACGCAGGAAATGTTCAGGATCTTAACTATGACCCTACAAATTTTAATACGCTTTATGGCGGTGTAAATAGTGTTGGAGTTATAAAAAGTACGGACGGTGGACTAACATGGGATTTAGTGTTGAATAGAGATGATTACAACTCAAACCATTCACGTTTTGAACTTGATGTTTCTCCAGCTAATCCAAATAGAGTTTTTATTTCGGTGTACACAGGTAGTGGTGGAGCAACTACTGCAGTGAATACTGATTTTTACCTTACCAGTGATGCAGGGGAAACGTTTAGATTAATTGGTTATGAAGGAACTCCCGCAGCAGGAAATTTGATTACTGGACAAGGATGGTATGACAATATAATAAGAGCACATCCTTTTAATGAAAATGTTTTTTATGCAGGAGGAGTAGTGATGCATAGAGTACAAATAGTTAAAGCAGGAACTGGAACTAAAACTAAAAGTAAAGATGGGCCAGTGAGTTATACTTTTCAGCCTATCGCAGCGGGTTATAATGGCGAATTAAATAATTATGTTCACGTAGACCAACATGGTTTAACATGGATAAAGAAAAGAAAAGAAAAGAAGTTTAAATTAATCCTTGCTAATGATGGAGGAATATATCATACAGATTATTTATATGAACCGGGAACAACGCTTAATGACTGGTCTACTTCTGCCGTAGGACTGAATTGTACACAATTTTATGGAGCCGATAAACGTAATGGAACAGAAGATTATATGGCAGGAGCGCAGGATAATGGAACCTGGATATCATTAACGGAAAATGGAGCAAACGATGAAACCGCATACCAGTTTGTCATTGGGGGAGATGGGTTTGAAGTATTATGGAATTATGACAATCCTGATGAGTTTATAGGTGGTTCCCAATTTAATGGTTTTGTACGTTACGAAAATGGTGAAGGATTTAATGCCAGACATGGAGAATCGGGAGCAGGAACATCACCTTTTTATTCAAAAATCACAAATTCAAATAATAATCCTAATGCACTTTTCAGTCCTTCTATTAGTGGAGTATGGAGATCTCTTGATTTTGCAAAATCATGGGAATTAACTTCTATTCCGAACAATTTTTCGGTAGGAGCTTCAAGTTCATTAGATGTTTCTGTGTCTACAGCTAATCCAGATGTCGTATGGGCTGGTAATGCAATGACAGAATCAGGAAGTTATGTGATTCATGTCTCTAAGAATAATGGAGTGTCTTATGAACCTACGGCGTTATTCTCTGATCCAAGAGATGGTATTAATCATAATTATTTTATTTCCGGAGTAGAAACTTCTTCTACAAATGAGGATAGAGCGTATGTATTATTTTCTGGACAAGGAGCAGCTAAAATATTGAAAACAGAAGATTTGGGACAAACCTGGGTAGATATTTCAGGGTTTTCTACAGGAGAAGATAGAGGATTTCCAGATGTCGCAATTCATAGTTTGGTAGAAATGCCATTTGATGAAGATAGAATTTGGGTAGGAACAGATATTGGAGTATTTCAAACATTAGATGGAGGAGAACATTGGTCGCTACTGGCTGGATTGCCAGCTTTTTCTGTATGGCAAATGAAAATCGTAAATGATGAAGTAGTTATGGCAACTCATGGTAGAGGAGTCTGGACCGCTACTCTTGAAGAACTTGAAGGATATGAGCCACCTAAGTACTATGCACCTCCAACAATTATTGCTGCAGCACAAGAATCTGTAGAAAATCAAAATGCAGAGATTACTTATGTACAGGAAAATGAGGATATTGAGAAAATAGTAGTGTATTTGGGAGGAGAAGAAATAGCTCAAATTACGGATAATATCGAACAAGGTACTGAGTTTTCTTATGTGATAGAGAATTTAGAAGAAGGAAACTATACTGTTGGAATGCAGGCTATTGATAGCGCAGGGGATACTTCTGTTATTTCTTCAGATTCATTTGATATTATTGATTATACTGTTCCAAAAAACCTTGTCTCTATTGAAACTTTTGAGCTATCTGATGTATATACTTTTGGAGGAGAATTTGTGATCAATACAATTAATGAAACGGTAAGTCAGGCAGTTCTCAATAATTCTGCACATCCATATTTAAACGATTCAGAATATCGCACTGTTTTAAGGCATCCTATTATTGTTAATACAGAGAATGGAAGTTTTACCTATGAAGATGTTGCAATTACAGAATTTGATCCTGCACCGGGTCAATTTTATGATTATGTAACGATAGAAGCTTCTAGCGATTTAAAAGATTGGATACGATTAGATACCTATGATGCACAAAGATTTCCAGAGTGGACAGATGCTTTTAACTCTGGGCCCTCTCCATCAATAAGTGATGAATTGTTTAAAGAACAATCTATCAATTTATTAGACTTCTTTCAGGAAGGAGATATTATTGCAGTACGTTTTCGGTTAGTTTCCGATCCTTTATTTACTTCTTTTGGTTGGGCTATTCGCTCTATAAATGCTCCAGAAAAACAATTGGTAGCAGAAGAAGTGGAAGAAGTAGAAAAACCTCTTCGAAGTTCGGAAGGAGCTCTTTTATATCCAACGATTTCTAATGGAGAAGTGCAAATTTCATCCGGAACTGTAATTAACAATAGCGTGGTCGAAATATATGGCATAAGTGGTAGACTTGTATACTCAAAAAATATAGGAACACTCAATGATTCCCAACAAACTTTGTCTTTAGAAAATCTTAAATCTGGAATGTATCTAGTTAAGGTTTTTGGAGATGGAGGAATAACAAATACAACCAGAATTGTGATCAGGTAATCTTATTATGTTAAAACGCTAAAGTAATGGTATACCTATAAGTCTCTACTTATAGGTATACTTATTATAAAAGACAATCTTATACCATTTACACTTTAAATCTACTGAAACAAAAAAATCTTAATTTTCTTTACCAGTAAATTCAAAATACAAATGGTATTATTTTTTTAATCCTTCAAATTTTAAATACATATAGTCTCTCATTGTAGATTCTAATGTTTCTTCGGTCTGGTCAAAGAAATTATCGTCAGTAATTAATTGCCTGATAAAGTATTCATCTAGTTTGATAAGAAGTTCAGATGATATAGGTTTGAAGATATTGTTTTCTATTCCTAAGATGTAAAATTGTTTTAAATCTTCAAGTAATGCGCACAAAAATTCTTCAATAATTTTCCATGCTGTGGGATAATGTTCTTGCAATTGTCTTAAAAAAAATGAAGAAACATCCTTAGCTCCCTCCATAAGAATACGCCCTAGAGTTTCACATCTGTAATCTAATTTCAAAATTTCTTCTGTAATCTGATTTTTATAGGTGTACAAATAATCTATTCTTACTTGTGTGATATATTCAAAAATCTCTTCTTTTGTAGTAAAGTATTGATAGATAGTAGATTTGCTTTTCTTCATTAGCAAAGCCAGATCATCCATGGTTAACTCACCTAAATCAGTAGTCTTTAATTTTGGGAGTATAGCCAGAGTCCATTGCTCTACTTTTTTGTTCTTTTCTTTTCTGTTTTTGAGTACCGACTTTCTTCCCACGTTTGATAAGTTTATCAAAATCAAACTACTTTGTGAAAAGTAGTTCTAATTTTTGTTTTCCATTCCTCAAACTTAATTGTTTAGAACATAAATAACCAAAAAGTTAAGTGAAAATATGTATGGATAATGGCTAATCCTTGTATTGTTTTTGATGTAAACTATATGAAGAATCACAGGATTTACAACAACATAGGATATTATTCATGAGAGAAAATCCAATTCTCATAGTACTTGATGAGTTCAATACTTGTAACAGAACAATATAATTTTAATGATCAATACCGTAGAAATAAAACTATTTATTTTGACTATTTTATAAGGTTGATTTTTAATTATTTATGTTTTTTTTGAAATTTTATCATTCTTTAGTTACGTGTCACTTCTTTTCTATACGTCATAGTAATGATTGAACAAAGATGAAGCATAATGCTTTATTCTCTAAAAAGTATAACATATAATTTTTATTAAAATGAAGAAACTTTTATTGGTATTTACATTAATTGGTGTTTTCGGTATTACTTCAGCACAAAAAAAGACATCTTTTGGATTAAGAGGTGGGGTTAATATTTCTAATCTTTCTGATTCAAATTTAGAAACTAAACCAGGGGTTTATTTAGGAGCACTATTAAATATTAGATTTTCAAAACTTTATGCTCTTCAACCCGAAATAGGATATTCAAATCAAGGAGGTAATACTAAGTTTTCAACAGGGAGTGATGTCGAAATTCATTATCTCTCAATATCAGCAACAAACAAATTTTATGTTAGAAATACAGGTTTACATTTTATAATTGCGCCAAGTATTGATTTTGATGTAGACGATACTCCAGTAGGTATTATAAATAGGGATGAAGGCAATGATATTACTTTTGTAGATGTTTCGATTGCGGTTGGTTTAGGTTATGAATTTAAAAACGGAATAGGAGTAGAGGCCAGATATAAACGAGGAACAGTGGATGTTTTTGATGGTGATTTCCACAACTTTTCACAACAATCCATTTATAAAGAAAAACAACAATTTAATGAAGTTTTGCAAGTAGGTATATCGTATAGATTTAATTTCTAATTGTTTAGTATTAGAGGGGTGTTAGAAGAGGTAAATTTCAATAACCCCTTTATGCTTTGTATAGATTATGAAATAATAAAAGAAGAGGTTGTTTCTTTAATTTTTGTAACATATGGTTGAGTTTTTCGTTCTTTGAGAATAGCAATGTAATTTTATCTTTGTAAGATATTTGATAGCATAATTTTCAAAACTAACGTTTGGGTGATCAACTTATCATAGAACAAATCAAAAACAAAAATGTCAAAGTTTTTGAGTCTGTATTTAGGGAATATTTTAAAGTACTTACGATATATGCAAAAAAATATGTTCAGGATCTTGATACAGCACAAGATATTACGCAAGAAGTGTTTATAAAGTTGTACGAAAGAAAAGATGAGCTTATTATCCATACCTCTTTAAAATCGTTTCTATATACCTCTGTAAAAAACCGATGCCTTGATCATATCAAAATTCATAATATTCGTCAACAACATAAAGATATCATTCAAAAAGAATCTTCTATTCTTGTAGAAGAAGATGATGAAGAGATAGGGAAAACAGAATTACAAGAAAAAATTTACAAAGCCATCAGGGCTCTTCCTGATCAGAATCAAAAAATATTTATTCTAAGTCGGTTCGAAGGAAAAACCAATCAAGAGATTGCCGATGAACTTAATATAAGCAAGAGAACTGTCGAAACTCATATCAGTAATGCCCTTAAAAAAATAAAATCATTAGTTTTGTTTGTTTTTATAATTCTGATTATCAGTTATTTATAATTTATTTTCATTTTTTTTACTTTCCGGTTACGTGTAACTTCTTTTCTATTCGTCATATACATAACTATACAGAGATGATTCAAAACGCTTTGTTATAGTAGAGGAATAACATATAATTTTTATTAAAATGAAATCTGTTATGAATATGCACAACCAAATTAACTTAGAATATGCTTTGATTAAATATTTTTCGGATAAAGCAACTCCAGAAGAAGAAACGTTTGTACAGCAATGGGTTTCTCAGAGTTCTGACAATACTTCATATTATCATAAGATTCAACGATTATGGATTCAAAGAATAGTATTGTGATATAGTTTATAAAATAAAAATTCATGACTTGGTCATAATCGGTATTTTGAATATATAATCATTAAACTTTTTAGAAAATTGAAAACAAGACAAGTAATTCTTGCCCTTTGGGTAGTAGTTATGGGCTTTAGTAAAATATTTAGCCAACAAAAAACATCAGAAAAATATACAATTAGTGGGTATGTAAAAGAATCAGGTAGTCAGGAATATTTACCGGCTGTTTCAATTTATATTCCAGGTAGAGGAGTGGGGACCACTACCAATGACTACGGATTCTTTTCACTTACTATTCCTGGGGGAACACATGAATTAATTGTGTCTTATATAGGATATGGTACCATTAAACAATCGATTGATCTTAACAATGATCTCACACTTAATTTTGATATGGAGCTAGAAACCGAAAGCTTAGATGAAGTTATTATAGATGGAGACAGAAGAGTAAATGAAAGCCAGGTAACTCAAATGAGTGTCGTATCCATAAAACCTTCAGAAATAGAGGATATACCTGCTATTTTGGGGGAAAAGGATGTGATCAAAGCATTACAGTTATTACCTGGGATTCAGCGAGGTAATGAAGGAAGCGCAGGATTCTTTGTAAGAGGAGGGACTCCGGATCAGAACTTAATTATATTGGATGAAGCTCCGGTATATAATTCTAACCACTTATTTGGTATATTTTCGGTATTTAATGGAGATGCTATTAAATCTATAGAAACCTTTAAAGGAGGGTTTCCAGCAAGATTTGGTGGTAGATTATCTTCTGTACTCAAAATAGACACAAAAAATGGGAATAAAGAAAGGTTGAGTGGTAAAATAAATGTTGGATTAATATCTTCATCTCTATTGGTAGAAGGACCAATCAAAAAAGGAAAAACTTCCTTTATTTTTAGTGGACGAAGAACATATGCAGATCTATTATCTAAGCCTTTTCAAAAATCAGATTTAAAAGCAGGATATTACTTTATGGATCTTAACTTTAAAATACACCATGTTTTTAATGAAAAAAATAAATTATATTGGAGTAATTATTTTGGACAAGACAAATTTCATGCAGTTGAAAAGGAAGCAGGAGATGACTTGAAAACAAAATTGTTCTGGGGTAACATTACCTCTACGTTACGATGGAATCACCAATTTAGTGATAAGTTTTTTTCTAACACTTCTTTAATTTTTAGTAATTATAATTTCGGGATAAAGGTTGATGAAAAGTTTAATGATGAAATTTTTAAATTAAAAACAAACTCAGGAATCAATGACTATGGTGTTAAAGCAGATTTTGATTATTATCCAAACCCTAAGCATTCTATACGTTTTGGGCTTGCGTCTACATATCATAATTTTGTGCCAAAACAGTCCAGGATAAGAGAAACAGGAGAAAGTAATTCTGATATTACACAAAGGATTGAATCTCTGGAGAGTGCTTTATATCTAGAGGACGACTGGAAAATCACCAATACATTAAGTTTCTCTCCCGGGTTAAGATTAACTCATTTTCAGTTTAAATCAACAGATTACCTTAATCTGGAACCAAGAGCAACCATTGCCTGGAATGTAAAACCTGATTTGGCATTAAAAGCTTCTTATTCCAAAATGAATCAATACATTCATTTACTTTCGAATTCGGGAATAGGATTACCAACAGATCTTTGGGTATCTTCTACTGATAAGTTGAAGCCTCAGGTTTCTGAACAATATGCATTAGGAGTTGCTAAAGATTTTATGGATGATGGATATTCTATTACTGTCGAGGGGTATTATAAAAAAATGGATGATGTGATAGCATATAAAGAAGGAGCCTCATTCTTGTTATTAGAAGACTTGGGAACAGGAAAAGAAATTGATTGGGAAGAAAATATTACCACAGGCCAAGGGTGGGCTTACGGTACAGAAATACTATTACGTAAAAAAACAGGAAAGCTTACCGGTTGGTTAGGGTATACATTATCTTGGTCAGAAAGACAATTTGATGAACTAAATCAAGGGCGCAAGTTTTTTTCAAAATATGACAG
Source organism: Aquimarina macrocephali JAMB N27 (assembly GCF_000520995.1). Taxonomy (GTDB): domain Bacteria; phylum Bacteroidota; class Bacteroidia; order Flavobacteriales; family Flavobacteriaceae; genus Aquimarina; species Aquimarina macrocephali. The sequence continues at coordinate 16,983 of NZ_JACA01000059.1, read as the reverse complement.
AAGACATGACCTTTCTTTGGTTGGTATATACAAACCTAGTGATCGTATTACACTATCGGGAACATGGTTGTTTTCTTCGGGGAATAACTTTAATCTTCCGGATACCGAGTCTTTATCAAATACAAGTACCTTTCCGATAACAATCCCAGACCTTTCTAATGGTGGAACACCTTTTAGCACAGAGCGAAATAATTTTAGAGGAGAGAACTATCATCGTTTGGATTTAGGAATTCAATTTCATAAAAGATTTTCAAAGAATAGAGAACGTACCTGGGGATTTTCAATATATAATATTTACGGAAGAAAGAATCCTTTCTATTATTATTTTGATGATGCTAAACTTAAAAAAGTATCAATCCTGCAATTTATTCCATCAATTAATTACACCTATAAATTCTAAAAAGTGAAATCAACAAGGTCAACATTATTAGAAAAATATAAAGATACACAGATGAAATATTTTCAAAATATAATATTAATAATTCTAAGCATTTGTTTAGTAAGTTGCGAGACAAGCGTAGATGCAAGTGATTTATTAGAAAAACAACAGCTTGTTGTTATTAATGGCTACTTATCACCACAAGATACAACACTAAAAGTACAAGTGTCAAGGTCTAAGTCAAGAGCATCTAGTACCAATGTTAAGGATATGGTCATTAAAGATGCTACTGTAGTGATAACAGACGAAGAAAAAAATGAGGTAGCACTTACATATATGGATGTATCTTTAAATTATGAAGCACCGGCAAGTGGTTTAACAATCACACCTGGTAAGAAATATTTTTTAAAGGTTACGGCTCTAGGTAAAGAATATAAAGCATCTTGCACAATACCAACAGAATCCGTACAAAGGATAGAGAAGAATATTAAGATAAAAGAAGACGAATTCTCTGGTAATCGCTTATTAAAAGTTACCATAGGAGATATTAAGGATCAAAATAATTTTTACATTATAGGTGCTGTAGTTACTCAGTCTTTTGATAATGGAGGAGGCACAATTAATGACGGAGTAGAAAATGTAAATTTCGAGTTTAGACAGTTTGCAACAGATGTAAGTAGAGAAAATTCTGTAATCACGGCAGAAGGTTTTTTTAACTTATCTGCAAATGCATTACCTAATCCAAAATTAAAAATTAAGGTGGCCAATGCAGAAAAAATATTATACGGAGCTCTAAGGGCAACATACTTAAACGATTTTAATGACGGAGACCCATTTGCAGAATCAGTTATTGCTCCTACTAATATAGAAGGAGAGAATGGATTTGGTGTTTTTGCAGGATATCAATTAGCAGAAGTAGAAGAAACTTTTTAGACAAAAAGATAAAATCGATTAAACTATTATTTAAAAAACGAACTTAAAGTTGTTTTGACAACATAATCTTAATAATTTATTACTTTTAGAGCCAGATTTTAATTTCAGAAATGAATATCGAACAAGAAGATCATATACTACAACTTTTAACACGTTATTTACAAAATAACGTACAAGATGATGAACGAAAGTTTGTAGAAAATTGGATTGCTGAGTCCGAATCGAATACAACCTATTTTGAAAATGTTAAACGCATATGGAATACTTCAGAAGATATAGGGGATTTTGATAAAATTAATGTAGATGAACAATGGGACAAATTTGAATCTGGCATAATTGCTTTAGAAAATAAAAAACCAAAATTTAATAAGGTTTATCTTAGGATAGCGGCGTCTATTGTGTTATTAATAGGTTTAGGTTTTTATTTTAATTCATTTTTTAATACAGAAGTAACTTTAATAGCAAAGGCAGGAACCGAAAATAGATTTATATTACCTGATAACTCTTCAGTATGGCTTAATGAAGGTAGCCAACTTACATATAAAAAAGGCTTTAAAGGAGATAGTAGACTGTTAAATCTAAAAGGAGAAGGTTTTTTTGAGGTTACAAAAAACCCTGATAAACCGTTTGTTGTTATTGCAAATACAACGCAAACTAGGGTTCTAGGGACATCATTTAACTTAAAAAATAACGTTAATACAAAAGAAGTCGAACTTGTATTAGTAACGGGTAGTGTTGAGTTTTTATCAAATAATCATAAAAAAATCTTAGTTCCGGGAGATAAGATAACGGCAATGGCAAGTGGTAAATTGGTAAAAGCTGCAAATGAAAATCTAAATTTTTCTTCCTGGAAATCGGGGATGCTTAGATTTGAAAAAACTTCTATCGAACAAGTAATTAAAGATATAGAACTGTATTACAATAAGAATCTAATCATCGAGAGTCAGGAGTTTGCTAATTGTACGTTAACGACTATCTTTGACAACGAATCGTTTGAAAATGTTCTGGAAACACTTAAAATATTATTTGACCTTACCTATGAAAAAGTAGATTCGAATACTATTACCATAAAAGGAGGGGAGTGTAACTCATAAAAAAACAACATTCTTTTTGCAAAAATCAAATTGCCGGTTCAGTCTAATTGTGAAAATAAAAATGATTTGGGTACTTTTTATAGTGCTCTTTATTGGATTGTTCGATAGTTTTGCCCAGGAAACTATTTTAGATCAAAAAATTAATTTAATTAAAGAAAATACATCTATTGCAAATGTGCTGTCTGAATTAGAAGCTAAATTAGATTTTACAATAGGATACTCAGATAGTGCAATTGATCTTACCAAAGTGATATCTATTAGTGTTAAAGAAAAAACTTTAACTCAGGTTTTAAAAACCCTTTTTCCTTCTAAATTATATCAATTTAAACTTTTAGGTAAAAAGTTACTGATTTATAAACGACCAAAAAAACATACAATTAGCGGTTATATTTCAGAAAAAGGAAGCCAGGAATATTTGAGTAGTGTGTCTATTTATATTCCCGAGCTTAATGCCGGTACAATAACCAATGATTATGGATTTTACTCTCTTTCTATTCCAGAAGGTAATTATCAAGTATTAATCTCGTTTGTAGGATATAAAAATGTTAAGGAAAATATAGATCTTGTTTCTGATAGAGTGATAAATTTTGATTTAGAATTAGATACTCAATACCTGGATGAAGTTATTATAAGTTCTGATCAGGAAACAAATAAAAGCCAGGTTACACAGATGAGTTCTGAGAGATTAAATCCTTCAATTTTTGAAGATATCCCTACAATTCTTGGAGAAAAAGATGCTATTAAGACCTTGCAATTATTACCTGGGGTACAATCTGGTAGTGAAGGTTCTACCGGGTTTTATGTTCGTGGCGGAACACCTGATCAAAATTTGATCATACTAGATGAAGCCACAGTTTATAATTCAAATCATCTTTTTGGGATTTTTTCCATATTTAATGGAGACGCCATTAAATCGGTAGAAATATTTAAAGGAGGTTTTCCTGCACGATATGGCGGAAGACTATCTTCTGTAGTGAAAATAGATACTAAAAATGGGAATAAGGAGAAATTTGCCGGCAAAGCAAATATTAGCTTGATTTCATCATCTTTATTGCTAGAGGGGCCTATAAAAAAAGGAAAAACATCCTTTGTAATAAGTGGTCGCAGAACATATGCAGACCTACTACTTTTACCATTTATGTCTAAGGAGTACAAGTTGGTTTATTATTTCACCGATGTCAACGCTAAGCTTCATCATGTTATAAATGATAAAAATAAACTGTATTGGAGCACATACTATGGGCAAGATAAATATAGATATAAAACTGCTGCAGAGAATGAGAAGTCTAAGCAGAAAATTCTTTGGGGTAATATAACCTCTACTTTACGTTGGAATCATGAATTTAATAATAAACTCTTCTCTAATACATCACTAATATTTAGTAATTATAAATTTACAGTTAGTAATAAAAATACAGGGGCAGCAAATCGTATTTCTACTTTTAAGACTAGCTCTGGGATCAACGATTATGGAGTTAAGTTCGATTTTAATTACTACCCTAATCCCAATCATACATTTAGGTTTGGTCTGGGATCAACTTATCATGATTTTACGCCAAAAGAAATTGATATTAGAAATATTAGTGATGATGAAATTGTAAATACACAAAAAATTAAAACCTTAGAGAGTGCTGTATATATTGAAGATGATTGGAGGATTAATGATAAAATTAGCATATACCCGGGTTTGAGATTTAGTCATTTTCAGCATAAATCTAAAGGTTATTTTAAACCAGAGATGAGACTTTCTGTAGCTTACAAGTTATTTCCTTTGTTTACATTAAAGGGATCGTATGCAAAAATGAATCAGTATATACATAGACTATCTAATAGTGGTCTGGGTTTGCCAACAGATCTTTGGGTGTCTTCGACAGAACGGTTAAAACCCCAGCTTTCTGAGCAAATTGCTTTGGGATTGGCCAAAGATTTTGGCAATAATAGTTATGAATTAACCATTGAAGGCTATTATAAAAAAATGAATGATATCATAGCGTTTAAAGAAGGAGTTTCTTTTGCAGGTCTCGGAAGCGAAAAAGAAATCACAGGATCAATCCGAACCGTAGATTTTGTAAATGGTATTACTACTGGGAAAGGTTGGGCATATGGAACAGAATTTTTGTTTAGAAAGAAGAAAGGGAAATTAACAGGTTGGTTGGGGTATACGTTATCATGGTCGCAAAGACAATTTGAAGACTTAAATGGAGGAAAGATATTTAATGAGCGCTATGATAGAAGACACGATTTTTCATTAGTTGGTATATATAAGCCCAGTAAAAAGATAACGATTTCTGGTAATTGGCTATTTTCATCAGGAATTAATTATAACCTTCCAAATACATTGGGAGTTGCTGCTGGGGATAATTTTCCGATAGAAGATGTAAATAATAATGATAATATATTACTGTTTAATACAGAAAAAAATAATTTTAAAGGAGAAAACTTTCATCGTTTAGATTTGGGAATTCAATTTCATAAAATCACAAAGCGTAAGAGAGAAAGAACATGGGGTTTTTCGTTTTATAATGTATATGCCAGAAAAAACCCTTTTTATTATGAAGTTTCAAAGAATGAAGAAAATTCTCGGAATGTTTTATACAGAAGGTATTTATTTCAATTCCTTCCATCATTTAATTACAGTTTAAAATTTTAGCTTATGAGATCTTACATTTTATTTATAATTGGTGGTTTTATCATTTTAGGTTGCGATGATCTAAAAGAAGAAATAAAAAACAAACCAGAAGGAGAGAAGTTAGTTTTGATTAACGGGTTTTTATCTCCTGAAGAAAAAGTGATTAAAGTAAAAGTCTCTAAAACGATATCTGTATTTGATGAACCATTACAAATTGAGCAAGCAGATTTTGAAAACACTCTGCTTATTAAAGATGCCGTTGTAACTATTAGAAATGAAAATCAAGAAGAGATTGAATTGATCTATTCTAATGATAATAAATTATACGAGATTTCATCTGATAATTTTTTGATAGCACCGGGAAAAAGTTATACATTAAACGTTATAGCCGAAGGAAAAGAGTTTAAAGCCACTTGTACTATTCCTACTGCCAGAGTAGAAAATGCAATTGTTACAAAGGGGTTAAAAATTTATGAAGGTAACGTTCGGGAAAACCTTATCGTAAGTTTTGATGACCTTAAAGGAGAAAATAATTTTTATATTATTGGTGCTTTGTTTAATACAGTGAACAATACTGGAGAAGACCCCACTATATCAGATTTTGATATTGAAAGATTTGCAACAGATGTAAATGGAGATGGACTTGGTGTATCTGCAAACGGAACGATTTTTAATATAAATACAACTCAGGAAATAACTGTAAAAGTTGCAAACGTAGATGAGATTATTTACACTACTTTAAAAGCATCGTTTCTAAATAAAGATCAAACATCAAACCCTTTCTTTCAGCCTATTATACCTCCTAATAATATACAAGGAGAAGGTGGTTATGGTGTTTTTGCTGGTTTTAGATTATTAGAAACAAAACTAACTCTCGATCCGGTTAACCCTTAGATGAGTTTTGAAAATGTCTATAGATCAGATATCCACCATATCCAATAAACAATATAGTAATAATAGATCTAAAACCCCATTCTGTTTGAGCCTGTAATCTGTTGTATAATCGCAAACTTCCAAATAAGACAAGAGCAATCCCGATCATCAGATCCCAAGTTCTACGAGGTGATTTATTTTCGTTTTCCATAATTTTAAGACAAATTATTGTTGATAATTGTAAAGGTATTTTCTTTATCAATAGAGAAAACCCGAAGTAATGAATTGTACATTTTGTTGGTAATTGGCTTTTATTGATTTGAACTCTCTTCAACTATTTTCCATGTTTCCAAAATTTGATTCAATCTTGATTTAAATTCTGTAGAATCTTTGCTTTTTTCTATGACAGCAAAAACATCATGTAATTCTCCACGAAGTAACGGATATTTATCCGATATTTTTCTAAAATCCAGCCACGCATCAATATGTTTAGAAAATGCTGATTCAAATCCTTCCGGGCAATTAGAATAATCTAATGATTTTGAATTTTTTGAGTAATTATTAATAGCTTCAGTTAATGAAACTTTTTCGGAAGCGTGATTTCTGATGTTGCCAAAAATGCTGTCTTTTTCAAAAATCTGTTTTACACAATTTATACTTTTTCTTTCGATATCTGAAAAGGAACGATTTTCTTTTTTATTAGGACCATTACATCCTAAAAATAAGAGAGACAAAAAAAAGATTATTGGTTTTATCATGATCTTATTCAATTTATATTCTAATTGCAGTTAAGGTCTCGTGTATGGTAAGTTGTGTGTTAAATTTACTAAATCTTGGAGAATCACTAACCTTTATAACTCAATTATTAACTTTGATTTACAAGGAAATAGTAATTAGTTACGCATTTTGTAGCCGTTTTACTGTTTTTCAGAGTTAATTTTATTCGATTAAATTCTGTTTTCTATTTTTCAGTGTTAAAGCAAATTCAGTTTTATTATTTAAAATAGCCCAAAGAGCAGTAGTAATAAAGCAATTGTTGTTAATGCTAAGTATAGTAATACGTTGCCAAATAATTAAGGATTTAATTGTAATTTTAGTGTGTTCAATTAATCAATTAAGAAAATGAAATCAATAAAAAAAATAGCCTTTATATGTTTTCTTACAGTTTGCCTTTTTTCCTGTAAAACAGAAAAGAAACCAGCAACCGAAACTAATACTTATAAAGAGTTTTTGAATGAGCTTCACAAAAAAGGCATAACAACAGGAAACATCTTAGTATACAAAAACGGAGAAGTTGTTTTTAAAAATACTTCGGGATTAAGAAGCATCAATCCTAAAGATTCCTTAACCTTAGATTCACAATTTCGTTTAGCATCAGTTAGTAAGCAGTTTACTGGTATGGCCATTATGAAATTAAAAGAAGCAGGAAAGTTAGATTACGATCAAAAAGTAAATACTATTCTTCCCAATTTCCCATATAAAAATATAACTGTCAAGCATTTATTGCACCATACCTCGGGGTTAACCGATTATGAAAGGCTAATTGATTACAATTGGAAACCTGCAGATTCTACTAAAAAGTACATTTTAGGAAACGATGAAATCATTAAAGAAATATATAGAGTCAATCCGGGATTAGATTTTGAAACAGGAGAGAAGTGGGAGTATAGTAACACTGGTTATTTGTTTTTAGCTTCGATAGTAGAAAAAATATCAGGACAGCATTTTAGCACATTTTTAAAAGAGCAAATTTTAGAACCTCTAAAAATGAATAATACCGTTTTGTATAAATACCAAGAGGCAGCAGACCCAAACATGCCAAATCGTGTTTTTGGTTACCAAACTGCATTAAACCAAAAAGATTTAGAACTTAATGATTATAATATTGTTAATGATGTAAGAGGCGATGGTGGTATTTACTCAACATTAGAAGATTTAATGAAATGGAATATGGCACTTTCTAATCATACAATTATTTCAAAAGCATATCTGGATGAAGCATTTACACCAGGGAAATTAAATAGTGGAGAAGAAACTAACTATGGTTTTGGTTGGTTTATAGAATCTAAAACCGAACCAAGGATTGTTTTTCATTCTGGTGGTTGGGTAGGTTTTGGTACTTATTTGTATAATGAAGTCGATGCCAAAAGCGGTTTAATTTTACTAACTAATAATTCAAATAGTAATCTTCGAGATATAGTTGGTGGTTTTGTCAATATTAATAGAAATGAATCATATAAGGTTCCAAGATTAAAAGCCGAAACTGTTTTGGCTAAAAAAATATTGAATGAAGGCATCGATAAAGGTATTGCTCATTATTATGAGATAAAAAAGGATACAATGACTTATGAAGTTAAAGAAGGTAATATTAATCAATTAGGATATTTGTTATTGCAAAATGGTAATCTAGAAGAGTCGTTAAAAATATTTAAGTTAAACATAGACGAATATCCAAACTCTGCAAATGTATATGATAGTTATGGTGATGGGTTATTAGAAAAAGGAGATTCTATACATGCTTTAAAGAATTTTAAAAAGTGTTATGAGATGGATAATACTCTAGAATATGCTAAAGATAAAGCTCAGAAATTAGAAATATGGCTTAATAAAAACAAGTAGTTTTTAAATTACAATTTTTCGACTCAGAGTTCGTTTTGCAATGAATGGTAACTTTTAATATGTGTGTCGCAGCAAGGCAAAATATTAACTTGTTTTTCTGTTTTTTTTGGACATTGTTTGCTGTATTTTATTTCCAGATAATTGAAACAACTTTAGAGTTATTGTTTTTAATGTCTTCTAATGAATATTCTTCTTTATCTGGACCATTAAATTCTCTAATGACATTTGGTATACAATATTAGAGCCTTCTTTATATACATGCAATCTCGATTAAGTACAAAACGTCCTATGTTTTTTATACATTGTTGGCAACTGGCTTTATTCTTTCTCGATTATTGCTGGTAATATATATTCAATCATCATTTTGTCTGCATTAGAGTGGGCACTTGGATTGTTATATGCAGAAGAAGTAATAACGACAACAAAAGGAATGTCTTTGAAGATGAAGATTTTATTTCCACCTCTACCACTGCAAAAAGAAACTTGATGATTTTTACCATTGACGGTATATGTTTTATTCCAGAAAAGGTAGCCATAATACCCGCCTTCTATTCCAGCATAGGCTTGTGATACTTGTTTTGATAAACTTTTTTCTACCCACTTTTCAGTTATAATTTGTTTGCCATTCCATTTTCCTTTGTTTTTGTATAACTGTCCATACTTAGCAAAATCAATTGCTCTTAGCTGTATTCCGCCAGCAGTATTTCCTACTTTTTGTGGTGTATATTGCCATTTATAATTGGTAATATCAAGAGGTGCAAATAATTTTTTATCTGCATATGAAACTAACCCTTCAGGAACAGATTTGTGAATGACATCCCCTAGAATCACTACTCCAGCTGTAAAATATGTAAAGTCTTTTCCTATTGTTTTGTCTTTCTGCATAGGTAAATTAAGTGAAAATTTCACCCAATTATTTGTTGGGTACATGTTTTCTTCATTTCCAGGGCTACTGTAATCACTATCATCACCAAGAAATCCGGAACTCATCGTTAAAAGAGATTTTAATGTTATTGAATCTTTTTTCTTGCTATAATTATTAAAAGATTTTAATTCGTAAAAATCTTTTAATAATGTATTTTCACTTTTAATGTGATTTTCTTCAATAGCAATTCCGAGCATTGTAGAGGCAAGTGATTTCCCTACAGATCTTGAATCATGTAAACTATTTCTATTTTCACCATTAAAGTATTCTTCTATTAAAAGCTTATTTTCTTTTATAACTACAACGCCATTAATATTTTCAAATCTTTTTTCAGCTATTTTTCTATTTAGAGCTTCTATTTTGGGACTATTAAAATTATCTTTAGATAATTCCCAACCACTATTGGGTTGTATTTTTTGAACAGGTATTAGAGTTTCATCTACAAGGATTTTTGCCACCTCTACAGTAATATTTCCTTTGGCTAGAATGGTACCAACTTTTAATGTTTCTTCTTTTATATAAGGCCTTACTTCAATACTTAAAGAATGGTTCCCTTCAGCAAGAACATCTTGTCCCCCTCCTAATTTCATAAACTTTAACCACATAAACCAACCCCAAAAGTCAATTTGTTTGGGATAAACTAAAGGAATCATATGTTTAAGTTGAGTTGTTTTAGAATCAATTGTTCCTGCACCTTTGTTTAAATTTTCTACATAAATTATTTCTCCATCTACTAAAAACGAAAATTGAAAATTCCCTTTATTTAATAATTGGTCTTGTGTTAAGTTTGGAGCCAATAACTTAAGACTCTCGATAAGAGGTTTGTCTAATGTAAAGTGAATGTTTAGAAATTCATCTTTGTTTAGCGTAAAACTATTTGAGTAGTTATCTGATGTTGGTTTATTTTTTTTAAAGTCAATTTTTGAAAAATATAAATTTTCAATTTCTTTTGTTTGAGAATTTTTTTTGGGCGAACTATTGATGGTATTGCAAGATATTATTAAGCAAGCAATAAGTGCTAAGTAATAATTTGATTTCATATTTGATTGTATAAATTGGATTATTCAACAAACATATACTTACTAAGATTACCGAAAGCCCCATATTATAGAATGGTACCCATTTATAGCTATTCAGGGTTGTTTTTTATTGATTTTTTATAATTTATAGGAGTCACTCCTTTGATGTTTTTAAAGACTCTATTAAAAGTTGTTTTTGAATTGAAACCACATTCAAAAGATATACCTAATAAAGTTATGTGATCATAATTACCACTATGTAACTTTTCAATAATAGCATTTACACGATATTCATTTACAAAATCCGAGAAATTTTTATCTAAACCATCGTTTATTACTTTGGACAAGACATTTGGGTGCATATTAAGGTTATCTGCTAAAGACTTTAAGGTCAATTCTGAGTTAAGATAAAAAAGATTAGTTACCATTTGTTCTTTTAACCAAGATGCTTTTTTAAAGATCTCTTCAGATGGTTTTTCTTTGTCAATACTATTTTCTCTATTAGCCTCAAGTAAAATTATTTCTGGCCTTAAAAAAGCTTCAGCACTAATCCAAATAGTTATAATAGAAAGTAATACATAAATTGGATAATAATCACTTATGTTTAACTGGAAATCAAATATTACATAATCAATAATTGTATAAGGTGTCCATAAAAACCAAAGCACAGCGAACACAATAATCAACCTATATAACCATCTTAAACTATATGCGTCATTGTTGCTATAATTTTTGTTTAACCAAGAATGATATGCTTTAATTGCTTTCAGTGCATATAAACAATAGGTTACAACAGAAACAATAGCAAAAAACTGAACGATGGGCATTAATTTATAATAAGTATCAGTTTCAATACCAATGATATTATTAACAAACGCATCACGACTTATAATAAAATGTATAGTGAGTTCAATTACTAATGGCAAAAAATGAATGCTATCTTTTTTAGAAAGATGATAACTAAAGTTGGTTATTTTTTTAACATATAAGTATAATAATGGCCCAAGAGCCAAAGAGTAATTTAATGGTATTAAATAAAAATGTGGTAGATAATTAGTTATTTGAAAATCCAAACTCAATATCCAAATATTCCAAAAAACAATAATGAAAGTAACTAAGCCAAGTAGTACATTAGCTTTTCTGTTTATCCGCCTAGTAAAAATAAGTAGTAGTCCAAATGTTGTTCCTATAAATACAGATGCTATTATTATAAAATTAAAAACATTTAAATTGAATTCGCACATTAATTACATTTTTTTATTCAGTTCATTTGATAAATACTTTGCTTCGACATCATCAACTGCAAGTCCAAAATAATATGTTTTAGATCCAGAATCAAATTTAACAAATACAAACCGAAAAGAAGATCCGCTAAGATTTTGGTAAGTAGGTGAGTGCGAGGCAATAAATTATATACTGGTCTTTTAATTCAAAAGTACGGGAAGAATATACTCTTTACATGCTTTCTTATTTACGTCTAATCCAAATCTATTCTATTATTATCGAATCGTTTTTTTTTGAAATTCTAGATGAAAACCATTAGCATTTTTAGAATCTATTTTAGAATGAATAGAATAACTTTTGGAGTTAAAAATCTCTCACAAAACTTACAGCACTTATGAGCCCTTTTTCGACTTTATAAATAGAAATATACTTAGTCTTTTTACCATTATTAGAGACTATTTCATGATTAATAACATAAGGACCATTATCCATTTGATTTACAATTTTTACTGCTACTGATTTACTTTCGAAATCTGATTTAAATATAAAAGCGAGCCTGTCTGAACCTGTCCCCATTAAGTTATCTGGATATGTATATACTTTAACATCAGTATTATAAAGTTTAATGAACTCATCATAATTATGTTCATTAAAATAATTCATTCTTTTGTTTACAACTTCTAGTGGTGTTAGGTTTGAATAATTTTGTTTTGTTGTTGATTTATCATTACTCGTACCTTGGGTGTTTTCTTTACATGATGCAACTATAAAGAGAGTGATTAAACTAATCATTGTTATTTTTTTCATCTGTTTATTATTTAATTTTTTGGAAAATTTATGTTTTCTTTAATTTCTTTAATTTGTTCGATATGGCGTTCTGTATGTGCAGACATGTATAGAAAAATTTGATAAGCATCCACAGTCCCAAAAGCCATGAAATGATTCCTTAGATCATCTTTAGTGGTATTGATGTAGTTTATATGTTTTTCGCGTTTTACTATAAACTCTTCAATAGTGGAGTTATGATTTCCATATGTTCCATTTGGTTCAAGGTCTTCTTGTGTAGTCGCTTTATCTGTTCGATCTAGTATACGAGCCATAAGTTCTTTGTCGGTGTTTTTTACACCTTCTCTTCTTTCTGGATTTGCAGGTAATTCTAGAGATTCTTCAAGTATTTCAAATACTTGATTCTCAAAGATTGTAATATGTTCTGTACATTGAGCAATAGACCAAGATGATTCATCACTTTTATAGTTAAGTTGTAATTCATTCAAATCATCTACGACACTTAATAAATTGTTTTTTGAATTAGTTAACTCATTGATTGCAAAATTTCGTTCTTCTTTCGTAAGTTCATTATTAGAAGTTGAAGTGCATTGTACAAGTAATATTAAAAACGGTATTATCTTTTTCATAATTTTTTTATCTAATTTTTATCATTTTTTTGGTTAATCCTTTTTCCTTAAAATAGTCTTCGAGTTCTAAACACTCACCAATTTGCGCATGATGGAGTAGCGTAAGACCATGAGCGCCTTTTGCAAAAAGTAATTCGGGATAAGTCTCGATAACTGGTTTTACTAAGGATGTTTTGCCTAACATTGTTAATACAAAAAGATTAGCTCTTGATCCTTTAGATATAAAGTAGTTTACAATCTCTTTGTTTCCTAGATGGGCCGCACCTTCAATCGCTTCTTCAAAATCACCATTTCCCCAATCATAAGATGTATAAATTAAGTTTGGATGCTCATTAAGCATCTCTTTAACCAGATTTAGTTTTGAATGCCCGGCAATTACAAAATCTTTCACTAATTTTTCATCTAATTGATCCGAATCTTTTTTGGATTGTTGAGCGTTTTCTTTTTGTGGTTTTGTGAGTAAATATGCAGGTATGGCGATTGCTGTACCAAGCCCTACAATTGAACCATAAATGAATTTCTTTCTGTCCATGTATTGAATATTTTAATGATATAATTAAAAATCATTACAAATTTGTATTTGACAATATTCAATAATAAATTGTTAGAATAGTTTAATATACGTTCTTCCTTGAACGAAAAATCTAATTTTTTATCCTTTTCTATAAGCTGAAGGGGTTAGTCCGGTTTTTTTCTTAAAGGCAACATTAAAAGAAGTAACATTTCCAAAACCAGATTCGTAAGCAATTGTAGCTATTTTTTCATTTTTGTATTCTGAATCGTTAAATAATTGCTCTGCTTTTTCAATACGTTGCTGGTTTACAAAATCATAAAAATTTTGTTGGGTGTTTTCATTAATGGCTTGCGAAATTTCTCGAGTTTTCCTGTTTAATTTTTTAGAAACAACAAGTAAAGTTAGTTGGTCATCTAAAAAAAGTTGTTCGGTTTCAAAGAGTTTTTTAATCTCCAAAAATAGATCTCGAGAATTATTTTTGTCCAAATTAGAATTGCTATATTTCTGTAGATTAAACTTGTGCCGGTTTAAGAAAATGAAACTAAAAGCATATATTAGAAAAGAATAAAATATAGGGCCTCTGATATAGTACATCGTAAAATCAAAAAGATTACCAATATAATGAATCAAAACAAATGTAGTACCAATTAGTATATTACGATACCAAAAGAATATGTTTTTGGATACTTTTACCCGATTTTTATATAGATACGTCCAGGATAGTATTAAATAAAAAAGTAAACAAAAAACAACTATTCCGTAGTTCCAAAAAGATTCAAAATTTCCATTTCTTGGTACAAATGGAATTAAAAAAAGAAACAATATAAAAGGAACAAAATGAAGGTAATCTTTTACTGATAGTATTCTTTTTTTATCAAAAAGTGTAATTCCATACAGCCATAAAGAAGGTGCGGCAAACAAAATGCCTGAAATACCAATGTTGTTTTGCCAATTCTCTAAAGGGATGTAATAATTTAATACAGATTTACCAATTCTAATGGTTAGACCTAATAAGAAAAGTGCTAGAAAAATATTAGATTTTACATCACCTTTTTTAAGTGTGAATAAGTAAAAACTTAAAAAAAGACCTTGAGCCAGACCAAGAGAAGCAAGAATAAGAATTAATCCCGTTGTTAACATGTAATAAATTTACGGTTTTTGATAACATTGTATTTAGTAATTGTATTAATTCATCAATGATTGATACGAATTTATAATTGGTAAAATAGGAGATTATAGTATTAATATACTTTAAAGAACATGTTTCCTTGAATAAAATATTAGATACTAAGGGTTTTCTGAATGCATTATGACGTTAAGTGTAAAATATGTTTTTATTACATTTTTATATCTTCCTTGTGTTTTTTTATTTTAATTTGTAGTAATGTTTAATATATGTGTTGTAGCAGGGTAAATTGTTACCTAACCCTGGACTTCTGCGCAGATTTCATACCTTATTTAGCTTTAAAATTGCTATGCCATCATAAATATACAAGAACCAATAGATTAATTGCTATTCAGCTATGATCACATTTATAGTGTTAGCTACTGTTTGTTTTTAACAAATACTTTATCCAATTCCATATACATCCTTAGAGATTTATCTCCTTCCGATTTAATATTTTCGTAAAGCGAATTTGCAATTACTCGTATTGCATTTCTTTCAGTTTCATTCAAATTGGGGTATTTGAATTCACCTTCGTTCATATGATTTAAAATTTTATCTCTTTTAGATTCAAAAGTATTCATAGTGTCATTTTCAAGACATATTTCTAACAAGTGATCCTTCCAATCTAAGTATTCTTTTTTTTTGTTTTTCCTTCTTTTGTTACAATCGTTACAGACAGGGACAACATTCCCAGGGTGATGTAAACCAAATTGAGTTCTATTGAACATTATTAAGTGTTCAATTTGAAGTTTGGAATTTTTATCTTTGCAATAAGCACATTCTCCATTAAAAATTTCATCTCTAATAGATTCCCATATTCTTTTCGATTTTCCTGAGCCAGTATTAAATGATTTACCCCAATAATATTCTCCGATTTTAGTTAATAATGCTCTTACAGCAGTATTAGAAGAGTCTGAAACAGTATTATATATTGCCATTAAGATTTTTAAGTTGTATTTAATTGTAGTTAACGGTTAATGTAAAATGCGTTTTAATGCATTTTTACATATTGTTGTAGTGTCGTTTTAGTATTTTAAGTTATCAAGCTCATCTTTAAAAAAAGTTTCAAATTCCCCTTTAATAGTTACTCTGTTTTGCTTGATTAAATCACAAATTAAGTCTTTAATTGTTAATACTCTAGTATCTATTTTTGGTTTTTCGTTTAAATGAAACAAAGAATACAAACTCAATTTCTTACTCTCACTAACTGGCTGAGGAAGCTGGTTTTTTATTGCTTTATAAATTTTAAGTCTGTCTGTTTGGTTAAATTTTTTGTCCAAAAATGACTCATTAGATAATTCGTTTTCGAATAGATTTTGCATTTTCAGTGAATTTAAGATTCTTGATTTGAAAAATACGAATGCAATATCATTACGTAAAATTACATTATTATGAATAAGCTCTAACTTTTTGTTATCTAAAGGAAAACTAAAACTGTGTTTTTTTTCTAGTTCTTCAGTGTTTTCTGGATAAGTCCTCATCTATTATAATCTTCTTAGCATCTTATTTTAAATGTTGTAGTGCGTTTATTTTTTCATTCTAGTTTTCAATCTATCCCAAAAGGTTTGTTTTTTATTTGAGTCTTCTTTCGTCAAGTCAAAAGTTATTGAACTTACGTGTCCGTCATCATAATATTCAACATTATCAGCATCTTCCGATGCAATATTTAAGAAGGCTTGAGTCAGATTTTCAGATTGTTGGCGTAATCCTTTCCAAACAGGAGAATCAAACACTTTATCTTTTGCCTTTGAGTATTCAAAGTCAAAATCTTTTATAAGAGTCATAATTGATTGCATCGGCGAAATTCCCATAGTTTTCAAATTAGATATAAGTTCATCAAAATTTGTTTCTAGTTGAGATTTTTTGAGTTCTAAAACTAATTCGTTTTTTAAGTATTCTTTTGCTATTTTCTCTGCTTTATTTCTTGCAATTTCACCACCAATAAACCTTTCACCATATTCATTTGAACTGTCAATTTGAATATCATTATTCAGGTTGTCATAAACGCACCACCACCAATAATCTTCGTCCATCCACTCAGCTCGCAACATTAATCCAGACCATTTTGCTTTGCAGTCATCTTTTAAATCTCCTTCCCAGATTATTTGTTGATTATATTTTCTATTTTTTATCACTTCATTCATTTTCACAATGCACTACAACGTTAAGTGTATGTTTTGTTTGGCGATAA
>NZ_JACA01000058.1 GCF_000520995.1 Aquimarina macrocephali JAMB N27 | reverse complement strand
CACATTTTAGAGCAGCACGTACTAATAGCAGGTTACAACAAGCTGCTAGCACAGGGGATGTTAACAATGTTTTCTATGCTTTAGGAGGAGAGTCTGCAAATTTACAAATGGAATCTTTATCTTTGATACCAGGTGCAGGAGTGGCTGGTAGGACAGGAAATGTTGCTAGGATGAGTAGCCAAATATTAGGTTGGGGTAAGAACTCGGCAGGCCACTTGATTAAGCATAGGAATGTTTTAGGGTTTGGTAATGTTTCTGCACAGCAAGTCCAAAAGATGTTACCGCAATTAAGAGGAGCTGCAAATCAACTTTTAAATAATGCAAACCCAGCTCTGACACGTGTGGGGCAATGGCATCAGCATTCAAATGCAATTATGTATATTAGTAATGGTAAGATGTTGGTCACCAAAGCTGATGGGACTTTCATTTCGGTTATTAATAAAACATCGAACAACTGGTATCAACTCGCAAAACCACTACATTAATTATGAAGACATTTAAAGAATTAAGAAATAAGGAGATAAAGAAGTTATTTCTTGTTGTTTGGCCTCCATTAGGCGAAGAAAAAGAATTAGATATTGATATATCTTTTGGATTTGTTTTTCGTCAAAATCCAGATCGTTTATGTGTTATCACTACCGATAAAGAGGATATGTGGACTCCTTACCTCCGTTTTGAAGGAATACCTACAAAGGTATATTCTTGGTCATCTTTTACATCCAGGATGGATGCTTGGATGAAGTCAGAATGTGAAAGTGATTTAGAGATGGAGTATTATGAAGTAACAGAAGTTCAAGAATTCAGCAATATAATTGCTTCTAAAATACAATCTATTGAATTTGTTGGATTAAAAAACAAACCTGAGCCCTTCGGAGTAAAAGTTGTGTTTGATAACGATTATATTCTTTCAACTCCAATATCAGATGGGAATACGGTTGAAACTTCTCAATTTAACAGAAATGATAACCTTTTAAATTTTGAGCGCATGGGAACTATAGAGGTTATAAACCTTTCTGAATAATTAGACTAATAAAAATATGAAAGCCTCTGCATTTTGCAGAGGCTTTTTACATTAGATTGATTTTGGGGTCCTTAATAAAAAGAGTGGCAATATTGGTGGTGCCTTCCTATAACAAAAGATAGGTGGATAAAACATCTCTCTTATTTTACTAAAATAAAGCAGCTATGGTAACATGTTTATTGTAGCTGTTTGTTTTATGCTTTAGGAGGAGAATCTACAAATAGGAATCTTTATCTTTGATACCAGGTGCAGGAGTGGCCGGTAGGACAGGAAGTGTTGTTAAGGGGAGTACAAAGCTCTTAACACAGGGAAGATTTCCTAACTTTGCTGCAAAATTCGCAAAGCACTCTGGAGAATGGTCTCAATGGGGGGCTATTTCTAAAAATGCATTCTACAATCGAGCGATTAAATTGGCGGATAGTCCGGTCGGCGGTAGTATCAGTGGATTTACCTCTAGACAAGGGTATGGTTTTAAATTCAATAACAAAACAGGAGAATTTTTAACCACTCACCCTAATGGTACCATTCAAACTTTCTTCAGACCAAAACAAGGTTTGAATTACTATCTAAAACAAGTACAGAAATATGGAAACTAAACAAAATAGACATGGTAATTATCAATGCCCTTGCTGTAAATATTATACCCTAAATGAAAAGCCAGATAACACATTTCAAACCTGTCCAGTGTGTTTCTGGGAAGATGATGGAATCCAATTACATGATCCGGATTATGAAGGTGGAGCAAATGAGATGAGCCTTAATCAAGCTCGAAGAAACTTCAAAGAGCTTGGAGTGATAGATTTACAATTTGAGGAACAGGTTAGACAACCATTAGAAGAAGAATTGAAAGACTAATATCAAAAGCCCTTGCAGAGATGTGAGGGCTTTTTTTTAGTAAGCTGCATCAACCGGGGATGTTAACAATGTTTTCTATGTTTTAGGAGGAGAGTCTGCAAATTTACAAATAGGAATCTTTATCTTTGATACCAGGTGCAGGAGTGGCTGGTAGAGCTGGAAATGTTGCTAGGACGAGTAATGCTTTGGCAAGAGCATCGAAGGCATCGTTTACAGCAGCTGATGATTTAGGTTCAATATTTGTTAAAAATGAACACCTGAACATCGGTTCAGGTAAATTTGCAAAATTCAATACAATTGATATTGGAACAGCGAGAGAAATTGTTCAAGAAGCTTTACGCTCACCCAACGCACAGTTTTTATCCAACCCTAATTTGTTAAACACATTTAGGGTACATACTAATTTAGGAAGAGTAATCGGTACTAAAGGACAAACTTCTGTTAGGGTAATAGTTGGATTTGATAGCAAAGTAATAAATGCTTTCCCAATCAAATAATTTATATCATAATGAAAATAGAATTTGAAATTACTTCAATACCTGAAGAAAATAAAAAGCAGTATTTTGTTGCTTATTTAGAAGGAACTTTAAGAATCTTCCTGAAAGGAAAGCTTTTTTTTGATTCCACTGATTTATTAATTGCTGAACTTGGCGTATTATTAAGAAGATGGGTTGAGAGAATAAGAATTGATCAGTTTACTGATTTTCATTATGAAACGATGGATAGTGATGAATCTCCAATACTTTTATTCAAATATAATGGAAAAGAAGGTTTTTTAATTGAATCTGTATGGCAAGAATTTGATGAAGAGAAAGCTATGGACAAGGATGAATTACTAGAAGCAGTTGAGGATTTCTTAAATAGGTTAGATATTGAGTTAAATCAAAAGGGTAATGTGAAATTAAAAGAACTTATGGAGTAAATTGGAATAGCCGCTGGGGAGTAATTATGCTTATCAAAGATTTGGAAGATGGCAATTATCTTTCAATGAACGAAAAGGGCGCTGTTTTTGGAATGATACATGACCCATATGAAGTAGAAAAACTTTTCGATAATAAGGAAGCTTTTTTCAATGATCTAGAATTGGGCAACTTTAGTATAGAACAATACTATAACAAAAAGATGGGTGGATAAAACATCTCTCTTATTTTACTAAAATAAAGCAGCTACAGTAACATGTTTATTGTAGCTGTTTGTTTTTTATAAATCTTACTTCATCATAAATCCTTTAGAAAACAGAATTAGAGCTTGCAGAGAGATATTTTAATCTAAATCATTTAGGTTTACTCTCATCTCAATAAGGTGCTTTTTGAAACCAACTTTTTCATAAGCTCGTATAGCTCTTGGATTTTGATCATAAACCGTAAGACGTATTTCTTCTAGATTTTTACTTGCAAACCAATCACATATGTATTTTATGATTTTCTGGCTAACACCTTTTCCTCTATGTTGATCTTTTACATACATAAAACCGATATAGCCCAATTGTTTTTGTTTGAAGAAGTTTTTTCGGTCACGTATTTGTCCGTAGCCGCTTCCAACAATTTCTCCTTCAATCTCAGCAACAACAACCTCTGTGTGATCAGATAAGACATAATCCTTAACACTATAATAGCTTATTTTTTTATCCTGTATCAATGTAGGATCCATTGGGCGCTCTGCCTCAATGATTTTTTGTTCAAAATCCAAAAGAATAGGTAGATCTTCTATTATAGCTGTTCTTATAATCATACTAGGTTGTGATATGTTGTTGTTTTTTGTTTAGAGGAAAAAGATACATGTATTATTTAAATCTACCAATTAGGGGTTTTGGTAAGAGGTTTGTAATCTTCGGTCCAGTTTTTTTCTCCTACTTTTTTTAATCCTAGCTTGGCAATCCAATAAGGTAATTTAGAGAGTTTTTCGCGCTTTTGATTACGAGCTCTGGTCCAATCTATACGATTAATCCTGTTTTTTGAAAACGTAGAGGCCATGGTGCTCCAATCTTCGTTTTTAAGTAAACCAGATAATACAACAGCATCTTCTAGAGCAAGAGCACCACCTTGCGCCATAAATGGAGGCATTCCGTGGGCTGCATCTCCTATAAGAACGACTCTGCTACTGCCCATAACCGGTAATTGAGGAAGCTCTTCTAAATCATTCCAGTAGGCTTCATCGGGATTCCATGTGTTAAGAATTTCGGGAACTGGAGAGGCAAATTTTTTAAAAGGTTCCATATACTGTTTTTTGTCATACGTTTTAAAACCTTTTGTTTTTCTATTTACATAACAATATGCAAAATCCTTATCGGTAGGGATGATTAGAAATTGCCCTGCCGAGCTTATAAATAAGGTCCATGAATTAATGTCTTTTGGTTTTTTAATCATAAACCGACACACCTGTGCAGTTACTTTTCTTAGAGGGATATCTCCCAAAACTAAATTTCTGGCCCTAGAATACAATCCATCTGCTCCTATAACCAAGTCATATTCTTCTTTAGAGCCATCTGATAGTTCTATTCCAATAGATTGTGGATTTGTTTTTAGATTCTTAATAGTGGTATTGAAAACAATGTCAATATTATTTATTCCATTAATAAGAATGTCATGAAGTACTTTTCTTTTTATACTCAGGCATGGTTTTTCTCTTCCCCATATTTTTTCAAGATCTAAATCAAGTATCGTTTCTGCTTTGGCACTCTTTATATTGCGATAATCTATAATAAACCCTTTCTCTCTTGCAATAGTTCCCAATCCTATTTTATCCAACGCAACAACTCCATTAGAAGGTAAATATAATCCAGTTCCAGATATTTGCCATTCGGATTGTTTTTCAATTAACTTGATCTGATACCCTTGGTTTTGAAGCATCCTTGCGGTTGCAAGACCAGCAATACCTCCTCCGGTAATTAATATTTTCTTCATATTAAGTTGGTGTGTGATTTGGAGTAAATTTAAATGTTTTAAGTGGTATGCCCAAACAAAAAAAAGTGCCATTTGGCACTTTTTTTATATGTAATTTGTTGAGATTATTCTCCCAAAAAAGGATATCTGTAATCTGCTGGAGAAACAAATGTTTCCTTGATCATGCGTGGTGATACCCAACGTAATAAGTTAAGGTATGAACCTGCTTTATCATTAGTACCAGAAGCTCTGGCTCCACCAAATGGCTGTTGCCCTACAACAGCTCCAGTACATTTATCATTAATGTAGAAATTACCCGCACAGTTTTCTAATGCTTTAGTTGCTTCTGCAGCAGCATAACGATCTGTAGAGAATATAGCTCCAGTTAATGCGTATTCACTGGTTCCATCAACCAGTTCTAATGTTTCACCCCATTTATTGTCTTCATAAACATATATTGTAATAACAGGACCAAATAATTCTGTACACATTGTAGTGTATTTTGGATCTTTAGCTACTATTACAGTTGGCTCAATAAAATATCCTTTGGATTTATCGTACCCACCACCAGCTATAATTTCTGCATCTGCATCATTTTTTACCTGATCAATATATTTAGTTAATTTGTCGAAAGACCCTTCATGTATCACTGCAGTAATGAAGTTACTCATATCTTCTGGCGATCCCATTTTGAAAGACTTGACATCTTCTTTCAGGTATTTTTCTACATCTGCCCATAGACTCTTTGGTATATAAGCTCTGGATGCTGCGCTACATTTTTGTCCCTGAAACTCAAACGCTCCACGAGAAATACCAGTAGCAACTTGTTTCGCATTTGCACTAGGGTGTGCCATGATAAAATCTTTACCACCAGTTTCTCCTACAATTCTTGGATATGTTTTGTAGTTATGAATATTGGTACCGATTTTTGCCCAAATATCTTTAAATACATGTGTACTTCCTGTAAAATGTATTCCTGCAAAATCAGGACTTGCTAAAACAGTATCTGTAATCATAACAGGATCTCCATATACTACATTGATTACACCATCAGGTACACCTGCTTCTTTAAATATATCTACGATAACTTTTGCAGAATAGATCTGACTGTCACTTGGTTTCCATACTACAGTATTTCCCATCAGTGCAGCACTGGCGGGTAGGTTTCCTGCAATTGCTGTAAAATTAAAAGGAGTAATTGCATATACAAAACCTTCTAATGGGCGATACTCTAATCTGTTCCAGGCTCCAGAAGTAGAATCTGGTTGATCCTCATAGATTTGAGTCATATATTCTACGTTAAAACGTAAAAAATCGATAAACTCACATGCTGCATCAATTTCTGCCTGAAATATATTTTTAGACTGCGCAAGCATAGTAGCTGCGTTGATTTTTGCACGGTATGGTCCGGCAATAAGTTCTGCAGCTCTTAAAAATACGGCAGCACGTTGTTCCCATGCTAAATCAGCCCATTTTTTGCGAGCTTCAAGTGCAGTATCAATTGCTTTTTGAATGTGTTGTTTTTCTGCCTTGTGATACGTTCCTAAGATATGTTGATGATCGTGTGGAGGCGCCATTGTAGAAGTATCTCCTGTTCTTATCTCTTCACCATTAATATATAAAGGTACGTCTACAGTAGTGTTGTACATTGCTGCATAAGTTGCCAGAACTTCTTCTCTTTCCGGTGTTCCGGGAGCGTAGGACTTTATTGGCTCATTTAATGCAGTAGGAACTTGAAAAAAACCTTTTCCCATGATGTAATGTGTTAATTTAAATTAGTAAGATGTATTTGTCTAATGAATTTGTCATTATAAGGTAGCAAAGATAGAAAATTATATAGGCTAAAATCTATTTTAACCTTTTATACCAAAAAAATCTGTAAAATGTTTGAAATCATATTTTCTCACTCATGTTTTTGTAGTTATACTTATCTTTTTTGACTACAGGTTGTTTTATAATAATTATGTGGTGTTAAACAAAAAACTGCTTCTCCATTTGATATTGTAAAGATATAGAGTATGTAATTTTTTTTGTAAGTTGTGGGATATTTAGCCGACCCAAAATTTATGTGTACAGTTACGTTAATCCCAACTCAAGAAAATAATTTTATACTAACCTCTAATCGTGATGAGGCTGTAAATCGAAAAACACTACTTCCTGAATTTTATCAGGTAAATAAAACCAGAATGCTGTTTCCTAAGGATGCTGTGGCTGGAGGTACCTGGATTGGTGTTAGTGATAAAAATACTATGATATGCTTGCTTAATGGTGGGTTCGAAATTCATGAAAGGTCGGCGTCGTATAGACAGAGTAGAGGAGTGGTCGTAAAAGATCTATTAGAAGCCGATGATTTAGAAAAAGCAATTCTGGCATATAATTGTAAAGGGGTAGAGCCTTTTACGATTGTAGCTGTAAATTGGCAATCTGATCTTTTACTTTTTGAAATGGTTTGGGATGGGCAACAAAAACATCTTAGGAGATTAGAAAAAGAAACCCATATATGGTCGTCTTCTACTTTGTATACTAAAGATATGAAAGCAACACGTAAAAAGTGGTTTGCTGCTTATGAAAACCAGAATGTATTAACCTCAATGTCACTTTTGGATTTTCATAAAAACGCCGGAGTAGGCGATAAGGATATTGATCTGCAAATAGATAGAGGGTTCTTGAAAACCAGAAGCATTACTCAAATTGTAAAGAATGAAGAAGAGCTTTCTATGCGATACGAAAACCTGCAAAATAAAGAAGTAAGTACTGTTGTTTTTGAAGCTATAACAGCTTAAGAAAACTATCTAAATTTATGTAAAATTGAATTATACAGGTAAAATAATTTCACTTGCTTATCCTGATACGTTTGTAAAACACTCTGATGAGCCTTCGACTAAAGTGCTTTTAGCTTTGGGTATGGGTAAGCATAGTTATATCAAAGCAGGTCATGCAGCTTTTGTTCTTATTGAAAATGAAACAGGTAGAGCAGAGTATTATGATTTTGGTAGATATATTACTCCGCCAGGGTATGGTAGGGTAAGAAGTGCGGTTACCGATGTAGAGCTAGAAATACCATTCAAAGCTACTATAACACCTGATTCGAAGTTGAGTAATGTAGAAGAGTTTTTGCTTTGGTTAGAAGCAAATCCAGACAAAACACATGGTGACGGACGGTTAGTAGCTTCTGTGTGTGACTATATTCATTATAAAGAAGCAAGCAGCTATGTGTTGTCTGTTCAGGAAAAAGGAAGTTTGCCATATAAAGCTTTTGGAAAAGAAGGAAGTAATTGCTCCCGAATCGTTACCGATACGATTTTGGCAAGTACAGATAATGCTAAAATCAGAAAGCCGCTGTTACGTAATAAAATGTTTACACCAAGTCCTTTGGGGAATGTAGAAAAAGGAGCTGCTGGGAATCCAATTTATCAAGTAGAGCAAGGAAAGTTGAATGTATATCCAGGATCTGTTTTTAAAGAAAACCTGACTAATTATTTTGACAAAAACATCCCCGAGACTAAGCATAATCATATTGTAAATTCAAAAGGGTTTTTGAAAAATGCTCATTTCCTTTCAGGTACCGGTAGTAGCGCATATTTTACATTAGACAAATCTTTAGAGAGTGATATATTCGAAATTAGAAGGTATACAGAATATGGTAAAGAAGATTTTAAAGGACTTTTTACTTTGGTAGAGGATGGTTTTGATATCTTAAAGAAATATAGTTTTGTATATGATTCTAATTGTAAGTACTGTCATGTAGAGCAAAACGGAAATAAAATCAGATTTGAATTAGTGAAGAGGATTGTTAGTTAAGTGCAAAAGGGGCACTTAGCTTAAAACCCGGAATCATGACTTGAAACTTTCTGGTAGATGTAAAATTAACCATATTGTAGTGCCCTTTCATAGCACCAAAAGGAGAACTAAGTAAACAGCCGCTATTATAAGTGTGAGATTCGCCAGGTTTTAAAACCGGCTTCTTGCCAATTACACCTTCACCTTCTACAATTTCAGTATTATTTAAAGCATCTTTGATTTCCCAAAAACGAGAAGTAAGTTGTACAGAGTCTTTACTTTGATTTTCTATAGTAATTCGATAACCAAAGGCAAAGTGAATCTTATAGTTCTTATAGAACGTACCTTCAAAAGTCGTATCCACCGAAATTTTTATTCCTCTGGTAATTTGCTGTACCATATCAAAATATAAACACCGATCCTATTATAGTTAATATAGAACCTATGCCTGCTAAGATAAAAAATAATACGTTCACAAGCAGAAATTTAACAATTGTTTTGACTCTTCCTTGGTTATAAAATTTCCGCATAGCTTTATATAGGTAAAATAGAAAAACAAGCATTGCAATCCCAAAAAGAGCATTAATGTTGGTGATCTTTGCAATCAAAATTGAAAAACCTATGATTATAAAAAACATGGTTTGAGTGTGAAATATGAATACCAGATGCTCCATATAGTTAAAAGGTCTTCTAATATATATGAGCCAAATGCTTAAAGCAAAAAAGGGAAGAAAGAAGAATATAATGAAGGGTAATTTATTAAATATAAATTCAAAGAATTCTTGCCCATAGTTTTCCTCTATTGATTTGGTTTTTAGTACTCTATGGTAGATGTATTTGTTAAATTGATTTCTTTCATGTTTTAGTTCTGATAGCGCTTTATAAGTGGATTTTTCTTTTGTTTTATCATAATAATCTTCATACATGGGCCATAGTTTAAAGCCTCTTTTGAAAAAACCAATACTATCAATCTGTTTTTGTGAATAATAGGTGGTTTCTTTTGGTTCGGTTTGGTTGTCATTTAATAAAGGAAGCCCCTCTACTTTTAGGATTTCTTCACTAATTTTTTCTTTATCTGATTTAGAAATACCGTTAGTCGCTAATATTTGATCACTAATTTTCTGTGTTAACGAATCATCCATTTTGATGCTTTCTTTGATCTCGGTAATAGCATCTTTTCCGACATTGACTTTGCCTTCAATTTCTGATCTAAAACCATCAAAATCAATGAATAAACCGTTAATGATAAAAAAGATGATAGAGACACTAAGGTAAAACCGAAATGGGTTAGCGTATTTTACTCTTTTACCTTGAGTGTATTCTTTAGAGATTTTTCCAGGCTTAAAAAGTAATGCAACAATAGTATGCCTTAAACGAGAATCATAAGAAAAGATACTGGCAAAAAACTCATTAAAAAAATCCTTAAGAGATAATCTTTTATTGGTGTTAATTTGTCCGCAATTATGACAATATCGATCGATAACGTCTAATGGTACATTGCAATTAAGACATTCGCTGCCGCGATACTCTTTTAAGAATCTTCCCGTTTCCTTCATTTTTAGTTGATAGTAGTTTCCTTGTGAGGCTAAAAGTAATAATATTTTGTTGTAACATAAAAGTTCTGGATTATTATGATCTTTTTATGCACGAAGTTAGATGAAGAAAGTTGTTTAAAAATAAATAACCCCTGATAATTCAGGGGTTATTTATTTTTAAACAACTTTAATTAGATCAATGTGTTTTGTTTACTTTATAATGAATTTTTTAATTTGAGTTTTTGTATTAGATGTAACTGAAATGAAATATAACCCAGATGGTAAATCATTTAATTCTATTTTATTTCTGGATATTATTCCTGTTTTTACAATTTGACCAATTTTGTTGACAATTTTGAAACTAGAATTGTTGGAATCATTGGTTTTTATAATTATAAAACTTTCTGCCGGGTTTGGATAAATTTTGAAACTAGAATTATCTAAATTTATTTTTACATCAGTATTGTTATTACCAACACAGAAATTTTTAATTTCTTCTGAAGTAAAAGAAGCGCCTGAAGCTAAAACGGTATTACTTGTAACACTTGTTAATTCATAAGATCCGTTTCCGTATGTACAGCAAAGCCCGTCACTATATGCATCCTTAATTACAAAGGTATAACAGCCTTTATCTAAAGTTTTAGTAATGTTTATAGTAGAATTACCTGCTTGTGATTCGTATGATCCTCCAGAATGTAGTACTTTATCACTAGTATCCTTAATCTCCCAACTGGTATCTTGTGGATATCTGTCAAAGGTAATACGTAGTTTTACATCATAAGTAGAAGACGTTCCAGCAGTAGTTACATTTAGAGTACTACTTGCTGCAGATTCATTTCCTGCTGCATCTTTGGCTTTTACAGTAAACTGGTATGCTGTGTTAGCGGTTAATCCAGTAATGTTTCTTGTAGTTGCTGTTACCGATCCAAGATTAGTAGCTCCTTGATATACATCATATCCTGTAACTCCTACATTATCAGTAGCAGCATTCCAAGATAGCGTAAGTGTAGTTTGAGCAACATTAGAAGCTGTTAATCCAGCAGGAGCAGAAGGAGCTTGGCTATCTGCGCCACCAGATCCACCTATCGCAACGGTGTAATCTTCTACTTCTCCATAAGAGAAAGACTCACACGGAGTTGGTATTTCATTGTATTTCATAGATACCCTCATTCTGGTGTTTCCATCTTTTGCAGTTGCAGGTACAGTAAAGCTTCCACTTACTGGAGTTGTTTGTGAAGCAGCATTAGTCCATACTTGTTCTCCTGTATCGGCAAAATCTCCATCTTGGTTATAATCAATCCATACACTGTATCCTTCATTATATTTAGTTCCAGTCCAAGTAGGAGTAATGGTAATAGTATTAGCATTTCCTTTAGATAGGTTCGTAGATTCAGCAGTAAAATCGTTATATCCA
Source organism: Aquimarina macrocephali JAMB N27 (assembly GCF_000520995.1). Taxonomy (GTDB): domain Bacteria; phylum Bacteroidota; class Bacteroidia; order Flavobacteriales; family Flavobacteriaceae; genus Aquimarina; species Aquimarina macrocephali. The sequence goes on along the minus strand of NZ_JACA01000058.1, from coordinate 41,265 downwards.
CCACTTCCTCCGGTCGATGTTTTATTGATGGTTCCTAATTTCACATTACTGATATATTCATCTCTTATACTTTGCCCATTAGAGGCGCAGTAGTTGAGTTGTACACCCGTAGTTGTAAAATTAGTAGAGCTACTATAATTAGAAGTAGTTCCATCGGCGCACTTACTTCTTACCTGTACTTCATAAGCAGTAGAAGGAGTTAATCCAGAAATGACTTTAGAAGTTCCATTTTCTGCAGAAGTAGTCCATGTTGTTGTTCCTGTTTGTCTGTATCTCAGATCATAAGTTGCACCAGCTACTGCAGTCCAGCCAATAGTAGCTGTATCAGATCCTATTGCAGAAGAAGATACTCCTGTGGGTACTGTTGCTGTGCATGACGTGTCTGATGAGTTGCTCCATGAAGCAGTGTTTTTAGCATTTATAGCTCCTGCTTTAGAAAAATTACCGCCTACAAATATTTCTTTAGTGTCAGAAGAGAATGCCATGGTGTTGACAATGATATCTACCCCAACGCTAGTGTTAGTTCCTAAAGCTTTCCATCCAGTATTTTCACTCCATTGAGCGATATTGTTGACAATTTTATTGCTATTGTTATCAGAGGCAGTGGTGAAAGCTCCGGCAGCGTATAAATGAGTTCCGTCATGAAGTAATGAACGAACATTGTTGTTAACTCCATCACCTAGTTTCGACCAACTATTGGTTGCGATGTTCCATTTTGCAATTCTATTTACAGTTGTATTTCCTGCAAGAGCAAAATTTCCACCAATATAGATTGCAGTTGAAGTAGTTGTTATAGCTTCGACAAACCCACTGGTCCCATCTCCCAATGTTCCCCAATTAGACCCGTTCCATGTTGCAATTCTTTTAGCTATATTACCTCCTGCTTCATCAAAATTACCTCCTACATATAAAGTTCCATCACTCCCTATTGCTAAGGATCGAATTTCGTTATTAGTTCCTGATTTTTTATTTGTTACATCTTCTAAAGCTGACCATTGACTACCATTCCATTTAGCAATATTTCTTACTGTAATTCCATTAATAGTTTTAAATACTCCGCCAACAAAAACATTATTATTACTATCTGTTTCTATTGTAGTAACTGTTCCATCAATTCCAGAGTCTAATGAAGACCATTGTGATCCATTCCATACAGCAATATTATTAGCATTAATTCCGCCAATTTTGGTAAAAACCCCACCTGCATATAGATTTCCGTTTGAGGCAATTTTTAATGTGTTGATACTGCCGTTTGCTCCACTACCCAAAGTAGACCAACCAGTGTTTTTATTCCACACAGCAATATTATTTGCACTTATATTTTCTGCTTTACTAAAATTGCCTCCATGGTATATGTTTCCATTAGAGTCTGATGCTATTGCTTGCACAACTCCGTTAACTCCTTGGTTTAGGGCGGTCCAAGATCCGATTCCATTTACTGCAGTACCGGGAGGAGATGTATTCCCATCAGTAAGTTTATATATTTTGGCATTGCTTCCATAGCTGCTAAAATATAATTCTCCTTCTGTATCGACGCCAAAAGAAGAGATGTATAGTCCATTGGTTTTAAATAATAATTCGCTGGATGTATTTCCTGTAGAGGGGTTATAATTTAATGCCCAAACTCTACCACTTACATAGTCGCTAAAAATATATTTTGAATTGATATCGGGATTTAGGCTGGTAATTTTGGAACCTCTATATACGTAGCCTCCAGTAATTGAAACATCACCTTGGTTATGGTTATAGTTAAATATTGGGGATTCTACTGGGCCTGAGATAATTACATTACTGTTGGCTACAGAGGTGCCTTCAAATCTACTCCATCCATAATTTTTACCATTTTTGATAAGATTAATTTCTTCAAATGCATTTTGTCCTACATCTGCTCCCCACATTCTTCCTGTAGGTTTATCAAAAGAAAATTTCCAGGTATTTCTAATTCCATAAGCATAAATTTCATCTAAACCATCAGTTCCTACAAATGGGTTGTCACTTGGGATTTCATAATTACCATTTGGTAAAATCGGATTGCTTTCTACAGGGTTGCTTCCGTCAAGATCAACATCGATACGGCAAATGCTTCCGAATACAGTATTTTTGTTTTGTCCATTGCGTTTAGGGTCATTTGCTCCACCACCATCTCCAAAAGAGATATAAAGATAAGAATCTGGGCCAAACCCTATTTTTCCTCCATTATGATTGCTGTTATCTTGATTTTTGTCAAATTGAAAGAGTATGAGTTCGCTATTGGGATCTGCAAGGTTAGGGTTGTCTGTTTTAACGGTAAAACGAGATAACACCATTCGTGTAGAAATGCCAGAAACAGGACTGTTTTTAGTATAGTACACATAAAAATAGCCGTTACTACTATAATTAGGATGAAAAGCAAAACCTAAAAGTCCTAATTCTTGACCGTTAGAGAATTGAACACGATCTGTAATGTCAAGAAAGGTGTTTACTTGCGATGAGGTTACATTTTCATTTTTTGGGAATACCTTAATTTTTCCTTTTTGTTCTACAATAAACATTCTGTCTAATCCATTGTTTATACATTGAATTTCTACGGGAAATTCAAAACTGATATTAGGAAAAATAGATTTGTAAGTAATTTGTGAATAAGTATAATCGCTAGTAAATATCGCGATTATAATAAATAGGTGAATTTTGAATAAAGTTTTCATTATGAGTGGTTTTAAGAGAGTTGTAATGATGTAAACAATAAAAAAACTGATTTTATTGTATGGTTAATTAGGTTGTGTTTAATGAACTACGTGAAATTAATGTTCAACTAAATATTTGTATAGTGAAGTATACTGGAGATGTTGTTTTGAAATATGTTGTTCTTAATAGCTGTTTTGTAGAAAGTGTAGATATAGCGCAAACAACTCTTGTAGAAATGCAAGGTTAAATTTTACTTTTGAAGAAAAGGTGGTGTGTTATGGATATAATGATTCAGAATCTGAGCAACCCCCTTAAAATTGGTGTTGTAGAATAAAAAGAAACTAAACAAACTTAAAAAATGAATGCAATTATCCTAATTTGTAATAGTGGCAGAGTTCCCAATTCCTTTTCCAATAACCCTGTCATAGCGTGCTCCGGGAGCTCTGTAATAAGGTAGTACTGTGTATTCATTTTCAGTTTCATCAAAATTACCGCTAATAAAACCTGGATCTATAGTTCCGTCTGGTCTTAAGAGGACATATTTGTAATTATAAAATCCCTGTTTAAAAATGCTTTTGTTGAAGTATCCACCACTTTCTTTATCGTATTGAAGAAGTGTTGATTCATCAAGAGTATAGTTGTTGAAATTACCATAAAGATGAATTTCTCCCCCTTCCAGAGGTTCGTAGCACTCTAGTGAAAAGTGCATCCATACGTAATCTGCTTCAACATTATTATTTTCGGCATCTAGGTTTCTAATAACAAAATTACCATTGATATCGGGGTTATACGTATATCTTCGATTAGCTCTAACTCGATTAGAATATAGATAATTGTGGTAGATATCTCTTAGTTCTATGCTTCGTGTACTTACTGTAGAGGCTCTAATGTCCTTGCTGTCAAAAAATAAGTATTCGTTTCCGCCCCAAAAACTAGATTCCTGATCATATTTGTACACTAGACTATTAGCAATGGTGAATTGAGGGACCAGATTAGTAATCGCATTTTTGAGATCGTTATTTTGCATCACTAAGGTTTTTACTGTTTGTCTAGGGTTTCTTAAAATTTCATTTGGTGAGTTTATTTCGAATTGAACTGATTGTTTGGTATCTATGTGTTTGAGGTCTCTGGATCTCTTTGTGTATACTTTTACTGATGTTAAAGGCTCGTAAACAATAAACTTTCTAGAGAACACCACTTCATCATCATCATCATATATTTCTATGAGATAGTTTCCGCTTACTTTAAGTTTTCTGGTATCTTCATTTGGGATACTTAAGCTATAATGACTATACATCTGTAATGTGTTGAAAGAATTTTCGTAGGTTACAATTCTGATTTCGTCAAAACCATCCAGATATTCATTCTTGTATAAAGAAGAAGGTGTCCAATCAAAGTTATAATGACTTATTCTGTAATAATAATCAGATTCATCGCCATTAATATCATCAAAAGTAATTCTAAAAGGAGCTCCAAGTTTAAGGATAGGTATTCCAGAAAATTCTGCACCTGTAAGTAGTTGGATTGTTTTAATGTGATTGGCAGTATTGATTTCGCTTATAGGTGATTGGCCAAAAAAAAGGTTGGGAACAATAATAAGCAGTAATAGAAGCAGTAGTGATGGTTTAGGTCTTTGTGACATCATATAGAGAATTACGGGTATAAATATAAGCAAAATGTGTGCCTAAAGAATGAAGAGTGTTTTTTTTAGTTGCGAATCATTATTTAGAAGCATTATAAATAATTATCTTATAACAGAACCAGCTTTCACTTACGTGTTTTAATTAGTAAATTTGCACGATTTTTTTAGTTAATTAACATAGACTACAAATATGTCAAAAGACATTCGTATCAGAAAAGGCTTAGACATTAAACTCGTTGGCGAAGCAGAAAAAGTTACTGTAGACGCCATCAGAAGTAATGTGTACGCAATTAGGCCTGATGATTTTCACGGTATAGTGCCAAAGGTTGTTGCTAAACAAGGTACAGAAGTTAAAGCCGGCGAACCACTTTTTTATTCAAAATCTAATGAAAAAATGCTTTTTCCTTCTCCTGTCAGTGGAGAAGTAATAGAGATTGTACGTGGTGCCAAAAGAAAGATTTTAGCTTTTAAGATTCTTGGAGACAAGGAACAGAAATATGCAGACTTCGGTGTAAAGGATGTGAATTCTATGAGTGGGGATGATATTAAAACCCACCTTTTAGCATCAGGTTGCTGGCCATTTATTAAACAACGTCCGTATGATGTAATTGCTAACCCTGATGTAGCTCCAAAAGCTATTTTTATTTCAGGATATACGACTGCTCCATTGGCAGCAGATAGTGATTACATACTAGAAGGAAAAGAAAAAGAACTTCAAGCTGCAGTTACTGCTTTAAGCAAATTAACTGAAGGTAAAGTACATATTTCTGTTGGTAAAAAAGGAAACTCACCACTATCTGGCCTAGAGAATAGCACAATTCATAACGTTTCGGGACCTCATCCTGCAGGGAATGTGAGTGTGCAAATGGCCAAAATAGATCCTATCAATAAAGGAGAAACAGTTTGGGTAGTAAATCCACAAGACCTAGTAGTTATTGGGGAATTATTATTAACTGGAAAATATAATGCAGAAAGAACAATAGCTTTGGTAGGTTCTTCTGTTAAAACTCCTAAGTATTTTAAAACTAAGATTGGAGCAGAGGTGTCATCAGTAGTATATACTTCTGGAGTACATGATGAAGGAAATATTAGAGTGATTAGTGGAGATGTACTTACAGGAGAAAATGTAAAACCAGATGGTTACCTTGGATATTATCATAATACCATAACAGTTATTCCTGAAGGAGACGATTATGAACTTTTTGGATGGAATAAACCTATTTTCAATAAGATTTCACCTTCTAGAGCACTTACTTTTTCCTGGTTATTTCCTAATAAAAAGTATGAACTTACCACCAATACAAATGGTGAGCATAGAGCTTTTGTAGTTACAGGAAATTATGAAAATGTATTTCCTTTAGATATTTACCCATTGCAGTTGCTTAAGGCTTGTGCGGTAAATGATCTAGATGCAATGGAGCAGTTAGGTATGTACGAGGTTGCTCCAGAAGATTTTGCCCTAACCGAATTTGTATGTGTTTCTAAACAACCACATCAGCAAATCATAAGAGAAGGGTTAGATTTAATGTTAAAAGAAATAGGATAGTGCTATGGGATTAAAAGATAAATTACATAAACTAAAACTTAAGTATAAAGGCAAAAAAATGGCCCCTGCATTTAATGCAATCCATACATTTTTGTATTTACCTAATGAAACTACACATTCTGGATCTCATGTTCGTGGAGCAGATGATTTAAAACGTACCATGAATACGGTGATCATGGCATTATTACCATGTTTAATATTTGGAATGTTTAATGCAGGATATCAACATCATCTTGCAGCAGGAGAAATAGAAGCTGTAGCTAATGGTTTTTTTAGTGCAGGATTCTGGTCAATTGATAATCTTGTTGTTGGACTATGGAAAGTATTACCACTAGTTGTTATTTCTTACGGAGTTGGACTTGGAGTAGAATTTCTATTTGCAGTAATAAAAGGACATGAAGTAGAAGAAGGATATTTGGTTACAGGAATGCTAGTACCATTAATTGTTCCAATAGATACTCCATTATGGATGTTGGCAGTTGCAGTGATCTTTGGAGTAGTAATTGGTAAAGAAGTATTTGGAGGAACAGGTATGAATATCCTGAATCCAGCACTTACGATAAGAGCATTTTTATTCTTCGCTTATCCAACATGGATGTCTGGAGATAAAGTATGGGTGCATGGAGCTGTAGAAAGAGCTGGCGAAATAGCTGGTGGAGCGCAGTTAGATGCAATATCTGGAGAAACTGTTCTGGGAAGTTTAGCACAAGGAAAAGAAATTTCATACTCGGTTGCTGATATGTTTTTAGGATTTATTCCTGGTTCTGTAGGTGAAACTTCTGCGGTATTGATTTTATTAGGAGGGTTATTCTTAATCTTTACCAAGATTGGAAGTTGGAGAATTATGGCAAGTGCCGTTCTTGGAGCCTTAGCTATGGGATTAATTTTTAATGGAGTTGTAAACGCAGGATGGATTAGTGAAGGAAGTAAATTCTATAGTTTAATGAGTACAGAATTCTGGCATCATCTAATTATCGGTGGTTTTGCTTTTGGAGTTGTATTTATGGCAACCGATCCGGTAACTGCATCACAAACGAATAAAGGAAAATGGATATATGGATTCTTGATTGGATTTATCTCTATATTAATTAGAGTATTCAATCCTGCATATCCAGAAGGAGTAATGCTAGCAATTCTATTAATGAACGTATTTGCTCCAACTATTGATCACTACGTGGTTCAGGGTAATATCAAGAAAAGAATGAAACGTTTAAAACTAAAAACGGCTTAATCATGGCGATGAATACAGATAAAAATTCATACACGATCATATTTGCCATTGCAATGGTAGTTGTGGTTGGTTCATTATTGGCATTTACTGCATCTTCATTGAAAGGTAGAATAGATGCTAATAAGCGTACAGAAAAACAGCAGAATATTTTGTTTGCAATGGGTATTGCAGATACAGAAGATCCTAATGAATTTGTGCCTGCAGAAAAAGCACAGGAGCTGTTCGATAAATATGTTGGTGATGAGCAATATATCATTACTGGTAGTTCTGCAGAGAAAACAAGTGACGCTTTTAGTATAGAAGTGAAAAAGGAAAATGATAAAGTTAAGCAAGATGCTAATTATCAAAGAAAACTTCCTTTGTTTATAGGTAAGAAAGACGGAGAAGAGTTTTATGTGGTTCCTATGAGAGGTAACGGTCTTTGGGATGCAATTTGGGGTTATGTTTCTTTAGATAAAGAGTTTAAAACTGTAAAAGGAGCATTTTTTGATCATAAAGGAGAAACTCCTGGATTAGGTGCTAACATTAAGGAAGCTTATTTTAGAGATGATTTTATAGGAGAAAGTATATTGGATGCTTCAGGAAACTATAAAGGAATTACTGTTAAAAAAGGAAATGCAGATCCTAAAAATGTAGATAAAAGTGATAATGAAGTAGATGCCATGGCCGGAGCAACAATTACTGGTGATGGCGTTACAGCAATGGTAAAGAAAGGAATAAAGATGTATCAACCTTATTTCGAAACTTTAAAAAAATAACAGATGGCTGAAGTAACAGAAGAAAAAGTAAAAGTAAAAGAGCCTAAAGAGCCTTTGTTTTCGAAGAAAAACAAGAAATTACTTACAGATCCTCTTGCCGATAATAACCCGATTACGATACAAGTATTAGGTATTTGCTCAGCATTAGCGATTACGGCACAATTAAAGCCATCGATTGTAATGGCAATCTCAGTAATTTTTGTTTTAGGAATTGGTAATGTAGTCATCTCTTTGATGAGAAATATTATCCCATCTAAAATTAGAATTATTGTGCAGCTAGTGGTGGTAGCAGCCTTAGTAATAGTGGTGGATCAAGTATTAAAAGCTTTTGCTTATACATTAAGTAAAGAGCTTTCTGTATTTATAGGATTGATAATTACCAACTGTATTATCATGGGACGTTTTGAAGCATTTGCTTTAGGTAATGGTCCATGGAAATCATTCTTAGACGGTGTAGGTAATGCAGCAGGTTATGGAGTGTTATTGGTTATAGTGGCTTTCTTTAGAGAGTTGTTAGGATCAGGAACATTATTTGGTGCTAAAGTATTGGGCGATCCAATCGAAAAGACCGGATTGTATGCTATAGGTTATGAAAATAATGGTTTTATGGTATTAGCACCTATGGCGTTAATTACTGTTGGAATTATTATCTGGATCCAGAGAAGTAGAAATAAAGCATTAATAGAAGATCATTAAAATAAAGAGACATGGAATATTTAGAATTATTTTTAAAATCGATCTTTATAGATAATATGGTATTCGCATTCTTCTTAGGAATGTGTTCATACCTTGCTGTATCCAAAAAAGTATCTACTGCTGTAGGACTGGGAGCTGCAGTGATATTTGTATTGGCAATTACAGTACCACTAAACTTTTTGTTAGATAAATATATTCTTAGAGAAGGTGCTTTGGTATGGTTAGGACCAGAATATGCAGATTATGACTTAAGTTTCTTAACCTTTATATTGTTTATTGCAACTATTGCTACTATGGTACAATTGGTAGAGATAGTAGTTGAGAAATTTTCACCATCCTTATATAACTCTCTGGGTATATTTTTACCATTAATTGCGGTAAACTGTGCAATTCTTGGAGGATCTTTGTTTATGCAACAAAAAGAATTTGCAACTATTTCTCATGCGGCAGTATATGGTATAGGATCAGGAATAGGATGGTTTTTAGCTATTCTTGCTATTGCAGCGATCCGTGAAAAAATCAGATACTCTAATGTGCCAGCCCCTTTACGAGGATTAGGAATTACATTTATTCTTACAGGATTAATGGCGATTGGCTTTATGAGCTTTGGAGGAATGTTAACAGGAGGCGAAGAAGAAGAAAAAGAGCCTAAAGCTGTTCAGGTTGAAAAAAAAGAGACTACAAAAGAAGTAGCCGAAAATACTAACGTTACAATACTTAAATAATATGATATTTTTAGCATCTACCGCTGGAACAATAGCAATAACCATTATTTCGTTTTTGGTGCTGATTCTTGTTTTAGTAGGAATCTTATTATTTGCAAAAGATAAGTTACTACCATCTGGACCTGTAAAGATCACCATTAATGGCGAAAAAGAAATTGAAGTAGCTTCAGGAGGGACATTATTATCAACTTTAGGAGCTCAGAAAATATTTTTACCATCTGCTTGTGGTGGTGGTGGGACTTGTATCCAGTGCGAATGTCACGTATTAGAAGGTGGTGGAGAAGCATTACCAACAGAGACGCCCCATTTTTCGCGAAAAGAGTTACAACATGGAGCACGTTTAGCCTGCCAGGTTAAGGTAAAGCAAGATATGAATATCGAAGTTCCGGAAGAAGTATTCGGAATTAAGAAATGGGAGGCTGAGGTTGTACGTAATTATAACGTAGCGTCCTTTATCAAAGAATTTGTAGTTCGTATTCCTGAAGATATGGGGTATAAAGCGGGAGGATATATCCAAATTGAAATTCCACAATGTGAAATTAAATATTCAGATATTGATATCACTGCTCACCCAGAAGAACATGAAACTCCAGATAAGTTTCAGGCAGAATGGGATAAATTTGGTTTATGGCCACTAGTGATGAAAAATAATGAAACTGTAGAGCGTGCTTATTCTATGGCTTCTTATCCTGCAGAAGGAAGAGAGATAATGCTTAATGTACGTATTGCTACACCACCATGGGATCGATCTAAAAATGGATGGATGGATGTAAACCCAGGAGTTGCTTCATCTTATATCTTTGCTCAGAAGCCAGGAGATAAAGTAGTTATTTCTGGCCCTTATGGAGAATTCTTTATTAATGAATCCGATTCAGAGATGCTTTACGTTGGAGGAGGAGCTGGTATGGCACCAATGCGTTCTCACTTGTATCATCTATTCAGAACCTTAGAAACTGGTCGTAAAGTAACGTATTGGTACGGAGGTCGTTCTAAACGTGAATTGTTCTACTTAGATCACTTCTATGACTTAGAAAAGAATTTCCCTAACTTTAAATTTTACCTTGCACTATCAGAACCATTAGAAGAAGATAACTGGAAAGTTAAAAGCGATATTGATGCCGAAGGAGATGGATTTGTTGGATTTATACATAATTGTGTAATCGATAACTATCTAAATCATCATGAGTCTCCAGAAGATATAGAACTATACTTCTGTGGACCACCATTAATGAACAAAGCTGTTCAAAAAATGGGAGAAGATTTTGGTATCCCAGATGAGCATATTAGATTCGATGATTTTGGAGGATAAAATTTAGCATTTACTACTATTTTCCGATAATCAGGAAAATATTTAGATAATTCACTGTAAACCGGTATAAGTAATTATACCGGTTTTTTTTATTTTTGGATACTAAGGTTTTTAATACAGTATTGATTATGGATAAATTAAAACACTCATTTTTATCGGTATTGGTTTCTTTTTTGATCGGTATAGTTGGTCAGTCTTTGTTTTCTCAAAACATAAAAATATCCAGAGATTCTTTGATTACTATCGTTGAATTTGATGGAGCGTTTCATAATAAATATACATTAAAACGATTGATGGTTGATACTTGTAAGGCCTCTAGTGTTTTACGAAGTAAAAATCAGGATTATTCGGAAAATAACCTTATAGATGACAATGATCATACAGCATGGGTCGAAGGTCTTTCAGGTTCTGGTATAGGAGAAAAAATTAGGATTACTTTTAAAAATAAGAGTGCTTTGCCTTATGTAATTAGAATAGTTCCGGGATATTTAAAATCTGAAGAAACTTGGTATAATAATAATAGAGTTGCCAATATTACTATCAGAACTATAGGAGCAGAGGTAGATTCAGAATATATAATTGATGAATGGAAAAATGTAAGTTTCAGAAAAGATTCTTTGTCTAAAGTGTCGATTTCCCCACAATATATTGATATCAGTCAAAACTATATTCAGCATATGGGGTATAACGATTTTGTGGCTATTGAATTTGAAATTATGGAAGTTGATGACATTGGAGCAATGTATAATGACACGTGTATTTCAGAAATAAGTTTTTATGAAATTGATAAACTAATCAAAGTATATTCCCCTGATGAATATGAAAAAATAAAGAATTAGTACTAATCCTGATGTTATGAAGAAATATATAGTATCCCTAATTATAGTAATCATTTTGTTTTTGATATTGAGAAATACTTCAAAAGGGAAAATAGTAACTAATCACATAAAAGGAGCTGTAACAAGTGTAATTAAAACACCTGATCATGTTAATAAGGAAGGAGATTCTATCTCAACTCGAGTTATGATTCCAGAGGGGTATAAGAGGGTTGAATATGCGCAAGGTTCATTTCAGAGATACTTACGTCATTATCCGCTAAAACCTTATGGGAGCAAGATTATAAATTATGATGACAGCGAATATTTTGCTCAGAATTGGCACGAAGCAATTCTGGAAGTCCCAGTTCCATCAAATGGATTGCAACAATGTGCAGATGCATTGATGAGAATTCGATCAGAGTATTTGTGGGAGCGAAACAGAAAAGACGAAATTGGATTTAATTTTACCTCGGGTCATTATTGCTCATGGAGTAAATATGCACAAGGGTATCGACCAAAAATAAATGGCAACAAAGTAACATTTCATAAAACAGCAAGTCCTAATAAATCCAAAACAAACTTCTATAGATACTTAAATCTGATCTATACCTATGCAGGGACATTATCGATGCATAATGAGCTAAAAAAAATATCTGTTAAAGATATACGAATTGGTGATATGTTGGTAAAACCTGGTTCCCCTGGTCATATCGAGATTGTTGTAGATGAAATTGTAAACGAAAAAGGAAATAAGATGTATCTTCTGGCTCAAGGAAATACACCAGCACAGAATGTGTGCTTACTTAAAAATTTTGAAGATACCACGATCTCACCATGGTATAAGTTTGACGAAAACCAACCTGTATATACACCGAGTTATTATTTTGATAAAGCACAGTTTATTAGATTTAAGTAAAAACATAACTTTTATTGACTTTACTCATTCAAATGGTCCGTTTACTCATTGTATGTTTTTTGATTAGCCTTTTGTTCGGATTTTTAGGTTAGATAATTAAATATACTAACCATGAAAAATATACTTCTACTCGTATTTTTGATCTTTTTTATTGATGCTTTTTCACAAGGAATACCCGCTATTAAATTAAAAGATTCAAGCCAATTAAGACTTTCTAGTTTAATAATCAATACTGAGATTGTTGATAATTTTGCAATTACTACGTATGATATGAAATTTTATAACGAATTGAATCGTACACTAGAAGGAGAACTGGTTTTTCCATTAGGCGATGGTCAATCGGTCTCTGGATTTGCGATGGAAGTCAATGGGAGATTACGAGAGGCTGTTATTGTAGAAAAAGAATTAGCCAGAGTAGCTTTTGAAAATACAGTAAGACAAAATATAGATCCGGGACTTTTAGAAAACACTGAAGGTAATAATTACAAAGCAAGGATATACCCTATACTCCCAAATGACTACAAAAGAGTGGTGATTAAATACGAACAAGAATTATTTGCAATTAATGGTTTTCGAGCGTATGAATTACCATTAGCGTTTAAAGAGGTATTAGATAATTTTTCTATAGCGATCAGTGTTTTTGGAGGTATAGATGCGCCTGTTGTAAAAAATAAAGAAGCAAATATTTACTTGCCTTTTAAGAAAATAGATAATGGGTATATTGCTCAATTACAGAAAAAAAATTATAAACCATCAATTCCTTTGATGGTAGAGATTCCAAATAAAATCAATACCCAAAAAATATTAACTAATGAGAACTATTTTTATATATACCAAGGACTAGGGTCAAATTTCAGACTTAAAGAAAAGCCAAAAAAAATTACAATGTTATGGGATGCTTCTTTCTCTTCCAAATACAAGAAAATAGATAAAGAACTAGAACTTATAGGCTCTTACATAGAGTACCTTAAAGATGTTGAGGTAGAGGTCATTTCTTTTAATAGCAGAATTGGTGAAAATGAAAGATTCACTATTGTTGGTGGAGATTGGTCTGCATTAAAAAAGTTTATAAATGATATTAAATATGATGGGGGAACATCGCTAGATATTTTTGATGATGTAAAAATAACTTCAGATGAAATGTTATTGTTCTCGGATGGGTTAATCAATTTGGGGGATTTAAATTGTAAATTCAAAAATCCGATTTACACCATTAATTCATCGGTTTCCGCAGACCATGAAATTCTTAATGATATTGCAACTAATTCAAGTGGAAACTATATAAATCTCTTGAGATATTCAGTTGCAGATGGAACAAGTGCATTAAAGAAAGAAACTTTCCAGTTTTTGGGTATAAAATATAACAAGGATGTGGAAGAGGTTTATCCTCCAAAAAACACTAATGTAGTTTCCGATTTTTCTATCACTGGTAAATTTAGCAAAGACACAACCATTCAGTTGCTTTTTGGTTATACCAACAAAGTGGTCAAGAGGATAGATGTTGATGTGAAAAAATCACAAAACACAAGAATTGTGCCCAAATTATGGGCAAAGAAAAAATTAAAATCATTAAATAAGAATAAAGAGAAAAATAGGAAAGAAATTATTTCTTTAGCCAAAAAACATGGTATGATCACTGATTATACTTCTATGCTAATATTAGATAGAATTGAAGATTATGTAAAGTATAGAATTGAGCCTCCTCAAGAATTAATGAAAGAATACAAAGAAAGGTTAATGAACTTTGAAGATAACGAAGAGGATAAACTGGAAGAATTAAAAGAGAGAAGAGAGGAGTTAATCGAGAGCTATGAGGATGTATTAAAATGGTATAATACGAGTTATCCAAAAAAGAAAAAAGAATCAGTAAAAAAAGTGGCAACCCCATCTCAACAACCACAAGTGGATTCAATAGAGCAAGGAAATAATGAAAATCAGCTTGAAAATAATAATCCTATTGTAGTCAATACAATAGAAGAAAATCAACCTGAAAGCCTTAATGAACGTGTCTTGGATACGACAAAGCATATCATATCAGGAGTGATTACTGATGGAAGAGGGGTTTCGTTACCAGGGGTGAATATTATTATAAAAGGAAAAACAATTGGTACGCAAACTGATTTTGATGGAAATTTTTCAATCAATGCCGAAATAGGAGAAGAATTAGAAATTTTATATTTAGGCTATAATTCTTCTACTATTACTGTTAATAATTCAAACACAATAAATATTAATTTAGAAGAGAGTACATCTATGTTAGAAGAAGTTGTGGTTACGGGATATGCAGCACAGAAGAGATCATCAATTACTGCATCGGTGACCTCTGTAAAATCAGAATCATTTAGTCAAGCGATAGATGGAGTTTCAATGGCATCACCTTCGGTTACTATAAGAGGAGCTTCATCAGTCACAAATTCACAACCGTTATATATTGTAGATGGAGTTGTGGTCAAGGGTAATCCAACTGCACAAATGAATCCGAAAGAAATACAATCTATGCAAATCTTAAAGCCTAGTAGTGCTGTAGCAATTTATGGTTCTCAGGGGGGGATGGAATAATAGTAATTACAACAGTAAAGGGTAAAGATTTTAATAGAGAGGCAATTGCAGAACTAAATGAAAAAATAACTGATAAAATAGAATTAAAATCATGGAACCCAGAAACGCCTTATTTAAAAATTTTAGAAAAAGAACCAACGGTCAAATTGGCATATAAAAAGTATTTAGAAATTAGAAATGATTACTCAAATAGTCCTTCTTTTTATCTTGATGTAGCTGATTTTTTTGACAAAAGGAAACAAAAAAATACTGCAATAAAAATTTTGACCAATCTTATCGAAGCCGAATTAAGTAATCATGAATTGATGAAGGCACTAGCATATAAATTGGAATATTTTGAACACTATAATTTGGCAGTTATAGTTTATGAAAAAATCTTAAAATTAAGACCCGAGGATCCACAATCATATCGAGATCTTGCATTGGCGTATGAGTATATTGGCGAATATCAAAAAAGTTTCGATTTATTATATAAAATTTATATTGGAGACCTTTTGATCAAAGATGAAGAGGAATTGTATTTTGGGATTGAACAGATCGCTTATACGGAGCTAAACAGGTTAGTATATAAATACGGTAAAAAGCTTCGATTGAGTAAAATACAAAAAACTGAATTTAGCGAGATGCCTGTAGACGTAAGAGTGGTAATTGACTGGAATCATAACGATACCGATATAGATTTATGGGTGATTGATCCCAAGAAAGAAAAGGGTTATTATAAAAACTCAGAAACAAAAATAGGAGGAAGACTTTCAGAAGATATGGTAGAAGGTTATGAGCCAGAGGAGTTTATGTTAAAAAAAGCAATAGACGGCGAGTATGAGATTATGGTGGATTACTTTTCAGATGATGTTCAAAAAATTTCAGGCCCTACCATTTTAAAAGCTGTCCTATTTACAAATTATGGAAGACAAAATGAATCTAAAAAAATAATTATTGTTAGACTTGATAAAGAAGAAGATAAAATAGAAGTTGGGAAATTCAGGTTTTAGGAACATCCTTTTTTAATAGATAAAATAATTTAGAGTATTGCCTCTGTAAGGCTATGACTAGAATACTTAGTAAACATGAACTAGAACTATATAATCTTGCAATGAATATTGTAGGTGAAGAATTAGAAAAAAAGCTTCGAATTTGTTACGGTAAATTCAGTTTTTGGTATTATACCCAATTTAGATACACTTATGCTTTAGTTTTTAACGCTTATGACATTGCTTTCATGAGATAGCGTATTTCTAATTAATTTTATAGTGGAAATGATAATGAAACGAGGTTAGAGAACCAATTAAAAGAGCACAAAGAAGGAGATAGTGGTTTGAAAATGAATTATGAAGATTGGTTTTTTGCAATTAATAGCATTTGTATTTAGTTAAATAAAATTAAAACGTTCATACATTTAGTTTTTATAGAAAATATGCTGCTTCTGCTGATGGTGGAATGGGGGTTTACCGTTATAGCAGGAGCAGCCATATTTAAGAAAAATACAAGTGATTTCTTTTTAGGCTATTGATGCGTCCTACTATTACATATCCCTATAATATTATTCGGTTAGTTTAATATATCGTTATCCTTTATAAATAAGGCCTTATAACGTTCGCTAAATGGAATTTTGGCATCGTCCATCAATATGATAAGATTGTCTTCAAAGTAAATTTCTTTAATTTTTTTAATATTGACCAAAAAATTACGATGCACTTGCGTAAAGTTTGGATTCGATAATAACTCTTTTACTTTTATTAAGGATAGCTTAATCAAAAAATTACCTTCTTCACTTATCAGATTACAATATTTTTCTTTTACCTCAATATAATGAATACATTCTATGGCTAATTTCATAACACTTTTATTCTTTTTTACAAAAATATAAGTAGGACTCAATACCGCATTTTCTGAGTTAAAACTTAGAGTATTAGATTGCTTATAGTGCTTTTCGATAGCTAGCTCTATAGAAAATAAAAGCTCTAATGTGTTATAAGGTTTAAGTAAATAAGTAGCAGGTTGTGTGAGTTTAGCCAGATCAAAAAAATGTTTACTCTGTGTACTGGTCAAAAATAAAAAAGGAATGTTAAGTTGTTGCTCATTAATCTGCTGTGCTAAAACAATACCATCTGGTTTCCCGTCTATCATAATATCCAAAATGATCATATCAAAAAAATGATCCTGTATTTTTCTTTCAGCATCCTGTATGGTTGAGGCTCTCGTCACTTCAAAATTATTATCGCTCAAAAATTCTGAAATCTCTTTAGCTTCTTCATCTTCGTCTTCTAATACTAATAATCTTAATGTTTTCATCTATATACATTTCATAAACCATATCGATAATGGTTTTGGTGTATTAAGTACCTATTATAGGCTTTTATAGTTAATCAATTCCTTTTGGTAATACAATTTTGATCCTTGTTCCTTTACCAGGCTCGCTATCAAAAATTAATTGTCCATTATTTTTTTTAACGAGTGTATGACATAATAATAACCCAAGACCTACTCCTTTAGACCGATCAATTTTATCTGTGGTAATGTCATGTAATGAGTTAATTTTTGCTAAAATTTCGGGTGGAATACCTGCACCTGTATCTTTAATCTCAATAAAACATTCGTTCGCAGCGTAATTACCAGATGATATAGTAATCTTCCCTTCATTTTTGGTGTATTTAATAGCATTATCAAGGATATTACGAAGAACAATTTTTAAGGATTCTTTATCAACTGTAACCAAAATAGATGCATCTAATAAGGTTTTGAGTACAATTTCTTTGGTTGTTGCCAAATATTCATAATCATTTATAACATGTTCAAGAATGGGTTTTAAAGGGTATGTTTCCTGTTCAAAAAATAATTGCTCACTTTGCTCTAACGACCAGTGCAGTACATTGTTTAATAGGTGACTGGTAGATTCTGTTAAGGTAATTGCAGTATCTGTAGTTTTTTTGATTCCTGAGAAATCTTTTTCAGCTATGTGATCCAGCAATTTTTCATGCTGTCGTTTCAATGCATTAACAGGAGATCGTAAATCATGTGAGACTACAGAAAACAGATAATCTTTGGTTGTGTTTGCGATATCCAGTTGTTCTTTCTGTTCTGTAATCAATTTCTTTTTACCAATTAACAATTTATAAAAATATCCCAGAATACCAATAAACAATAGTAGGAGTGAACTGCCTATAATTAGACCATTACGTTGCGTTTTTTGTTGTTTTATTTTTTCATCTTGCAACAATATTTCTTGCTCCTTTTGTGCAATAGCAAGTTGTTTGTCTTTTTCTGTAAGCTCCCAGACTCTATCTCTGTTCCAGATAGAATCTTTCCATTTTCCGTATTCTACGTAATAGGCAACACTTTCTTGGTATCGTTTTCTGTTTTTTTCTACTACCGCCATATTTTTGGCTGTATTTTGTTTTAGCTCGATGTCATGAAATGATTTAGCCAATTGATAGCACTCTTTAAACAAAGCGATAGCTTCCTCATCTTTATATTGACTATAATAGGCGTTAGCAAGCTCCATTTTGGTGACAATCACAAAAAAAGTATCCTTTTCTTTGATTAAGGCTAATTCTTTAGAAAAATAATGCTTTGTCTTAGTATAATCTTTTTTATGCAGGTAAGAAACACCCAGATTATGGTAAGCAGTTTTTAGTAAAAGTTCATCTTTGGTCTCTTCATCTTGATTTAACCATTTTTTATAATACTGTATAGATTGATCATAGTTCTCCAAACCCAAATAGATTCTTCCAAGTTTATGATTTTTAAGCCCTGAAAATTTAAAATCTTCAGAAATACTGTCCATGTTTTGGAGGGATTTGGTGTACAAATTTTTGCCAATTGCACTTACGCCCTGGATATAATATAAGATATCCCGCTGTTCTTGATGTTTAGTGATTTCTAATGCTTTACCAGCATAAATGTAACAAGAATCCAACTTGTGATTACGATAAAACTCTACAGCATTACAAAAATCAATAACCAAAACCTTCTCTTTACAATAACCATCCAAATGGTTGTAAAATGAGTTGAGCTGACTGTTTTTTTGAGATTGACCATGCATAAACGTATAGCCAAGAAGTACACACCATATGATAATCGTTTTATGCATTTTATTGTCCACTCGTTACTGGAGTAGTCACTGTACCTCTATCGGTCTCAGGATCTAGATTTTTATCATGTACTACAATAGCTTCTACACTCTGTGTTCTTAGGGATGCAATTTTATAATCTATCTGAATATGGTACATATCAAATTCTGAGGGGATAGGATCAGTAGAATCATATACAATATTGAAATCCCTTGAAACGACCATGTCATTTTCAGTTTGTATACTGGTCTTTATGTCAGTAACTCCATTATAATTAAAGAATATGGTTTTTTCTTCATTTAAAAACAAACCACTACTGGCGGTTTTTACAGGATCTAGTTTAAGAGGTAAAAACGAAATAATATTAACGATATAGTGTCTTTCTCCTTTGGGATTGGCGTATATATTAGCTAAAGATTGTTGTGGGATTTCTGCCAAAGGAATAGGTTGAGTATTTATTTTGTTACAAAAATTAATTACGAAATCTAATCCGGCCAAAGTAATTTTATTTTCCATAGGGTATGTTTATAAGGTTATCACATTAAAAAAGATAGTTTAACAGTCATGAAAAAGCTTATTAAATTATCACACTAAACATACAATAATTTCTCTGAATGCGTAAAATAATGGCTATATTTTATACTATTATTTATGAAATGGTTGGACTTTTTGATGCAAGACAAAAAATAAAGATGAGTTCAGTATAATTCTGAATTATGCTTTCAAAATAATATCTTTGCCTCCCTATGACCAGAATACTTACCAGACAAGAATTACATAACCTTGCAATGAATATTGTAGGTGAAGAATTAGAAAAAAAAGGCTTCGAATTTATTGCAATTAATAGCACTCTGGGAAAACATCCGCAGTTTGTGTGTGTTGATACATCTAATCAAAGGTATTTCGTACTTGTTAAAGTAGTTTCGTATCCAGATAATCCTCATAATTATGATGTCATTTGGATGGAGTCGTTTAAAAAGCATGCGATAGAACAAGAAGCAAAAGTATTCTATGCCGGTGTTGGTTTACAAAATTCTGAAAACCCAAATAAGCCAGTGCTTTTAAACGAAGAATATGTTTTAGAATATGCAGGATTACAAACAATAGAAACTCATTTGAACTAAAATTATGATTCGAAAAATAGGTATAGTTATATTAATAGGATTGTTTGTCTCATGTAAAAAGGAGGCTAAATTACACCTTAACTACACTAATGGAAAAGCTTTTGGAACCACTTTTTCTGTTCAGTTTATAGATGATAAAGAGTATGATTTTTCAACATCATATGACAGTTTGATTAATGTTATTAATAGATCAATGTCTACTTATATCAAGGATTCTGATATATCCAGAATTAACTCTGGTGATACTACAGTAACGATAGATGACCATTTTGTAAAAGTATTTACTACTTCTAAGAAAATATATAAAGAAACCAATGGTGCTTTTGATCCTACTATTGGGATTTTGGTAAATGCATGGGATTTTGGGCCAGAGGGAAAAATTATCTCTTTAGATAGCCTTAAAATAGATAGCTTGTTGTTGTCGGTTGGTTTGCAGAAAGTAGCATTGAAAGGAAATAAAATTGTAAAAGACGACCCTAAAACATATATCGATTTTAATGCATTGGCAAAAGGGTATGGGGTAGATGTTTTTTTCGATTTTTTTGAAAGTAAAGGATTCAAAAATTACCTGGTTGAAATAGGAGGAGAGATTAGAGGTAAAGGAAGTAATGTAATTAAACAGAAACCATGGAGAATTGGAGTAGAAGACCCTAATTTTGATGATACGCAATCCTATAGTAAAGTAATTTCATTGCATAATGAGGCTATGGCCACTTCTGGCGGATATAGAAAGTATAAAATTGATGAAAACGGAGAGCGATATATTCATATTTTGAATACCAAAACAGGATATCCTCTAAAATCAAACCTTCTGGCGGTTTCTATTATTGCCAATACCTGTATGGAAGCAGATGCATATGCCACTGCATTGATGTCGATGGGATTAGAAGGTTCAAAAAAATTCTTAGAAACACATAAAGAACTCAAAGCATACTTTATTTATGAAGATCAGAATAAGGAATTAAAAACACTATCTGTAAATGGTTTTCCTGAAAAGTAAGTATTAATGCTTATAACAAACAGGAAGGATCTCACCAGGGGCAAGACAGTATTTTGTTACACATTCTTTTGATAAAATATTGGTGTAGTCTACTTCATCGACCTTAAAACCAATAGATCTTAATTTTTCGAAATAATCCCGGCCATAGACCCTTACATGATCGTATTGACCAAATATTCTGGCTCGTTCTTGTGGATCTGTGATGCTGTTATCTTCAAAGGTTACATCTCTATTTAGATCCTGAGGAATTTGTAGAATTGCCATCCCACCCGGTTTTAACACCCTGAAAATTTCTTGCATAGCTGTAGTGTCATCTGGGATGTGTTCTAAAACATGATTACAAAAGATAACATCATATTCGCTATCAGCAAAAGGTAAATTGCAGATATCTGCTTTTACATCTGCCAACGGGGAATTAAGATCAGTAGTAGTATAATCAAGGTGTTTTAAATTTCTAAACCTTTTATAAAATGCTTGTTCAGGAGCAAAATGTAATACTTTGGTGGGCGTAGTAAAAAACTCGGTTTCATTAGTTAGAAATAACCAGAGTAACCGATGTCGTTCTAATGATAAAGTGGAAGGAGAAAGTACATTGTCTCTTTGTTTACCATATCCATAAGGCAAAAAACGAGAAAAACTTTTACCATCAATTGGATCCGTATATGTGTTTCCTCGTAAAAATAATGATAATATTGGGCGTGCTATATAACTCAATCGAATCAATAGCGGCCTGGGGATAGTATTAAGTATAAATTTAAATAGTTTTTTCATTTTGAAAAGCTACATAAAGAAGGCTTTTGAGCACTAAAGAATATATATTATACAGTCAGTACTTCTTGCCTAAAGGCATCTTCTTCATTAGATTCAATACCTAATGCCTGATAGATATATTTAAAAGTTGATAGGATTTCTGGTTTTCCATCAATTATAGCTACATCATGCTCAAAATGAGCACTTGGTTTTCCATCTGCAGTTAGAATAGTCCATCCATCTTGTAATTGTTTGATGCGATGTGTTCCCATGTTTGTCATAGGTTCAATGGCAACGACCATACCTTCGATAAATTTTTTCCCTTTACCACGGCGACCGTAATTAGGCATTTCGGGATCTTCATGCATTTTTCGACCCAAACCATGACCTACTAATTCTCTAACTACACCATAACCGGCTTCTTCAGTAAATTTTTGGATCGCATACCCAACATCACCTACTCGTTTTCCAACTTTAAGCTCTGCAATCCCAACGTATAAAGACTCTTTAGTAACGCGAAGTAAACGTTCTACTTCTTCTGATACTTCGCCTACAGGAAATGTATACGCATGATCTCCATAGAAATCGTTTTTAATAGCACCACAATCAATAGATATAATATCACCTTCTTCTAACGGAGTATTATTCGGAATCCCATGAACTACTTGAGCATTAGGACTCATACATAAAGTGTTTGGAAAATCATACAATCCCAAAAAACCGGGAATTGCACCGTGATCTCTAATAAACTCTTCTGCAAGTTTATCCAAATGTAGCGTAGTTACCCCAGGTTTAACTTCGGGGGCTAACATCCCTAATGTCTTTGATACGATTAGTGCACTTTCGCGCATTAATTCTATTTCTTCACGTGTTTTGGTAATAATCATATGTAAACAATTCCTTGGTAAAAGAAGGCAAATTTACAAAGAATAATGCTTGTTCTACCTAACAGTTCCCTCTATTTTAAGATTTCACTTTTTTACGATAATGATTAGCGTATTTTTAAGTAGTTTTTAGTGTAAATGATGTAGTTAGACCCACACTAAAATTTCGAGGAAGTTTATCCACTCCAAAAATTGCCCTGGTGTGTGTGCCTTTTTGTTCTAGTACTTCAATAAATAAGTCTGAAGCACCATTTACGACAATAGGAGAATCATCCCAACTAATACTTGACTGGAAATAAGCATCAATATGATTAAGCCCTTCAATAGCATCAAAGCCAATTTTCTCATCTATTTGGGCAAGAACATTAAGAGCACATAATTTCATTGCTTCATATCCTTGATCTGTAGTTATAGTGTCTCCCAATCTACCTTGATATAAATACTCTCCATTGCGAATAGGAAATTGAATAGCTATATAGACTATATTTCCTCTTGTATTTACAGATACGTAAGATCCTCCTGGAGTTGATATTTCTGGTAATTGGAGTCCGAGTGCGTTTAATTTTTCTTTTGGTGTCATCGAAGTATTCAATCTTTGTAAGAATGTTTGTAGGGTTACTCAGAAACAATGGCTAACATATCTTTTTCGAGAGTTTCTTTTGCAAACTTTCTGCATGAAAAAAGAAAACTGGGAATAGCTAAAAAAATGTTTTTCTCATTTTGATCCAAAATTGTTTCCCTTGCCAATATATACAAAATCTAATGTCTGATCCAATGATTTGACGCTAGTTTAACAAAAAATGAAGTATCGACGCAGCGTTTTTATTTTTTTAAGGTTTAATAAATAGAAAACAAAGATAATATTCACTTAAAAAAAGAAAACCATGAAAAAACTATTGATTTGTGCCCTGATTTTTGGCCTAGTAGTGAGTTGTACTAAAAATGATGTTGATGATAATGTTTCTGAACAAAATAATAAAGAAACATTTGAATTGAGTAAAACGGTAAACTTCGCTATGGATGATTTTGGAAAAATCTCAGAACAAGCTTCTTTAGATCTTAAAAAATCATCCAAAAACAGCAAAGGGACTTGTTTCTCTATTGAATTATTAATCCCTTATCAGGAAAAACCTATCCCGGGTTTTTCTGGATATGATCATTATAGTAAAATGATTTTGAATGATGCAGGAGATCAATGTCAATTTGATGATTGGACAGGTAGCCTAGAATACTATGTAGCCGAAGATTTACCATCTAAATTTAAGGATTCTGCAGTGTTTAAAAATGTACAATATGATCGAGGGTATATTTTTGACGGGTATAAAGTAGCTCAAAAAAATGAAGAACAAAGCACCAATGATGTTCCTGTATTTGATGTAGAAATAGATGGAGTTATTACAGCTCCCGATGGAAAAACATATCATTATACTACGAATAGAAATTTTTCTTTTGAAAACCGTTTTACAGAGCAGGAGGTTATTACCTTGAAAGAATCTTCTTCATTAGAAAATTTAAAAGAACCTTTCTTTATAAAATCAAAATCTGTTGATGGATCTCCAATAGTATATAAGGCAGCATGTTTTGAAGGGTTAAGTTTTCTTAAATACCCTGTGCAAGGAGCGCAAGATTATTCTAGTAATTTTGGAGTTAATTTTAATATTGATTTTGGTGATGGAACCTGTGATCGTGAGGTTGTACTTACTTCAATAGAGGGAACGATAACTTTTGATTTATAGAACAATATATCAAATTAAAAAACCGGTCTATAAAACACTTTATAGATCGGTTTTTTAATATATAAATAATGCATTTATAACCCGTTGTGCATTTAAGGTTTTTTAATTCAAAATTCGTCAATTCGAGTGCTTCGACCAAAAGAAGAAGTGTATCGAGAATAGAATTTTGAATTAAAAAAGCTATTCTCAATACAATTTTTCTTCATTCTATTTCGAAAAACCACTCGAATTGACGCTTTTTTATACTATTAATTTCTAAATGCACAACGAGTTGTATTTATAGTAAGAAGTATTAAAAGAATCAAATGTGTTTAAATATCTTTTTAGAGTTTACAAAGAAGGTATTTTTAATCTGCGCAATTACCTTCTCCAATAATTATAAAAATCTCGCCTTCCTTTTCTATTTTTATATTCAACTTCTTAGCCAATTCACCAAGGACTTCTTCGGTAGTTGCATTGCTAAAAGATCCAGTGTATTTGCAATCAAGTAAAGGACTTCGTTTTAGTCTAATTTTGGCATCAAAGTTTTCTCCTAAATCATGGATAATTTGACTCACACTAACATTTTTATAATGTAGAACACCAGTTTTCCAGGCAAATTGATTAGGAGCTCTTTTAAGGAGAATAATTTCCTGATTATTGATACTAAAACTTTGTCCCGAAACTACTTTTTGTTTTTTACCAGTTTTACGATTAATTATTTCTGCAGAACCTTTAATAAGTGTGATATAATCAGCATCTTTTTCTGTAGATATTGCAAAAGAATTACCACTAACTTGAACATTACAATATTTTCCGTGTATAACGAATGGTTTTGATTCATTTTTCTGTATTGAAAAGAATATAGTGCCAACAAGATCAACTCTTCGATAACTTTGTATCGAAGTATTAAAGTTAACTTTACTATTTTTCCTCATTACCATCATACTCGAATCAGGAAGTTTAATATACTTAGTGTTTTTTGTTGAAGCATATTTTTCTGAAGCGATATAGGATACTCCAATAAAACCTTTTTCTTTACTTTCTTCGTCTGGTTCTAAAATAGTAGAGTCGATAGAAAAAGTTTCTGTTTTGGCTGTTTTTACAGATTTAGAATCTGTATTGGATTCTATAGGCTTGACTTCAATAATTTTTGGTTGCTCTTCTGTTTGGATTGTAGTTTGCTCATTTTTTGGTTCGATAGAGTTAATATTTTCTTTATGTGACGGAGTGATGTCTGTTTTTTCTGAAGTCGTATCATTCATTACATAATACAAGATGAATACAGCGCAAAGCAATATCGCAATTACAGTAATTTCATGCCAAGGTATATAATTGCGTTTAACCTTTTGCTTCTGTACTGCATTGTATATGTCATCAAACCTGTCCTTCGATGGTATAACCGAATCACTTTTAAACTTTGCTCGTAAAAGCGGTTTTAAAAGGTCTTTGTCATCTTTCATTTGTTACTCATTTAGGTTTTAAACGTTAAAACTTTACAACTCCATTATTTCTCATACTCTCTAATAGCTTCTTTCTTGCTCTGGTATAGTTAGATCTTGATGTGCTCTCTTTAATGTTAAGCATTTCTCCTATTTCTTTATGAGAATATCCTTCTATGGCATAAAGATTCAGAACATAGCGATACTGTTCTGGTAAATCACTAATCAAGATTCTTAGTTTCTCTATTGATATTTCTTTAGATAGATACTCTTTTTCGGGCTCTTCTAGTTCCTGTATCTCATTTTTATTAATGAAATCTTCATGATCGACATGAATCGTTTTTTTCATTTTATGCCAATGATCAATGGCACAATTCACAACAATTCTTTCAATCCAACTCCCCAATGTTCCTTTATGACGATATTTTTGAATGGCTTTAAATACTTTAATAAAAGCATCTTGTACAATGTCTTCTGCATCAGATTGATTTGTACAATAGCGAAGACCCACCGCTATCATTCGCGGTGCAAAAATGTTGTATATTTTTTCCATGGCATCCCGATTACCCTTTTTGCAGGCTTTTACTAGTCTGTCTTGTTCTTTTATATTCATGAATAAGGGTTAGTGCTTAACTCATATAATGTATAACCAAGAATATCGGGTTTCGCTGCGTATTAATTATACTTTTTTTTACTTACATAAAGGAGTATAATCTAGGTTAAGGTAACAAAAGAATTTTGAAAAATAAAAACACTCTTTATACAACTATGATAAAGAGTGTTTTTTGTTTACTATATTCTTATTAAGAATAGCTTTAAGATAATATAGAAAGTATCTTAATTATAGTTATTTTAGTAATGAATCTTGTGTCATAGCTTTAGGTTTTTCTATCCCCATAAGCTCAAGAATTGTAGGAGCAATATCTCCCAAAACTCCATCTTTTACTTTTATCTGATCATTATCTATTAAAATAAAAGGAACAGGATTAGTCGTATGAGCTGTATGTGGTGTGCCATCTGGATTGATCATAGTTTCGCAATTACCATGATCTGCAATCATAATAATAGAATATTGGTTTTCTAGTCCGGCGATTACTACATCTTTTACACATTGGTCCACGGCTTCACAAGCTTTAATAGCAGCTTCCATCACTCCTGTATGTCCTACCATATCACCATTTGCAAAGTTTAAACATACAAAATCAACATCCCCTTTTTGTAGTTCTGGTACAAGGGCATCTCTTAACTCATAAGCACTCATTTCGGGTTTAAGATCATAAGTTGCTACCTTTGGAGAATTTCTTAATATTCTGGATTCTCCATCAAAAGGTTGTTCTTGTCCTCCAGAAAAAAAGAAGGTGACGTGTGGATATTTTTCTGTTTCTGCAATTCGAATTTGAGTTTTACCAGCTTTAGAAATGATTTCGCCAAGAGTTTCGGTAATATTATCTTTATTATAAATAACATTAATGCCTTTAAAGTTTTCATCATAATTTGTCATTGTAACATAATGTAAAGAAAGCTTATGTGTATTATACTCGTGCATATCTTTTTGAGAAAGCATTTCGGTTAACTCTCTGCCTCGGTCTGTTCTGAAATTAAAGAAAATCACAACATCGTCATTATTTATTGTGGCTACCGAAGCTCCATTTTCTTGAAGTATAATTGGTTTGATAAATTCATCTGTAATGTCATTATCATAACTATTTTGAATGCTATTTAAGGCATCAGTGCTGGTTTCTCCAACTCCATTAACCAATAGGTCATATGCTAATTTAACACGTTCCCATCTTTTGTCTCTATCCATGGCATAGTACCTCCCTATGATAGAAGCTAATTTGCCTGTGGTTTTGGACATGTAATCCTGGATGTTTTTAATGTGAGTTTTGCCAGATTTAGGATCTACATCACGACCATCGGTAAATGCATGAAGGAAAACATTTTTTAATTCGTAAGAATGAGCTGCATCAAGTAATCCTTTAATATGATTGATATGAGAGTGAACCCCACCGTCGCTTACCAGACCAAGTAAATGAACATTTTTGTTTTTTTCTTTGGCATAACGAAAAGCATCTAGAAGAACAGATTCGTCTTTTAAAGTGTTGTTTTTGACTGCCATATTGATTTTGGCCAAATCCTGATATACAATTCTGCCAGCCCCAAGGTTCATATGACCAACCTCACTATTTCCCATTTGTCCATCTGGTAAACCTACATGAAGTCCATCTGTACGTAAAGAAGCATTAGGGTAGTGAGTGTATAAACTATCGATATACGAAGTGTTTGCATGATCGATGGCGGATACTTTAGGGTCAGGTGATGTTCCCCATCCATCCAGGATCATCAGGATTACTTTTTTGTTCATAATGTATTCTTAATTAAGGTTTTTGGTTGGTTATTTTTTGAACTTAAATCTCAAAAAAATGAAATAAGAAACAAAGTTACAACTTCACTTACAAGCATACAAAAAGCTTATGTTATTCCTATGTGATTTATACCTTTTTGTAATATTATCTGACGTGTCGTTTTTGTGAAATTATTAACGAATTTGTGTAGGGAAGGTTAAAAGTAAGTTATTCTTAAAATTACACTATTTTTTATAAGAATAATGTAATTCATTTGCGGCGTCAAATTTTTGACATAGCACAAATCAATAATGAACCTATAAAAATAAAAAATGAAAAAGCTATCAATTTTAGTAATGTGTATGACGGTTGGTCTAGTTTTAGCAAACGATCCCGTGAAAAACCTTAAATCATACAAGGTTGTAAAAACAGAAATTATTAATGTTTCTCCTTTTTGTATTTCAATCGCTAAAGGCGACTATGAAATGGTGAAAAAAATGGTTGAACTAGGAAGTGAAGTAAATAAATTTTCAGAGGGTATGACACCTCTTATGTATGCAGCTCGTTATAATAGATTAGAAATCATTAAACTTTTGGTTGCTAACGGTGCAAAAATCAATCTTAAAAATACGAAAGGCTATACTGCAATGAAATATGCAGAAATTTCAGGAGCCAAAGAAGCTATGACTTTGATCTCAGAGCTTAAGAAAAAGTAATTACTCAGAATTAGTTTTAAAACCTGTATAAACCCGTCTATCATTTTATAATGGTAGGCGGGTTTATTGCATAAAAATGTATCAGCTTTATCAGAATATTTTGTTATGAGAAAGTTAAAATCCTGTTATTTGGCAAAAGTAGGTGTAACATGATACCGATTCTAAGGTCGTACTGTATATAAGTCAATCAAATAACTTAAAATCAATTTCATCATGAAAAAAACAGTTTTAGCAACCTTATTGGTTATGTGTATTACCTCTGTAAGTATAGCTGCAGAAACAAATGTGACTACTGCCAGTCATAATTATGATCTTACAGCATATAAGACAAGTCCGTTTTGTATGGCAATTGTAAAAGGAGATTTAGAAACCGTAAAAAAACTGATTGAACTCGGAAGCGATGTTAATCAAAAATCCGACGGGATGACACCACTTATGTATGCTGCGCGATATAACCGTACAGATATTATTAAAGTGCTTGTGAAAAATGGAGCAAATATCAAAACTAAAGATAGTAAAGGCTATACAGCAATGAAATTTGCAAAGTTATCTAATGCCAAGGATGCAGTAGCTCTTCTAGAGAAACTGTCATAAGTTTTAAAGCCATTGCTTGTTGATATAAACAGGCAATGGTTTTTTATTGCACATTACTATATTCTCGTATTGCCTCTTTGATTTTTTCTATACGATTTTCGGGGTCAGGGTGGGAGCTTTGAAACTCAGGAGTACGGTTAGGTCCGGCAGCAGCTTTTAGAATTTTCATCACACCAATCATTTCTTCAGGATTGTAGCCCGAATTGATCATAAATAAAATACCTAGTTTATCACTTTCTAATTCATCACCACGCCCATTTTTTAATAAAACATTTTGTCCGATACCATTTACAATTCCTCCGGCATCTGCACCAACTGATGCCCCGGTAGATATAGTTTTCCAGAATTCGTGTTCTGCTATTCTTTCTGCAGAATGTCGCCCTAATACATGGCCGATTTCATGGCCTAACACACCAGCAACCTGATCTTCATTTTCTAATTTGGATAACAAAGCATAGGTTATAAATATTTGCCCTCCTGGTAATGCAAAAGCATTAATAGTATTTGGATCGGCTAATAAATGAAACTCATATTTATACGGAGTTTGTTTTGCCATACTCGAATTGACCAATTTGTTTCCGATCATATCAATATAGCTTTGTAATTTTTGATCAGGGTATAACCCTCCGTGTTGTTGGGCCATTTCGGGAGCACTTTGTAATCCTATAGCTATTTCCTGATCACTTGTCATATTAATATTTTGTACTCTATCTGTATAGGGATTTAGTGTTTTATTATTACATTTTTTAAAAAATGCAAATGCTATAATTGCTAAACCTATTAATATTCTAATTTTTAAGCCGCCACGTCTCATTATAAATTAATTTTGATATCGAAAAGCTTAAAGTTAATGAATATAAAAGTTGCTTACTAATAAAATGCAAAAAACACTTTTTAGTAAGCAACCACTAGAGGTACCGTTCTTAGTTAGAGAACAAGATTAGTGCTAACCTTGCATAGTTGAGTTTGCAGAGTTTAGCGGTAAAAAATTTGTGTATAGTAGTATCTGCCACTTTCATCTTTTATAGCAGCAATACCAGTGTGGGTGTAGTTACCCTCAATATTTTTTCTATGTCCTTCACTGTCAATCCATCCAGCTACAACACTTTGGGCATCGGGATAAAAACTAGCTACATTTTCTGCCATTCCTGTAGCATTTTCCTTTTCTCGTAGAGTTTTGAATTTAGCATCAAAATTATCATGGTTGATATTACCTTTAGAAATCATATATCGTGTATGATCCGCAGCTAGTTGTTCGGCAGTTGTATTTTTTGCCAAAGCCTCTAGTCCTTTACCTTGTCGATATTCATTTACCAATTTTAGTATTTCGTCTGTAATCGAAATTTCACTTGGAGTTTCTGTAATGGTATTGTCATCATCTTTAGAACAAGAAAAGGCAGTACATAAAAGAATAAAAGCGCAAAAATATTTAATTAAAGAAGTTTTCATTAGTATGGGGTCTTTATTTTAATAAATAACTAAAATAGTATAATTTTAGTATATAGAATTGATCTTGACTTTTTTGATTTAACCGAAAAAGAAGAATTTTACACATAGCATAGGATGCGACGAAATAGTAAAAAGGTGATTTTGAGTTAAAAGGAACATTTTTCTGGAGAATTATAAAAATAATAAGAATTTTATATTACTATAATAATTCTGGGTTAATATCAGATATGTTCTCTGTAATATATTGTTTAATGAAGTCTTCTGAGAAAAAGTTACTGCCAAGTAAATTTGCTTTTTTTAACTCTGTGGCAATATCTAGTTTCTGATATGCTTTTAACATTGGAATAGAAAGTGGAGCATACGAATAGTGCCAAGGTTCATATTTAAAACCTTTTCTATTTTCTTTATCTGTATATACAAGATAGAAACCAAAAGAGTTAGCATGTTTATCTATCCACTCTTTAAACTTACAAAATGGGCCATCACCCTCAAAATTCTCGGCAAGAAGCAATCCTTTGGGTTGTGGAGCATTACCATCTACAATATCTAAATCTGTACCCCAGTGATGTCTTGATGTACCAGGAATGGTAGAATATTCTATAATCTTTTGTATTGCTTTAATAGGGGATAACCCTTCGGTTGTAAACTTTTTGTATTTACGTTCCCAGATTCGATTCTGGTGCGCATAGTTTCTATAACTGGAAACAACTTTTATTTTGAATCCACTTTTTAGTGCTTCAGTCTTCATTTTAAGAAAAGCTTCATAAGCATCTTTTCGAAGCTTATATCCATCACCAAAAAGTAATGGATTGCTTTTTCCCATAAGATCATCTTTAGAGAATTCTGACTGAAGCATAGAAAATGATGATAATGAAACTCCGATCATCCCCAGGGCACTAATACCAATAAAATCTCTTCTTACCATAGGTATAATCGGATTACAATTTATATCATTTCTGGATGTATTATTCCAGAATTCCATCTATAATTCCGTATTCTAATGATTCTTCAGCATCCATCCAATAATCACGATTAAAGTCCTTCAATACTTTCTCAACATCTTGCCCGCAGTTATCAGCAAGTATTTGAGCACTTAGTTCTTTGGTCTTAAGAATTTCTGCTGCCTGAATTTCTATGTTAGAAGCTTGTCCTCTGGCACCACCACTTGGTTGATGAATCATCACTTTTGCATGAGGCTGGATAAATCTTCGGCCTTTTTCGCCTACACTTAGAAGAATTGACCCCATAGAAGCAGCTAATCCAGTGCAAATAGTAGAAACCGGACTTTTTAAACTTTTAATCGTATCATACATTGCAAATCCTGAAGTAACATATCCTCCAGGACTATTAATATATAGTTTGATTTCTTTGTTACTTACCATATCCAGATACATAAGTCTGTCGATTACATGTTTAGCCGACTTGTCATCTACCTGTCCCCAAAGAAATACACTACGTTCCTCTAGAAATTTTTTATCGATCAGATCTTGTGTTTTTCCTGATTTTTCTTTCATCTTTATGTTTTTTGTTCTTTTAAACTCGTTTGCAACACTTAAAAAGAAGCTATAAATAGCCAACAAAACAATATAATTGGCAGATTCTTTATTTTTTAAGAATTCTTTACATCTTTGAGATAAATGTATAATTATTTTTGCAGAAAAGCATCATATGGATTTAGCATTTCACAAAATTTTAAAGGAGGACTTTGATATCGTTTTACCATTACTTCAGAAATTGATGAATAATCAATTTTCTGATGTTGTTTTAACGCAAAGGTTTAGTGAGATGTTTGAACAGAATTATGAATGCTGGGGAGTGTATTCAGATAAAAAATTAATTGGCTTTTTTGGGTTATGGTTTATGACACGTCATTATGTTGGAAGGTCATGTGAGCCCGATCATGTATATATTGATGAGCAGAACAGAAGTAAAGGAATAGGGAAGAAAGTATTTAATTGGATTTATGAATATGCAAAGAGTAGGGGATGTGAAGCCTCAGAACTAAATAGTTATGTAGTGAATTATCTTTCACATAAATTCTACCTTAATGAAGGATATGAAATATGGGCACATCATTTTGTGAAGAAATTATAGATTTTTTTAAAAATCATTTATTGTAAAATACCAATCTGCATCGTCTATATAAAGAGTGGTATCGAAATTAAGTCTAACATAAATTTGTACAGTAAATGTTGATGTCGTTTGAGCAGTAACCTGAATAGAAGATTGATAATTACTTGGATCGTTTACCGTTAATTGAATAATATAGTCATCACTACTCCTTGCACTACTAAGTGTCACCGTATAGTTACCAATACCGTTTCTCACTACTGTAGCTCCTTGTATTCTTAAGGCTGTTCCATTTCCTGCTACTTTACCCATTGCCTTTACAGGACTATCGAAAAAAGCTCCGCTATCAGTACCTGCTGTAATATCATTATTAGTGTCTGTGCTTACAATTACTCCTGCACTGGGTCCTGTAAAATTATTTATTTGTTGCCAATTGGTGCCATCACTTTTTATCCATAATACAGATTCACTTCCGATAGTAGTCTGGTTTGAATTGGTAAGATCACGATACGTGCTAATAGTTCTGTTTGCATTGGTACTATTTTTCAGAATGTAAATCCTACCCTCACAAGTATTGGCATTAGGTAGCGTTATGTTATGTGCTCCCGTGATATGAATAGTATGATGATTTTCGGTTAATGTTAGATTTCCGATAGTACTGGTTATCGAAGTAGAAAAGGATCCTTCGAGCTGTAAAGTAGAGTTTGCAACATTAAATCCGGTGGACGGATCATCATAGCCAGTGTCTACAGCAACTTCTTGTGGGTTTAGGTTAATACCAAATCTAGTGGCGGCATCAGCAGTATTGTTACTTCCTTGTACTCTAAAAAACTCTCGATGAAACTGACCACGTCTATAATCGTATCGTTTAAATACAATAGATTCATTACCATCATCACCAATGATAAATTCTAATTTCCCATCATTTGCAGGCCCGGCAGAACCGATTTCAAACAGATCTGTTCCTCCAGTACTTCCTTTTAGGCGAAAACTTCCATTTGTTGTTGTAAAGAACATTGGTTTATAAAAAGACGCACCTGCAGCCGCAAACTGAAGCGCAGATGTAGTACCGTCTCCATTAATATGTACCATGGGTTGATCATTATCTGTGTAATCAGGAAAGGCTTGTGTTAGTCCTAAGGTTTGTCTTCTTCCAAATTGTAATAATGGTAAGTTGTTGGATCGAATTTCCATTTTCACATCATCGATGTGACCTAAAAAGGATGTGGTGGGCAAGCCTGTATTGCCATCTATCAACCAATTATCATTAGTAGTAGCTACCCAATTTGTGCCATCAAAAACAAATATTTTACTTTCTTCCAGATTGTATAGAATTGATCCTGTAGCGGCAGCAGTTACGCCATTCATCTCTACATTTGTAGTAGCGGTCGGAAGTCCCATAACAGAAAACTCATCGATCTGAGAAAAAATAATTCCAGGTAGAATTAGCAGGATAATAAGTAATGTTTTCTTCATTTAATACTAATTTAAAATTAGTAATGTCCCTAAAAAATGACTTTGCGTAATCTGAAGTTAACTATTTATTATTTTATAAGTATCGTGAATTTATATTTTTTTGGAATATGACTTTTTTATTTGATGGAAATAATACTGTATTAGTGAGTCAAAATTATAGTTTTTGGGCGAAATGTAATCTTACACATTAATATACAGATACCCTGAACGATCTTTTTGACCTTCAATTTTTAATATATAATAATATGTACCAACTGGTAATTGTTCATCTTTAGCAATTGTAGCTCTACCTTCAGAGTAACCTCCCCATGAATTGTCATATCCTTTTTTACGGTATACTTCAACTCCCCATCTATTAAAAATTGTTAGTTCGTTGTTTGAAAATTGCTCAATACCCTGAATGATAAAAGTATCATTAACTCCATCACCATTCGGAGAAACTGCTGTAAATATTTCCAGATCACCGTCTAATATGATATCTGAAGAACCAAATGTAAGAATAACGTAATTATCAGGAATCATTAGTTCTGAAGTGATTTCTCCACTATTTAAATCCCCAGAAGCGACAAAGTTTCCTAAACTTACCCATTGTTGTAAATTTCTATCCCATCCTACAACTCTAAGATCTTCTAACTCATCAACAAGAGTTGGTATATTACTATTGTCATCCCAGGTAAGAGTTACTCTAGTTTCTACATCTCCATCAAGGTCCCAAAATTCAAAAGAACTCACACCAAATAATACATTACTAAAATTATCAGTATTAAAACTGGTAGAGAAAAAATTAGGAGTATTTGGGTCTTCAAAGAAATATGCGCCTCTCGCTGTATTTACAGCTGCCTGAGTGTCGATACGCATAGGGCGTAATCTAAAATCATCTCCAATAGGGAAAGTAAAATCTAATACTCCGGTAATAGAAGAATATCCATCTACATATCGATCATCATTTGCACCCAGATATGGAGCATCATTTATATAATCTAAAGAAACATTACGTCTATCTCTGGGAGTTTGTACTCGTCCGGTTATAAATTCCTGAAAGTTTGTTACACCAACAGCAACATCCAGCAGCAAATCGTCTACAACATCAATTTCCATATTATGAAATACGGGACGATTATCACCTGTTACATTAAGGCTACCTGTAGGATTATAAAACCCTGCAAGACCTAAATTTTGGTCGAATGTACCATCATTAATTAAATCAGTGTGGAAACCAACTTCACCTTGATCGTGAATTTGAATATTCCCATAGTTATGAAAAGCTTGTTGAGCTATAGTAACTTGGGCCAGAAAGCATACGACAATAAAAATTATTCTATCCATAGTTATATTGGGGTAACACTGTTTTACGGTTTAACAGTAAATATGTTATGGCAAATATATTCTTTTTTAGCAAAGTACACCACTTTTTCACGATAAAATGCAATTATTTATCGGTGAAATGCATTTTTAGTTCGATTAAAGGTATGGTTTTGTTGAAAAGTTACATATTCGTAAAAAATAAACATTTTGACAAAGCAAACATAAGAAAATAAATAGATTGATATAGAAATTTTACTGAATTATTGTAAAAATCAATGATTCAATTTGAATTATGTATTATTTATTATAATTCTTTGATATTTTGCTTAAATGGTTGATAATAAGTTTGATTTTTTTCTTGGGGTACTTAAGGTATTACTTTAAAGATCAGTATTTGATCATTAAAAAGTAAAAGTGGTGTTTGGTTCATAAAGATTTGATAAATATGTGTTTAACAATCATTAGGATTAAGTATTAAAGTAAATCAAATACAGGGGTAAATACACCTAACCTAATTTTAAATATTTTATTTTTTTATAAATTACTAATTTGGTTTTACTCTATATGTAATTCTCCTATTGGTTATCACAGTCTTGGCTCCTATGGGGAAGGTATTAGAAAACTCAGATGTACTATTAGATAATGTTGCTGTAGCTGTTATTAATGTTCCAGCGGGATAAGTTGTTGCTAATACAAGTTGAAAAGAGAAACGATTCGTAGTGTCTGCATTTCCATCAGGATCCGAGTATGATGAAGTCCCAGAAGCCTGATCCGAACCACTCCCTTCTATCGCAGAACCTAAATATATTTGACCCTCACCATAATCTTGGGTTAGTCCTAATTGATTATCACCAGTAGTTGCTGTTCCCTGAGAAATATCAGTAACAAAAAACTCTAATGTAGCACCTGGTCTGCTCCAACCACTTACTCTTAGTCTATTTCCTGTAATTACGATAGATTCAAATGTAGGGAAATTAAGACTCCCATTAGGTCCGGTATCACTATCATTAGTGTCATTTATGGTTATACCATCACCTACAGGGTTACCAGTAGTTGCTTGATCTATGTCAATACCCAAAGCAGGGCTAGACGTACCATTATTGTATATAGAGTTTTGAGAAATTAAATTTCCAGAAGTATTACCTCCTGTAATTACTATACCCGCACCTCCATTATTTGCAATAATATTTGATGTAATTGAAGAGTTATTTCCATACAAGCGTACACCACTGTTTTCTGTAGATCCCGAGCATATTCCTCCATTTTGACCTGAGTTAGTGATTGTATTTTCATTTATTAGTACACCACCAGGGTAATTCCATCCTTCTATTCCAATTGCAGCGGTATTATTGATCAAGTTATATTGAATTGTAACTCCAGAACCACTTACCAGAGCAATACCATCAGCACATCCATTAGTACCATTAGCTTCAATATCATTGTATTGTATTGTGGTTGAAGTTCCTCCGTTAACAAAAAGTCCTGTATCTGTATTTGAAGCAATATAGTTATTGGAGATAGTTGAAATTCCTCCTGTTATTTCAATTCCATAATCAATGTTTCCAGACGATAGACCGTCTGCATTTACTCCAATAAGATTTCCATCTATTATAGAAGAGCCTGATTCTAATATAATTCCAGAATTACTTCCCGCATAAATTGAAAGACCTCTTATAACTGTATTATTTCCTTGTACACGAAGCACATCTCCATTGTTTCTGTGTACTTGAATTTCAGGAAGATCATAATTAGGTAATGTATTTCCTGATACTCCTACGGTACTTCCTCCACTTCCAATAGTACCGGTATTGGTATTAGAATATGCCGTTTGCGTTCTACCGTCTATATTTGTATTGGTATCTGTAATGGTTGTAAGGTTACTGCCATTGCTAATGGTAATATCGAAATACCCATTAGCAAAATTTGCATCAGCAGTCCGACCTAAAGAGTCACCAGTAGGAGGAATCATAAAAACTGAAGTATCTTCTCCAGAAGCTGGATTAAATATACTATTAGCTTCAATGTCTAATCCTGTTTCATCCAAATTATTAGAATTTACAATAAACTGTTCCAATGACCCTTGACCACTTTCATTAGTATTTACTATTGTATTAAAGTTAAAACCAAAATCCATACCAACAACTCCTTCACTTAGTATGGTTATTGAAGATATACTTTGGGCACCAGTAAAAGTACTTGCAGCCACATCCTGTTGTGATGGCAAGGCGCCTCCTATTTCTGTAGTAACATCTGTAAAGACAGTTGCTGCATAATTTCTTCTGTATGTTTGGATAGGATAACATGTAGTACAAGCAGCTCCACCACCTCTGGTAGATCTAACAGTACTGTTAACCACTCTCACACTATACGTGCCATTTTGCATACCTCCAATAGAATATTGTCCATTGGTATCAGTAGTGGTAGATTCAATAAATGTTCCAGTGTTATCATAGAGCTCTACAGTAGCTCCCACTATTGGCACTCCTGATGAAGTTGCCTGATTCCTACCGTTTCCACCACCATAATTTACATCTTCAAAAACAGTACCTATAATAAGATTACTTGGGACTTTAAGTAATACTGCATTAGAGATCACAAAATCCTGACCCACACCTACATTTGTAGTTACAGTAGATTCACCAGGACCTATAAAAGCAGAAATATCATAGGTATCTAAATCTAGACCTAGAGTAGTTCTATTAACAACCGGGCCAACAGTGTTGTCATATACTGTAGAGTTAAATGGGTTTCCTCCTGTTTGCCCTCCATCCCCAGACAGATTAAATGTTCCTGAACCTGTAGTTACAGTAAGAGATTCATTATTTGCTAATCCCTGATCACCTTCCCAGGAAAGTATAGTAGTTTTAGAACCCGACGCTCCTATGGCAAAAAAACCAGTTAGATTATAACTGTTACTATTATTTTGCTGACCATCAAAACCATTATATAGATTAATACTTACGGCGGGTAGGGCAGGAGCAGTATAAAATATCATTAAACTCCAACCTCCTAGCACAACTGTACTAGAACAATAAGGTTCACCATTATCAATAGTAAGATTAGAAAAATCAAATGTATTTGTAGAAAGATTAGGTATACCTTGTATTAATGTGGTGACATCACTAGTCATTCCATATAGACTTGCACCTCCAAAAGTGGAACTTCTAATAATATCTGCATTCACAGTTTGTCCTTCAAAAGTTACCGATTCATCTGGCGAAGCCGAAGAATGTGCCCAGAAAAGATATGCTTTTTCAATTGTAGCACCAACCGGTATAGTAGTAGTTAATGTTGTTCCGGTGGTAGCACCAATAATACTACATTCATTAACAGTACTGTTTCTAAACGAATCTCCGGTAACGGCATAATCATAATACCCATTAAACTCATCAAAAAGTGTTAGTGGTACATTTGCCTGTATGGGAGTATCACCAGGATCGTCAATGATAGTTGCTATGGCATTATCTAAAATAACAGTTGGGTCACTGGGGTTAGAGAGTATCAAATTAAAAGTTTCGTTAACTTCAGCGTAAGAATTATCTATAATAGGAACAACCACATTAATAATTTCTCCTGTAGTACCAGAGAAATTAAGGGTAGATGAAGTAGTGGTATAATCCAACCCTGCAATTGCAGTATTATCAGTGGTAGTATAATCTACAGAAAAAGGACCAGTAGTTGCCCCGATTTGCGTAACTTGAAAAGTTGCTGTTCCTGCATTTTCATTAACAAAAATATCAGTAATACTTAGTTCTGCTGGTGG
Organism: Aquimarina macrocephali JAMB N27; assembly: GCF_000520995.1. Taxonomy (GTDB): domain Bacteria; phylum Bacteroidota; class Bacteroidia; order Flavobacteriales; family Flavobacteriaceae; genus Aquimarina; species Aquimarina macrocephali. Next base: position 1,698 of record NZ_JACA01000058.1, on the reverse strand, counting down.
TTGAACGACATTAAATGTAAGCGTTGTATTTGTGAAAAAATTTGGAAACGACTCTAGAATTAAAACTCCATCTTGATAGACTCGTACATAACTACCAAATCCATTCCAACCATCACCAAAAGTATCTTCTAATAGTAATGTATACCCAGTTCCATATGGAACACTGGCATAAGCTTGCGGAGTACCAATATTGTTATAAGCGGTATTTGAAAAACCTGTAAAACAATCACCAGGATTACAGATTGTAGGAGCTATTGTAGTATTTGAAGGGTCTCTAAAAGTAACTCTGTTTTCAGATGACCATGCTACCCAATTAACTTCAATTTCTATCAGTGCTTGAGAGTAAGAAATAAAATTACCAAATACTAACATACAAAGTATGATAAGTAATCTGATATGTAGATGTTTTTTCATTAAGGCTTTGATTATGTTGATTTATTTAACAACAAATACTACATTGATCAATGAATTATAATCTGCCGGCTGACCAATAACAGTATAAGTTAAAACTCCATTTGCATCTATACTCATAGTACCAGTGTTAAAAACTGTTGGGTCAGCAAAAGTTACATAGTAATGTAATTCGTTTGCAGCATATACAGGTATATCTGGTGCTGAAGGACTAGTTGCAGTAGGAGAAGAAAACTGAGCAGTATATTGGGTATAAAGATTTAATGTAAATGTACCATTCGTTGCTACAGGAACTTCAATTGATGGTGGGTAAAATACTCTTGCAGCTCCTGATGTAATGGGGGCAATAGCTTGTATTACTTGTTGTACATTAGTTTCAAGAGTTGGAGTAGTTTCACCACTTTCATCAACATCAATAGGAGTTGCTAGGTTTACTTCAGAATCTAATTGATCATCGGTACTTCTTTGCCACCCTGTGCTAGTAAATCGATAAATTTCCTGATCATCTAAATTAAAAACTATAGAACCAATTGTAGGACCAATAATAGCATTTATTTCAGCTAAATCAGTAGCGGCAGGTAATCCCATTAATGCATTTGCGTCACCTGTGCCAATCTGAGCATACATGCCAACAGATAGGATAAATGATAAAGATATGAGGGGTAGTGTTTTTTTCATTTTTAATAGTATTACGCTTTTCCTTACCTTAATTTTTTAGATATCTAATCTAGTTCCTTAAAAGATGAGTAAAGTAATTAAGTTAAAAATCAAGTACAGTAAACATGAATTCTAAATCTATATCATCTTTTTGATTAGTTCCATTATCGCTGTCTCCAATATTAACTCTAAATCCAGCTGTAGTTTGACTATAATATGTGATACCAGGATCATCATAGTTTGCTCCGGTATTACCTGGGCAATCACCTCCACAATCCACAATTGCTAATTGAATGATATAGTCATCATCTGGCATTGGACTTGTAAATGTTATTTGATAATCACCTTCATTTATCCTAGAAACAGTTGCATTCAATATTTTAGCAGCGGTACCATTACCTGCGACTTTCCCCATCGCTTTTACTGGGCTGATAAAGAATGCGCCACCATCAGTTCCTGCTGTGATTTCATTATTAGCATCTGTACTTACTACACTTAGATTAATTGTATTTCCACCGCTTATAGAGATATTACCTGGGGTTCCATCGGTAGAAAGTGTTTGATCATCTGTTGCAGGATCACCTTGTGCTCCAGTAGGCCCTTGTGCACCAGTTGCTCCAGTAGCACCTG
>NZ_JACA01000057.1 GCF_000520995.1 Aquimarina macrocephali JAMB N27 | reverse complement strand
TGTTTACGATTTTTGTAAAGTTTAGTTTCCATGCTTCTATCGAAAAAAACTTTAAGAACTGATTTGTGTCTACTTTTTTTTCCATATGTTTTTAAGATTGATTATTTAGAAGCGAAATATACCTTAGAGTTATGGTATTACCATCATTTGGATTAATAAAGTATTATATATGGATATTTTAGTACTAATCTTTACATTTTTTTCTTTGATTTTAACAAATCAATAAAGATTATATAATTCCCAAAAACGCTGAAATTAAGTGCAGATTCCTTTGGGTAGTAAGTGAAGAAAATACTGTTCTAAATGAAATAAGTGAATACGTTTTTGAAGAGTATTCTACAATATTTAGAAGATAAGAGATACTATATCATAGCACATAATATGTATAGTATAATCAAGTGCTTACCTTTTATCTTGTTAAAAAACAACCCATTATGTACCTGATACTAGACAAGGATACGATAGAAATGGAAATAGTAAAATACCTTCCCAAAACAAAACGAGGATTTCCATCAACAGTCCCCTTGGTGGAGATTATCAATACTATACTTTACAAGCTAAAAACAGGTGTTCAAAGGTATTTGTTACCGGTAAAAGCACTTTTTGAACAACATCCTTTGACTTGGAATGCGGTTTATTATCATTATAGGAAATAGTCTTTGTCCGATACTTTAAAGGATTGCTGGATCAACTTCCTTAAAACCCACAAGAAAGAGTTAGGCATTTCTAGTGTAGATCTGAATGGTAGTCATACACCAGCCTTAAGAAGTGGTTCAGATGTTGAATATCAGGGTAGAAAAAAAACCAAAACTACCAATGCTCTCTATTTGATTGATAGACAGGGTTTACCTTTATCTATGTCTGAACCCATGGCAGGTAACTATAATGATCTTCATGATATAGAAGTGCAGTTTGAGGTAGTAACAGAAACGCTAGAGCAAGCAAATATTGCTATTGAAGGGTTTTTCTTAAATGCGGATTCTAGTTTTGATTCAACAAATCTAAAACAGTTATAGAAACTAAAGTAACTGCAATAAAATTGCAGGGTTTTGACCTTTAACTTGACAATAAATAAAAAACCACCTGTCTTCTTTGATACATTTGATTTAGAAAGACAGTTTTTGAATAGTTTGGTAATTTAATATAAGGATGTGTTAATAATGTACAAGTTTTTGATCACCGTATTACTTAAATTTAATCTAACTTTTAAAATCTAACACAAACCATTATGAAAAATCTAAAATTTGTAGTACTCACAGTACTAATTTTATTTATTTCAAGAGAAGCTTTCTCTCAAAAAATTGTTGAATGTAAAGCTTCTGAAATGAATGAAAAGATGATCAACAAATCAAAAAAGGCTAAAGCAGAATACCTGCAATTCGAGAACTTCACCAAAGAGTTTATTTCCTCTGAAAAAGTATCAAAGTCAAGAGCGGTTACTTACATTATACCAGTTGTATTTCACGTTTTCGGAAGTGATTTTAGTGGAACAACAGTAAATCGATCAAAAATAGAGAGAGCTTTAGACGAATTAAATAAGGAGTTTCAAGGACGAAATAGTGATTTTAACACAGTTGACTCTAGGTTTAGATCTATTCGAGGTACATTAAACATTGAATTCAGACTTGCTAAAATTGATCCTAGTGGTAATTCTACTACAGGAGTAAAATTCTATGGAGCTAGAAGTGGATTTGGAAATGATGATACATATGATTCTGAGATTAGGTATTTTGCATGGGATAATTATAAATATATGAATGTTTACATTCAATCTGATTTATATAATAACGGTGAATATAACAATTCTGGCGTTGCCTGGTATCCTAATACAGGTATGTCAAATAATAATACTGCCAGAGTAGTATATAATGGCCGTTATCTTTTTGGAAACACTAATAGTGAATTTGCTGCAATATTAACACATGAGTTTGGCCATTGGTTGAACCTGATTCATACGCATGATGGTGGATGTAATGGAACTGACCGCGTGAGTGATACTCCACAAGATACTCAAACTAATGGTGGTGGATGTAATGAGATATCTGATTGTGGTAGATACATTAATTATGAAAATTATATGGGGTATAATGGAGCGTCTGGATGTTACAAAATGTACTCAGAAGGGCAGGTAAACAGAATGCTTGCTGCTTTAGAGCATTCTGCCAGAAGACCATTGTGGCAAAGATCCAACCTGATAGCTACAGGTGTAATTGCCGGAGGAGGAGGAGACTTACCTGCAATACCTGTAGGATTAAGTGAATCTAATATTACAGCTACTTCATTTACTGCATTATGGAATAGTGCATCCACTGCTACCTCATATGATATCCAGTTATGGATTGAAAAAAATGGAAACGCAGATCTAGGGTATTGGGAAACACAAGGAAATACAGCTCAGACTTCTTATAGTTTTTCAGGATTTCCAGCCAATAGTACACAATGGTGGAGAGTAAGAGCAAATAATAGAGAGGGAAGTAGCTCTTATTCTGATTATAGAACCGTAGAACTCTCAGGAGGAGGAGGTAATACATTACCTATACCAACTGGTGTTCGAAGTGATAACTATCATTCTGGATTTTATATTACTTGGAATACAATATCAGAAGCGAATCAATATGAAATTCAGCTTAAAACTAATGGAGTTTGGTCTACCGAAGGAACCTCCAGTACATATTATTTTTGGGTTGGCAAAAAAGGAAGCAGAACTTCATATGAATATCGATTGCGTTCTAGAAATGGATCCGCAACCAGTGATTGGAGTCGTTCCTATACCGCTAACCTGCCGTTATTTGGCCCTAGTAGCTTTACCGAATCAATAAAGATATTTCCTAATTCGGTACAAAGAGGTAATGATGTTTCTATTCACTATACCGGTAAGACAGATAAATCTGTTTTTGTAACATTTTATGATATTAATGGTGTAGTGATAAAGAACCTTAGGATGTCTCCAAAAACCAATGTTATTAGTTATAATACCAGTAATTTATCTAATGGGATGTATTATGTTAAAATAAATGATGGAATGTTGTCTCAGGTTAAGAGGTTAATTGTTCGTTAGACTATATTGACCAATTATAATTCATAAGTTTGATTGATTTGTTGAGTAAGAAAGATGCTATTGATAATGCATCGGTAAAAATAACGTTCAGGCAATATTAATCCTGAACGTTATTTATTCTGGTAGTGCTTCTGCCAGAAGACACAGAGGTAAATGTTATTACCGGTTACCGTCACTACGAACAAACAAAACAAAGACCAATATGTACGATACATTGCAGAAGTAATCTATAGCGAGACTAATATATCTGATTATCTTATCGATAAAAATGTAGCCATTGCACATAAGAGAAAAAAAACTCTCACAAGAACAGTTAGCTAAAAAAGTTGGTACTATTGCCGTTACTATTGGTCGTTATGAACGTAACGAGATCAACCCATCTGTAGATATTGCTACTAAAATAGCAGATGTTTTGGATATGTCTTTGGATTATCTGGTATGTAATTCTGATACGGTTTTGGATAGATCACTGGTTAAGAAGATAACCAATATCCAAAACTTACCCTAAGACAATAAATTTTGTGTACATAAAATGCTAGACGCTTTTAATGTGATGGGTATTCCACTTAGTTTCCTTCGTGATTTTCCCTTTACACATCGGACAAATGACTCTTTGACTTCTCCATATTCTAGTTAACATCCGATATCCTTTAAGATGGCTGATCATCATCCTATCTTCACGAAATTCAAAGTATCCCATTTGGGATCATATGGATTTGCCCCTCGTTTGATCCCAATGTGTCTTTTTATCTCTTTGGCTACTGGATATAAGCCTATTTTTCTACCATTTTCTATAGCACCAAATACCCATTTATAATTAAAGTTTTAGAGATCAGTAGATAAATTCCTATCTTGAAAGTCAATAAACAATGATTATTTATGAATATTTTTAAAGGTCAGAACTTTCTAGAGTTTGCTGAACGCTTCAAAACAGACTTGGATTGTAAAGAATATTTAAGTTAAATCAAGTGGAAAGATGGATATGCTTGCCGTAAATGAGGTAATGCTACTTACCAAATACAAAAGGATCATTCAAGGACATGTAATAAATGTAGTGATGTAGAAAGTCCAACTGCCAATACAATATTTAAAAGGGTTCGATATGGGGTACGTACTGTTTTTTTCATTTGTTTTGAAATGACCACTACTACCAAGGGTTTATCTGCTAGTCAAATGGGTATTCGTTATGGGATCACTGAAAAAACAGTCTGTTTATTTATGCTTAAAGTAAGGGAAGCCATGAATTCCAGTAAAAACCATCCAATGTAGGGTAATGTCCAGGTAGATGAATTTGTTTTGGGAGGTTATGAACAAGGCAAAATAGAGTGTAGCTATAATGCTAAGAAAAAGAAGGCTATTACAGCAGTAGAACTTACTGAAGGGGGAAAACAAAAAGGATGTATACCCTTAAAATAGAAAGTAATAAAGGGCTTAATTTTAAGGCGCTCCACACAATGATCAACCAAATCAAAGCTTGGATCAGAACCACTTATTGTTGGGTGAGTGATTTTAATTTAAACAGATATTTTAATGAGTTTTGTTTCAGGATAAACCGTTCCAGAGTAAAAATACAATATTCAATAATTTAATAGCTAAAATGGTCAATAGTGACAAAATTTATCAGAAAGAAATTATAACTAAACCACCCAGCACTTAAAGTGCTGGGGTTTTGTATTACTAGGGACTAAAGTCCATTTGCCTATTCCAACATGAAATTGGAATTATCACTATTGTCTCACCTATGATGTTCTAAATATTCATTGACCATTTCATCTGTGATGTTCCCCGTACTCCAAACACCATATCAATTTACCCAAAATGCTTACCCCAATAACGATCTTGTATCCTGGGAAATTCTTGCTGTAATTTTCTAGAGGTTCTACCTTTTAGTTATTTTACGATATAACTTACACTTAACTTTGGTGCATATTCAATGTGCATATGAATATGGTCAGCACTCACAACACCTTTCAATATTTCAACACTCTCTGCTTCACAAATTTGAATTAATAACTCTCTACAACGTATCTGAATATCTCCCCGAAGAACTTTATACCTGTACTTTGTAGACCAAACTATGTGGCGAGTCAAACGACTTACTGTATGAGAACCTTTTCTTATTTTAGAGTCCATCGAAATCTAAAGTATAGATTTTTTCGCACTGCTGAAAGTGCTGCAATGAAATTGCAGGGCTTTCACCCATATCTGAGACCAGTAACTAACTACTCTAACTACTGACCTTTATAAAGTTTTTTTTTATCCAACGCTTATTTTTTTTAGGATGTCTTCAGGCATCCCATATCCAGAGTATCTTAAAATTACAATCTTGTACTTCGGAATAAGCGTCTGATGCCACAATGTGTCGATGATAAATTGCCTAACCTTTAATAGCAGGGTTGAATTGTCTGATTAAATCACAAGTTTTGGCGGATCTATTTTTATTGACAATCAATTTGATTTTGCTTTTTATGGCTTTAATATTAGATTTTGATGGTTTGATTAATAATACCTCTCCATATTTTCTAACATTCTGTCCTAAGAAATCAAAACCTTTATTGATATGAACGATGGATGTTTTTTCTTTAGACAAGTTTAATCCTCTTTCCTTTAAAAACTGCTCTATTGCTGATTGAGCTTTTTCTTTAAGTATAGTAGGACTTACTCCCGTAACCACAAAGTCATCAGCATATCTGATAAAATTAACCTTTACATCGGTTCCTTGTTTCTTACCTTTTTTATTATAAGATACACCAACTGCCTTATTGATTGCTTCTTCCAATCCATCCATTGTCATATTCGCCAATGTTGGAGAAATTATACCTCCTTGAGGAGTTCCCTTTCTGGGGATAATTATTTTTCCTTTGTCCACTACATTTGCTTTCAACCACTGTTTTAAAATCCTTTTGCCAATCGGGATGTTCTTCTTTATGTTTAAAACAAAATACGCGGTTTTACCGTAACCGCCAAAAGGGGAATTCTCTATATATTTGTAGAATAAATATCACAAATCTCTGCTAGGTTTATTAGCATGAACACATCTGTTCGACTGACTTTTGACACGAGTAAAAAGTGTGGTTGTTGTTTACTTTATAACCGTATTTTTTCTTGTTTTTAATACCCTAAAACAGCATTAACCTGTCCATAACAGTTTAGGCAAAAGAAAGACATATTATTATAAAGAGAGAGCATCCAGATTATCTCTAATTAATCATCAGGATTAATTTAGAGGGGGCTTAAAGAGGTAATTATTTCAGGAAACTCTCTCTTTTCTAATTAGTAACTCTTTTAACTACAGATATAAACCATACACAACGAATATTTTGACAAAAAATTACCCAATGCTATTTTTTTAAGATCATGTACTATCAACTAAACACATTACATTTTTATCTGTAAAACGTTAAACTTATGCCAACCTCACCTTTTCCTCTCTTTTCTATTTTTCAGAAAATCAACCAATTCAACCTATTATGATCGTTTTATTGAATTTTTATAATTTATCAAGGTCAACATAATCTGGATTAGAGAGGGCAAGATGACTCGGTTTAGGTGATGAACATCAGGTTCTTCCCCACTTTTGGTGGTTATCGTATTTTTTTCGTTTTGTTGGTAAAGCCAATTAATGAAAGTGAAAAATATTATTCTTTCAGATGAAGATACTTTTAAAGTAGTTTCTGTGATAAGAGAATATGACTACGTTCATATTTATTTAGAGAGTAAGCAAAAAGATTGCTTTTGTCCAAAATGCCAGACAGTTTCTACAAAATTACACAGTTATTATAATCGTACATTTAAGGATCTCCCTATGTTTGGTAATATGTCCACTATTTTTTTAAGATCAAGGAAGTTTTATTGTCTCAATAATACTTGTCAAGTGAAGGTTTTTGCCGCTTTCCTTAAACTTATTCTACTTCAATCCCTTAAAACTCTTTAGTCCTATCGAAAAGGGTGACATACGGATTACAATCAATTAATATACTTATGGAGTACAATATAGAACTGTTCTAGTTGAAATGGTTTAGAAATAACATCATTCATACCTGAAGAGAAAATTTTTCCCTCATTTTCATTAAGATCAACTGCAGTCAAAGCTATTATCGGTGTTGTTTTATCTATATCTCGTATTTTTTTTGCAGCTTCATAGCCATTCATTTTTGGCATATGAATATCCATTAAAATAACATCAAAACTTTCTTTTTGTACTAGATTAAGTGCATCAAAACCATTGTCCACAACCACTACATTAGCATTATTTTTTTCTAAAATACGCTTAGTGATCATTTGATTTATACTGTTGTCATCAACAACTAAAATGTTTTTATTTTTTAAACTACCATTATTAGAAAGTTGTACTTGTTTCTCTTCACTTTTCTTTTCATATTCAAAATCTAATGAAAAGAAAAAATTAGCACCTTTATTAGGGTTACTTTCTACAAATATTTCACTATTCATCGCTTGTAATAAACGCTTTACAATAGCAAGCCCCAAACCAGTTCCTTCATAGTTTCGATTAAGTTGTTTAGATTCTTGATAAAAATCATCAAAAATCTGATTCTGGATCTCTTTAGAAATGCCAATACCATCATCCTTAATACTTACTTTAATAGTTACAATGTTTTGACCATTGGACTCATTATGGATATTACAGATGTTTAACCAAATATTGCCGTTCTCGGTGAACTTCAAAGCATTACCCAATAAGTTCATTATGATTTGGGTAAACTTTATCGAATCTCCTTTCAATCTCTTTGGTATTGTATTGTCGATCTGTATATGTATGATGTTATTGTTTTCTTTCCTTATGTGGGATAAGGAGTTTACCAGATTCTCAATAACATTTTCAATATTGAACTCAATACTATTTACTTCAATTTTGCTAGCATCATATTTATTGATTTGGAGTATATTATTTATCAATGCAAACAAGTGCTCTCCAGATGATTTTAACGCATTAAGATAGTGTATCTGTTCTTTTTTAGGTGCTTCACTAATTAAAACATCTGTTATGCCAATAACTGCATAGAGCGGTGTTCTGAGCTCATGGCTTATTGTAGAAAAGAAATTATTTTTCAACCTTGCAGCATACTCTGTTTTTGATTTAGCATTAATCAGCTCTCTGTTTTTAAATTTCAAATGACTGTTTAACTTTAAACGAATTTTATTAGTGCGATATAAAAGTATCACAATGCCAATGATAATCAGAAACAAAATAAGAAGAGTGAGTGTGAAATATTTTATTTTTTTAAGTGATTTTTTCTGACTTTCATTGAGCTGCTGAGTCAAATTTAAACTACTTTCTTTTTCGAATAAATCCCTTTGCAATTTGTTTTTTTCTTTAAATAAAATCTGTTGGTTTTTAAAACTATTTTCTAAATAAGTGATTTGATTAGCCATTGCTTTTTTTGTGTTTTCAGGCTTTTTAAGATGATTATATATGGTTACTCTGTTTTTTTCTATTTCAATCAATTCACCATAATAATTAAGCTTTAACGAGATATCTTCTGCGTTACTAAGGTATTTTAGAGCTTTCGGATAATCTTTTCTTCTAATATAAATATTCGCCAACTGTATGTACGAATTAATCAGTATAGTAGGTTGTTGCTCAGTATTAGGTTGGAATAAATTGATAGTCTCAAGCAAATAAAAAAGGGCTCCATTATAATCCCCTAAAGTATATTTAATTTTACCTATATTATAGGTAGGCCATAGTATTTTGTAATTGTCCTCAAGCTCTAGTGCTAAATCTCTAGATTGTAAAAATATTTTCTCAGCCTTATCATAACTCTTTTTTTCATAAAATAGTTCTGCAATATTATTATAATGATAGATCAGATAAGATTTATAATTGGCTTTTAATAGAGCTTCTTTTGATAATAAATAAAACTTCTCGGCATTTTCATAGTCACCAATTTCATAAAAAATACTACCAATGCAATTATATGCTTCACCAACAATAGAATCATAACTATTTTTTTTTCCATACTCTAATGCAAAATTAAGTTGCGCATAAGCCTTATTGTATTCTCCATGGGTAGAAGTTATAAAGGATTCTGAAATAAGCTTTTTAATACTGTCTTTGCTTATGTTATAGGATTGGGCATGACATAACACAACATAATTGATATAAAAAAAGACGAATACCACTTTTTTTAAAGTCATATCTTATCATTTACAGGTGCATTAATATACAAAAAAAAATTATAACATGGTATACATTTAGGTATCTACTAGTACTAATCTAGATTGTTATATTCATAAAACTATTGCAAAATTGATTTAAAGAAGAAGTTTGAAAATGAATAAGGTGATAATTTTGTTTCTATTTACAATTTACTATACATTGTTTAATTACCTTCTTTATCTAAAGATGTTAAACAGAATGAACTACTGCCTAATTAAAAGGATTAATTCTAATTTAGTTAAAAGGTTAATTTAATTCCATGTATCCATTATAGTAAAAAGATTTCTAATTGTAATTGCTTTTAGATTGACAAAGTATAAAAAATTGGATATTTGTTTTATGCAATAAAATAAACAGTTTGAAGATGAATATTACATACAAAAACTGGTCGGGTTTGGATAATAACCAGTAGTAATTGTAGGTAGATGATTATACATTGTTTTGATTTTACAATCAATTTAAAATGAAGCTCAATACTTTATTTATATTATTACTATTTTCTGTTTAACTAGAATGAAGGGTAGGCCAAGTAGTTTTAGTTTTTTAGAATTGTTTTCATAATGTTTTGTGAGCTTCATAAAATGCTTAATTCTTTGTTTTTAAGCTTTGAATTAGCAGTTTAATATTAAGTCCTTTCTTTTTTCAGAAAGGACTTTTTTTATTCTCTAAGAATACAGTAACGAGTGGGTTTTAAAAAAGGAGTTTTGTTAGTTAGGTTTTTAGATCAGGCTTTTTTAAAGGTATGTCTAGGATAAGACAGACGGTATTTTTCAAGAAACTTAGGATTATTGTGTCTCGATTAGCTCTTATAAAAGGTTTGAATTGTATTTCTGCTCGATATATAATACTTTGTTTGGTTTCTATTCTTTTCCAATTATCCATAGTATTTATGGCTTTACTAAGAACGGAACTCATACGAGCTTTTATATAAAAATATTTTACCCCTCTTACTAGCTATATGGACTACACTATATAAGTAAGAACCACTATCTACTCTAAAAGCATGGATTTTTATGTTATGAATATCTAATAAATCAAACATTCTGGTTATTGTTTGATTTTGTAAAGTTCTTGGATTACTATTACCATTTCTGTTTTCGATATAAACAATGTGATTGCTTATCAGAGCTACTCCCGGGCAATATCCATATGCTTTTTTAAGTATTAGCACTGTCTGCTTTATAATTAACAATTATAGTACTATCATAATTAAGGGTTAATTCTCTATCAGAAAACACTTGTAATGAGCTTAGCATATTTAAATTTGAGGCATTGATCTTTTCATTGATTCCAAATTCGTGTATGCTCTTACCCCGAGGACATTTTAATATATCTTAGGGAAGAGATAATTCTTTAAATCGATTCAAAACTTAATCAGGACTAGGAACATTTATAAAATGATTACTTTTAGATGATGATGGAAATTAGCACCTAAGCCTTTAATACAATCGCCACCGCAGAAACAAATAGACCAAAAACTATATAAAATATCTCTCCAAGAGTATTTACATTGAGCAGGTAATACCGGTAAAAAACTTTGTAATAAAGGCCTATATTTTGTTTTTCAAATTCTTCTAAAACAAAATTTAAACCACCAAATGGGCTTATGTACGAAGGTTTAATTATTTTCATATCAGTGTTTTGTACAACACCAATTTAGGTAAAAACACATAAAACCGCAAACCTTTGTAAATAAATAGTTTGCGGTTATTTTTTAACCTAGACATACGGATTTAAGGAAACTATTAGCACCATATTTATTAGCTTCTTTTCGCCAACGACTTAACCACCGACGTAGGAATATCTAATTCTCTAGATACTTGTGGAATACTATCTCTGGCATAACTTAATTCTACAGCTTTTTTCTTAAACTCTGTAGTGCATTTTTTTTTTTACGTTTTGATATAATTCAAAGATAAATTATGTAGCTAGAATTCTCTCAGCTTAATGTCCAGTCAAATGTAGTAAATGCACATCTCTTTTTTTTTGTAAAAAAAACCACCCTGAAAACAGGGGGTATTTATATGTGGTAAAACCCTATTTATAGTGAATTTTAGAACTAAGAAAAAATATAGTTTTATCATAAACAATTTTTTCAAAAATGAGAAATATTAAATGTAATATCATAGGTAGAAATAGAACTATATCAATTGTTTTAATCTGTTTTTTAAGTTTAATAAAGGGTATAGCTCAAGATTGTATTTCAAGAATAAACACTTCGGAACTAGATGGAGCTAACGGCTTTTTAATTAATGGTGTTGATTCAGCAGATATGTCAGGATGGTCTGTTAAAAATGCGGGAGATATTAATAATGACACTATAGACGATCTAATTATAGGAGCATATTGGGCAGATCCAAATGGTAACGATAAGTTTGGAGAAGTCTATGTTTTATTTGGAACAGCTATGGGAATGCCTGCTTCTTTTGATCTTTCATCGTTGAATGGAATTAATGGATTTAAAATTGATGGTATTGATTCCTGGACAGGAAGAGAAGTAAGCAGTGCAGGAGATATCAATAATGATGGTATAGATGATATCATGCTTAATGCAATATATACAAATTCTCATCAGGTGGATGTAGGGTCTGTATATGTAATATATGGAACATCAACAGGTTTCCCTTCAACTTTTGATCTTAATCTATTAGATGGTAGTAACGGCTTTGTTATTAATGGAGTAGACCCTGGAGATTTAACTGGAATTTCATTAAGCAATGCAGGAGATATTAATGATGATGCCATTGATGATATTATTATAGGCGCACAAGGTGCCTCTCCCAATACTACAAATAAAGCAGGAAGAAGTTATGTTATTTTCGGGAAATCATTAGCATTTGGATCTGTTTTTGAACTTTCTGATTTAAACGGAACGAATGGATTTGTAATAAATGGTGTCAATATTGATGATGAATCTGGTTCTAAAGTAGCTAATGCAGGAGATATTAATGGAGATGGGATACATGATATTATGATAAGTGCAACTGGAGCAGATCAAAATGGAGCTAACTCAGGTCAAGTTTATGTGATATTCGGTTCTAATATTCCGTTTTCTTCATCAATTGAACTTTCTGGTTTGAATGGAACAAATGGGTTTGTTATAAATGGAGAAGGAACGGGGGATTTTTTAGGAGGAGGTATAGGTAGTATAGGTGATATTAACAACGATGGAATAAAGGATATTGCTATCTCTGCACGTCAATCTTTTCCAGGTAAAGTATATGTTATTTTTGGTTCAACTACTCCTTTTTCTTCTACATTTGAATTGAACACTCTTAATGGTACGAATGGTTTTGTTATTGAAGGTTTGTCTGTATTATCAATTAATGATGCAGGGGATTTCAATAATGATGGCATAAATGATTTCATTATGGGAGTGCCTTATTGGGTGTCATCGCAGCGAGGAGGTTATATAGTTTATGGAAATCCGGGACCTTGGCAAAATCGAATAGGAATCAATGATATTAATCATTTGCGGATTTTTGAAGATGGAATACAGGAGAATCTTGGATATGATGTAGGGGGTATTGGTGATTTTAATAAAGATGGAATTAGTGATATTATTATAGGGGCTCCGGCAGTATTTGAGAGAGATGAAATTAATGGGTTAACTGGTACCAGTTATGTTGTTTTTGGAGGAGATTACTGCGCAACGCCTTTAAATACGGGGTACCCACAAGCTATAAACGAGACAGTTTCAGGATTTACTTTAGTTGTTAATGGACCAGAAACAGGAACCATACATTATGCAATTTTACCAGGGACTTTTTCAGGAACTATTGATCATGATGCTATTCTAAATGGAACAGGAGCTGTAGTAAATGGTAATTTTTTAATGAATACCGCAAATACCGATATCCAAGAGATAATTTCTTCTTTAACAGCTGGTACTACTTATGATGTGTATTTGTTTTTAGAAGATGGAGCTGGAAATCAAGGAGAAATCTACCATATCAATGATGTTACTACTTTGTCAGGTACTGATACTCCTCCTCCAACAATTACTTGCCCTTCTAATCAAGCTATAGCATGTAACTCTACTGTGATTCCTGATTTTATATCATTGGTAACTGCATCAGATATAGTAGATCCCAATCCTGTAATTACCCAAAATCCAGTTCCAGGATCCGCATTTACAGATGGGATGACAGTCACAATGACAGCTACCGATGCAAGCTCAAATAGTGCTAGTTGTACATTTGTTGTAACCAGAGGAGTAGATGATGAGAAACCAGTACTTGCTTGTTTAACTTCAGAATCATTATTTGTTAATTCAACACTGCCTAATTTTTATTTAAAGCTTGGTGTTTCAGATAACTGCACATCACTATTTGATCTTACGTATACGCAAACTCCTGCACAAGGAACAGTATTTACAGCAGACACCAATGTAACGGTAACTGTTACAGATGGTAACGGAAATACCGAAAGTTGTTCATTTTTAGTAACTGTTCGACCTGCTATAACCCCGTTAGATTGCACAACTACTTCAATAAGTATAAATGATTTGGATGGTAATATTGGTTTTCAGATAGATGGAAATAGGATAAAAGGAGAAACAGGTTATGATGTTAGAGAAGCAGGAGACGTTAATGGAGATGGAATTGAAGACTTTTTAGTAGGTTCACCTGGTAAGGCGTATAATTTTAACTCTTCTTATGGAAGAGAAATAGGTAATTTTCCTGGAGATGTTTTTGTGATTTTTGGGAAAGGAAATAATTTTCTTCCGAATTTAGATACTACATTGCTGGATGGCACCAATGGATTTAAAATAAGTAATGATATTTCTGGAGGTAATTTTCAATTTTCAGGTTATCAAGTTAGTACTGCAGGAGATATTAATAATGATGGAATTGATGATTTGATGTTTAGTGATCCATTTCGCAACGATGGATTAGGAGCAGAATTAGGAACTACATATGTGGTCTTTGGGAAAACAAGTGGCTTCTCTCCTGTTTTTAATGTCTCGAGTATTGATGGTACAAATGGTTTTGTTTTTATGGGAGCAGATCCGTATGATCAGTCTGCACTTTCTTTTGATTCGGCAGAAGATATTAATAATGATGGAATTAATGACATCATAATAGGAGCCAGATCAGCAAGGTTTACTGATACTTCTGGTAAATGTTATATCGTTTATGGGAGTTCAACTGCATTTCCTGCATTATTAAGAGGTAGGGATTTAAACGGTAGTAATGGATTTATAATAAAAGGTGATGCCGATGGAGAAGGAATAGGTAATGGTGTAGTTGGTTTGGGAGATGTTAATGGAGATGGAATTGATGATGTAGGGTTTGAAGGAGGAAATACAAATAAAACCTATGTTCTTTTTGGAAAAACAGGTGGCTTTTCAAGTATTGTACCAACCGCAACTATAGATGGAACTACAGGATTTTATGTTGATGTTTCTTCTTTTTCGTCTAGTTCTTTTTATAAAACTATAACAGGAGTTGGTGATGTTAATGATGACGGGGTAAACGACATATTGTTTGGAAACAAAAGACTCTTTTTTGGGAAGAATACTAGTTTTTCTGCAGCAGAAGATATAACAAACTTAAATGGTACAAATGGAGTTGATTTTACAGGAAACAACTATAGAGTTTCTAGTGCAGGGGGGGATTTTAATAATGATGGAATAGATGATTTAATCGTAGGGCAATTTGGTTCCATAGCTATTGTTTACGGAAAGAATACTCCTTGGAATGCAACACTAAATCCCTTTTCTTTACCATCATCAGAAGTTTTTATTGTAAGCAGATCTAATTCTGGTGATTATCCTGTTTCAGATTTAGGAGATATCAATGGCGATGGTATTACAGATGTAATTATAGGGGAGAAAGAAAGATTGTATTATGATAGCGGTTCTAGTTTGGATCCAGGTCATGCTTATATAATTTATGGATTTTCTATTCCAAATACTCAAACTCCACAGATTACAACTTGCCCAAGTGATCAAACTTTAAGTTCAGGATCTCCGTTACCTGATTATACAGGTGCTGTTAGTGCTATCGATGATTGTGACACCAATCTAGAGATTACACAAGACCCTATTGCAGGAACCCTATTTACAGCAGATACAACAGTTACCATGACGGTAACCGATAATAGCGGAAAAGAAACTCAGTGTAGTTTTGAAGTAAGAACTCCTACTCTTGCTCCTATAGTGAACCTTTCAGTTTCGTCAAATACAGGTACAGAAGCAGCAGGGACGATAATAACGGTCACAGCTACTTCTTCGATAGCTGTTGTAGGTGATCAAACTATTGATATCGGTATCGCCGGAATCGGAATTACACCTTCAGATTTTACCTTAAGTAATACTAGCATTACTATTCCTGATGGGATGATCACGGGTACAGTGACTTTTACTATTGTTGATGATGCTCTTGTAGAAAGTACAGAAACAGCAATAGTAACGATTAGTAATCCATCTACAGGCATTACCCTGGGAACCACTACAACGCAAGATGTTGTTATTACAGATAATGATTCAGCACCTATCCCTACGGTAAATCTTTCAGTTTCATCAAATACAGGTACAGAAGCAGCAGGTACAGTAATAACGGTAACGGCTACTTCTTCGGGAGCTGTAGTAGGTGCTCAAACTATTGATCTTGCTACCACAGGAGTAGGAATTACTGCTTCAGATTTTACCTTAAGTAATACGACTATTACTATTCCTGATGGGATGACCACAGGTACAGTAACTTTTACTATTGTTGATGATGCTCTTGTAGAAGGTACAGAGACGGCTACACTAACAATTAGCAATCCATCTACAGGTATTACCCTAGGAACGACTACAGCGCAAAATATTGATATTACAGATAATGATTCAGCACCTATCCCTACGGTAAATCTTTCAGTTTCATCAAATACAGGTACAGAAGCAGCAGGTACAGTAATAACGGTAACGGCTACTTCTTCGGGAGCTGTAGTAGGTGCTCAAACTATTGATCTTGCTACCACAGGAGTAGGAATTACTGCTTCAGATTTTACCTTAAGTAATACGACTATTACTATTCCTGATGGGATGACCACAGGTACAGTAACTTTTACTATTGTTGATGATGCTCTTGTAGAAAGTACAGAAACGGCAATAGTAACGATTAGTAACCCATCTGCAGGTATTACACTGGGAACCACTACAACGCAAGATGTTGTTATAGAAGATAATGACGATCTTATAATATGTACTATAGAAGCAGGAGAGGACGAAGAGATTACACAAGGGCAGGAGGTACGGTTAAACGCGATTGCTTCTGGTAGTGGAACATTTGTTTGGACACCCTCAACAGGTCTTACTAATACAGATATTGCTAACCCAATAGCAAACCCAAATCAAACAACAACCTATACTGTTGTTTTTACTAGTGATCAAGGATGTATCGAAGAAGATATAGTCACAGTTTATGTAGAAGCACAAGAAGAGGATCAAACCCGATATGGTTTTTCACCAGATGGTGATGGAATCAATGAATATTGGGAGATTCATAACATTGAAAATTATCCAAATAATAAAGTATCGATCTATAATCGATGGGGAGATATAGTTTTTGAAGTTGAAGGATATAATAATACTTCAAGAGTTTTTAGAGGAATTGCCAATCGAAAGAGAAGTTTGGGAGGAGATAAATTACCCGAGGGGACATACTTCTTCAATATCAAAATAGAAGGTTCTCATAATTTAAAAAAGCAAACTGGTTTCCTTGTTTTGAAGCGTTAATTTATGAAAAAAGTATATATATTATTGATAGTTGCAATACTATCTAAAGGATTTTTATGCTCAATATTTGGGCAACAAACCCCGGTCTTTGCAAATTATAATTACAATACCGTAGTTATTAATCCAGCCCATGCCGGTTTCTATCCCGATTCTGATATTACTCTCACCAATAGAGGATATTTAAATCGGTTAGATGGTAGTCCGAGAAATATTGGATTAACAGTCAACTCGCCATTACGTTCAAAAAATATGGGATTAGGAGCAGGAGTTTATAGTGACCAGGTAGGAGTAACTACAACAACAAGCTTGTTTGGAGCATATGCCTATAAAATAGTTTTTGACCATAATTATAACCAGGCAAGATGGTGGTCGTATAATCCCAACGTATTATCTTTTGGGATTACGGGAGGTGCAATGATTTATAACGAAAATTTACTAGAATTAGGTATTGATAATGATCCTAATTTTGCAAATAATATTAATACTGTTATCCCTACTTTGGGGGTAGGAATTTTGTATAATAGAGAGCATATTTATATAGGTGCTTCTGCTCCAAACCTACTAGGAGATTCTTTGTCTTCTGAGGATAATATTAATTTAAAGACTCCATATTATGCATATGCAGGGTATCGTTTTTTTGCTTCACGTTTTAAAGAAGTATTAATAACTCCCAGTGTTTTGGTTAAATATGTTTCTGGAGCTCCAATTCAGGTAGATGTTAATACTACAGTGAACTACAAAAATAAAATTGAAATTGGTGCTGGATACAGAACGAGTTCTTCGATGAATTTTCTTGCAGGGTTTTATATTTCTAATCACTTACGAGTATTGTATAATTATAATCAAACCCTAAGAGATACTCCCATTAATAATACACATGGGATTATACTTAGTTACCATTTAGGTGATGGATTTGGTAATAAAGGATAATAATCTCAGGCTAAGATTCAATAGCGAATTGTTGTAGGTAAGTAAATAACTATTAAATATCCGCTTAATGTCCGTTAGTTGTAATGCTAGCAATGACAAGCCTATCAAATATTATAGGTATGAATATACTAATAGAACTTGAAGGATATTAATTTAATTGTCTAAAAGGTACGTGCCTATTTGTATTGATTTGTAAACAGGAATATCAGTAGAATTCTTATAAGCTGAAGGTTATATTTGTGCTTTTATAGACTCATAATCCGAAGATTACAGGTTAGAGTCCAGTTCCTGAATAAGTTTAAGTGTTTTTTTCCTACGGACCCCAACCCCTCAGAGTTCAAACTTTTTGATACAAGATTTGAAAAAAAGAGAAGAGTTTTTAAAGTAGCATAACAATGTGTGATTTTTTGAAAAATGAAAAGTTATAAAGATTTTATTGTTTCAAAAAGCAGTGTTTTTATCAAATTTTACTTTAACATAAATTAACAATTTTTCAATTTGTAAATATATTTGGCATGCTATTATAATGATTTAAATGAGTTCATCCAAAAAACAGATAGTGATCAATTGTATCTATATGATTTATATTGTAATATTAGTGGAGTATGATGAAAAAAACCCTGAAAATGGGGTAATGTGTTTAATTTTGATATAATACATTTGAACTCAAATTGTAATACTATTGGAGATTTATACAATCTCGTGAAAACAAAAAAAATAAATTCATGAAAAATTTAAAATTATCTGTTATACTACTTATAACTCTTATTGTTGTTGCGTGTTCTAGTGATGATGATTCCCAAACCTCGACAATTACTATTACCGTAAAAGATTTTGAAACTACTATAAACGAACACCCTGTTTCGGAACAAGAATTAGGGACTATAGAAGTAACTACTAATCAAGGAGAATTAGTCTATTCTTTTAAAACAGAGGAACCTGTTAATGCATTTGCAATTGATAATACCGGAAAACTTACAGTTAAAGATGCATCACTTTTTGATTATGAAATTAGAAAAACTCTTGAAGCTATTATATTGGTAAAAAATGGAGAACTAAGTAAAGAAGTTAACGTAGCTGTAAATCTAAATGATATTAATGACGCAATCATAACGGTAAAAGATTTTGAAACTACTATAGACGAACACCCTGTTTCAGGACAGGAATTAGGGACTATAAAAGCAACTACTGATCAAGGAAAATTGATGTATTCTTTTAAAACAGAAGAACCTGTTAATGCATTTACTATTAATAATACAGGAAAACTTACAGTTAAAGATGCGTCACTTTTTGATTATGAAACTAGAAAAACTCTTGAAGCTATTATATTGGTAAAAAATGGAGAACTAAGTAAAGAAGTTAACGTAGCTGTAAATCTAAATGATATTAATGACGCAATCATAACGGTAAAAGATTTTGAAACTACTATAGACGAACACCCTGTTTCAGGACAGGAATTGGGGACTATAAAAGCGACTACTGATCAAGGAAAATTGATGTATTCTTTTAAAACAGAAGAACCTGTTAATGCATTTACTATTAATAATACAGGAAAACTTACGGTTAAAGACGCATCACTTTTTGATTATGAAACTAGAAAAACACTTAGAGCGACATTATTAATAGTAGCAACAAATGAACAAGAAACGAATAATAATGAAGAAGTACCAAGTAAAGAAGTTACCGTGATAGTAAACCTTAATGATATTACAGATGATGGTATTATCATTCCTGATCCAAACTTTAGAAAGGCGTTATTTGAACATACTTCCCCAGTAATAGATACGAATAGAGATGGAAGAATCTCAATAGCCGAAGCACAGGTTGTTAAAAAAATAAATGTAGAGCGTAAAGACATCTCCGATCTTTCAGGAATCGAATATTTCACTGGTTTGACCGAATTGAATTGTTTTGGCAATAACCTTAAGACATTAGATATACGAAAAAATACTGCTTTGACTGTGCTTTATTGTAGTAGGAATAGACTATCAGCAATAGATGTAAGTAAGAACACTAATTTAACTGTGCTATATTGTAACGAAAATCTATTGTCAACAATAGACGTAAGCAAAAATGTAGCTTTGACCAAACTGGTTTGTCAAGAGAACCAACTCACAGCATTAGATCTAAGCAAAAATACTGCTTTGATCGACTTATTTTCTTCATTTAATCGACTTACTACATTAGATCTAAGGTATAATACCGCTTTGACCAGAATAGATTTAAGGAACAATAAATTATTAACTTCTTTAAACATTAAAAACGGAAACAATGTTGCATTAACATATGTAGATCTGAGATGGAATTATTCTTCGAATTCTTATCTTTCTTGTGTACAAGTGGATGACCCAACAGCTGCATATCTAACGAATTGGAAAAAGGATACTAGAGCTTTCTATTCTATAGATTGCAGATTTTGATACCAGTCCTGATTTAAATTTACTCATTATTAAAAGAGATGGTTTTTAATTTACCTAGATTGAAAGGTACTGCTTTTTTTATTAGTGAAACTCTATTTTGAAAAAATGTGTAAGAATACATTTAAAATAAGTAACAGACTTTTAATCTAATACCTCGAAGCTTACTTTGCAACTTAAAAAATTTCACCGAAAGCGTTGTGAGCTTGTTCCGAGGATTGAACTCATTTAAAGTTTTTTGAAAAAAATGGGTTGTAGAAATTTATCAAACATAAAACCGGAACCCTATGTACCAAGTACTAAACAAACACAAAGTGGGATTTATGGAAAATAATGTATTTAAAGAAACTCCAACAGGTACTCCGCAAGGAGGAACAATATCTCCACTATTAGCCAATATTGCTTTACATGGAATGGAAAAAGTATTGGGTATTGAAAGGAAGAATGGTAGGCTCAAAAGGAAAATATCTGGAAATAGGGCAATTATAAGGTATACTGATAATTAGCCATCTTAAAGGATATTGGATGTTAACTAGAATATGGAGAAGTCAAAGAGGTATTTGTCCGATGTGTAAAGGGAAAACCACGAAGGTAATTAAGTGGAATCCCCATTACATTAAACCTAAACATTTAGGAGGGCAATACACCTTTAGCAATCTGGTAGTGTTACACCCTGACTGTCGCAGACAAGTCTATAGCCTGAATATTAACATAACTAAGTTGTGCTATAAAAGTAATGATAGAATCAAAGAAGTTTGAGCTGTATGCGGCGAAAGTCGCACGTACGGTTCTTAGAGGAGGGGCGTCTATGTCTCTCGGTTACCCGACTATCATTAGTCTGAGGAAAGAATTAACAAAAAAAGATGAAAAAAACTAGATCTACGATGTCGATAAGCAAGATGGTAAACATGTTTGCCGCGATTTATCTGATAATATTCTATGGTCCAAAGCTTAGAATCGGACTCATCATTATGAACAATAATACTTGTATCGATTAGTATATTTCCATCAATAGTCTCACACTTTTTTAACCATTTCTAAACAGTAATAACTACTTTATCATAAGTCTCTATATTTTTAAAACTCCGTTAGCAAAATTGATTTGATTCATGCAAAAATGATTACTATTTGCTAACGAATCTTGTGTGGTGGCACAATAAAAAACACTTTAAAGAATTTTTCTTTTTGATCAATTGAATATCACAATAGGCCTGGATTGTTAATTGCAATTTTATTGATGTTTTTTTTCGTCAATCGACCTATCTGTATTCAAACCTATTTTGATTGGCGTCATAAGATTCTAAGTACTTTGAGCAATCCACGCTGATGGTTTTGAAGGTATTTAGAGAGTGATGATATTTTTCTTTCTAGAGTCAGGGAAAGAAAATAGGGAATTTCCTAGACTTTCCAGTCAAGGCAACCAAACGGGGTGCCAGCAATGAGAAAATTGCTGTAGTGGTCAATTGTGATAGGAAACATAATAAGGAACTTCGGGTAACAAGGGGAAAGGTCAGTAAGAAAAATCTTGATCAGGTCTTCGAGGGGGAACTTGATAAAGCAGAAATGCTTTACATCGATACCTACCCAAATAATTTGAGGATTAAGACAGGTTTTTAGGCAGTCTGACGTTCTGTATAAACAGTCGTTTTAATACTGTTTGTATTTTGTGTGTGCCCAGCATGGGCATCTTTTATTTATCGAAGATAAATAATTCATCTAGAGGGTGCAAGTCTCTTATGGGCAGGAGTAACGTCTTGAACCATTAGTAAGTCGTAAGGTTGTTGACTGTGAGGTTAGGACTGAAGAAAGCGAGACTACAAAACTCGGTACTGAGGTACACGAACCACATATTGAGGCTATAAGATCGGATAAGTAGGCACATCACTGCAAAGTCCAAAAAGCTGTTTTTTTTTCAGTAGATATCGAACTAGTAGATGCGGCAGGGATCGAGGGAAAGAAGATGCGGAGGTCTCTATAACCACGAGTTGGTAAAGTAGAGAAGTCAGCAGAAGTCATAGTACTTATAGGAGGCGAGTTGTGAATAGACATCACATAGGTCTCACAGGTAAGGAAGGACAGAACATTAAATCATGTCGAAATTCGATTAGGAGGTTTTACTAGCCTAATCTTAAGCAGCCAGGAGTACACAAATTATTTAAACCTATGATTGAATCGGTATTAGAAGCGACTAACCTTTATAAAGCAGAACGTCAAGTTTTGCGTAATAAGGGTGCTAGTGGAGTAGATGGAGTTAGGTGTTGGGATCTCCCCGATTTTATACGGAAATACCGAACCAAGCTGCTAAGCTCTATTTTGGATAACAGCTATACTCCCGATGCGATCTTAGGAGTCAGTATTCCCAAAGAGAATGGTAAACCCAGACTTGGGTATTCCAACGGTAGTAGATAGATGGTTACAACAAGCGGTAAGCCAGCAATTGATGACCAAGTTCGAATATGGATTTGAGCCTTCTAGTTATGGTTTTCGTCCCAAGAAGAACCTACATAAAGCAGTAATACAAACACAGAGGTACATCAATGATGGATTTCAGGATATTGTAGATATTGACTTAGAAGGATTTTTTGATAAGGTAGACCATAGTATTCTACTACAATTAATTTACAACAAGGTGAAATGTCCGATTACTCTACGATTGATTCGTAAATGGCTACGAGCTCCCATTGTTATAGATGGTAGGTTTTATAAACGCCGAAGAGGAATCCCTCAAGGAAGCCCACTAAGTCCATTATTATCTAATGTTATGTTAGATGTTTTGGATAAGGAACTGGAAAGACAAGGACTTCGTTATGTTCGCTATGCAGATGATTTTAGTATCTATACAAAATCGAAAAGCAAAGCTAAAGAAGTTGGAAACAAGATTTATGTTTTTCTAAGAGAAAGACTTAAATTACCAATAAACAAGGCAAAAAGCGGTATACGCAGACCTGTGAATTTCGAGTTACTAGGGCATGGATTTGTGCCGATCTACAAGAAAGGCATAAAAGGACAGTACCAGTTGGTTGTTAGTAAAAGTAGTTGGAATAAATTTAAGCGTAATCTTAAAGGTTTGACCAAGAAAACCAAACCGATGTCCTTGATAGAACGATTGGATAGAATTACCCAAGTATGCAGAGGGTGGCTAAACAATTATCGGTTGACCAATAACTACACTAAACTTAAAAAGCTAGATGAGTGGCTACGTAATCGGTTACGATATTGTATTTGGCATGATTGGAAAAAGCCAGAACGAAAACGTAAGAATCTGATTCGATTAGGGATTAAACATGGACAAGCCTATGCTTGGAGTCGAACCAGAATGGGAGGCTGGGCAGTAGCTCAAAGTCCTATACTAGGTACTACCATTACCATATCCAGACTTAGAAGAAAAGGATACGTTCCTATGATAGACTACTTAAATAAAGAGCAAACTTCGATTTGGTGAACCGCCGTATACGAGACCCGTATGTACGGTGGTGTGAGAGGCGCAGTGGCGGTTATTTAACCGTCACCCGTTTACTCGATTATGACCTTCATTGTTTCACCTTTCCAATTTCGGTTATATTTATACTTTCCACTTCTATCTTCTAGTATAAACGTCCCCATAAATGGATTTTGTTCTGACTCATATTCTAAAATTTTAAAGGTTTTTACATCGAGAGGAATTTGGTTCTGGTAATGGAAAATATTCCTGTCATCGTAAATAAACCCATTCTTGTTTAAAATAAAGTGGTTTGCATTAAGAGATATAATTTTGTCAAGGTAGAATACATGATCTTTATCCTTTCCAAACCCAAAATTTAATTCTTCAAAGCTTTCTCGATCTGCTTGCGCTATTTTAATTAGTTCCACTCCACTTATTGACTTGCCATAGTATACAGCATATTTATCTTTCCAATAGGTGGTTTCGAATTTATATTTATATGGCTCAAAACTTTTACTGTCTATTCCTTTGATAATTTGATATTCCCAATTTCTCTCTAGAAAGCTGTTTATGCTAGGTAAGGGGAAAGCCCATTTTTGTACAAATACATGGTTTTTATCAGCAAATATGGATAAACCAGCTTCTCTGAAGGTAAGAGGGTCAGCTTTAGGGATTTCTATAAAGGAATTGACCTTTTTTTTAAAGAAAACACGGTTTTCATAAGTATAAAAGTCCCCAAACAAGAAAAAAGGATCATTTTTTGTTGCTTTTTTTATTTTTATTGACTTTTCTGCTTTTTCCGCATATACCAGGTATTTTTTAAAATAATTCTTAAAATTTTTGTAAAAAAAGTTCCGTTTGTTTAATGCTTTTTGTGGACTAAGAAACTGCTGATCTTGACTAAAAGAATAAAACTTATTCATTATCTGCTCAACCACATCTTTTGAAAAATCATTTGGAGATTGTGCTATAACCTGGTTTTGTTTCAAAGAGTAAGCTTTGAATAGTTCAGAAAAAGTAGATGCTACTATAGCATAGTTTGAAGAATTACATTTTTTAAACAAACTTATTATTTCAAGAACTTCTGGAAATAATAAAATATCGGTATCTGAAAAATGGTTAAGTAAGAGTCCTATAAAACAGTATTTAGATTTTTTATCATAGTTAAAAATAAATACCGAATCTGCTTCATTTGTATAGGAACGATATAGCAATTCACTGAAATAATAGCCCAATTTTTTGCCAAACCTAGCCTTTTCAAATTTTTGATTCAATAATTTTTTTAAATCTGTTTCATCAATTTCTACATCAATAAAAATCCCTGTGGGTTCTGACATACTTAAACTTCTTTTATTCCTCATAACGTCAGTTTGTCTAAAAGCTTCGTTATTTTGGTTTTATTGGTTAAATATAAGTTGATTTGCGAGATTTTAAATAGAAACTACTCTTAATTTATTCAAAAATATAGGTGCTTTAAAATAACTTATTTTCCTTATAGTTACACTTATTATGGTCAATACATAAGAGGTGATTTTTTTGAAATACTCTTTTAATTCATTTTTGTCTATAATATTAAAAACCCTTCTAAGATTGTATGCTATAAACATTAACCCAATATCTGCATTAGCTCTTTGCTTGTATTTTTTGGTTATGATATAATTAAATTCCCACTAGCGTTTTATGGTTCCATGAGGGGGTCTACAATAGCTTGTCGTTTTCGATAAATACTCTTTATTTTGGTTGGTATAACTTTGATATTCACTTCTCTGAATACCTTTTCCGTCTTTAACAATGGTACATTAATCTTTTACTGGGCATTGCTTGCAATCTTTAGTGGTATACCTTTTAAACCAATAATAGGTTTTTGCTTTATGTCATTTACCTGTTGTGGTTAGTTTACTGTCTCGTGGACCACTATGATAATCGTTTTGCGAATTATATCTGAACTGATCTAAATTGTATGCCGGATTGGTGCTTGTGCAGCTACTGTTGGAATAGCTACCATTACATCTACCCCTAAATTATCAGCTGTTTTAAACTCACTTCCTGTTAGATACCCTTTATCATAAAAGAGTTGTAAAATCAGTACTTTGTAAAATAGTTTTAGAACGCTGTAACATGTTTTCCATGGCTTTACTGTCATTGGTTACTTTATAATCAATGGGTAAGTTGTGTTTATCATCTACAGTTGTTTGAATATTATATGCCACCTCTGTAATATTATTTCAGGTAATCATTTACCTACTATTTGGATCAGAGGTGGAGATTTGAGTTTCCTTACTTTCTCGGAGTTGTTTTTCCAGTAGCTTATAATCTGGCTTACGTTTAGTATGTTTTTCGATTTCTTGTTTGATTTGTTTTTTATCAGTAGCATCACAAGAAGATAGTTCTGGATTAAAATTTTTGTTGTTACTGTTTTAAGCATGTAGTTTGGTGCTGTCTCAGGCAATGAGTTTTCCTTCTGTTAAATCGAAATGTTTCGCTATTAATATCGTTGCTCTGGATACTTTTTTGATGATCTTGGGATTGTCTCTACGAAAATTAGAAATGGTAATGTGGTGAAGTTGTAACGTTTTTAGCACCCATATTACTTCTATATTTCGCTTACAGGTTTTTTCTGCATCTCGTGATGAACGTATCTTATTGAGATAGTCATAAATGTATAGTTTTAAAATATCACTAGGGTGATATGTAGTTCTGTCATTTTCATTAAAATCAGTTTTAAAACCAAATTCTGACAACTCTAAACTATCTACAAAAAGTTCAATAAGTCGAACTTCATTATCAGAGTCGATTGAAGATTCTAAGGAAATTGGAAAAAGATGGGTTTGGCTACGATCAGTTCCTTGAATAAATTTCATATCTTCAAATTACAAAAAAATAAAACAGAAAAGAATAGCAGGTTTTTAGACAGCTTGACGCCCTGCGTATGAAACCTAGCGTATGAAAAGATGCTAGTTTTCGGATTAACACAGAGCCGAATTTTTATGTTTTGTTTTTAATTTATCATTCTTAAAACCCAAATTAAGATGTAATTGTTGTATTTAGTTATAGTGATTCCCAAAGAATTAGATCAACCCCATTGGTCGCATAAGTTTAGGAATTGGTATAAAAGGAACTATCCTTTGATTTTGTAGATAAACAACAATAGGGAGTTAGTGTTAAGTTCCTTGCATATTATCGTAAACATTACAAAAAGGATTACTATTTGCTTAGATCTGTTCCGTGAGTAGATCCTATTGTAACGTTTGTAATCCTTTGTGAGTTGGGAGATTTACGAAGGTTTAAGAACTTCAAACAGTTTATTAGAGCTAAGTTCTAAAAAGGATATGTTCTACAGCTATATTTTTGAATTCTGTCCATGCAGTATTTGATGTAAATGCTATGCCTGCTGTTGCCATTCTATTGGTTGAATTCTTGATTTTCTCAAGGACTAAGAACCAATTCAAATAATTCTGAAGATATTTAGTAGCTACTCCATTAACTGAATCCATAAATTTTCTCAATCTCATATCCATATTATTAATATTCTGAACGTGATATATCTTATCTACACTTCGCTGTCCTTTGGAGGCATTGAATTTTTTATGGGTAAGACTACTACTCTTTGCAAATGCGATATAACTTCTATGGCTATCACTACACAAAACCTTTACTTTGCCTAGTTTTCCTTTTAAAGCTTTATCCAAATCTTTTTTACTAATACGACCTGACCTTTGGTAGCTACTTTGAAATCTTTGTTTCCTGACCTATAGCAAGTAGCAATTACAGCAACCTTCTCATTACTTATTCCTGCTTTACTAGCTTTTTCACCTCGTTTCCTAGCAGGACGCTCTAAATTATGGCTGCCTTTCTCTGAATAAGGAAAGAAAAGGTCGTCACTCTCTGTAATACCTTCAAACCCTTCTACAGAAACACTCCGAAAGGAAGTCAGTAATTTATGACGCCAATCAAAGGATGTTTGAATGGAGATACCTACCTGCTTAGCACTCTTGCGTATACTATAACCTGAAAGTAAACAATATAGATAGCTATCAACCTTATCTTTCTTCTTTAGACCAAACCAGAATTTACCCGTAGTCTCACTAAAATTCCTGTGGCAATCCTTACATTGATAACGTTGAACTCATTTGTTTTTGCCGTTAGCACGTATTCTATTACTAGAACAATGAGGGCAATCAAATGCTTTTTTATCCCTATCCTCCACTAAAACCGAGGTTTCTATCGATAGTTCAAGCAAAGAGGAAACAATCTGTTGTTGAACAGAAGCGTCTGAATTGATGAAAAAATCTCTGAAATCTTGTGGAATCATAATATCTGTATCTATTATACAATATAACCATACCAATCATATTTATTTTAGAACTTAGCTTTTATTAGTTATGTGGGTTTGATCCTATCGGTACACCAAAGTGGAGATCATTCGACTACTTCTAGGTTAACACCAAGAGCCAACCGTATAATGAGAAGTTACCTGATAGAAGCTACTTGGCAATCTTTACGTTTTGACCCTGTGAAACAAGAATATTATCGATCTCACCAGTGTGAAGGTGCTAAGAAGGTTTTAGTAAAGATAGCAAGATAATTATTGAGTCGTATTCATGCTATTATTAGAACAGACCCCCATCCCTTATCAGATAGGAGTGATAAGTTGAAAAGAAATAAGAACTATAAGTCTAAAAACGCAACAATACTTTTTGGTGCAAAATAGGATAATTAAACAACGTGGGTGAAGCTTTAACAAAGATAAAGTTATCGCATTTTATGGCAAGTTGCCTTGTTTGCCAATTATAATCATAGGGATGCTGGTTGACGATTTTGTGTCATACCACATATATAGGATGTAGAGTTACTATAGATTATTATTGGATTGTTGGTAACGCCATTATAGTGTTGCCAACAATCCAATAATATAAAATCATTAATATGAGTTAATTAGAATGTTAAATATTGTATTTTAATCTCAGACTTGGGAAAGGGTTTTACATAGGATACATTGTTATTATGCCTTATTATTTTTCGCTGTTAGCTTTCAAAAGTTCCATTCCCCTTTCATTCATTTTCTCCATATTCTTCTTTGCTCCAAAAAGCCACATAAAGAAAGAATCCACTAATCCAGATTTGAGATCAAAATCCTGTGTGACTTTAACCATATTCCCTAAATTAGAGAAAGAATATTCGAAAGTAGGATTTGCTTTAAAAGGTTTTTGAATATCACATTCCATTTTTATATATTCTAAAGGTTTAATTTCCTTTATTTCCTGATAACCTAGGTCTTTCCCGTTATTACCATTCCAATGAAATTGAGCGCCTACTTCTCCATCATTTCCTTTAACTTCTATTTTTTGTGTTGGGTCAACTTCATAAAATGGCGACCATTTCGGAAAGTTTTTTAGGTATAGAACATTATCAAATATTGTCTGAATATCGGCATTAATATTTACCGTTGTTTGGATGTGAATATTTTTTAATTTATTGGCATTATATAATCCAATACCAAAAAATAGTATTAATATGATTGCAAGTATTGTTAGTATCATTTTTTTAATTTTTTTAATTTCCATTAGTGCTCCATTGGGATAATACTTCGAACTTCAACAGAGCCTCCTATTTTCAAAATAGGACAATCTTTCGCCATTACAACAGCTTCATCTATAGAGTTAGCTTTAACAATCATATTTCCGCTAATCGTTTTATTTTGAGAAATTAGAATTCCATCAGATACGTTTAAATCAGCAGAAATTTGTTTTCCACCATAACCTAATTGATGTGTGCTTTCTAACTTTTCTTTAATAGCAATGTTCCCTATAAAATTGTCCCAATCTTTTTTCATTTGTAGCATTTCTTGAGTTGTAGATTTGTTATCAGGATTAGAACTATACCTGAATATCATCATAAAAGTTTGTTCCATTTTCATCTCTTTTAGTTTTTAAATGTTAAACAATACATCAAAAGTAGAAGAGTAAAAACAGAAAAATCTTTGCCTATGACAAGAAATAAGAATCAGATTGTTTTTATGAAGATAATTTGCGATAAACCAATAAATGAAGAAATATAATAGTTGGTGGTGCAAATGCTGGAATAAAGCAAAATGGAAATTCTGCTAAAAACTCTACACCTTGAATACCTTTATCTATACTTATTTTAGTGAATATAATAGCCATAGCAGAGGTAATTAAAATATCAACAAGACCAAAAGTATTCCAGATGCATGTGAGTTGTTTCGCATAGTTTTTTTGATTTCGGATAGCTTTTGCCACAAAAATACTTGATATGGCAGTTAACAAATCTCCAATACCAGCGAAAAGAGCAAATACTATTGGTAATAAATCAAACATTGAAAGAATTATAAAAGTACTACCAATAAGTCGAAAAATATGAATCTTGACTAAATCTTCTAGTTTTAAAATAGTATTTGTCTTTTTACAAGCTTTTGTATTATAAACTATGGTTACAAATATTGCTAAAGGAAGTGTAGTGGTTAATACTATTTTTGGTGGTAACATAACATCATCAAAAAAACGGTTAAAACTTGCTAATGCCACTGTGAATAGATATAAAATATAAAAACCAAGAACTATCCAAAATCCGTTTTTAATTCTACCTTTTTTTGCTAAATGAGCTACCATTATAACAGGAAATGAGAATGCCAACAAAAAAATGATAGAGAAAGTAATAGGTACTTGTGTTGAAAACATAATTGATATTATAAAGTGATTTCTTTTCTAATTCTACTTAAAGAAGTATCAGTAACCCCTAAATAGGTGGCGATATACTTTAAAGGAATATTTTGAATTATTGAAGGCTTTTCTTTCAATAAATGTAGATACCTATCTTTTGCTTGATCCGCAATTATAGATATGGAATGGTTTTTTAATTCAAAATAATTGTTAATCAATCTGGTTCTACCAACTTCTCTAAATGCTTCTATACTGAATAATTTCATAAAGTTGTTAAAACTAATTTTCCAGCAATTTCCTTTTGTTAATGCTTGGATAGATTCTTTACATGGTTTCTTTAAAAAATAAGAATGCCAATCTATTACAATATCATTTTTTGAGAAAAATTTAGTTGTTACATCATTTCCTTCAATATCAATGGTAAATGATCGTAAGAATCCTGTTTCTAAAAAGAAGTAATAATTCGCTACTTTGCCTTTTTCAATAAGGTATTCGTTTTTGTTGAATTCTACTTCTTCAAACTGCATCAAAATCAATTCTAATTCCTTCGAATTAAAATTTTCAGATTTAAAAATGCTTTTTAAAAAATGAGATTGATTCATTCTTATTTGAGATTCTGTTTTGATAAGACATAACGGCAGTCCGTCTAAAACTACCTTTAATTTTGATTAAATATATGTAATTTAGGGATATCTTGTATGATGCCCTAAAACGGGATTATTTTTCTTAAGATTAAGAATATTTTAGATAATACAGTTTTTATTCTTTTTATAGCTTTGTGGTGATATACCTATTACACACATGGTAATGCTTGCATTTTTTGTTTTGTATTGTTTGAAATGGTAGTTACACATCTTATACTGGTTTCCATTGCTTTTTAACTGATTGCATTGTGGATGGGTATGGGTATCGCTTATGCTGTAGTTAAAATACTCTGCATTGTAGCTTGAATAAGGAGCTGGGTTCGCCTGGCTTATACCTGGTATAGCTACCTGAGAGTTGATACCAACATCGTTTACAATATTGAACTGGAGTTGTTATATTTATTCGGACATCTCGAAGCAGATCATAAGGTAGCCTAAAACCTCCTTAAAGAACAAATAGGTGATAGTATTAACTTCATGATGGCTGTAGATGGGAAAATCAATGGTAAAACTCAAAGATATAGCCAAAATTTTAACCAAATCTAAATTACCAACCCCCTTTTTAAAGGACGACTATTTATTCTGAAGCAATGAATGATCTTGAAAAAATCATGAATGACCATTCATAAAGAAAAACAAAAAAAAGTGCTTAAAGATTTACCTGACAATAAGGTTACATCTCTATTCTTCTTAAAAAAGAATAATTTTCTTTTACTGTTTTTATTTCCAATATTTTACTTTCTGTTTCAATTGCACAATCAGAAATTCACAGATTTGTCTATCTTTAAACCATTCCACATTATTGTTGACACTATCTGACCACGATGATGTGATTTGTGAGCAATCATTTGAGAAAAAAACAACTGAATGTGGTTTGTAGCATTTGATACGTTCTTGCTCTAATACCTTGGATAAGGTTCCATTCATTTTTTTGTGATGACATTTGTAACGTCTCTTTAAGTTTTTGTTTGTTCTTTTCTTCTTTCTTGTCCAACTTCAAATCAGTCTTTTCATCTACTTTGCTAATCGAATACGAACAAATATTGTTTATGTATAAAAATTATTCACCAATACTACGGTTATGATAACCCTTTGTCCAAAAGAGTCTCATTCCTTTCTTAATAACTTCTTCTTTATTGTATTTAGAATTCATAATGCAAGTATGATGAAACGGACCATTCAGTACAAATGGTTGATACGGAAATTTTGACTTAGTAAGTTTTTCTACGTAGGTAAAACGCCTTAGCTATGCTGTATTAAATGCAGTTTAAGTTTTGTTAAACCTTGTTTAATACTCATTTATAAGCGGTTAGTTCATGCTCATTCATAGAACCAGCATAGAACAATTTATTTGCGCCAATACTACAAGCAAATTTTGATCTAACATTTGTATTTATATTAAATTTTTCCTTTCCTGTTTTTATGTCAAGACCAAAAATTCCGCACCGCATTGACCCAAAATATACCACGGAGCTATTCACTATAGGTTTTCCTATTTTACCAGTTATATGTTTATGCCATAACCACGTATTACTTTTTAGATCTCTAGCCAGAATATAATAATCACATACAATAAGTAAAATTCCATCATGATACACTAGAAAGAGATGAGATGCTTCTTTTTTTAGTTTTATGATCTTAGTTCTAGATATTTCACCAGTTTGTTGGTCTACAAAACACAAATCACCTTCACAATTTAAAAAGTACAAATCCCCATTTATATATATGGGATCTGAAATAGGTTTGGAAACTTTAGTTTTCCACAACTCTTTCCTTGAATCGAGGTCTATACAATGCAAAAAAAGATTATTTGGTCCTTCATATGTTATAGCATAAGCTTTTTCATCGGTAACTACAAGGGTATTATATCCGATTCTCTTTTTTAAATTTAAAGTCCATCTTTTTTTTCCTGTGACTATATCTAAAACATGAATTGTTTTTCCTGCCGTCAAAATGAGGGAATCTTTAGATATTAAAGGGTTTCTCTGAACACCAGAATGACTTGATCCTGTCCTATATTTCCATATTTCTTTTCCTGTGTTTTTATTTAGACAGTATACATAATTATCACTATAATATCCTCCAAAAAAAACGTGTTCTGTTTTAAAAACAGGAATAGTAGCTTGTCCGGGTATTTTATATTCCCAGAGAGTGTTGCCATTTTCAGGGTCAATTGCAATAAAACATTTATCTATACATAAGTATAAAACATTATCATAAATCAAAGGAGCAGATTTAGCTTGAAAATTACTTAATTCCCACACTTTTTTCGGTGATTTTGTAGGTCCTGCAGTATTCAGATAGTAGTTACCCTTATTGAAACAGTATTGATTTAATAAACTCATATATTTTCAATTGGATATAATCCGTTAGTAATCGAGTAGGCAAGGGGAATTTCATCCCGAGCCTCTCACAGAACCGTATGTGATAGTCTCCTATTATACGGCTCTTGTTCCACAAATCTAAGTTATTATATTGATATCAGAAAATTGCTAATGGTAGATACTGTATCAGAAATTGTTTCCTAATTCCTTCTAGTCACTTATAAGTTTTTCAGATACTGGTTTTGTATCGCTAATACCTTCTCCTTACCCGCCAAAATAATCACAGACTAAGTACTCGAAAGACTTTTATGAGTCAAACATTATATATTTACTATAGTAGTGTGTGTATCCTCTAATGATAGAATTGAGGTGTTAGCAATTTCTACAATTCTTTTAAAACCTGGTAGAAACCACTACTTGGCAATCTTTACGTTTTGACCCTATGATGCAAGAATATTATCGATCTCAACAGGGTAAAGGCGTCAAGAGGATTTTAGTAAAGGTAACAAGAAAGTTATTGAGTCGTATTCATGCTATTATTAGAACAGACCTCAGAGTGGTAAGTTGGAAGAAATAAGAACGATAAGCCTAAAAATCGACAATATTTTTGGTACAAAATAGTACAATTAAACAACGTGGGGGAAGCTTTAAACCGTTATCACATTTTATATCAAGCTGCCTTGTTTGCCAATTATAATCATAGAGATGCTGGTGGATGATCTTGTGTCATACCACATATAGGATACAGGGTTACTATAGGCTATCATTGAAATATTGACAACGCTATATTGGAGTTATTAATAATCTAGCAGTGTAAGATATTTAATATAAGTTAGTTACAGGGTTAAATATCGTGTTTTTAACCTATAGATTTGGGAAAGAACTTTAGATAGGATACATTGTTGGCAAATCGTTTTTATTCCGTAATCAATATTTTTTCCATTTTATAATCCTCAACAGAATGTCCATTGGGGAACGAGTTTACAATTGATTCCACTATTTTAAATCCGTTTTTTAGATAAATATTAATCGTATTTTGGTTTTGTTGGTTAACAATTAGCTCAATTTTTTCAATTCTGTTATTCGTTGCAAATCCGTTAACATATTCCAACGCTGTTTTTCCGATTTTCAGTCCACGAAACGATTTCAAAATATAGATTTTGCTTAAAATCAGTTTTCCTTTCAGTTCTTGAATTCCTAAATATCCAACATTTTTAGTATTGAATTTTAAGAGAAAATAGCTAAAATTTTCATTTTTAATTTGTTTTTCAATTGCATTTTTTGATTGAAATTCCGCTAAAAAATAATTAGTATGTTCAGCTGGAATTATTGGGTCGTAAACTTCGTGCAAAATTTCAGTTGCCAATTTTTCTATGGTTTTAAATTCAGTCGAATTACCTGCCTTTTTAATCTCAATCATCGTTTTTCTCAAATATTTGTCAACGCCTCAAATAAAAAGTCGTTTTAATACTTTTAATTTTCGTGCTAAGAAGTGTTATTTAACTCTATATTTATTCATTCCTTTTCATAAGCCAATATTCAAATATCTGTTAAATTAATAGATTCTAAAAAAATCGTTGAAACAATTTCAG
The DNA here is from genome assembly GCF_000520995.1 of Aquimarina macrocephali JAMB N27. Taxonomy (GTDB): domain Bacteria; phylum Bacteroidota; class Bacteroidia; order Flavobacteriales; family Flavobacteriaceae; genus Aquimarina; species Aquimarina macrocephali. Next base: position 18,265 of record NZ_JACA01000057.1, on the reverse strand, counting down.
ATAAGATTTGTCACGTCCTAATATAGTTATTGCTATTAAACGTAAAAAATGCCCTCCAATACTGTAGTCTTTACTTATTATTTCACTTTTAGAACTTCCATGACTTAAAAATCTTACTGCAGGTTTATCAATAGACAATTTGGTTTGTTCATCCAATATAAACCAATCTTGATGCGTGTCAATGACTGCAACAAGTTCGTCCTCCTCAGAACTATCAGGGTCATACATCGTAAACACATCTTTTCCATTTAAAAATATCGGAGCATACGGACCAAGTTTAGTGTCAAAAGCTGCAGGTCCTGAATCTGGAAATGAAAAACCATCGTGGATTTTAAGAATCTCTTGGTATGAACTTGGAAATTTTGAATTGTCTCTTCTGGAAGGAGCTGAACAAACCAATTTACCAATTTCATTAGAAACAGTGAGAATAGAAATGACGAGTCTATTACCGACAATTTCAACTTTACTAGCACGGTTAATTATATCTGTTAGAATTTTTTTGCATTCAGGAGTATCTGCTAAAATAGATAAATGTGCTATTAGCTGATCTCGTAGGTTCTGGATATCAGTGATATCAATGAAGTTTTTCCAAACTACAGGAATACTTTCATTTTTCTCTTTGTTCTGTTTTCCTTTTTTAGATTTAGGATCAGTCTTTCCAAAAAGAGCCATTAGGAGTTTTTCTTCCGGTGTTATTTCGTTACTCATGTTTATAATTCAATTGGTTTTAGCAAATAAATAACTATTGTACCCCTTCTAGTTTTTAAGTTCTATAAGTGTGCATCAATTATACCTTTTGAAAACTATTTGGTTCTTTTGCTAAAATTGTTTTTATACTTTATAATGTGTTTGTATAAGATTAGTTGTAATTTTAAGCATCAAAGTTAGCAAATGAAAACTGGAATAGAAAATCCGCTAAGATTTTCGTAAATAGGCTTGGCTTAAACTAGCAATTAATTATATATGGTATTGGCTCGTTTCGTTTTTACTATTATGTAGAACTAAAAAGTGATAGAATTCAATACAATCATTCTAAACTATTAACACTCTACTTGCCTATTATTCTAACCGAAACCTTACAAAGATGTTTTTTTCAATTTCTTAAAATACATATTCTTCACGCGTTGTCCAGAAACTCTAAATCCCAGGATTACTGATTTATTTTTACTCCTTTCAAAAACTAAAGAATTAAATATCCAACTAGTACCTATAAAAACATCTTCTTTTAATGAATTTATTTTAATTGTTCCAATTTTTGAATTATAAATAATCAGGTTATTATTTTCAACCTTAAGTTCATAAATTATTTCTAATTCATCACAATAGTATTTACCTGTAAATTCTTGTAAGTCTTCAGTAGTATAAACTTTAGGAACGTATTTATAATAAGATTCAACTTCTTCGTTATTTACTAAAACCTTTAAAGTTTGCTTGTCTTTAAAACTTACTTGTACGTCTTTATTAGTACCTAAAACAAACTTAGTTGCATTTATAGGTTTAAGTTCTGATTTTCGATTCCCTTGATTTGGACGCACATAAAATAATGTGTCATTTTGGATTTGAATATTTCTAATAATCTCATAGTTTTTACTCAAATAAGACCCTGTTAACTTCTCTTTTTGTTTCAACGATAGATTTATAAATCTAAGCTTTTGATTTTCTTGTTTTATCTTTGTTTCACTTTTGTTAAAAAATGGTTTCAAAAATAAATTTGCTACTTTTAAGGCTTCTCCTTCTGCATAAACACTTGCATTGTTACTTAATAAAATAATTGTAGTTTCTTGATCTGGAAATCTTCCTATATAAGACCTATAACCTGCATCTCCACCAGAATGCCATATTCTTTTTAAACCATGATAGTCTTGCACTATTTGTCCCAAAGCATAAAAAGATTCTTTACCATTATTCAGTACACCTTTAGTATTCATTTGATCAAATATATCTTGACTACCAACTTTTATACTATCAAAATTGGCTGCCCATTTTGAAAAATCTTCTAAGGTTGTGTAAATACCAGAAGCACCGACATATGAATAATTTGAAGGTGAAAACACAAAGCTTTTATCTTCCCCTAATCCGTACGAATGCGCTTTGTTTTTTACAATTTTCTGATAATTGTCCATCACAAAAGAATTATGCATTCCAAGAGGTATGAATATATTTTCTTTTATGTAAGAGCTAAATGGTTTTCCACTCACTTTTTCAATCACCTTTGCTAATAAAATGAAACCAGAGTTTGAATAATTATATTCATCTCCAGGTATAAAATTCAATTCTTTTTGACGAAAAATAACCTGGTCAACAGTATTTTGGGTAATCATATCATCAGCAGTATATCCCTTTAAACCAAGCAATTGAAGATTACTTCGTAAGCCACTAGTGTTATTTGCTAAATGCCTCAATGTTATAATATGCCCATAATTTGGTAATTCCGGTACATACTTTCGGATATCATCATTAAGGGAAATCAAATCTTTTTCAACTAAAAGCATTAAGCCTAGTACAGTAAACTGTTTGGAAACTGAACATAATGTAAATACTGTAGAATCTGACACGGGAATGTCATACCCTAAATTAGCCATACCATATTCTTTACTAAAAATTAATTCTCCTTTTTTAACAACACCAATTGCGATTCCAGGAGTTTTTGAGTTATTATATTTTTGAAAAATAGAATCTATTTGTTTTTCTATATTCTTTGAATTTATATTTTTTTCTATAGCTACTTGACATGAAACATGCATTGTAAAAAACACACATACTATGTAAACTATATAATTTTTCATAACACTCTATTTTTTTTAATCCGTAATTTGAAATTTTAACAATACTACGATTTACGGATTAAAAACTATTAGGAAATTGAGAATAAGAAATTCGATTTTATAAATTCGGAGAAATATGACCGTTTAAATAATTTGTTTTTTTAAACTTTGCAGGAGTAACTCCTTTCATTTTTTTGAATGCTGAATAAAAAGTAGAATTAGATTTAAAGCCACATTCATTCCCAATGGCTTCAATGGTTAATTTATTATTGGAGAGTAATATTTCTTCAGCTTTCTTTACTCTATATTCATTTACAAAAAAAGGAAAACTCTTATTTAAATTATCATTTAAAAATTGAGATAAAGTATGTGGTAAAATATTTAGTTCAAAAGATACATCTGATAATTTTAAATTAGGATTTGCATATAACTTTTTTTCGTTCATCAATTTTGTCAAATTGACATTAATCAATTTTGCATCTACATGGTCAATTTTTTTGTTGGAATACTTAATTTGATTTTTGAAAAAAACAGAACTTTTATTGCTATTAAAAAACCATAATAGTAAAAACAAATAAAAAACAAATGAAAATGATAAAGTACCAACTAAGTAAGAAGTATATGAGCCAATGCTATATGCAATCCATATAAATGAAACCCCTAAAAACACACTCAATCTCCAAACCTCAATATCACCTAATTTTATTGTTTTTGAAAGCAGTTTGGTTAATTCTTCTTTTAATAAAAAACCAGAAAGAATAATATATATTAGCCATTGGAAGTAAATTATTTTTACAAAATAATTAGACCACAAAAGGGTGTTTTCACGATAAGGATAATTAATACCAATCGTAATTATTATGGCCAAGAATATAATAATTTGGTATAGCCAATTACTATTTGCTTTTTTGTACTTTTTTGAAGTTTTTTTTATATAAAAATACAGAAATGGACCAATCAGAAAACACGCGGACAAACCAATTTGAATATATAACTCTGACAGGTTAAGGTTGAAGTAAAAGAAAGCCGACTTTAATATTCTTATACTTAAAACGAATAAAAGAGCAGAAAGAAAGTAGTTAAATAAATTGTTTTTTTTAAAAGTAAAATAAAAAGATAACAAGAGTCCATTAAGAGCTCCTAAAGCACTGAATAAAAATAAAATTTGATGTTTAAAATCCATTGTATGTGTAAAAGTAGGATAATTATTTTAAATTCTAGATTAATTATTATTGCCTACATATTTTCTTACTAGCTCTTAATTTTGCTTCAGTAAATTATTGATTTTGTATAGGAATCATTTAGGGAATGTTTTTTTTAAAACCATCAATAAAGTTTAAGCTTCTCTAATACCAAAACAGTATTCCTGTTTTAAAAACCAGTAATCCCATTTTCTATTTATAAAACTCCTACCAAGAATTCCTCTTACTTTTACTATCTTGGTTTTTTAAACAAAAAATTACCTTAATTTTTTCAAAACGATACCATAACAGTATACAAACCAGGAAAAAGAAATGTATAATGTAATGCAATTTTTCATTTTTTAGGATTGTGTATATTATAGAAGTAAAATTCTTAATTTAAAATGTCAAATCAACTTTTTATACATATTAATCAATTCATAGAAGTTAATGAATGTGAATTTCAAAAGATACTTACATTTTTTAATTTATGTACCCTAAATAAGAAAGATACAATACTTAGAGCTGGTAATAAATGTAATCTTAATTTTTTTGTATTAAAAGGGTGTATTCAAATGTATTTCTTTAATGATAAAGGAATTGAAAGAACCGTTCGGTTTGCAATTGAAAATAGATGGATGACTGATTATTTAGCATATCAAAATAAAACTACAACAGATTTTCACATTCAAGCTGTTGAAATTACCGAAATTCTTGCCATTACTTATGAAAAACAAGAAAAATTATTAACCTTATTTCCAAAGTTAGAAAAATATTTTAGAAAGGTATACGAAACTTCTTATGGTAAATCTTTATTAATGATGAAATATTTATATAATTTTTCTAAAGAAGATATTTACTTTCATTTTACTGAGCAATCTCCAGAATTAGCACAAAGGTTACCTCAAAATTTGATTGCTTCTTTTTTAGGACTCACACCTGAATATTTAAGCAAAATAAAAAATAAAAACCAGTCTTAAACTAGATTAAGATTTTTATCAGTTTATGTATATAACTTTGTTTCAAATTATAAATTAAATAAAAATGAAGAAATATGTATACAGTTTTCCTATTTTGAAAGAAAGAATAGATGAATGGTTAGCTTTTGTTGAAACAGTAAATACTTCTAGAAACAATGAATTTACAGAAATGCACAACCGCATTGGAGTAACCAAAGAAAGTTGGTACTTACAAAAAACTAGTACAGGTTATGATGTAGTGGTTTACACAGAGTCTAGAGATGAAAATTTTATGGTAAATTTCAAAAATGACAAAACCGAATTTTCAGACTGGTTTCGAAGAGAAGTTGCAAAAATTCAGAATATAGATTTAGATACAGAATCTGTTTTACCTGAACTAGTTTTAGATTGGAGTGAATAATATTCAAAAAAGATAAAGATAAAATGAAAGATGAAATACAGTCCCAATATAGTTCTTCTTTAAATATGCTAAAGAGTGCTATTGAAAAATGCCCTAATTCATTATGGACCGACAAATCTTACACTAACGTTTTCTGGCAACTTTCTTACCATACACTGTTCTATACGGATTTATATTTATCTGAAAAAAAAGAATTGTTTCAGGTATGGGAAAAACATAAAGACAACTATGAAAACCTAGGAAGAATTGGGGAGTATGGAGAAAAATTACCAGAAATCAAGACTCCTTATTCAAAACCCGAGATTCTTTTATATCATAAAAAAATAACTAAAACACTGAGCAACCGAGTAAAAAAAATTAATTTCAATTCTCATTCTGGGTTTGATTGGTTGAATTTCAATAAGGTAGAGCTTCAGTTTTATAATCTCAGACATCTTCAACACCACACAGGACAATTATGTGAAAGAATAAGACAAAATACCGAAGAAAGGGTTGGATGGGTGAGGTTGGAAGAAGAACTATAATTTAAAAGTTATATGATGTTTGCTAAAAAGATTTCTTTATATTTTTAAATTTTATGAAAGTTAAAGTATATGAAAATAGAGGTGTACGTACAAAAACATAAATGAGTGTTATAAGTATAAGTCCAACCTAATTTTGCCTGTAGGGATTGAAAAGCATTTGAAGGATGGAATAATAATTACAAAAGACAAAAACCAAAACATTTTAACTTGTAAAAGAAACGATGGAAGTTTGACTATTGAAAGAATAGGCCCAAATATTCCTTATCATGATATTGCCCACTATGTTATTGAAAGAAGGTTTAAATATATTACTCCTCATTTTTAAGTAGCTGTCTTAAAAATGAGGAGTATGATAATGTACCGTAGTTGGGATAATAACACCAATCGTTTTTGTTTGCTTGGTTCTTATATTTACAGCTAATTGATTAGGCGAATAATTCAGTTTTCTGGCGATCTGAAGAACCCTTTCTTTGTCCCTTTATTTACCCGGATAATCCTTTAAAGCCTTAGATACAGTTGCTACAGATATTCCTAATTCATTAGCAATATCTTTTAGAGTAGTAACTTTCATAGACTAAGTGTTATATTTATTAAATATACAATTTAAGCTAAAATACAATTAGATTAAATTGTATATAAAAAATTAAAAAGCCTCTCTTATTAGTGAAAAGGGATAAAAAGAATGAGAAAAGTGTTTTTATACAGGCTTTTTTCCCTAAATGAATATTTCTTTCGAAATCGTTTTCGATGTGATCGAAAACGATTTCGAACCTTTTGAATCTTAAAGAAAAAACAAATTATCATTAAGGTTTTATGAAATTGCAAAGAACTAAATACTTAAAAATTATGAGAACAAGACTATGTGTTATTCTCTTCTTGGTTTTCGGAATGGAGATTTCATTGCTCAGGGAGGAAAAAATGTATCAGGAACGATTAAAGATACGGTAATTGGAGTTAATATATTACTGGAAGGAACCAACAGAGAAACAACTAATGCTAAAGATGATGTCTTTCTGGAGAGATCAATTTTGGGTCAGGCCTATAGATTATCTGTAGCAATGAATTTTTAAGAATAATATCATGTTTTAATAGAATAAAAACCTGAAGTTTTTTGTTAGTCGTCAGCTTAGAAATAAAAACTTGAAAAATTATTCAATTTTAAATAACTAAAATTCACAAAAATGAAAAATTTAAAAAAAGTTTTATTATCGATTGCTTTAGCGTGTGTATTTACTGCTTGCGAAAAAGAAGATTCAGAAATGTTATCTGATGAACAACAAACTATTAATGAAATTACTTCTCATGAACAAGAGCCTGCTACTGATTTGGAAAGTAGTTTAGGGTATAAGTCCATTAAAGAAATGCTAAATGATGGATGGGAAGAAGTTCCAAACCTCAATTTTGATAAAGAAGAAGATAGTAATAAAGAACAGCCAAGGAATAAGGTACAATCTTACATTAAAGAAAAATTAAACTTTGCTCACCTAAAAGCTTTAGGGTTTGATAAATATAGAATAATGCACCTTATGACTACAAAATATGGGAGTCGGCCAGATGGAATCGCTATTAATAATGAAAATATATTTGATGGGATGAATCCTCCTATTACAGTACGATATAATGTTCCATCATATATTCATACAGGAAATCCAATTATTAGTGTAGTTGATCCAGGTGATAAACGACAAAAAATAATTTATGACGTAACACTTGAAAACCCTTCCAACGTACAAGATAAGCATACTATTGTTCATAGTATAAAAAAAGGATCAAATTCTTCTTGGAGTGTAACTGAGTCTTTAAGTGTAGCTCTTGGCGGTAAAGTTGGACTTCCTCTTGTTACAGAGGGTTCTATAGAAATAACAGTTGGTGTAAGCGCTACTCAAGGAGGTGTTTCTAGCCGAGAAGAAGTTTATGAAGTACGCAGTGAAATTATAATTCCTCCTAAATCCAAAAGACGCGTAATAATGACACAACCAGTATCAGAAACTAAAATGGAATATAGAATACCTGTATACACTTCTGGTGGTATAGGAGCTAATTTTGGTCACCGCGTAGATGGACATTATTTTCGCTTTACCAGAATTAATAGACTCTTAGATTCTGATGGTAGAAAGGAACAAAGAGGGTTTGTATACACAAAAACAGCTTATAGGGCAAATGTTATAGCAGGTGTAGTAGAACCTCTAAATTAAATAGAAGAAATGTGGTTGGGTAATAACCCAATTATAATGAAATTTGAAATGCTGCAATTTTAAGCAAATTGCAGCATTTTTAAACTATCTAATTAGACCATTTCGCATAAGAAATGGCATAATAACCAGTCACAACCATTTTAATGAAGAATGAATCTAAAAATATCCTTGTTTATCAACTATTTTATTTTTGTTATCCTCCTTCAACGCATTTATAAGTTATCTAAATTCAAATAAATGTGGGTTAACATAAATTGTTATGGATATAAATTGCATGAGATGTTGGAGTTGCTACCTTTATTCGGATAGATATTTAAGACAGTTTATGTTTAAATAAACATCTTAGAAAAATGAAGAAACGATTTTATAGTAAAGAATTTAAATCAGAAGCTGTTCGGTTAAGTTATCAGCGAGAAAACATAAAGGAATTAACCGATGAACTAGGGGTTAAAGTTGATAGGATTTATCGAAGGCGTAAGCTAGATAGTGAAGATGGATCTTCAAAAAAGGTGTCTAAACCACCTTCTCAAGTAGATAATCAGGAAGTAAAGGAGTTACGTAAAGCTCTTAAAGATGCTCAATTAGAACTAGAAATTTTTAAAAAGGCCGTTTACATTTTCTCCAAGAGCGGTAGGAAATCTATCAATTCATAGTTTCGTATAAACATATATACCCCATTGAGAAAATGTGTAAAGTATTAAAAGTTAGCAGGAGGTTATTATCGATGGTATAGTAACGGTCCTTGTAATAGGGTTTTGGAAGATCAGAAATTAGCTTTAGAAATAAAAAACATCTTCTATGACAGTAAACAAACTTATGGAAGCCCCAGGATTAAACAAGAACTTTTTTTGAGGTTTTGGATCGTTTCTTCTTTAATAAAGCTGTTCACATTATCGTAATTCGAAATAGGGTTACAGTAATTTCCATGCATTGAAACATAGTTCAACACATTTTTAAGCTATCTAAATTCAAATAAATGTGGGTTAACATATATTGTTATGGATATAAATTGCATGAGATGTAATTCAAAAAGCACTCGGATTATCTCTAAACAATAGTATTCGGAGGTAAATACACCTGATATAAAATGAAGTTTTTAAAGCTTATACTTACCTTTTTTAGCTTAAAAATACACAGGTCGATTGGGATTCTGATTTTTCCCAAATATACAGCCCGATCACAACTTATTTTTTAACAATGGTTTTTAACTAAAAATGCACAGTCCAATTTAGATTTTTACTAAAAAACGGAACATAAGGTAAATATTAAGTGTATCAAAGTTTTTGGGATCAGTATTTGATAAAAATATACAGCCCGATTTGAATGGCAAATACACAGGTGGATTGTGGTCTGTATTCGAGAAAAATAAGCACCTCGATTTGTACCTAAAAATTTATTGGTTACTAAAGAATAAATTTATCCCTGTTTCGTATCGATCTTGATGTTATTTGAAAAGTTGCAAAATTTAACTTTTTGTTTGGTAACAGAGAAACAAACCTCAAACTTGATTCTATGGTAATGACACTAAAATTTTTACTAAAGCAACGACACGTAAGTTTTTCTTATAAGGAATGACACAAGAATTTTTCCTATAGCAATGATATGTAGGTTTTTCTTATAGGAAAGAGTTAGAACTTTTCCCTATAAGGAGGAGATACAACTATTCCTTATAGGAAGGATCTAGAACTTTTCCCTATAAGCATTTTCTAAAAATGGAGTAATCGTATTGTGAATGTATTTAGTTTCCGACCAACTGATATATCCATTTCTCCCTTTAGCAGCTTGTAAAGCATTATGGATCTGTTTTTTGTAAAAATCCTTTGATTGTCCCTGATGAAGGTAGCTAAACGCAGATAAAAAATAGTTCCTGAACTTTTTATCTGCTTTACTTTGCTTTTCTATAAAACTAATTAATTCTTTATGCGAAATCTGCTTTAAGAGATTCTTGACTTGTTTTGAGACTGAAATTGTTTTCTTTTCTGTTTTCTGAGTAGAGAGTGTTTGATGATTAATCATGAGGCGATCTTGTTCTAAATAGAAAATAGCAGCTACAAGATGTTTACAGACCGGACCAAAATCATAAGGGCAGTCACAAAAGTGTTCTACAATAGTATTGTCAGAAACTTTAAATTGCACTCTATACTCTTCACTACCAAGTATAATAGCCTCGTATTCTCCTGTAGAGATTTCTTCAAAATCAACAACAGCTCCATTTTCATAATAAGCAACACCTCTTTTTAGGATTTTATCATCTATTAATGTCTCGAATTGGTTTAACGGGATTATCATTACTAATGATTGAAATTTAAGTCTTGTAAAACTAATTATTATAAACAAAACAACAGACAAAATGTGTTAAGAAAAACACATCCAGAAAGCTCCCAAAACTTAAGAGTTCACAATTTTTGTAAAAGGATTTAATTGAAATAAAAGAGTTTGTTGTAATAATAGTACTATACCTAGAAATGTCTTAAAAATGCTCTGGGATTATTAAGAAATGATTTTGTAATCGAATAATGATCTGTTTCCTCCAGAGAGGTCTTTTTCATATCCTTATCAGTAATTTCATAAATGGAAGCGTCCGGATATGCCATTAGCATTGGAGAATGCGTGGCAATGATAAATTGAGAATTGAAGTTTTGCAAATGCTCTTGCAAAAAATAAATAAACGCTAATTGCTTTGAAGGGGAAAGGGAAGCTTCCGGTTCATCCAGAAGATATATACCTCGTTGGTTTACCATTTCATTCATAATATGCATATAAGCTTCTCCGTGAGAGAATGAATCCAATTCTTGCCCATAATTCCTACGCACTTGATGTAATTGATGATTGGCACTATCTTTCATTTGCTGAATAACATGTTCTGGAACATCTTGATCTAAATATCCCATCTGATTGTGTAAGTTAATATCTGTTCTATGTACACTATTTAGATAATCCCCAAAATCTTCTGCTCTAAAGAAAAAACCAACGGAACGTTCTATATCCCAGTTCAATTCTAAATAAGGCAATAGCTTTCTAGCCGCATCAAAACATTTCTTATCATATCCTCTACCATCCATATGGGGAAGCTGCAATCTAAAGGCAATAGACTCCAGCAATGTAGATTTTCCAGAACCATTTTCTCCAATAATAAAAGTGATGTTATTAGACACATCAATATTTTTGGCAAACTTTATTGCCGGAACATTATAAGGATAAGGATGATCTCTATCCGTTTTTATATGAACAGATGTTAAATATGACATCATAAAAATTTAAATTAATCGCTCCTCCAAAGCATTTTTCCATTTATAGAATCCTTTTTTATTTTGGCTGTAATCATGAATGATTTTACTGAAGTTTTTACTTTTAGTTTCTAAAAAAGATTGACGACCATTATTACGAATCCAATTCAGTTTTTGATTTATTAATTCTAATTCTTTTTTAAATTGAGAAGTTTCTTTAGAAAGATACCAAATATAGGTAGCTTCTTTTGTATCTAATGTTTCCAGAACGATATGATAGTTTTGCTGTCCTTCCAGTAAGAAAACAAATGAAAATGGATACAAAACAAATCTAATTTTTAATCGTTGATATTGGTGGTGTTTTGCCAAATATAAAAGCTGTTTATGATGAGCATAACTACTATTTTTTAAGATATCTTCTAGTAGTTTATCTTCAGAACCATAGAAAGAACCTATTGTTTTTGGAGTCTCTTCGATACCTTCTTCATTTTTAGATTTCCCATTTTTTATAAAATGCTGTTCGACAAACTGAAATTTCACACTGTCTATCAATTCTTTGTTAATACGGTTAATATCTTTTGATATAGCTAATTGAGAAACGATTACATTTTCTTCAAACCCAATCTGAATTTGAACAGTGATCGACTTGGAGTTCAAAACTTTAGAAAAATAAGGTTTCAAAACCTCAAACTCCGGTTGCATTTCCTCATTTTCAATTTCAAATTGAATAGAAGTATGTTCTGATAGTTTATATGAAAAACAAACCATTCCATAATGAAAATCCAAGTCACTTATCGCAACCTTTATTGCCTTGTCAATATCATCTTGTAGCTTTGGTTTTGCTTCAAAAGTTTCTTCTATGTCATCAAATAACGAAGCCTGACGGTCTAAGTTTCGATAATGTGTGTTTCTTTTTAAAAAGAGCTTATTCAAATATGAAATTTGCTTATCTCTATAATCGTAGATGATTGGTGTTAATTCAGAACGTTGTACTCTTCCTATATACTGAATTAGCTTACCTTTAAATGAAAAAGGATACACGAGAAATAAGCAAGAAACACTCTTAATATCCGTACCTTCTCCAAAAAATTGACCAGTTGTTATAATACCTTGATAGTTTCCTTGTTCAATACTTTTCCATTTTGAATTCCTAGAAGAAGTACTGTCATCACCAGAAATATGAATGATTTCATAATGATTTTTTAGATATTGATAAAGTACCTGAATGTGTTCCTTCCGTTCAGTAATAATTACAACTTTTCTACCATTATCTAGTACATTTTGAATATCCTTTAAAATCAGTTTATTTCTTTCGGAATCGTGAATTAGTATTTTTGAAAGTGTCTCAAAATGATCTGTTTTAGAATTAAAAGGAACATTTAAATTAGTTTCTCGAATTTTAATCCTTGCTTTTTTATATCGGTCAATATCCTGTGACTTTATTTCCGAAATAATATCGCCTAAATACACAAAAAGTAATTTTTCATCACTATTTTTACGAAAAGGAGTAGCTGTTAGCCCATATTGGTAATATGGAGATAGTTTATGAATAACTTCTCGGAAAGATTTAGCTGGAATATGATGGCATTCGTCAATAATGATCGTTCCAAAAGCATCTATTATTTTTTCATCTGTATTAGTAATTTTCTTTGTTAACGATTGAATTAATGCTATTGTTACATGTTTTCCGATCTTCATTTTCCCTTGACCTATTTTACCAATTTCTCTTTTCGGAATTCCTAAAAAAGTTTCAATTCTACTTATCCATTGCTCTGCAATTTGTTTTCTATGAGTAATGATTAATGCAGTCTTTTTCTTTTGTTCAATGATTTTTAGCCCAATGATTGTCTTTCCAGAACCGGGTGGAGCAACGATAATTCCAAAATCTTTTTTTGAGGCAATTTCAATAGGACGATACTGATGTTTCAATAACTTAATTGAAGATGAAAATTCAACCGTATCAAGTTGTTTCCTTTGATCTAGGAATTCATATTCAATATTTTGGTTATTACAAAACCGAAGTAATTTTCCAATAAACCCTCTTGGAATTTCAATGGTGTTTTCTGTTTCATCAATAAGTTTAAAGTATCGTTCAGTCTTCCAAGTACTCCTTCCTGTTTTCTTTTTAATAGCATAATCCGTATTAAAAAAGTTAAGATGCTCTTTTAGGAAATTAGCTATTGTAGGAGTCAAGTTATTCCGATGTATAGTAATACTATTTTCAAGGATGATCCGTAACTTCTCTGGGTTGTCAGGTGTTCTATTTACTATAACAGTACCATGGTTATCTTGCTTAGACAATTCATTTAAAATTGAATCTAAATGAGTGTTCGATACTTTTTGAATAGTTTTCAAAAATACCCATTGATCTTTATAAGGTGTAAGTGTTTCTGCATCTATAAAACAAGAGTTGTTATCTTGTAAAGCATTTCCTTGAAAGGGAAGAGCAATAAGATTACCTAACCCTTTTCCAGATAAATAATCCTGATTTGGAAATAGTCGATCAAAACTTGTGTTTTTATCAAACACGGAAAAAACACCTTCTTGTTCAAAAAGTTTAAGCAAAATCTTTCTACTCTTTACTGCGGGATAGGGTTGCTCAAAGAATACCCATACATGTCCACCATTTCCAGAACGAGAGCGTTCTAAATAAGCAGGAATATGATATTGCTTGCATACTTCAACTGCTCTTTGAGATTGTTTTTGCCAATTATTTTTATCAAAATCGGCTACTATAAACCAAGAAGTGTCATCCTTTAATAAGGGATAAATACCAATAAATTGATTTCCATTTAAATGTTTTGATAATTGATAATCATCCAACTTCACATAGATCTTGTCTTTGTAATTTTTAAATGTGCCACCTCTTTGTTTATGAAGTCGGTACATATAAGGGTCATAGGAATATGCTGGCATGTAACCACTTTTATTTGCTTTTTCCCAACGTAAGGCAAATACATCTTCACGTCCTTTGAATAACGATTTTAAAAGTTGTATTTGTAATGTGGTATCTTTCATTCTTAGAATTTAAATACCTTATACCAATAATAGAAAGCCTCTAGATTATGCTTTTTTAATTTATTTAATGCAGAAAAATGATGGTCAGAAATCGCCCAATCATTCATATCTATTGACTTATCAAACGTTTCTAAATTAAAAGAATCAGCATCGAGTTTTGATGATAAGTACGCTGCCTTAGCAACTGCAATTTGAGCTTGGGGTTCTCTAAATTTTTCTCCATAAATAAAATTGTTTAGCCTGCTAACCCCTGAACGCATAATGGCAAAAGTCTTTTTATCAAGTCTTCCGTAAACACAAAAATTATGAGAGGTATTAATAATATCATCAAAGATGACTTTGTGATCCGTACTTTCAAAGCCTCTATAAGCTAATTCTCTTTGGGCAACTTTGATAAAATTTTGTTTTACAGTTTCTAAAGAAGATATACGGTCAAAGATTCCAGCAATATCATAAATCTGTTTCATTACCTCCATAGGCTTTGTTAAAGGTACTCCAGTTGTGTTAGGTCCGTAGGCTGTTAGCTTATCTCCAAGAATAGCTTCTAATGTAGGTGTTATTACCTGAATTGGAGATCCTTCTTCAATTAGCAGAAAATGAGAAATATTAGTCTCTTGAATATTTACATAAGGGTTTGTTTCATAAACCACATCCAATAAAATGTAGTTAAGATCACCTCTCATTTTTACTAAAGGTTCATAAAATAATTTAAAATGACGTTTCTCTATTTCAGAAACAGTTTTTCTTTTATGCTCTTCCCATTTTACAAAAACCGTCTTATCAATGATGACATTTAAGATTTGCTCTAAATCCTGATCCTTATTTTCGATTAGAATATCAATATCAATCGAGAACCTTCTTGGTTCTTGTATCATCAACATCAAAGCCGTTCCTCCCTTAAAAATGAATTCAAGATTTTCAATTCGCAAAGACTCTAATAGGGTCAATGCCTGAATTACTTTTTCGACAATTATTGGGTCTCCTTTAAACTCTCGTATTTTTGAAGACATCCATTCTATGGATAAGCTATCTGCTGATATCATCTATATAATCCTTTTAATGAACTGTTCTACAAACTCTCTTTTTCTTCTTCTATTTGCATAGCGTAAAAGCTTATCTTCTTGAATAGAGTGAAATTGATATGCATTCTCAATAATGCTTTCCAAATCTCGACCTTGATATTCTGAAAAAATTTCAAGGTCAAGTATTAAATCAACAATTATTTTTTCTAATGCTGGTGTTTTTAAGCTGTTTATTTTCTGAAGCGGTGCGTCCGTAACCAAATTCTTTATAATAATTTGATTTTTATTTTCCTGTGCGTACTTGTCTAATATGTCTCTAGATGGATTTAGAAATACATTTTTTCTAATATTAGAAAGGAAATAGAATACACTGTCTTCTGTTCCTTTTTCTACTTCAATAATTGTTTTATTTGTTTGGGGAATATGGAGCATCCATTGTGATATCCATTCCGTTGTCCAAATAGCAATATCTAAATATGGGTATTCATTCTTAAGAATAGTATACAAAGATTTTATTGATTGATTGACCTTTGGATGAAACTCTTTTTGTTTTCCAAGTCTGTATTTTCCTCGACCAACTCTTTGTATGATTCCTTTTTCAACGAGTTTATATATTCGCCAATTGACTGTACTCTTTTTGACAAAAGTATCTTTACTTTGATAAAAATCGAATATCTTCTTGACCGTTATCGTATCAAAATTCTCAAACTTCTTTTTGAAGGATTCTATATGTAGTGTTCTCTCTGCGATATCTTATTTGATTTTGAGGCAAAGATACAAAAAACTATAATTCGTCAGCAAATTAGATTTAGTGCCGAATTATAGTATAAATCATTTGATATTTTTTTCAGTAAACAACAAAGACTACTAAAAACAATTTGGACAAAAACAGCCGACTTATCGAAGAAATTGTCTTTATAAATTAATAACCTTGATAGCTGAAATTTACAGAATCAAATCAAACTCAAAAGTTGTGTTTATGCAAATATTCTGTTAATCCTAAGAGGAAGAATTCTACATTTTTGACACCTCCGAAACATGCTATTTTAAAAAGTCAAAAAAAAGCCAGACAATTTTGTCTGGCTTGAGGAAAAAAATGTCCCAAATGTAGCGGGAGAAATTGAAATATCTAACCATTCTATAGACTATTTATTTGAAATAGAAACATTTACAAAAGACCATTCTACATTATTAATGGTTTCATAAGGGTTACACTCTTATTTACTTTCATTAACACTAAAATCTTATCCTATTATATCTTTGCTTAGTATTATAGCATATAGGGTTGAACGTTTTAACTTTTACTAGTAGTCCCAAATATCCAGAGTTCAAACTTTTCATTACAAGATTTGGAAGATTTAAGCAACTACTTTGAAATGCAAAAAGAACTATTAAATGCTAGCTGATTTATGTTTATTAATTTTACAAACTCCAGAACTCACAGATAATCCTTTTGTAAAATTTAAAATTAAACTATAATTTATATCTATATTTAGCTATATTTGCATAATAAAAAACTATACAATTATAATTATGCATCAAATAAAACTTAAATTGTCACATAAAAGTTATGACTTAGTTTATTATACTAACAACGTGTCTATTGGAATCATAGATGCCATGAATCTTCCTTCAATAAAAAAGGATAAGGAATGTTTCAAACAATTACTACAGCTAAAACAACAAATAAAACAAGTATCTATTCCTTATAATTATAATCAAATAAGAATGGATGACATTAGAGAAACTGATAGAATAAGGGAACAGGCATATTCAATTGTAGCTAAATATTTGGATTAGTTCGCTATAATTTCGTCTTTTTTTATTAAAACGTAGAATTATTGTCAATTATAATAAGAATTATCAAGAATCATTTTAATTCAAATTACTAAAATTTCTCAATCGTTGATTGTCTTCTACTAATTCTTTTATGATCACTTGTAAACCAGCTATTTTTTGGATTGCCCAACCTTCAAAGATCATCCTGTCATTTACTTCAGGATGAACTTCTTTCACCTCTGCTAAATGATCTTGAAAATCCTTGATCATTTCCTGGCTTTGTGCATTTATCTTTTTTATATAGTCCTTTTCACTGTTTTCAAAATCCATTTTCTTTTTACCTTAAATTAATTGTATTCTTTGTGCTAAATGCAACGTATTTTCAATGTTGTCCTTCTAATAGGTGTCCATACTCTAT
Source organism: Aquimarina macrocephali JAMB N27 (assembly GCF_000520995.1). GTDB lineage: Bacteria > Bacteroidota > Bacteroidia > Flavobacteriales > Flavobacteriaceae > Aquimarina > Aquimarina macrocephali. The sequence goes on along the minus strand of NZ_JACA01000057.1, from coordinate 756 downwards.
AAAATGTTACCTATAAATTTTTCTTAAAAAAATCAAAATGAATGAAATTACGATGACTTTCGAATTTTAGCACTTTTCATTATTTTTTTGCTTGTCATGACCAAAATCTCAAATGATTAGTCAGCGATCAAAGTATTTAATATGGTGTTTCAAAATCATCATCACAGTTAACTTTTATATCATATTCCTCTCTAGTAATGTGCCCTTTCACTTCCCATAATTGTTCAATATTAAGATTCCCTTCCAAATCAAATTGTCGTTTATCAAGCTGTACAAGCCCTATAGCCCCCCTGTACCATCGAATTTGTCCTATAAGAATATCCTTCCCATTGACAGGGTCATTAATAATAACCACATATAAGTTTTCTTTTCTAACTAAATCATAATGTTCTATCAAAGCATCAGTATATACAAAATCACCTTGATTAATACCCAAATGATCTAAATCTTCTCCAGACACTTCGAAACAAAATCCACTTTGCATCTCATTAATAGTTATCCTATGTAAAAATTGATCTAAATACAATTCATCGAAGTAATTATCTATGTAACCTTCAAAATCTCTTTCTGAAACCACAGTTGTGTTACCACTTTTATCCTGTTGATGTTCATTTCGTTGTTCTACCAGATAATCTCTAATAACTGCTCTAGCCTTTGTTTTTTCAAGTTCTTCCTTTAATTTTAAATTTTCTACTTTTATTTTGGCATAGTCCCCCAATAATAACCGGAATCTTTCCTCTGCGGAGATAGGTACTG
>NZ_JACA01000056.1 GCF_000520995.1 Aquimarina macrocephali JAMB N27 | reverse complement strand
CGAATAATAGCAATTATAAACTAGAGCGAAAATCAATTATAAGTATCTGATAATATGTGGTGTAGTGAGATTGAAGTTGATTTTAAGATTACGCCTTTGGGATACTATTTTTTGTATCTTCACAAGAATTACCCTTACGAAATTTAGATTTTAGGCATCTATTAAAATGTAGATCATCTCTCATGATCTTACAAAGATGTGCATGTTTATCTATATAATATGTATAGAAAACAAAAATTGATATACCAGATATTTAGTTTTTACTAAACATGTTTAGAGAATTTTGCGTTTAGTTATAAACTATTTGATACTTAACCTTCTGTTTTAAAATAGAAGTTGACCCAATACAAAAATCTATAAAATATAAACAAATGAAAACAATACGTTACCGTTCGAACGGACAGGATGTTTATTTTTTGGAAGAAATTTTAACCATACTGGGATATCAAGTATATGTGTCTAATTTTTTTGGAAAAGATACGGATGCAGCCGTCAGAGATTTTCAGACTAGACATAATCTTGTAATAGATGGTATAGTAGGACTTAAAACCTGGTCCAAACTTATCGAAATCAAAAATGACTTTATTGCATTTAATGATAAACTCTTGTCCGAACAAGATGTGAAGGATTTTGCAGATCAGTTTGAATTAGAATTAGCAATGGTAAAAGCGGTTAATGAAATAGAAAGTAATGGAAAAGGGTTTTTGGTATCTGGCAGGCCAAGAATTTTGTTTGAAGGCCATATTTTTTGGAAAGAACTGGATAAACGGGGAGTAAATCCATCTCAGTATGTTTCAGAATATACTAAAAACGTATTATATGAAAAATGGACCAAAACATACTATAAAGGGGGAGCTGGTGAGTATGATCGTTTAGAAAAGGCTGCAGGAATGTCTGATGAACCAGCTTTTCATGAAGCAGCATATAGCTCGGCATCATGGGGAGCTTTCCAAATCATGGGGTTTCATTATGCGAACTTAGGTTTTTCTTCTGTAGATCATTTTGTTTCAGAAATGTATGATCATGAAAGAGAGCATCTTAAAGCTTTTGGTAAATTTATAGAAACTACATCTTTTAAAGGTAAAAAACTATTGGATTGGATAAAAGAAAAGAACTGGGCAAGATTTGCCGAAGGATATAATGGATCGGGGTATAAGAAAAATAAATATGATACTAGACTAAAAAATGCTTACATAAAATATAGCAATAGTTAGTTGTGATTGTATATTAGAATTAAATTTATTTTAGGTTTTTCAACTATATCTCAGTTTTTCTATTTTTGCTCTATGATTGATAATTTCGAGAATGAATTTTTTGGGATCGGTATTCAAAATGGTAAAACACCAGAGAATCTAGGTGTATTATGGCGTTCTGCACAAAATATGGGAGCTAGTTTTATTTTTACGATAGGCAATCGATATGCAAAACAAGCCAGTGATACTCATAATGCGGTAAAAGCCATGCCGTATTTTCATTATGATACTTTTGAAGATTTTTATCGACACTTACCTAAAGGAGCAATGTTGATAGGAGTAGAATTAACAGATAATGCGCAATCTCTCGAAACTTTTAACCATCCGAAACGTTGTGTGTATTTACTAGGAGCCGAAGACCATGGGTTGTCCAAAAATGCTATCGAGAAATCACAGTTTTTAATCAAATTTAAATCAGAACTAAGTATTAATGTTGCTGTAGCAGGAAGCATTATTATGTATGATCGTGGAGTTGATAAGCCAAGGTTTATAAGAACATAGTTCCTGTAATTTTTAAAATGAAGGTTTCATATATAATTTTTGTCACTACATTTATAACCACTATCCGTATTGTTTATGTTTAAAATAGTAGAAGATTTTATTGCTGGTTTTAGCTCCTGGGTATGGGATTGGCCTTTATTGGTATTGCTTATTGGAGGAGGAGTATTTTTTCTTATTTATTCTAGGTTTACACCTTTTTTCTATTTTAAACACGCGATCAATGTATTGCGAGGTAAATATGATAATGAGGATGCTCCTGGACAGCTTAGTCATTTTCAGGCCTTGTCTTCTGCTATTGCTGCAACGGTGGGCATGGGTAATATTAGCGGCGTGGCGGTGGCAATTGTCATGGGTGGACCTGGAGCTGTTTTCTGGATGTGGATCAGTGCTTTAATCGGTATGGCAACCAAGTTTTATACCTGTTCATTAGCGGTAATGTATCGATCTGAAGATGAGGAAGGGTCTTTGCTTAGTGGTCCGATGTATGTGATCACCAAAGGTCTGGGTGCTCAATGGAAGCCTCTGGCTGTACTTTTTGCCTTGGCAGGATTGGTAGGCACACTCCCTGCGTTTACGGCAAACCAACTCACTCAAACATTAGTAGATGTTTTAGATTGGAATGATGACTATAAATGGTATATCGGGATTGTATTAGCAGGTTTCGCTTCGCTGGTTATTATGGGAGGAATAAAAAGAATTGGTGTTGTAGCTAGTAGACTGGTTCCTTTTATGGTGGTTTTATATTTTATCACAGTGATCACTATTCTGGTTTTACAAATAGAAAAAATACCAGATATGTTTATGTTAATTTTCTCGGATGCATTTTCTGGAAAAGCAGCGGCAGGAGGAGCTTTAGGGTATTTGATTAAAACAGGAGTAAAAAGAGCCGCTTTTTCTAACGAAGCAGGTATAGGAACTGCGCCAATGATGCATGGTACGGCAAAAACTAATGAACCTATTAGAGAAGGGCTAGTGGCAATGATTGGTCCCGCAATAGATACATTACTGGTATGTACATTAACCGCTTTGGCAATACTTTCTACTGGGGTATGGCAAAGCTCTAATGGTAATGGAATATCTCTTACTTTAGAAGCTTTTAATTCTGTTCTTCCATATGGATTAGGAGATATTGTAGTGGTTGTTATGGTTTTGGTATTTGGGCTTTCGACACTGTTTTCATATTCGCATTATGGGACTACATGTTTAGGGTTTTTAACCAAACCGAAGTATGGTAAATATTATAACTATTTATATATAATGTCGATTATAGTTGCTGCAGTAGTAAAAATAGAATTTGCAATTAATCTTATTGACAGTGCTTTTGCTATAATGGCAATCCCTACAGTGATTTCTGGATTATTATTAGCCCCTAGAGTAAATGCCAGAGCTAAAATGTATTTTGAAAAGTATAAGATCTAATATCATTTTTTTGTATTACATTAGACCAGGTCTTTGCTTTACTTTATTTTCATAATGATAAACTCACTTCTCCTGTTTTCCTGATGCTCTTCCTCTGTACAATCTATTCCATCAGCACATTTGTTGATCAACCTTCTCTCTCCATAGGCTTTTCCGGGTATACGTCGCCAATCAATATTTCCTTTTCGCACGATATATCTTATTGTGGCTCTCATTCTTTTTACACTTAACTTTTTGTTGTACCAATGACTGGATCTACTATCGGTATGTGAGCGAACTTCAATCTTTAATTCTGGATATTTATTCATCGCCGAAATTATTTTTTGGAGTTCTACTTCGGCATTTGGACTAATCTCATAATCATCCAGACTAAAATAAATAGGTTCTAGTTGTAAAATTTCCCCAAGATCATCACCAACAGTAATCTTTACTGTAGAGGATAATAATTTTTCTGCATCAATATTTGTTAATGAAATTGGCAGATTATGAATAAATTCAAAAACATCTGTAGTTTCTAATGTAACTTCTTTTGGGATAAAATTTTCCAGCTCTGCCCGTATTACATATGGTTCATTGCAAGGAACTTTGATTTTGTATTTGCCTTTTAAATCAGAAACAGCCTGATGTGCTATGTTTCCATTTTTATCGAATACGATAACATCTGCTCTTATAAGTGGCTCCCCGGTTGCAATATCTGTGATCGTGCCTTCTGCATATTGCATACAAGAAGTGATCAGTTCCCCGACTTGCTTAAAACTGTAGATATCATCATTGCCTTTACCTCCTTTTCTGTTACTTGCAAAATATCCTATTTTGGTTTCTTCATTTAATACGAAGGTAAAGTCGTCTTTAGAACTATTTACAGGTTTGCCAATATTAAAAGCATTAGAAAAACCAGATTCATTAGGTACAGAAATAAAAATATCTAACCCTCCCAAGCCTACATGACCATCACTAGAAAAGTATAGTCTTCCACTGTCGCTGATGTAAGGAAAAGTTTCTCTACCCTCTGTATTAATCTTACTTCCTAAGTTTTTTGGTTCACCATATTTTCCATTTTCTAATACATCTACCACAAACAGATCAGACTGTCCCATAGTGCCTGGCATGTCACTGGCAAAATAGAGTTTAGTTCCATCAGCACTTAATGAAGGATGGGATACAGAATATTCGTCACTAGAAAAAGGTAATTCTACGATGTCAGTCCATATTCCACCTTTGAGGGTGGCCATGTACAATTTTAGTAAAACAACCCCCTTTTTACTTGTCCCTAATTTGTTGTTGGTATAGTTATTTCTCGAAAAGTATACTGTTTCTCCATCTTTACTAAAACTGGTGGATGACTCATGAAATTTTGTGTTTATTTTTCCTTTTAACTTAACAGGGTCTTCCAGAGTAATCTGATCTTCTTTAATGTTTGAAGAGAAGATATCTAAAAAAGGCATTTTGTTCCATTTATGAAGTTTTGAATCATTAGTGTTTTTACTTCTTGACGAAGCAAATACGATTTGATTTTTGTTGTTGAAACTAGGAGCGTATTCTGAATTTTTTGAATTAATACTAAGGGGGAATATGTCATATTTACCCGATTGCATTTCGATGAAATCTAGATAGTTCCTCTTTTCTATGAAAGATTTAGCACGTTTGTCATTTCCTGTAATAGCATAGAATTGATCCATAATATTATCGGCTTCCTTGTAACGTTCAACACTTTTTAAGCTTTGTGCATATCTAAATAAATATTCGGGATTTAAATCCTCTGGATAATTCTGGATTAATTTTTCATACCATACTACAGAATCTTCAAGATCCCCTGTGAAATAAAATGAATCTCCTAGTTTAGAATATAGGTTTTGAGAAGAATATCCACGTTGAGCCACATCTGTATATATTGCTCTGGCATCGATATACGCAAATGCTGTAAAACTTTGATCTGCTTTAGTTATACGTTTATCCTGATCTTGAGAAAAAAGCTGCGACGATGATAAGAGAATAAGTACCCAGAAAGAAATAAAGTTTCTTTTTATAAAGATTGAAGCAAAAAATAACATGTGATTTTTCAAACGATCCCAGAATTTAATGTTAAAAACTTGTTTCCACGGGGTATTTGAAAACATACTGGAACTAAATTTAAGAAAAATTCAATTAAAAAGTCAATTCAATACCTTTATTTTAATAACTACTTTTTGTAGGAAAATGTTAATAAGACAAGGATGTATGTAATAATTCTATGATCTGTTGTTTTCTTGTTTAATATTCGTCTACCTTTGTATTAAAATCAATCATATGGCTCATAAAGCTGGCTTTGTAAATATTATAGGTAACCCTAATGTAGGTAAGTCTACATTGATGAATGCTTTTATTGGTGAGAAGCTATCTATTATTACTTCTAAAGCGCAAACCACAAGACATCGTATTTTAGGAATTGTAAACGGGGATGATTTTCAAGTGATTTTATCAGATACTCCTGGGATTATAAAACCTGCTTATGAACTTCAGGAATCAATGATGGATTTTGTTAAATCTGCTTTTGAAGATGCAGATGTATTGATCTATATGGTAGAGATTGGTGAAAAGGATCTAAAAGATGAAGCTTTTTTTAATAAAATAACAAATGCAAAAATTCCTATTCTTCTACTCATAAACAAAATAGACCAGTCTAATCAGGAAAAATTAGAAGAACAGGTTCAATTTTGGAGTCAAAAAGTACCCAATGCAGAAATATATCCTATATCTGCTTTAGAGAATTTTAATGTAAAAGAAGTTTTTGGTAGAATAGTAGAGTTATTACCAGATTCTCCACCTTTTTATCCAAAAGATCAGTTAACAGATAAACCAGAACGCTTTTTTGTAAATGAAGCCATTCGAGAAAAAATATTAGTGCACTATAAAAAAGAGATTCCTTATTCTGTAGAGGTAGAGACAGAGGAATTTGTAGAGGATGATGATATTATTAGAATTCGTTCGGTAATTATGGTGGAGCGGGATTCTCAAAAAGGAATAATTATTGGTCATAAAGGATCTGCTTTAAAAAGGGTAGGTACTGAGGCACGTAAAGAACTGGAAAAGTTTTTCGGAAAAAAGATACATATAGAACTTTATGTAAAAATCAATAAAAATTGGCGTAGTAATGAACGTCAGTTAAGGCGATTTGGATATAATAATTGATTGCTACTGCCCTAATTAATATTACTTTAGTTACTATTTTTTATACCTTCTTCATTACCTGTAAGAAGATTATTTATTGATCGATGTTTATAATTTATCCTTAGCATAACGTTAAGGATATATATGTTGTTAACATTTGAAGCCTTAATCACAAAACAAGATCAATAATGAAAACTTTTAACAAGACTATTCTTATTTCCGCAGTTGCATTAAGCCTTTTTAGCGCATGTGATCCTGATGATTATCATGGTGGAGGGAATACTAATAAACTAACGTTCAAGAAAATTGGAGGGTTTACCAATGGAACGGGAGGTGAGGGATTTGCAGAGATTTCTGCTTTTGATCCACAAACAGATAAACTTTTTGTTGTAAATCCAAAAGAATCAGAACTTTCGGTTTGGGATATTTCTGATCCAGGCGCACCTGTACAGGGAGTAGATATATCTTTGATTGGTAACCCCAATAGCGTAGCTGTGAACAACGGAATGGTAGCTGTGGCTTTAGAAAATTCTTCAAACAAACAAGCCAACGGAACGATTGCAATTTATAATTCGGATTCACAAGAACTGCTACATACTTATCCAGCAGGAGCATTACCAGATATGGTAACTTTTAGCCCTAATGGAAAATATATTGTAGCAGCAAATGAAGGAGAACCTGATGATTTGTATACAGATGATCCAGAAGGATCAATAACTGTTATAGAGGTTGCTACCGGGCAGGTTTCGAACATCAGTTTTACAGCTTTTAATGATCAGACTATTGGTAATGATTTTCGGGTTTTTGGACCAGGAGCATCTCTGGCAAAAGATGTAGAACCAGAGTATGTTGCTATTTCTCATGATTCGAAAACAGCATATGTTACATTACAGGAGAATAATGGATTGGCAATCGTTAATCTAGAAACTAAAACGATTACTGATATTATTGGACTGGGGGTGAAAAATTATGGATTAACAAATAATCAAATAGACGCTAGTGATAAAGATGATATTGTAGGAAATTTTCAAAATTGGCCGGTTTTAGGGTTTTATCATCCAGATGCTATAACGTATACTAAGATCAGAGGAGGGCGATACTTAATAACAGCAAATGAAGGAGATTCTAGAGATTACGATGGGTTTTCTGAAGAAAAGAGAGTAAAAGACCTTACACTTGATCCTGTTGCTTTTTCTGATGCAGCTACTTTACAATTAGATGAGAATTTAGGAAGACTAAAAGTTACTACTGCAAATGGAGATGTTGATGGTGATGGAGATTATGATATGATTTATACTTATGGTGGAAGATCATTTACTATATGGTCTACATCTGGAGCAGTTATTTATGACAGTGGAGATCAAATAGGAAAAACGATTTTTGACTTGGATCCGAGTGCTTTTAATAATAACGAAGGAAGTGCAGCCGATAAAAGATCTGATGATAAAGGAGCAGAGCCAGAAGCTGTAGAAACCCTTAAAGTGGGAAGAAAAACACTGCTTTTTGTTGGGCTAGAGAGAACAGGAGGAGTTTTGGTGTATGATATATCCAGCCCCTCTAATCCGAAATTTTTAGAATGGTTAAAGAATGAAACAGATATTTCTCCAGAAGGATTGATTGTGGTAGAAGCAGAAGATAGTCCAACAGAAAATGATTTGATAATAGTAACTAATGAAGTATCTAATACAGTCGCTATTTATGAAATAAGTAAAAAAGATTAAATCAATATCGATAGAGGAATCCCTGTCATAATGCTGGTGAGAGGCTAAAAAACCTCGTTTTTTCACTAATAACAATAAAAACTTTGTTGTTTTACAGTAACCAACTTGACTGCAATACGTGGTATATTTGACTAAGTAATTATTTCACTGACTGACTATCAATTATGAAAAGTTCCATCGGCCTGAAACATTGGCCTTTGGGCTTTTTATTTTTACTTTCTTTCCTATTGTTAATCAAATCAAAACATTTATAGTATTGCTAAAATAAAAAGTCTAATTTTGCACAAAATTTAGAATAGATATCAATGAGTGGTATAGTGGCAATTGTAGGAAGACCTAATGTTGGGAAATCAACGTTCTTTAATCGGTTAATTCAAAGAAGAGAAGCTATTGTAGATGCTGTTAGCGGGGTAACTCGTGATCGACATTATGGAAAGAGTGATTGGAATGGAGTAGAGTTTTCATTAATTGATACCGGTGGTTATGTTGTGGGTAGTGATGATGTTTTTGAAGCCGAAATCGATAAACAGGTAGAATTGGCTATCGATGAAGCAGACGCTATTATCTTTATGGTTGATGTAGAATCAGGAATAACGGGAATGGATCAGGATGTTGCTAATCTACTTCGTAAAGTTGATAAGCCTGTTTTTTTGGTTGTAAATAAAGTGGATAATGGGCAGAGAGCTACAAATGCAGTAGAATTTTATAATTTAGGCCTTGGCGAATATTATACTATTGCCAGTATTAATGGGAGTGGTACAGGAGAACTTCTGGATGAGTTAGTAAAAGTACTGCCCGAGAAAGAAGACGATGAATCTAGTGAATTACCGCGATTTGCAGTAGTAGGAAGGCCTAATGCTGGTAAATCTTCTTTTATTAATGCTTTGATAGGAGAAGATAGATATATCGTTACCGATATTGCAGGAACTACCCGGGATGCAATTGATACCAAATATAATCGTTTTGGGTTCGAGTTTAACCTGGTAGATACTGCAGGAATACGACGTAAATCTAAAGTGAAAGAAGATCTGGAGTTCTATTCTGTAATGCGATCAGTTCGAGCGATTGAGCATAGTGATGTTTGTTTAATAGTTTTGGATGCTACCAGAGGTTTTGACGGACAAGTACAAAATATTTTTTGGCTAGCAGAGCGTAATCGTAAGGGAGTAGTGATCTTAGTTAATAAATGGGATCTTGTAGAAGATAAAGAGAGTAATACCTTAAAAGATTTTGAAAAATATATACGTAAAGAAACAGAGCCATTTACCGATGTTCCTATTGTATTTATTTCGGCTTTAACAAAGCAACGTATATTTAAAGCTATCGAAACTGCTGTAGAGGTATATAAAAACAGATCTAAGAAGATCAAAACCAGTGAGCTTAATGATGTTTTATTGCCGATAATTGAACGTAACCCACCGCCAGCCTATAAAGGTAAGTATGTGAAGATAAAGTATATTACGCAATTGCCAACACCACAACCTCAATTTGCGTTTTTCTGCAATTTACCTCAGTATATAAGAGATCCATATAAACGATTTCTCGAAAACCAACTTCGTAAAGAGTTTGATTTTCATGGTGTGCCAGTTTCGGTGTATTTAAGAAAGAAGTAGAGGCTTAGTTTTCTGATTCTGCTTTATAAAGTCTTTTGGGAATTATTTGTTGCATAATTACTTTTTCGTTCTGAATTTAGTTATTCAAACGATTTACTGCATTTTTTTTGCTTTTGATTATGCAATTTGGAACTAAACAGAAATAAAAATGATTACCAACTTCCTCCAGCACCACCGCCACCGAATCCACCACCACCGAATCCGCCGCCAAAACCACCACTAGAACCACTGCCAAAACTTCCTCCGCCATAACCTCCACGACCCATGTTGCTTAGGATAATTATATCCAGAAGACTACTTCCGGACTGGTTTCCTCGATTTCCTTTTCCACCATTGCCATTATTTTTTTTTGAAAAAGCTCTTATGATGATTATAAAAAAGAATACCATCAAAATTATTTCTAGTATAGGAAAGTCATTCTTGCTATTCTTTCTAGAGCCTTTAAAAGTGCCATCAAGAACCTGAAAGATAGCTGTTGTTCCTTTATCTAAGCCATTATAAAAATTCCCTTTTTTAAACTCAGGAGTAATGATTTGATCAATAATGGTTTTGGATGTAAAATCTGTGAGTTTTTCTTCTACTCCATATCCCGTAGCAATCCATATTTTTCGATCATTTTTGGCAACTAGAATAAAAACTCCATTGTCTTCTTTTTTTTGCCCAATCCCCCATTCATGAGCCCATTCTGCAGCATATAGACCAATATTCTCACCCTGTAATGAAGAAATAGTGGCTACTACAATCTGCGTTGAGGTTGTGTCGGTGTATCGGATTAATTTTTCTTCGAGAAGCTTTGCTTGAGGCGAAGAAAGCATTGTAGCTTCATCATATACTGATGTTTGTTTTTTTGGTTTAGCGGGGATTTCTCTTTGTGCATGTATTGTATGGAAGGGTATAGAAAATATTCCCAAAAACAATAAAGGCAATATGAATTGTTTTATTGTATTCATCTATCCTTTTGAGATTTCATCAGAGAGTTCATTGATATCGGTATGATCCCAAGGAAAATATTTCTGTAACTGTTCTCCGGCAAGAAGAACTCCGTCAATTAACCCTTGAGTGAAACCTCCTTTTTTAAACTGCTCAAGTATAGCATCTTTTGTGCTTTCCCAGAAATTGTCTTCAACAACATCATTAATGCCTTTATCTCCAAAAATAGCAAAACTGCGATCTTCTACAGCAACATAGATGAGCACTCCATTACGTTGGATAGTATTGTCCATTTTTAACCAATGAAAAACTTCGGTAGCTCTTTCTAAAATTTCTATTTCAGTATGTTTTTCAAGATGCACACGAATCTCTCCGGATGTCGTTTTTTCTGCACTCCTAATTGCAGCAACGACTTGTTGCTCTTGATCATAAGTGAGAAAATTTTCTACCTTAGACATTATTTAAAATTAAAATCAACATCTGGTGCTTTTTCTGCACCTCTATCAGCTTCAAACCGTGCCATTTCCTCAAGGCTTCCAAAAACACTTAAAATGATATTATTAGGAAATTTTCTCATAAATTTTGTATAATCACCTACAGCTTCGTTGTATCTGTTGCGCTCTACATTAATCCTATTTTCTGTTCCTTCTAGTTGTGTTTGCAGATTAAGAAAATTTTGATTTGCTTTTAGATCTGGATAACGCTCTACGGTTACTAATAATCTTGATAAGGCAGAGGTTAGTCCTCCTTGTGCCTGTTGAAACTGTGCTATTTGATCTGGTGTAATATTACTAGGGTCAATATTTACTGCAGTTGCTTTGGCTCTGGCTTCGATTACTTCTTTTAAAGTATTACGTTCAAAATCTGCAGCTCCCTGAACAGTTTTAACTAAGTTGCCAATAAGGTCACTACGTCTTTGGTAAGCACTTTCTACATTAGACCACGCTGTTTTTGCATCTTCTTGAAATGTAACGGCAGTGTTATAACGACTTCCAAAAAAGAAATACAGAATTACAATGATTCCTACGATTATTAATACTGGTATTAAAAGTTTTTTCATAACTCAAATTATAATAAGATGACTTTTTACAATTGTTCTTTAATCTTTAGCAATTGTCCTTTGATAGATTCTAGTTTTCTAATGATATCAAAACTGTCTAAGGCTTCTTGTTTTTGTTCTTTAAGATGAATTTTAGCACCTTCCAGAGTAAATCCACGCTCTTTTACCAGGTGATAAATTAACTCGAGATTCTTGATGTCCTCTGGAGTAAATTTTCGATTGCCTTTAGCATTTTTTTTAGGCTTTATAATATCAAATTCCTTTTCCCAAAAGCGAATTAAAGAGGCATTTACATCAAAAGCATCGGCTACCTCACCAATACTGTAATACATTTTTTTTGGTAAGTCTACATACATACTTATTCTTTTTGTTGTGTAAAACTTCCATCATCTTCAAAAATGAGCTTACTTTCAGGGAAATCCTCTTCTGTTAATAATTTAATTTCCTTTAATGCTCTTTTTTTCTCATCAATAAATGGATATACTTCATCGATCTGCTTTGCAGAATGTAACTTACCTTTAATAAAATTACCATCGGTATCAATCTCAACTTCTGCAATAGGAGCATATCCTTTAATGCCACTTAAATTAAACCGGGAGTAGGTACAGAAATTACCCAAACTGTATGCTATAAATTTATTTTTGTATACTTCAAAAGCTCTTGAAACATGTGGTCCATGTCCAATAATAATATCAGCACCAGCATCAATCATAGTATGTGCAAAACGATAAACATCACCACGATCTTCACCATAAAAACGTTCTGTTTTTCTGGGAACATGAGTGTATTTAAGGCCTTCTGCACCTCCATGAAAAGAAACAATCACGATATCTACTTTTTGTTTGAGTTCGGTTACGATTTTTTTAGCATTGGTTAAGTTATGAATTTTTATGCAATCCTTGTTAGGGGCAAAAGCACAAAATCCATACGTGATACCATCTTTTTCAAAAATTGTAGAAGGCTGAGCAAATACTCCTGCATAAGCAATATTGTGCTTTTCGAGAGTTTTAGAAGTGTTCTTAATTCCTATTTCACCAAAATCACCAATATGATTATTAGCGATACTCATTACATCAAACCCTGTTTCTTCAAGATATTTTCCAAAATATTCTGGTGATCTAAACGAATAACATTTTGATGGATCAGAACAGCGTTTCGCATTTTCTCCTTCATCAGTAAGCGTACCTTCTAAATTACCAAAAAGCAAATCTGCTTGACTAAGTATCGTATTAACATCATCAAAAGGACCTTTGCCTTCGGGAGGTAAATAACTGTCATTAGGGAAATCGGTTCCCATCATGATATCACCAACGGCCATGATTTTAATATATTTAGGCTTTGCTAATTTTTGTTGGGTATTTTGGACTATTACGTACATCGAGTCCAATACTTCTTTTGAATATTTTTGAGCTTGTATAGAAGAACAAAAACCAAAAACGAAGACAATAAGAAATAGTTTGCGCATCAATATTTAATCTAGAGTTTCATTAATAAGATTAGAAGCTTTAAGCATTTGATCAAATTCTTCAGAAGTTAAACTTCCATAATAAAAATTTCTAGGATTAATCTTTTCTCCATCTTTAAAAATCTCATAATGTAAGTGAGGAGCAACAGATCTTCCTGTACTTCCTACATAGCCAATAACATCTCCTCGTTTTACTTTCTGGCCTTTCTCTACATTATATTTACTTAGATGTGCATATAAACTAACATAATTAAAGCCGTGATCAACACGTATATGTTTTCCATAACCAGAAGAATTAGCATCTGCACGGGTTACTACACCATTACCAGAGGCATAAACAGGAGTTCCTGTACTAGCCGAAAAATCCATTCCATAATGAAATTTTCTTGCTTTGGTAAAAGGATCACTTCTCCATCCATAACCAGATGCCATACGTTTTAAATCCGAGTTTTGTATGGGCTGTATAGCAGGAATTGTAGCTAACAGTTCTTCTTTTTTCTCTGCCAAAGATGCAATTTCATCAAGGGATTTTGATTGAACTACAATCTGTTTGGTTAATTTGTCAATACGTTCACTGCTTTCAACAATAATATCAGAATTTTCAAAACCTTCTAGATTCTTATACCTGTTCACACCACCAAATCCGGCATTACGTAATTCACCAGGAATAGGGTTAGCTCCAAAATAAAGGCGATATATATTATCGTCACGTTCTGCGATTTCTTTTAAAATATTTTCATCACGCTTCAATCTTTGATTCATTAAATCATATTGAAGCTGCATATTCTCAAGCTCTCTTTTATAAGCTTTTTCTTTAGGAGTCTCTAATTGAGGGATGTTAAGATAAATAAGAAGAAGGACAAAACCAGCTAAAAAAGAGCTAATAACTCCTAATGCAGCTATACCAAATTTACGCCCTTTCTTTTGCTCTATTCTTCGATAAGAAAGCGTCTCACTATCATAGTAATATTTAACCTTTGACATAATCTAAAATATGCTATTTTTGCAGGATATTAACCAATACATGGTTTATAATAAACCAAGACATCGCAACAAATATAACAAATTGTTGCAAAGTCCGGAAAAAACTGACAAATATCGAATTAGAATCTTTTTTTAAAACAACGCAAAATAGTGATCGCGATTGTATTAAGTGTTTTATTTCGAAAAATAGTAATAAATAGAATTCATGAAATCCCAAGAAATAAGAAATCAATTTTTAGAGTTTTTTAAATCCAAAAAACATGGCATCGTGCCTTCGGCACCTATGGTGATCAAGGATGACCCTACTTTAATGTTTACTAATGCCGGGATGAACCAGTTTAAAGAATTCTTTTTAGGTAATGGTATTCCAAAAAGTAATAGAATAACAGATACTCAAAAATGTTTGCGTGTAAGTGGTAAACATAATGATTTGGAAGAAGTAGGTATGGATACCTATCATCATACCATGTTTGAAATGCTTGGGAATTGGAGTTTTGGAGATTATTTTAAAAAAGAAGCAATCCAATGGGCCTGGGAATTGTTGACCGAAGTATACGGTATAGATAAAAATATTCTTTATGTTTCTGTTTTTGAAGGCGCCAAAGATGAAAATCTGGATATGGATAAGGAAGCCTATGATCTCTGGACAGCTATTGTTCCAGAAGAACGTATCATCATGGGGAATAAGAAAGACAATTTCTGGGAAATGGGAGATCAGGGACCTTGTGGTCCTTGTTCTGAGATTCATGTAGATATCCGTTCAGATGAGGAAAAAGCTAAAATTCCTGGTCGGGATTTGGTGAATATGGATCATCCACAAGTGGTAGAAATCTGGAATCTGGTTTTTATGCAATATAATCGAAAAGCGGATGGGTCATTAGAGAAGTTACCAGCACAGCATGTAGATACCGGAATGGGATTCGAACGTTTATGTATGGTATTACAAGGAGTGAAGTCAAATTATGATACTGATGTTTTTACGCCCATAATTCGAGAAATTGAAACGATTACCAATTCTACATATGATAAAAATAGCTTGCCAACCGATGAGGATGGAAAAGTAAGTGTTGCAATTCGTGTTATTGCCGATCATGTAAGAGCTGTGTCATTTTCTATTGCAGATGGCCAACTGCCTAGTAATACAGGAGCAGGATATGTGATCCGAAGAATTTTGCGTAGAGCTATTCGATATGGCTTTACTTTTCTGGATACTAAAGAACCTTTTATCTATAAGCTGGTAGAAACACTTAGCAAACAAATGAGTAAAGCTTTTCCCGAATTGAAAGCTCAGAAAAACTTAATCACTAATGTGATTAAAGAAGAAGAACAATCTTTTTTAAGAACATTGGATCAGGGACTAGTATTGTTAGAAAATGTAATCAAGAATACCCAAGGAAATATAATCTCTGGAGAGAAAGCTTTCGAGCTGTATGATACTTTTGGTTTTCCGATTGATTTGACAGCTTTAATTTTGAGTGAGCAGGGATATGAATTAGATGAAAAAGGATTTGAAGTAGAACTCCAAAAACAAAAAGATAGATCCAGAGCGGCATCACAAGTAACTGCCGGAGATTGGAAAATATTACTAGATGATACTACTACAGAAAATTTTATTGGATATGATCATCTTACAACAAATGTAAAAGTAACCCGTTATCGCAAAGTAAATAGTAAGAAAGATGGAGAGCTGTATCAGTTGGTATTTGATAAAACACCATTTTATCCTGAAGGAGGAGGACAGGTTGGAGACAAAGGATACTTAGAAGTGCCTAATGGTGATGTTGTATATATAATAGATACCAAGAAAGAAAATAATCTTATTATTCATTTTACTAAAAACTTGCCTAAACATATAGATGAGACTTTGACAGCTGTAGTAGATGAAAAACAACGTTCAAGATCTGCTTCGAATCATACAGCAACACATTTGATGCATCAGGCATTGCGTACAATTCTGGGTACGCATGTAGAACAAAAGGGATCGATGGTTCATAGTGGTAATTTGCGTTTTGATTTCTCTCATTTTGCTAAAATGACTACTGAAGAATTGAAAGAAGTTGAGCATTTTGTAAATGCTAGAATCCGTGAGCAGCTTCCACTAGAAGAACAGCGTAATATTTCTTATGATCAGGCAATAGCAGAAGGTGCTATTGCACTATTTGGAGAAAAATATGGAGACACCGTAAGAGCCATACGATTTGGAGAATCTATGGAACTTTGCGGAGGTACTCATGTAAAAAATACCAGTAGTATATGGCATTTTAAAATTGTATCAGAAAGTGCAATTGCGGCAGGGATTCGTAGGATTGAAGCAATTACGGGAGATGCAGCAAAAGAATACTTTACAACTCAATCAGAAGCGTATGGAGAAGTAAAAGCAGTTCTTAAAACAAAGGACCCTTTAAAGACCATTGTGTCATTACAAGAAGAAAACACAAGTCTGAAAAAACAAATTGAAGCCCTTCTTAAGGATAAGGCCAAAAACCTGAAAGGAGATCTAAAATCAGAATTTGAAGACGTAAATGGAGTTAAATTCCTGGCTAAAAAAGTAGATTTAGATGCTGCAGGGATTAAAGACTTGTCTTTCGAATTAGGAGGTGAACTTGAAAATATTGTAGTGTTCTTTGGATCGGATCAGAAAGGTAAGGCTTTGTTATCATGCTATATTTCGAAAAATTTGGTAGATGAGAAAAAATTGAATGCAGGACAGATGGTTCGTGAACTTGGTAAGTATATTCAAGGTGGTGGTGGTGGACAACCATTTTTTGCTACAGCAGGAGGAAAGAACCCTGCAGGTATAGAAGAAGCATTAGATAATGCAAAACAATATTTGAAATAATCTTATAACTATAAAACTCTTCCTCTTCGGAGGAGGGAGAGAGTAAGGAGACTTATGAACCTACAGACCAAAATAAGACTACAGTCTCAAGAACCAAAAATTGATTATAATTCAGAGTTTTTACTGTTAGGATCATGCTTTGCAGAAAATATAGGAGAGAAGTTCGAATACTTTAAGTTTAAGAATAAGATCAATCCATTTGGGATATTATTTCATCCTAAGGCTATAGAAACATTTTTGTGGATGGCTACTCAGGGAGAAAAATATACCGATACCGACTTGTTTTATATCAATGAACAATGGCATTGTTTTGATGCACATTCTTCTTTAAGCAATGCTGATCAAAATGTAGTATTATCTAATTTGAATAATGCATTAACAGCTACAAGAGAGAGTATTATATCTGCGACACATATTTTTATCACTCTAGGTACTGCATGGGTATATCGATTAAAATCTCTGGATATGGTGGTAGCGAATTGCCATAAAATTCCGCAGCGAGAGTTTGAAAAAGAATTGTTATCTGTAGAAGAGGTCAATCAATGCCTTCAGAATTGTATACATTTAATTAAAGGTGTTAATCCATCAGTAGAAATTGTATTTACCGTTTCTCCTGTGCGGCATAGTAAAGATGGGTTTGTAGAAAACAATAGAAGTAAATCTCATTTAATCACATCGATACATCAAATTATTCATGAGAATAAAAATCTAAGCTACTTTCCTTCTTATGAAATCATGATGGATGAACTTAGAGATTATCGATTTTATGATTTAGATATGATTCATCCTAGTAGTTTGGCTATCCACTATATCTGGGAACGTTTTTCCGAAATTTGGATTTCTGAAAAAACTATTCAAACCATGAATAGAGTTGAGGAAATCAAAAAAGGAATGATGCATAGGCCGTTTAATCCAAAAAGTGAACAACATGTGTTATTCTTACAGAAGCTAGAAGCAAAAAAATACCAGTTATATAAAGAATATCCTCATATGATTTGGGGGTAAATAATTATTTATATTTAAAATAGAAGAGGTTGCTATAATACATATAGCAACCTCTTTTATAATGTGTTTAATTACTAGGAATAAACAGTGGTGATAAAGTCACTGTTGCATTACCTCGAGCACCAACGTGATTAGTATAAGTTGTGTTTTTTTGAATAGTATATAAAGAGTCTACATAATCATCATTGTTAGTATACCATTCATCTGGCATTGCTTGTATAATAGCTCCTGCTACTTGTCCAAGTACATTTACCCATGGTTGTCCAGAAACAGTACCAATGATTTGAAAAATACCATCAACAATAATGGTAACCAATTGCTTAAAGTTGTAATTATCATCTTTTTCGAATAATTGGATATTTGCTGCCTGGTATTTATAATCGTCCCAGAAAAGCATGATTTGGTTAGGATAATATGTTGTGCCTTCATAGTCCAGATAATACATAGGTATGATCTTTACTTCGGCTTCATTACTGGTATTTTTTATTCCAGAAGTGATAGCATAAACCTCTGCAGCACCACTGATCCAGGGTTCCTCATCTTGATTTAAACGTATTTGATCTAATTTGGTTGTTTCAAGTCCCGAATTGGCTTTTGAAGAAGGGCTTAAGTCCATTTTAGCAGACCTAAAACGATCATTTTGTAATCCGGCAGTTTGTAACTGCTTATTCATATAATCAACCTCTGCTCTTAAGGTTTCATAGCCTTTGGTTTCTATAACAAGTACCGGTACATTAGGTGCATCTTTAACGTCAAGAAAAACGGTTTCTCCATCAAGAGTATATGCTTCAATTTTCGACCATGATTTTTCATCACCTTTGGGAGCAAATGATACCAATAGATCAGCATAATTTACCGATTTATTACTTGGTCTTTGTAGCCATAACTCTGGGATTTCTATATTGTCTGGAGTTTCATTAGATTTAAGCTGATTATCTGCTTTATCTACTACCTTTTTTAAAGATTGATACGATTTCTGATCCGATATGAAAGCGTTTTCTTTTAATAATTTAGATAGCTTAATGCCTGGTGTGTGATCTTTGGCTAATGCTTCTACAATATTAGTCTTAAACTCTGTATTGGTGAGTAAATCAATGAGATCAAATGCGATCCTTTTTTTGTCTATACTATTCGTGTCTCGAACTACGTTAGTTTCGTTAACGACTGTTTCTTCGGTTTCACAATTAAAAAATAACAAGGAAACGAGAACTACATTTAAAAGTAAAAATGATTTTTTCATAATTAATATACTTAAGTTAGTTTTGTCTTTTAAAATTATGAAAATGATATTGTATTTACTTGATTTATAGTGGATTAAATACTCAAAAGAAATGTGGTTAAGCCATAAAAAACGATAAGTGTTTTTTTGTTTTTTATATATTTATTATGCATGCATATAAAATTACATTTATTATTTAAAGTGTTGATTGTGAGGCGCTTGATGTTTTATTGTTGTTTTCGTTTAGGAATTTTAGAAAAACACACACCCTTATGATAGCAAACTAAAAATTCTAGAAGCTATGATTTTTGATGAAGTAATTTAAAAAAAAAGAAATGGTATTCTATACTGTAAACTCCGAGTTGATTACGGTATCAATACCACTATTGATTAAATGTTGAATTTTAGGTCTTTTGGACTGTATGTTTTTAAGGTGTTCTAAAACCTGTGAAGCAAATGTTGAATCTCTATCATAAACTAATTCATAAATCTCTAAACAAAGTAACCAATCATCAATATGCTCTTTTTCTAAAATTTCGAATGCAGCTTCTAGCGAAAACATAGCATTTTTTCCTTCCCTAATGTTTTTAACAGACGAGTATAAAGAATGTAAGTCTTTTTCCTTTTCAGAATATGTTCTTTGCGCAGTAACCGATGAAGGATTATGGGTTACTAAATCAAATGAGTTATCATCTGCAGGACCAGAGAAAGCTGAAACTATTTCTTTTCCAACAGCCAGATCAAAAGTACCCCATTCTGGTTTAAAAAGATATTCGTCTTTATATTTAATGGTGCATTCGCTAAACTGAATTAAAATTAATTCACCTTTAATGTTCCTTATCCCAGTAATATTCGTTCCTGCAATAGTGATTCCACTTTCGAATTCGAATTCTATGTATTCCCCATCATAAAAGTTATAAGCTTTCAGATCCCTTGGAGACATGTTTTCTATAGCAAGATTGATACCCTTTAATTTTCCAAGAGGAGATCTGAGTCCGTTAGAATGAGTTTCTATGCCATGACCTATAAGCTCTTTTTCTCTAAATGAAAGTGCTGTCGGGCCATTAGTTTCAAAATAAATAACCTCATTATCCTCATTTTTTATCATTCGGGTAAATACTCCTGAGACTTGTAAACCAGTACTTAGCTCTATTGTTCCTAAATTTTGTGATTCAATTAGTTTTGCAAGCCCTCTGTGTCCGCCTTTTCTTAAAGCCATAGTATCTGCAAACTCTTCTAACACCTGACATAAATAGGCAAAATCTGGCGTTACAAAGAGTTGAGGTTGTGGTTTGGTGATGTCAAAATCCTGAAAAGCAGCATCAGGAGAGTAAGGCAGTTTTTTTACATTGTTAGTCATACACCACTCACTTTCTCCAATCGAGGAAAGTAATCCGGCACCATAAATCCTGGGCTCATCTACTGTGCCAATTAGACCATATTCAACTGTCCACCAATGTAGGTTACGTATCAAAGCCATTTCTGAAGGATTTTCTTTCTGGTTTTGTAGTTCCTCTATTTTTCTTTCTGCTTCCTCTATCTCTTTTGGATCCGTACCATATGCTTCTTTTAGAATAGAAAGTGTACGCACGGCTTCATACATATCATAATCTTTTTTAGAAGAGATAGCTTTACAACCAATTTTTCCGAAACGACGCAAGTATTCTGCATAATCAGGATTAGCAATGATAGGAGCGTGTCCTGCTGCTTCATGAATTATATCAGGAGCAGGAGTATATTCGATATTTTCTAATTGCCTGATATCTGATGCAATAACAAGAATATTATATGCCTGAAATTCCATAAATGCATTAGGAGGAATAAATCCATCAACAGCTACAGCCGCCCATCCAATTTCTTTTAGGATTCGATTCATTCCATACATACTTGGTATTTCATTGATCGAAATTCCGGTCTTTTTAAGGCCATTTAGATATGAATTATGGGCAACTTTGGTAAGTGAAGTAGTATTTTTACGCATAACATACCTCCAAACTGCTTGATCTATGGGTGTGTATTCTTCATAATTTTGTGGTTTTATGAACTGTTTTAAGTGTGCAGGAAGCCTGTCGATTAAGGGATTAGATGCAATATTTAGAGACATATAAAGAAATTAATTTTTGATCAAGACAATTTAATTGGAAAATTAATAGTTTTATTTTGATATTGAAGTATTCTTAAATAGTTAAATTTGTTTTATCAATTTTAAAAAATAGATGGTTGTGAGAATTAAGCTGATAGTATTAGGATTATTATTAGGTACATTAGGAATCAATGCCCAGGTTACTAATGATAGAGAACCTACAAGTTGGAGTATGCAAAACAAAAAAAGCATAGTTCCGATGCTTATGAAAAGTTTTGATTTAAATAGAATCAATGCAGAAGATGCTAAGAATGATTCAGATAAATCAAGACCATGGAGATTTGGTTATGAACTTAAAGTAAACCTAGGTCTTAAAAATTCGGGAGTATGGGACGAATTACCTAATGGAGATAGGATATGGCGTATTAATATTATATCTAAAGGTGCCAAGACATTAAATTTCATTTTTGATACCTATAAAATACCTCGAGGAGCTACGGTGTATCTTTATAATAATGATAGGTCTGATCTTTTAGGTGCATATACAAATATTTTTAACAGACCTGATCAGATGCTAGGTACATGGATGGTAGAAGGAGATAATGTTTGGGTAGAATATTTTGAGCCTGCTTCTGTTGTTGGTAAAGGTCAGTTAAACATTGCTAAAGTAATTCATGGGTATCGCTCGATTACAAATACTCAAATTCAGCAAAAAATAGATGAATCAGGAGATTGTAATCAGGATGTAGATTGCTCTGTTGGAGAGGATTTTGACGAGTTAAAAGATAGATTGAAGCATGCTGTCGCTTTTGTACTGATGGACGGTTTTGTTTGTACAGGAACATTGATTAATAATACGAAGAATGATAAAGCGCCATATTTTTTGACAGCTAATCATTGTAATGCTGGTAATGAATCTACGTGGGCATTCCGTTTTAATTGGATTAGTCCTAACCCTTCCTGTGCTACTGTTACAGGTAGTACAGATGCTGCAGTAAACCAAACAACAAGTGGAGCTACACGATTAGCTTCGAATGCAGAATCTGATTTTAAACTGTTGAATTTAGATGGAGGTTTAGATGAGTCCTGGGATTTAGAATGGGCTGGATGGGACAAAAGAGATATTGCAGCAAATTTTGCAGTTGGGATTCATCACCCTAGTGGAGATATAATGAAAGTATGTAGAGAAAATGTAGCTCTAGTACAAGTAAAGACTAATATTGGAGGCTTAACTGCTCCCGTTGATTCCTGGCAGGTAACGGATTGGGACCTTGGAGTTACAGAAGGAGGATCTTCTGGTTCTGCTCTTTTTAACCCAAGTGGTAGAATAGTAGGGCAACTTGCAGGAGGAGGAGCCGCTTGTTCGGGAACAAATGATAATGATCTTTCAGATTTTTATGGTAGGTTTAATGTTTCGTGGAGTTTTGGTAACTCAGATTCTAACAGACTTTCTAATTGGTTAGATTCTGATAATACTGGAAGAGAAACATTAGATATGCTTTCTCAAGAAAATGATGGTACCCCACCGCCACCAATTGATCCAGAGCCTGAACCTGAAGAAGAAAAGGTGTTAGCCGTTTCTTTTAATGCTTCTGATGCTATAATTAGTATTACTAATACAGTAGAGGGTAAATTAGAATATTATCTTTATAACATTTCTGGAATGGTTGTAGGTTCTGGGAAATTGTCTGAGGAAAAAGGACAAATTGATATGTCAGATAAATCAACAGGAATGTATTTTATTTATGTTAAAAATACATCTGATGGTACTTCTTTTACTAAAAAAGTAATTGTAAGTAAGCAATTCTAGATATAGAATAATAATATTTAAAGAGTTATTCTTTGGATCTTACACCAGAGAATAACTCTTTATTGTTACTGTCTTTTAGGACTAGAGAATCTTCTGTCAGGATTCTGGTTTTAACTTCAACAAGAGTTTTAAAAAATTCTTTTTCTATTGCTGCATTTTTTTCACAATACATTTTTGTTGCAATAGGGAAGCTAAAAGAAATAGTTCCGTTTTCTTCGGTATACTTAGATGAAAACGTGTTACAGCCAGCGTGGCCATAAGCAGAGCTTTGTTCTTCGTCAAAAGTGATGTGTAACTTTCTCTCAGAAACATCTTTCCCGTTAAGAAGAGTGATGAAAAAAGTTGCCTTTTTAGTAACCTGACTTTCTTTTTCCTGATTTTTGACTGCTGCATTATTTTTGTTGGCACAACTATTTGTGTTTGAAAATACCACGAAAAACAAAATGATCATTAAAAATTTCATGAGTCTAGATTCTTTTTATGGTTAATATAGTATTATTTATAAGATAAATTGGTCGTATTCTCTGTTTTTGGTAACAAAAATGTATGTTATATGAGATTAAAATTTATTTTTGAGTGGAAAACAAAATACCTACCATAAAATGAATATAGTTAAGGTTTTTCATACCAGCTTCACTTTATTAGGTGAGCCTGTCGAAAATAATTACTATGTGAATTTTTCTGACCAATAAAAATGATAAATCGAAACAGATGAGACCCGAAAGCAGAAAACAAGAAATTATAAATGCAGCGGCTATTCTTTTTAAAGAAAAAGGATATAGTGCGGTAACTATGAGAGATTTGGCAAAAGCTATGGGGATTAAAGCTGCAAGCCTGTATAATCATATTCAGTCGAAACAAGAAATATTGTCTACTATCATAATTGGACTTGCAGAAGAATTTACTGTGGGGATGAATAAAATTGTAACTTCTGATGAAAATACAATCCAAAAACTGGAAAATATTATTGACTTGCATATAGATGTGACTTTACGAAATGCAGATGGTCTGGCTTCACTTAATAATGATTGGATGCATCTTGAAGAGAGTAATCTGCAATACTTTGAGAAAATGCGAGAAGAATATGAAGATAATTTTAGGGATATAGTAAAGAAAGGATTAGAAAAAGGAGAGATTAAACCCTATAATGTTGAAATTATGGTTTTTTCTACACTCTCTACCTTAAGAACATTGTATTTGTGGTATCCCGAACAAAAAGAGATTGATTCTGATATCTTGAAACGCGATATGATATCGGTGCTGCTTAAAGGGGTAGCATGATCAATATTTTAGTATAGTAATAAAATTAACAAATAATTATTTGTGTATCAAACTAACAATTGTTAGTTTTGTTTAGCTATAACTATATAGTTAAATTAAGATATGACTGATTTTTATTCTATTCGCGTTTCTGAGTTAATTAAAGAAACTAAGGATTGTACATCTATTACTTTTGATATACCAGAAGAGCTTAGGAGTGCATTTTTGTTTAAGCAAGGTCAGCATCTTACTCTAAAAACATCTATAAATGATGAAGAGGTAAGACGCTCTTATTCCTTGTGTTCAAGCCCTGTCGAAAATAAATGGCAAGTGGCGGTTAAACGAATTGATCAGGGATTGTTTTCTAACTTTGCAAATGATGTACTTAAAGAAGGAGATGTTATAGAAGTAATGCCTCCTATGGGAAACTTTTTTGTTGAAGTAGCCCCGTCAAAAGCTAAAAACTATATTGTTTTTGCTGCAGGAAGTGGTATTACACCTATATTATCCATACTAAAAACTCACCTTGCTTCTGAGCCAGAAAGTACTTTCAAGCTCTTTTACTTGAATCGGAACGCTAAATCGATTATCTTTAAAGAAGAGATAGAAGCACTTAGAAATAAGTATTTTGGCAGAGTAGAGATATTCTATTTTTTAACAAAAGAACAACGGGATATACCATTGCTTAATGGGCGATTTACAGAAGAAAAGATACAAGAACTTACTGATAAAGTAATTGATATATCCAGTGTAGATGAATGCTTTGTCTGCGGTCCTGAAGAAATGATCTTTTTGATTAGAGACGGATTGGTGAATGCAGGATTGTCAAAAGAGAAAATTCATTATGAACTTTTCTTTTCAGGTGTTTCTGAAGAAGATAAGAAAAAAGCAGCAGAAGTAGTTGATCATAAATTTGATGGAACTGAAGTTACTATTATAGACGGAGGAAAAGAGTTTCACTTTGCAATGGATGATGATCACGATAATATATTAGATGGAGCATTGGCCTCTGGAGCAGATTTGCCTTTTGCTTGTAAAGGTGGAGTGTGCAGTACTTGTAAATGTAAAGTTATTGAAGGAGCAGTAGAAATGAAGGTGAACTATGCACTAGAAGAAGATGAGGTTGCTAAAGGTTTAGTATTATCTTGCCAGGCTGTTCCTACCACAGAAAAAGTAGTGGTTGATTTTGATGTATAAAACTCAAGTGTTATGAGCGAAAAAGAAATAAAAAACCAAGGGACGGAGCAGAGTCGAAGTCTAGAAGAAATCTTTGAGCAAAAAATTGCCAGAGATGAAAAGATCGAGCCTAAAGATTGGATGCCAGAAAAATACCGGAAAACTCATATTCGGCAAATTTCTCAGCATGCACATTCCGAAATTATTGGAATGCTGCCAGAAGGAAACTGGATTACTCGTGCACCTTCCTTAAGGCGTAAAGTAGCTTTAATAGCTAAAGTTCAAGATGAGGCCGGGCATGGATTATACCTATATAGTGCATGTGAGACTTTAGGGATTTCTAGAGAAGAACTATATGAACAATTGCATACAGGTAAAGCAAAATACTCTAGTATATTTAATTACCCTACAATCACTTGGGCAGATATGGGAGCAATTGGCTGGCTGGTAGATGGTGCAGCAATTATTAATCAAGTACCACTATGTAGTACTTCTTATGGGCCATATGCAAGAGCTATGGTACGCGTATGTAAAGAAGAGAGTTTTCATCAACGCCAGGGGTATGAAATAATGATTACGTTGGCGAATGGTACTCCAGAACAGAAAGAAATGGCACAAGATGCATTAAATCGATGGTGGTGGCCATCGTTGATGATGCTAGGACCTATAGATGCAGAATCTGTGCATACTGCTCAATCAATGAAGTGGAAATTAAAAAGAAAAACTAATGATGAGTTACGTCAGCAGTTTATTGACCAAACCGTTCCGCAAGCAGAATTAATAGGACTTACTATTCCAGATCCAGATTTAAAATGGAATGAAGAAAAGGGGAGTTACGATTTTGGAGAAATAGATTGGGACGAATTCTGGCAAGTAGTAAAAGGTCATGGACCTTGCAATAAGGAACGTATGACAGCTAGAGTTAATGCCTGGGAAAAAGGAGAATGGGTAAGAGACGCAGCTATGGCTTATGCCAAAAAACAAGAAGATAAAAAGCTTAAAAAAGCAATATAATAATTCTGAATTCAGAATTCAAAATTCATAATTATGAAAAATAACTGGCCACTTTGGGAAGTATTTGTAAGAAGTAAAAATGGTTTAGAACATCGTCATTTTGGTAGTATTCATGCAGCCGATGCAGAAATGGCTTTAGAAAATGCCAGAGATGTGTATACTCGAAGAAATGAAGGAGTAAGTATATGGGTAGTAGAATCTAAACATATTACAGCATCAAACCCTGATAATAACGGAGAATTATTTGAACCCGCTCAGGATAAAGTGTATAGACACCCTACGTTTTATACATTACCCGATGAAGTAAAGCATATGTAATTTTTGCAACTGCAAGAATTACAATTCCTGTGAATACAGGAGACTTACTATTTGAAATTAAAGCTATTTAAATAAGATACCCAATTTTATGGGCTGTATTATGAAAAACGAGAATAAAATACAATATATCTACGGTGTAGCAGATAATGCCTTGATCCTCGGTCAACGATTGTCAGAATTGTGTGGTCATGGACCAAACCTGGAAACAGATATTGCAATGACTAATATGGCATTGGATTTATTAGGTCAAACACGAAGTTATTATCAATACGCGGCTCAGCTTTCGGGAGAAGGGAAGACTGAAGATGATATTGCTTTTTTGAGAATAGAAAGACAATACAAAAACGTACTTCTTGTTGAGCAACCAAACAAACACTTTGGATATGTGATTACAAGACAGTTCTTCTATGATGCTTTTCATTTATTATTATTAGAAGAATTGCAAAATAGTGATGATGAAACATTAGCAGCAATTGCAAAGAAAGGAATTAAAGAAGTGAGTTATCATCAAAGATTTTCTTCTGATTGGATGAAAAGATTAGGAGATGGTACAGAAGAAAGCCATCAAAAAATTCAGGAAGCTGTTGATGACTTGTGGAAGTTTACAGATGAACTATTCCATATGACAGATGATGATAAGATTGCTGTAGAGAATGGAGTTGGAGTTAATACTGAAGCTTTGCGAGAAAAATACGATCAAAGAATTAGAGAAGTATTTGAAGAAGCTACTATTACCATGCCAGAAACAAAATGGTTTCAGAAAGGTGGTAAACAAGGTATTCATAGTGAACATATGGGGTATTTACTTTCAGATTTACAATATATGCAACGTACCTATCCTAATATGAAGTGGTAAAATAATATAGAATACTGAGTTTAGAATATTGAATGATGAAGAGAAATAAAACTTCAACCTTTGGTGTTAAATATTCGATATTCAATATTTATTATGACAATAGAATTAGAGAAACATATCGATCCAACGCTGATTCCAATTTTGGAAAAAGTTCATGATCCCGAAATTCCGGTATTGTCTATTATGGATATGGGAGTCGTTCGCTCTGCTCAAATGATAGAAACTATTGCTCAGGTTACAATTACTCCAACGTATAGCGGTTGCCCCGCGATGGATGTGATAGGAGACGATATTATTAATGCTTTTGCAAAAGAAAATATAGAAGCCAAAGTTACTTTGGTTTTATCACCAGCATGGACGACCGATTGGATTACTCCAAATGGTAGAGAAGCACTAGAAAAATATGGGATTGCTGCACCTTTAAACGAGAAAGCTGATAAAGAAGCACTACTTGGAGGTAAAAAAATAGTAAAGTGCACCCAATGTGGCTCAACAAATACAAAAATGATAAGTCAATTTGGTTCAACAGCGTGTAAAGCACTGTTTCAATGTAATGATTGCTTAGAACCTTTTGATTATTTCAAATGTCTTAAATAATGATGCTCGGATTAAGAACAACAATATATAAAGTTAGTGATCTGGATAAAGCCAAGAAGTGGTATTCAGAAGCGTTTAATACAAAGCCTTATTTCGATGAACCTTTTTACGTGGGATTCAATATAGGAGGATATGAGCTTGGATTACTTCCAGAAGAAACCTCTTCAGAAGCAAAATCAGATGGTGTGCTTTCATATTGGGGTGTAGAAAAGATTGATGCAACATATCAAAGATTACTTGATTTAGGAGCTACAGAACATGAGAAACCAACAAATGTAGGAGGAGAAATAGTAGTGGCGTCGGTAAAATGCCCATGGAATAATAGTATCGGAATAATTTATAATCCACATTTCAAAATAGAGAACTAAATATGCCTTCAATCCAATTGCACATTGATAATGGAATAGCGAAAATAACGTTAAACCGTCCAGAAACTTTTAATAGTTTTAATAGAGAAATGGCCTTGTTGTTACAGAAAACATTAGATGAGTGTAATACTAATGATGAAGTAAGAGCCATTATGCTTACTGGTAACGGAAAAGCATTTTGCGCTGGTCAGGATCTTAAAGAAGTAACTTCTCCCGAGTTGAATCCAGGTTTTAGAAAAATATTAGAAGAACATTACAATCCAATAATTCAAAGGATAAGAACTATCGAAAAACCGATTGTGGCAGCTGTAAATGGAGTTGCTGCAGGAGCAGGAGCTAATATTGCATTGGCATGTGACATCGTTATAGTTTCAGAAGCTGCAAGTTTTATCCAGGCATTTAGTAAAATCGGACTAATTCCGGATAGTGCAGGAACTTTTTTTCTACCTAGATTGATTGGCTTCCAAAAAGCTTCTGCCTTAATGATGTTAGGTGATAAAGTGAGCGCAAAAGAAGCAGAGCAATTAGGAATGGTTTATAAAATGGTTGAAGTAGAAACTTTTGAAGAAGAGGCTATTAAATTAACTTCAAAACTAGCACTAATGCCTACCAAAGCGTTGGGATTGACCAAAAGATTACTAAATCAATCCTTGGTAAATACGCTTGAAGAGCAATTAACAATGGAGTCAGATTTACAGATAGAATCTGCAGAAAGCGAAGATTATGCAGAAGGGGTAAATGCGTTTATTGAAAAAAGAAAACCAATATTTAAAGGTAAATAAATAGAAATATCCAATAACGAATAAAAGAATATCGAATACTAAAGTTTTAAGTGTGAAAAACTATAAATACGATTTAGAAGAAAGATTGATTAAATTTTCAATTGATGTTATTCTAGTTTTTGGAAAATCAGAAGATAATTTTGCTTCTCAACATTTATCTAAACAATTAATACGTTCTTCAACTTCTGCTGCATTAAATTATGGAGAAGCTCAAAGTGCTGAGTCACCGAGAGATTTCCTTCATAAAATGAAAATATGTTTAAAAGAACTAAGAGGATCACTTGTGAATTTGAAAATTCAAAAAGGAACGAATCAAGTTATAGATATTGATAAGTTAGAATTAATTATAAAAGAAAATAATGAACTCATAGCGATTTTCGTATCTAGTATTCGAACATCGCAAAATAAAAATAAGTAATGAATGCTAATAGACTTACTGAAAATAAATATTTCAGTATTCAATATTTAACATTCGATATTCGAAATTAATTATGATTGTTGGAGTAATAGGATCAGGAACAATGGGAAGTGGTATCGCTCAGGTAGCCGCTACTTCTGGTTGTGAAGTAAAATTGTTTGACACGAAACAGGAAGCGTTAGATAGAAGTAAACAAGCTTTAGAAAAAATTCTTTCCCGTTTAATTGAAAAAGGAAGGATTGATCAAGCAGAGAAAACACGTATTCAAGGTAATATTTCTTATGTTGATTCTTTAAAAGACCTTAAAGATGCAGATCTCACAATCGAAGCTATTATAGAGAACCTGGATATTAAAAAGAAAGTATTTTCAGAATTAGAAACATACGTTTCTGAAAATACAATTATCGCATCCAATACCTCTTCTTTATCTATAGCATCCATAGCATCTTCATTAAAAAAACCAGAGCGATGTATAGGTATCCATTTTTTTAATCCAGCTCCCTTAATGAAACTGGTTGAGGTAATTCCTGCAGTACAAACTTCGACTCAGGTTACAGATAAAGTAGTGAGTATCATCAAAGATTGGAAGAAAATAGTAGCCTTAGCCAAGGATACTCCTGGATTTATTGTGAATCGTGTAGCACGGCCTTTTTATGGAGAAGCTTTACGTATTTATGAAGAAGGCTTGGCAGATGTAGCTACTATAGATTGGAGTTTAAAAACTTTGGGTGGATTTAGAATGGGCCCTTTTGAGTTAATGGATTTTATAGGAAATGATATCAATTATACGGTTACAGAAACTGTTTTTAAAGCATTTTACTACGACCCCCGATACAAACCTTCTTTTACGCAAAAGAGATTGTCTGAAGCAGGATATCTGGGAAGAAAATCAGGCAAAGGGTATTATGAATATGGCGAAAATGTAATAAAGCAAAGCCCTAAAGAAGATAAAGTACTGGCGCAATACATCTTTGATAGAGTATTGGTGATGTTGATTAATGAAGCAGCAGATGCACTGTTCTGGAATATTGCCTCGGCAGAAGATATCGATATTGCAATGACCAAAGGAGTAAATTATCCAAAAGGATTGTTAACCTGGGCAGATGAAAAAGGAATGGATTGGTGTGTCAATATGCTAGACAATCTTTATAACGAATATCACGAAGATCGATATCGATGTAGCCCG
Organism: Aquimarina macrocephali JAMB N27; assembly: GCF_000520995.1. Taxonomy (GTDB): domain Bacteria; phylum Bacteroidota; class Bacteroidia; order Flavobacteriales; family Flavobacteriaceae; genus Aquimarina; species Aquimarina macrocephali. The sequence goes on along the minus strand of NZ_JACA01000056.1, from coordinate 22,883 downwards.
ATATTAAGAAAAATGGTGAGAGAGAATCGAACTTTTTTTAATAAAAAACTAGTTGCAGATAATTAATCTACCCGTATGATAAAATCAGAAAGAATTCCTCATAAGATGTTATCTCAAGATGCTTTTAGCCAATGGTTAGGTATCGAAATTATCGAAGTCGAAAAAGGAAGATGTAAAGTAGGGATGACGATTAGGAAAGAAATGTTGAATAGTATGAATAAAGCTCACGGAGGAATATCTTATAGCTTGGCAGATACAGCTTTTGGTTTTTCGGCAAATACTCATGGTAAATATGCAGTATCTATAGAAACCTCGATCAATCATATCGAAGCTTTGGAAGAGGGAGATTATTTAACAGCAGAAGCTACAGTTGATATTACTAAGACCAAAGTAGGTTTTAATATTGTAGAAGTTAAAAGAGGAAATGATATCGTTGCTCTTTTTAAAGGAGTAGTATACAGAACCAGTAAGGACTGGGAAGAATAAATATTAAAAGTGAAACCGTTTACTGTAAAAGTGAACAATTTTATTATTCCGATTCTTTGACTTAACACAGAATAAACTAAAGATCAGAATCTCTAATTGAAGCAAAATAGAATTTAAAATATAAAACCGTAAAATGATAAATGTAAAAGTGATTCGGATATATAAGATTACACTTTAGAATTTATGATTTAACATTTAAAATTTAAACTTTTGAAAGAAGCATATATAATAGACGGAATCCGTACTCCTATAGGAAGTTATAAAGGAACATTATCAGCAGTGAGAACTGATGATTTAGGAGCTTTGGTAATAGAAAAGTTAGTAGAAAATAATCCAAATATTCCAAAAGAGGCCTATGATGATGTCATTTTAGGATGTGCTAATCAAGCCGGTGAAGATAATCGTAATGTAGCCAGAATGGCTGCATTATTAGCGGGATTACCTTTTACCGTTCCGGGAGAAACGGTAAATCGTTTATGTAGCTCGGGACTGTCTGCAATAATTCATGCAAATAGAGCAATAAAAGCAGGAGATGGTGATCTGTTTATTTCGGGAGGAGTAGAAAATATGACACGTGGCCCATACGTAATTGCAAAATCATCATCAGCCTATGGTAATGATTCTAAAATGTATGATTCTAGTTTTGGATGGCGATTTGTAAACCAAAAAATGCATGACCTATACGGTACAGACGGTATGGGAAATACTGCAGAGAATCTGGTAGAGAAATATAATATCTCAAGAGAAGATCAGGATACTTTTGCATATTGGAGTCAGATGAAAGCGACCAATGCCCAGAAATCCGGGAGACTAGCTAAAGAGATTACTACAGTCGAAATTCCACAACGCAAAAAAGATCCAATCCTGTTTTCTGATGATGAGTTTGTAAAACCAACAACGACCAAAGAAGTGTTAGCAAAATTACGCCCGGCCTTTAAAAAAGAAGGAAGTGTAACTGCAGGAAACTCTTCAGGATTAAATGATGGAGCAGCAGCTACTATTATAGCATCAGAAGACGCAGTAAAAAAGTATAACTTAAAACCACTGGCCAGAATAGTAAGTTCTGCAGTAGTGGGAGTAGAACCCAGAATTATGGGAATTGGCCCTGTTCAGGCATCTAATAAAGCGTTAGAGAAAGCAGGAATTACGATGGATGATATTGATGTTATAGAGCTTAATGAAGCTTTTGCTTCACAAGCATTGGCATGTATACGAGAATGGGGATTAGCAGATGACGATTCTAGAATAAACCCTAACGGGGGATCTATTGCAATAGGGCACCCATTAGGAGTGACTGGTGCTAGGATTGCATATTCTGCAGCTTTAGAATTACAACAACAAAATAAACGATATGCTCTAATTACAATGTGCGTGGGAGTAGGTCAAGGGTATGCTTGTGTAATTGAAAATACAAATATCTGATTTATGAAAAAACTAGAAAGCTACATAAACGGAAAATGGACTTCGGGTTCTGGAGATGGAATCGTAATGCACGATGCCGTAACAGGTGAAGTTATCGGTATGTCTTCAACAGAAGGATTAGATATCCCCGAGGTATTACAATACGGAAGAACCAAAGGAGGAGAAATTCTTCGAAAAATGACTTTTCAACAACGTGGTAATATGCTTAAAAAACTAGCATTATATCTTACCAAACGTAAAGAAGAATTTTATGAACTAAGTTACCGTACGGGAGCAACCCGAGTAGATAGTTGGATCGATATCGAAGGAGGTTTTGGTAATCTTTTTGCCAACGCATCATTACGAAAACTATTCCCTAATCAACCTTATCATGTAGAAGGAGATCCTATAGATTTGTCTAAAGGCGGACGATTTATGGCACATCATATTTTGGTGCCTAAAAGAGGGGTAGCAGTACATATCAACGCTTTTAATTTTCCTATTTGGGGAATGCTGGAGAAATGTGCTGTTAATTGGATGGCAGGAGTTCCTGCAGTAGTACTGCCAGGACCACAAACCGCATATTTAACTGAAGCAGTAGTGCGAGTAATTATAGATTCAGGAATACTACCAGTAGGAGCATTGCAGCTTCTTAGCGGAATGACCAAAACGATTCTGGATACAGTAGAATCTCAGGATGTAGTAACTTTTACAGGTTCTGCACATACAGGAAGAATGCTGAAAGCGCATCCAAGATTAGTAGAAGAATCTGTTCCTTTTACTATGGAAGCAGATTCATTAAATGCTTCGGTGCTAGGAAAAGATGCTGTACCGGGTACACCAGAGTTTGACTTATTTATCAAAGAAGTTAGAAAAGAAATGACTGTAAAATGCGGTCAGAAATGTACCGCCATACGTAGAATTATAGTACCTTCTGATCTTATCGAAGATGTGCAGATTGCTTTAGGTCAACAGTTAGATAAAGTTACTGTTGGAGATCCAAGATTGAAAGAAGTACGAATGGGGGCTTTGGCAAGTCAACAACAAGTAGAAAGTTTTAAGAATAATATCTCCGAAATAGCCAAAACTGCTCAGATGGTATATGGTGATTTAGATAAACTTGAAACAGTTGGAGCTGATGCTCAAAAAGGAGCATTCGTGAGTCCGATTTTGATGAGAGAAGATCATCCATTCAAAAATACAAACGCTCACACTATTGAAGCATTCGGCCCGGTTGCAACCATTATGCCTTATGATACTCTTGAAGATGCTATTACATTATCTCAAATGGGTAAAGGATCATTGGTATCTTCTATTTTTACATACGATGATAAAATAGCCAAAGAATATATAGTAGAAGCAGCTTCTCATCATGGTCGTATCCTAGTTGGTAATCGAGAAAATGCAAAACAGAGCACTGGTCATGGTTCGCCGCTACCATTGCTTACACATGGAGGCCCAGGACGTGCCGGTGGTGGCGAAGAAATGGGGGGAATACGAGGAATCAAGCATTTTATGCAACGTTGTGCCATCCAGGGAACACCAACCACACTTACAGAAGTAACAGGTATATATCAAGCTAATTCTGCATATAAAGAATCAGAGAATCATCCGTTCTCGTATCATTGGGAGGATATTGAGCCGGGGATGTCACTAAAAACTCATAAGCGTACTATAACCGATACAGATATCATTGGTTTTGCAAATCTTACCTGGGATCATTTCTATGCCCATACCGATATCACATCTTTAGAAGGAAGTATTTTTGAAAAACGTACCGCCCACGGATATTTTATCCTTGCAGCAGCTGCAGGTTTGTTTGTGTATCCTAATAAAGGTCCGGTAGCAGCGAATTATGGATTAGAAGAATGTAGATTTTTAAGACCGATCTATCATAATGACACAGTATATGTTAGACTAACCTGTAAAGAAAAAGTAGATCGTGATGTTGCAAGTGCAGAGCACCCTAGCGGAATTGTAAAATGGTTTGTAGAGGTTTTTGATACTGAAGACGAGTTAGTAGCTATTGCTACCATTTTAACGATGGTGCAGAAAAAACAAACCTCTCTTGTAGAAATGACTGAAGCAAAAATTAAGGAATGTTTACATAAGCTAACCACAGATGCTAAACCAAAATGGGGAATCATGACACCCCAGCATATGGTTGAACATCTGGAGTATACATACAAAATTGCTTCTGGAGAAATTCAGGATTTCGAGATTGCAACGCCAGAGAAGATTCTGGATAAAGTACATAATAGTTTATATAATTATGAAGCTTTTCCTAAAAACACAGACTTTCCATTGCTTAAAAAAGGAGAGTTAGAAGAGCTAAAGCATCCTGATCTTGAAACAGCTGTAACAAAGCTGAACGAAGCAAGAGAAGTGTATAAAACATATTTTAAGGAAAACCCAGATGCAATACTAAAAAATATTGTTTTCGGAGAGTTGAACAAATATGAATGGTATCTGTTAGAAAGAAAACATTTAAACCATCATTTTGATCAATTTAATTTGTTGGATTAAGAAGTTTTAGAAAAGAAAATATAAACCATAAAATTTAAAATTTAAGTTGACACAACCATACGTAAACATAAACATAGAAAATCAGGTAGGAACCATTGAGTTTTTTCATCCTGCTCATAACTCTTTACCAGGAGATATTTTGGCTAAGCTTGCTCAAACAATTACTGATGCTGGTAATAATGATGACATCAAGGTAATTGTATTAAAAAGTGGAAGAGACAGAACGTTTTGTGCCGGAGCCAGTTTTAAAGAATTGATCAATATTAATGATGCCGAAACCGGAAAAGTATTTTTCTCTGGTTTTGCTAATGTGATCAATGCTATGCGTAAATGTCCAAAATTTGTTATTGGGCGAGTACAAGGAAAAACTGTTGGTGGTGGAGTTGGATTAGCTTCTGCAACCGACTATTGTATGGCGACAAAATATGCATCCATAAAATTAAGTGAACTTAATGTAGGAATAGGACCATTTGTAGTAGGACCTGCGGTAGAACGTAAAATTGGATTGTCTGCGATGACGCAGATAGCGATTGATGCCAATTCATTTTATGATGCAGAGTGGGCTAGAGATAAAGGGTTATTTACCAAAGTTTTTGAAGATATAGAAACATTAGATGCTGAAGTAAAAGCTTTTGCAGAACATTTATGTACCTACAATCCAGAGGCAATGAAGGATATGAAACAAGCATTTTGGAAAGGAACAGAGGATTGGGATACACTTTTGGCAGATAGAGCCGTAATTAGCGGAAGATTGGTCCTAAGTGACTTTACAAAAGAAACATTGAAACGATTTAAATAATAAATTCCTGCCTACGCAGGATTAAGTTATGATATACAGCTTTAAAGGATATATACCCGTAGTACACGAAAGTAGTTTTGTGCATCCGTTAGCAGCAGTAACCGGTAATGTTATTATTGGTAAAAACTGTTACATCGGACCAGGAGCCGCGATACGTGGAGATTGGGGAGAGATTATCCTTGAAGATGGAGTTAATGTCCAAGAAAATTGTACGGTACATATGTTTCCGGGTAAATCTATTGTGCTTAAAGAAAGTGCACATGTAGGACACGGAGCAGTGATTCATGGAGCAAATTTGGGACGTAACTGCCTAATTGGGATGAATACTGTGATTATGGATGATGCAGAAATTGGAGATGAATGTATAGTGGGGGCAATGTCTTTTGTGAAAGCAAATGCAGTTTTTCTAAAACGAAGTTTGATTGTTGGTAATCCAGCGAAGGTAATTAAAGAAGTGAGTGATGAAATGATAGCCTGGAAAACAAAAGGAACAAAGTTGTATCAACAATTACCAGCAGATTGTTATGAGTCACTTAAAGAAGTAGAACCTTTAAGAGAGGTTCCGAAAGATAGAACTAAACAAGAAGCATTTTATAAAACGCTGGAAGAGTTTAAGCAAAAATAGATAATTACGAATGTTACACCAAGCTTGTTGAAATATAATCAATGAAGGATATAAAAAAGTCTTCGACAAGTTAAATGTAGCATAAACGAATAAAATTAATATATTACAAATAATAAACTAACAAACATTAGTTAACCAAGATGTCGACAGTAGAATTAAAAATGCCCAAAATGGGTGAAAGTATATCAGAGGCTACCATTCTTAACTGGTTAAAGAATGTAGGTGATACGGTAGAAGAGGATGAGACGATTTTAGAAGTAGCTACAGATAAAGTAGATTCTGAGGTTCCTTCTCCTTGTAATGGAGTGATTACAGAAATACGTTACCAACCTAATGAAGTAGTAGAAATAGGACAGGTAATTGCCGTAATTGATGCAAATGCAAAATCTGTAACACTGAGCCAAAAATCTGAAAAGTCAAAAACGATTGGAAAATCACAAAAAATTCAGGAACCATTGGCTAATTCTGAATCAAGAAAAGCAAATAATTCTGAGTTCAAAACTTTAAACACAGGAGAAAATGATGGTTTCTTATCTCCTTTGATCATTAGTATTGCTCAAAAAGAAAATATAACCGTAGAAGAACTACAAAGTATTGCAGGTACAGGAGTAGATGGTCGTATACGTAAGAGTGATGTGATGCTTTATCTAAAAAATAGAAAATATCCTTTACCAAGCAGACCACAACCACAAGCACCAAAATCAACTTACAATGCACCTCCAATCTCTTTTGTAGAAGGAAAAGATCGTATTGTAGAAATGGATCGTATGCGAAAAATGATCGCAGATCATATGGTGTATTCTAAACATACCTCACCTCACGTAACCAGTTATATTGAAGTTGATGTAACTAATATTGTGAATTGGAGAAATGAAGTAAAGGTAAAGTTTAAGGAAAAACATGGGGAGAAATTAACATTCACTCCAATTTTTGTAGAAGCCGTTGCTAAGGCAATTCAGGAATACCCGATGATTAATGTTTCTGTAGATGACAAGAAGATTGTGGTACATAACGATATTAATGTTGGTATGGCAACTGCACTGCCTAATGGTAACTTGATCGTTCCGGTAGTTAAAAATGCTGATGAGAAAAACTTACTTGGATTAGCTAAACGTGTAAACCACCTGGCTAATAGTGCAAGAAATAATGCCTTAAAACCAGACGAAATACAGGGAAGTACTTTTACTATTTCTAATGTAGGAACCTTTGGAAGTTTGATGGGAACACCAATTATTAATCAACCCGAAGTTGCTATTCTTGCTTTAGGGATTATTAAGAAAAGACCCGAAGTAATTACTACAGAAAAAGGAGACGAAATTGCAATTAGAAGTATGATGTATTTATCCTTGTCTTTTGATCATAGAGTAGTAGATGGGTTTTTAGGAGGATCATTTTTACGTAAAGTAGGTGATGAATTGGAAGCTTTTGATATAAATAGAGAAATATAATAATAAATGCACAAGGGATAGAAGCTGGCTACCATGTAGCGCGAATAGCCCGACCCACTGGGATGTGCCCAAAACAATAATAATGGAGCAAAAAATCAAAATTACAACAACCTCAGATTCAAAATTAAAGGATATTGATTTTGATAATATTCCTTTGGGAAAAGCCTTTACCGATCATATGTTTATCTGTGATTATGAAGATGGAGCTTGGCAAAACCCACGAATCGAACCGTTAGCATTAATTCCTACGCATCCTGCAGCAATGGCTTTGCATTATGGGCAAGCAATTTTTGAAGGAATGAAAGCAACAGTAGGTAATGATAATACTCCGTTGTTATTTAGACCAGAAGAAAATGCAAAACGATTTAATCATAGTGCGGCCAGAATGGGAATGCCTTCTGTACCCGAAGAACTTTTTGTAGAGGCAGTAAAACAAATTGTAGGAATAGAGCATGGATGGATACCACCACAAGAAGGAAGTGCATTGTATTTACGCCCATTTATGTATGCAGATGAACCTTTTATCGGGATGCGAGCAGCATCAAGTTATAAGTTTATTGTAATCTGTTCTCCTGCAGGTCCATTCTTTACTAAAAAAATCAGATTATATGCTGAAACCGAATATATAAGAGCAGCAGATGGAGGAACAGGGGAAGCAAAAGCAGCAGGAAATTATGCAGCGGCAATTCTACCTACCGAAAAAGCCAAAGCCAAAGGATATGACCAAGTATTGTGGCTGGATGCCAATGAACATAAATATATCCAGGAAGTAGGAACGATGAATATCTTTTTTAAAGTAGGTGGCAAGTTTATTACTCCAAGAACCAATGGATCTATTTTAAAAGGAATTACACGGGATAGTGTGATCACTTTACTAAAAGATAAATGTTTTGAAGTAGAAGAACGCCCGATTACGATCGATGAGGTTATTGCGTATTCGAAAGAAGGAAAACTGGAAGAGGCTTTTGGGACAGGTACAGCAGTTGCTATTGCTATGGTAGAAGCTATTGGATATAATGAAGAATTGATCACATTACCCGATACAAACCCTGTAAGCCAGGATATGAAGGATACTTTGGATGAGATTAAAATTCAGAAAAGAGAAGATAAACATGGTTGGATTATACCCGTACCTGTTAGAGAGAAAGTAAGATAAAAGTTTTGTCATATTGAGCCCTTAAATAAATCTGGAACAGTGCCTTTAAAAATGGCTTTACTCATGAGGTTTAGAAAAGATTTCGACTGACTTAACCTGACCTGAGATTGATAAATGAAGAATTCGGAATTACAATTATTAGTAATTCAAAAATAAAAAAAAATGTTAGCAGAAAAGACCATAGCAAAAGAAGCATTACAAAAAGCGTTCATGACACTTTGTAAGGCTAAGTCGATGACCGAGTTGTATGAAGAGAATTTCAAAACTGTTTCTAAATATGTACATGCAACCTCAAGAGGGCATGAAGCAATCCAAATAGCTACGGCAATGCAATTATTGCCTCAGGATTATGCGTTTCCGTATTATCGTGATGATGCCATGTTATTAGGAATCGGAATGCGACCTTATGATTTGATGTTGCAATTGTTGGCTAAAAAAGATGATCCATTTTCTGGAGGTAGAACATATTATTCACATCCTAGTATACGTGATGAGGATAAACCAAAAATCCCACACCAATCATCAGCAACAGGAATGCAAGCAATACCTGCAACGGGAGTAGCATTAGGGATGCAATACAAAGAATTAGTAGGGATAGATCATGTTTCTGGAAACGATTCTGGCAAGAGTGAGGTAACAAAGCTACCTCTGGTAGTTTGCTCTTTAGGGGATGCTTCGGTAACCGAAGGGGAGATTGCAGAAGCTTTTCAGATGGCTGCTTTAAAGCAATTACCCATTTTGTATTTGGTACAGGATAACGGATGGGATATTTCGGCTAATGCAGAAGAAACACGTGCGCAAAGTGCTTTTGAATATGCAGCAGGATTTAATGGATTAGAAGCTATTTCTATTGATGGAGCTAATTTTACCGAAAGTTACCTGGCGATACAAGAAGTAATCAAGACGATTAGAGAAGAAAGAAGACCGATTCTGGTACATGCTAGGGTACCGTTATTAAATCATCATACTTCGGGAGTACGAATGGAATGGTATCGTGATGATCTAGAAGAGGCTCGCTCTCGTGATCCATATCCGGTATTAAGAAACCAATTACTTTCATCTGGTTTTACAGAAGATGAAGTGTTGACTATCGAAGCAGAAGCAAAAGCAGTAGTAGCCAAAGATTTGAAAGAAGCAATGAAGGCTGAAGATCCAAAACCAGAAGATCTGTTTACTCATGATTTTGCACCAACACCAATTACAGAAGAGAAAGGAGAACGATCTCCGGCAGATAAAGAAGAAGTAGTGATGGTAGATTGCGCTCTGTTTGCTGTAGAAGAATTAATGAGAGAGCATAAAGAGTGTTTACTATATGGTCAGGATGTAGGAGGAAGATTAGGAGGTGTATTTAGAGAAGCGGCTACGCTGGCACAAAAATTTGGAGATGAGCGTGTGTTTAATACTCCTATCCAGGAGGCCTTTATTGTAGGCTCTACCGTGGGAATGTCTGCAGTTGGATTAAAACCTATTGTAGAAGTACAGTTTGCCGATTATATCTGGCCTGGATTAAACCAATTATTTACAGAGGTGAGTAGATCATGTTATTTGTCTAATGGGAAATGGCCGGTATCGATGATTCTTCGGGTTCCGATTGGAGCATATGGTAGTGGAGGACCTTATCATTCTTCTTCTGTTGAATCTGTAGTAACCAATATTCGAGGTATTAAGATAGCATATCCAAGTAATGGAGCAGATCTTAAAGGATTGATGAAAGCTGCATATCACGACCCAAACCCTGTAGTTATTTTAGAACACAAAGGATTGTATTGGTCAAAGGTAAAAGGAACTGATGCCGCCAGAACTATAGAACCATCAGAAGATTATATTTTACCTTTTGGAAAAGCTAATGCTGTACAACGTATATGGCCACAGGAAGAAAAAGAGACTATGACTATCGTAACCTACGGAATGGGAGTACATTGGGCTCTTAATGCTACAAAGGATATGAAAGAAGTAGTTGAGGTTATTGATTTACGCACATTATATCCTCTTGACGAGGAAACGATCATGGAATCGGTAAAGAAAACAAAGAAATGCCTTGTTGTAACCGAAGAGCCAACCAATAATTCTTTTGCAAGAGCTTTATCGGGTAAAATCCAGGAAGAGTGCTTTAGATATTTGGATGCTCCTGTAATGACAATTGGGTCAGAAAATATGCCAGCTATTCCTTTAAACAGTACACTTGAGCAAACCATGATTCCCTCTACAGAAAAGGTAAAAGAGAAGATAGACGAATTATTAAATTATTAAGCAATTAATAGTAATAACCCTGGTGACTTTTATTTAAAGCAACCAGGGTATATTTTTTATCCCCACATACAGAATCTACCGTTGCATTCTCCAATGCCGCAAAAACCATTTCGACAACATAGGTCTCCCATTTGGTAACAATTAGGCCCGGATCCACTAATAGATTTTTGAAGCTCTTTACTTAGTTTTTTTATCCCATTTACATTTAAAATATTTTTCATTTTTGGAGGTTTTAAGAGTTTATATTCAATAAATTAATGATGGTATAAGATATTAATAATAAGTGTTTTTTACTTGAAGAGATATGATAAGGTTGTGTAAAATTATTACTGCATCGATATCACCTAAATCACTTTCGTGATGAAATGCATTATTTTTTCAATAATTTTCTAAACGCTTCAGCATCTCCATGAAATAGATCATAATCTACGTCACCTTTGATTCCTTTTAAATCTTTAAGATCTGTACGTTGCCAGATAATCCAGCCTTCATTTTTCCAAGTTTTAGGAACTTTTGGAGTTTTTTTGGTATACTCGGCAATCCATAATTTATATTTAGCAAAATCGGGATGGTCAAGGTATTTAATTCCAAAATAAAAATTAGAATATATAATTGGGGCCACTCCCCATTCTTTTTCTACAATTTGTAACCAGAGTAAAGTGTTTTTTTGGTACTCTTTTTTGGTCACAGGGGCTTTAATCCCTAATTCTTCCAGATCTAAAACAGGAGGTAAATCTCCCGGTTCTAATTTACCAACTGCTGCTATAAAATTTTGAGCTTGCTTTGTAGGATCGTAGCCGGTTTCATAAAAATGATAAGCACCTCTGTAGATACATTTACTTTTTGCAGCTGCTCTGTTTGTTTTAAATTTTGGATCTTTAAAATCATCACCTTCAGAAGCTTTGATATAAACAAAATTAACACCGTCTTTCTTAATGTCATCCCATTTGATGTCACCTTGAAAATGAGAAACATCCATTCCTAAAATAGAAGGATCTGTTTCGAGTCTTTGATTTTCTGAATTGCACAAATTGCTTTTGTCTGTTGCACAAGAAAGTAGTATTAACGATAATATAAAAAGTTGAATAGTAATTTTTTTCATGAATTCTATTGGTTAAGTCTTAAGAGTATTTGATTGTATAAAGTTTTAGATTACTGTGAACTATTGGTAAAATCTTTGCCAAGTTTTTTTAAATTTTCCTCTTGGGTTTCTTTGATTTTACTTAATGCAGAAAAATGAAAGAACTTTTTAAGTAAGAAACTCATGAAATAAAAATATAATAGTGGCAAAATAAGAAAAAGAACAATGAGGTTACTAATCATATTTATAATAAGTTTCATCAATTCTTTTTTACCTTCTTTCAAAATTTCAAAAGCTTCAGAAAATCCTTCTCCTACATCCACACTAACATCTTCAACTTTATCAACAACTGCATCTTCAACTTTTTTAAAGAGACCTATTTTTTTATGACCTTTTTCTTTAGCTTTCTCTAATTGCCTTTCTTTTCGAGCTTCTTGTTTTGATTTAATGTGCTTTCTCTTTGCTTCATATTTATTTTTGATAGATGAAAGGTGCTCATGTAATGAAGAACCAAGATCTAGTTCCATAGTATCAGATACATAGTGTATTCCATTAACGTATAAAGAAAGTCCCGGATTGATGAGTAATGCTATAATAAGCAATTTCAAAGCTACTTTTTTATATTTTTCAAAAAATATACCTATAAGGAAAAACACAGGAAGTAATTTAAACAGTAATGATTTACCCATATTTACCAATATGGTTTGAACAGCAATTACAATGTTGGCAAAGGTTAAATAATTGATTGCCCGTGTAAAAATATCAGAAAGCTCTATTGCCAGTCCCCCCACTAAGAGAATACCCGAATGGTCAATACCTGTAGTAATACTTTTTAATTCCATGGCTACACCAAGGCCTAGCATCATATCCCCATTTACATCAGATAAAAAATCAATAGCTGGATCCACTAATAGGTTACTAAATCCCAAGATGATAATAACCAAAGAGATAATGATAACCCAGATTTTATCATTCTTAATAAGGTTGGATAGTGTTTGGTTGATATCCATAGTAATATTGAAGTTGGTTCGTTTTGTGTAGTTTAAAGGTAGAGAATTTTTGAAGTAAAAAGTATAGGTATTTATACGTAATTATTATGAATGTATTGGTATTACAAGGATTGTTATTTATCGGGGCTTCTTATAAAAGTTTCTATGCTTAAAACCATTCAGTAAAGCCCTGTTACCTTCCAATTCGTAACAGGGCACTATTATCACTTATAAAAAATTCTATGTCTGTCGTTTTTACTTTGTATTCCTTCTGAGCCAGGAGGATATAAAGCTTTACTCATGGCCGTGATGTAATTAGATAACCATTTTGTTACTAGTGTATTGATTTTTCTTTTTATATTTTTTTCTTTAGTATTGGTAAGTTGTGTTTTCATAATATTACTTTTTTTGAATTGTTATTTATGTGCCTCGTGATGATTCATATCCGCGTGAGTCAATTTTTTGAAAAGAATTTGCATAATTTTCTGTTCGTTTCTTTGTTGTAGAGTTCACAATGAACTTTCCTGTTTCTTTGGTTTTATGTAAAAACCATTGTGATACATTATTTCTCATGATTGTTGTTTAAAAGGTTAATAGAACCGATAAGGTTATCTTATCAGTTTTTTAGGTATATGTTAATTGTGCATTGTATTAGATGATCTGTAAATTGGTGGCAATTAGATGCTTGAGGAATACCGTATTCCTCATGATGTTTTACCAGAATATCCTTCGAAAATTTCTATATTGCTTATTCAATTAGAACTATAAAACATGGATAGTATATCAACAATTATTTTAGCTTTATCTCTTATTATTATAATGCTTGGAATGGGATTGTCTTTGGTTGTTGATGATTTTAAAAGAATATTTATATATCCTAAAGCAATACTGTTAGGGTTGACTAATCAAATACTAATTTTACCAGTGTTGGGATTTGCATTGGCATCCTTATTCCCGATACAGCCCGAAATTGCAATTGGAATTATGATCTTAACTGCATGCCCTGGAGGACCTACTTCTAATTTAATATCTCATTTGGCAAAAGGAGATATAGCATTATCTGTTACTCTTACTGCATTAAGTAGTTTGATTACTATTTTAACTATACCTTTTATTATAAATTTTGCACTTCTTCACTTTTTGGAAGAAGGACAAATGATTAGATTGAATGTGATGACTACCATTATTCAGATATTGGTAATTACCATTATTCCTGTAGGTATTGGTATGTTGATTAGAAAATATAATGAACGATTTGCTTTAAAAATGGCTAAACCTGTTCGACGAGCTTCTGGGATTGTACTCATACTTGTAATTGCGGGTATCACAATTAAGGAAAAAGATAATATTGTGTCTTATTTTCAACAAGCAGGAGTAGTAGCTTTATGTTTAAATGCTATTACAATGATTGTGGGATATTATTCTTCTAGATTATTTAGAATTAAAGATAAAAGAGCCATTTCAATTGCAATTGAGTCGGGGATTCAAAATGGGACTTTAGCAATAACTATTGCTGTTGTTTTATTAAAAAACACTTCGTTTGCAGTTGCTCCGGCGGTATATAGCTTATTAATGTTTTTTACAGGGGGTGTTGCTGTCTATTTGGGTATTAAGAAAAGTAATACCCAGAAAAATTAGTAGTACTGATCCCGCAGGACGGGATGTACACCCAAGAGACAGTCGGATGCACTAGCAATTGTGCTACAGTACATACTATACTATAGAGGTTCTGGTATTAGAACCTAATACATTTAGTTTTCTTCAATATGTCAATGAACTATATCAATAAAAAAAGACGCCTTATTAGGGCGTCTTTTTTATATCTCGATTTGTTTATAAGTTATATTCTTATAATTATCTTTTCTATATAATAGACACCTTTTATGTTCACTCCAGAACAATACCTCCATTGTTTATTAAAAAGTCGGGTTAACATATGTTGTGAATTACTAGGTGTCATTTTTATTTCTTTAAGTTAAATACGTACTATTGATATTAATCTAAGTTCGTAATTGTTTCGATGCAAAGATCAAAACAATTTTTTAAAAAGCAAATATTTATTCAAGTTATTTTATTGATAATCAGTTAGTTGTAGTCATTTTGAAACATAGGAATTCCTGTCCGTCTTTCAACAGATTTTGGATAGTTGCAGTAATTGTCTGTCTCCCTGTTGCTTACTTTCCAAATGGTATTTTTTATGTGCTAATTAATTTCTATTCATATGTTTAATTTTTTTGCTGAGTTTTTTCAGATTACTTAATTTATTAGATTAAAATGTATTGTTACTTTATAATATTCTACACTTTAGGGGGATTATTTCGACTAGATTTTCTGTATTCGCTTCATTTTACATCAAAAAGATTCAACAAAAAAAGCGTCCAATTTCTTGGACGCTTGAGTTATATTTAGTCTTTGTTTTAAATCACTTCAAAAAAAATCAAAAATAACTACATAGCATCCTATTATGTTGGGATAATATAATTACCCAACGATATTTACATTGTTTATACAATGTTTTAGGATTAATATGTAGTCTGTTGTTTCTCATTTTGTTATGCAAATATTACTAGTTTCTCTGTTGTTTTCCAAATATTTATTGAAATTAACTCTATTTTCACATACCTACTTCTTAATTCCGGGCAATCCATTAGGCTTTTTGGTTTGCCAATGAAAAATTTCTGCTTTTTGTTTTTTTGGCCACTCTTCATCCAATGTATTGGCATTATACACCCTTCCGTTTTTGATTACATGAGTTAGTGTATTTGTGTTTCTGATATTTTCTAATGGGTTTTTTGATAAAATTAAAATATCTGCCAATTTTCCGATTTCAATACTTCCCAAATCAGTATCTAATCCTAATGCTTCTGCACCGAGTGTGGTGGCAACCCTAAGGGCATCATGATTTTTCATTCCACCACTACCCACAGACCACAATTCCCAATGAAACCCGAGTCCCTGTAATTGTCCATGACTTCCTATTCCGGCCAAGCCTCCTGCTTCTATCAGGTCTTTCATAAATACGGCATGTTTTTTAAACACATGTTCTTCTTCCATAAACCAACCTGGTCTTCTTCTGGATTTTTGTGCTAATTCTTTATATGGTGTGAAATATTGTATTTTTTGATCACCCCAAACATTCTCACGGGAGTAATAATAATTTTCTGCCCAAGGCCCACCATAGGATACTAATAGAGTAGGTGTTACTGCCATTTTTGAATCAGCTATGGTTTTTACGACATCTTTATAGATAGGGTAAATAGGTAAGGAATGTTCATGGCCTGGATAGCCATCTAAGAGTTGAGTCATATTTAATTTAAAATCCAACCCTCCTTCGGTAGTAGGCATTAGTTTTAGTTCTTTTGCAGCCATCATAATCCACTGTCGGTGTTTACGATTACCTACCAAATACATTTTGATACTCTTAGTATTATAATACTCACTATACTGTTTTAATACATCTTTTGCATGATCCAGACTTTCGATTTGATATTTCCAAAACCCAACTCCAGGACCTGTGCTATATACACGTGGGCCATGAATCATACCAGACTCTACCATATCGGCATAGGTAAGAACATCGGTTGTACCGGTTTGCGGATCTCTGGTAGTGGTAACGCCATAGGCCAGATTGGCAGAATACATCCATACCTGGTTTTTATGTACACCCCAACTGGGCCACATGTGAGCATGAGTATCAACAAATCCGGGAACTAATGTTTTTCCAGAAACATCAATGGTATGGGTATCTTCAGGAATTGTTAAGCTCCCCGAAATACCAATAGCTTTAATTCTATTATTTTCTATAAGAATATCTCCTTTTTTAATAACATTGTACCCTTTCATGGTAACAATACGCCCTCCTTGCAATAATAAAGTTCCTTTGGGTATATCCTTTTTATAGTTTACATTGATTTTGAATTCTTCAGCTTCAAATTTTGGATCTTTCTTTTTTTCTTTATCTTCTTTTTTGTCTGTTTTTGTAGTATCTGATTTTTTCTCTGTTTCTTTAAGTTCTTCTTCTTTTTTCTTGGCAGCAGCTATGCTATCATTAAACTTTTTCCCTGCTTCTAAATCATATCTAAAATGACTTGCCCCCAGAGACCAATGTACTTTTTTACTATTCGAGGACCAGGTAGGAAACTCTCCACCTATAACTGTTAATTTCATAGCCGGAAATGCAGCTCCACTAACTTTGGCTACAGAAACTGATGGTGTTTTACCATATCGAGGAATAAGCACAGTATAGATATCATTATTGATTAATGCAAGTGCTGTTTTTCCATCTGGCGAAATTTGTATTTCTGATGGTTTAGAAGCTTTACTTTTATCTCGCCATCCTTCTTCTGATGATGGTAAGGCATTTGATATATAATTGCTAAGATTACCTTCATGATGATCTTTACCAAAGATATCCTGAGAACCATGAGTAGTGATTCCGGTTAATTTTAGATGCTGCTTTTCATCAGATCCATCCCAACGAATAGAAACCAATCCTTTTTCATTATTACTTAGGTAAATACGATTATCTATTTTGGTAAAATGAGGGTTTTGTCTTCCTTTTGTTTTATCTATCAAATTGATAGCACCTCCATTGGCCTGTATCCATACCAAATCTTCCTGGGTTCTATTCGAAAATGGGTCAATGGCATCATCATATGTTTGAGCAACTCCTCGATGAAATGCAATTCTATTTGAAGAATAAGACCATGAGGGTTTTGTGTAAATACCTGGTTGTTTGGTTAATTGTACAGGTGCAGAACGACCATCGAGACTTACTTTAAATAAATGACCTCCTCCTTGTTTCCAGGTAGTGAATACAATATATTTTCCATCGGGAGACCAGGTGGGTTGTGCTTCTGTATACTTATTTGTGGTTAAACGTTTGGGAGTACCATTGGGTAAATTCATTACATATAATCGATTCAGTGCAGTAAACGCCAGTTTAGAGCCATCTGGAGAGGGCTTGGCATCACGAATCTGGGTTACCAGCACATTTTCAGTATCTTTTATTGGGTATTTAAAAGCTAATTTTGGACCTAAATCAAGATTTATATCTGCCTGAAAAGGGATTTCTTTGGCAGTATTATTTTCTACAGAAACGGCATATATTTTTCCGCCATAAGAAACAATTAGGCTCTTATTGTCTGGAGTGAATGACATTGCTGGTAACACTCCCAAAGGAGCAATCGATTCTTGCTCATCACGTTGAACCGGGTATGCTAACCATCGTTCTTTTCCAGTTTTTAAGTTTCGTAATACAAGACCAGTTTCTTCTTCAAAACGAGTACCATACACTAACCAGTTACCGTCATTGGATAAAGTAGGAGTAAAAGCAGAACCATATCTAGAAGTTACTACTGCCATATCACCATCTTCCATATCATAAGTCCCTATTTGATATTGTGGTAATTGTGCATTGTAATCCCAGGAACCTTTACGTTGTGAGAAATACAATAATTTACCATCTGCACTAAAAGCAGGATCAATAGCTTTGATGTTTTTGGGTTTTTCAAACAATTGACTTCCAGAGCCACCTTCTTTATGATAAATATGTAGTTTAATATTTCTACGTCCTTTGCCACCTACAATATATTCTCCATCAGTTGTCCATTCTGCAGAAAAGAAATTATGCTTTTCTTCTTTAGTAATTTGTTTATCTTCTTGAGTAGCAAGATCCAGAGTCCAGATATTATCAGAACCACTTTTATCCGAGATAAAAACCAAAGACTTACCGTCGGGACTATATCTGGGATGTACATCATATGCCATACCACTGGTGATTTGCGTTGCTTTACCGCCATTAATAGGAATAGAATAAATATCACCCATAAGATCAAAAACAATAGTTTTTCCATCTGGACTTACATCTAGTGAAATCCAGGTTCCTTGATCAGTTGTAAATGATATTGTACGTTCGGGCTCTAAAGGAAGCTCCTTAGTTGCTTTTTTGATTGAATCTTTTTCCTTTTTAGCACTTTGAGAAAATGTAGTGAGAGTACATAAAAATAACAGTAGGGAAGTAACCCTTAGCGTGATGTGTGAGTTCATTGATTGTGAATGTTGAATTGTTTTTGAGAAGTAAATATAAACAATAAATTGATGGACTCTGTTATTAACCAAGGTGTTAAATACTTAATTTTTGTGAAACATAACATATGCTTTTAAAGATTGAAGAAGATTTGTTAGACTCTCTGAGAGTAGTAAAAATACGAATTGTATTATTTATCCTTAATCATAGAAATTCTGATCTAAAAGGAATGATTATACCATGAAAACAGATCACTTTTGTCAAATAAATAACTGATAAGTATCATAATTAGAGTTGATGTATCTAAGCGTTTAAAATAGTATTAATAAATACTTTTGACTCATTAATAATACAAACTCAACATTATGAAAATAAACAAGTTAAAAACCCTATTAGTTTTGGCTATAGGAACAGTAATCATCTCTTGTGAGAATGAGCAAACAGAAAATCTGGATTTAAATCAAGATGTCAAAGATGAAATGATTATAGATTATCTAACCGGACGTAAAAGTTCGTCAGATTGTCATTTTGAATACGAAGGTGTCGAAGGACCCGAATTTTGGGATTCTCTTTGTAGTGGAGCCTGGACAGATTGTGGAGGCAATACACAATCACCAATCAATATTGAAGATAGTTCTGCTATCGAAAATCAAGGCCTGGGAGATATTGCCACTAGTTTTGGATCAAGTACAACCGAGATTGTTAACAATGGACATACTATTAAATTTATTTATAATAGTGGTAGTACATCTACTATTAACGGTATTACTTATACTTTGAAACAATTTCACTTGCATACAGGTAGTGAACATACCGTTGATGGAGTGCGATCTCCTATGGAAGCTCATCTTGTTCATCAGGATCCTATTACGGGAGATTTGGCAGTAATCGGAATATTCTTCGAAGAAGGAGCAGAAAATGAAATGCTTAGTAATTTTATGAATGATCTTCCTGTAAATGGAGGAGGTCATTATAACAGCAGTTTTACCTTTAATGTAGAGGATATACTTCCTGCCGATATGAATTATTATACATATAACGGATCCTTAACCACACCTCCTTGTTCAGAGATTGTAACTTGGTATGTTTTGAAAAACCCTGTAGAAGCTTCTCAGGAGCAATTACATTCGTTTGAAACTATCATGCATGAAAACTTCAGGCCAGTACAAGCATTAAACGGGAGGGTTGTTAGTACAAATAATAACTGAAATTGATTTTTTAAACATTTTGGAGTACCCTTTTTTCAATTGAGTTAATTTGAGAAAAACAAGAGTTGTCATTTGGCGGCTCTTGTTGTTTTTTGATAGTATTAAATAATAGAATCATAGTATTTTGATGTAATAGATTCTATTATAAAGTCCATAAATACAAATTTGTAAGTAAGCATTTGTCAAAAAAATAATTGATAAATATCAGGTTTTAGATTGATTAATTCTAGAATTTGAATGATGATAAGAAAGTATTTTTGAAGCATCATTAACCGCAAATCTACTCAAACTCATGAGAACCAGGAAAATACCCTTATCTCTAACCTTATATAATATCTTCTATTACTGTTTTAAATTTCTATTTGTAGAAAAAGACAAAACCACACTACATTTTTATAAGAACACATAGCACTTTTATAAAAGAGTGAATTCAATTTGTGAAAAAATAATGAATTACGTTCAGAATAGGTGTAGTCTATAGTATTAGCTCATAATCTCTTGATAGTAAAACTTTTATTTCATTTTAAAAAATAATGTACTAGGGGGAGATCATGATTAATACGTCATAATAAATAGACACAACCATTTTAATTAGTAATCAAATTAAAACCTATGAATACTCAAAAAAATGCAAGTATTAAGACAAAGATTATTATTCCCCGACCCCAATGTCTTTTTTAGACATAAAAGATTTTTCTCTTTTAAAATCTTAAACTAATTTTTTTAAACACACAATCTTAATTAATTAAAACTCAACACATGAAATCAAGGAAGAGTATATTCCTCCTTATTCCTTTTTTGTTGTTTTCGATACTCGTTAACGCACAAAATCAGAATGACCGAGAGAATATTAAAAAACAAACCGATTTACAAGCCCTACAAAAGATTATTAGCAGATCTAATACTATAAACAATGCCAATAAGGCTAAAGTTGCAAATCAAAAAGTACCTCTTACAAAGACCACAATAGATGGTCGGCTAGGAGTTTTTTATTCTTTTAATGAAAAAGGAGAACCCATTTATGCTTATGATGATAATGTCGATGCTGCCGCTTCAGGACGTACAAACAAAATTTGGACGGGAGGATCATCAGGTCTTAATCTTACTGGTGCCGGCATTGAAATAGGTGTATGGGAAAGTGGTTATGCCAGGCCGACTCATCAGGAATTTGGGGGCAGAGCTTCTAATGGAGGTGATGGAGGATCTGTTACTAGTCATGGAACACATACAGGAGGTACATTAATCGCCAGTGGTACCGACCCAGCAGCCAGAGGAATGGCCTCTGGAGCAACTGTCAAAAACTATACAGCCTCTGGGATGGTAACAGAAGCGGCTTCATTTGCTGCTGCCGGAGGAATTTTGGCTAATAATTCAAATACACCAAGTGGTTCGGCGGGAGTTTATGACGCTACTGCTCGTGATATGGATGAAGTTGCTCATAATGCTCCATTTTATCTGCATTGTAAATCTGCAGGAAATAGTGGGAATAATTATGGAGTAGTAAAAACAAACCAGCTGGCAAAGAATTTACTGGTTGTCGGAAATTGTAATGATATCCTAAACTATACAGGACCTTCTTCTGTAAGTATGTCTTCATCTAGTTCTTACGGCCCTTCTGATGATTGGAGAATTAAACCAGATATTACTAATAATGGTACTACGGTATATTCTTCTGATAATGCCAGTGATACAGATTATGGTAGTAAGAGTGGTACTTCGATGTCTACTCCAGCAACTGCAGGTACTATTGCTTTGTTACAGGAACACTATAAAAATATCAACGGAGTTTACATGAGAGCTGCCACAGCTAAAGGATTGATTATTGATACTGCTGATGAAATGGGAGCCAATGATGGTCCTGATTTTGCAAGTGGATGGGGGCTGGTTAATGCAGAAAGAGCTGCTCAGGTTATCAGTAATAATGGTAACACATCTATTATGGATGAGTTAACATTAAATAATGGAAGTACATATACCAGAACTATCATTTCTGACGGATCTACACCATTAGCTTTGACTATCGTATGGAACGATCCTGCTGGAGCAATTGGTTCAGGAAATACACCTGTATTGGTAAATGACCTGGATGTTCGTATAACTGGTAACAATACTACATATTCTCCCTGGGTAATGGTACCTAATGGAAGCTTTAATAATTATAGTGATGCTGCGCAAAAAGGCGATAATTTTAGAGATAATGTCGAAAAGATAGATGCCGTTTTAGCTGCCGGAACATATACAGTTACAGTTACTCATAAAGGTACACTAACTAATGGTTCTCAGGCTTTTTCATTAATTGCTAATGGTGTAGTTGTTAGTACAGATACACAGGCTCCAAGTGTGCCAGCAAACCTTACTGCTTCTAATACTACTACTAACAGCACAGATTTGTCCTGGACTGCATCGACAGATAATGTAGGAGTTACCGAATATGAGATATTTCAAGGAGCTGCAAGTATTGGTACATCTGTAACCACCAGTTTTAGTGTAAATGGATTAACAGCAAATACTGGATATAGTTTTACGGTAAAAGCGAAAGATGCTGCAGGTAATGCATCTGGAAGTAGTAATGTAGTTAATGTAACTACATTAACACCTATCCCGGATACACAAGCACCTTCTACACCATCGGGATTAACTAGTGCGAATATAACGCAAACAACAACCGATTTATCCTGGACTGCTTCTACAGATAATGTAGGCGTTACTGAATATGAGATATTTCAGGGCGGTAGTAGTATAGGAACATCGACAACCACTAGTTTTAATGTTACCGGTCTTACTGCTTCTACAGCATATAGCTTTACAGTAAAAGCTAAAGATGCTGCGGGTAATGTATCAGGGAACAGTAATGTTGCTAATATTACTACTACAGCTACTCCAGTA
>NZ_JACA01000055.1 GCF_000520995.1 Aquimarina macrocephali JAMB N27 | reverse complement strand
CCAGGGTGTGCTGGGATTAACAGTTTTCCATACAGTGAGAGTTTTGAGTCTGATTTTGGAGTTTGGACCAATGCTACAGGAGATGATATTGATTGGACCCGAGATTCAGGAGGTACTCCATCGAGCGGTACTGGTCCTGCAAGCGGACAGGATGGTTCATTCTATCTGTATACCGAAGCATCGACCAATGTCACTCCGGCAGGTAGTCCAAATAAAGTAGCTTTATTAAATAGCCCTTGTATAGACTTAACAGGAGTTACAAGCATTTCATTAGAATTTGGATATCATATGCAGGGAACTGCTATGGGTAATATGG
>NZ_JACA01000054.1 GCF_000520995.1 Aquimarina macrocephali JAMB N27 | reverse complement strand
TCCTCGAACTGGACTATTGCATCACAACAATAATATATGTGTACCAGTACACATATATCTATTATATTTTTTCACAAACCTAGAGGGTTTCTAATGAACTTAGAATCATTTATAGCAACTTGATTATAAATTTCTGTTGTTTTTGTATTACTATACGTTTTGAGGAAACATAGTGTTGGTGATTTAAGCATTAAAATATTTACTATCCCATATAGCAGTATTAAAGTTTTTTCCAAGTGCAAACCCATAAAATAATACCACCGCTGCTACTGATTTAAACATAAAGAATAAAATCATGATAAATGTTGATGTAGTATTATGTTTTGTGAACATGCCTTCTGGAACCATAAAAGTGAGTAAAAGACTTACTAAAAAGGTGAGTATAAGTAAATTTTCAAAACTTTTAAAAAACCACATCACCAATTTACGCAATGGATGCAAATCATTTCCCCATTTATGAACTAAATAAAAATAGTCATTACCCATAGGGGCAAAGAGTAGGGGGTCATCAGCATTTTCTAATTTAAATAATTTAGAAGGTGCAATGATTTTAAATCCTTTAAGCTCCGTTTGATGCTTTTTCTCAAGATTTTTAATAGCAGAAACTGCAGATAGCGGTAACTTTCCTTTAAAATATTTAGAATCCAAAAAACGTAACCGATAGGTAATACAGGTTTTTTTGATTTGATCCAGATGATAGATTCTTTGTGTTTCTACATGATCAAGATCAAAAATATTCTGAACTATGCTAGAAGAGGTTTCCAGGTTTTTAAGAATTTGATTCTCGTGTTTCTCTTCTTTCAAGAAGATTTTAAGTACTTGTTCTTTCCAGGTAGAGGCATTACATTCTTTATCCCGTAATTTACCAAGTTGTTGCTCTATGTTTGTTCTGGGAAATAACATCTTCTTTTTTTAGCTTTACTAAATTAGTAATTAGGGTTAAGTTATACAAGATTAAAGAGATAGAGTTAAGTTAAATATAGTTGACAATAGTATCTCTAATATAGACCATGAAGGTTTTTAAAATCTTCAAACGTGAGTTTGATATAACAAAATTTATGTCAGTCAAAGTGATTTTCGATACAATTTTTCTCCATTTCATTAGGAAAGACCACTCAATTTGACGGTTTTTTAAATTAAAGCTTTACATCCAACTCAGTTTTCTAGATCTATGAAAGTATTTTTTATTGTGGTTTAATTAAAAAACTACAGTACGCGATTAACAATGATCCCTGTATTGTTTTTTATCTTTTTAAGATAATCAACCAATGGCAGCGTAGAAATCTCTACCTGGCCTTTTGAAGAGGCATGTAATAAATGAATTCTCCCATCTTTTTTACGTATGGCAATTCCTGTATGTGTAATATCTAATCCTTTAATTGAAGTCGTTAATGCTATAATATCACCAGACATCATTGATTCTTCATATTCTTTAATCTGATCTTTTGGTAAAAAACATACCGATGATTGGCTAATATTAGTTTCAGATTGTTGTATGCCTTTAAAGTTTTTATCGTCTTTAAGAAAAGGGTAAAGTTCTCGATGCGTACTCATAAAATTAATATCTTTCTCTATTTCTATTCCGCCAATATCTCCTGTAATATTTTTTAAAATACCTTTTTGTTCGTTATTGGTAATCCACTCAGAGAAATAGTGTAATCGTGAAGCATACCCATCCAATTTTCCATTTTTGTAACGTACCTTTTCAAGATAGGTGGTATAGGTGTCAAAATCATCTTTCTCATTTTTAAGCATTAGACTTAAAACCAGTACATTTTCTACAAAAGTAGTACAATCTAATCCTTGAAAATTGATCACTAGCGACTCTTTTGATCCTATTTCCAGGGTTTTGGCAGCATAAGGAGTTCCTAAAAAAGTTTTTCCAACAAACACCAGAGTTTCTCCAAAAGCAGTTTTTGGAGTATATTCTTTTTTTAGAGTAGTAATCCTTGTGGTAAAGATTTCTTTATCCTTTGCAGAACAGATAATTTCTTGTGCAGCTATTGAATTTACAACTATAAATAATAATAATAAACTTTTATATTTCATTATAAATTATGTATTCGAGGTTATTATAGATTAATACTTTGTGTAAAATACAAAAATAGAAGAGTATTGAATACACTAAGAATAAAGTTTTTTGATATTATTTAGAATGATTCTTTCAAATTGGAAAACGCCCTCGGTTTTCCGGGACGATTCCAGTGAAGTAGAAAAACATGCCGGAAAATCAGGGATGATTTCAGTGAAACAAGAAAACGCTCCAGATTTAGGGAGGCTATTTCAGTAGATTTAGAAAATACCCCAAAACATAAGAGATGATTTTAGTAAAACTGTACAATATTCTGTTTTTTTTCGTTTTCCCAAAGTCGCGAGATTAAGCTAGGTGAATTTAATTTACTTTATAGTTATAGATATTTTTCTTTAACACATTATTATTTTGATCTGACACATAATCTAATTGATTAAAGCTATCATAGTGATAGTTTATTTCTTCTTGTCTGGCATCGATTTCTGAAATAATATTTCCGTTATTATCGTAAAATGATAATTTGATCATAGCATTTGGTAATCTATTGTAGAGTTTCTTGAGCTCTATTTTTAGTTGATCAGTTGTTAAATTTTGGAGTTGACTATAAGTTACATCCAAATTATTTACAACATCATTAAATCGAACATTATCAATGGTTGCAACAGAGCGTTTATTGTTGTAGCCTGAAAGATTAACAGCATATAAACCTTTACCATTAGTTGTCTCTTCTACAACTCCTTTATTGCTTATTTTTGTAATTTCACTTTGTAACCTTAAACTATTTTCATTTGGCCCGTTATACTCTTTTTTTGGATACAATTTTCCAGATTCATTAGCCCATTCAACAAAAGAGACACCAGTAATTTTATTGTCAAATTTATAAATTCTCTTTGAAATTGGACTAGTCATATTAGAAGTTTTAAAAGCATTAGAGTTTTGATATGCATATTCTATGAATTGTTCCTGGATTTTACCATCACTATCAGTAGTTATGATTTTACTGGGAAGACCTTTGTCGTTATATTCATGTTTTTCTGTATTTGTTATCCAAGTATGTTTTGAGTTGTTGTAAAAATGTGATTCATTTGTTTTTTCATTAAGTAATAACCTATTTCCGATATGAATCGGTTTATTATCTGAATTATTAGCATATAGATTTGCACCTATAATTAGTTTATTATCGCTTGATGTTATTGTTTTTCCTTCTGTGTCTTTTACTTCGGTACGTGTTAATAAACCTGTTTTTCTTATATCGTTGAGTCCTGTGTCATAGTAATTAAATGTTTTTCCTAAGCTTGAGGTTCCTGCTCCTTTTCTTTCTTCAGTTACCTCGGCATAATATATAGCATTGTTCGCTAGAATGTTTGGATTATTATAAGAATATGAAGTTATGATATTATCATCAAAGCCATTATTTATGTTTATGGACTTTACTACAATATCATATACATTTTTATTAATTTCATTTTCATGAAACCTCTGTATGTACAACAAAGTTTGTGCATTAATAACTTTCTTCTCAAGAAAATAATCATCTGAAAATAAGATTAGATTTTGATAGTCATCCCGTATTATTTTCTTTATACTCCCATCTTTTTTATCGATATAGAGATACCAACCGCGATCTCGCTGTACTATAGTCTTATCCATCAATTTGGTTTTATAAAATCCGTATCGATAAAAATTTCCATTTGCATCTAATGGATCAGCATTATATGTTTCTTCTAATTGTAGATTGGTAGTATTGCTTTTGTATATTTTTTTATGCGTTAAAGTATAGTCTCCTATTTCCCATGGGTAACTATATTTCCATGGTTCGGGCAAGGTCATTTCCGAAAAGGTATTGAAATTGGGATCAAAAAGAATTATAAATCTAGTGTCATAATTACCTGGGCCAATCCATTTACTTGTGTATATTCTATTTATACCAATTTTATGATAATCATTAGCTACAGAAGGGCTTTTAGATTCGAACCATTGTTTTCCATTATAAAAATCAAATCCACCATTAAGATTTTTATATATTCTATTAAGAACAAATTTACTTGAAAAATCATTTTCAGTAAATGTGATATCGGATAAACTGATATTTCTTGCGGCTTGGGGATAAGAACCAGAAGCTGATCCTGAAAGAGTATAAGGTTCTAAACGAAATGAAGAATCCATTTGGAAACTTAATACATTTCTTGAAATTAAATGCCGAACATTTGTATTTGGATCTATATAATACCAAGTAAAATTTAAATGGTTTCCTGTTACATTTATATTACCAATACTATTAGTATTGCTGCCATTAAAAGAATTCATTTTTTGCCACTCAGAGCCATTTTGTACTAACGGAAGAATTTTTCCTTCTGTCGAAATTATAAGAACATAATCATCATTAGTTATTAATGATTTAACTTTTTCTGGAGGGATTGATGTTTCAAAGTCGTTTTGTTTCCATGAATATCCATCTTTATCTAAAGAAAAGATTCTAATTTTTTCTTTAAAATAATACCCAAAATAATCTTTACCTATAAAAGTTTTTCTATGATTACTTAGCCCATGTTCATGGTTTACAGATAATTTTTTTCCTCGCCAGTCTTTTCCATCCCATATTCTAATTAAAAAATAGGCATTACCACTAATGGCTGGAACATATTTTACTAACGCATTACCATCATTTAACGAAAAATATTCTCCTTTGGTTGGACTTGGATCTAAGGGGTCTATTTCGTAACCATTAGAATTTTGAAATCCAGAAAGATATACTTTTGGGGCATTGTTATGTAGTAACTTATTTTCATATTGATAAGTTACTTCAGAACCTGTTGTGTTTTTGATTTTATGTATGGTTCCTTTAAATACACCTGTTGTATTATATATAAAATTTTGTGGGTTTAAAGATTCATTGTTTTTGTTATATGTTGTTATCTGAGTTAGGTACCTTTTGGTAAATAAATTAACTCCCACATTTTCATAGCTTAACTGATATCTCATTAATGTCTCACCACCATCTCTTTTTAGAATAACATTATCAAGATATTTTTTCTCATAGCGTTCTTGATAAGCATCAGGTTCACTTATATCTGTATTGGGCTCATGATATTCTTGCATAGTTGTAGTATTTACCTTGTTAAGGTAATTAAGTTCAATCTTGTCTCCAGAATTGGATTCTATTTTTATCAAATAGGATGCTTCTGTGTGTTTTGGGCCGAGGTTATCTGCTTGGATAGCCTGATCGATTGTTTGATAATAAAACTGTATTTGATCATCCCATTGATTCGTGATTTTTGATAAATTCCATGCAAAAGTTTGAAGCGTACCTCCTGATGCTCTAGAATCTCCAATCCAATTGTTCCAATGAATAATATTTTCATTAGCTTTAGTCGCAACATTAATATTAGAATCACCATAGAAATAGCGATCTCCATTATCCTTGACAATTAACCAATAATTATGATTTCTATAATACGTAACATTCCAATTAGGAAGATTTTCTACTTTAAACTCATAAAGATTAGGTGATACTTTTTTAGTGCAAATTAGCTTTTTTAAACCACCTTCTAATAAAAAAAACTCATCATCATCTCTATACCCTGTCTGTTTATTGTCTGCAATAATTTTTGAAGTATTAATACTCCAACCCAATCCAACTACTCCTGTTGCCTTTATTTTATTAGAATACTCAACATTCTTTATGGCTTTACCGCCATTAAAACTCAAATTAAGTCCTGCTTTTAATCTATTAGAAGTGATTTCTGTTACAGGTACCGTATAATTTACCTTACCATTAGCTTGATTAATTGTACTGGTAGATAAATTATCTATTATAGATATAGGATCAGGATTTACTGTTAGATCAGAATCTTCTTGGCTACTTGCAGATTTTTGCTGTACAGTTGGTTCTTCTCCTATTTTAGCCTGAGTAGGATCATCGGCATCATACCATACCGTTTGAGCATTGAATGCTAGTGAAACAAGAAAAAACAAAAATGTTGTAATTATATTTTTAATTCTCATTGTGTTTTAATTTATTCTTTTACTTAAAATATTGTTTATACGATTACCAATCGGCTTTTTGATTTTTTAACTCTTCTGGCATTTCTTGTTTTATATAAATGTCATGTATATAATGATTTTCTTTAAAAGGAGATTTTCTAATTAAGTGCAATGTGTCTCCTTCTATCAATGCCTGATAGTAGTATCTATCCATACTCCCAAACAACGATACATTTTGTCCTTGAAAAAACTCAATTTCAAACTCATTAGAACCCATAGTATAAAAGCCTTGTTTTCCGAAATCAAGATTTAACCACTCTTCTTTAGATCCTATTATTTTTCCATTAGTTACATTGCTTAAATATGGAATACTATAAAGTACATGTCCAGTTTTGAAAAATCGTAAATACACCTGGTCTTTTTCCTGAGTGATGATATCTTCTTTTGAGTTGCTAAAAGAATTATTTTGATTGTTAAAGGAGAACTTCATTTTATAGAGTACTTCGGTATCTAAAACTCTTTTGACCTCTTCATTAGAAATGTTTTTTAAAGTCCAATGCTTTTCATTTATTCTTAATCTACCTAAGTCATCTTTTTTACCATAGTATGAAGAGCACGAAAAGATAAATGGAATAAGAAAAACGAATTCAAATATTTTAAATCTTTTTACCATAGTGTATAGGGGTTATTATATGAGTTGTATTGAAAATATACAACACTTCTGTTATGTGTCATTATAAAGCCTGGTTGTTTAGCAAAAGCAATATTATGTGCTCTTAAATTTTGAATCAAGTGACGGTTTCGTTCAGAATTCCATCCAACTCTATATCCTTTATAGGCAAAGTATTGCGCTCCAAATCTATATTTTGGGCCTTCTTCATCAACATAACGATGGGGATATGTTTCTCCATACAAAGGGACATGGAGATTCGCTTGGTTTAGATCATTTCTTTTAATGTTTCTAGCGACTCCTTCTGTTAGAGGTCTATTCAACTTCTCCTCATCTTTAGTATAATTATTTCTAAACCCAGTAAAAAGATTAAAACCATAACTAAAATCCCCATAGCTTAAATTTAATGCAGCTGTACGGTTGCTATCTCCTCCATTACCAAGAGAAGCTGTATTTTTACGTAACCCTATATATTGAAAAGGGAAACCATCATTTTCATATCTAAAACCAAACTTACCAGAGGTGAAATCTAACCCTCCGACTCTTTGTCCTCCCAGATCATCATTAAACTTAGTAGTATATAAACGAAAACCAGTATTACCATCATTCCATCCTAATGAATAAGATAATCTAGATTCATTAGATACTGTTCTAGGGCCTTTATCTACATCAAATTTTCCAAAGCTAGTAACTCCATATCCAATAGCACCTTCAAAATTACCTATGCGTCCATTTAAACTCGCATTAACTCCCCAGCCTCCAAAGTTGGATCCCCAACTATAAGTGGGGTTAAAAGATAGGGTAACTCCATCACCTTCAGAATCTCCGGTAGCTACACTGTTAAACTGAGAATATGCTGCACCAAAAGCAGCATTTTCTACACTATCATATCCTGCAAAAACACTTTGTGCGGCTCCGGTTCCAAAGGATTTAAAAAAATCTTCCCAATTATTAACATTTCCTTGTGCTGCATCAAATGCGGTATAAACAAATGCTCCAACAAGGGCTGCAAGAAAAGAGAACTCCCCATTTGGATCAACCATCATTATGGGGTTGTTTCCCATCGCTAAATATGGACTGCTAAATTGCCCTTGAGGATCTACGGCAAACCATCTACCTAATGAAGGATCATACATACGAGAACCAAAATCATAATGATCTAAGCCTCCTTCTTTTTGTAATTCTTTACCTTGGAATTTAAAATCATAATCACTCGCGATTGGTGTTTGTATCTCCCCAGGATGTATTAATCCGAAGGGATAATAATCTGTTTTAGATATAACTTCATTAGTGTCAATAACACTATTATTATTAAGGTCTGTATATGCTAGTCTATTATTTCCTAGATGATCGGTATAAATGTAGGCATATTTAAAGCTGTTACCTTCTTTAAAAACAAATCCTTCTCCCTGACCAAAAAACAGTAAGTTAGCATCTTGATATTGAAAGTCACCTAAATACTCTGTAGTTATTATCTGATTGTCAGAAATGAACCTTTTATATAATTTGGCTCCTGTAGAATTATATGCAATTTCTAATTTTTCACCACTATCAAAGGTTACCGTACTAGGTAAATTAAGATAATTGTAGTTAATGCTAATTCCTTTATGATTGTCTCTGATAAGATTTCCGTTATTGTCATACACATAATCATTAGTATTTGTAGCATTAGAATCTTTAAAACCATAATTTTTGTTTCCCGAATCTACTACTTTAATAAGTTGATTACCTTTATACTCGTAATTTAAAATATCCATATCGACATACGATGAATTTTTTTGCCAACCATTTCTTTTCAAAGATGTTATGTTTCCGTTGTGGTCATAATTTACTTCTGATAACGTATAACGATTAGTATCGTTTATTGCACTACTTGAAAAAGCAGCTTTAGATAATCGTCCTAAGTTATCATATTGATAATCATATGTTTTTTTGATATTACTAATGTTAGACCTCCAGTTTATTCCAGAAATCGTACCTGTATATAACTTGTCTACCGTAGGATTTGCATCGTTATAAAGAGTTTCGAACGCGAATAAATCAGTACTTAAATTTTGGTTGGGGTCATTAAGTTTTTTAAGCCAGCCTCTTATGTTTTTTGTATACTCGATTTTTTGTAATGATAAACCAATATTTGTTTTGCCACCAATTTCTTTACTTGTTAACTCCCCTAATTCATTATATATATACTTACTAATATGTTCTTCTGATTGAGAATTTACCTGATGATACTGATCTGTTAATCGACCGCTATTATCATATTCAAACCTATCAGTAATTTGTATATTAGTTGAATTAGATGTTCTCTTATGATTTGTTATCGTTTTTTTAATCAAGCCGGTAAAATCAATTTCCGTTTCTACAATAGTTGTACCTGTAAGATGATTCTTACCATAAACTTTTATCTCTTCTGCTTTATAATTATAAAAAGGATATGATTTAGTCCAAGTGTTTGATCTGATAGTTTTTGACCAACTGGCTGTAGGTAACCCTTTAGTTCTTAGAGAGACTTCTTGACCAAGAACAGTTGAGGGAATGGTTGGTTTATCTGGATCAGTAAAAGTGTAATCATCATAATAATTTACCGATGTGATTTCTACTATACCTGTTTTTGGAAAGGCATTATTTGTATAATTAATTAATGCTTCTCCAACATTAATAACTGAATTCGTCCTTTCTTCAATATTAGATTTATTTACAGAGCTAACTATCGCATTATCGACTTGAGATTGTAATTCTTTTTGAGATAAGGTGCTAGTGTATTTTCCACTATAAATATTTCTACCAATAGCATCATATTTATTGAACATCCATAGACTCTGACTTTTTAAATTATAATCTTGAGTAAAAATGGGCCTGTCTAATTGATCATATACTACATATTGCCAATCTTTCCCTGGCATTTTTTGAGCAATTTGCCTATTATAGTTGTCATATTTATATTGGTACGCTTGATTATCTAAAACCTCTTTATAGTTAGAAACGATTTCGCGTTCAAAAGGAATTTGAAAAGAGAAATCAATATTTTTAATGATAGGAGGTGGATTGGTATTTGATCTGATACAGAAATAGCCATTTTTTAGATATGCAATATAATCTGTATTGCCAATGTCTGTTGATATATTCCCTAAATCCATATCAGGTAAGTTACCTTGTATAAAAGCAATTCTACCAATTTTTATAGACATATTATAAAAATAAGCATGTGCATTTATAGTAAGAGTAGTATTGGTAATAGAGGCTTCTAAGGAACCTCCTGCTGGGCCTACTTTATTTGGATTTTCAAAAAAGCGTGTATAATGCCAATAAAATCCATTGTTTCCATTTAATGTTCCAAATTCTTTATCACTTATGCTAGGGGGAAATATATAGATTAAACGACCAAACTCATCATATATGTATCTGGTTACGAGTTTTTTGGTAGTATTTCCTTCTTTTATATAACTTACTTCCGAAATTTTTCTTCCATTTTTATCAGTAAACACTTCTTTGGTATTCAAATGACCATCAGTAGATTTCCAATTTTCATTTTTGATTATTCTTTTGAATAGCTCATTGGCTTTATATGTTTTATACCCAAATAGGGGATCGTTATTTGCTATTTTTAAATGAACTTTACCTGTTAGATGGGCTCCATTAGTAAGTGTTATAGATTGGGATACAGTATACGTTTCATTACTTACTGGGTGATTAAAAGTATAACTGGGAGGAATGTCTAAATCATCAGTACCATATTTTCTTATTTCGAGATCTGTATTAGTTCCATATTCAATTTTATTGGTATGTCCAGATGATATTTTCCAATCATTACCTGGTGCAGCAGATTCTAGTACTCTACTTAATGGAGAATTATCAAAGCGTTGTTGAGAATAAGGATTATCATCTCCGTACTTATTTTTGTAATACGTTTCAATTTGAGGTATCGGATTACTTATAAAATTACCGGTACTTTGATCAGAAGCTAATGGTAAATATGTTTTTTCTGTTCTCCCAAATTGATCATATATATAATGTTGCACAATATCTTTGCCATTAGGGTTTTGACCTAAAGCATTGGATTGTATGGGCCTCCCTAATCCATCGTAGTAGGTAATATTTTTAAGCACAGATGATACTGTGACAGTATCCAGTTGACTTACTTTCATTGCTTCTTTAGGAACAACAGACATGGTGAAATTCTTATCCAAAGATTGGGCAGTAGATAGTAAAGAAAACATACTTAGAGCTAGAGAAAAAAGCGATTTTTTCATAAAATATAGAGAAGATTATATAAATTAAAATTTGATACAATAAGGGTAGGATAGTGCTAAGATATAAAAGAAAAACTATAAAAATTTGATGAAATCATGTTTTTATAAAAATTTAATAATAAGAAATCATTGTTTGTTATATTATTGTTTGGTAATAGTTTGATAATTAGAATATAATGTATTATTTACTTAATTATAAAATCGAAAAAAGCAACCGAAGACACCTCTTTGATTGCTTTTAAAACAGAATCATTATTTAAAATTTATATAATCGTAGATTGTCCTACGTGTATATTCTCAAAATTGATATTAGAATCTTCAGGATTCAATATGTAATCTGAAATAAAATCTCCTACTTTTTCTGTGGTAAGCGGATTGTTAGGGTTTAAATCAGAAGTAGTAAGATTTAATTCTAATGCTTTTTCTACAGCATCTCTAATTGCATTGGCTTCTCCCAATAAATTAAAATGTTCTAATAACATAGCGGCAGATAGAATTGCAGCAATTGGGTTAGCTATTCCTTTTCCTGTAGCCTGTGGATAAGACCCATGAATAGGTTCAAACATGCAACAGGTATTCCCAATAGAAGCAGATGCTAAGAGCCCAATAGATCCACCAATAACACTAGCTTCATCAGAAATAATATCACCAAACATGTTTTCAGTAAGAATTACATCAAATTGACTAGGGTTTAGTATCATTTGCATTGCAGCATTGTCAACAAATAAAAAGTCCAAGACTACATCACTGTATTCTTCAGCGATTTCAGTAACTACTTTTCTCCATAGGCGAGATGATTCTAATACATTAGCTTTATCTACCAGAGTAAGTTTTTTTCTTCGCTTTTGAGCAGCTTTAAATGCCAAATGAGTAATACGTTCAATTTCTTCTCTAGAATATTCACAAAGATCAGAAGCAACGTTACCATCATCACTTAATTCTTTTTTACCAAAATAGATCCCACCAGTTAATTCACGATAGATAGAAATATCTGTTCCTTCAATGATCTCACGTTTAAGAGGAGATTTGTCGATTAAAGTAGAGTAGGCCCTTACAGGACGAATGTTAGCATAAAGCCCAAGTTCTTTTCGTAATTTTAATAGCCCTTGTTCTGGGCGAACTGGAGCACTAGGATCGTTATCATATTTTGGAGCACCAATAGCACCAAATAAAACAGCATCTGTTTGTACACAGAGTTCTAATGTCTCATCTGGTAATGGGTTTCCGGTTTTATCAATTGCAATAGCTCCTACTAATCCTTCTTTAAAAATAAAGGAATGATCAAAGTTATGTGCAATTGCTTCTAATGCTTTTATAGCCTGTGCGGTTACTTCTGGGCCAATACCGTCTCCTGATAATACTGCGATATCTAATTTCATAAGTTTTTTCTTTTTGTCACACTGAACACTTGTCGAAGTGTTTTTGTTCTTGATTGTAGTTTATAAGGCTTCGACCAGCTCTGCCTGACAACTTATATATGTTTATATTTTTTCGTTTTCAAATTCTTCTATTTCTGCCTTGTTACTGATTAAAAAATCAATATCATCATAACCATTAATAAGGCAGGTTTTTTTGTATGGGTTAATCTCAAAAGTTGAAGAAGAACCAGTAGCGAGAATAGTAATTTTCTGAGCCTCAAGATCTACTTCAATTTGTGTATTGGCATCTTTTTCGATTTCATTAAATAAGTCTTGTAAGTATTCGGGAGTTACTTGAACGGGTAATACCCCATTATTAAGAGCGTTTCCTTTAAAAATATCTGCAAAAAAACTAGATATAACTACTTTAAAACCAAAGTCGTTGATTGCCCATGCAGCATGTTCTCTACTAGAACCACACCCAAAGTTATCTCCTGCTACTAATATTTTACCTTTATAAGTAGCATCATTCAGTACAAAATCCTGATTTATCTTTCCATCTTTATGAAAGCGCCAATCTCTAAATAAATTTTCTCCAAATCCATCACGGCTAGTAGCTTTTAAAAACCGCGCTGGTATGATTTGATCTGTATCTACATTTTCTATAGATAATGGTATAGCAGAGGATGTTAGTTTGGTAAACTTATCCATAATCAATTTAATTGTTTAGTAATATCAATAATTCTTCCTTCTATAGCTGTAGCTGCAGCAACCAGAGGGCTTGCTAAAATTGTTCTTGCACCTTGTCCTTGTCGTCCTTCAAAATTTCTATTAGAAGTAGATACGCAATATTCTCCTTCCGGAATTTTATCGTCGTTCATTGCCAGACATGCAGAACACCCAGGTTGTCGTAATTGAAATCCAGCGTTTTCGAAAACATCTTTTAACCCTTCTTCAACGATTTGCTGTGCTACAAGTTGTGATCCGGGAACAAACCAGGCAGTTACATTGTTGGCCTTTTTCTTACCTTTAATATAGTTTGCTGCAATTCTAAAATCTTCGATTCTACTATTGGTACAGCTTCCTATAAAAACATAATTAACTTCTTGATCTACTAAAGATTGTCCTTTCTCAAAATTCATATACTCTAATGACTTTTCGAATGAAGCATTATCTTGTACAGGTATATTTTCTGAGATTTTGATTCCCATTCCGGGATTGGTACCATAAGTAATCATAGGTTCTATATCTGTTGCATCAAAATGATACTCTTTGTCAAATACAGCATCTTTATCTGTAGGTAATGTTTTCCAGTAGGCTACTTTTTTGTCAAATTCGACTCCTGCAGGAGCAAATTCTTTTCCTTTTATATATTCAAAAGTAGTTTCATCTGGAGCAATCATTCCTCCACGAGCACCCATTTCGATACTCATATTGCAGACGGTCATTCTGCCTTCCATTGACATATCTTCAAATACATTACCAGCATATTCACAAAAATATCCAGTACCGGCATTGGTACCAAGTTTTGCGATCACATATAAAATTACATCTTTAGGTAATACTCCTGGTTTTAACTGCCCATTTACATTTACTCTAAGGCTTTTAGGTTTTTGAAGCAGTAAACACTGACTAGCAAATACTTGCGCCACCTGACTGGTACCTATACCAAAAGCAATGGTTCCAAATGCACCGTGTGTAGAAGTATGGCTATCACCACAAACCATAGTCATACCTGGTTGTGTAATACCTAACTCTGGTGCCATTACATGAACAATACCATTGTACTTGTGACCAAGGCCATATAGTGTAATTTCATTTTTCTTACAGTTTTTGGTAAGCTGCTCGAGTTGATTTCTGGATAATTCATCTTTAACAGGAAGATGTTGATCTTCTGTAGGAGTGTTATGATCTGCAGTAGCTACAATCTGATCAGGTCTGAAAACAGGAATCCCACGTTGCTCTAATTCTCCAAATGCTTGTGGGCTAGTAACTTCATGGATTAGATGTTTATCAATATATAATATTTGTGGGCCGTCTTGTATCTCTTTGACTACATGTGCATCCCATACTTTGTCAAATAAAGTTTTCTTCATATGTATATAAAATACCTACAAAAACACTAAAGCTTTTGTAGGTTTTTAGTATTATTTTATGCTACTACAGTAGCTACATTAGTATTTTTCATAATTTGATGAATATCTTCATCGATAACTTCTTTCTTAAGATCTGCAAATTTCAAAAATTCTGAATAAACATCATCTAATTGAAGTTTTGATAATTCATAACCAACTTTTTTTGCTCTGTAAGCCAGTGCAGCTCTTCCACTTCTGGCAGTAAGTACAATCGCAGATTCTGTAACTCCAACTTCTTCGGGGTCAATAATTTCATAAGTTTCCCGGTTCTTAATTACTCCATCCTGGTGTATTCCCGAACTATGAGCAAAGGCATTGGCACCAACAATTGCTTTATTTGGTTGTACCATCATACCCATATGATCCGATACCATTTGGCTTGTTCCATACAATAATTTAGAATCAATATCCGTATTTAGATTTAAGTATGGATGTTGTTTCATAATCATAACTACTTCTTCTAGAGATGTATTACCTGCACGTTCACCAATACCATTAATAGTACATTCAATTTGTCGAGCACCATTGATTGCTCCTGAAATAGAATTTGCGGTAGCAAGGCCTAAATCGTTATGACAATGACAAGAAATAATAACATTATCTATGCCTTTTACATTCTCTTTAAGATATTTAATTTTAGCTCCATATTCTTCTGGTAAACAATACCCAGTAGTATCAGGAATGTTGAGTACAGTAGCTCCGGCTTTAATCATAGCTTCACATACACGAGCTAAAAATTCATTATCAGTTCTCCCAGCATCTTCTGCAAAAAACTCAACATCTTCTACAAAGGATTTTGCATATTTAACAGCAGCAACTCCTTTTTCTATTACCTTATCCTGAGTAGAATTAAATTTATATTTAATATGAGACTCAGAAGTACCTATGCCTGTATGAATTCTAGGTCTTTTAGCATAACTTAAAGCTTCAGCAGCAACTTTAATATCCTTTTCTACAGCTCTGGTTAATCCACATACAGTTGCGTTTTTAACGATTTTTGCTATTTCACTTACCGAAGTAAAATCTCCCGGACTTGAAACAGGGAATCCTGCTTCTATAATGTCTACACCTAAAAGGTCGAGTCGCTCTGCAATAACTAATTTCTGTTGTGTATTTAACTTACACCCAGGGACCTGTTCTCCGTCTCTTAATGTGGTATCGAATATTTGGACTTTATTATTACTCATAGAAATACAGTGAATTTAACTTTTAGTGTTATCTATAAAAACACTATTATTTTAAAATATTCTTAAAAGATGTTTCTTTAATCTCTTACGAATTTATATTTTGGGAATTCAAAAGAGAAGTATTTGATTACAGGTTTTACAATGCTAAAATCTTTTAATATGAACATAACTACTTTTAAATCAGTTAACTATATTATATTTTCATACAATGACTAATGACCAAAAAGATCCATTGTTTGTTTTAGTGAAATCACTTTCTAAATCAGAAAAGAGACAGTTTAAGGTATATGTAGGGCGTTTAGGAATAAATACTGATTCTAAATTCCTTGCTCTTTTTAATCATTTAGATAAACACGATACGCTGGATGAAGATCTTATTGTTTCTAGAGGTATTGTAACAAAACAACAATTTTCTAACCTTAAAGCTCATTTATATAAACAAATATTAATTAGCTTAAGACTAAGTCCATTACATCAAAATATACGATCACAAATACGGGAACAATTTGATTTTGCATCTATTTTATATCATAAAGGACTATACAAACAAAGCTTAAAAATATTAGAGAAGGCAAAGATACTGGCAAAAGAAAATGAGGAACACAATATTGCGTATGAGATAGTAGAATTTGAAAAAGTTATAGAAACACAATACATAACCAGAAGTATCAATAGTAGGGCAGATGAACTAACTGTGGAAGCCAAGATACTGAGTATGAAAAATGTATTAACCAGTAGACTATCTAATTTATCTCTTCAGTTATATGGCTTAATGCTCAAAAGTGGTTACGTAAGAAACGATAAAGAGCATCAGGAAATCACAAATTACTTTAACGGGAAACTGCCAAAGTATGAATGGAATATGTTGGGTTTTAGAGAAAAACTTTGGTTGTATAAAGCTCATCTGTGGTATAGTTTTATTGTTCAGGATTTTTTATCGTGTTATAAATATTCGAAGAAATGGCTGGATTTGTTTTATGAACATCCAAAGATGATTATTCAAAACCCTGTTTTTTTCCTTAGAGGAAATCATTATTTGTTGGA
The DNA here is from genome assembly GCF_000520995.1 of Aquimarina macrocephali JAMB N27. Classification (GTDB taxonomy): domain Bacteria; phylum Bacteroidota; class Bacteroidia; order Flavobacteriales; family Flavobacteriaceae; genus Aquimarina; species Aquimarina macrocephali. The sequence goes on along the minus strand of NZ_JACA01000054.1, from coordinate 48,536 downwards.
ATCTTTGTATCTAATTAAAGATAAAACGCAATTAAAAACCACCTTGCAGCAATTTGAAAATAGCATTACTAATTCGACTTTTCCTAAAGATGATAATATAGAAGTTTTGTCTTTTCAGTTTATTTATAACAATAAATTGAATGTTCATTTTTTGGAGGGTAGTTTTGATGAAGGAGAATATTTGGTAGAAGAGATTCTTAGTGGAATTTCTGAGTTTAAAAACCGTTTAGATGACCATCATATAATGGTACTTTATTATAAGATTGGTTGTTTATATTTTGGAATGGCGAATCATCGAAAATGTATTGAATACCTAACCAAAATCATTAATAATAAATCTTTGAAGATGAGAGAAGATTTGATGTGCTTCTCCAGAGTACTAAGTTTGGTAGCTCATTATGAAGCAGGCATGGATTATCATTTAGAAAGCCAACTAAAAGAAACATATAGATTCTTAATTAAAATGGATGACCTGCATGAAGTACAAAAAGAAATGATCAAATTTCTTAAAAACCTTGGAGATATTTACCCTCACCAAATTAAAGATGAGTTTAGGAAACTTCATAAAAGGTTAAAACAGTATGAAGATCACCCCTATGAGAAAAGAGCTTTTTTGTATTTGGATATTCTTTCGTGGCTCGAAAGTAATATTGAAGGGAGGCCTGTGGCAGATATAATAAAGGAGAAAGCGAAAGGGCTAATAAGATAACTTAAATTTTATAAAGAGCTGAAAGTTAATTAGTATTTTATATCTTTCGTCCTTTGAAAAATAAATTTGGAATATTTTATTTGATTAAAATACGAGTATTTTAGTTTGTAGTATCCAATGCACAACTTTCTCTGTGATGGTAGGGAATATTGCATGTGGATTATATTCCATTTAATAGTAAGTCGTAATGAATTTATGGATACCGAAAAACTTAACTGCAAAAGGAGTTTTTTATATTTGTTTTTTTACCACATTATCTACTAATGCTCAGATAACAGTGGATGATAGCTCTTTTACTATAGAGCAGTTAGTAGAAGATGTTTTGATAGATAGCCCCTGCGCAACGGTAGAAAATATATCTTCTTTCACAGGAAACAATTTTGGATTTAATGGTATAGGCTATTTTGAATCCAATAATTCTGGTTTTGAGATTGATAGAGGAGTAATTTTAAGTACCGGAAATGCTAGGAGTGCAGTTGGCCCAAATGGCCCAATTGCATTGTCCGAAGGTGATGCTTCGGGGTGGGGTGGTGATAGTGACTTAGGATCAGTAACTAGTACAGTTAATTTACATAATGCTAGTTTTATTCAATTTGATTTTGTGCCAACTATAGATTTTATTAGCTTCGATTTCTTATTTGCTTCAGAAGAATATACCGAAGCCTTTCCTTGTACATTTTCTGATGTCTTTGCTTTTATCCTTACAGATTCATCTGGGAATTCGAGAAACTTAGCGGTGGTACCAGGAACAAATACTCCTATTAAAGTAACTACCGTTAATGAAGGAGTGGATTTAAATAATGATGGAGATTTTGCTGATGTGATTAATCAGGTTTCAGAATGCCCTCCAAGAAACCCGAATTTCTATAATAGAACAATTCGACCAGGAGCCGCTGCTCCTATAGATTTTAATGGATATACAAAAGTGTTAACAGCCGCCGGAAGTGTGGTTGTTGGAGAAAGATATACAATTAAACTTGTTATTGCAGAAAATCGAGATGGGCAGTTTGATTCTGCGGTGTTTCTAGCTGCAGGAAGTTTTAATATTGGTGGAGATCTTGGAGAAGACAGAACATTGGCATCTGGTAATCCAGGATGTCTTGGAGTACCAATTACCTTAAATGCTACAGTAGGAAATAACCCTACCTATGCCTGGAAGAAAAATGGAGCCCCTTTGGCAGCAGGGGACGGAACAACGCTTATAGCAGGAGGAGCTCAATTAGAAGTTACTCAAAATGGAGTGTATAGTGTAGAAGTAAATATCGCTAGCGGATGTTCATCGTCTGATTCTATTAATGTCGAATTTGTCCCTCCTCCAAATATTTTGAATTCGGTACGACTCCTGCAATGTGATGATGATATTGATGGTTTTTCATTATTTAATTTATCTGAAGCGAATTCTTTGATATCGACCAATGCCGCAAATGAGACTTTTTCATATTATTTAACAGAACAGCTCGCTATAGCAGGAAATCAAGCAGATCAAATCACAAATTTTACAGCATACCCTAATCCAACCATACAGACCAGTGTAGTGTATGCAAGAGTAGAATCTATAGCGGATTGTTTTAGAACATCACGAGTTGATCTCGAAGTTTCAACAACCCAGATTCCTGCTAGTTTTAATCTTACATATACTGCTTGTGAGGCAGATGATGTTGATCCTACAGACGGGATTGCAACATTTAATTTTAGTGACGCTACTCCTCAAATAACCCAGTTATACCCTGGTGGTCAAAATTTAACCATTAGCTATTATGAAAATCAAGCAGATGCATTATCCGAACAAAATGAGATAATCGATATCTCCAATTATAGAAATAATTCATCTCCTTTTAGGATTAATCTATATGTAAGAGTAGAAAACAAAGGAGCAAATTCTTGTCTGGGATTAGGAGAGCATATCACCTTGATCGTTAATCCCTTTGAGCCCATTACATTTGAAGATGAATATACATTATGTTTACAAAGTGATGGAGGAGTACTTAATCTAGTGCCCGAAGATCGTATTGAAACAGGATTAAATCCTTCAGATTATACGTTTCAATGGTATACAGGAACTGCACCAGTGGCAGGAAATGAAATACCAGGAGAAATAGATGCTTCTTTTTTACCAGACACTCCTGGGCAGTATAGCGTACTAGCTACAAGTATAGTTACAGGGTGCGAAATATTAAAAAGTACATCAGTAGTAACTTCTTACCCTCCAGAAAGTGTTACGGCAGAACTGTTATCAGGAGCATTTTCTGATAATGCTACTATCGAAGTTACAGTGGTCGGAAATGGAACATATGAATTTAGAATAGATAATAGAGATTGGCAAGCATCTAATATTTTTACAGGGGTTTCAAGAGGAGAACATAGCGTATTTGTTAGAGATTTACGTATGTGTGATGAACTAGAATCTAAAGTAGAAATTGTAGTAGACTATCCAAGATATTTTACACCTAATGGAGATGGATTTCATGACTCTTGGGGGATCACAGGAAGTACAAATGTGATAATATCTCAAGTTTTAATTTTTAATAGATTTGGTAAACTCTTAAAAGATCTTGGTGTAAATGGTAATTGGGATGGAACATACAGCGGAAAACAATTACCAGCAAGTGATTATTGGTTTAAAGTACGTTATGTTGAAAATGGTGTACCTAAAGTATTTAATTCTAATTTCTCATTAATTCGATAAATCTTGTCAAAAAGCAACCAACACTTAAAAAACATACTCGAGTTAAATTTTGCTATGTTGCTAATTAGCACCTCGGGAGCATTAGGAAGGTATATCGATATGCCCGTACCTGTGATTATTTGCTTTAGATCTATTCTAGCAGGGATATTGTTATTTATTTTTTGCAGGTGGAAAGGAATTTCTTTTAAAACAGGAAGTAAAGATCGACCGACAATTATTTTAAGCGGCATATTAATGGGACTACATTGGGTGACTTATTTCTATGCTTTAAAGTTATCTAATGTTGCTATAGGAATGCTCTCTATATTTACTTATCCAGTGATTACAGCTCTGTTAGAACCAATATTGTTAAAAACAAAATTTCAGAAAGGACATTTGCTTTTAGCATTGTTAGTATTACTAGGTATTTATTTCCTGGTTCCTGATCTAGATTTTAGTAATTCATATACAAAAGCAGTAATTTTAGGAATAATATCTGCTTTATGTTATTCACTGCGAAACCTTATTATGAAAACCAAAGTTGGTAACTATAACGGTTCGGTATTGATGTGGTATCAATTAGTCGTTATTAGTATTTTTCTTCTACCTTTCTTATTTATTATGGATAGTTCTGGTATAAAAGATCAATGGTTACCTACACTAACTCTGGCTTTATTAACTACTGCTATCGGGCATACATTATTCCTTGCAAGCTTTAAGCGATTTTCGATTACAACGGCTAGTATTATTAGTAGTGTGCAACCGGTATATGGGATAATTATAGGGATTATTTTTTTAGGAGAAATCCCTGTGTTTTCAACGATTATAGGAGGTGTCCTGATTTTAACATCAGTAGTGATTGAAAGTATACGAACTTACAAGTAGTCAAAAAGGTAATAATCGGAAGCTTAAATCAAGCAATCATTCCAAATAGGATCAGAAGGCGGGGGAGCAGTGACAGATATAGGTTCTTTTTTAACAGGGTGAACAAAGGTTAATTTCCGGGCATGTAAATGAATGCTTCCATCTTTATTACTACGATTTGCTCCATATTTTAAATCCCCTTTGATTATACAACCAATACTAGAGAGCTGAGATCGTATTTGATGATGGCGCCCCGTATGAAGGTCAATTTCTAATAAACAGTAATTATCTAGCTTTTTGATTAACTGGTATTCTAAAACTGCTTTTTTACTATCAGGTACTTCGTTTGTATATGCATAGGATTTATTCTGTTTTGGATTACGCTTTAGCCAATGTGTTAAGTTGTCATGTTTTTTAGGCGGACAACCCTTTACTACGGCCCAATATGTTTTTTGAGCTTCTTTGTTTGCAAATAATGCGTTAAGTCTAGGAAGAGCTTTACTTGTTCTTGCAAACACTACGATTCCACTAGTAGGCCTATCTAAACGGTGTACAACACCTAGGTATACTGCTCCTGGTTTATTATATTTTTCTGCAATATATTCTTTGACAACTTCGCTAAGAGGTTTATCGCCAGTCTTATCACCTTGTACAATATCCCCCGGACGCTTATTGATAACAATAATATGGTTATCTTCATGCAGTACCTGAAGGTTGTTTTTATTTGAAATGATTTTTTTGACCAACTTTTGTAAATAAGGTAATTGAGTATATTCGACTATTAACTAATTAATATTGCTCATCTTCATTAGGGAAATCAACAGCCTTCACATCAGTAACATATTGCTTAAAAGCATTAGTCATTTCTGTATATAAATCTAAATAACGTCTTAAAAACCGAGGGTTAAATTCATGTGTCATTCCTAACATATCGTGAGTCACCAACACTTGTCCATCTACACCATTTCCTGCTCCAATACCAATGATAGGAATAGTAAGGCTTTCGGCTACTTCTTTAGCCAATTTGGCAGGTACTTTTTCAAGAACGACGGCAAAACATCCTGCTTTCTCAAGCATAAGAGCATCTTGTTTTAATTTTTGTGCTTCTTCTTCTTCTTTTGCCCGTACAGTATAGGTTCCGAATTTATATATAGATTGCGGGGTAAGACCAAGGTGTCCCATAACCGGGATACCAGCATTAAGAATTCTTTTAATAGATTCCTTAACTTCTTTTCCTCCTTCAAGTTTTACGGCATGTCCTCCTGATTCTTTCATAATCCGTATTGCAGAACGTAAAGCTTCTTTAGGATCACTCTGGTAACTTCCAAAAGGTAAATCTACAACAATCAACGCGCGATCAATTGCTCGAATTACAGAAGACGCATGATAAATCATTTGATCTAATGTAATAGGTAGTGTAGTTTCATGGCCTGCCATTACATTAGAAGCAGAATCTCCTACAAGAATAACATCGACTCCGGCACCATCAACAATTTTGGCCATAGTATAATCATAAGCGGTTAGCATAGATATCTTTTCTTTGTTAGCCTTCATCTCAATAAGAGATTTAACTGTAACGCGCTTATAATCTTTTTTTGCTGTAGACATTTTGAATTGTTTTTTTTAGGATTGTAAAAGTAATCAATTACCTATATGGTAACAAGTGTAATCTGTTTTTGATTTTTCTTTAATATATTGAAGTGAAAATTATGTGGCACAGAAGTGATTAAAGCCTTATTTTTATACCTATCCAAAAATAATGAACATTATGTATAAAGTATCGATATGGGTTATTTTATTCTTCTCATGTAGTATTTTTTCTCAGAAAAATATATCTAAAGATGATCAAAACCGCTATAAAAAAGAAGTGAAACAAACTGTTTTGGACTTTTTTGAAGGGTTTCACGCTGGTGATACTGCTAAGATGAAAACTACTATAGATAAAAATATAGCAGTACAAACTATAGTGAGAACCAAAGAAGGGGAGATAAAAACAGTAAAAACTGATATAGAAAAAATTTTAACAGCTATACAAAATAGGCCAGCAGAACAAAAATGGGACGAACGTTTACTAGCATTTAAAATTGATGCAGATTCTGCAATTGCAAATGCCTGGACTCCTTATGAGTTTTATGTCAATGATAATTTTAGTCACTGTGGTGTAAATGTATTTCAACTATTTAATGACGGTAAAACCTGGAAAATTATTGCTATTGCAGATACCAGATTTAGAGAGGGGTGTAAGTAAAAATATATTAATTAAATACCAGTAACAATATAAGTTTTGACCTTTGTGTTTTATTACTGGTGATTTATAGATTAACAATCACTAAGATTTACTTTTACTGCCAAACCACCTTCACTGGTTTCTTTATATTTTGTATTCATATCCTGAGCGGTTTCCCACATGGTTTCAATTACTTTATCCAAAGGGACTTTAGCATTTGCGGCATCTGTATCCAAAGCCATTTCGCAAGCATTAATAGCTTTTATGGCTCCCATTGCATTTCGTTCAATACAAGGGATCTGCACCAATCCAGCGATAGGGTCACATGTTAATCCAAGATGATGCTCCATTGCAATTTCACTTGCCATTAATACTTGTTCTGGAGTACCTCCCATAAGCTCGGTTAAAGCGCCAGCCGCCATTGCGGACGAAACTCCAATTTCTGCCTGGCATCCTCCCATAGCTGCAGAAATAGTAGCTCCTTTTTTGAATAGACTGCCAATTTCTCCGGCAACCAGCATAAATTGTTTTACATCATCAAAATTTGCATCATGATTTTCGATAACCATATAATACATCATTACAGCGGGTATAACACCAGCACTACCATTAGTAGGAGCGGTGACAACACGACCAAGAGATGCATTTACTTCATTGACTGCCAAAGCAAAACAAGATACCCATTTTAATATTTGACGAAATTTTACTTCAGTATTTCGAATAGCTTCAATCCATTCTGTTGGAGTAGTATAAGCAGTAGTACCCATCAATTTTTTATGAGTATCATATGCTCTTCGTCTTACATTTAATCCTCCAGGTAATGTGCCTTCTGTATGACAACCAGTATACATAGATTCTAGCATTACCTTCCAGACTTGTGCAATCCTTTCATCGATTTCAGTATCGCTTTGTAATGAGCGCTCATTGTCGAGAACAATTTCGGATACTTTTTTGTTTTTTGATGTACAATACTCTAAGAGATCAGTTGCCTTATGAATAGGCATAGGGAATTGTTTGAAAGCAGTAAGCTTTTTTTCTTTTCTTTTTCGTTCTTCTTTTACTACAAAACCTCCACCAATAGAATAGAAAGAAGATGAAACTTTTTTTCCATCTTTCAGTTTGGCATGAAAAGTCATACCATTAGGATGAAACTCTTTGAACTCTCTATTAAAAATAATTTGTGTTTCCGGATCAAAAGATACTTGAAGCTCACTATTAAAAGGGAGTTGCTTAGAAGTGTTTATGTTTTCAATAATAGTAGCAATTGTAGAAACATCGATAGTTTGTGGATCATAACCACATAAACCAAGAATTACAGCAATATCTGTTGCATGACCTTTTCCTGTTAATGATAATGACCCAAAAAGATCAATTGTAATAGTTGAAACAGATTCAAAGAGTTCTTTTTCTTTTAGTTCTGCGATCCATCGTCTTCCAGCACGCCAGGGACCTAATGTATGTGAGCTTGAAGGACCTACGCCTATTTTCAGCATATCAAAAACACTGATGCATTCCATAATACAAAATTATTGATAAAATTTCGGGGGTAAATATAGTTTTTTGGCAACAAAGAAACTCATTTTTTAAAGAATAGTTAATATTGTTTTCTTTTGCCTTTGTGATCAATTCATTAAGAAGACTAAAACAATAATGACATCCTGTCAGATAGATCGTAATGGCATAATCATTGACCTAACAGCAATAAGTTATTAAGAATAATAGTATAACAATTTAAGATAAAAATGAGTAAAATAATAGGAATAGACTTAGGGACAACCAACTCTTGTGTTTCTGTAATGGAAGGTAATGAGCCTGTAGTAATCCCTAATGCCGAAGGTAAAAGAACTACCCCTTCTGTAATAGCTTTTGTAGAAGGAGGAGAAATTAAAGTAGGAGACCCTGCAAAACGTCAAGCGGTTACAAATCCAACTAAGACTATCTCTTCTATTAAGAGGTTTATGGGAAATAAATTCTCAGAATCTTCAAAAGAAGCTGAAAGAGCAGCTTATAAAGTTGTAAAAGGAGATAATGATACACCTCGAGTAGATATCGATGGTCGTTTATATACACCACAAGAATTATCTGCAATGACACTTCAGAAAATGAAGAAAACAGCAGAGGATTATCTTGGTCAGGATGTAACTAGTGCAGTAATTACTGTACCTGCCTACTTTAATGATGCACAACGTCAAGCTACTAAAGAAGCTGGTGAGATTGCAGGCCTTAAAGTAGAGCGAATTATTAATGAGCCTACAGCAGCAGCTCTGGCATATGGACTTGATAAAAAAGGTACAGATCAGAAAATCGTTGTATTTGATTTTGGTGGAGGTACACATGATGTATCTATCCTCGAATTGGGAGATGGTGTTTTTGAAGTGTTATCTACAGATGGAGATACACATTTAGGAGGAGATGATGTAGATCAAAAAATAATTGATTGGTTAGCAGAAGAGTTTAAGGCTGATGAAAATATGGACCTTAGACAAGATCCTATGGCATTGCAACGTCTTAAAGAAGCTGCAGAAAAGGCTAAAATTGAATTGTCATCTTCTTCGCAAACAGAAATTAATTTACCATATGTTACGGCTACAGCAAGTGGGCCTAAGCACTTGGTAAGATCATTAACTAAGTCTAAATTTGATCAATTGATCGATGACTTAGTAAAAAGAACTGTAGAGCCTTGTCGTACTGCACTTAAGGCAGCAGGATTATCTACAAGTGATATTGATGAGATTATATTAGTTGGTGGATCTACTCGTATCCCTGCAGTGCAGGAAGCAGTAGAAAAATTCTTTGGAAAAGCACCAAGTAAGGGTGTAAATCCAGATGAGGTTGTTGCCGTTGGAGCAGCAATTCAAGGAGGAGTATTGACTGGAGATGTTAAAGATGTACTTTTATTAGACGTAACTCCACTTTCTCTTGGTATCGAAACAATGGGTAATGTAATGACTAAGCTTATTGATGCTAACACTACGATCCCCACTAAGAAATCACAAGTGTTTTCTACAGCTGCAGATAATCAGCCATCGGTAGAGATCCATGTGTTACAAGGAGAGCGCCCAATGGCAGCAGATAATAAGACAATTGGTCGTTTTCACTTAGATGGAATTCCACCAGCACAAAGAGGAACACCTCAGATCGAAGTTACTTTTGATATCGATGCTAATGGTATTATCAAAGTTTCTGCTACAGATAAAGCTACAAACAAATCTCAGGATATTCGTATCGAAGCTTCTTCAGGATTAACAGATGAAGAAATTGAGAAAATGAAGCAAGAAGCAGAAGCAAATGCTGAAGCTGATAAAACAGCAAAAGAAACTGCAGACAAGCTTAATGAAGCAGATGGAATGATCTTCCAGACAGAAAAGCAACTTAAAGAATTTGGTGATAAATTATCTGATGATAAGAAAAAGCCAGTTGAAGAAGCTTTAGAAGAATTGAAGAAAGCGTATGAGTCTAAAGATTTAGCTTTAATCCAACCGGCTCTTGATAAAATCAATGAAGCATGGAAAGTAGCTAGTGAAGAAATGTACAAAGCTCAGGCAGATGGACAACCTGGCCCTGATGCAGGAGCAGACCAATCTTCTAATGACGATTCTGAAGGAAGTGATGTAGAGGATGTTGATTTTGAGGAAGTAAAATAAGTATATACGAGTTTATATATAAATTAAAATGCGCAGCCAAAAGCTGCGCATTTTTTGTTTTTCTATATATGAACAAGTACAACCATATATCTTTATCATTAAAATAATATTCTTAAGAATCATTAGTGATAGATAGTTTGTGATTAGTGCCATAATGTAGGTCATAAATGCCTAATAATTAGAGCTGATTTTTATAATCTTAATTATGTTCAATCATATAGTTATTTTTTGTTGCTTTTCGGTTTTTTGAATTTTGTACTCTGCTAACTGTAACATTATGAGAATAGTTTTGTCTTTTGATTATAAATAGAATCATCCAAAAACATTTAAAATAGATCTAAAATGAAAACACAAAACAATAATTTTGCAGTGTTAATCTGTATGATGGTATCCTTACTAACCATTAATCCGATGATGGCTCAAAATAAGTTAAGAGGTAATGGTAATGTTGTTACTCAAGAAAGAACAATATCGACTTTTAATGAAATCATCGTAAACGGAGTTTATAATGTATACCTCTCTCAAGGAGAAAATGAATCTGTAAAAGTAGAAACTGATGAGAACCTGCAAGAAGTTGTAGTTGTCAAGAACAAAGGAAATGCATTGGTTTTAAACTGGAAAAAAGGAGTAAACGTAAAGAAAAAAACCAAAATGAACGTTTATGTGACTCTAAAAGATATAACAAAGCTAGAGGTAAAAGGAGTAGGGAATGTCAAAACTTCTTCTAAACTATCCCTAAACGTACTTGATATTGAAGCATCTGGAGTAGGAAATACGTCTTTAGAATTAGATTGTAAAAAGTTAGATGGCGATGTTTCAATGGTAGGTAATTTTACTTTGAAAGGAAAGGTTGCAGAAGTAACCCTGGATAATAATGGTACAGGTGCTTTAAGAGCTTTTGATTTAGTTGCTCAGAAATTAGAGATAAATAACTCTGGTATCGGAAAAGTAGAAGTAAATGCACAGCAAGAAATCAGTATAACTTCTTCTGGTATTGGTAGCGTTTATTATAAAGGAAATGCCAAAACTACAAAATTGGATCACCGTGGGATGGGTAAAATTAAAAAGGTAGATTAAATATAAATAATTTAAGTGTTACTATTCTTTATCTGCCTTATAGAGCCCTGATACCGGGGCTCTGGGCAGATTAATTATGAACGGATTCTTTTTAATCCTTCTCTTTCAGATAAAGGCTTCAGTTTAGTGTTGGTTATAAAGGTAACTACAGCTTCAGGATTTACTTTTGAGTACTCTCGCAACGCCCACCCAATAGCTTTCTTTATAAAGAATTCATTAGAAGATTTATGTTGCTCACAAAGTTTACATAATAATTGATAGTCTGTTTTGTCTTTATATCCTAATTGAAATAAGATTGCACTTCGGTTAAGCCACATCTTATCAGAATTTGAAAATTTCTCAATTACAAGAGGTATTTGATCAGGAAATTGTAATAAATATTTCCCTAAAATATGTTTTGCAATAAAATCAACAGAGTCCCACCAGGAATTGGTGGTAATAAGTTGTTCTATAAAATCAATGTCTGCTATGTTGTATTTCTTTTTTAAGAACTGATCAACTAGCTCCATAGCACAATAATGAAGTTCTCGTTTCGGTTTTTTGTAAAGAGTATTTGCGATAGTAATCACATGATCATGAGACAGCCCAGGAATATATTCACGAACTACATCTTTAAAAAGCGTTTTTCGAATTGGGGCTTTTATACCGTAATAAGAAAAACGATTTTTCATATACGCTTCCATTCTTACCACTTCTTCTGCATTAGCATTGCTTTCTAGTATAGCCATTAGAGAAGTTGTGAAATCCATATTTCTGTATAGATTAAAACCCTATTGCTGTATCATCACCTCTTTTATCTGCACCACCTTCCAACCTTCCATCAGGAAGTGCAAGGATACCATCAACTTTGCCTATAATTTTAGAATCCTCTTCATTGATTTGATACCCTTTTTTCCGTAAGCTATCTAATAAATCATTATCAAATGATTCTGGTTCAAAGACTACTACATCTGGTAACCATTGATGATGAAAACGAGGGGCATTGACCGCATCTTGCATGGTCATTCCAAATTCTGATACATTCAAAATAGTTTGGAGCACAGAAGTAATAATTGTTGATCCACCAGGAGTACCAACAGACATCCAAAATTTTCCATCTTTCTCTACAATTGTGGGAGTCATAGAGCTTAACATTCTTTTTTCGGGAACTATAGCATTGGCCTCGGCACCTGTTAACCCAAACATATTAGGAACACCAGGTTTGGCACTAAAATCATCCATCTCATTATTTAGAAAGAAACCTAATTCTGGGACATACAATTTCGAGCCATAAGCTCCATTAAGTGTTGTTGTTACAGAAATTGCATTTCCGAACTGATCTACAATAGAGTAGTGGGTGGTTTCGTCACTTTCATATCCAGGAATAATTCCACAGTTTATATCTGATGACAATGTAGCTTTATCAAAACTAAAATCCAGCATACGATCAGAAAGATAAGATTCGCTAATTAGTGTATCGACCGGGATTTTTACAAAATCAGGATCACCCAAATAGAAACTGCGATCTGCATAAGCCCTTCGCTCTGCTTCTGTAATAACCTGAATAGTTTTGAGTGTATTATGCCCATAACTACTTAGATCATGAGGTTCGATCATTTTCATGATCTGAGCAAGACATACACCTCCACTTGAAGGAGGAGACATAGAAGTTATATTGAGGTTTTTATACCGAAACTGTACTGGTTTACGCCATTTTGCTTCGTATTTTGCTAAATCGGCCATAGTTATTATCCCGCCTTTTGATTGGATGAAATCAACTAATTTTTGACCAGATTCACCTTTGTATAACTCGGCAGCTCCATTTTTTATGATCCTTTCGAGCGTTTCAGCTAGTTTTATGTTTTTTAGAGTGTCATTGGCTTTATAGCCTCTAAGAATTGGGATTGTATCTTCATTTGCCTCGTAGAATAAATCATTATAATGTACAAAGCGTTTTTCTTGTTTTTTGGTAATCACAAAACCTCTTTTTGCCAATTGTACCACAGGAGTAAGTATATCTTCTATTGGTAGAGTTCCAAATTTTTTATGCACTTCAAAAATACCAGCAACAGTTCCGGGGACACCAACAGCCATAGCTCCCAGTTGGCTTTTTTTAGGAATAAAATCTCCATTGTCATCCAGATACATATCTTTGGTAGCAGCAAGAGGTCCTTTTTCTCTATAATCCAAAGCACCCGTTTCACCATTAGCTTTTCGATACACCATAAATCCACCACCTCCTAGATTTCCTGCTACAGGATATGTAACTGCCAGCGCCATCGCTGTACCAACCATAGCATCAAAAGCGTTTCCTCCTTTTTTCATGATGTCTGCTCCGATTTTTGAAGCCTCCTCCCGGGCAGAAACAACCATAGCTTTTTGGGTAACAAGACCTACAACCGGTTCAACCTCTTGTTTTATTTCTGTATTGGTTTTACATGAAAAACTTAGGATAAGCAGAGGGATATAAAATAAATGTCTGATGGATTTTATTTTCATAATGTTCTTATTTCATTTTTAGTATAAAGTTCTAATTCTTCAAAAAACGAACGAAATTCCTTGTCAAAATCAGAGTAATATTGTTCGAGTTCGATGACAGCAAAATTCATCTTAGATCTATTTTTTGTTCTCTGATTCATTTGATATAATATTGTACCAATTCCAGGAATAGTAGCATAGCTAAGAAGCCAGTTATCCTTAATCATATATGGCATGAAATTTTGAATCTGTTTTGGTAAGACTTCATGGTATTCATGCAGTAAATCATAAAATTCTGCGACATACGTTTCGAGAGGAATATCAGAGTATTCTTTCCAATTAGCTGCTAGAAAATGATCATAAAGAACATCTACAATTACAGTACTGTAATGCCTGTATTTTGGAAATAGCCTGGACACACTTTTTCTAACAATAGAATGAGTATCGGTGTATGAGTCAATTTTACGATGCAAGGTAATACCCTGCCGTATGCGTTCTGGGTATTGTAATAATTGCTTTTTTCCTTTGACAGAATCTGCAATAAAATTACCTATTTTAAGTTCTTGATCTTCACCAGAAAGGTATATGTGGGCTAGAAAATTCATTGGGTTAAAATACGATTTTTTAAATACTAATATCGATTAATTATAGTCGTTTGTATGATAAAAAGTATCACTTGTAAAAAAACCAAAGGTTAACCGGTTATAATAAATTATTTTTGATGATATACCTAAAAACTTAGATCATGAGATATACCGTGTTTTTCCTTTTTTTTGTAATTATTGTTTTACAATTATCGTGTAATAAAGAAATAACGAGTAAAGATTTTACAAATCCGAATACGTTTACTAGTGGTATTGAAGGCCCGGCAACAGATTTTGAAGGTAATATTTATGCTGTTAATTACCAAAAAGAAGGAACTATAGGAAAAATTACTCCAGAGGGAAAACTATCAATGTTTCTAGAACTTCCTGAAGGAAGTATAGGCAACGGAATTAGATTTGGGAAACCCGATAAAATGTATATCGCTGATTATACAAATCATAATATTTTGATGGTGGATATGAATACTAAAAAAATATCAGTTTTAGCTCATCACCCAGAAGCAAACCAGCCAAATGATCTTGCTATCTCACCATCTGGAATTATTTATGCCAGTGATCCAAATTGGAAAAAGGGTACGGGTAATATTTGGAAAATAACCAGTAGTAATGGGTTTGAAAAACTAGAAGGTAATATGGGAACTACTAATGGAATAGAAGTAAGTCCCGATGGAAGAAAATTGTATGTCAACGAATCGATACAACGAAAAATATGGGTATATGATATTCAGAATAATGGTGCTATTTTAAATAAAAAATTGTTGTATTCTTTTAAAGATTTTGGTCTCGATGGAATGCGATGTGATAGTGAAGGAAACCTGTATATATGCAGATATGATAAAGGTACAGTGGTAATATTATCTCCAAAAGGTAAATTCTTGAAAGAAATAAAACTTAACGGCAGTAAGCCTACCAATATTACATTTAGTAATGATTTTAGTGCTTTCTATGTAACTATGGCAGATAAAGGATGCATCGAAATTGTCGAAAATAAATTGTAATAGCCTAAATACACTATAGAAGATGCTCCATGCTTTTTTATGAGTCATTAATTTGGAAAAACATGTGCGTATTTATAAAATTCTAACCTATTAAATTGTTGCTGTTTGTCATATCTTGTACATTTGTTCGAAATAGAAAAATCAATCAAAATATATGACATTAATAAAATCAATTTCAGGGATTAGAGGAACAATTGGAGGAACAGTTGGTGATAATCTTACCCCGGTAGATGCGGTAAAATTTGCTTCGGCTTATGGAAGTTGGCTAAAAAATGAAACTAATATAGATCATCCAATTGTTGTAGTAGGTCGTGATGCCAGAATTTCTGGGTCTATGATTCAACAATTGGTAATGAATAGTTTGGTTGGATTAGGGATTCATGTTATTGATTTAGGACTTTCTACTACACCTACAGTAGAAATAGCTGTGCCTTTAGAAAAAGCAGATGGAGGAATAATTCTTACGGCTAGTCATAATCCAAAACAATGGAATGCATTAAAATTACTTAACAATAAAGGAGAATTTTTGAATGCAGAAAATGGCAAAAAGATTTTAGATATAGCAGAAAATGATAAATATGTTTTTGCAGATGTTGATGATTTGGGGAGTATTACTGTAAATGATACATATATCGATAAACATATTGAAGAAGTACTAAAACTATCTCTGGTAAATGCAGAATTGGTGAGTAAATCTGGCTTCAAAGCTGTTGTAGATGCTGTTAACTCTACAGGAGGTATTGCAATACCGAGATTGCTTAGGAAAATGGGAGTAGAAACTATTGAATTATACTGTGAGCCTAATGGACATTTTCCTCATAATCCAGAACCTTTAAAAGAACATTTGACAGATTTGTCCGAATTAGTAGTTAAGGAAAAGGCTGATATGGGAATTACTGTTGATCCAGATGTAGATCGTCTTGCTTTTATGAGTGAGAACGGAGAGATGTTTGGAGAAGAATATACATTGGTTGCTTGTGCAGATTTTGTATTAGGGAAAACTAATGGTAATACTGTTTCTAACTTGTCTTCAAGCAGAGCATTAAGAGATGTAACACAAAAACATAATGGCAATTATGAAGCAAGTGCTGTAGGTGAAGTAAATGTAGTAGAGTTGATGAAAGCAAATAATGCAGTTATCGGTGGTGAAGGTAATGGAGGAATTATATACCCAGAATCACATTATGGAAGAGATTCTTTGGTAGGAGTAGCCTTATTTCTTACACATCTGGCAGAAAAGAAATGCAGTGTAAGCGAGTTACGTGACAGCTACCCTTCTTATTTTATGAGTAAAAATAAAATTCAATTAACTCCAGATTTAGATGTTGATGGTATTTTAAAAGGATTCCATTCAAAATATATTTCAGAAGAGGTGTCTACTGTAGATGGTGTAAAAGTAGATTTTGAAGATTGTTGGGTTCATTTACGTAAAAGTAATACAGAACCTATTATTCGTATTTACACAGAAGCCTTAAGCCAGGAAAAAGCAGATTCGTTGGCAGAAGATACAATCATTACTTTAAAAGAAATAGCTGGAATCTAAATTTAGCTAAACATATTACTTCTGGGTTTTCTTTATAAAGATTATAACGTGGGATTCAATAATAATCTGTGTTAATTCAGAAAGAGCTTATTTCTAAATATAAGATATCTATTTCTACCTTGAGTTGGTGTAGATATCTTATATTTTGTATAAACTACTGTCAAATAAGATTCTTTATTTACTTTGGCATTTTTCGAGTTCATTAAATAAATTATCTTCTACAGTAGAGCAGTCAAGTTCATTTTTGAGAAGTATGAGCCCATTATCAGGTACATGTAAAATTCTTCTACTATTTTTTTCTACGCTTCTACACTACATTCAAAGTTATATACTACTCTGATACATCCTTGAAAATCTTGAGGAATAAGATATGTTTCTTTATGAAACAATAGTAACCGTTCGGCAAACCACATATTTGTAGATTTTAATTTTGTGTTATGCAAAAAGAAGGCACAAAGAGAAAACAAGAGATGTGATGTCTGATTACAAACAATATGTGGTTTGCCGAACGGTTTTTTATACGATACTCTTTTTCGTATTCCAGGATTCTAAGCTTTTCTTAATTAGAGTCATTTATTATTGTATTGATAATCAAAATGTTATTTAGTGTTTTAGAAAAAAGATAATATTCTTGGGTAACAGAATTATGCTTCTGGTAACAAGAGAGCATAAGTAAATTATTTGTCGAATAGTATAATGAGTTTATACCAAAAATTTAATCAGAACCATTAAATAACAAAATCATGAAAAAACTTGTAAAAATTGGCTTAGCCTTAGTAGTATCATTCTCATTATTTTCCTGTAGTATTGAAAATGACACACTAGTAGAGACCTCAAAATCAAATGACTTAGGATTAGAACGAATTAAAATTTTTGATGATTCTGAAGACTTCAAAAACACTCTTAGATTATTTAATACTTTTAATGAAGTTTCAGATTACGAAAAATGGAGTTACGGGCATAACTATGTTTCGGTGTATAATTCTGATAAAATTTCAATAGAAGATAAAAATAGTACTCCTTATGCATTTTTATTTATTTTAAATGAGAACAAAGAATTTATAATTGGGAATAAACTAATAAACTATTCAGATGGAATTTTTTATGAAAACACTATTGATGATTCTGGTAACTTAATTAAAGAGGATAAAGTTATTGGTACTTTTGAGCAAGAATTATCACCTTTAGAAGGAACTGAATTGGAAGGTACTGCTAATAAAGCAACATTGAGTGTACAAAACGGGACTCTTTACAAGCCAACTAATGGATGGAAAGAATTTGACAGAAATACATATCAAAGTTATTGTGGAACTCCAAAAAATAAAAGTTTAAAATACAGATTAGTGCATTATTTGGCTGTTGAAACACTAAATTTATATGGAGTTACGCAATCTGATGTTTATTTCAAATTAAGAATGAGCCATAAAGGTGGTTCTAATTGGGTATACAACAATACAACTACAGAAAGATTATATAATGTGAATATATCTGGGAATTGTAAAATGAAATTTCATACAGGTTCTCAATCTGGAAATACTCAATACTTCTCTCTTAATAGTTATAACAATTGTAGTAACCCACTTAAAGGAACAAAATACTTTCCTTTAGCTACTCATGTGTTTTTTAACTCTACAAATACCTCGCTTTATAAGTGGGAAGTAAACATAAGTGGAACAGTTTTTCATAAAGTAAATGGTGATAATCAACAATTTAATGCCAATGTTAATTGGTAATACAATTGCATTGCAAATAATAAAATGGGAATTTTTTTAAATTCCCATTTTTGTTTTATATGCGTAAAAGATAACAACAAATAAAAATAGTAACTTAGATTAAGTTTCTATTAATAAATCTTCTGTAGTGTAGTAAATATTGCTCTAATAGATATGATAAAATCTATTAGATCGAACTTTATAATATAACAAGTTTGATGTATTGGTTTAATCTACTATGGCTCCCTCTGGAATTTGTGAATTTCTATGTTTCCAACGTTTGTGAGTCCATAGGTAATATTGAGGTTTTTCACGAATTTGATTTTCAAGTAATTGAAGATATTTCTTTATGATAAAATAAGGTTCTTCTTCTTTACTGTTTTCAGAGATAGGAATGAACCTTACTTCATAATGCCCTCGTTTTACTTTTTCTACGTGAAGGTACAATACAATAACATCAAGTCGTTGTGCTAAGAATTCACCTCCTAAAAATATAGGAACTTTGACACCCATAAAATCTGTCCAATATTTTGCGTTGTATATTTTCGGAGATTGGTCAGAGATCATACCATATCCACATACAGTGCCTTCCTTTTTATCTTTTATAATTTGTCTAGCCACTTTATGACTAGGGATAAGTCTGGAGTCAAAACGACCACGTATGCGATGTGCAAGACGATCAAAATATTTGTTTTCTATTTGTTTATAGATTCCTACACATGGGTTTAAAGACACAAGATCGACTGCATTAGACCATTCGAAACTACCATAATGTCCCATTAATGTAATTATACTTTTATTCTTTTTTTCAAATTCATGAAACTCATCCAGATTTACAACCTTATAACGTTTTATTAATTCTTCTCTAGAAATCGAAAGTGATTTTGTCATTTCTAAAAACATATCACACATATGTTTATAAAATGATTTACCGATATCCTTAATTTCTTTTTTAGACTTTTCTGGGAAGACTAGCTGTAAGTTTTCGGTTACTGTTTTCCTTCTATACCTAATAATATAGTATACCAAAATATAAGTACAGGTAGAAAATGCATAAAATAATCGCCAAGGTAGTTTAGAGATGCCCAATATTATAGGATAAACTAAGTAATATATGATTAATTGCATAAATGTAGTGTAGTTAAAAACGTGTAAAGGTAAGCTTATTTGACAATCTGTAGGTGAATACAAGTTTTTAATCTACAGTGGCGCCTTCGGGTATAGAAGCGTTATGGTGTTTCCATCGTTTGTGAGACCATAAATAATACTGTGGTTTATTATAGATTTGGTTTTCTAGTAATCTAAGATAACTTTTTATAATTGAGTAGTCTTCACAGTTTTTTGAATCTTCAGTTAGAGTTACAAAAGTAGCCTCATAGTATCCTCTTTTTATTTTTTCAACTTGTAGATAATATGTATTTAGTCCCAATCGCTTTGATAATACTTCTGCGCCTAAAAAGACAGGAACCTTAATGTCCATAAAATTAGTCCAGAAGGTTGCTTTATAAAGCTTTGGGGATTGATCAGAAATTAATCCATACATGTACAACCCTTCTTTAGATTGATCTTCTGTAATTACTTTCATAGCTTCTTTAGTACCAATTACCCTTGAACCAAATCGTGCTCTGATTCGATGTACTAATCTATCAAAGTATTTATTTCCTATTTTCTTATAAACTCCAACTGCTTGAAAATTTGTTTGTATATCAATTACATTTGCCCATTCATAACTAGCATAGTGAGCCATAAGTATCATTATGTTTTCTCCTTTAGCCTCTAATTCGTGTAGTTTTTCAAGATTTGTAACCTTAAATCGTTCTTTCATCTCTTCATTTGAAATGGATATCGACTTGATCATTTCAAGAAACATATCGCACATATGCTGATAAAATTCTCTTCGTATTTTTTTTATTTCTTGAGAAGTTTTATTTGGAAAAACTAACTCTAAGTTATGAGTTACAGTTTTTCTTCTGTACCGAAAAACATAATATGTAAGCAAAAACACACCTGTAGAAAAAGCATAAAAAAGTCTCCATGGTAATTTTGAAATAAACCACAATATTGGATAAACTAAACGATATACAAATAATTGCATTGATGAAGTTAAATTAAGGATACAAATATAAAATTTTCCCATTTTTTTTATCATAAACTTTTGCTAATAAGAAAACGATAGTTTGGCTGGGTTTTTTGAGATAAATATATAGTATATTTGGATAAAATTACTGTTGTATGGGGACACTTGACATTGTTATAATTATAATTATTGGAGCCAATATATTGATGTCATTAAAAGGGTTTAATGATTTTTCTTTTTTTGAAAAATATAAGTTTAATATAGGAGGAATAAGAAGAGGAGAGCAAATTAGAATGTTAACTTCGGGGTTCTTGCATGTAGACATGATGCACTTGTTCTTTAATATGTTTACACTTTATTTTTTTGCACCTGTTGTTGTTAGCTTCTTTGGTAATGTTAAGTTTTTGATAGTATATTTTGGTAGTTTGTTAGTAGGGAATTTATTTTCCTTGTTTTTTCATAAGGATGAATATCATTATAGCGCGGTAGGAGCGAGTGGAGCTGTTTCTGGGGTTATATATGCTGGTATTCTATTTAGACCGGATATGAGCTTATATTTAATGTTTATTCCAATCCCTATCCCTGCATATATTTTTGGTATTGGGTATTTGTTATATTCTATTTTCGGGATGAAAAATAAAATAGGTAATATCGGTCATGATGCCCATTTTGGAGGGGCTGTTGGAGGGTATGTAATAACTCTAATTTTGGCTCCTTGGTTATTTCAGGAAAATTTATTCATGATTGGCCTATTGGCGGTTCCGATTATTATTCTTTTTATTTTACAAAGGCTAGGAAAACTATAACAAAAAAACGACCTAAAAAGGTCGTTTTTATTCATATTCTGTATTTTGAATTAAAGAGATTTTTGTTCTAATAATTCTGAGATTTTCTTTTCTAATGCAGGTCCTCTAAGGTTCTTGGCAATTACATTTCCTTTTTCGTCAATGATAAAAGTGGCAGGTATGGATCTTACACCATAGGCTCTGGCAATAGGTTCTTGCCAAAATTGTAAATTAGAAACATGGCTCCATTCCAGGTTATCATCTGCAATAGCTTTGGTCCAGGCTGCTTGTTTTTTATCTAAAGATACTCCAATAATATTGAGCCCTTTATCATGATATTTGTTATATACTTTTACAACATTTGGATTTTCCATTCTGCAAGGTTTACACCAGGAAGCCCAAAAATCAATAATGGTAATTTTACCCATAGATTCTTTAAGAGATAGCATTTTACCTTCTGGGGTGGGAGCAGAAAAATCCTCAGCAGTAACCCCTATATCTATTTTCTTTTGTTTAGAAGCAGAGACTACATTATTAATAAGCATATTCAGGTTTTTACCTAACCTTGTAGGTTTTAGCGTATCATCAATTTGATCAAATTTCAGTTTAGCTTCTTGCGCTGTTAATAACTTAAGATTTAAAAGTTCTGTAATGGCTATAATTGATACTAAAGAATTGGTGTTATCTGTAATACCTTTTCTAAACTGCTTTTCTTTTTCAATCAACTCTTGTCTTTCAAGAGATATTTTAACAACTTTATCTGTCTCCCCTAATTTTGAAGCAATCTGATATTGGTTGTTTAGGTTTAATTTCTCTTCACCATATCTTTTAACAGTATTAACATAGGAAAAGAATAATTCATTTTCAGAACCTCCTTTAATCACAGAAGAGCGCAAACTATCTTTGTAGATTGTCATTTCTATAGGATTGTTCTCTGCCATGAACAATACATTTCCTCTAATGTCTTTAAAAGTTAAATAATTAAAATCATTACTCTCTGGAGGAGGTAAAGTGATTTGAAACTGATCCTGTTGTATACTTACAGAGTCAATAATAATAGGTCTGTTGGATTGGCTAATTGCATTAACATAGACTACTGTTCCATCTTTAAAACCGGCAGTATCGGCAGTAATAGTATACCCTTTTTGATCTTTTTGACAAGCTACAAGCAGGAGAATCGTAACAAACAAAGCAATTCTTTTCATAGTAATTTGGATTAATTGATCGTAAAAATAAAGAATCCAAAGTATATACTCCAAAAATTAACGTTGTAGATAAAAAGAATTGTTAAGGGATATTTTGTTATAGATACAGAATTAGAAGAAAATTCGTATCTTTTATGTAACAAATCACCATGATTTTTAGTCTAACTTAAATAGTTAATACATACAAATTTATGATGAGGGATATAGTAGAAATAAGTTTATCTTAATTTGTTGTCCAATTTTTATAGCTGTATTCGTCAGATATAATAACCACATAGATTTACTAGATTAAAAATAATGGTTTAATTAATTGTTAATATCTAGTGATACAATTTGGTTTGTATTATTTTTGTAAACTACCAGAAAAGAGCAGACATGAGGGGTTTAGAGCAAGATTTTCCATTAGACATATCGATTAGTTTTTCAAAGTTTTTTGAACATTATAGAGAATTGTTCAAAAATGGTAATGAACTTGTAAAAGATAGAGCTTCACGAGTTTTAAAAATTGCAAAAGAATATCCCGAATTAGAAGAAGGGATAAAGGAAGAAACGAGAGTAAAAGAATTGTTACCTCAGATTGATTTGATATTAGAAGATTCTTTTGCACAAATTCTACAGCAAAATGAAATAAAGATTGCTACAATACCTTTTCATAATACGGTCTTAAAATCATCCGATCGTTATCAAAATATAATAGCCACTGCAGGTAAAGATTTTGAACCTCAGATTAAAAACTTTGATGAGAAGCATTATTATATCATGGGATGTAGTATGATTTTGAATAGTTATTATGGTTATAATATCGATTTTAGAAGACCTTTCTTTTATGATATTCCTGATGCTATGGGAATAATGAGGCATTACAGAATCATGTATAATGGTGATTTTATTGATGTTATTAAAACAGATAAGGCCAAAGATATTACAGATGAAGATGTAGCAGAATTATTAGATAATTTTGATAATGTAGATATCTGGAAAGAAAAATTCCCACCACATAGTTGGATTTTTAAAGGTGTTGTTATTGCTAATATGTTTGATGTTACAACAGATGTTTCATTATCTGACTTTAAAACCAGCCTTATTAAATATGATAAAACACATGGCGATTTTGTAGGCAGTTTTCAACAAATTTTTAGAGCGATATTCAATTTATATGAAATTAAAGTCGGTTTTTCTAGTTATAATCCAGAAGAAGAAATATTAGAAAGAGTGCCTTTTAAGGATATAGATAGTTATATCTTATCCGATAAGTATTCTGATTGTTGTGAGTCGGCTCTATGCGATGGAACATATCATTATCTTTTTGAAGAGTCTACATATTTTGCTATTTCTGATGTAAAAAAATATCAAAAGTTAGCTAAGGATCAGATCATGTATAAAAATCTGGTAGCTCAAGGTATTAATAGTGCAATACTTGCTCCTATAAAAAGCGGTAATAAATTATTAGGTATTTTAGAAATAGTATCGCCTAATGTTCATGAATTGAATAGTATTAATGCTAATAAATTACAGGATGTTATGCCATATTTGGTAGATTCTGTTCTACGTTCTAAATCCAAAACAGAGAATGAGTTAGAGTTGATTATTCAGCAAGAATGTACCTCGATTCATCCTAGTGTACATTGGAAATTTAAACAAGAAGCGAAACGATTTATGCGTGCCATGGTGGATGAAAATCCTGTGTCATTTAGAGAAGTCGTTTTTGAAAATGTATATCCATTATATGGACAAATTGATATAAAAGGTTCTTCCGATGCTCGTAACGAAGCTATACAAAAAGATCTGGTGTTGCAGCTTAAAGGAATTTCTAAAATAATTAATAAAGTCATAGAATCAGACCCTATACCTATTTATGAGCAATTAAAATATAGAACAAATCGATATATTAATTCTATAACAGAGCAATTGCAAGTAGATAGTGAACAGAAAATTTTAAACTTTATTAAAAAAGAAATTACACCATTGTTTAAGCATCTTAAACAAAAAAGTATCGAACTCGATACGCTTATCGATCAATATGATGATATGCTGGATGAGGTTATAAAAACAGTTTATAAACATCGTAAAGCGTACGATGAATCTGTTATGCTTATCAATAAAAAGATGGCATCTTTATTAGACCAAAAACAAGATGAAGCACAAGGAATGTATCCACATTATTTTGAACGGTTTAAATCTGATGGGGTAGAGCATAATATGTATATCGGAGAATCGATAACAAAACAAGACAGCTTCAATAAAGTGTATTTGTATAACCTAAGATTATGGCAGTTACAGATAATGTGTGAAATGGAAAATGCATATTATCAAATGAAAAAAGAGCTACCTATCGCATTGGATGTCGCTTCTATGGTTTTAGTATTTAATTCTTCTTTATCGGTTAGATTTAGAATGGATGAAAAAAGATTTGATGTTGATGGAACCTATAATGCAAGATATGAAGTTGTAAAAAAACGTGTAGATAAATCAAAAATCAAAGGTACTGATCAACGAGTTACAGAAAAGGGTAAATTGGTGATTATATATTCTCAACGCTCTGATGAAAGAGAGTATATCAAGTATCTTAATTTCTTGCAATCTAAGAATTATCTCGAAGAAGAAATTGAGATTGTAGAATTAGATAATCTTCAGGGGGTTACTGGTTTAAAAGCATTGCGGGTAAATATTCTTTATCACAAGAGTGAACAAGATAAAGAATACTATACGTATGAAGACTTGATGAAAGAAATAAATTAAGCAAAACACTAATTCGAAACCACTTAGAGAATTGTATAAAAGAGTAAGTAAAAATTAAAACTTGTTCCAGTATTAGATATGCTTAATCCTGATATCTGCTTATAAATTAGCGGATACTCTGATAGTTATACTAAAATTAGTAATTATTGTAATGAGTTAAATGCAAAAATAAATGAAATTACAGAGGTTATAATCCCTATCATAAAAACGGTATATGTAACCCTTAAGATTTTATATTTTTTATGTAAAACTTTACCTAAAAAGTAAAGATCTTTTATCATCGTATCGTAAATGTATTCTTTATCATCCATAAGATCCTTCATTGCTGATTTGTATTCTTCTAAAGGCATTTTATGAAAATTCCCAAAAAATAATAAGTTTACTTTCTTTTCTTCTATTTCTTTACGAGTAAACTCTCCACTTGTTACATTAGGACGTGTTGCCAATACAGATAATATAATGGAAGCAATACAAAATATGATAAATATCAAAGTTGGATATATCAAGTATTGATTAGAAGGATTATCTAACTTAGGGATAAGATTTGATAGTGCCAGAGATATGATAATAGCATTTACAGAAAGTAAAATATTCGCTTTTGTATCAGCAATATCACTTAGTTTCATATGATTTCTTAAGGTAACTCTAAATAAAGTTTGTATTCCTTTTTCTGGGTTTTCTTCTCTCAATATTTTTTTTAATTTTTCTTTTTCCTTCTTCTTTTCCTTCTTTAATTTCCCCTGTTCTTCTAACATTTTGGTAAGATTTTCCTCTTTTTTTGGTTTCCAATGAGAGATAGCATATTCGGTATAGTATTTATGCTTGTTTTGAAATAGATCAATATTGGCTTTTAGCCAATCAGAGGGAGTCAAATCTTTAATTGCATTAAGTTTAAACTCACATCTTAATAGTTCACTTGTTTCCCCATAATAGTCCTTTGCAAAGTGAGAAGCATCTGCATCTCTTATAATTTCTTCCATAATATTAATGGGTACATGCTCCATTTTGGTTGCCATAATCTGTTCCGAAACTTTATTTATAATCTCTTGGGAAACATTTTGTTGACCTAAAAAATCTTTGGCTATCTCTACACTATGTTCTTCATGATCTTTAGAGCTTTTAGAGTACCCGGTATCATGTAACAATGCGGTAAGCAATAAAACTTCTTTATCTTCATCGGATAAATTAGTGTTATCAATAATTTCTTTTGTACTTTTAAATACTCTTTTTGTGTGATCGTAATTATGGTAGATACATGAGTTAGGGAGCTCTTTTTCAAAAAGTTCCGAAACGAAATGATCTGTTTTTTCTAGTAGAGAAGACATACTTTTAATTTTTCGATAACCAAAATAATTAAAAAAAAGAGATTGTACTTAAAACAATGAATAAATATAATAAGATTCTAATTATTTGTGTTGCTTTATTACTTAGTTCATGCGCAACATACACTCCTCAATATAAAGTCGAAAATTTTGTTCAAACATTACCCGATACTACTATAGAAAAGACATTTTATCTGGTAGGAGATGCTGGGAATGCCAAAATGAAAGAAAGTACAGAAGGGCTTTCGATCCTTAAAAAAGTACTGGATACCGCAAAAACAAAAGATGATTATCTTATTTTTTTAGGAGATAATATTTACCAAAAAGGAATGCCCAAAAAGGGATCTCCAGAAAGAGCTCTGGGAGAACATAGAATAGATGCTCAAATTGAAGTAACTAAGGGTTTTGATGGAGATGTTGTTTTTATCCCGGGAAACCATGATTGGTATACTGATGGGGTAGAGGGGTTACATCGGCAAGAACGGTATGTGGCAAAAAAAATGAAAAGTAAAAAAGCGTTTTTACCTTCAAAAGGATGTCCTATCGAAAGTGTAGAAATTAGTGATAAGGTACATCTGTTGATCTTAGATACACAATGGTATTTGGCGAATTGGGATAAGAACCCCACTATCAATGACAATTGTGAAATTAAAACTCGTGAAAAATTCTTTCTTGAAGTAGAGGGTGAATTAAAAAAACATAGTAAGAAAACTATTCTTATTGCAATGCATCACCCCATGTTTACTAATGGTATACATGGAGGGAAGTATAGTTTTGACAAACATATTTTTCCTTCAAAAATGAAAATACCTCTCCCAATCTTGGGCTCATTGGCTGTTCAGATACGATCCCAGGGAGGAATTTCTACGCAAGATTTATCCAATGTTCATTATAATATGTTAATGCGAAGACTATCTACAATGACAAGGGATTTGGATAGGATAGTTTTTGTTTCGGGTCATGAACACTCCTTGCAGTATATTAATAGTGATGGGTTAAAACAAATTGTATCAGGTTCTGGATCCAAAGTTTCATCAGTTTCTTTAGGAAAAGATGGATTGTTTGCATATCCGGGGCAGGGATTTGCAGTATTAGATGTATATAAAGATGGTTCTTCTAATGTTCGCTTTTTCGGAAATGAGAATGGTCATCCAAAATTGGTGTACCAGACAAAAGTTCATGAAAAGGAAAAAGAATTTGATTTTAGTGCAATTAAGAACTCTTTTGAACCAGAAGTTTTAGCTTCAATTTATACTCAGGATGAAGTAAAAAAATCAAAACTGTATCAATCGATGTGGGGTGACCATTATCGATATGTGTACGGAACTGATATAAAGGTTCCTGTAGCTACTTTAGATACCTTAATGGGAGGTTTTACTATTGATAGACAAGGAGGAGGGCAAGTAACAAGATCGCTACGCCTTATCGATAAAGATGGAAAGCGCTATAGCCTTAGAGCAATGCGTAAAAGTGTTACACAGTTTTTACAGAAAGGAGTATTTAAATATACGTATCTCGAAGGCGGATTTGATGATACGTTTACAGAAGACCTCCTTTCGGATTTTTATACATCTAGCTATCCTTATGCGTTTTTGACTGTTGGTACATTGGCTGATGCGATAGGAGTATATCATGCTAATCCTAAGTTATATTATATTCCTAAACACCCTGCATTAGGTAAATACAATGAAAGTTTTGGTGATGAAATATATTTTTTAGAAGAACGCCCGGGAAAAGAATATAAAGACGAAGTTACTTTTGGAAATCCTGATGATATCGAAAGCACAGATGATCTGCTAAGTAGACTAAGGAAAGATGAAAAATATCAAATGGATGAAGCGCATTATATAAGAACCAGGCTTTTTGATATGATCTTAGGAGATTGGGATCGCCATTCTGATCAATGGAGATGGGCTCGTTTTGATACTAAAAATGGTAAAGAGTACAGACCTATCCCTAGAGATAGAGATCAGGTTTTTTCTAATTATGATGGAATACTTATGGACGTTGTAAAATTCGTGGTGCCATTGGTGCGTAAGTTTCAGGTGTATGATGGAAAGCTTAAAAAAGTGAGGTGGATTAATCAATCTGGACTACCATTAGATAGAACATTAACACAGAACTCGGGAAAAAAAATATGGATAGAGCAAGCAAAATATATTAAAGAAAACCTTTCTGATACCGATATTGTAAAAGCATTTGCTAATCTTCCGGGCAACCTTCAGGATGAGACAATAGAAAAAATAAAAAGAAACCTTAAACTCAGAAGAGATAATATTGAAGATATCGCTAATCGTTACTATAAATATCTTTCAAAACATGTCATTATTAAAGGAACAGATAAAGATGATCTTTTTGAAATACTTAGAGAAGAAGGTAAAACAACGATAAATATTTCGAGAATAAAAGGAGATGAAAAACAAAAACCATATAGTAGTAGAAGTTTTACTGCTAAAGAAACTAAAGAAATTTGGATTTATGGGTTGGATGATGACGATCGATTTGTTGTAAAAGGAAAAGGAAAAAACTTGATAAAAATTCGAATTGTAGGTGGTCAGAATAATGATACATATGTAATAGAGAATGGAAGAAAAGTAAAAATCTATGATCATAAATCAAAACCTAATACTATAGAGAAAAAAGGTGGCGCAAAATTTATATTAAGTAACATTTATGACTATAATCTTTATGATTATAATAAATATGTGGGTAAAACCAATACTGTAACTCCTTTTATTGGTTTTAATCCGGATGATGGACTCAACATTAATGTAACAGATGTATATACGGTAAATGGGTTTAAAAATAACCCATACCATAGTAAACATAGATTAAGAGCTGCATATTATTTTCAGACAGAAGGTTATGATTTATCATACTCAGGAGAATTTGTAAAAGCATTAGGTAACTGGAATTTTCTTATTGATGCAGTATATACAAGTGAGAATTTTGCACAAAACTTTTTTGGATTTGGAAACAATACCATTAATCCAGATGAAGAACTAGATTTGGATTATAATAGAGTTAAGATGGGAATTTGGTCATTTGGGTTAGGAGTTTCTAAAAGAGATAATTATGGAAGTGAGTTTTCGATTAAAGCAGCATTTGAAGGGATAGAGGTTCAAGATACACAAGATAGGTTTGTTACTTCTGGCTTGGATTTTGTAACTGCAGATCCCGTTTTCTTCGAAAGAAAGTATTTTACGAACCTGGATGTAATGTATAAGTTCGAAAGCTATGATAATGATATTAATCCTACCAGAGGAATGTTGTTTAAACTGCAAACAGGTGTTAGAACAAATGTTGAAGATTCGAATAGAACATATGGATATATTTATCCAAGATTAGGTTTTTATAATTCGATTACTCGAGATCGAAGATTAGTACTTAAGACAGATGTGATTGCAGAAATCAATATTGGAGATAGTTTTGAATTTTACCAGGGAACTAATTTAGGAGGAACTAAAGGATTGAGAGGATATAGAGAAGAACGTTTTACAGGTGAAAGTGCATTAGTATTTACTGGAGATTTAAGATATAGTTTTAATAAATTTAAAACAGGTTTATTACCGCTACAATTAGGAGTCTTTGGAGGCTATGATATTGGGAGAGTATGGTTAGATGGTGAAGATTCTGATCAGTGGCATGATTCTGTAGGTGGAGGTATTTGGCTTAATGCTATGGATGCTATCGGGGGACAGTTAGGAATATTCTCTAGTGATGATGGACTACGATTTACATTTGGTTTTGGGATGAGTTTATAAGGTTCTACAGTATTTAAAAAACTTCTTATACTTGAAATTACCCTTCTATAAAACAGTTTATATACTCATCCTAATGAATATTAGTACAGGAAGGGACGCACTAATTAAAATACGTTTTTATTTATAAAATGCCAATGTAGACACAGAAACACAAACTCAAGATTCTAAACTTATGTTAAAAGGTAAAAATCATTCTCGTGAAGTAAAAGTTACTGTAAATACTATTGCTTATTTCTATTTGTAAATGACTCCGATTACCTTCTCTATATGGAGGTGAAAGTTCTCGTGAAGACAAATGAGGATCTACTACAAATAGCATTAGCATAAAAAGTGTTGAAAAATGGTTTTTTTGTTTCAATGTATAAATAAATGATTATAAACTTGAATATAATATCGATTTGTGAATTAGAATATCGTAAAAATAGTACTGATTTATTGCGAATAAGATTTGTTGATTTGTTAATTAAAAGTTAATTTAGTGTTAAGTGGGGTTGAATTTGATTAAATCAGTACTGGTTTTTTCTTCTGAAATTTTCTCCAATTTCGACATTCTTCTTTTTAGTTTAACCCTTTGATTCCTAATAACGCAACAGTGTTGCGTTATTAGAAGTCAAAGGTGATTTACCTGATTCAATAATGATAATAGAGTTATAACTATCTGTTTATTACGTGTTTGCCGTATTTGTTTATTTGAATTAATCTCTACTTTTGAATAACAAATTTTAATAAGAGCTCAACATTTTAATTTAAACAAATAAGTTTAACACAAAAAATCAAACAATAATGAAAACTCAACTGAAAATTTTAAGCACACTAACAGTCTTTTCTCTCTTCTTTTATAGTTGTGAATAAGAAATGGATAAACACGATATCCATTTGGCTGAATAGAGTATAAAACTACTTTTGAAAATAGTGGAATTAACTTTATAGATAATTTAGATAAGCGTATCATTACGTTTAATTCTCGTCTTACCAAAAAAATAAAACATATTTATTTAAAAATAGGCATCTATTTTTGAATGAAGTGATTTGACTTTTTTTAATTCGCTGTAAAAAATATCTTTTTTTACTTAACTCCTTTCTTTTTCTCACTTTATAGCAGTGTTATGAAGTGTCAAAAACACTGTTTTTTTGTATAGAATTAAAAAAGTTTAAACTACTTCAATAATAATTTAACAAACAAACATCATGCAAAACATAATATATAAAATAGCACCATTGATGTTACTGTTTTTTACAGTAAGTGTCTTTGGACAAAAACAATCAGATAATTTCTATTACTACAAAGGAGAAAAATTCTTTTTAAATATAAATACTAGAACTATTTCTATTTCATTTGAGGGAGAAAATTCTATTAACTCTTTCAAATCTTTACGTAGTAATTCAATAAAAATAAAAGAAATAGTTGAAGATAATTCGAGAGCTACTGTAGTTTCATTAGATGCTAAAGCAATTTCTAAGAAAGCTGTAAAAAGCTATTATATGGAAGTGTCTACAAGCAAAAATATGACTATAGAAGATTATTATAAAGAGATCGAATCTTATAAGAAATTACCTAATACTTTAATGGCTTCTCCAACATATATAACAAAGAGTGGAGGAGAATTAGGGTTGTCAAATAATTTCTATGTAAAACTTAAAGATAAAAATGACATTGATATTCTCTATAAAAAAGCAAAAGAGATGAATCTAGAAGTATTAGGTCATGATAAGTACATGCCACTTTGGTTTACACTTTCTGTAACATCCAAAAATAAATTAAATTCAATACAGCTTGCTAATATTTTTTATGAAACAGGTTGGTTTGAGAGTACAGAACCAGCTTTCATGTATCACAATATAGAAACTTCGAATGATACTTACTTCAATAACCAGTGGTCTTTAAATAATACAGGGCAGAATGGAGGAACGGTAGGAATTGATATCAATATGGAGCAAGCTTGGGCAATAACCACAGGAGATCCAAGTATCAAAACAGCTGTGTATGATCATGGGTTAGAAATGAATCATCCAGATTTACAAGCTAATGTTCACGGAACAGGGTTTGATGCTAATAATGGAACATCCCCAGCTACAGTAAGAGGAAGTCATGGAACTGCTTGCGCAGGTATTATAGGAGCAGTTAAAGATAATAATTTAGGAATTTCGGGTGTTGCACCTACTTCAAAATTAATATCGATCAGTATCAATCTTAGATCTTCAGATACCCCGTCTCAATTAGCAAGTGGTTTTAATTGGGCATGGCAAAATGGAGCAGATGTGATTAGTAATTCTTGGGGAGGATATGCGCCATCGAGCATTATAGATAATGCTATAACAAATACATTTACTAATGGTAGAGGAGGAAAAGGTTGTGTCATTGTTTTTGCTGCGGGTAATGAGAATAATACAAATATTCGATACCCAGGAAATAGTAATCCAGATTTATTAATAGTAGGAGCAATGAGTCCTTGCGCAGAGCGTAAAAACCCAAACTCCTGTGATGGAGAGAGTCAGTGGGGGAGTTGTTATGGTAGCCAATTAGATATTGTAGCTCCTGGAGTAAAAATGCCAACTACAGATAGACAGGGGGCAAATGGATATTCTACATCTGATTATACGCAAACTTTTAACGGAACTTCATCAGCATGTCCAGTAGTAGCAGGAGTAGCAGCACTAATATTAAGCGTTAATCCAAACTTAACATATAGTGAGGTAAATAATATTATCGAGCAATCCGCTCAGAAAGTAGGAACATATACATATGCTAATGCAGGAGGGCGTCCAAATGGAACTTGGAATAATCAGATGGGGTATGGTTTGGTTGATGCGCATCAAGCAGTCTTATTGGCTCAGAATGGTTCTGGTTCTGATTCTGAAGCTCCAACAGCACCATCCAATCTGGTCTCTACTGGAAAAACTAAAACTAGTGTAAGTTTAAGTTGGACAGCCTCAACAGATAATGTAGGTGTAACAGCGTATGATGTATACAATGGGAGTAACCTTTCTACTACGGTAAATGGTACCACAGCAACAATATCAGGATTAACGCCAAATACAAGTTATGATTTTACCATCAAAGCTAAAGATGCAGCAGGTAATGTATCAGGAGCAAGTAATGTATTAACAGTTACAACAGATCCTAATAATGGTGGAGGAACACCACCGACTTATTGTGCGGCAGAAGCTACAAATGGGCCTGAACATATTGCAAGGGTTAAATTTGGGACAATAGATAATAGTTCAGCCAGAGATTCTTATCATGATTATACAAATATATCTACAGATGTTGCTAAGAATAATAGTTATGCATTATCGGTAGTTATTGGTCAACCATATGGTAATGATAATGAAGTAACGGCATGGATTGATTGGAATATTGATGGTGATTTTGAAGATGCAGGTGAACAATATTTATTGTCAAAAAGTAGCACCTCAGAAGCTTCGATTTCAATTCCAGGACCATCAGGTGCATCTATAGGAACTACAGGTATGCGTATTAGAGTTTCTTATAATAGTAGTAGTAGAACTCCTTGTGGGACAAGAAATTATGGAGAGGTTGAGGATTATGCTGTTAATATCAAAGGATCAAAATCCGGATTAATCACTGAATCCATTGACGATATGCTTATTTATCCAAATCCAACTCCAGAACAATTTGTTATTTCATCTAAACTAATAGGGGCTCAAATAACTCTTATTAACTCCAATGGTGTAATAGTAAAAAAAGAAAAAATGACTTCAAGTAAAACAAAAGTTGATTTATCAGGGCTTCCTTCAGGGTTTTATCAAGTGCAGTTAATTTTGGGGGCAAAAAAATTATCAAAAACTGTTGTAATAGAATAAGTTTTGATTGTAAGATCCTGATTATTTAAAGGACTCTTATTTTAACTTCTGAAATACCAGAACATAATAAATTTAATAGAGGTCAGTATTTAAATACTGACCTCTATACGTTTTTCTTCCTCTGTAATATGTGAAGTTTAATTTTTTTTTAATTCGCTATAAAAATGTCTTTTTTACTTAATTTTCATATCCTTCGCCAGAATCAAAAAGGGGTAAGCCCATCAATATGATGTATTAGGAATCTCAATCAATATTGAGGTAACCTAAAGTAATTGAAGGAGAATCTATAGAAGGATTAACCGAGATTTTGAAGTTCGGTTTTGACGAACTTGATTTACGTAGAATAGAAGCAAGGTGTGCCACCGTGAATATTGGATTCTAGGATTCTCGAAAAAGTAGGAATGCGTAAAGAAGGGTATAAACGAAAAGTTGTATCGCTTAAATCCCCTTTATCTACTCGACGCCAAAATGTTACCTTCATTTAAGTATATACTTAAATAAAGTAGCTTTTTTATGCCCTTGTTTTTCATCAGTAATAAAGAGGGTAGAATCGTTTTTAAAGCAAATACCTTCTTTTTGAGAATTATGCTTTAATGCTATTTTTTGAATAACCCCATCAAATAGGTTGTCATCTTTAAAATTACTGAGTAAAAACACCTTGTTATGTGTGAGAAGAGCAATTTTATCTTCGGATTTATTGATTGTGGCCCCAGTGACAAGGCAATTAGAATAATTTTTGCAAGTTTCGTATTTTCCAATTAGTTTGGCCGTATATTTTCCTGGTGTAGCAGAAACTCGATATAGTTTAGTTACTCCTTTTGATTTTTTTCCTCTGTTTTTAGTGAATAAGTATAGATTACCATGTAAGTGTATGAAAGCTTCAACATCAAAATTTAATCTTTTTTTCTTAGGTGGAAATTTCTTTTGATCTTCATAAATAAATTCGATTTTTGAAGTAATAATAGTATTTGATAGAATTCCTGAAACTTTATAGATGACTAAATCTTTTCGATCATTACCATTATTCCCAAAATCACCAATATAAATATTGTCTTCTTGATCATGTGCAAGATCTTCCCAATCTATGTTTTTGGCCCCGGGAATTTTGATTTGACGTACTATTTTGCCTTTTTGATTTAAGCAAAACAATACATTACTATTGCCAGAATCATTTATAGCATACACGTTATGATCCGATAACATAGTAATACCCGATATTTCGTGAAGAAGGTTAGGTAAGGTATTAATCTTTATTAAATCTACGTTCTTATCCTTTTGACAACTAGCGGTTACCGTCATCAAAAGGATAAGATAAGAGAGTTTTAATATTTTAACTTCTATGATTCCAAGCATTAAGCATCCAACTTGTCTTTTCTATCTCTCCAATATAAGTACCTGTAATATCTAGTGTTCCATCATCTTTGATATCTTCAGCAGCAGTAGTTACTATTTTTAATTGATTCAAAAGTGCTTTATGATCCTCAAGAATAGCAGCTACCATTTCATGATCTGCAAGTGTTGTGTCTGCCTCTTTAATACTAGAGAGATCCAGGTAAGAACTAAAATTGCTAACAGGTTTTCCTCTAAGTGTTAGAATTCTTTCAGCGATTTCATCGATTTTCAATTTTGCATCTTCATAAAATTCTTCAAATTTTACATGAAGTTCAAAAAAATGAGGCCCGGTAATATTCCAATGGAAATTTCTAAGCTTTTGATAGTGTATATGGTAATCTGCTAATAATATATTTAAAGCCTCTATTGTTTTCGTAGTTGAATTATTCATAGTTTTTATCTATTATTTTTGTATTTTCAATACAAAATTACTATAATTGAATAGTAAAGTATGAAGTTACAATAGTTAGTTGTAATAGGTGTATTACTATAATTGATTTGTGATTTCCTTAAGAATAAAAGTATAATACGCTTTATCATGAGGGACGTAATTTTTTCTTTTAATAGGATCTTGAAGAATGTCTTTAAACTCATCAACTTGTATGAGGATAAGATCAGCAACTTCTTCCTTTTGAAGCGTTAGTGTTTTAATAGAGACATCAAGGCGTGAAAGATAAATATGATGAAATTCGTTGTCATAAAGATCAGGTCTGGGTATTTTTTCTGCTAAATATGTTCCAACAAATCTTAGATCATTCTTAGACACAGATAAACCAATTTCTTCTTTAACTTCCCGAATAGCTGAATCCTCTGGTGTTTCTCCAGTACCGATATGGCCAGCTACAGAAATATCCCACAAACCAGGATACGTATCTTTATCATCCGCTCGTTTTTGTAATACTATTTCTCCTAGATCTGTAAAGAACCAAATATGAACACTAGCATGATATAATCCTAATTGATGTGCTTCAGATTTTAGTTTTACTTCTCCGGTAAACTCTCCTGTTTCATCAAGTATATCTATAAGCTCGTCGATCATGGCAGTTTTTAATTATGCATTGTTAATGGAAAAATAAAGGTATATTTTTAATAAATACCTTGTAAAAGTTAATTTTATCTATAATTAATATTAAATACTTGTTATATTTTTATTGCTAAAATGATATATTTATGCAAAAATAATATATATGATGGTTAAAGCTTGTCCAAATTGTGGTTCATCTGAGTATATAAAAAGTGGAATAATAAATCAAAGACAGCGATATCGTTGTAAGAATTGTAATTATTATTTCACAGTTAGTAAACTGGGCAAGAAAATAGATGATTATTATGTTAACAAAGCACTACAGCTTTATCTCGAAGGATTAACATATCGTGAAATCGAACGTATTTTAGGGATATCTCATGTTAGTGTTATCAACTGGGTAAAAAAATATAATATCAAGCGACCATATAATTCTCAATATCATCCCACATATAAGATTTTAAACTCCTTAGAATTAGCTAATTATTTTCAATCTCCAGAAAATATTCAAGGAGCAGGGGTTGTTGTGACAGAGCTGGGAGATAAATTTATGCTTATAAAATGGGAACGCTTTAAAGAATAACTATATCAATTAGCAAATAACTATACTAATTTTTATTGCCTGACATAATTTTTAGAATTTTAGCAAGTGCACAACACTACGCAAGTAGTATTAATCATTTTCTACAAATCAAATTCTTAAATTATGAAAAAACTCATATTACTACTTTTCTTAAGTAGCTTTTTGATTTCGCACTCCATCTTTTCTCAGGGATCTCCAGATTATACAGGAGGACTTAAAGTAAAGCTTAATGAATCTGGTTCAAAATACTTTAGGATTATTTCCTGGGCACAGTTTTGGGCAAGATATACAGATGACGTTCCTGATGATGATAGTAATACAGATTTTAGTATTCGTAGAGCACGTATTTTAATGTACTCTCAAATCAATAAGGATTTTTTAATTCTTACTCATTTTGGATTAAATAGTTTAAATGCTGATAATTTAAACCCGGTGGGTAAAGGAGATAGTTCACAACTTTTCTTTCATGGGGTGTGGGGGCAATATAGCCTTGGGGCAAATCATGCAATCGGCGGTGGACTACATTATTGGAATGGGATTTCTCGTCTTAATAATCAAAGCACACTTAATATTATGACTCTGGATAATAATCGGCAATCCTGGGCACATATAGGATTATCAGATCAGTTTGCTCGTCACATTGGGATTTATGCCAAAGGAAAATTTGGCAAATTACAATATCGTGTGTCTGTTAATGAATCGATAACTAACAACCTTCAGGAAGGCACTGATCCTGTTATTAATGGTCCAGCCGTATATGCTGGCAGACGATTGTTAGGGTCTAAAGATGCAGGAAAGAATTTTGCTGGATATTTCGATTATAATTTTTTAGATCAGGAATCCAATTTCTTGCCTTATAAAGTCGGGTCATATCTGGGAGGTAAAAAAGTATTTAATGTTGGAGCAGGATTCTTTTATCACCCCGATGGAAGCGTCACAAATACAAATGGAATTCTCGAAGGAGAAGATGTTGCAATATTTGCTGTAGATGCATTTTACGATGCTCCTTTAGGAAGTAATGGTTCAGCGATTACTGCCTATACAACATATCAAAATAATAACTATGGACAGAACTATACCTTAGGACAAACCTATGAAACAGGGTCTATGATATATGGACATGTAGGATATGTGATTCCTAATGCTAACAAAAAAATTAAATTTCAACCCTATACCTCTTTTAATTTAAGATCTATAGATGCTATTGATGATAATGCAACAACATTTGGTGTTGGAGCTAATGCGTATTTTAGTGGTCATAACTCTAAGTTGACCTTAGAATATCTAAACACAAAATATGGTGATAATGATGCGCAAAGTTTTGTTACCTTACAAGCAATGATCTATCTCTAAAACTTAATAATTATGTCAGAAAAACAACAAAAAGCCAGCGCCTACTGGAAAGAAAATGTAAAATATTTGTTCATTTTACTTGCAATATGGTTTGTCGTGTCATACGGCGCAGGGATACTTTTTAAAGATGCGTTAAATCAATTTCATATGGGCGGTTTTCCTTTGGGGTTCTGGTTTGCACAGCAAGGTTCTATCTATGTATTTGTGATTTTAATTTTTGTCTATGTTCGATTAATGAACAAATTAGATAAGAAATATGGTTATGATGAAAAATAAGAAGATAGAAAATTATATGAATTTGGTTAAGACATTGTCCTAATTTCAATTCACACAATCTCTAAGATTATAAACAACTAAAAAAATATATTATGAGTGTTCAAATGTGGACTTATATTTTGGTAGGGCTAACCTTCACTTTATATATAGGAATTGCGATTTGGTCAAGAGCAAGTTCTACAAAAGAGTTTTATGTAGCGGGGGGTGGAGTATCTCCTTTAGCCAACGGGATGGCTACTGCTGCCGACTGGATGAGTGCTGCTTCATTTATTTCTATGGCTGGTATTATAGCCTTTTCAGGCTATGATGGTGCTGTATATCTAATGGGGTGGACAGGAGGATATGTGCTGTTAGCATTATTGTTAGCTCCTTATCTAAGAAAATTCGGAAAATTTACAGTTCCTGATTTTATCGGGGATCGATATTATTCAAAAACAGCAAGATCGGTAGCAGTATTCTGTGCACTTCTCGTATCCTTTACATATGTAGCGGGTCAAATGAGAGGAGTCGGAATTGTATTTTCCCGATTTTTAGAAGTAGATATCAATACAGGAGTGATCATTGGGATGATTATCGTGCTTTTTTATGCCGTATTAGGTGGTATGAAAGGTATAACATACACCCAGGTAGCACAATATTGTGTGCTCATCTTTGCATTTATGGTACCAGCTATATTTATTTCAATTCAGATGACAGGAAACCCAGTACCTCAGTTAGGGTTTGGGGATACCATTGCAGATGGTTCGGGAACTTATCTTCTTGATAAACTGGATGGTTTGAGTACAGAATTAGGGTTTTCAGAATATACAAATGGTTCTAAATCAATATTAGATGTATTCGCTATTACCTTGGCATTAATGGTAGGTACAGCAGGATTACCACATGTAATTGTTCGTTTCTTTACCGTTAAGCGAGTTAAAGATGCTCGTAAATCGGCAGGGTATGCTTTGTTGTTGATTGCTATATTGTATACAACTGCCCCAGCAGTAGCAGTTTTTGCTAAAACAAATCTTATTGAATCGGTACAAAATAAACAATACGAAGAACTTCCTTTATGGTTTAAAAATTGGGAAGATACAGGTTTGTTAGGTTGGACAGATAAAAATGGAGATGGACAAGTACAGTATGCCAATGGTCATGCAGTTGAAGGGAATAAAAATAAACCGGTTTTTGATGGAAAAAATCGTGGAGAGCATGGAGAGCGTAAGATTACAAATGTAAATGCAGCAACGAAGAACGAACTTTTTGTGGATCGTGATATTATGGTATTAGCAAATCCCGAAATAGCAAATCTCCCTAATTGGGTAATTGCTTTGGTAGCTGCAGGAGGATTGGCGGCAGCATTGTCTACCGCAGCAGGATTGTTATTGGTGATTTCATCTTCTGTATCTCATGATCTCATCAAAAAAATGATTAAGCCAGATATCTCAGAAAAAGGAGAATTAATCGCAGCGCGTCTTTCTGCTGTAGCAGCCGTATGTGTCGCAGGATATTTTGGAATCAATCCACCTGGTTTTGTTGCAGCTGTTGTAGCGCTGGCCTTTGGCTTAGCAGCAGCTTCTTTCTTTCCAGCCATTGTGTTAGGAATATTCTATAAAAGAATGAATAAAGAAGGAGCTATTGCAGGGATGGTAGTAGGTATTTTGTGTATGTTATTATATATGATAAAATACAAATTGGGATGGTTTGACGAAACCCTTCCTCCATCAAGTGAATGGTGGTTTGGGATATCTCCAGAAGGATTTGGAGCTGTAGCCATGGTAATCAATTTTGTGATATCATTAGTAATTTCCAAATTTACCTCGGCACCGCCAAAAGAAGTGCAAGAAATTGTAGAAAATATAAGAATCCCAAGTGGAGCTGGAGAAGCAACACATTAGATGTAGGTAAATTAAACCTCACAGGTTTTAATCAACCTGTGAGGTTTAAAAGAAACAGAATCTGCTGTAAAAATGATTGAAACTAAAGTATATAGACTTAGGAATTATAAGTAACCAATAATAAAGCTCTTATGAAAAAACGTCATCAACAAAAACTGGTAGTGCTTTCTATTGTGTTGCTTTTTCTGTTTAATGTTCCGTTGATATTTATGTTTAATCATTCCGGAAGTATTTTTGGGTTTCCTGTACTGTATTTTTTTGTGTTTCTGATTTGGGCGATTTCAATTTTGATCTCTTTTATAATTTTGAAAAAGTTTTATGAATAGTTATATATTAATATTCATAATTATAGGATACCTGCTGCTTTTGTTTGGGATTGCTTTCAGGGCCGAAAAAAAAGCAAAAAGATCCTGGGTTAATAATCCTTATGTCTACACATTATCCCTCGCAGTATATTGTTCTGCATGGACATATTATGGTAGTGTAGGGATTGCAGCAACCTCTGGGGTTAGTTTTCTTACCACCTATTTGGGACCTGTGATTGCTTTCCCTGTTTGGGTTGTGGTATTGAAAAAAATAATCAAAATTTCAAAACAACATAAGGTATCAAGTATTGCAGATTTTATATCACTTAGGTATGGTAATGACCGATTCTTAGGAGCGTTAGTAACTATAATATGTGTCTTGGGGGTATTGCCTTATATTTCATTACAACTTAAAGCCGTTTCAGAAACTTTTGAGATAATTTCTAACAATCCTATTAATTCTTCAGGAACAATTTTTAAAGATTCTACATTTTATATTGCAGTTTTGTTAGCAGTGTTTGCTGCATTTTTTGGAACAAGAACTACTGATGCTACCAGACGTAGGCAAGGAATAGTTTTTTCGGTAGCAGTAGAATCAGTAATCAAACTTATTTTCTTTTTAGGAGTAGGAGGATATGTCACCTATTTTCTTTTTGATGGCACCACAGATATTTACAATCAAATATCTGTTACAGAAGACTTCGAGTCGTTAACTACGTTTGATAGCCTGGAGTCTGGTATTAATTGGTATTTTATGATTGTCTTGTCCTTTTTAGCAATTTTTCTTTTACCAAGACAATTTCACGTTTCTGTGATAGAGAATACAACCAAAAAAGATCTTAAGACTGCAATTTGGATGTTTCCACTTTATCTGCTACTGTTTAATGTATTTGTTGTTTTTATCGCCTGGGGCGGAAAATTACGATTAGGAGATTTGGCAAATCCAGATTACTATTCGTTACTACTTCCTTTACAAAATGGAGATGTGTTTTTAGCAACTCTGGTATTTTTAGGTGGTTTTTCGGCAGTGATTTCTATGGTAGTTGTTTCAACATTGGCATTGTCAACTATGCTTAGTAATAACTTGATTATTCCATATGGATTTTTGGATAAATTTAGTAAAAGTCGACCTGAGCGTAATGCCAATTATATTAAGAATATTAGAAGGATAGCTATTTTATGTTTAATATTAGGGGCTTATTTTTTCTATATCAATTTTAATATTGAATTATCATTATTCTCGATTGGACAATTATCTTTTGTTGTTATTGCGCAACTTGGTCCTTCATTTTTTATAGGGCTATTTTGGAATAGAGGATCTTCTATAGCGGCAAAAATGGGAATCATTACAGGAGCATTGGTTACAGGTTATACCCTTGTTTTGCCTTTTGTTCTGGATACAATATTCGGTAACATGAATTTTATTGTATATGGGCCCTTTGAAATTGAACTCTTAAAACCCTATGCATTATTTGGTATAAACATTCTCAATCCGGTAACACACGCATTTTTTTGGAGTATGTTTTTTAATGTTATTGTATATCTCTCGGTTTCCCTTTCTTTTAAGGGGAATTATAGAGAACGTAACTATGGAGAAATGTTTGTGGATAGCAACTATAATTCTTTACAGGAAAATGCATTTGTGTGGAAAGGAGAAGCTTATGTTTCAGATATTAGAAAAGTATTAAACCGATTTCTGGGAGAAGAACGTACAGAGCGCGCTTTGGATTTGTTCTATCTTAAATACGATCTTCCAAAAAATGCTGAAGCTGCAGATGCCAGATTAATTAATTTTTCAGAAAAGCTATTGACAGGAAGCATAGGTAGTGCCTCTTCCCGAATTTTAATATCCAGTGTAGTTGAAGAACAACCTGTTACCCTGGTAGAAGTATTAGAGATTTTAGAAGAAAATAAAAAAACAATTTCTACAAATAAGTTTTTAAAACAGAAATCGGATGAATTAACGCTGCTTACAGATGAATTAAAAGAAGTTAATGAAGAGTTGACACTTCATGATAAATTAAAAGATGAGTTTCTGGATACCGTAGCACATGAGTTAAAAACACCAATTACATCAATTAGAGCAGCATCAGAAGTGTTGTTGGACAGCCAGGATATGCCCAATGAGCTAAAAATGCAGTTTTTAGATAATATTGTTTGCGATTCAGAACGCCTTACCAAATTAATTCATGACATACTGGATTTAGAAAAACTGGGATCTGGGAGAGAGATTCTGGATAAAAAAGAGAATGATCTAAATCTAACCATAGAAAAAGCAATATTAGGAATACATGCAATTGCAGAAAAAAAGAATATAAAAATCCTGAATTCAAAATCTTTTGAAACTTTAGTTGCGAAATATGATGAAGACAGAATACTTCAGGTACTTACTAATGTGCTTTCCAATGCAATTAAATTTGTTGACGAAAAAAATGGAATTATTAAAATAGAATCGAAAAAAAGGAAAGATTATATTCGTATTAGTATTGAAGATAACGGAAAAGGCATTCTTATCGAGGATATGAAACATATTTTTGATAAATTTTACCAGTCCAAAAATCAAAACGTAAAAAAGCCAGCAGGTAGTGGTTTTGGTTTAGCTATAAGTAAA
This sequence comes from Aquimarina macrocephali JAMB N27, assembly GCF_000520995.1. Taxonomy (GTDB): domain Bacteria; phylum Bacteroidota; class Bacteroidia; order Flavobacteriales; family Flavobacteriaceae; genus Aquimarina; species Aquimarina macrocephali. The sequence continues at coordinate 4,894 of NZ_JACA01000054.1, read as the reverse complement.
CAGATTATAGAAGGGCATAAAGGAAAAATATGGGCCGATAAAAATTGCAAAACAGGAGCTAGATTTATTATTGAGATTCCTGATTAGCATATGTAAATAATAAAAAAGATTAAATTTTGAATAAGAAGAAGATATTAATTGTTGATGACGAACCTAATATTGTAATGTCTTTAGAATATACATTTAAGAAGAATGATTTTGAAGTTTTTATTGCCAGGGATGGAGGCGAAGCTATCGAAATATTAAAATCACAGATTCCCGATGTAGTTCTATTGGATATTATGATGCCAAATGTAGATGGGTATCAAACCTTAAAATATATAAGATCAAATGCTGATACAAAAGATATTAAGGTGGTGTTTTTAACTGCAAAAAATAAAGCTTCGGATATTCAAAAAGGAGTATCAATGGGTGTAGATAAGTATTTGACAAAACCATTTTCAATAAAAAAAATTATGGCAGAGATCAATGAGCTTATTGCTCAAAAATAACTGAATCAATCTTGGTGTTTAGAATAAGATACAGCTATTTTTAAGTTGTTTACGCCCTAATAATAGTTACTTGTCGATAATTTTTTGACGATGACATGTTTTAAAAGAATTTAATAGACCAAAATTAGAAAATCACAGATCATGGAAATAAAAGACACACTTCAGCTTAGTTCTTTTGCTGAGTATAAAGAAGCATATCAGGAAAGTATTAATAATCCTGAAAAATTTTGGGATGCTATAGCCGAAAAATTTTATTGGCATAAACGATGGGATAAAACATTAGAGTGGGATTTTACAAAACCTGAAGTAAAGTGGTTTGAAGGTGGTAAATTAAATATTACAGAAAACTGCCTGGATAGACATTTAGAGAAATTTGGTAATAAAACGGCTATTATTTGGGAGCCTAATGACCCAACCGAAGAATCACGTCATATTACCTATAAACAACTTCATGTAAAAGTTTGCCATTTTGCTAATGTTTTAAAAAATAATGGTATTAAAAAAGGAGATCGGGTTTGTTTGTATATGCCAATGATCCCCGAATTAGCAATAGCAATGCTGGCTTGTGCACGAATTGGAGCAATACATTCTATTGTTTTTGCAGGATTTTCAAGCACAGCTATAGCTAGCCGTATTAATGATTCAGAATGTAAAATGTTGATCACGGCAAACGAGGTGTATAGAGGCGCAAAACCTGTAAAATTAAAAGAGATGTGTGATGAAGCCTTAAAAACTACACCATCTATAGAAACGGTTATTGTGTATAGAAGAACGGTTGAGTCAACACCAATGAAAGACGGTAGAGATAAATTTTGGTTTGATGAATTGCAGAAAGTAGAAAAAGAATGCCCGGCAGAAGTGATGGATGCAGAAGACATGCTGTTTATATTATATACATCTGGCTCTACTGGTAAGCCAAAGGGAATGGTGCATACCATTGGAGGATATATGGTATATACTACCTATACCTTTGCAAATGTGTTTCAATGCGATCATTTTGCTCCTACAGGACAAGATATACATGCCAAAAAGCAAGATGATGTTTATTGGTGTACTGCTGATATTGGTTGGATTACTGGGCATTCGTATATAATTTATGGTCCATTGGCTGCAGGAGCAACAACCGTAATGTTTGAGGGAGTACCTAGTTATCCTGATTATGGTCGTTTCTGGGAGATTTGCGATAAACTTAATGTAACCCATTTTTATACAGCACCAACAGCAATTAGAGCACTGGCGAAACAACCATTAGAATTGGTAAATAAGCATAACCTTTCTTCTATTAAAGTCCTTGGGTCTGTAGGAGAACCAATAAATGAAGAAGCATGGCATTGGTACAATGATAATATCGGAAAAGGAAACTCACCTTTAGTTGATACGTGGTGGCAAACAGAAACAGGAGGAGTGATGATTTCTCCATTAGCTGGGATTACACCAACACGACCTACTTTTGCTACATTACCTTTACCAGGTATTCAACCCGTTTTGATGGATGCAGAAGGAAAAGAAATAGAATTTAGATCTAAAAGCTCAGAAGGAAGATTGGCTATAAAATTTCCTTGGCCATCTATAGCAAGAACAATTTACGGAGACCACCAACGGTATAAGGATGTATATTTTTCTACATATGAGAATATGTATTTCACTGGTGATGGAGCATATAGAGATGCAACAGGGAACTATAGAATTACAGGTAGAGTAGATGATGTGGTTATTGTTTCTGGTCATAATTTGGGAACCGCACCTATAGAGAATGCGATCAATGAACATTTGGCCGTTGCAGAATCTGCAATTGTTGGTTTTCCCCATGATGTAAAAGGAACAGCGTTATATGCATATGTTACGCTATATAATGATCAAATCGCTGATGAGGCATTGATAAATGAAATAAGAGAACAAGTGTCTAATACTATTGGGCCAATAGCAAAACCAGATAAAGTTCAGTTTGTAAGTGGGTTACCAAAAACGAGAAGCGGTAAGATTATGAGAAGAATTTTACGCAAAATAGCATCAAAGGATACTTCTAATCTGGGAGATACATCTACGCTGTTAAATCCAGATGTAGTCCAGGAAATAATGGATAATGTGGTGTAAAGCATAAATTAAAAGCCCTCGTTAATACGAGGGCTTTTAATTTATATGTAGTATTATCAATTACTTTTCAAAATAACTAAAAGACTCTCCTGCTTTTATAGAAAGTAAACTTTCGTAAATCAATTCTATAACATTTTCTACATCACTTCTGTGTACCATTTCTACAGTAGTGTGCATATAACGCAACGGTAAAGAAATTAAGGCAGAAGCAACACCACCATTACTATAAGCAAATGCATCAGTATCTGTTCCTGTCGCTCTGCTAGAAGCCATACGCTGAAAAGGAATCTTTTTCTTTTCTGCTGTATCTATCAAAAGCTCTCTAAATCTATTTTGTACTGCGGGAGCATAAGAAATCACGGGCCCATCACCAATTTTGGTTTCTCCCTGCGTTTTCTTTTCGATCATTGGGGTAGTGGTATCGTGGCAAACATCAGTCACGATAGCTACATTGGGTTTAATGGTGTGTGTGATCATCTCGGCACCTCTAAGACCAATTTCCTCCTGTACAGAATTAGTGATATATAAACCAAAAGGTAATTCCTTTTTGTTTTCTTTCAGTAAACGAGCTACTTCAGCAATCATAAAGCCTCCCATTCGGTTGTCAAGAGCACGACAAACAAACTTATTTTTATTCAGAATAAAAAATTCATCAGGATAGGTAATCACACAACCCACATGTACTCCAAGTTTTAATACTTCTTCTTTGGTGTTACACCCTACATCAATACATATGTTTTCTAGAGTAGGAGCTTGCTCTTTTGCACCTTTTCTAGTGTGAATAGCTGGCCATCCAAAAACACCTTTTACAATACCTTTTTTAGTGTGGATATTAACCCGTTTCGAAGTTGCAATCTGGTGATCACTCCCTCCATTTCTAATCACATAAATTAGCCCATTATCCGTAATATAATTTACATACCAGGAAATCTCATCAGCATGTCCTTCGATGACAACCTTATATTTTGCTTTTGGATTAATTACACCAACTGCAGTACCATACGTATCCGTTATAAATTCATCTACATAAGGTTTTAAGTAGTTCATCCAGATTTTTTGTCCTTCCCATTCATATCCTGTAGGAGCTGGATTGTTTAGATATTTTTCAAGAAAAGTCAGAGACTTTTTATTTAGAATGCTCTTTTTTGCCATGGTATTATTTCATTTTATTGCGAAAATAACAATATTCACATTCATTTTACAGTTTACAATTGGTTAATTGTTAATTTTGGAACAATTTTAGAAAGTCTCATAATCTATTATGATAAAACATTCGGCATATATTCTTTTGGTAATGCTAACCTCTTTTGTTAATGCCCAAAAAAGAGATCAAAAACCTGTGGATACCTCTAAGGTAGATACCACTGGTTATGTGCAGTACTATATTATTGAAGGAGATACAATTCTTCATGAAGCTATTGATCTCGATGAAGTGATTATTTTAGGAAGATTAAACTTTAAAAACAAGCTAGCAAGAAGAAGATATCTTATCCTGAGACGTAAGACAAGAAAAGTGTATCCCTATGCGAAGTTAGCTGCAGATAGGTTAATAGCACTTAATGAACGGTTAGAAAATATTGATTCTAAGAGAAAAAAGAAGCGATATATAAAAATGTTGCAAAAGTACATGGAAGAGGAGTTTACTAAAGAATTAAAAAAGCTTACCCGTACAGAAGGTCAAATACTAGTCAAATTGATCTATCGGCAAACAGGTAAAACAATGTTCGAATTGGTAAAAGAATATAGAAGTGGGTGGAGAGCCTTTTGGTATAACAATACAGCTAAACTTTTTAGTATTTCTTTAAAAGAGATATACGACCCAATAAATGTAGAAGAAGATTATTGGATAGAGGATATATTACAGCGAAGTTTTCAGTCAAATATCTTAAAAGAACAGAAAACAGCCTTAGATTTTAGTTTTTATGACCTAAGAAACAAATGGTCTGATGCGGCTAAAACTACTACGTCTAAAAATTAATTCTTGGGTATTCCCCATAAAAAAATGGGACCGGGCTGTACGTTATATCTTTTGTTCTGTAAGGAAATGAAGTTTTCTTGGAGATGTAGATTATAATTGTAATTTTTTTAAACCACTTAGAATAAACAAAAGGATGCCACTTCCATCCCTAATACAAAACAATACATTCTATTCGTATTGAGGTATTGAAACATAGAAAAAGTATGAAAAATCCATCTCTATTCTGATTAAATTTCTTATCTTCGTTTTCTATCTTTTTTAAAATCAGCACGTTTCTTATTTTCTGCAAAAAATTATACCAAAAGTTGTTGTTAGGAATAAAAAGGTTTTT
>NZ_JACA01000053.1 GCF_000520995.1 Aquimarina macrocephali JAMB N27 | reverse complement strand
TGCGCAGCTACGACACATATATTAAACGTTATAGGTAATTCTCATCATGAAAAATGACTTTGAAAAAATTTGTAAAGCAGCTTTTGAAGGAAATTTAGATAAGCTAAAGTTACTGTTAAAAAATAAAATTGAACTTAACCAAAAAGGTGAATTTTGGACACCACTTCATTCTGCAATTGAAAACGAAAATCTAGATTGTCTAAAATTATTACTTGATGAAGGTGCAGATGTTGAGTTTATTGGAACTGATGGAGAAGGTTTTCCTTTAGACCATGCTGTTGATATAGCTGTCCAAGCGAATATTAACACGGGAAGAAAAGAAGGAGAAGAAAATTTGGATATTATAAACGCTCTTTTGGAGGCTGGTGCGAATCCAAAAACAGGAATCCAAACGGCTAAAAACTATGGAGCTACGAAAATACTCGAAAAACTAAATTCATATTTATAAAAAACCTGTAACACCATATATAGCAAATAGGGCGATTAGTGTTTAATCAAAAGGTCATTGTCTATTTGCAAAGTCGCCAAATCTTTTGATTTGGTATTTATTAAAAGAGAAAAATTAAAACAAAACACAAAAGATTTGACTTGTGGTTAAACCGAAAATCCTTACGGATTTTCTATTCGGTTTGTATTTGCTAAATTAGTTGCTGAAACACACAACGAAATCACATATAAAACCGTTGTATGTAATATAGCAAAATGCTCAAAATGAAAATAGAAGGAAAATCCATCAGAACTTTTATTGGTTCTAAAAACTATACTATTTCTCGAAATTTTTATACTGATTTGGGATTTGAGGAAATAATTACCTCTAAAAAAATGTCTTATTTCTATATTGGAAAATTCGGGTTTTATCTACAAGATGCTTTTGTAAAAGATTGGATTGATAACTCAATGATTTTCTTCGAAGTAGATAATTTGAAAAATACTTTAAAAACTATACAGAGCTTAAAATTGACTAAAAAGTATAAGAATGTACGATTATCTGAAATTGTATATAAAGAATGGGGAAACGAGTTTTTCCTTCACGATCCTTGTGGAATATTATGGCATTTTGGGGAATTTAATTCCTAATCTAATAATAATAAGATTGAAAAACTACTTACCTGGACAGTAAAGAGAATTTTGACACAAATTATGAAAGTAATTGGTATTACTATTACAAATAAAAAACAGCATACAAAATAACCGCAATCAATGAAAATTAATCAGTTTTGGATTAGAGTCTTTGGAATATTCGGAATAATTGGTGGACTAATTCTATTTGCCGGAGATATGCTTTTTTACTATGACTCAAGTAATACCAGTTTAAGAGAGAATATGGGGAATGCATCGGACTTTAGAATTATTACAAGTGGCGTTACTGCTCTGTTAGCTGCTTGGTTTTATATGCTTGGAGTGGTTCAAGTATATCATGCGTTTAAACCAAGTAAACCTGTTTTAAGGAATACCATATTATTTTGCTTTGGAGCTATTGTAATAGCATATGGAGTTATCCATGGCGTGTATGTTTCTATTGCAACATCAGCAAAATTGGCTACTCAAAATAATCTTGATATGAATGAGGCCGTCTCACTTGCTGTAGAAACAAATAATGTTTTAAGGTTATTTGTTTATCCAATTTTTGGACTTTTATCAATTTTATTTATCGTTCAAGTTTGGAAAAGAAAAACTTTATACCCGAGATGGATTATTCTTTTTTTTCCACTTATACCTTTTTTGATTCAAGGTTTTATTTGTGAAAATTTATCAGGCAGTACTTGGATTATAGTATGTGGAGGGTACTTAAATATAATCTTGATTATCTTTTTTATCGCATCTACGATTGCTTTGTGGAATATCAAACGAAGTAAATCAAATAGTGAATGAAGCACTGCATGCAACAACATATATATTTAATTGTTCATTCTGTATGTATTCTGTAAACCCTATGGATTTTCCTCTGGTTCGTTTTTCTTTTGCTAACTTAGTTCCTAGCCAACGTAACTAACCATACACGAATACGTTATAAAACATTTGAACTAAATGCAAAAATCAGTATTAATTATTCTACTTATAATTTTCAATCTAACTTTCGGGCAAGATTTCTTAATCGAGTTTGACAGGTATAATCCAATTTATACTTTTAAGTGGGACGGATATGAAGTTCCTAACCATTATGAAGTTAAACTTGAATTCATTAAATATATAGATTCAAACAAACTTTTAGAAGAAGAGAAACGCGCTTTGGAAATGATGGATACTCAACTTAGATTCGAAATTCGTGCTGTTGATCTTAACAATGACAAACTTGCTGATATTATCTATCAAGGTCCATATACCGGAGAAGGTTCAGTGGTTTACATATTTATTCAGACCGAATCAGGGTTTCAAAAAGTGTTCACTACTCAACAAGGAATCATGAAGGTGGACTGGAAAGGAGAACATCTTGATAAATTATATGTCAAAGACTGGGGATGCTGTGCTGATCCCAACTTAACAAATTCAGTTTATCAAGCCTCATATTCTGGAAGTATTCCAAGTTTCAAGTTAATCTGGAAATCAGTAGAACTAAGATCTTTTATAACTAAACCTAAGCACACTTTTACTCCTAAAAGATTTGAAATAGTCAATCAAAAATACAAGTTTCGAGCTAACCCATGGATTGATGATAAAACAGTAAATGAATTTCTAGGGATTACTGGAAACACAATTGGAATCCTCAAAAAAGGATATAAAGGCACTGCCTATGCATCACATGAAGATGACACGGGTAGAATATGGTGGTACGTCTTGATTGACAGAGAGCATGAACTCGAAAATACTTATATCAACTATAAGCATCATAGATTCAAACCGCATCTTATTGGCTGGATTAGCAGTAGATTTATCAAAGAAATTAAAAACTAAAAGAGTGTCTAATACCAAATATAAGTCATAGTAGACTTTATTGATGGATCCAATCGTTCTTGTATATTTGCTAAGACATAAAGATTATATGTAGGGAAAGTTATAAAATCAGCGCAGATTTGTCGATCGCAACGTAACATTTTGCCCTGCTACAATACATATATTTAACGTTAGTATTTATTTTAATGAAATACCTTGTCGAAAATATTATTCAACAATTAGTAGAAGTCCAAAATGGAAAATTATGGATAGGTAGTACTTTTACCAGCAAATTGAATCAGGTAAACGAAAATGTAGTTTTCTTTAGACCAATTGAAAACTTACACAGTATCGCTGAAATAATTTCCCATTTGACATTGTGGAGAAAAGAGACAATTTTAAAAATCCAGACAGGTAAAGGAAGTAAAACAGATGATTGTGAGGAAAACTGGTTGACTAATGACAAACTGAAATTAATGGGTTGGCAATATATCAAATCGGAATATGATAAAACTCTGACCGAATTAATTAACTTATTAAAATCAAAAGATGATCAATTTCTGAATGAAGAATATTATGATACAGATTTTAAGGGTAATTATAAATATAGTTTTGTGATTAACGGAATGCTACATCACGATATTTATCATTTAGGACAACTTGGAATAATCATTAAATATTTGAAAGAAAATAACAAATGCTAATAATAGCTATATATAAAATTTGACTTAATACCAATCCGAAGCGTATCACTTATCACCTGCCCTACCTTTCATATATAAACCATAGGTAGTAATTTAAAGAAACACTGTAACATTTTTTTTTTTCGTTTGTCTATAAATTTTAACTAACAAACTAATAAATGAAAAACACGTTAATAATTTTAACAGCAATCACCCTATTTCTTTCCTGTGCCCAACAAAAAGAAAAAACGTTTAGAATAGGACAAAAATCAGTAACGTTTGTAGATGAATCAAGAAATCGACCATTACTTACCGAAATATGGTACCCTACTCTAGATAATTTGACAAAAAAAGAGTCGAAAGAAAACCAAAAGGAACTTTTCAAGACCATCGAAACAATTCCGAATGCAACTATTCCGAATGAAAAATTTCCGCTGATATTAATCTCGCACGGAACCGGAGGCAATAGGTTTTCATTGACTTGGTTTATTGAAAAAATGGTAAAAGAAGGGTATGTTGTTGTTTCACTAGATCACTATGGAAATTCCACTTTCAATAAAATACCTAGGGAATTCGTAAAATGGTGGGAAAGAGCAATTGATGTTCAATACGTACTTACAAATATCCTTAACAATACTGAAATTGGAACAAAAATAGACACGTCAAGAATTGGTGGAGTTGGTTTTTCTTTGGGTGGTTATACAAATATCGCATTGGCAGGTGGTTATGTAGATAGAACAATTAGAGAGACTGAAAAGTCGGAGGATAGAGAAATGCCCGCCGAATTTCCAAAAACAGATGAAATTATAGATTTTGAAAATGACAGCCTTATCGTTTCATCCTATAATAAGTACAAAGATCATGTAAAAGATGATAGGATTAAAGCATTTTTTGTGATGGCACCAGCAATTGGATTTGGATTCCATGCCAAAGAACAAACAAACAAAATTACTGCACCTGTTTTTATTGTAGCCGGAAAAGGTGACACAAATACGCCAATAAAAAACAATGCCGAAAATTATCATCATTTAATCAAGACCAGCCAAATACACTTATTCGATAAAAATGTTGGACATTATGTGTTTTTAAATGAACCCACAGAATTCGGAAAAGAAGTCGCACCTAGTATAACAATAGACAAACCAACAGTTGACAGAAAAGAAATACACGAAAAAACATTGAAATTGGCGTTGGATTTTTTTAAGAGTACATTGTAAACCATTAAACCATATTATAACGAAAGATTATCCTAAATAAGACTTATACTTTTCCATACCTTTTGTAGTAAGGTATGGAAAGATTAAGTTATTTACATAAACTACATATTTATCTTTTAAATCAACATCTAAAAAATTCTTGGGATGAAGATTTATAAAGAAAAAAGTACGCATTGCTCCACTTAAATCCATTAAATAATCTAAATCTTTATCGATTAACTCACCTCGCAATAATTCTTGGAGCTGTAACCTTTGTAAAATTTGTAAATATCCTTTTTTTCTATCTGCATTATCTTGTTCTAATTTTAAAGAAATATCTGTATAACTTCTCTTAATTTCTATAAAATCAACATAAAAAAACAAGTACTTTATTGAGATTTCAAAAGTAAATTTAGGTGCCTCTAATATGCCTTTTAATAAATTTTCATAATCAAATGTTTTTAAAATTTCTAAGGTCTCGTTTTGCATATCTTCATATAAGTTAAGAATCAATTGATTCTTTGTTTTAAAATGATATGTAACATTACCATAGCTAATACAAAGCTCTTTAGCAACCTCTCTTAGCGTAACATTTCTAAACCCCTTATTATTAAAAAGCGCTCTAGCTGTATTTTTAATCTTGTCTTTTGTTTTCATTATTTCACAAAAATAGGCTATTTGGACTAATTTAGATATATTTTAAATATCTTTGTTTTAAATTAAATGTACTGTGGCATCAATATACAAGAATAACCAGGCAAAAACAGATTTAATGAATCTGTACGATCAAAAATTAAAAGATTTACAAATTGACTATACCAACGTAGATGTTGATACAAAATTTGGAAGAACCAGAGTTGTAAGAACAGGGAATTCTAAAGGAAAAAAATTGTAATGTTTCACGGTTATAATGCTGGCGCACCAATTACATTAGAGGCCATTAAAGGTATTTTAGACAAGTATTGTTTTTATGTTATCGAAACCATAGGGCAAGCAACTAAGAGCGAGGAAAAAATAATGAATATTAAAGACAATTCTTTTGCGCTATGGGTAGATGAAGTTTTGGAAAAATTGGAAATAAAAAAAGTAAATGTTGTTGGAATATCTTATGGTGCATTTATCGTTGAAAAGCTAATAACTTATAAACCACAACGTATTGAAAAATGTGTTTTGGTAGTTCCAAGCGGTATTGTAAATGGAAATATTTGGGAGTCTACAAAAAAACTTACTTTTCCGTTAATTAGATGGAGTATTACTAAAAAAGAAAAACATCTAAAATCTTTTTTAAGCGCATTTGTTCCTATTGAAGATGATTTTTTGTTTCAAATGTTAAGCCTAATAATGAAAGGTGTAAAATTAGACACAAGAATACCTAAATTATTAAAACCAAAAGAGGTTGAAAATTTTAAAGCTCCAGTATATGTAATTGCTGCTAAAGATGATGTATATTTTCCTGGAGAAAAAATTGCTCAAAGAAGTAAAAAGTTATTTTCAAATTTAAAAGAAGTTCATCTTTTAGAAAACTCAAAACATATGCCTTCTAAAAATTCATACCCAATTATTCAAAAAAAAATAGTGGAATGGATAAACTAGACATTAAGAACTATAGATATTACAAACTGGTTTGCAATAATCTGAAAAATTAATTACTAAATCTATACGTACTAGGAAAATCCTACAAATTCTCTCTTTGGTTTCTTTTCTTTTATTAATTTAGTTCCTAGTCAACAAAACCCTACACGAATCACACAAGAGGCATTGTAACATAATATCAACCAAAAAGATTTGGTAATATGCTTCTAAATTCCTTTTGTCCTAGAGGAGTAAGAAATGGATACAACATACTTAAAAGTATATTTACGTGGTTATCTATATCATTTGAGTTAAGTTTATTAACGTATAACCTCGTAGAATATAGCCACGTATTTCCGTAATTAATCATTCTTTCTGCCAAAAAACTATACTCCAATTCAAAAGACGAATCTCTCATCAAATTTTGGTTTTTCATTTTTTCAAATAACAAAAAACAACCAGTGATTCTGTTTTTATAAACCTCTTGAAAATGTTTTTTTACTTTTTTACTTACAGTTAAAAGATTGTATAAATCTGTCCAGAAAAATTTATAATCAATCATTCGTATCATACTTTGTTCAATATCATTCCTAATTTGTGTTATCGAGACTTCCGTATTTTTTAAGTTCTTTATTCTCTCATCAAATTCTGAAACCATCTCAAAATATAAAGCCTCAAAAATATCCTCTCGCTTTTTATAATGGTAATTTAGATTTCCTGAACTCATGTCTAGTTTTAAAGCAATCATTCTTATGGTTACTTGACTGTAACCCTTTTCATTAAACAAAGTTCTAGCAACTTCTAAAATTAATTTTTTCTTTTTGCTCATTAGTAAACTTGTCCTAAATAATAATAATTAGTAAATTTGTCCTAAAATTACAAAATGAAATCATTATATAAATCAGAATTTGGAAAAAATGAAATACTAAATCTTTATAATGAAAAATTAAATGATTTAGAAATAGAATTTGAAAACAAGGTTATCGATACCAATTTCGGAAAAACTAATATCATTATAGTAGGTAATTCTATAAAGCCTCCTTTGTTTTTAGTTCATGGGTCTAATGGCTGCGCTCCCATCGCTTTAGAGACCTACCCTACTCTTTATACAGATTATCAGGTATTTGCTATAGATGTGCTGGCACAACCCAATAAAAGCGCTGAAATCAGATTAAGTATGAAAGATGAAAGTTATGGTTTATGGATAAACGATATTATCAATAAACTAGAGTTGAAAAATGTAACTATGGTTGGTTTCTCTTTCGGGGGACTAATAATTCTCAAAACTTTGATTCAAAATCAAAACAATATAAAAGAGGTATTCTTATCTGCACCCGCATTTATTGTAAATGGAAATCCTCTTATTGCTTTATTCAAGGTATTCATTCCTATGAAACGATATATAAAAACTAAAAACACAAAATATTTGGAAAAATTCTTGGAAGTCCTTTTTTCTGAAAGAGATGAATTTGCTCTTAACTACTTATCGAAAGTTTTTTTACATTTTAAAATGGACTTTACTCCTGTTCCAACAATAAAAAAAACAGAAGCTCAATCAATAAAAACTCCGATTACTATTATCGCTGCAAAAAAAGACATTATGTTTCCTGGTAAAAAAATGATAAAACGAGCAAACAAAATTTTCCCTAGTTTAAAAAAAATCATTTTACTGGAAAATTCGAAACACGTCCAAAATAAAACCGATAATAGGAAAATAGAAGAATTGATATTGAAAGAATAAGATGTAACAATAATATCATAATCAACTGCATAGATGTAGTTTAAAAAATTTTATAAAACGTAGTTACTATAATCCCTTTATAACCATTTAAAGCAATAGACAATAATTGCTTTTCTTCTTTTACTTTAAAATTAAATGGTGGAGCTAATATGTTTAAACCACTTTGTTTTTTTAGTCTAATCCCTTGTCCAGAAATGATCTCTTTATTAGGTATAAAATCTCCTTCAGGTATATGTTCTGTTAAAATAACATATTTAAAATCCGTTAATTTACTTACTATACTCTGCACTTCAGCATTTGATAAATGTTGTAATACTTGTCTTAATAAAACACAATCTCCAGAAGGTAAATCATCTACTGCGATATCCAAACAATGGAATTCTAAATTTTCTTCTTTAAATTTTTCTTTATTACGTACTATAAGATCGGTTACTATATCTACTGCAACATACTTATTTGTATGCTTCACCAATTCTTTTCCTACATTAAAATCTCCACAACCTAAATCACATACCGTAAGAGGTTTTTTAAAAGATGTTAAAAATGAAGTTAAAACATCTATATATGGATTTATTATATCAGGATGATGTGACCCTACACCAGAATAAAAATCAGATTTATTACCTCCCCAAAGTTTCATTTCATAAACTTGTTCCATAGCATCTTTAGTTGGCCACGGTTTCTTTATTCTTTTAGTTTCATTTTCTTTCTTCTTCATAAACACTCTATTGATCTATACATACTATAAAAGCATGATTATATATATATATTCAAATGTACTATTAAAACAAACGTACAAATTATGTGTAATAACATATATTTGGTGATAACTAAACCCCATATAAGTGAAAAATATAATTACCGAAATTAAACAAATTACTTCTTCCGAAACTTTACCTATTCGACACAAAGTTATGTGGCCAAATAAACCAATAGAATATGTTGAATTGCCAAACGATGAAAATGCGAGACATTTTGGTTTATTTGTAAATGGAGAAATCACATCTATAATATCCTTATTTATAGAGAATAATGAGGTACAATTCAGAAAATTCGCAACATTAATTGAATTTCAGGGATTAGGGTACGGAACAATTCTATTAAAAAGTATAATCGATTTAATAGAGAAAGAAGGGATTAAAAAATTATGGTGTAATGCTCGAGTGGAGAAATCAAAATTCTATGAGAGATTCGATTTAAAACCTACAGATAAAAAATTTGAAAAAGGTGGGATTGAATATATAATTATGGAAAAAACTTTTGCTAACAACGTATAAACTATATTAAAATGAAATTTATAAAATATTCCTTATAAATATAGTAAAGAGACCACGTTAATAAACGGGTATTATAATAAGAATAGATAAGGAGATTACCGTATATGTACGTATGTATTAAGGTACTTATACTAATATGAGATTGATTTGGGGTTAGTATATTGGTTTGTACTTATAAATAAGTACAATAACCAATATTAAAACCAAAACTATGACACAAAGTATTAATTCATCAAACATTACACCAATTACCATCTCCAATAATTTGTTTATGTGCGGCACAGATCAGTGGGCTCCAAAAGGAGTATGTTATCAACCTACGGATTTTGTAGATCCAATTTCAGACAATAATTTAACTACTATTCAAGATTTGTTGAAAACAACAACAACTTACGGGTTCGCAAACATGAAAATAAACGCCATTCGTGTTTATCAAGTTGATCCAGCAAAAGATCACACAAAAGTCATGAATGCTTTGGCTGCTGCAGGAATTTATGTTTTAGTAGGTGCCGTGGATCATACAACAGTGCATGACGGTCCTACAGTGTATAACGCTCGATTAAAAGCTGTTGCGGATGAATTCTGTAAATACCAGAATGTTCTTGGGTTTTCAATAGGAAACGAAACAATTGATCCTGGTAAGGAAGGACAAAATCCAGGTTATGATATTCCAACTAAAATTAGAGCCGGGGCTAAATACCTGAAAGCATATATGGCAAAAAATTGTACTCGTACTGTTCCGGTTACTGCAGCACTTCGTGATGATCCTGATTTCACTATACCAGCAGCTAAAGCGTACATGTGTGGGAACGCATCAGAACGTCTTGATTTCTTAGGCTACAATTGTGAGCGTTGGGCTGGAGGAACACTCGCAGCAAAAGTTGGCGCTTATTATACATTAACAAAAGCATTTGAAGGCTCTAACCCTGTGCCGATAACTTTTACCGAAATGGGTTCGAATCCAAGAGCTGTCTCTCCAAGAACTTGGCAACAAGTTGACTATTTGTATGGAGGTACGAAACTCACACCACAATCAGGATCAGGCTCGCCAATAAATATGGCAGATGTCGTTTCGGGTGGTTTTGCTTTTAGATATTATGAGCGAAATGCAGGATGGGGGATGCTCACAACAAGCGGTGACGAAATTCCTAATCACGGTGCGAAATCAATCATTACCGAATATTCTAAAATAAAATCCTTTAGTAGTACAGGGAATACAATGGGGACTGCGCCATGTGATAAAAACAACCCATACGTTAAAGGATCTGCAATTCCAACATCAGGATTGCCATCGGCTGTAAAGGTAACATTGACAAATTCTATTACTACCCCTGCTACAGGGAGAAATATTAAATTCAATTATACATCAAATGTAAATGCTGCTAATCCAACTTGGCTTGAAGCAGTTTCTATTATAGCTAATGGTCCCAGTACAACATTCACCTTTCCCGCAGGTACAAATGGGATTTCAATGATTTATGAAGTTGATTCTAAGTGGGATCAAGGTTGTCAATTAAAGGGTCAAGCCTTACTTCGACTTGCAGATGGGGATACTATCCAAGGTAATTGGATGAGCCCAAATGGTAATGGAAATTGTTCGATTAGCTAAAACTTAATATTCATACTCTATAAAAGTATAGCAAAGGATATTGCTCAAAAACATAAACACCATCAATCTAGGTGTTTATGTTTTTGAAACTTTCGAACATATCTCCAATCAATGCTATGAACAGCACCTTCCCTCCTTCGGTATTTGATTTGCTTTAATTTGTTATCTTAGTTCTAACGCAACAAATCATACATAAACACTTTATGCATCATTTGGAAAGAGTTACATCTTTTACAATTAAAAGAGGCGGCTATTATATCATTAATTGACAAGAAATCATCATAGTAAAATATGAAATACGTACCCGAAGATGGATTCCCATATTATTATGACTTTGTAAAGAATATGAATTATCAATCACTCTTTTCTTCGTCATCAACAATTACATTTCTAAATTCTATCAACGAGAAAAAAGCTATTTATCGTTATGCACCTACCAAATGGAGTATTAAACAAATTGTTGGACATATAACAGATCATGAAAGAATAATGATGTTTCGAGCATTTTTAATGAGTAGAAACGAATTAGTAGAACTATGGGGCTATGACCAAAATTTATTAGTAGAAAATAGTCGTTTTGAAGAATTAACACTCAAACAATTAGTAGCTGATTTTGTAAATGTAAGAAAGGCATCTACTAGTTTTATTGAAACGTTGTCTGAAAGTCAATTAAAAATAAAAGGTATGGCCCGACAATATGAAATTACTCTTGAAGATTTTCTAAAGTCTATAATTGGTCATGAAAAACATCATATTACTATTATTAAAGAAAGATACATTTAATAAAAATCGTGACTGCACGTTTCTTTATTGTGAAGAAAGCAACATAGAAAATGTAAATATTTGTAGCTCAAAAAAATATTTTTTTTGAGATCTTAGCATCGCAAAAATCTTGTTACTTGGAAGAGGCCGAATTATAAGATGACTTTGAAATACCACCATATGCCAATAGACAATATCCCAGAATTATATATTAATAACCCTAAACTTAAACCTGATCTTTTTGTCTACGATTTTAAAATGGCCGAAGACATCATTAAAACTAAGGTTAACCTAAATATGCATATGTTTAGCTTTTTACAAGTCGGAAAAAAGCAAGTACACTTTGCAGGAACATCGGTTACTGTAAATAAAGATCAATCGTTACTTCTTAAAAAAGGAAATTGGATTTGGACAGAATTACTGGATACGGATGCCATTTATTACTGTAAACTCTTATTTTTTTCTGAAAAAATACTCAAAGATTTTTTAGATAAACACATACAGAATCAGCAAATAATAAAGGAAGAAGTGCCTTATTTTGTAATTAGAAACGATGCATACATAACTTCTTATTTAAACTCATTATCAACGATTGGTGATGCGCCAGCAGTTTTTATTGAAAACTTACTTTCTGTAAAATTTGAAGAAATTATGCTTTACCTTATTCATAAATATGGAAAAAAGTTTGAATTATATTTAAGGTCATTAATAGTTGAAGAAACCTCTCCTTTCAAAAAAATTATCGAGAGTAAAATACATTCCAATCTAAAATTAGAGGAAATTGCATTTTTATGTAATATGAGTTTATCTACTTTTAAACGTCATTTTATTAATGAGTATAACGCATCTCCAGGAAAATGGTTACAAGATAAGCGACTTCAAAAAGCAAAAGAAACGTTAGAACTAGGAAAATTAACACCATCAGATATATACCTGGATTTTGGGTATAATAACCTTTCAAACTTCAGCATAGCTTTTAAAAACAAATTTGGGTTTAGTCCCAAAGAAATTTCCAGATAATATTTCATCTTTTAGCTTCATTTTTACACTTGACCTTTTTTCATAAGTTATTGAACTGTTTTAGTAATTAAATAAGGTCACTTGCATTGTACATTTGTGCTCAAATTACTACAAAAACTAAAACATAAAATAATGAACATTACATTAGCACAGGCTGAAAAAATCATTTCAGCAGCAAAAGAAAAATCTATAGCAATAGATACAAAAATGAATATTGCAATTGTAGATTCAGGAGCTAACTTAGTTGCATTTGGGCGTATGGATGGAGCTTGGTTAGGTTCTTTAGACATATCAATTAAAAAAGCGAAGACAGCTCGTTATTTTGATATGAATACAGGGATTATTGGCGAATTGTCTCAACCAGGAGGTGCCTTGTACAACATCGAGCACTCTAATAATGGTCTAATTACTTTTCCCGGTGGTGTACCAATTAAAAACGCAGCAGGTGAAATCATTGGCGCTATTGGAGTAAGTGGAAGTTCTGTTGAAAATGACCACGCAGTGGCAGAAGCTGGTGCATCAGCAATCTAAAACTTAATATATTGTACTAAAAAGAGGATAATTAGCATGCTAATTATCCTCTTTTCTATTAAACCATTACCTCCCTCCTAATTCAAAAAAATCAATAAGTTCCCTTATGGTAGTCAGTTGCACAACCTTTTTGATAAATAAAAGAAAAGCAATTGCCAACGCCGTATAAAATTAATTGTTAAATTAGATGTTTAACCTTGTAACTAATTTATAGAAACACATTATCACGTACAATTTGAAAAAATGAAGTTTGTGTTTGAAGTTTGGCAGTCATAAAAAAAACAACTATGAATTCAATACTAAAAAATATTTTAGCTGTTATAGCTGGATGGTTAGGAGGTAGTATTATCAATATAGCTCTCATCCAAGTCGGTCATACATTAATCCCTATAAAGGGTGTTGATCCTAATGACATGAACGCTTTGGCAGCTGTTATGCCAACTTTAGGATTCGAGCATTTTATTTTTCCTTTTTTAGCTCATGCATTGGGTACTCTTGCCGGTGCAACGATTGCTGGTTTAATAGCTGCCAGTCACAAAATGAAATTCTCATTGGGTATTGGTGGATTGTTCCTGTTGGGAGGAATCATGGTTAACTATATGTTACCTGGACCAACCTGGTTTGCAGTAGCAGATATTGTTATGGCTTATATTCCTATGGCATGGATTGGTGGAAAAATAGCTATGAAGATATTGGAAAATAAAAAAAGTGGTGAATAAAAAAGTGTGCCTAACATAAAATTAAACACAATTAAAACAGGTGTTCGTTTAAATAGTTAGACAACATTGATAAACCAAAGAATGATATTAGATAACTTAGAATATATAAACGTACAAAAACAAGTAACTGATTTTCCTAAGCATTATCATGAAACGTTTTGTATTTCACTTATTCACAAGGGTATTGAGCAAATTGAACTAGAAAATCAAAGCATTTTTAGTGAAAAAGGCTGTATAACAATTACAAACCCATATGAAATACATGCTAACCCATTAATTGATAACACTTCTCAAGTTGAATTTGATACTATTTACATTTCTAAAGATGTAATGAAATACCTTTTTAATGGAAAAAATATAACTTTTGTTAATCGGAAAATAAATAATAAAAATGCTAACCAGCTTTTTAGGCAATTGAAGAATGCAATTATTATAAATGACATTCCAACTATTGAAAATTTGTTGTTTCAATTTGTGGCAACTTTAAAACATTATTCTCAAGAAAAAAAAGAAGAATATTCAGAATTAAACTTCAATTCACTCCATAACATTAGCTCATATATTGATAATAACATTTCAAGTAAGTTTTGTTTAGATGAACTCTCTAAGGTTGCTAATCTAAATAAATACGGGTTTGCCAAAAAGTTTAAAGCCTCAACAGGAATGACTCCGATGAATTATATTTTGATGAAAAAAATATTTTCGAGTAAAAAGTTAATTACAAAGACCACCGACTTAACTCAGATTGCATTTGATTATGAGTTTTCAGATTTGGCACATTTTTCTAATACTTTTAAGCGCTATGTTGGTATTTCACCCAAAATATATCAAAAAAGTATCTCATCTATCTTATAATTGCCAAGATTCTACAAGTTAGCGTATCTGTATAAACATATTTTTGAAAAAAATTACTTTATGAAATACAGAATATCCTTACTTACTTGTTTTTTAATATGCTATACCTCTGCTCTATTTGCTCAATCTTTAGATGAAAAATTTTCTATTGATAAGATGACAAAAGATTTACAGATTTTTAAAGACATACGAATTAAAGCAAATTCTGGCCTCCATAAATATCGCACTAAAAAACAAATCGATAGTATATATCAATGGGCATTTAAAGAAGTTAAAAAATCAAAAACATATAGAGATTTTTATAATATAATTTATCAATTAACCGATTTTGAAGGCAGTTTACACAATGACATTTCATTACCAAAAAAAGTGTTCAAGTCAATGAAAAATGAAGAGCAAGGATATTTCCCTTTGCCGATAAAATTAATTCAAGACAAAGTAATAGTAAATATTGTTAACAAGGAAATTCCTTTAGGTGCAGAAATAGTTTCTATAAATAATTTAAAAATTAATGAAATACTACAAAGTTTACACAAATATTATACAACAGATGGTGTAAATATTACGGGGAAATCAATTGGAATTCATTATAATTTTAGCAGATATTATAGGTTACACTACGGTCTTGAAAACACTTTTAAAGTTAAGTATCGAGTTCATGATTCAGATAAAATTCAGCAAAAGGTCTTACCTAGTATAAGTTTTAACGCTTATTATAAAAATATAAAGAATAGATATTCGAAACCATTTGATGAAGTTAATTATAAGGATTGGAAGGAAAATGAAATTTATAGTTACAAATCTATTGACCATGAAACCGGAATTTTAACAATAAATGATTTTGGAATGGGAAGTGAGAAGAATCCGATGCATTTACGATATGTTTCTTTTTTAGATAGTGTTTTTACCGGTATCAAAAATAACAATATTAAAAACTTAATTGTTGATATTCGTTACAATGGCGGAGGAACAGACCCTAACGATTTGGTTACATATTCTTATTTAACACAGCGTAATTTTTCAGAGAACAAACAAGCATGGATAAGTTTCAACAAAATTCCTTATCTAAAATATGCATACACCAAAATCCCTAGATTTCTAAGACCTCTTGGAGTTGGTAAATACAATAAAAGCTTTCAAAATCAATTTCCAAAAGAAGAAAACGGAAAATTTTATCAAGATTCGACCAGTGCTGATCATAAAATTAGAACACCAAATAAAAATGCCTTTACAGGAAATATATACCTATTGATTAGTCCGCGAGTGGCTTCTGCTGGTAGTTTATTTGCCGCAATGGTTGCTGGAAACAGTAATGCAATCACCATAGGAGAAGAAACAATGGGTGGCTATTATGGACATAACGGGCATAATACTTTGGGTTATATTTTACCAAAATCCAAAATTGAACTATTCTTTTCTGTAGTAAATTTGGAGCAAGATGTTGCTAAAAAAGAAAACCAAATTTACAATAGAGGAATAATACCAGATTATAACGTATCACAAACGTATACCGACTATATCAATCAAGTTGACACACAACTAAATTTTGTAATAGATCTAATACAACAAGAATAGTATTACGATAAGATACATTAAAACAGCTAATTAAGCGCAAGTCATCAAAGCTTGCGCTTTTTTAATACATTTATGGTAAAAAGATTACAATTATCAAGATCCTACTTTCATATATAACGCCACTAACAATTATGAAAAAAACTATAATTATATTGACTCTTTTGTTTTTTGGATTAGAACCAATCTCGGCGCAATCGAAAGAAACAACCTTGAAAGAAATTAGATCTGAGTATAAGACGATAAGAAACAATATGGATTTTTATATAAAAAGATCCTCAGAAATTGAATTAAATACTACCGAAGGAGGCCATATAACTGCATATTTCGATAATGATGATTTAAAATTAATCGAAATAATTGAATTTGGAGAAACCGGAAAAAACATAACTCAATATTATTTCAAAAACAAAAAGTTATTTTTTGCATTTGACCAGCAATATCGTTACAACATACCAATCTACAATGAAGAATTTGATTCAAATAAAACCACAATAATTGAAGATCGATATTATTTTCACAAAGAGAAACTCTTTCTTTGGTTAGATAATGATAAAAATAAAGTCGATTTGACTTTAAAAGCAAATAAGATGATTGGAAAAAAGTTTGTTGATTACACAAAAAAACTAAAACATGAATTAAAAAAAGAAGAAAAACACTAAAATAAAATTTAAAGAAATGAGTAAATATGTTGCTTTACTGCGAGGAATTAATGTGAGTGGTCATCACAAGGTTCCTATGGCCGAACTTCGTAAAGAAATGGAAAATTTGAATTTCGAAAAAGTAATTACAATTCTTAATTCGGGAAATATAATATTTGACTCAACAAAAGGTGATGCAAAGAGTCTCGAAAAAACGATTTCTGATCATTTAGCAAAGACCTTTGGTTTTCCTATCCCAACCATCATAAGAAAATCTGAAATGATGTATGATTTGTTGGATCGAGATCCATTTAAAGACATCCTGGTAACAAAAGATAT
The DNA here is from genome assembly GCF_000520995.1 of Aquimarina macrocephali JAMB N27. Classification (GTDB taxonomy): domain Bacteria; phylum Bacteroidota; class Bacteroidia; order Flavobacteriales; family Flavobacteriaceae; genus Aquimarina; species Aquimarina macrocephali. Next base: position 55,603 of record NZ_JACA01000053.1, on the reverse strand, counting down.
TCGATTGTATGTTTCATTTTTGAAGGAAGATGTTGAAACCGATTTACAATTACCATGGACAAGTGATAATAATGCTTTTAAAATTATCGATAAGATCGACAAAACTATTGTAAGTGTCTTAGACCTTTCTATAACTAAGACCCCAAAAGGAATGGAAGTTCTAGAACGATATTTTGGTAAGCATATCACAACTCGTAACTGGAATACCATTAAACGAATAGAAAAGAAACTTGAAGCCAACTTATAAATCATAAATTAAAGCAAAGTAAATCTGAATGTAATTTGTAACCATTTAAAACTAAATTCTTATGAAACATAAAGGTTATATTGAGATTGATCAACCTCTAAATAAAGTGGCTGAGCTGTTTGCAAACCCGGATAATCTTAAAGAATATCAAGATGGGTTTATTAAAAAAGAATTGGTCAGTGGAGAAAAAGGTAAAGTAGGTACTGTTTCCAAAATGTTTTACAAACACGGAAAACATGATATGGAATTGATCGAAACAATAACTAAAAATGAACTTCCACATTCATTTGAAGCTAGTTATCATCATAAACATATGGACAATACCATGAAATGTAATTTTATTGCATTAAGCGAAAACAAAACAAAGTATGAATTCGAATACGAGTACACTCGTATAAACTGGATTATGCCAAAATTGATGGCAATTTTATTTCCGAGTATGTATCGAAAACCAGCCGAAAAATGGCTCAGACAATTTAAAGAATTTGCTGAACGACAATAGCTTTTGACCATAAAAGAATATATACCTCTTTTCGGGATGTACATGCATTACTATCGGGATTCTCTAGTTTTCTTTTTTACAATGCTTTTATGCTAATAATTTGAACGATTGCTTGGCAATCTCTAATTCTTCATTAGTAGGAATAACTAATATTTTTACTTTTGAAGAGGGTAAACTTATACCTCTTATTTCTTTAGATCGAATACTGTTCTTTTCGTCATCTAATTGAATTCCAAAAAATTCTTGATCTTTACACACCAAGTCTCTAATCTTATCAGAATTCTCACCTATTCCGGCAGTAAATACAATAGCATCCAAACCATTCATAATTGAGGCATATGCTCCAATAAATTTTTTGATACGATAAGCATTCATTTCCAGAGCTAACCGGCAGTCTTTATTTCCTTTTTCTGCCTCAGATTCAATATCCCGTAAATCACTATACCCTGTTAACCCCAACATTCCACTTTCTTTTTGTAAAAGATCATTTACTTCTTTTAGAGAGTACCCCAAGGAATTAACCATGTAGAAGATCACTGCAGGGTCAATATCTCCGGATCGAGTTCCCATGATCAATCCATTCATGGGTGCAAATCCTAAAGTATGATCAATACTTTTACCATCCTGAACAGCAGTCATACTACATCCGTTTCCTAAGTGAATTGTAATCATCTTGGACATCGATTTCTCTTTCCCTAAAAATTCTATAGCTTTTTCTGAAACGTATTTATGACTGGTACCATGAAAACCATATACTCTGATATTATGCTCATCCAAAAACTTGTTCGGAATAGCATACTTATAGGCTTCCACAGGAATAGTTTGATGAAAAGCTGTATCAAATACAGCTACTTGTTGTGCATCAGAAAAAATTTCTTCGGCAACCAAAATTCCTTCCAAATTTGCTGGATTATGTAATGGTGCTAACGCAGAAAGTTTCTTGATTTTTTGTTTTACTTCTTCTGTAATTTCAACTGTTTCTGCAAAAGTGCTTCCTCCATGAACTACTCTATGGCCAACGGTATGAATTTCTGATGCCGATCGGATCACTCCTACTTCATCATCCATCAAATAACTGGCTATTAATTGTAATCCATCTTTGTGAGTATTTACGCTTACCGTTTTTTCAATTTTATTTTTTTCTGACGTATAAGAGATTTTAGCATTTTCTAAACCAATACGTTCTACCAAGCCCGAACAAATTACCTTTGCGGCAGGCATAGTAAATAATTGAAATTTTATAGAAGAGCTCCCAGAATTTAATACTAGTATTTGCATATTTTTTTAGAGTTTAGAGTATTAGAAATTAAGTATTTCCTTACTCTGTTTTATAATCCCTGAGCCTGAATTGCCGTTATAATTACAGTATTATATACATCATCAACAGTACATCCTCTACTTAGATCATTTACAGGTTTATTCAACCCTTGTAACATTGGACCAATGGCTAGTGCTCCCGTTTCTCGTTGAATAGCTTTATAGGTATTATTACCTGTATTTAAATCAGGAAATATTAAAACACTGGCCTGGCCTGCTACCTCAGAATTTGGTAATTTGCTTTGCGCCACTTCTAAATCTACTGCCGCATCATATTGTATTGGTCCTTCAATTTTTAAATCAGGATGTTTTTCTTTTACAATTGCAGTTGCTTCTCTAACAATTTCTACATCTTCTCCTTTACCAGAGGTTCCCGACGAGTATGATAACATTGCAACTTTTGGTTCAATCCCAAACGCTGCTGCAGATTCTGAAGAAGAAATTGCTATTTCAGCTAATTGTTCTGCATTAGGATTAGGGTTAATTGCACAATCACCAAAAACTGAAACTCGATCTTCTAAACACATAAAAAACACCGAAGAAACAACTTTTACTCCTGGTTTTGTCTTTATAAACTGTAAAGCTGGTCTTATTGTATGTTGTGTAGTATGCACTGCTCCCGAGACCATTCCGTCGGCGTGACCTTTGTATATCATCATCGTACCAAAATAAGATACGTCTGCCATCATATCTTTGGCCATATCCAGGTTTACATTTTTATGCTTTCTTAGCTCATAAAATGTTTGCACATAATCATCATAATATGGAGATTCTGTAGGGAAAACAACCTGTATTTTATCAAAATCTATTGGAATATCGAGTTTTATAGCTTTACTCTTTATTTTCTTTTCGTTTCCAATTAAAGTAATATCCACAACTCCCGAAGCTAATAATCTGGATGTAGCTCTTAGGATTCTTTCATCTGATCCTTCTGGAAGAACAATATGTTTTTTATGTTTTAAAGCACGTCTTAATAAATTATATTGAAACATTCGTGGGGTCAATCCTTCTGATTTAAATGTAATCAGTTTATCAGCTAGTTGATCTTCATTAACATATTTTTCGAATATGCTAATCGACGTGTTTATCTTTTGTAGATTATCTAGATAAATTTTAGATTTAATGGCCCCTATTTTATTGGTAATAGAAAATGTACCACTAGGTACCGATATAATAGGAAAAGATAAAGAAACTCCTTCTATTAATTTAAGTATTGGTGATTCAGGAATAATTCCTCCAGTAAGTATAATTCCAGAAATCTTTGGATAGTTATCAGAAATATTTGCTTGCAATACTCCCAAAATGATATCAGCACGATCTCCAGGGGTAATTACAAGGCTATTATCCTTAAGATGTGTAAGGTAGTTACGCAATTGCATTGCTCCCACTCCAAAACTACCAGCTTGATTATTGAGGTATTCTTTACCAAACAACACATTACCTTCTAATTCGTTTACAATCTCTTTGATAGTAGGGTTAATCAAAGAGTTGATTTTTGGGATAATAATACGATCGACATCATTCCCAAAATCTTTTTCAAAACTATTTTCTAATTGTTTTTCACAACCTTGGGTAACCTTATTTGCTACCATAGCCAATACCTCTACGTCTTTACTATTAAAAGTATCATATGCTAGTTTTAGATTACTAACAATTTCATCGTTTTGTTTATCAATCCCACTTGCGACAATGACAGCTGGGATACCCAGGTTTTTGGCAATAATAACATTAATATCAAACTCAATGATATTACCTTCATCAGAAAAATCAGTACCTTCTACTAATATAAAATCGAATCTTTCTTCAAGATTTTTGTATTTCTTGATAATCTCATCTATAATTTCTCCTGATTTACCTTGATTGTATTTTTGAAGTACTTCACTTCTTGTATACGCATAGGCTTTTTTGAAGTTAATATCTAATTCAAAATGCGATATTACAGTATTGATATGATTATCAACTTCTCCTTCTTTAGGATCGTCGATAATTGGTCTAAAATACCCTACTCTGGCTACTTTACCCAGAAGCATACGCATCATACCCAAAACAACAATAGATTTACCACTATTAGGTTCTATAGTAGCAATATAAACGGCTTTACTCATGTATAACAATTTGGTAGTACAAAGATACGCTAATACCGTAATTTAACATAAGATCAATGCATAATAAAACTTCTTTCTATCATAGTCATATAATATTAACAATTCGGTTTTCATTTCAGCAAAAAAGGTTTAGAATTACCCTAAACCTTTTATTATATCATATAACTTTTTGACATCTTACTTCCTGTCTTTTCTGCTTTTAAATTCTTTATACAAAAAATGATATAATCTGTTCTACTACTAATTTGATCAATACAATCATTATAAATGTTATAATTTATAAGCTAAACCAGCTTGAAATACTGAATTTTTAAGTGATGTAGTATTCGCTTTGGTAATATCAACTAGCCCTAGGTTATATCTAATTCCAACTTCTAAATTATCAGTTAAGGAATATCCTATACCCAAAGCTACTCCGTAATCGATTTTCTTAAAATTATTCTTTACAAAACCTGCTCCTTTACCACTTAACAAATATCCTACATGAGGCCCGGCTTCGAGGCTTAATTTATTAATAGGGTAGAATTTTATGATCGCCGGTAATATATTGATGTAGTTTAATTTTATTTTACCAGAACTAATCTTTGATTTTGCTCCTTGAGCAGAATAAAGTATTTCGGATCGAATTGCTAATTTTTCGGATAGCCTGTATTGAGAAAAGACTCCTCCCATTATCCCTATTTTAAATTTAGAAGATGTATTCCTAAATTCGGTTAAGTTAGCTCCTGCTTTAATTCCAAATTCTATCCCTTTTTGTTTTTCTTGTGCACTTATAGTTACTATCCCCAATAACACTGTACATAACATTAATTTAATTGTTTTCTTCATTTTGATTTATTTGTTTGTTTTAATTGAATACATTACTATTCTGAAATCAGTTTTCAGATTAAAAATTAACCCCTAGTTCGAGCTCAAATCCGAAGTTCCTGGTATACACTTTAGAAGTTTGTATTTGTTGAAAAACACCGGCCCCAATCACAATACCATAATCTTTCCATGGGATAATTTTTATTCCCTGTCTAGAGCTTATCCCGATAAGAAAATTGTGCTGTTTTTTACCTTCTGTTTTTTTTGCGATCTCAAGTCCCAAAGGCACTTCTAGACTTATATTAGCATATAACCCAGGTACTATTTTTAAATACCCGTCAAAACCACCTCCTATACTAAAGGCATCTACAGACGTATAGTTTTTATTGAGCAATGAACTTCGTTTTATACTATATCTATCATAAGATATTACAAAGGGCATGATGAAGTTTTTATCACTATCAGCAAATCCTATATAACTAATCTTCCATCCCTCTTTATGCTTGCTATATATTTTTTTATATGTCAACATGTTAAACCATTTTCCTAATCGTTCTGCATGTTTCGATTTGGATTTTTCATAAAAAACATCCTCTACGCTTGTTTGTATACCTCTTGATATAGATTCTGGCTTGTTCCTTTTTTTATAATGATTCATAAAACTTAGGGTACAATATTCTAATGCAGCTCTGATTCTTTTTTCATAGGTTTCAAATATTTTTGATCCATCAGACATAGAAAAAATTTCTTCTTCATAGTGCCGTACAGCATGAAGTTCTTTCAGTTTATCATTTTCTTTTTCATAAAAAACCAAGTCTATATACACCCTGGTCGTTATATGATTTATACTACTCTGAGATTGTTGAATTTCTAAATTCTCAACTTTTATATATATTGGTTTTGCATCTTTAGCATGCGAAAAAGAAGTTTTCATAAAACTTAGAATAGCCCTTGGTGCATTTGGGTGTAATTGAAAAATGACTTTTTCTCCAAATTTATTGGTCCCTAATCCTAAGTTTTTCTCTTTCCGAGTATCGAAAACCTGTTCTATGTATATTGATGAGTTTTCTGTATGAAAAGGAACAGTTTTTAAGGCTATTTTTTCTTGAGACAATACTATAGAAGACAAGAAAAACATTGATACATACCAGATAGATTTCATTATAAACTTGATTTTATAAATTAAAAGCATAATGAACCTCTATCTCCCTAATCTCTTTAATATCAAAACGCAACACCAAATTCACTGATGTTAAAACGACGATGTGTGCCTTTACCTTTTCTTTTTTATCATCAGTCATCATTATATAGCTGCCATTAGTGTTTAACATCCAGGCACCGCTCTCCATTTTCCCATCAGACATAGAGATAAAGGTCATATCCTTTTTAAAAAGGATATAGTCATTTTTTTCTTTTTTAGATGGTGGGTATTTCTTAACTCCAATCTTGTAGGTATCAAGATCCCATTTTTTTAAGAGGCTATTCTTATCTATAGTTTGTGCTTTGACATTATAGATTGAAAAAATGAATAATATTACCATTAAAGCTTTTATACCTGTTTTGTTGTTCATGTTCTACTATTAAATTTTAACCAAAACTAGTAAGCATGAACAGTATGTCGTTTGTCCTATTAAGACAAAAAAGCATAATCTCTATATTGCATTAAAATTCTTATTTCACGCTATGAATAACATATCTAATTGTCCTAAAAAGACAACTCTGATACTACTATTTCGTAGTACCTTTCCTTTAAAATGATAAAACATGGGAAATCCAACACAACTGGAACGTTATAAAAAATTAATTCTCTATATAGAAGAGAAATTTAAAAATGAGATCAGTAAAAAAGATATAGAAGACATATCGTTTTATTCTTATCGAAATATAAACAGAATATTTCTTGCACTGCATCACGAAACTATAGGTCTATATATAAAAAGAATAAAATTAGAAAAGGCCGCAGAATACCTGAAATTTTCATCTGAGAACATCTCTGATATTGCCCATGAAATTGGATATAGTGATATTGCTGCTTTTAGTAAAGCTTTTAAAAAACAGTTTAAATGTTCTCCTTCTTCTTTTCGAAATTCGAACAAAGTCAAACAATACATTACCCAAAAAGCGATCTTCTCATTAGAAAACACTCAAGAACAAGTTCTTAATTATGAACTCGAAGAAATTCCTGGTTTTGATATTTTATATTTAACCTATCAAGGATCTTATGAAAATATCAATGGTATAGAAAAAACCTGGAAACAATTGGTCTCATACGCCTCAAAACATGATTTATTAAAAGACGAAACAATTATATTGGGTGAAATATTAGATGATGATGCAATCACAGACACTGTACATTGCAGGTATAATGCCGGGATTGTTCTAGAAAAAGAAATAGACTTTCCTTTAAAAGGGTTATTTAAAACCAAACATATAGCACAGCAAAAATATGCCAAGTTCTTACACAAAGGTAGTCATGAGAGTTCTACAGATACTTACAATTTAATCTATGGGTACTGGATAACCGAAGTACAATTAGAGTTTGAAGACAAACCTACTTTAGAGTTTTATCTTAATGATGAAACTAATACTCCAGAAAAAGAACTCCTTACCGAGATTTATATTCCTGTAAAATAATAATTGTCTGTATTGAACAATACCACTTCTAACCTGCTCATCTATATTTGTTTGCAAAAAAAAGAGTGCTATGCAAAAAAGAATTATTGGAATTGATGTTGCACGTGCACTGGCAATCTTTGGAATGATTATAGTTAATTTTAAAATGGTATTTGGAAATCATGGTAATCCATTCTTGAATACTATTTTAGGATTATTAGATGGTAAAGCAGCTGCAACCTTTGTTGTTCTGGCAGGTGTAGGAATCTCATTAATGACAAAAGGTGCATTACATCGCAATAATGCAGATGAACTAAACCAAAACAAATACAAACTTCTAAAAAGAGCTCTATTTCTTTTTTTAATTGGCATATCCTATTCCACAATCTGGCAAGCAGATATTTTACACTTTTATGGGATATATATACTTCTGGCAATATTTTTAATAAAAAGTAAGCCAAAAACACTATCATTTATTGCAATAGGAATGGTGATGTTATATCCTATACTTATGATATTATGGGATTATGATAATGGATGGGACTATGCAAAAATGAGCTATATAGACCTATGGACTGTAAAAGGTTTTTTAAAAAACCTTTTTTTTAATGGTTTTCATCCCATCTTCCCCTGGAGTGCATTTATGATTATAGGAATGTGGTTTGGCAAGGTGCAATTAAGTAATATTAAAGTAGTTATAAAAGCATTATGGGTTAGCCTTACAGTATTTATAATCGTACAGATAATATCCTATTTTTCTATTGCTTTCTTTTCTATGGGAAACCAAGAAATGATCTCAGAATTAACTCCGATTCTTGGAACAGATCCTATGCCACCATTACCTTTATACATGATTTCTGGAAGTAGTGTAGCCATATTCCTTATTTCATTTTGTATTCTAATTTCAAAGAAATATGAGAATACCACTTTCATACATATATTAAAAAACACGGGGCAACTTGCTTTAACGTTCTATATTGCACATGTCATAATAGGAATGGGATTTATAGAAATTGTTAGCCCTATAAAAATGGGAGAGTATACAGTTAACTTTTCCTTTTTATACGCATTGTTCTTTATTATAGTATGTCTTATCTTTTCAATGATTAATAAAAAGTATTCAAAATATGGCCCTATTGAATGGATAATGAGAAAATTAACTGACTAAGTTATATATGAAATAAAACACAAAGACCGTCTAATAAAATTTAGACGGTCTTTCATTATTGCTATAGATTATTCCTTTAATTTATATCTTTTCCATTTTTAAGTTTTTCCAAATCACCGTTTAATCTTCCTTTAAATCGATCAGGAGCACTGTCTAATGATGTATTTATCGCTTTTATAGCATTTTTATAATCCCCGGTTGCCGAATACGCTTTTGCTAATCCATAATTAGATGGCCATGCGCCTTTACTATTTTTTACGTTATCCTTTAAAATAAGGAGTGCTTTATCTTTTTGCCCTAAGCTTATTAAACCTGTTCCTAATCTAAAAACCTGTGAAGTACTTCCTAGTTTGGCAGCTTTATCTACAAAAGTCATAGCTTCACTTGTTTTCCCTTGTTTAGCCAAAATTTGTGATTTAAGAGATAGGTTAGCAAAAGTTTCTTTACTAAAAAAACTACCAGATATAGATGCATCAACCCACTCTAGTGCTTGATCTAACTCACCTGCACTAAATGCATAATTTGCAGCATTATCCCAATTTGTCTGAGTAAAACCTGCAGAATTGCGAAGATCATTCTTAATGCCTTTCATTACAACATTTTTCACATCAACTCCGATCGTGAAAGGAATTTCTTTTTTCTCCCACCTCAATGCTACTACCGCACTGTTAGCTTCGACTTTAGGAAATAAAAAAGTTAGCATTTCGGTATGTGCTGTCTCTTTGGTTTTAACATCTACACGTAAAGCATCTTCCTTTTCATCATAAAAATAACTTCCCCAGGAGTTAGAATTATTAGAAAATATAACAGTAGCACCACCATCTTCTTTTAACGCAATATGGAGGCCATAAGTACCTGCTTTAATATCTTTTCCTTCGATTTTTACATCGTGAGTAAACTCTATAGTCGAATTGCTATTAGCTCCTGCTCTCCAGGGTGCCGCTGTAGATGTTCCAAAACCCAGGTTATTATATCCATAAGGAACTAGTTTTCCCCAGATTTCACGTTCTTTTACACTTGGTCTCCCATAATCAATTGTGATATTTGTAGTTCCTACACGTTGCATTACTTGGGCACGTTGGCTTCCTTCAGGTGTAGTAAGTTGCGCATTTGTTTGAATTGAGAGCAACATCATTGCGCTCACAATACAAGTTGTAATTAAGTTGAATTGTTTCATGACTTTTTTTTTGATTAATTATTATCACTTAGAAAAATCTAATTTCTGACTTAAACAATGTAAGAGGTATATCTCAATCCTAATGTTACGGTAGTGTTAAACTCAAAAATAAAGTCATAATTGATTGTTAAACCATATTATTCTTTTAACAACTGGTTAACAAAACCTTCAAAATCATTTTTAAAATCTACATATTTTTGGCCTGTAGCCGGGCCATTGAAACCAGTGTGTATTTTACGTACTTGTCCTTTTTTATCAATAAAAATGGTAGTTGGATATGATAATACATGGTTTAGCATTGGTAGTTTTTCTTGTGCTTTCTGCTTATCTGAAGTTCCATATTGAGCTAAAAGAACAGGATATGTTACCTTTAATTTTTGCTGTAATCGTTTTATGGATTTAAATGCTTTTTCTTCGGTCTTTGCATATTCAAAAGCTAATGCAACAAATTCGGCTCCATTGTTTTTATGCTCATTCTGATATTCTACATAATATTTGGTCTCATCCATACAGTTTGGGCACCAGGTTCCCATAATTTGTACGATTACCACTTTATCTTTAAACCGATCATCTTTAAGAGAAATTTGGTTTCCTTCAACATCAGGAAAATTAAAATCTAATGTATCATATCCTTCTTTCAGAAAAGTTAGTGAATCTTCAGAAGGTAATTTAAAGTTCTCATTTCTTTTTGCTACAAAAGGCTCTTTCCAGTGATTACCCGAATAAAAGTAACCATTTAATGTACTATCAGTAACCTGTGCCGTAAATAAGAAAGCATGAGCTCCATCAAAAGTTGATAATTGTAATTGATCATTATTTAAAACGCCTTCTAAATAACGATAGTCTCCTGTAGTTGTTCTAAATGTACCCGTAACCATATTTCCATTTTGTTTAAAAGTACCTTTGGCTATATACCTATCTTCTTCATTGTCTTTACTAAAAATTGTCTCCCAATTTCCTGTAATATCATGATTTGATTTTGAAACAATTTCAAATCGATCCTGTTCTCCATAATTTGCCGTAAAAGGCACCACTCTATCCAGGCTTTTTTTAATAAAACTTCCAGAAATTGTCATCGAATCTATAAATCGACCAGCTATATACCCTTCAAAAACAGGAAACTTAATTAGTATAGAATCTTTATTGATTATAACTTCATCTACATCGATTGTTTCTTCGGCATTAAAAATTCTTAAGGTTTGATCCTCCATTACTTCAATCAAAAAAGGAAGTTTTTTATTATCCTGAACTTCTAAAGTTGCTTTCCAGGGTCCACTTTTAAACTCAATCAAATCAGATGGTTTTTCTTTCTTACAGGAAGAAAAAATAGTGGTTACAAGTAGAATAAATATGGCTGTTTTTCTCATTATTTTTATCGTATAAAAAGTCCGGAAAGTTACTCAAAACTTACCGGACGATTTTCTTTTTATAGTTTTATTAGGCTTTTATTGTTCCTTAGTATATAATTTGTCTAATTTTTCTTTTCCTTCTTTCATCTTTTCTTTTCCTTTTTTAATTGATTCTTCTAAGGCTTTTAGCTTTTCTTCGGCTTTAGTGATTTTGGCTTCTTTTTCTGCTATTTCTTCAGGAGTTAGAGCTTCTTCTCCCTCCTTTTCCTTTGCTTTTGCCAGGCGTTCTTTTGCTGCTTCAATTTTTTCTTTACCTCTAGTTATCCTTTCTTCATTCTTTTTCAACACCTCATTACGTTCTTTCACCATATTCTTAGCTTCTTCAGCTCTGGCCATTCCAAATTCCTTACCAGTTAATCCTTCTTTATTTTTGCCATAGGCTTTACCTTTTACCTTTTTTTCGGCTTTCTCTAGGGCCTTTTCAGCCTTTTCTTCAGCTTTTTCAGCCTTTTCAATAGCTTTATCCTTCGCTTCTTCTAGTTTTTCAACTTTTTTTTCTGCTTTCTCTCTGGCTTTCTCAGCCTTCTCTTGAGCTTTTTCTGCTTTTTTTTCTGCCTTTACCTGAGTTTTTTCAGCTTTTTCCTTTGCTTTTGCTTTTTTCTCAGCTACTTTTTCTTTTGCTTCCTGAGATTTTCCTTGAGCAATAGTAACTTGATTCCCTAAAGTGAAAATCAAAACAAATACCAATACTAGTTTTATAAGTTTCATGATAGTCTTTTTTAGTTAATGTTAGAATAATTAAGGTATGAAGGTTTATTACTAAAAGGTCTTTTAAATATTATCCAAATCTTCTAAAGATTCTTCCAATTCTTCTACTTTGGTTTCTACTTCTTCTGAGATTTGATCTAATTCAGATTCAACCGCTTCTATTTTTTCTACAGCTGCTTTGGTTTCTTCCTCTTCTTTTTTCTTATCTGTACAAGAAATTATTCCGAAAAGAAACATAATAGTAAATAACTTAATTCCTGTTTTCATAATATTAAAATTTGGTTAGAATAAAACTATTCTAAATATACCATAATTTTATTTATAGATATACTTACAACTATTTGTATCCTCTGCCCAATATATTATCTTTACCACCTGAATTTAGAAAGATCACAAATGAAGATTTCGTATAACTGGCTGAAGCAATTTATTAATATCGATTGGGATGCAGAAAAAACCGGAGAACTCCTTACCGATTTAGGATTGGAGGTAGAAGGAATAGAGTCCTATCAAAGTGTAAAAGGAGGACTAGAAGGTGTTATTGTAGGGCAAGTTCTTAATTGCGAAAAACATCCAAATGCAGATAAGCTTAAAATCACCAAAGTAGATTTAGGTAGTGGTGAGCCAGTTCAGATTGTTTGTGGTGCTCCTAATGTTGCTGCTGGGCAAAAAGTTCCTGTTGCAACTATTGGCACAAAACTTTACAATGATAAAGGTGAAGAATGGGTCATAAAAAAAGGAAAAATAAGAGGCGAAGAAAGCCATGGTATGATCTGCGCCGAGGATGAATTAGGGCTAGGAAAAAGTCATGATGGGATTATGGTTTTAAGTACTGATATCACTGTAGGAACTAAAGCTTCGGACATATTTGATATTGAAAATGATTCTGTGTTTGAAATTGGATTAACTCCTAATCGTGCAGATGCAATGAGTCATTTGGGTACTGCGCGTGATCTTAAAGCAGGATTACTACAAAAAGATATTAGTTTAGAACTCATTACTCCATCAGTAAGTAATTTTAGAGTAGAAAACAGGCTAAATAAAATTGACATAGAGGTCAAAAATACTGTACTAGCACCTAGATATTGTGGTGTAACAATTTCTGACATTAAAGTAAGTGAGTCTCCCGCCTGGTTGCAACATAGATTGAAAGCGATTGGAATTACTCCAAAAAACAATGTGGTAGATGTTACTAATTATGTTTTACATGAGCTAGGACAGCCATTACACGCATTTGACGCACATTATATTGAAGGAAATAAAATTGAAGTAAAAACATTAGATGCCGGTACTAAGTTTACAACTCTAGATGAATTAGAAAGAGAACTACATCAGGAAGATCTTATGATCTGTGATGCTGTAAAACCTCTTTGTATTGCTGGTGTATTTGGTGGAGTAAACTCGGGGGTAACAGAAAGAACAACTTCGATTTTCTTAGAAAGCGCATATTTTGATCCTATTAGTATTCGTAAAACGGCAAAACGACATGGTCTAAATACAGATGCTTCTTTTAGATTTGAAAGAGGTATTGACCCAAATATCACCGAATATGCCCTTAAAAGAGCTGCTCTATTGATACAGGAACTTGCAGGAGGAAATATTTCTAGCGAAATCATGGATTTATATCCAAAAAAGATTGAAGATTTTCAGGTAATTTTATCTTTTGAAAATGCTACAAAATTAATTGGCGAAGAAGTACCTCAAGATACTATTAAGAGGATTCTCACTTCGTTAGACATTAAAATCAATAGTGTAACTGAGACAGGTATAGGCCTTACTATTCCGGCATACAGAAATGATGTGCAAAGAGAAGTTGATGTTATAGAAGAAATCCTTAGAGTATACGGGTATAATACTATAGGTTTTACTCAGAAATTAAATGCTTCTATATCAAATATTGATAAGTTTTCTGACCATAATGTGCAAAACACGATATCAAATCAACTTGTTGGTCAGGGATTTAATGAGATGTTAGCCAACTCGCTTACCTCTCCTCATTATATTGCCTTGAGTGAACAACTTAAAGATGAAAATAATGTCGAAATGCTAAATCCACTTAGTAATGATTTGGCAGTAATGAGACAATCTATGTTATTTTCGGGATTAGAAGCTGTATCATATAACAGCAATAGAAAGCGATCGGATCTTAAATTATTTGAGTTTGGAAAAACATATCATAATTACGAAGATAAAAGAATAGAAAACAAACACTTAAGCATTATTGTTTCCGGAGATAGATCCAAAGAAACCTGGACCATGAGTTCGCAAACAAGTGATTTCTTTTACCTAAAAGGAATAGTATACTCTGTTTTGGAGCGTTTAGGATTAACAAGGTTAAAAACTTCTCCTATAAAGAATGATGTTTTTGCAGAAGGTCTTTCTTTAAGTATTGGCAAAGCTCAATTAGTTGATTTTGGAATACTAAAAAAATCGGTATTAAAACATTTCTCTATTTCTCAGGAAGTATTGTATGCCGATTTTAACTGGGATGTTATCTTGGAATATGCAAAACACAATAAAATAAAGTACACAGGCATCCCAAAGTTTCCTGAAGTGCGTCGTGATTTTGCCTTGTTATTGGATGATTCTATAAAGTTTGAAGAAATTCATACTATCGCCAAGCAAACCGAAAAACAAATTTTAAAAGATGTAAACTTATTTGATGTGTACCAAGGTAAAAACCTACCAAAAGGGAAAAAATCGTATGCTGTAAGCTTCATTTTGCAAGACGAGAATAAAACACTTACCGATAAACAAATCGATAAAATCATGAACAAGTTACAGTATAATTTTGAAAATAAATTAGGAGCCGAACTTAGATAAATAACAGTATTCAATCTAGGGTACTATTCTATAAGTATGCAAATAAATCATAAAAAAAACCGGAATATATATTCCGGTTTTTTTTATAATTATTAAGAAGCTCTATTATTAGTTACCTCCTTCTAAAGCTTTAAGTCTGTCTTTCATTTCACCAGCTTTAGGATCATCCAATTGATAAAATATATTCATCAATGTACGAATAGCTTCTACATTATCAGGATTACTTTTTAAAGCTCCTTCAAGGTAAGGAACAGCTGTTTTATATAGTTCTGATCTCTTTTTTGTTAGTTCTTCATATTTCCTATTATCGCTTGAAGATGTTCCTAAACCATTCATCTCATCTACAATCTTAGTTTCTCCACTTAAAATTATAGAAGCAATATTAATTTGAGCAGCAGTATAATCTGGCTTTAACTCTAAAGCTTTCTTATAGTATCCCATTGCCTGATCATTGTCTCCAAGACGAGAAGCACTAACTCCTAAATTATATAGTAAATCTGGATTTTCAGGATCGTTAGCTACGATCTGTTCCATAATCTCCTTATACTTAGCAATATTCCCTAACTTATAATATACATCAGCTTCTGCCTGCATTAATGCAGAATCCTCAGGGTTTTCTTTTTTAGCATCTTCAATAGCAGCTACAGCCTCTTCATCTTTTCCTTGGCTCATATAAATCAAGGCAATATTTTTAGCAATCTCCCCTTTTTTAGATTCAGAAGTTTTAGTTTCTGGTTTAATATACTCTCCTGATTTTACAGAAAGGTCTCTTATTTGTTTAGATTCAAAAACATCAAGCTTACCAGTTTCTTTATGCGTTGCTACAAACTCCTTTTTTTCTCCGCTAAAACCAAGGTCTTTTAATTCCTTATAATATTTTAGAGCAGTATCATAGTCTTTATTATTAACAGCGTTACCTGCTGCATAATATAAATATGTAGTATCAGCTTTATTAGTTGTATATCCTAAATAAAGTTTTTCTGATGCTCCTTTATAGTTTTTTGCATTCTGATCTTTAATTGCATTTTCGATTAAAGATTGACGCAATAATTGTAATTTTTGTGATGCATCTACTGTATATTTAGCTGCTCCTGATGCTGCTTCAATTTCTATTGCTTTATTATAAGCATTAGCCGCACTTTCAATTTTCTCTAAAGATTCATTTGCTGAAGCTGCAACAACTTGTCCTTTATAAAAATAATACTGCGCTTTCATTTTATCATCGGCAGCATCCAACTGTCCTTCTGCAGCTTGCAATGCTTCTGCTGCCACATCCATATTACCAGATTTCAAGGCTTTGGCAGCTGCTTTTAATGCTGGTTTTGGTGTGATTTTCTTTTGAGCGAATCCAAAAGCACCAACAGCTAGAAATAGTACTACGATAAATTTAGTCTTCATTACTTGAGTTTTTTTTAAAATGGGATTTAATTATTGTTTTGTTTCATTATCAATATTCGTGCCATCTGAAGCATTATCAGTATCTGTCTCAGAAGAATCAACATCTTCTATATCTTCATCCTGATCTATATCGTCTTCGTCATGCATAACTTTTGCTACTGCGGCAATAGAATCTTTACCTTTTAAATTAATAAGACGTACACCTTGTGTTGCGCGTCCCATTACACGTAAATCTTCTATTGCAAGTCGAATAGCGATCCCTGATTTGTTTATAATCATAAGATCATCTAAATCGGTAACGTTCTTAATCGCTACCAGGCTTCCTGTTTTATCTGTAACAGAAATGGTTTTAACACCTTTACCTCCTCTATTCGTTATTCTATAATCTTCTAATTTAGAGCGTTTTCCATAACCATTTTCTGAAACTACTAAGATGTTACTTTCCATTTCATTAACAGCTACCATACCAATTACTTCATCTTTATCATCGGCAAGTCGGATTCCTCTTACTCCTGAGGCACCACGCCCCATTGGTCTAGTCTTTTCTTCTTCAAATCGAATTGCTTTACCCGATTTTACTGCTAGCATTACCTGACTCTTACCATCGGTTAACTTAGCTTCGAGAAGCTCATCATTATCCTTTATTGTAATTGCATTAATACCATTTGTTCTCGGTCTGGAATATTGTTCTAATGACGTCTTTTTAACCTGACCTTTTTTCGTTGCCATAATGACATAATGCGAATTAATATACTCTTCATCTTTAAGATCTTGAGTACAGATAAAAGCTTTCACTTTATCGTCATTATGTATATTAATTAGATTTTGAATAGCTCTTCCTTTAGAAGTTTTACTTCCTTCCGGAATTTCATATACTCTCATCCAGAAACATTTTCCTTTCTGAGTAAAGAACAGCATGTACTGATGATTGGTTCCTACAAATAAATGTTCGAGAAAATCCTCATTACGTGTTGTACTTCCTTTTTGTCCTACTCCTCCTCTATTTTGTTTCTTATATTCGTTAAGAGAAGTTCTTTTTATATATCCTGCATGTGAAATCGTAATTACTACTTTTTCATCCGGAATCATATCTTCTATACTCAGGTCTCCACCTGCATATTCTATCTGAGAACGACGCTCATCACCATATTTTTCTTTTATTTCTGCCAGCTCGTCCTTAATGATTTGCATTCTACGCTCCTTCTTTTCCAAAATATCCTTAAGGTCTTCGATAGTCTTCATCAACTCATCATACTCCGCACGTAGTTTATCTTGCTCAAGACCTGTTAATTGACGCAAACGCATCTCTACGATTGCTTTGGCCTGTATTTCAGAAAGTTTGAAACGCTTTATTAATTTTTCGCGGGCCTCATCTGCATTTGCAGAAGAACGAATTAAAGCGATCACTTCATCAATATTATCAGAAGCTATAATTAACCCTTCAAGAATATGAGCTCTTTCTTCGGCTTTTTTCAATTCATATTTTGTACGACGAACAACTACTTCATGTCTGTGTTCGACAAAATAATGAATCATTTCTTTTACATTCAACAACTGTGGTCTTCCATTAACCAGTGCAATATTATTTACACTAAACGAAGATTGTAAGGCTGTATACTTATATAAAAGGTTTAGTACTATATTAGGTATTGCATCACGTTTAAGAACATATACGATACGCATACCGTTTCTATCAGACTCATCACGTATTGTAGAAATCCCTTCAATCTTCTTATCATTAACAAGGTCAGCAGTTTTTTTAATCATATCTGCCTTATTCACTTGATAAGGAATCTCGGTAACGATTATACTTTCTCTACCGTTTACTTCTTCAAAACTTGCTTTAGCTCGTATAACGACTCTTCCTCTACCAGTTTTAAAAGCTTCCCTAACACCATCATAACCATAGATTGTTCCACCTGTAGGAAAATCCGGGGCTTTAATATATTGTATTAATTCATCAATTTCGATATCGTTATTCTCAATATAAGCAACTGTACCATCAACAACTTCACTTAGATTATGAGGAGGCATATTCGTTGCCATACCCACTGCAATTCCTGAAGCTCCATTTATTAATAATCCCGGAACTCTTGTTGGCAGAACTGTTGGTTCTTGTAAAGTATCATCAAAATTAAATGTATGATCTACAGTGTCTTTTTCAATATCTGCCAGCATATCTTCAGATATCTTACGCATTCTTGCTTCTGTATAACGCATAGCCGCAGGGCTATCACCATCTACAGAACCAAAGTTACCCTGGCCATCAACTAACATATATCTCAAACTCCATTCTTGCGCCATACGAACCATCGTATCATATACAGACGTATCACCATGCGGGTGATATTTACCAAGAACCTCACCTACAATTCTTGCAGATTTCTTGTGGGCACTACTTGCTTTAACACCCAGTTCATACATACCGTATAAAACACGTCTATGTACGGGCTTAAGACCATCCCTAACATCAGGAAGTGCACGAGATACTATAACAGACATTGAGTAATCAATGTATGCAGATTTCATCTCATCTTCTATATTGATAGGTATAAGCTTTTCTCCATCAGCCATAAAAAATTATTTTATTCTAAAAATTGATTAATTAAACGGGCTAATTTAAGTAAATTAAGACGGTTTTAACAGCTAATTACCTATCTAATATACGTAATTTATTAACAATAGTAAGGATATAGATAGTTAATAAGTCTACGATCATAGGTTTTGATTATTAAAGCATTTTTTGTCTATTTACCAATAAAAGCAAAAAAACCATAAAAGACACTGTCTCGGAGCTAGTGTTTTTTTTTAAAGCTTGAAATTGCATGACAAAATACCCTATTATCAAAATATATATGTTAATGATCGATTAAAAGGAATAGTTTTTGTCAATATAATTCTAAAAATTACTATTTTAGTTATAAAGAAAGAGAATAATTTTATGGATGATAATTTTTCGCCCAGAGTAAAAGATGTTATTGCGTACAGTAAAGAAGAAGCTCTTAGATTAGGGCATGACTTTATCGGTACAGAACACCTTATGCTAGGGTTGCTACGTGACGGAAGTGGTAAAGCTATTAATATTCTAGATGCGCTGGATATCGACTTGACCAATCTAAGAAGAAAGGTCGAGATTCTTAGCCCTGCAAATCCAAATATAGCCGTCGCCTCAAACGAGAAAAAAAATTTACATTTAACCAGACAGGCAGAAAGAGCACTAAAAACTACTTTTTTGGAAGCTAAGCTATTTCAAAGTTCTTCTATTAATACTGCTCATCTTCTGTTATGTATTCTAAGAAATGAAAACGACCCAACTACAAAACTTTTAAATCGTTTAAAAGTAGATTACGATAATGTTAAAGACCAATTTAAGTTTATGATTGCTAACGAAGAAGAATATATAGATAACCCAAAAGCAGAATCTTTCTCTGAAGATGATGATGATTTAACAGGAGATTCATCCAAAGAAAATCCTTTTAACTCTCCTTCTGGAGGAAGTAAAGCAGGGAAAAAATCTAAAACTCCTGTTTTAGACAACTTTGGCCGTGATTTAACTGCAATGGCAGAAGAAGGAAAACTCGATCCGGTAGTAGGACGATCCAAAGAAATAGAGCGTGTATCTCAAATATTAAGTAGACGTAAAAAGAACAACCCTCTCCTTATAGGAGAACCCGGAGTTGGTAAATCTGCCATTGCAGAAGGACTTGCTCTAAGAATAGTGAAACGAAAAGTTTCTAGAATCCTATTTGACAAAAGAGTGGTTACTCTTGATCTGGCAAGCTTAGTTGCAGGAACCAAATATCGTGGACAATTCGAAGAACGAATGAAAGCGGTAATGAACGAATTAGAAAAGAACGATGATATCATTCTTTTTATAGACGAAATCCATACTATTGTTGGTGCTGGTGGCGCTACAGGAAGTTTAGACGCTTCGAATATGTTTAAACCAGCCTTAGCAAGAGGTGAAATCCAATGTATTGGAGCTACAACCCTAGATGAATATCGTCAATATATAGAAAAAGATGGCGCATTAGAAAGACGTTTTCAAAAAGTAATTGTAGAACCTACAAATATTGAAGAAACCATAGAAATTCTTAATAATATTAAGGAAAAATATGAAGAACATCACAATGTTAGTTATACTCCAGAGGCTATCCAAGCTTGTGTAAAACTAACTAATAGATACATGACAGATCGCTTTTTACCAGACAAAGCTATTGATGCACTGGACGAAGCTGGTTCTAGAGTACATATTACTAATATTGATGTTCCTAAGAAGGTACTTGATCTCGAGAAAAAACTTGAAGAAGTAAGAGAATTAAAAAATAGTGTAGTCAAGAAACAAAAATACGAAGAAGCTGCAAAACTTAGAGATGACGAAAAGAATCTTGAGAAAGAACTAGGAGTTGCACAAGAACAATGGGAAAAAGAATCTAAATTACATAAAGAAACTGTTGATGAAGAAAACGTAGCAGATGTAGTTTCTATGATGACTGGTATTCCTGTTAATCGTATTGCACAGACTGAAAGCAATAAACTTGCCGAATTACCTAATCTAATTATGGGTAAAGTTATTGGCCAGGACGAAGCTGTTACCAAAGTCGTAAAAGCAATACAACGTAATCGTGCCGGATTAAAAGACCCTAACAAACCTATTGGGTCATTTATATTTTTAGGACAAACAGGGGTTGGTAAAACACAGTTAGCCAAAGTCTTAGCCAGAGAGCTTTTTGATAGTGAAGACACACTTATTCGTATTGACATGAGTGAGTATATGGAGAAATTTGCAGTTTCGAGACTTATTGGAGCACCTCCTGGATATGTTGGTTACGAAGAAGGAGGCCAACTTACCGAGAAAGTAAGAAGAAAACCATATGCAGTTATTCTATTAGATGAAATCGAAAAGGCACATCCTGATGTATTCAATATGATGCTTCAAGTACTAGATGATGGATACCTTACTGATAGTCTTGGACGTAAAATTGATTTCAGAAACGCTATAATTATTATGACCTCTAATATTGGAGCGCGTAAACTGAAAGATTTTGGACAAGGAGTTGGTTTTGGAACTTCTGCCAAAAAGACCCAAGCAGAAGATTATGCTAAAGGAGTAATAGAAAATGCATTAAAAAAAGCATTTGCTCCTGAGTTCCTGAACCGAGTAGATGATGTTGTTGTATTTAACGCATTAGAACGAGAGGATATCCATAAAATTATTGATATCGAACTTGATAAACTATATGGCCGAATTAAAGATCTTGGGTACGACTTATCCTTAAGCGAAAAAGCTAAGGACTACATTACCGAAAAAGGTTTTGACAGACAGTATGGTGCAAGACCTTTAAAAAGAGCTATTCAAAAATATATAGAAGATGCTTTGGCAGAAGAGATTATAAATTCTCAGCTTGGAGAAGGAGATAGTATATTCATGGATATGGATGACGATTCTGGTGAATTAACAATTACTATCAAAAAAGCTGAAGAATCTACTGAATCCTAATCATCAAAGCATAACAATTACAAAAAAGGCTGTTATTTTAGAGATAACAGTCTTTTTTGTAATCCATCCAAGAAACTTTATTAAAAAGCCGTTGAGCTACTTAACTAAATAACATCAACCCCAAATAAACAGAACGAATATAGCCATGAATTTAATATGAGACATGTTTTAGCCTCTTAATTAATTCATGTTTTTTTCATATATTATACGGTAAAATAGCATGAAAAAGTTTTATTTTCACCCTGTTTTTGTATCTAAAACACATGTTAAAAGCTAACAAAAACCTAATGATCACTTCATACAATTTTTATTTTTGTCATATAGAAATATATGAAGATTATGTAAAGGCTGTAATGAAAGAAGGAGTCACAGTATCACCAGAACACAACGATGTTTTACTACAAATAGTAGAAAAACATTTTAAAAACAAGCCTTTTGTTTACATTACTCACCGCATTAATTCTTATGCCGTAAATCCTACTATATACCTAGAAACAGCTAAAATCTCTAACATGATTGGCTTTGCTGTAGTATCTGCAGATCCTAAACAAAAGATACAAATAAAGCTCGAAAAAACTTTCTTCAACAAAGAATTCAAACAATTTGACACTTTGGAATTAGCCCTGGAATGGAAAGACAATATTATTAAAAAGTATAGAGATTAATCCTATAACAAATTAATTCTCCAAGCAAACTCACCAAGCGATCAACAGAAAACATGTTTTATACCCCCTAAGACTTGAAACATTATTAAATCTAAGAATTTCATTACCAAAAATAACAAAGCGATATTACCCTTAAGTACTATCGCTTTGCTTATACGTATTTCTATAAATATTATTTAGCAATATTTACTGCTCTTGTTTCTCGTATTACGGTCACTTTAACCTGACCAGGATATGTCATATCTGTCTGTACTTTTTGAGAAATTTCAAAAGAAAGGCTAGCCGCTTTTTCATCATTCACCTTTTCACTTTCAACAATTACACGAAGTTCTCTACCTGCCTGAATCGCATAAGCTTTCTTGACTCCATCAAACCCAAAGGCAATCCCTTCTAAATCTTTCAATCTTTGTATATAAGAATCCAGTACTTGACGTCTCGCACCTGGTCTGGCGCCACTAATCGCATCACATACCTGAACGATAGGAGATATTAAAGATGTCATCTCTACCTCATCGTGATGGGCTCCTATGGCGTTACAAACTTCTTGTTTCTCACCATATTTTTCTGCCCATTGCATTCCAAGAATAGCATGTGGCACTTCTGTTTCTGTATCCGGAACTTTACCAATATCATGCAACAACCCAGCTCTTTTGGCTAATTTTGGATTCAATCCTAATTCTGAAGCCATTACACCACATAATTTAGCAACTTCTCTTGAATGCTGTAGAAGGTTCTGACCATAAGAAGATCTATATTTCATCCTACCCACAGTCTTAATTAGTTCTGGATGCAATCCATGTATACCAAGATCAATCACGGTACGTTTACCAACTTCGATTATCTCTTCATCAATTTGTTTTCTCGTTTTTCGTACTACTTCTTCTATTCGTGCAGGATGAATTCTTCCATCTGTCACTAATTTATGAAGTGATAATCGAGCCACTTCTCTTCTTACAGAGTCAAAACAAGATAAAATTATTGCTTCAGGGGTATCATCAACTATAATCTCAACTCCTGTAGCAGCTTCAATAGCTCTAATATTCCTACCTTCTCGACCAATAATTCTACCCTTTACATCGTCACTTTCAATATTAAAAACTGAGACACAATTCTCTATTGCTTCTTCTGTACCTATTCTTTGGATAGTATTTATTATTACTTTCTTAGCTTCCTGCTGTGCTGTTAGCTTAGCTTCTTCAATGGTATCTTGAATAACTGCCATAGCATCAGTCTTTGCTTGTCCTTTTAGAGATTCTACAAGTTGCTCTTTCGCTTCTTCTGCAGATAATCCTGATATAACTTCAAGTTGTTGTACCTGGCTTTTATGAAGTTTTTTAAGTTCGCTTTGTTTCTTTTCTAAATAATCCTTGCGTTGCTCTCCTTCTTTAATCTTTTCTTCTAGCTCTATATTTAGTTTTTTATTTTTAGATAATTCATTAGAAACCTGAGATTCTTTATCTCTAGTTCGTTTTTCCGCTTCGGCCATCTTCTTATCTCGGGATAATATTACCTTTTCATGTTCTGATTTTAATTCAATAAATTTTTCTTTAGCCTGAAGTATCTTGTCTTTTTTAATTGTCTCTCCCTCACTTTTAGCATCTCTTAAAATACTTTCGGAAGCTTTTTTAGCATTTTTAATAATTTCTGACGCCTTGCTACGCTCCAGAACTTTGGCAATGATAAACCCTATCATTAGTCCTGCTACCCCAGCAACTATCAAAAATATAATATTATTATCCATAATTTATGTTAGTATTTATATAAAAAAAGCCTGCACTAGCAAAGGTTCTGTATAAACTCTGTAAAAACAGGTTTAGGGCTAACAAGTTGCTCAAGAATCCGCTCAAGGCGGCGCGCTTTTACAACTTAAACTCACCCTTTTTAATTAATTCTTGTTGAGTTTATCAAAATAACAACTAGTGCAGGCAGTAACCTTATTTATTTTAAAGAACGTTATGATAAATGTTCGTGTAGCAAATTATTTAATTCATTTAACCTATTAGCCACATTAACCGTGTCATCATCTTTATCTATAGCTTTTTGTTCTACTTGTGCTGCAAATTGTAAAGCGCACATTGCCAATACATCTTGCTTATCTCTAACCGCATAACTTTGCTCAAATTGCTTTATCATGGCTTCTATCTTTTTTGCAGCCTTTCGTAAACCTTCTTCCTGATCCGGATTAATCGTTAATGGGTATACACGATCTGCAATAGATAATTTAATTTTAAGCTTATCTGCCATATTTTACTTATTCAGAAAGTTGTGCTATGCACATATCAATCTCTCTTATTAAAGCGTTTATTTTGAGCTTGGTTTCCCTTTTATATTCGTCACTGCCTAGTATTGCGTTTGCATTTTTGAGCGCACTGAATTTTTCTTCCCACTGCTTTAATTGATCTATCTGAAGTTCTGAATTAGACTCCAAATTCGATATTTTCTCTTTTAGACTTAGGTTTTGTTGCTTAACCAATTCATACTTATGAAGCAACTTACTTATTCTATTTTCAAGAGAATCAATAATTTCAATTAAATCACTCATTATAAAATTTACACAATACTTCGATACACAAAGTTAACATACCAATTGAAAAAACCCAATAGTTTTACAACTAATTTTAAACCCCTTCTTTATTGTGGTTTAATCCTTGATATTTCTTCTACTTTGGACAAAGATGATGCGATTATCTGGTGCATATCATAATAGCGATATTCTGCTAATCTTCCTCCAAAAATCACCCCTTCTAATTCTCGTGATTCTTCTTTATACTTTTTAAATATTTCTTGATTTCTATCATTATTAATAGGATAATATGCTTCTTTACCTCTATCCCAGTTCTCAGGATATTCTTTTGTTATGATTGTTCCATCTTGCTTTCCGAATTCAAAATGTTTATGCTCTATAATCCTTGTAAATGCATAACTTGCATCATTGTAATTCACTACAGCATTACCTTGGTAATTTTCTATCTTATGATGCTCGTGTTCGAATCGCAATGACCTATACTCTAGCTGTCCATGTTTATACTCAAAGAACTCATCTATCTTACCAGTATACACAATCTTATCTGCTAAAGATTCAAGATCTATTCTATCTTTAAAAAAATCTACTCCTGTTTTGGTGTCAATACCATTTAATAAACCATTAATAATCACATTATAGCCTCCCACAGGGATTCCTTGATAAATGTCATTAAAATAATTGTTATTATACGTATATCTAACAGGAAGTCTTTTAATAATGAAAGCAGGAAGTTCTGTTGCTTTTTTCCCCCATTGTTTTTCAGTATACGCTTTAATAAAAGTTTCATAAATATCCTTACCCACTAAAGATAAAGCCTGTTCTTCTAGATTTTGTGGAGACTTTACTCCATATTGTGCTACTTGTTTATCTATAATATTTTTTGCTTCCTGCGGTGTCTTGGTTCCCCAAAGCTGATAGAACGTATTCATATTAAAAGGTAAGTTATACAATTTACCCTTTGACAATGATAAAGGAGAGTTTATATAATTATTAAAAGTTGCAAATTGATTTACATAATCCCATATTTTTTTATCATTAGTATGAAAAATGTGAGCTCCATATTTATGTACATTAATTCCTTCTTTTTCTTCACAATATACGTTTCCACCTAAATGATCTCGCTTGTCTATCACAAGGCATTTTTTACCCCGATTAGTCATTTCGTGAGCAAAAACACCCCCAAACAACCCTGCTCCTACAATTAGATAATCATATCTCTTTTCTTTCACTAGTATACTTTTTTGATTCGAAACGGTTTCTATAAAATTCAGTTGTCAAAACTACTATTTTTAAAAGGATTTTATATGTAATAATTATACATCAGAAAATCACAATTGATAATCTTCTTAAAATAGGGTATAAAAAATAAAATGTATGTATCTTTCCTCCGCTAAATTTATACATTTATATGAAAGGATATTTCATCTCCAGAAATTACAAATCTCTTTTTAATGCAGCAGGTAAAGCAAAAACTGATTGCGAGTCTATTTTAACCGAAATGGGGTTTAAAAACCTAGGTTTCAAACAATCTTCAATCCCTAACTCTGCTATTGGAGCTCTAAAAAACTTTTTCGGTATCACCTTTGCTTTAATACGGTTACCATATAAATCAACACTGTGTACACAATATCCACTAAATAAGTTTAGAAATTATGTCTTGTTTGTTGCAAAAATAAAAAGATGTAAAATCATTACCATAGTTCATGATGTTCGTTTTTTAAAAGGTAGAACTAGTGATGCAGATAAGGAATTAAAAAAGATAACTTCTTCAAATGCCATTATTGTGCACAATGATTCGATGAAAGATTGGTTCTTGGAACAGGATGTTAAAGTTCCAATAATTGTACTTGGCATATTTGACTATATATTAAACAAAGGATTGCCAGATCAAAACAACAATGTCACAGGAGAAAAACTTCACGAAATAGTATATGCCGGGGGATTTGGAGACGGTAAAAATTCATACATCTACGATCTTGATCAACTCGAAAGAAAAAATTTCGGAATGAACCTGTATGGTATGGGATTTGATTATCAAAAACTAAAAACCGAAAAAGAAAAATCAATACTTTCCTATGAAGGAGCATTTCCTTCTGATGTGGTGGCTTATCATATCAAAGGATCTTTTGGATTAGTATGGGATGGTATCTCTACAGAAGAATGTAGTGGACAATATGGACAGTATTTAAAATACAACAACCCTCATAAAACTTCATTATACATTTTATGTGGATTACCTGTAATTGTATGGGATAAAGCAGCCATTAGTACTTTTATAATAGATAACAATATTGGTTTTACAGTTTCTAATTTAGACGAATTAAGTGACAAACTTGAAAATTTATCTTTAGATGAATATAAAAAAATGAAAACCAATGTTGATCTGGTTAGAACAAAAATTATTTCTGGCGGATATTTAAATGATGCCATTAATCATGCATTGAAAATAGTATAACCTACCAAAAAAATAAGTAGTTTTATAAACACATTTCATAAACATACACATAGATACCCCCTTTTATGAGAAAGATTATAGTTTTTATTTTACTTGGATTTTCTTTTTGCTATGGGCAAAAGGACCTTCCTAAAGACTATTTTATTCATCCTCTTGATATTCCCACTGTAGTTTCTGGGACATTTGGCGAGCTAAGATCGAATCATTTTCATTCTGGATTAGATATGAAAACTAATGGCCAAGAAGGATTAAATGTATACGCTACTGCATCTGGTAGAATAACTAGAATAAAAATTTCGCATGGCGGTTATGGTAA
This sequence comes from Aquimarina macrocephali JAMB N27, assembly GCF_000520995.1. GTDB lineage: Bacteria > Bacteroidota > Bacteroidia > Flavobacteriales > Flavobacteriaceae > Aquimarina > Aquimarina macrocephali. The sequence continues at coordinate 27,869 of NZ_JACA01000053.1, read as the reverse complement.
GGCTTTATACATTGCACATCCTAATGGATACACAAGTGTATACGCCCATTTAAAAAAATTCTCTCCAGAAATTGAAGCTTTTGTAAAAAAAAGACAATACGCAAAAGAATCTTATGAAATAGAGCTTTTCCCAAAATCAAGTTCGTTATTAGTAAAGCAAGGTGATATTATAGCATATAGTGGTAATACAGGCGGAAGTTCTGGCCCTCACCTTCATTTTGAAATTAGAGATTCAAGATCCAGACCAATGAACCCAATGAATTTTGGTATGGAAGTAAAAGATACCAGAAAACCAATCATAAATAGTCTTTGGGCATATAGTTTAGACAAAAACGCACAAATTAATGGTTCGCAAAAACCAGTTAGATTAAAACTTACATCTCTAGAAGATGGTAGTTATAAAGCAGAGAGCCTGAATGCATATGGAAAAATTGGTTTTGGTGTATCTACTATAGATAAACAAGATTTAGCCGAAAACAATAATGGCGTATATGAAATAACCACCCAAATTAATGGTCTGGAAAATCTAAAAATAGAAATGAATCGTTTTTCTTTTGCAGAAACACGGTATGCGAACAGAATTATTGATTACTCCTATTTTAAAGAATACAGAAGTAGGATAACGAAACTCTTTGTTGAAAAAAACAATCCGTTAACCGTTTTCAAAAAGAAAACAAATAATGGCATTGTTAATATTCAAGATAGCCTTTCTTATAACTACACTATCCATATCAAAGATTTTAAAAACAATACAACTACAATTAATATTCCTGTACAAGGAAAATATGTCGAAACGATCACAAAAACAGATATTCCTAAAACATCAGAATACGCTAAGGCAACTGAAAATTATACATACAGCTCAGGCTTTTTTGATCTTTTTATTCCTAAAGGAGCATTATATGAAAATACTTATTTGGATATATCTGTTAGTGGAGAAAAAATCAAAATCCACAATAACAAGACTCCATTACACAAAAACATGACACTGGTTTTTGATGTATCCAGATATAATGAAGAAGATAAGAAAAAACTATATATAGGGCGTATAAATGGTTCTAAAACACCATCCTACTCTAGAACAGCAAAAAAGGGTAATCGATTCTCTACCCGAACGCGTTCTTTTGGCACATACTCCTTATTTACCGATAATCTGAAACCTACGATAATACCCATTAATGTTTCTAGCAAAAAATGGATATCAAAGGCCACACATTTAAAACTGAAAATTAATGACTCTGAATCTGGAATAAAAAGCTATCGAGGAACTATAAATGGAAAATTCATTTTATTAGAATATGATTATAAGACCGGAATGTTAATCTATGACTTTAATGATAAAAATCATGTGGACTCAGAAAATAATTTTAAACTTGTTGTGTTAGATAAAGTAGGTAATCGAGCAACATTCGAAACCACATTTTTTAGAAAACCTTAAATACTCTTACTTCTTGAAACCTAATTTTTTTCCTCTTTTGATTTTACTGATTATATTCAGTATCTCTTCTTCGGCTCAGACTGCAACGCTAAAAGGTGTAGTTCTTAATGAAAATAACGTACCCATCCAGGGAGCTAACATCTCCTATAACAATTCTGGTACTCAATCTGATAAAAATGGCGTATATCAGCTTAGTATTCCTGCTAATCAAGAAATCACAATAAACATATCTCACATTAGTTTAAAAAATGTACAGTTTGTTATTAATCTCGAAGAAAATCAAGAATATGAACTCAACCCAGTTCTAAAAACAGATATTGAACAGATAGCTGAAGTTATTATATCGGGTAGAGAACGTAAAATAGTAGAAGGAATTACAACATTAGATCCCGAAACCATTAGAACAACTCCTTCTGCTAATGCTGGTGTAGAAGGGCTTCTTAAAAGTTTACCTGGGGTAAGTTCTAATAATGAATTAAGCACACAATACTCTGTTCGTGGAGGAAATTATGATGAAAATTTGGTCTATGTAAATGAGATTGAAGTTTATCGCCCTTTTTTAGTACGATCCGGACAACAGGAAGGCTTAAGTTTTGTAAATACAGATATGGTTCGAAATGTAGATTTTTCTGCAGGAGGATTTCAAGCTAAATACGGAGACAAACTCTCTTCAGTTCTAGATATTACTTACAAAAGACCAACAAGATTAGGAGCAACAGCAGATCTAAGTCTTCTAGGAGGTAGTGTTTCTGCAGAAGGGATTTCTAAGAACAAAAAACTAGCCGCTATTATTGGTGTACGATATAGAGATAACAGTTTACTAGTAGATGCTAAGAATACAGAAACTAATTTTCAACCGAGATTTGCCGATGTACAAACTTATCTTTCTTATAACTTCTCTAGTAAATTTGAATTAGGGTTTTTAAGTAATTTAGCACTTAACACCTATGATTATGAGCCACTAACAGAACAAGTGAATTTTGGAACATTACAAACAGTGCAAGCACTAACTGTTCGTTATGATGGACAAGAAAAAGACAAATACGAAACCTATTTTGGAGCACTTAAGGGAACCTACAGAGCTAATGATAATCTAACCCTAAAATTAATTGCCTCGGGATATCACACCCAAGAACAAGAACATTACGATATTTTTGCAGCTTATGCACTAGGAACTGTAAATACCGACATTGGCAGTGAGAACTTAGGAGAAGTAGAATTTAGCGAAGGAATAGGTTCTCAATTAACGCATGCAAGAAATGATCTGGATGCATTAATATTTAATCTCGAACACAAAGGAACATATATTGCAGATCAACATCAGTTTGATTGGGGTGTTAAATTTACTTCAGAAGATATTAGAGATCGTTTACAAGAATATGAAATCATTGATTCTGCTGGTTTTTCTATCAGACCTCCTGTATTGGATTTTGTAAATGATCAACCTTACACTCCTTTTGCAAGTCCTATTGTTCCTTTTACCAGTGTAAGAGCTACAAATGACACTAAGATTGACCGTATTTCTGGGTATGTACAATATAGCATTCGCTCTAATATAAAAGAAAATGAAATTTGGGCAAACGTAGGTGTCAGAGCACATAACTGGAATATCTATGGAAACACAGTTGAAGGTTCTGATTCGCAAATTGTATTCAGTCCAAGGGCTCAGGTTGCTATTAAACCTGACTGGAAATCTGATATGATCTTTAGAGTTTCTGGAGGACTATATCATCAACCTCCCTTTTACAGAGAATTGAGAGATTCATTAGGAGTTGTAAGACCAGATGTTAAAGCGCAACAATCTATACATATCGTACTAGGCAATGACTACAGCTTTTCTATGTGGAAAAGACCATTTAAATTAACCACAGAGCTGTATTATAAAAAACTAACCGATGTAAACCCGTATACTATTGAAAATGTTAGAATACGATATCGTGCTAGAAATAATGCAGAAGCATATGCGCAAGGGATAGACTTAAGACTTAATGGAGAATTTGTTCCTGGTACAGAGAGTTGGGTTAGTTTTGGGTATTTAAAAACTGAAGAAAATATTGATAAGCGTGGGTACATCTCTCGACCAACTGATCAACGACTAAAAATTGGAGTATTATTTCAGGATTATGCCCCTTCAATCCCGAGTTTAAAGATGTATTTAAATATGGTCTATCAAACAGGAGTTCCAGGAGGTTCTCCCAGTTATGCAGATCCATATAATTTTCAGACCAGACTACGAGATTATCGAAGAGCCGATTTAGGAATATCATATGTCGTGGTTGATCAAAACAAAAGATTAAGAGAAGGTCATTTTCTTAATATGTTTAGAGAACTAAACCTTGGTTTTGAAATCTACAATATCTTTGATAATCAAAATACAATCACCAATACTTTTGTTAGAGACGCAGCAAGTCAACGTCAATTTGCTATCCCCAACTATTTAACGCCACGGGTTTTTAATGTTCGACTAGGAATGAAATTTTAAGAATAGATTATTCTTCTATAAATTTCTTTAATACATCTACTGTATAATCTATTTCTTCTTTAGTATTAAATTTTGAAAGAGAGAAACGTATTGATGGTTTTTGTATATCCTCATCAGAAAGAATTTCGGTTAACACATGAGACCCTTTACCGCTTCCACTTTGGCAAGCACTCCCTTTTGAACAGGCAATTCCATTAATATCCAGATGGAATAACAATATGCCAGCTTTTTCTTCAGAAACAGGTAAACATGTGCTAATTAATGTATACGTACTTTTTTTAAAATCACAACAACTAGCATTAAACTTTACTCCTTCAATGTTACTTTTAAGAGTATCAATAAAGTATTGCTTTAGATTTATAATGTAATTCTTTTCTTCTTCCAAATTTTCATATGATAATCGCAACGCTTCATCCATGCCTGCTATATTATGTACACTTTCTGTTCCTGCCCGATATCCTCGTTCCTGTTCTCCTCCAAAAATTAACGGTTTTAAACCTGAGTTTTTACGAATATATGCAAAACCAACTCCTTTTGGTCCATGAAATTTATGAGCACTTACTGCCGTAAAATCAACATGTAAATTACTTAAGCTTACATCATAATGACCTATTGATTGAACCATATCACTATGAAAAAGTGCTTTATGTTCATTACACAAGTTTCCAACACGCTCAATATCTAATATAGTTCCAACTTCATTATTTATGTGCATTAAACTCACCAATGTCTTTTCTGTAGAATCACTAAGAAGTGATTCTAAGTGTTTATAATCAATAGAGCCATCTGCATTTATAGCAACATAACTTACCGTTATATTTGTACGAGATTCTATTTCCTGTACCGTATGTAATACAGCATGATGTTCTATTTTAGAAGTAATAATATGGGTAACCCCTAAATCTCTAACTGCACTATTTATTGCCAAATTATCAGCTTCTGTACCTCCAGAAGTAAATATAATTTCTGAGGCTTTTACTCCTAAATAACCAGCTATATTTTTACGAGTTTGTTCTATATGATTCTTAGCAGATCGACCATAACCATGTATTGATGAAGGATTTCCATAATCTTCTTTCAATACAGAAACCATTTTAACAATAACCTCTGGTCTTACCTCTGTGGTAGCCGCACTATCAAAATAAACTTTTTGCATAAAACAAAGTAATTAAGTTGTTGAAATAGATATTTATTTATTTTTTGTAAAAACTTTAATTCTTACAATATTCCCAATTTTCCGACTACAAAACTAATCTAAATAAAATTATTTTCAAGTAGACACGTTATAATCTTTCAATTCCTTTACTTTTGTCAAAAAAAATACTCATTCTGACATGAAAAAGTTGTTTTCATTTCTCTTTTTATTATTATTTATTACCTCTTGTGATGATGGTGACATAGTCATCACCAGTTTTGAGTTTGATGATGTTGATTTACAACTTTGCAAAGGTGCAAAAGCAAATGAATTTGTTTTTTTCAAGATTAGTAAAACTATAAACGAGGCTATTTCTTATAACTTTATCAACGATACTTTTTCTGATACTATTGCAACACTCACACCTATTTCTATCAAACTAAGCGAAGGTTCTAATAACTTAATATATAGAAATTTCAATGTACCCGTAACTGTAGATTATTTTTGTTCTAATGTACCCTCTAGTGAAATTATAATTGTTGAAGAACTTAATGGTGTTACAGGAACATCTGAAATCTTAACCGAAATCATTACAGAAGATGACGATGACGGGATTCCGGCAGAACAAGAAGATCTTAATGGTAATGGCAACCTTGAGGATGATGATACTGATGGAGATGGAATTCCAAATTATAAAGATCAGGATGACGACAATGATAACATTCTAACTAGTGTTGAGTTACCAAATGATATTCCTGATGATGATAATCCACGGGATACAGATGAAGATGGTGTACCTGATTATCTCGAACAAGATGATGATAATGATGGAATCTTAACCCGTAATGAAGATGCCGACGAGAATGGAAACCCAAGAGATGATAGAGATGCCGTTTCTGGAAAGCTATTTTATCTGGATGCAGCATCAACCAATGTAGCAGTTGCAGTAGATCCTGTTCTTGATAATACTATAAAAACCACATTTAGGACCACTGTATCAATAAACGGTCTTGTTTTTGATGGTAACAATCAAAATTTTGAAGACAAGAATTTTTCATTTGGTTTTAGAGATGTTACTATCCCTAAGACAACCAAAAAAGAGTAGCTCATATCACATTATTATGAATAATTTTTTTTACTATATAATTTTTATTGCAGTATTGGTTAGTTGTAGTGAAGGAGATGTTATTGAAAATGACATCAGTAATTTCACGGCTCCGTTAGAGAATTGTTCTAATCAAAATGAAAGTACTTTTGTTTTTTTCAAAATTGATTCTCAAATTAATCAATCTCTTTCTCTTAGTTTTACAAGTACTACTTTTGAATTAAATACAGCTCCAGAGGGCCTTACTCAAACCATAGAGCTTAATAACACTACAAATACTTTAGTGTATAGACAGTTTAATGCTCAAATCGATGGCTCGGCATATTTTTGTAGTAGCGTTCCTCCTAGTGGCATTACAATCACTCAAGAGCTAAAAAGCTCTAATGGAAATGCTGTAATAAAATATGTTGTAAAGAGTGACACTGCCACAGAAATCGTCTATACAAGAACAATAACTCTTACCGATATCACTCTTGAAGGAGCTGGGATTTCAATACGACAAGAGTTATTAGAACTAGGTGAAGACGAGATTACTGTTTTGAAATAACTATTTTGGATTCTGAACAATATACACCTCCATCGCCCCTAGCCCATATTTTTTATAATCACCTTCAGATATTCTTATATTATCATACCTCCCAAATAGGTATTTGAGTTCTTCTTTTAAAATTCCCTGCCCTACCCCATGAATAAAAATCACATTGGGAATACGTTTGCTAATTGCAAAATCCAATTGCCTTTTTGCCGTATCCAATTGCAAAGTTATCATATCATGATTTGTCATTCTCTTTGCCGATTTTACTAATTTATTAATATGTAAATCAACTTCCATTGGTGGTACATCTCGTTCTTTTGGTTTAACGATAGGTCTTTTGGGTTTCTTTTTAAAAACCTCCTTATCCTTTAAGTTTTTATTTATCTCTTCATAAGAAGGTATAATAAGCTCTCCGGATTCAATTTTTACCACTTCGCGAATAAAAAATGTCATATCAAACCCATCTTCTGTTTCAATTGTTACTTCATCTGCAGTAACTGCTATAACTTTACCTGTAATTGGTTCATCCAAAACAGATACAGTATCCCCTATTTTAATCATAATTATTCTTCTTCTTCAAGGTATGGATCAGAATCAATTTTCGTCTTCGATTTCACTTTAGTGTTAATCAGAAATACTCCTAACATTAAAAAAATCACTCCAACACTCTGGATATAATAGTTTTTAGTTACCGAAGAAATTTCACTTATCATTGCAATAGCTCCTATAATTACCAAAAGTATACTTATGATTTTTTTGACCCTGTTATAATTCATTTACCTAAACCTTTTTTTATTAACCTGATAGTATTATCCCTAATCATTAATAATATATCGATCTAATATATAAGAATTGATTTCTTTTCTAATAATAACTTCAAGACATTTTCTTTACAGCTACAAAAGTATTAAATAATAGATTTTTGAACCTCCAAATATTTTAAATAACTTAATTATGTATATTGCAATTAATAATTATAAAGATTTTCGCTTTTGGAGACCTATATGTTACCTTGTTTAAACAAAAAAATTTTTGGCGTTGATTGTTTAGGCTGTGGAATGCAAAGATCTATTTCTCTCTTATTTAAAGGAGATTTTGTTGCGGCATTTTATATGTATCCTGCAATTTATCCTCTTTTATTATTACTTATATTTTTGGGATTCAACTTTTTTATCAAATTTAAATATGACAGACTTATAAGAATGAGTCTTATGGCCACTGCCATACTTACTATCATTATAAGTTATGTAATCAAAATGAAAATTATTTTTAACTAATCAATCTAAATTATGGAAAAACAAACATTACCTAATTCTACCCTAATCTTGGTTTTTGGTATTCTATCAATCTTAGGATGCTGTTGTTATGGTGTACTAGGAATCATTCTGGCTATTGTAGCTATAGTACTTGCAAAAAAAGCTACTGCATTATACAATGAAAACCCAGAATTATATACTGGATATCAAAATGTTAAAACAGGTAAGATACTAGCAATTGTAGGTCTAATATTAAGTATTATCTATTTAGTCTATGTTATCTTCATATTTGCAACAGTAGGATATGATGGTATCCTAGAGATGCAAAGAGGAATGATGGAACAGTACGGAGGATAATCTGTAAATAATTTAATTTTTAAAAGCTGTTCGGAATTATATTTCGAACAGCTTTTATTTAGGGTAAATTTATTGCTACTATAATTTGGAACAGTTTATTAATTATATTGAATCTAATCTATTACAATGCCCAACTAAAAAACTAATTGGTATTGATTGTCTGGGCTGTGGTTTTCAACGAAGTTTTTTATTACTTATTAATGGTAATTTAATAGAGTCATTTCTAATGTATCCTGCACTTATACCATTACTATTAATGTTTGGATATTTAATTGCCCATCTTTTTCTAAAATTTAAAAAAGGAGCTAAAACCCTTCAATATTTTTATATCTTAAATAGTATACTTATCATTACAAATTATATTATAAAATTCTAATACATTATATGGAAAACAAACAACAATTACCAAATGCTACATTGGTATTAATATTCGGAATCGCATCAATAGTAACCTGTTTTTGTTATGGATTTCTTGGATTGGTATTTGGTATCATTGCATTAGTATTAGCTAAGAAAGCTAAAGAACAATATCTAGCAAACCCCGAATTATACATAGGTTATGAAAATCTAAATGCAGGTAGAATTTGTGCTATAATTGGTACTATATTAAGTTCTTTGTACCTATTAATCATTATTGGGTATATTATATTTATGGGCGCTCTAATGCCTTGGTCTGAAATACTAAATCAATAATTTTTTCACATAAAATAAAAAAAGGAGGCATGATAGCCTCCTTTTTTTATTCATATAGATTTTGAATAGTATTTCACTATTTTTCAAACTCTTTTAAGGTCTTGATAATAATATTTACACAATCCAGTAATTGTTCTTTATCCATTACCAGAGGTGGTGCAAAACGAATAATATTACCATGGGTTGGTTTAGCCAAAAGACCATTTTCCTTAAGTGCTACACAGATATTCCAGGCAGTATCACTATCCTCAGAATCGTTGATTACAATCGCATTTAACAGTCCTTTACCACGAACTAAATTCGCTATTTTAGACTCCTCAATATATTTACTTAATTCTGATCTAAATAACTGACCTAACTCTTCTGCATTTTCAGCTAATTTTTCATCTCTTACCACTTCTAAAGCAGCTATAGCTACCGCTGCTGCTACTGGGTTACCTCCAAAAGTACTACCGTGATTTCCTGGTCTTATAACACTCATTATTGTGTCATTAGCCAAAACTCCTGATACAGGATATGCTCCTCCACTTAATGCTTTTCCTAGAATCAAAATATCTGGTTTAACATTTTCATGGTCTACCGCTAATAATTTTCCTGTACGCGCGATCCCTGTTTGAACTTCATCTGCAAGAAATAGTACATTATGTTTTTCGCAAAGTGCTTTGGCTTTGGCCAAAAATCCTTCAGAAGGAACATACACACCAGCTTCTCCTTGTATAGGCTCTACCAAAAATCCTGCAACATTAGCATTACTTTCTAAAGCTTGTTCTAAAGCAGATAAGTTATCATATTCAATTTTTATAAATCCTGCAGTATATGGCCCAAAGTTTTTTCTGGCTACTTCATCATTCGAAAATGATATGATTGTTGTTGTTCTTCCATGAAAATTATTTTCACACACAATAATCTGTGCTTCATTTTCTGGTATACCTTTCTTCTCATATGCCCATTTTCTACAAAGTTTCAATGCTGTTTCTACAGCTTCAGCACCGGTATTCATTGGTAATATTTTATCAAAACCAAAAAACTCAGTCGCAAACTTCTCATATTCACCTAATTTATCATTATAAAAGGCTCGTGAGGTTAGCGTTAATGTTTGTGCTTGATTAACCATTGCTCCTACTATTTTAGGATGACAATGTCCTTGATTCACTGCAGAATATGCACTTAAAAAATCATAATACTTTTTTCCTTCTACATCCCAAACATATACACCTTCTCCTTTGTTTAAAACAACCGGTAGTGGATGATAGTTATGAGCTCCGTACTTGTCTTCTAATTCAATTAAATGCTGTGATGACTTTTTCTCTAAGATTGCCATTATTCACGTATTAAAAATAAAACTTTACAATTCCTACTTTGACATAAAGTTCGGGAGAGAAATCATCCTACTGAAGTTGGTTGCAAATTACTAAATATAAGCTTCTTTCTAAAATCTTATTGTGATATTTTTCCAGCTATAGAAGATACTTGTAGTTCTAGCCTTTTAATTTCTCTTAATACTGCATTTTTATCCATTTGCATCCAGGCAAATAATTTGGTCATTCCTATAATCATTATACAGATCGCTCCTCCTGCAAACCATTTTATAAGTTCGTTAGTATTATCAGTATTCAAAAATTGAATAATACAATAGATAAAAAAACCAAAAGCTATTACAGTTGCTATATTCATCAATACAATAATCCATCTGTGTTTAGTGTTAAAAAGCCCTCCTAACATTTCGAAAAGATTTTGTTCATCTAGATCATCATAAAATTTTGCTTCTTCCTGGCTCAATGTTTCTTTAATCAATTGATCGATATCTTTCATTTTATTTTCCATAATTTCTATTTTTTAAAATTAATTTCAGTTTTTCTCTAGCTGTAAACAAACGTGATTTAACAGTACCAGTCGAAACGTTTATAATATCACTTATTTGTTTAATGCTATACTCCTCTATGTAAAAAAGGTTAAGTACTAATTGTTGATTATAAGGTAATTTTTTAATAGAGCTCTTTAATAACACCATTGTATTTTGGTTATTTTGAACATCATCCTCAATACGATTTGTATTACAATCCTTATATGCTTGTAAATGTTCTACTTCCTTTTTATGTTTCCGTAACCAATTAATTGCATTTCTGGTCACAATAGTTAACGCCCAACTCCCAAAACTATTAGAATCTTTTAGACTATTGATTTTTAAAAAAATAGTACTCCAGCTATCTTGAGCAATATCTTTTGAAATTTCCATATCTCGAGTGTACCAATACGCCTGTTTACATAGTTTTGTATGCCATCTTTTAACAAGAAGAGTTACTGCTTTCTTACTTCCTGATTGGCATTGTAATACCAACAAAGAGTCAATTGTTTTATTGGTGTTTGTCATATTGGCCTTTATAGTATAGACGTAGAAATAATAAATAGGTTCATTTTTTTATTTCTTTTTCTAAGATATATTGAAAATTTAATAAGTATATGCTTTCTATTGTTATTTTTGCGCTATGGCAAGGAAAAACAGAAGACAAATCTTTGAGAATATCGAAGTTATTGATGCAGGTGCAAAGGGAAAAAGTATTGCTAAAGCCCCCGATGGGAAAGTAATTTTTGTTAACAATGCAGTTCCTGGAGATGTAGCAGATATCCAAACTACCAAAAAACGTAAAGCCTTTTATGAAGGTTCTGCTACTACTTTTCACAAACTATCAGACAAACGTGTTGAGCCCACTTGTGAGCATTTTGGAACTTGTGGAGGTTGTAAATGGCAGTTTATGGGTTATGAGCATCAACTAGCTTATAAACAACAAGAAATTGTAAATAACCTAACTCGATTAGGTAAAATTGAGCTACCAGAGGTAAGTTCGATACTTGGCTCAGAAGATCAATTTTTCTATAGAAATAAAATGGAATTTTCTTTTAGTGATAGCAGATGGCTAACTCTAGATGAGATTAGAAGTGATTCTGAAATTCAAAATAGAAACGCATTGGGCTTCCATATTCCAGGAATGTGGGATAAAATTCTGGACATCAACAAATGTCATCTACAGGAAGATCCAAGTAATGATATTCGAAATAAAGTAAAAGCTTTTGCCACAGAAAACAACCTTTCTTTTTATAACGCAAGGAATCAGCATGGTTTTTTGCGTACATTGATGATTAGAATTGCATCTACAGGAGAAATTATGGTTTTGTTTCAATTTTTTCATGAAGATGTAGAAAAAAGAACGCTATTATTAGATTATATGGTTTCAGAATTTCCAGAAATCACTTCTCTGCAGTATACAATTAACCCTAAAGGTAATGATACAATTTATGATCAAGAGGTTATTTGTTACAAAGGAAAAGATTACATCGAAGAAGAAATGGAAGGATTGCGGTTTAGAATTAATGCCAAGTCTTTCTATCAAACAAATTCTAAACAAGCATACGAATTATATAAAGTAACTCGAGATTTTGCCAATCTTACAGGAGAAGAATTAGTATATGATCTATATACAGGAACCGGTACTATAGCACAGTTTGTTGCAAAAAAAGCAAAGAAAGTAATCGGCGTAGAGGCAGTTCCCGAAGCTATAGAAGATGCAAAAGAAAATGCAAAACGTAATAATATTGATAATGTAGAATTCTACGTTGGTGACATGAAAAAGGTATTCACCAAAGATTTTATTTCCCTACATGGTCAACCCGAAGTGGTAATTACAGATCCACCAAGAGATGGAATGCATAAAGATGTTGTTGGGCAATTATTAAACATTTCTCCTCAAAAAATAGTGTATGTAAGTTGTAATAGTGCAACACAAGCACGTGATCTTTCATTATTAGATGAGATGTATAAAGTAAGTAAAGTTCAACCCGTTGATATGTTCCCGCAAACATATCACGTAGAGAACGTTGTATTACTTGAAAAAAGATAGATTCATGATCAATTTCTGACAAAACATGAGTCTGCATTAAACTTGTATATCTGCAGATAACCAGAAATTTGATTCAATAATAAATAAAATCGATGAAACATAACACTATTATGTATTTCATCGATTTTTTTATTCATTACATATTCAAGCATTCAATTCGCAATAAATTCATCAACTTCAAATGCTTTATTAGCACATAACCAATCCTTTTAACAAAAAAGTCATTAAACACTACATATCAAGGATTTATCTTGTTTTGTAAAATCAAAATAATTACGGTTAAACCATAAAAAGTTAACTCAAAAACCATATTTAATATCATGAGTTATTTCCTACATTTGTACCCGAAGATTGCTACTACAATAAATTTTATAGTCAAACCTAAGTTTATCAAAACTAACAGTTATGAGAAATGTAGTAAAAATACCCCTGATCTTCATTCTTCTTATTTTAATTTATTTTTTATTTACTACCGGTTCCAGTGATACTGGTCAACATCAAATTAACGAAACCAAAAATCAAGTTGCGCAAGAAGCCATAAAACAATACAATATTGTTAAGCGAAATGGCCCAGGAATAGAGGCATCATTACATGCTGGATTCGTTGCAGAAGCTTTTCTTCAAAGTGGAGATAAAGAAAATTATGCTAGATGGACAAAAATAAAAGAACAAGAAGAACGGGATGCAAAAAATGCTAACGTTAACTTACCATAATATTTCACACACAAACCATCTCACTACCACCAAGGCTTACAATCATGATATTAGACTTTAAAAAAGGAGAGTTTATAATAAAACTCTTCGTAATACCAATTATGTGTATTACAATAGTAATCGGGGCTATTTTTTACACCCAACATCTTAACGACACCAGTCAAATTACAAATTCTAAAAAAACCAACAAAAACACATTTCTTTTTCACAAATCCGAGGCATTAACAGCATCACACTCTATAATCAACAAAAGATTACGATCATCAACTATTATTTCTTTTGGAGAAAGTGATAAAGATGTTAGGATCGTTAATGATTCTACATTTACCGTTATCAATTATGTGGATTGGATAAACCAAAAAGGCGAAAATAGAAGAAACTATTACTGTTGTACAGTGACTTTTAACCACAACTGCAAGGCAAAAGCCCAGAATTTAGTTTTTATGGAATAATTACACCCTTTAGATTATGGCAACTTGATGTAGCAATCTTCTACATTTTCTATTGCGGTGGCCGGGAGCTGTCAAAGGTTCCCGGTTTTTAAAACAAAATAATAATCATCAAAACCATTACTAAAATCCAAATATGGCTTAAGTAGCAACACACCCTCTTTATTCCAGTCCTTTATTTTTGAGAAATAACCAGTACGAATTGGTTTATCTTTTTTATTTTTGGTCACGCAAATAGCAATTTGAAACTTATTTTGTTTCAATATTTTTGCATTCATCTAATCGTATTTTTATTCTCGTAATATTGTGGATAGTTGCGAAAAACCATGTTTATCAAAATGTGGTTGAGATAGAAAAAAATATTATATGAGAGTATACAAATATTCGTTATTTATATTAATTGGAGTCTTGGTTTTATATTCAAACTTAAGTTGTGAACGAGACGATATATGTGCAGAAGGTACTCCTACTACACCTTTTCTGGTTATAAAATTTATTGACTTTGACACAAGTACACAAGTAAAAGCTCCATTAGAGCTACAGGTAAAAGCAGTTGGTATAGAAACTCCATTTACTTTAGGTACAGTAACAGATTCTATTCTAATACCGCTAAGAAATAATGTATCTATTACTGATTATGAATTTACTATAAATTCTGACATTACTAATAATAGTGATACTGATCCCCTTCCTAATAAAGATACTGTAAGTTTTCAATACACAACAGAAGAAGAATATGTAAGTAGTGCTTGTGGATTTAAGATCAATTACAAAGGTCTAACGGTATCTCCCGTAGAAGCTGGAGATGATGGGAGTTGGATCAAAAATATAACAATACAAAGAGAGAACGTAACCGATGAAACAACTGCACACGTATTTATTTTTCATTAGCATCTTGATCACCGGCTATTTCTATGGGCAAGAAGAACCAAAGGTTAGTGTAAAAGACACTCTTCCTCCCTCAGAAAAGTATGGTTTTAGAGCAGGAGTTGACCTCGGTCGATTAATCCGAACAGCAGTTGATGACAACTATTCTGGATTCGAAATTGTTGGGGATTATAGATTTTATAAAAAATTCTATCTCGCCGCCGAAATAGGTAATGAATCCTTAATAAGAGATGAAGAAAACATTAACACAAAAGGCTCTGGAAGCTATGCAAGAGTAGGTATAGATTATAACATATATGACAATTGGTACGGAATGCAAAACAGCATCTACGTAGGGCTACGGTATGGGTTTTCTACTTTTGATCAAACACTGAATGATTATTCTATTTTTACAAGCACAGATTATTTTGGACCAAATCAAATAACCGGAAGCATCAAATCTGATGGCTTAAATGCCAGCTGGATAGAATTAGTTCTTGGTATTAAAGTAGAACTTATAAGTAATCTATATCTGGGAGCTAATGTATCTCTTAGAAGTCTTGTTAGTGAAAAAAAACCTGATAGATTCGATAATTTATATATTCCTGGATTTGGTCGTACTAATGATTACAGTAGTATCGGTGTAGGCTATGGATATTCTATAAGTTATTTGATTCCGTTTTTTAAGAAAAGAAAGTAGTAGTAATAACCGTTCTTCCTTCTCACTTTAGTTATTCATTTGGCTATATTTCACAATAGCCTCACTTCATAATAAACTTGCAATTAATCATTTTGCTAGGTATCTTATCAATTATTATGGGGTATTGCTTATCTTGTTTGGATATTTTATCATCTCATAATCATTCACATGAAATCATTTAATACTCTTTGCATTCTATTTTTGGTACCTATAAGTATTGTTTTCTCCCAAGATCGAATTACCGGTAAAAATTTTGCCACACGATCTGAAGTAATTGCCACCCACGGAATGGCAGCTACCAGTCATCCACTGGCTACACAAACTGCTCTTGATATTTTAAAACAAGGAGGTAATGCAATTGATGCAGCAATTGCGGCCAATGCAATGCTTGGATTAATGGAACCAACAGGAAATGGTATAGGCGGTGATTTGTTTGCTATTGTGTGGGATGCTAAAACAAAAAAATTATATGGATTAAATGCTAGTGGGCGATCTCCCGAAAAGTTAACTTTAGAATATTTCAAGAAAAACAACCATACTAAAATACCATCTCATGGTCCTCTTCCTGTTTCTGTTCCCGGCTGTGTAGATGGGTGGTATCAACTACACGGTAAGTTTGGTAAATTAGATATGAAAAAGATTTTACAACCAACTATTAATTATGCTCGCGAAGGTTTTCCTGTAACCGAATTGGTTGCATATTATATGCAATTAAGTGCTAAGTTTTTATCAAAATATCCAGGTTTTGAAACAACATATATGCCTAAGGGTTCTGCTCCAAAAAAAGGAGAGGTTTTTAAAAATCTTTTTTTAGCGAATACACTAGAAAAAATTGCAAATGAGGGTAGAGATACTTTCTACAAAGGAGATATTGCTAGAATTATTGCAAAGTATGTGAAAGAAAATGGTGGGTTTCTTAGCTATGATGATCTAAAAAATCATACTTCAGAATGGGTAGAACCTGTATCTACAAACTATCGAGGATACGATGTATGGGAATTACCTCCTAACGGACAAGGGATAGCTGCCCTGCAAATGCTAAACATTCTCGAAGAATATGATTTAAAATCTATGGGATTTGGCACAACAGAATATCTACATGTACTGACTGAAGCTAAAAAACTAGCCTATGAAGACCGGGCAAAATTTTATGCAGATCCAGATTTTAATACTATTCCTGTAAAACAGCTTGTTTCTAAAGACTACGCCACAAAAAGACGAAAACTTATTGATGAAAATAAAGCTGCAAAAACATATGATGCCGGGAATCTTAATAATGGAGATACCATATATCTCACTGTGGCAGATGAAGAAGGCAATATGGTATCCTTAATACAAAGTAATTATAGAGGTATGGGGTCTGGAATGACACCAACCGAACTTGGTTTTATTTTACAAGACAGAGGTGAATTATTTTCGTTGAAAGAAGGACATTTTAATACCTATGAGCCTAAAAAAAGACCTTTTCATACCATAATTCCTGCATTTGTTACTAAAGACGGAAAACCTTTTATGAGTTTTGGACTTATGGGTGGAGGTATGCAACCCCAAGGTCATGTACAGATTATTGTTAATATGGTTGATTTTGGAATGAATCTACAAGAAGCTGGCGATGCTCCTAGAATAAACCATATGGGATCGTCTCAACCCACAGGAGAAGAAATGACCAGTGGAGGAACATTACATATTGAATCTGGAATTTCTTATGAGACAATTAGAGGGCTGCTTTCTAAAGGTCATAACGTATCGTATGCTTTAGGTCCTTATGGTGGCTACCAGGCCATTATGATAAAAGATGGTGTCTACTATGGAGCTTCTGAATCTCGCAAAGATGGCCAGGCAGCTGGGTATTAACCTAATAACAAACTTCTAGTAATTACTCCTCAATAAACGGAGCACCTGCTTCCTTTAGTGCTTTTGAAAATGAGTTCATTTCATTGTTCAAAACAGTAAACTTAGAAGTGATAACTTTTAATTGATCATCAATTATTTTCATTGTTTCCAAATGTGTACTGGTCGGTCCATAGGTAGATCTATCTACGCCTTTATAAATAGAAAACATTCTATTTTCAATGGTAGGCTTTGTCTTCTCGCCCACTCGCTGTTTAGAATTATTTCCAAAGAATTCCTTATTCAGATCTGCCATACTTCCCTCTAAAGTATTTAAGCGATTATCTAAATCTCCAGGAGCACTATTTGTTCTTTGCAAAGCTGCTTTCATGGCTTTAATACGTTTTCCTGCTTTGTTCACTTGCATATTTAGAGTAGAAACTCTACCAATTGTATTTTCATAACTTCTCCAGAATGTTGTCACTTTTTCAAGTGTAGCTCCTTTTAATGCACCATTATACATACGCTTAACCATAAAAGAAACAGGATTTGAAAGTTGAGTCACTTTTCCATTTACAACTTTGGATAGTGTGGCTGTATATTTTCCTGGTGCAACCATAAACCCTCTAGGCGGCCCAAATGAGTTTTCTTGTTTTTCTAAAGAAATTGCATCCGTAGCTGGATATCGTAAATCCCATGCCACTCTATGAAAACCTGATTTAACAGGTCCTTCAATTCTACGAATAGTCTTTCCCACACTATTTGTTATTGCCAATAGTATACGAGGTTTACTTTCTGTTCGTTCTGCTTCTACATTATCCCAACCAGGAAAAACAATATCTTTTCCTTTATTCTTTTTCTCTATTTCCTGTCGGTTTTCTTTGCTGGTTTTTAATCCATCCTTTAAATAGTATGTTAATACAGCTCCGAAATCAGGATTAGGAGCTACATAATGTGATGCTCCCTGACTTCCTTTTTTATCATCAAAACTTAAACTAGGTCTTGGAATATACCACCATGCATCTCGTGTTGGAAATAGTACAGCTTCTTCTTTCAGCTTAGCTTCAGAAACACTTCTCAAAAGAGAAAAATCATCAAATATAAAAAAGCCTCTCCCAAAAGAAGCTCCTACTAAATCATTCTCTTTACGTTGAATTACCAAATCTCGAAATGAAATTGTAGGTATACCTCCTTTCAATTTTACCCAACGACTGCCACCATTTATTGTGAAATAAATTCCAAATTCTGTGGCAGCAAATAAAAGGTTAGGTTGTATATGATCTTGTACAATTCTCCATACCAATGTTCTTTTCGGAAGATTTCCTTTAATAGATTTCCAAGTTCTACCATTATCTGTACTTTTTACCAAATAGGGATTAAAATCTCCATATTTATGATTATCAAGAGCGACATATACTGTGTTTGTATCAAAAAGATCTGCCTTAATATCATTAACAAAAGCTGTTGCCGGAACTCCCGGGAGTGTACCAACATTAATTTTTCGCCAATTCTTTCCTCCATCTTCTGTCGCTTGAATAATTCCATCATCAGTTCCTGCATAAAGAACACCTTCTTGTTTTGGAGATTCTGCTATCGAAGTGATTGTATTATAATTAGACATGGCCAAGAAATCCCAGGGCGAATCCCATGATTGTTTTTTGCCCATAATAGACAATTCTATTCTTTCCTGGTTTTTGGTTAAGTCACCAGATATAGTCGTCCATTTATCTCCCCTATTATCAGATCTCCATACACGATGAGAAGCAAAATAGATACGGGCAGGATCATGAGCACTTACCAAAATAGGAGCATCCCAATTAAAGCGTTCAAAATTCTCTTCTGCTGCGGGCTGGGGTTGGATATCAATCACTTCTCCTGTACTTAAATCTACACGAGTTAAATTCCCCTCTTGTCGCTCTGCATACATAATGTTAGGGTTTCCTGGTTCTGTAGCAGGTTGATGGCCATCCCAATTTAGTACAATCTTCCAATCAGAATTTTGAATTCCATGTAAGTTATCAGTTCTTGATGGTCCACCTTGTGTGCTATTATCCTGGGTTCCGCCATAAATATTGTAAAAAGGCTCAGAATCATCTACAGCTACTTTATAATATTGTGTTACAGGAAGGTTCTCTATAAACCTCCAATTTTTAGTAAGATCAAAAGTTTCATATAGTCCTCCATCTGTTCCTACCAAAAGGTAATCAGGATCTTCTTTCTTAAAAGCTATAGCATGATTATCTCCATGTTTATGTTCTTCATTCATCCTTTTAAACGTCTTCCCACCATCTTCAGAAATTTGCATCGTATTATCTACCAAGTATAATCTTTCAAAATGATGTGGAGATGCATATAATTCTTGATAATAGTGCGGTCCGGTAGCACCGGCAACGGCATTAGATTGTTTTTCCCAAGTGGTGCCACGATCTGCAGAACGATATACTCCCCCAGTTCTTCGATCCAGTTCAATAGCCGCATATAAAATATCAGGCTGTTGTGGTGAAATGGTTAACCCTATTTTGCCCATCCAGGACTTGGGAAGTCCATTTTTGAGTTTTTCCCATGTTTCCCCACCATCTGTACTGCGATGTAAACCAGATCCCGGGCCTCCACCCATATAAGCTGCAACTGTACGATGCCTTTGCCATGTAGCCGCATAGAGTCGATCTGGATTTCTTGGATCTATTACCAAATCGGTAACACCAACCCAAGTATCGTCTCCTAAGGTTTTTTTCCATGTTTTTCCCCCATCGTTAGATTTATATAACCCTCTATCTCCTCCTTTTTTCCATAGAGGACCTTGAACAGCCACCCAAAGTACATTAGAATTTTCTGGGTGTATAATAATTTTAGAAATATGTTCTGATGTCTTTAATCCCATATTGGTCCATGAAGCTCCTCCATCATTACTACGGTAGATACCATCACCATATCCCATATGACGTCCTCCTACATTCTCTCCGGTACCCACCCATATAGTATTATGATTAATGGGGTCTATAGTTACACAACCAATAGAATATGATGTTTGATCATCAAATATTGGTTTCCAGGTAGTTCCTGAATTTACAGTTTTCCATACTCCCCCCGAAGCAACAGCTACATACCAAATACTTTCGTTTTTGGGGTGAATAGCAACATCAGCGATCCTACCGGACATAAAAGCCGGGCCTATGTTTCTTAATTTTAATCCAGAGAATATTGAATCAGAGAGTACTGTCGATGCTTCTTGTTTTGCTTTAACTCGTTGCCCATAAACTGAAAAAGTAAATGCAAGTAAAAATATTATGAAAAAGAATTGTGTGAATTTTGTTTTCATGAGAGTATAATTGATGGTTAGCTTCAAAAAGAAATAGAAAATTATTGTTATTTCAATAATAATCTCTTAACAAAAACATAAAAGTGTATAAATAAAACTTTACAGGTTTACATTTTCCTATTTTTAGCCTTATCACTTAGATATCAAAGTTTTAAAAGAGAATAAATAAACCATAGGTAATAATGATTCTATTCTATCGATGCATTTGTTTAATCTTACAACTTTTATAATCTCTCGTGAATTTCCAATTATAATAATGTGCAAGTATCAAAAAAAACGTTCCTAAAAAATGTAACACCCTTTCTACCAAATGGTTTTCTATTAAAAACCCAATACTAAAAAAAGCTAATGTTGCTAGGTACAAAAAAACAGGTAATGGTTTACCATGGTATTTCCTATATCCATTATATATTGCAAACATTGCAATCATCAAACTGGCTCCTATTAAAAAAAATTCGTAGAAATCATCAGTCAGAAAAACAATACCCATCAAAGGAAAAAGAGTTATACATATTGGTAAAAGTATACAATGAAGCATACACAAAAATGATGCAGAAAACCCAATGAAATCCCAATTTATACGTATTGTTTTTTGTATCATAGTAATATAAAATTGATCAATTGTTATAAATCCTATCCTTATTTTTTAGAACAAGAGCTTCTTAACTCTACTTTATTATTAACTCTAATATTAAATACTATTTTTTTATCTGAATTAAAAATTCGTACAGTGGCAATCAGATTTTTTTTGTAATTTTCAATAGTAAACTATGCTAAAGCAACAGTGTTGCAATAATACAAAAAATATAGTTTTCAATTATATTTTGGGAATGAAAAAAACAAGAAATACACAGAAACAGGATTTTGTTATTGATATACTTACAGATGCGAAGCATACTATGTCTGTAGAGGCTATTTTAAAAGCAATGCCTATAAAAGTCAATAAAACTACTGTATATAGAATCTTAGAGCGGTTTGCCGAAAAGGGTAAAGTACATTTTGTAACAGGAGAGGATGGAAAAGCTTATTATGCACTTTGTAATGATTGTGATATCAAACACGAAATGCATAATCATATCCATTTTCAATGTAAATCTTGTAACAAAGTAACTTGTCTACCTCATAAAATAGAGGTTCCAGAACTTAAAGATTTTAAAATACAAGAAACTCAATTCCTAATGATAGGAATTTGTGATGCGTGCATAGATTAGAGTGCTTAATTCTGATATTTTGCCTTTTTACTTCCAGCATACATTTCATACTTAACTAATCTGGCTTCTAATTTTCCGTTAAAGACTTTTATTTTTCGGGATGGTCGAAGTCCTACATGTTTTAACGCTTCAAGATTTGCAGTAATAAACCACGCGTTGGTACCTGGGTAATTTCGTTTCAATGTGTCCCCTATTTGAGAATAAAACTCTTCTATATTAATTTCTAATCGTTCGTCATAAGGAGGATTAAATACAATATGAAGTGGTCCTTCGACTTCTTTTTCAGATTCAAAGAAGTCTCCTTCTTTTATTTTTACAAAATCAGTAAGATTAGCGTTTTCTATATTAACATTTGCCTTTCTAACAGCAGAGTATTCTTTATCTATTCCAATTATTGAATGATGGAAATCTCTTGTTTTATTCAGACAGGCTTCTTCTATTTTTTCAAACAGGTCTAAATCCCAATCCAACCATTTTTCGAAAGCAAACTCTTTACGATTTATATTTGCAGGAATATTACAAGCAATCATAGCTGCTTCGATAGCCATAGTACCACTACCACACATAGGATCTAGAAAATCGCTTTGTCCATCCCAACCAGAAAGTAATAACAAGCCAGCTGCCAAGACTTCATTAATCGGAGCAATATTAGTTGCTGTGCGATATCCTCTATGATGCAATGAACCACCAGAACTGTCTAATGATACTGTACATAGATCACGTTGGATATGAATATCAATCGAAAGATCAGGATGTTCTGTATCTACATTTGGTCTCTCACCTGTTTCTTCTCTAAACTGATCTACAATTGCATCTTTTGTCTTTAATGCAATGAACTTAGAATGACTAAAAATGGTAGAATTAACTGTAGTAGAAATAGCAAAAGTGTCTTCTAAACCTAAATACTCTTGCCATCGTATACTTTGAATAAAATCATATATATCCTTTTCGTTTCTTACCTTTTGGGAAGTAATTGGTTTTAAAATTTTTACTGCAGTTCTTAAACACAAATTTGCCTTATACATAAAACCTGTATCGCCGTAAAAACTAACCATACGGTTTCCAATTTCTACTTTTTGAGCACCTATTTTTCTAAGTTCATTTGCAAGAACTTCTTCAAAACCATAAAGGGTTTTGGCTACCATTTTAAACGAATTACTCACTATTCTTATTTTCGACACGAAGGTATTTAAATTTTTAAGTGTAAAGGTTTAAAACTTTAAACGACTTCTATAATTAAACCGTAAAAATACACTAATTTTGCGCCCTATGCTAAAAGATTCAACAATGTGGTATGCATCATGGTTTGACACACCATACTATCATATCTTATATAAAGATAGAAATCACACTGAGGCTAAAGACTTTATGGATAACATCACTAAGTATCTAAGTTTAGAAACTGGTGAAAAAATTTTGGATTTAGCTTGTGGTAAAGGTAGACATAGTATCTATTTAAATACATTAGGTTATGATGTAACTGGTGTAGATCTCTCTAAAAACAGTATTGAATATGCTTCACAATTTGAAAATGAGACCTTAAAATTTAAGGTTCACGATATGTGCCAACCATATTCTGAGAAATTCTCTGCTGTTTTTAATCTTTTTACCAGCTTTGGCTATTTTGACAAAGAAGAAGATAATCTAAATACGATTAAGGCAATTAAATCAGATTTAAATGAAAAAGGATTTGGTGTTATTGATTTTATGAATGTTGATTATATCATTCAAAATCTCATCGCCGAAGAAACAAAAGTAGTTAATAACATCTCATTTAATATTAAGAGATACTTTCAAGATGGATATATCTTTAAAGAAATTAGATTTAGGGATAATAACGAGGATTTTTTATTTACAGAACGTGTTAAGAGCATTACACTAAGTGATTTTGAAAATTATTTTGCAAATGCCAATGTAAACTTGTTGGATATTTTTGGCAATTACCAACTTCAAAAATTTGATAAAACTACTTCGCCAAGACTCATATTAATTTTTAAATAGTGTACAACTATATATTATCCATAACTGCTGTATTTATAGGAGCTTTATTAGTTTTTATTTTTAAAACTTCTAATCAAAAGAGTTTAAAACTACTTTTAGCTTTTAGTGGTGCTTTCCTTCTTGCAATTACCATTTTTGATTTATTACCAGAGGTATTTGAGGATAACCTCTTTGCAAAACGTACTGGTGTTTGGATTATGATTGGTATTCTTCTTCAAAAAGTTCTAGAATATTTCTCTAAAGGAGCAGAACATGGACACATACACCTTAATGAAGAGACTCATCAGATTCCAAAATTATTATTTATTAGTTTAGGTTTACATGCTATACTTGAAGGGTTTCCGATACATCATACAGATGGGATTCTGTTAGGTATAATTATACATAAAATTCCGATTGCAATGATTTTGACTACTTTTTTATTAAATACCAAAATCAAAAAAAGTGTTATTATCATATCATTGACGTTATTTGCGCTAATGACACCTCTTGGAACTTTTATTGCTGAAAATTTCACTGCAGTTCAGAATTACTATAAAGAAATTACTGCATTGGTTATTGGTATATTTCTACATGTATCGACCACAATTCTTTTTGAAAGCAATGAAGGCCATAAATTTAATATTACAAAGCTTATGGTTATTCTTATAGCTACCATTACAGCATATCTTATATAATGTTTAGCAAATCAGAATCAAAACAAATACGTCAGGAATTCTGGACCAGCTTTGGTAAAGGATACCCTCGTAAGTGGCTTTTGTATAATACCAAAATTAAAGATGTAACTCTTAAATTTACATTTACAACAAAAAAAGCTCAAGTATCTATTGATATTGAACCCTATGATGAGATAATCAAGGCATATTATTATGACAAACTCATTAGTTTAAAAAACATTCTTACCACTGAATTTTTAGAAGACATTATCTATGAACAATTCTATGAACTTGATAACGGTAAAATTGTATCTCGCATATATGTAGAGATAGATAATGTGAGTATTCATAATAAAAGCACCTGGGAAGAAACTATGGTTTTTTTATCAAAAAACATGGATAAACTTGAAGAATTCTTCTTGGGATATAAAAAATATATTAGTGACTAAAAATATTCGGCAATCAATTTATCTGATACATAATCCTTCCTTATAACCACTATATCTTACCAAAAGATTAAAATCAGTTGATTCATTATATATAAAGCCTATCTCTTTTTAATTAAAAACTGATATACAGACTGGTAGACTATAATTATAGCCTTTCCAAGAGTTTAATCAGGTTATTTTAATAAAAAGTAAGTTTAGGACTACAATTATATCTTAAAAATCAATGAATATTATTATTTAATCATGATTTTATGCATTTAAACCGATTATTTGTTAATTTTTTGATATATTTAAGCACCCCTAATCTATGTTGAACAATGAAGACTGTCAAAATTAAGAAGCATTACATATGTTTATTATGTATGAGTTTGCTTTATTCTATTGCATATACTCAACAATATGAAGAAATGTCTTTTTCGGAATTAGAAAATGCAATTATCCACACTGAAGACCATTTAAATTCAACAATAAGAAGAGCCAATGGCATCATGATTATTGAGACAATAATTGATATTTCAGAAAAATTTAATCCTAAGCAAGAATATTATCTAAAAGGATACTCATACAATTTACTTGGAAAAATTCACTTTTCGACTAAAGATTATAAAGAAGCACTTAGAAACTATAAAATTGCCGAATTATTCATAAAAGAACTTGAAGGCTTCCCTGAACTAGCCATAGATATAAATAACAACATTGCCCTGGTTTACATAAATGGGTTTAATAAACCCAAAAAAGCTCTTAGAAGAATAAAGCATATCTATGAAAAATCTGATGATCTAAATGAAAACTCTCAACATATTTTAGCTTTAAACCTGGCGAATATTTATATAAAAACAAAGAATTACAATAAAGCTTATCATCTATTAGAAAAGTGCAAGAAATATTTTATTAATCAACAACAACACCCTTCAAAACTAGCCACTACATATACCAGTTATGGTGAATATTATTATCATAATAAAAGGTATAATACTGCTATAAAGTATTATGAATTAGCTGCTACCATTGCTGAAAAAAACCAACTATTTAGACAAGCGATGACTATTTACAAAAAATATGAAAATTTATTGGTTAAAATCGGAAAAGAAGATAAGGCTTATTTAATTCTAAAAAAGTACACTAAACATCACCAAACAGCACTTGATATAGAAAAATTAGAAGCCGAACAATATAAAAAACAATTAATTGTAAGTGAGGAAAAAAATACTATAGAAACTCAAAAAGCACAACAATCAAAGACCATATCTATTTTTACGGTCTCTCTACTTCTATTATGTTTAATCCTCTTTTGTTTCTTTATTTACAACCATAGAAAAACAAAAATTCTTGGAAAATCTCTTGCTCTACGAAATAAACAACTTAAAATTTCAAAAGAAAAATCTGACCACTTAGCGGCGGTAAAAACAAAATTCATATCTACTGTTAGTCATGAACTCAGAACTCCGTTATATGGAGTTGTAGGGCTATCATCAATTCTAATGGAACGAATTAAAGATGAAGAAAATCATAAGTTTATAAAACTGATGAAATTTTCGGCAGATCACCTATTAAATCTTATTAATGATGTACTTCAAGTTTCTAAAATGGAGTCTTATGAGATACGTCTTGACAAATCCACTTATGATATTAAAAATCTAGCAGATGATATTAAAAATTCATTCGAATATCAAGCTGATAAAAATGGCAATACTTTGCATCTTAATTTTGATCCAAATATTCCAAATTTGCTTATTGGCGATTCCGTGAGATTATCTCAGATTTTTATTAATCTTATCAGTAATGCTAACAAATTTACCAAAAAAGGAAATATTTGGTTGAATTTTATAAACCCAATTATTACTGATGGCATGGTCGAAATCACTTTTGAAATAAAAGATGATGGAAGAGGAATTCCTTTAGAGAAACAAAAAATAATCTTTGATAAATTTTCTCAAGCCAATTCCAAAGATCATACTACAGGAACTGGTCTTGGATTACATATAGTTAAGAACTTAGTTAATTTACACGGAGGAGATATCAAAATAAAAAGTTTTCCAGGACAAGGTTCTACATTTTATTTCACTATCTCTTTTGAAATTGATACTGTAAGTGAGATAAACAATAAAACAAATAACACCAAAAACTGTATCTCATTATTAAACACTAAAGATTATAATATTCTAATTGTTGAGGATAATAAAATAAATCAAATAGTTACACAAAACATTCTTAAAACAAAGGGATACTATTCTGAAATTGCTGATGATGGACTTATAGCTATCGAAATGGTGAAAGAAAAAAAGTATGACCTTATATTAATGGATTTAAATATGCCAAACATGGGTGGAATGGAATCTACTAAAATAATTAGAGAATTTAACTCTCACGTACCTATTATAGCATTGACGGCCTCAGATACACAAGATACTATAAAAGCAATACTTAATTCAGATTCTGGTTTTAGTGATTTCATGAGAAAGCCTTACAAAAGCGAAGAGTTTTTTCGAAAAATTGAATTAAATATTTCTAGTACAATTTCAAAAGCTTCTTAAATTGCATAAAAAAAACCCTTCATAATATTATGAAGGGTTTTCAAGGAAGGCGGCGACCTACTCTCCCACGATTGTAGTACCATTGGCGCTAACGGGCTTAACTTCTCTGTTCGGAATGGTAAGAGGTGAGCCCCGATGCTATAACCACCTTAAGCTTATTCCTGCGTAGGGAAGGAATCTTTTTAACAGATTCGCTAACCTTGGCTAGGAAATTCCCGTCTTCACGGGAATAAATATCTTAA
>NZ_JACA01000052.1 GCF_000520995.1 Aquimarina macrocephali JAMB N27 | reverse complement strand
AGCTTGTCTCCAGAGGCTACTTGCGCACTCGTCTGAGCACCCCATACAAGTATTATTAAAGGGATTAATTGTTTTTTCATGATTTTGTGAATAAAAAATGGTTAATACGGATATATATTACCAAAAGTGGGGTTAGTAATAGAAGGGTCGATAAGAGGAAAAACCTCTTATTTTCAAATATGTGATCAAGAAGTCAGAAACATGGTTCTAGTCTCTAGAATGAGAACCATTCATGGCTTCTATGAGTTTGGATATTATTGTCGGTAAGGATTGTGTTGTATTGTTCTCATAAGTTGGATTTTATTAGGTTGTTAAAAATGATATTCTTGATGCAATATTAAAGGTTGCCAGTTTCATTTTTCGGAACTCAGAATGCTTATTCTGTTAATTTTATGTAAAAAAAGCTAAAGAAATCATAAACTAAATTTCTGTGTTTTGGGGTGGCTAAGAAGTGTACTAATAGGTTTAACAATACATTAGGAATCGAGGTGCTTCGTTCTTATAAATGAGGCAAAAAAAATAAGGCTCCTAACATCCTAATGGAAATCTGTATTCTTATCCTATTTTTTTAGTGAATGGTTTATTTTTTTTGATTGAAGCGAAAATTGGATTGTGTATCAAGCGTAAATAACGTGGCAGGTATTGCTGATATATAGCAACTAAAGCAATCACACCAAAAGCACATAGGAGTTCTGAAAAGGTGAAAATTTCTAAAAAAATCATTCTATTTTAATCAATTTTCGACGTAAAAAGAGTGTGAATCAGCCTGTTTTTTTGAGGATATTTTAAGGTATTTTTGCTTCAAAAACGGTGTTTTTGAGTGACTTTTTTGGTCGTCTAGAGCAAAAAAATCGGCTTCTTAGATGAAAAAAAACGGCATCTAAGGTCAAAAAAAATCGCTTCTTAGGTGAGTTTTGGCGTTTTTTGGGCAAAAAAATACTCTCTAACACTATAAGTACCAGAGAGTATTTTTGATTTGTAGTCTTAAACTACATGCTTAATTCTATACTTGAGCGATAACCAATTTTTATTCGTTCGATGAATACGGGAGTTACTTCTTTTGAGGGAGTAACCTGTTTTACATTCTTATGTACCACCAAAGCATTATGCTTTGGGGTAGCTGTAGTATCCCCCAGATTTTTTCTGGCTATCGGTTTAAAGCTTACCAACATATTCATCCTATTTAAAAATTTGTATCACCAATAATGGATCAAGTTTTATTCCAAAGACAAAGAATTATACGACAAATGCATCAAAAAACATGGATCACTGATTATCAACAGCATAATGCATATATCAAAATAACAGTCAAACAATATATTATTTTAACAAAATACCAATAAATTAAAAATTTTATAAAAAACAAAGTCCTAGTTAAAACCACATGATACTGGAAATATCATTTAGTTAGGCCTGTAATTGTCAGTCTGAACCCATTGATAGCCTCAGGGCAAACTTGTCGAAGACATTTGAACAAAGTGAATCTATACGATTTTAATTTACAAAAGACATTTATAAATCAAACCCTCTTTTTTACTTCAATATTTTTTTCATCTTCTCTACCTACATTAATCCCTGATCCCCAAACACACAATTGACTTAATATTGGCAATAATTCCTTCCCCCTTTCGGTTAGAGAATATTCAACTCTAGGAGGGATCTCTGCAAATGATTCGCGCTTTACAACCTCCTTTTGTTCTAGTTCTTTAAGTTGTTCTGTTAAAACTTTTCTACTAATTCCTTCCACAAAAACCACCAATTGACCAAATCTTAACTTACGTTCTCCTAAAACATAAATAATAATAGGTGTCCATTTATTTCCTATAATATTCGTTGCATGAATCATTGGGCAATGATTCGGATTATGAACTAATTTTCTACTCATAATTCTTAACTTTTTGTTAAATAACCTCATTAGTTACATCGAGGTTACCATTTTTTTAGGGTACAAAAATACAAATGTTTCTTTTAGAAACTATTAATAATTACTTTTATAAACTTTTAATACAAAAAATATACAAAATGAAAATTTTTCAACCATATTCCTTAGGTTCAATTACTTTAAAAAATCATATTGTAATGGCCCCTATGACCCGTAATAGAGCAATCAAAAACATTCCAAATGATATTATGGCATTGTATTATGAACAACGTTCTGATGCTGGATTGATCATAACCGAAGGAACGTCGCCATCCCCTAATGGATTAGGATACGCTAGAATTCCCGGAGCTTTTACTGATACTCAAATTAAAGGATGGAAAAATATTGCCTCAAGAGTACATCGCAAAGACAGTAAAATTTTTGTGCAATTAATGCATTGCGGAAGAGCTTCTGCAACCCCAAATTTACCAGAAGGCGCAAAAACTATGGCCCCATCAAGCGTACAACTAAGTGGAGAAATTCATACTGACATATCAGGAAGTAGTCCTTATGCCATTCCTGAAGCCATGTCTATAGATCAAATACAAAAAACTCAAAACGAATATATACAAGCAGCAACTAATTTAGTATCAGCAGGAATCGACGGAGTAGAGCTTCATAGTGCGAATGGTTACCTACTTGATCAATTTTTGAATCCTGCATCTAATATTCGTAACGACGAGTACGGAGGTTCTTATAAAAACAGAGCTCGTTTCTTACTAGAATTAACACAAAAAACCATTGATGCTATTGGCGCAAATAAAGTAGGTGTACGAATCTCTCCTTATGGTATTTTTAATGATATGCAAGGTACATATGATGATTTAGTAGAAATGTACAGCTACTTAGCTGCAGAGTTATCAAAACTTAATATAGCATATATTCACATCGTAGATCATCGTGGTATGGGAGCTCCAGATTTTCCGACAGATATTGTTACAACACTTCAAAATATTTTTAAAGGAACAATTATCACAGGAGGAAATATAAATACAGCAAAAGAAGCTCAAACAGTATTGGACAAAGGAAGTGATCTTGTTTATATAGGAAGACCATACATATCAAATCCAAATCTTATTGAAAAATTAAAAAGCAACATTGCATTAACTCAGCCTATCATGGATACTTTCTATACTCCTGGTGAAGAAGGCTATACAGATTATATTAGTATATAAATTAGTTAAAGCATATTACCAAAAAAGGAGTTTTAAATGAATCTAAAACTCCTTTTTCTTTATACTTTATATTTTAAAGGAAGATAAACCACTTTTTTAGTCTCATAAAACTCTTCTTCAAAAACATCTGATAATTTGTGTTCTACAGCTTTTGGGAATAAAGCTAACTCTTCTGTAAGGTCACCTCCTTTAAGGTATAAAATCCCGTTTTGTAATTCGTGATTGTTCTTTTTTGCAATATTTTTTCTAATCCATTTCACAAAATCAGGCATATTGGTTACTGCACGACTTACGATAAAATCAAAACGATCATCAAATGTA
Source organism: Aquimarina macrocephali JAMB N27 (assembly GCF_000520995.1). GTDB lineage: Bacteria > Bacteroidota > Bacteroidia > Flavobacteriales > Flavobacteriaceae > Aquimarina > Aquimarina macrocephali. The sequence continues at coordinate 70,408 of NZ_JACA01000052.1, read as the reverse complement.
CCAGCTCTTCGCTGTTCTGCTTTAATATTACTTAGATCTAATGCATTTGCCACTTCATTGACAACTCTAATTTTTTTGGCAATAACATCAACCAAATAAAATTGAGTTTCTGGAAATAAAATCGCTAAAGGAATCCCAGGAAAACCACCACCAGTTCCCACATCCAGTACTTGTGCTCCCGGTTTAAACTCCAAAATTTTTGCTATTCCCAAAGAATGCAAAATATGTCGTTCGTATAACAATTCGATGTCTTTACGAGAGATAACATTAATTTTAGCATTCCATTCTGTATATAAATCTTCAAGTTTTGAAAACTGTAATCTTTGTTCTTCAGTTAGGTTCTGAAAGTATTTAAGTATAATATCCATCAAATAGTAATTAAAGCACAAAAATACACCTTAAGATGAGATATTTTACTTCTTTTTAGGAACTTAAAAAAATTTAAATACCTAACTTTACCCAATATAATTATGATCATAATCGTTTGATCATAAACCTCAATGCTTATGACTGCACCTAACATACGTTTTAGCAGAGAAGATTCTGCTAAATTCTTTAAAACATTAAATAAACGTGTAAATCAATATTTTAAAGAAAACAACATTAAACGAACAGGAAACTGGCGATTACACACTAAAACCATCGTTATGTTTTCTCTTTTTCTAACCCCTTATTTTCTAATTCTTACCCTTAACATTTCGCAATGGTGGATGCTACTACTCACTATAGTAATGGGAGTAGGAATGGCTGGCGTGGGCATGAATGTGATGCATGATGGAAATCACGATTCGTATTCTTCAAAAAAATGGATTAATAAGCTAATGGGAGGCAGTATGTATATCCTGGCGGGCAATGTTTATAACTGGCAGGTACAACATAATGTTTTACACCATACCTATACAAATATTCATGGTCATGATGAAGATATGGATGCTGGCCGGGTGATTCGTTTCACAAAACATTCAAAATGGAGACGTTTTCATAAATTTCAACATTATTATTCTATATTTCTTTATGGTTTACTAACTTTTAACTGGGCGTTGACTACAGATTTTAAGCAAACCAAAAACTATCTTGCTCGTAAGCTTTCTTACGGAAAACTACCTAGCCCATTAAAACAATGGAGTACTATTGTTATCACCAAAACCATCTATTTATCTATATGGATTTTAATCCCTATGATCTTTATGTCAATAGCCTGGTGGAAAATTTTAATAGGATTTTTTATAATGCACTATGTTGCAGGATTGATATTAAGTGTAGTATTTCAGTTAGCCCATATGGTAGAAGAAGCACAAATGCCAATCCCGGATAAAACTGGAACCATGAAAAACACCTGGGCAATACACCAATTATTTACTACAGTAAATTTTTCTACAAAAAACAGATTGGTAAATTGGTTTACCGGTGGCTTAAATCACCAGGTAGAACACCATATTTTCCCTCATATAAGTCATATTCATTATACTAAAATTTCTAAAATTGTAAAACAAACTGCTATAGAATGTAATCTCCCTTATAACGAGTACAAAACCACGCGGAAAGCTATTATTGCCCATTTTAAACATCTTAAAGAAATGGGAATGAAGCCTGCAATACAATCATAATTTTTATTTACCAGATAAAATGAGCACACAAGTATCAGAAATGAGCATACAATTATCAGACAAAATCAATGCGCTTAAAGCATCAGCTACATTAGCGATGGCTGCAAAGGCACGTGAACTAAGAGCCGAAGGGAAAGATATTATTGGCCTTAGTCTTGGAGAACCAGATTTTAACACTCCAGATTTTATTAAAGAAGCTGCTATACAAGCTGTAAACGACAACTACAATTCGTATACGCCGGTTGATGGATACGTAGAATTAAAAGATGCAATTATCACTAAATTTAAGCGTGATAATGGTCTTACCTATGATCGCTCACAAATTGTTGTATCTACCGGGGCAAAACAATCTCTTTATAATGTTGCTCAAGTATATATTAACCCAGGAGATGAAATAATTCTACCATGTCCTTACTGGGTGAGTTATAGTGATATTGTAAAACTTTCTGGTGGAGTTCCAGTAGAAGTAAAAACTTCTATTGATACCGATTTTAAAATGACAGCTGAACAGCTCGAAAAAGCGATTACACCAAAAACCAAAATGCTATGGTATAGCTCTCCTTGTAACCCAAGTGGATCTATTTATAGCAAAGAAGAATTAAGAGCATTGGCAGACGTACTACAGAAATATCCTAATATCATTGTAGTAAGTGATGAAATATATGAGCATATTAATTATGTTGGCGGTCATGCTTCTATGGCTCAATTTGAAGACATGTATAACAGAACAGTAACTGTTAATGGAGTCGCTAAAGCTTTTGCTATGACCGGATGGCGAATAGGATACATTGGAGCACCAACTTCAATTGCTCGAGCATGTAATAAAATGCAAGGCCAGGTAACCAGTGGAGCTAATTGTATTGCTCAACGCGCAGTAATTACAGCCCTTGAAGCCCCTGTTAGCAAAATTCAATATATGGTTGATGAGTTTAAAGAGAGAAGAAAACTAATACTAGGTTTGTTATCCGAGATTCCAGGATTCGAATGTAATGAACCAGAAGGAGCGTTTTACGTTTTTCCTGACATCTCACATTACTTTGGTAAAACATTACAAGGACACACTATTGAAAATGCTACAGATTTTTCAATGTTCTTATTAGAAAAGGCTAATGTTGCCACAGTAACAGGTATTGCTTTTGGAAATAGTAATTGTATTAGAATATCATATGCTGCCAGTACAGAAGAAATTAAAGAAGCTATCAAAAGAATTAAAGAAATTGTGAGCTAATAATTAACGATTTTAACTTTTTATAAATATGCCAATGCCTATAAAATAGGGTATTGGCATATTTTTTTAGCAAACGTTAAGTAAATTTTAACCTTATTTTACAATTTTTAAAATTGCCTTCTATACTAAATAAACGAAATTAGAGTTATACTTTAGCTATATCCCGAATATTATGTTTTTCTAAGAAACAAATATTCAAAAAGAACCAACTTAAAACCAATTGTTATGGATACTCTAGAAAAGGAACGTATCGTCAAAAAAAATGTCCTTGAAATTTTTAAAGAAAACTTTGACGTAACCCACACAGATGATGAAATCTTAAACATCAAACCAGAAAAAGAGTTTAGCGCTAATTATATCAGATACTATGAATCAATATTAGATATTTTTCTAATTGAAGATAGAGAGCTAAAAAGCATAAAGGGAACTGTAAAAGATACCATCAAAAAAGTTGCTGAATTATGGGCTATAGTGCCAAATTCTTCTGCAACCTGGGAATGGCAAATGCAATAAACTAAATTACCTATTTCTCCAGAAAAACGGGGTAAGAAGTATCAGCACTGTAAAGAGCTCTAATCTTCCTATTAACATAAGGAAGCAGCACCACCATTTCCCAAAGGCAGGTAATACATCAAAGTTATTTACAGGACTAAGTTTACCAAAAGCAGGTCCAACATTACCTAGAGAAGAAGCAGCTCCTCCAATTGCAGTTTCAAAATCTAATCCTAATGCGCCTAAGACCACAGAACCAATAATAAAGGCAAGCATATATAATATAAAAAATGCCAATATATTAAATACAATTTCCTTAGAGACTGATCTTCTATTATACCTTACCGGAAGGATTGCTCTGGGATGTAATGTTCTTTTAAATTCTAAAATCCCATTTCGAATAGTTATTAAATGCCGCATTACTTTTATACCTCCAGAGGTAGATCCCGCAGAACCACCCAGGAACATAATTCCAAAGAAAAGAACTGTTAAAAAAGGAGTCCACATTGTAAAATCCGCACTCACAAAACCTGTAGTAGTAATTACCGCAAGTACTTGAAATAATGCATGACGAAAAGCACTCTCTGCTTCTCCCCACACCATCGGATGATCAATAGATGACATAGATACATCTGCTTTACTATAAATTACAAGGGTAGCTATTACTGTAAATATAATAACAGAAAGCGCATAAAATTTAAATTCTTCATCTTTTATAATTTTCTGAATCTTACCCTTAAATCCAAAATAACTAAGAACAAAATTCATACCAGCCAAAAACATAAACAATATGATAATGTATTGTATTAGCGGTTGATCGTTCCAATACGCAACACTTGCATTTTTTGTAGAAAACCCTCCTGTAGATAATGTACTTAATGCATGGTTTATAGCATCAAAGAAATTCATCCCTGCTAGTTTCAAAAGAATCGTTTCTGCAACAGTATACCCAAAGTAAATCAACCACAATCGCTTTGCAGTATCTGTAATTCTAGGATGTAATTTATCTGCACTGGGTCCAGGTGCCTCTGCAGCAAACAACTGCATACCTCCTATCCCTAATAATGGCAAAATAGCAATGGCCAATACAATAATCCCCATGCCTCCAATCCAATGTGTTAAACTACGCCAAAACAAAACTCCTTTAGGAATAATCTCTATTTCATTAAGAATAGATGCACCAGTAGTAGTATATCCAGACATCGTTTCAAAAAAAGCATTGGTAAAAGATGGTATTGCTCCAGAGAATAAGTAAGGTAATGTTCCGCTAAGAGACATGAATATCCAACCAAAAGTTACAACAATATATCCATCTCGTTTATTAATCTCTTTCTGATGCTCTCTTGTTAAAAACATTAAGATGATCCCAATAAACATCGTAGCTAAAGATGCCATCATGATTTCTATAGTAACTCCATCTTTATAGATAAAACTGATACATGTGGCGATTAGCATAAAGCCGCCATTACAGAGCAATAAAAGCCCCATGATATGTGAGATAATCTTATAGTTTAATCTATACATCTTAAAGGAAAAGCTTTTCTATTTTCTTAATAGATTTTGGCAAACAACATACCACTACTCTATCTCCTGCCTGAATATAAAAATCTCCCAGTGGGATCATTCCTTCTTCATCTCTAATAACACCAGCAATTATAGCAGAACGAGGAAAATCTAAATCTTTGATTAAATTATCGCTTACTTCTGATGAAGGCTTAACAATAAACTCTAACAGCTCTGCATTCATATTATTAAGTTTGGTCATTGCTACAACCTCCCCTTTTCTAATAAATCTAAAAATATTATTTGCAGCCAGAAGTTTCTTATTGATCAAGGTATCTATACCAATAGAATGAGATAACTGGAAATAATCCATATTTTCTACTAATGCAATAGTTTTTCTCACTCCTTTAGACTTAGCCACCAGACAAGACATTATATTGGTTTCAGAATTACCAGTTACAGCTATAAAAGCATCCATCCCATCTATACCTTCTTCTTGTAATAGTTCTACATTTCGCCCATCACCATTAATAATCAAAGCATTAGGCAGTTCATCAGCAAGATCAAAGGATTTCTCTCTGTCTTTCTCGATAAGCTTTACTCTAAATTTATGATCACAAAGATCCCGAGAAGTCTTATAACCAATCTTACTCCCCCCCAGAATCATGACATTTTTGATTTGCTCTTTAACTTTTCCTGTTAACTTATACAGCTCTTCTACTCCACCTTTTGAAGTTACAAAATACACTTGATCTCCTTCTTTAAAGGTAGTATCCCCTCTTGGTATTAATGTATATTGAGTTCCTGAACGTTGAATTGCGATAGGCATAAAATGTAATTCTGGAAAAACGTCTGCTGCTTCTCTTACTGTTTTGCCAACAAATAATGCTTCTTTAGACAAAGTAGTCCCCACCATCGTTAGCGCACCATTCTCAAATTCATAACTACCATGAAATGCAGATTGACTAAGCAATAACTCTATTTCACTAGCTGCTAAGGCCTCTGGAGAAATTAGCTCATCAATACCAAATTTAATGAATCCAACTTCTTCTTTATTTTCTATAAACTCTGTATTAGAAATCCTAGCAATAGTCCGTTTAGCCCCAAGCTGTTTTGCCAATACACATATCGTAATATTGGTTGTTTCGCTAGAGGTAACACTAATTACCATATCTACATTATCTACTCTTGCTTCTTTTAAAATAGCAATTGAAGTAGAATCTCCTTTAATAACTCTAATATCCAGGTGAGTATCCGCATAATTAAGGCATTCCTTATCTGTATCTATAAGTGTAATGTCCTGGGATTCAAACGAGAGTAATTTCGCCAAATGAAATCCTACCTCACCAGCTCCGGCGATTATGATTTTCATTGGTTTTGTTTATTGTTTTCCATCTAAAGATAAAATCAAACTAAGACTAAATACTACACTTCAAAATAACTAGAAGTAAGGTCTTAGAATATAAAAGCGTACAAAGATAATGTAAATTGACTAACTGGTAAAATTTTGATGATCCTCAACTTCAATTCTAATAATTATGATTTCATTTTTCATCATTTTGTAACCAAAAAACATGTCTTACAAAAACCAGTGTTATAGAACAAAATCACATTTTTTTGCTTAAACGACAAAACTCAGGATTAGTTCAATATCAAAAATGTATATTTGCCTAAATTTTTTTAATGTCAGAAAAAATAACTCCATATAAAGACAAAACCAGATCTAAAAAAGAGCAGGTTGCCGAGATGTTTGATACTATCTCAGAGAATTATGACGGGCTAAATCGTGTTATTTCTTTTGGTATTGATGTAAAATGGCGTAAAAAAGTAGTTCAACTGGTTAGCAAAACAAATCCTGAAAGAATTTTGGATGTTGCTACAGGAACTGGTGATCTGGCCATAAATCTATCAAAAACAGGGGCATCAGAAATCATTGGTCTTGATATTTCTACAGGAATGCTGGAAGTTGGAAGGCAAAAGATTGCAATAAAAAATTTAGACACCATTATTAATATGGTACAGGGAGATAGTGAAAATCTACCTTATGATGAAAATTATTTTGATGCGATAACTGTAGCTTTTGGAGTACGAAATTTTGAAAATTTAGAAAAAGGGCTTTCAGAGATTTTTAAAGTTCTTAAACCCGGAGGTATTTTTGTAGTTTTAGAAACCTCGATACCCACAAAAACCCCGTATAAACAAGGATACAAGTTTTATTCATCAACAATATTACCTCTTGTTGGTAAGTTGTTTTCAAAGGATAAATCTGCTTATTCTTATCTAAGTGAAAGTGCTGCAGCTTTTCCTTATGGAGAAGCCTTCAACAATATTTTGAAAAAAATCGGGTTTATAGAAGTCAAAGATAATCCCCAAACTTTTGGTGTAGCTACAATTTATACAGCCACAAAATAATAATATCAAAACGAATAAGGGTTTTAAACCATTAAAAGGTTAATTTTAATTTAGATGAAAAGAATATTTATCTTAATAGTAGTTTTAATATGTACTCAAAATATGAGTGCGCAGTTATTTTCTAAAGAAAAGGTACAGAACCTTCAAAACTTTGATAAACCAAGGTTTAGTTATGGTTATATTCTTGGATTTAATCTTTATGATTTTAATTTTGATTATACAACAGATGCACCAGATACTGATATTATACATGATGAATCTGTTGGTTTTAGTGTTGGTCTTTTAGGGAACCTGAGGTTAAATGATTATTTTGATCTTAGATTAGAACCTATGGTTACTTTTAACACACGAAATTTAAGGTTTTCTAATTCTCAATTTACTTCAGATTTTGAATCTGTAAGAGAAGTAAAATCAACATATGTACATGTACCGTTATTACTAAAAATATCGACCAAAAGAATCAATAATATTAAACCTTTTATTGTTGGAGGTGTTTCTACCTCTATAAACTTGTCTAGTAACGAAGATAATCCCGATGATAATAGTGTAGGGCAATTTAGAATGAAAACCAATACTAATTATTACGAAATTGGTTTTGGTATAGATTTGTATTTATACTATTTCAAATTTACTCCATCTATAAGAGGTGTATTTGCTATGTCTGATGAGTTGGTAAAAGACAATGACCCTAATAGTCCATATACTTCGACTATTGATAAAATGTCAACGAGAGGGATTTTTATAAATTTCACATTTCAATAACATAACTTAGTTAAGATCTTCTAAATTCACTAAGCACAATAGCCGTTGCAGTAGCAACATTAAGGCTTTCTGTTTTTTGATCTGATCCAAATTGTGGAATTGTTACCCTGTCTTTAATAAGATTCTCGATATCTTCAGAGATTCCATTTGCTTCATTACCCATTATAACAATAGCATCTTTGGGTAATTTCTCGGTATAAATAGAATTTCCATTCATAAAAGTGCCAAAAATCCTAGAATTTGGTGTTTCTAAAGTTAAATAATTCTTCAAGTTCACATAACTAATATTTACTCTTGTAATAGATCCCATTGTAGCCTGTATAACCTTTGGATTATAACAATCTACAGTTTGTAAAGAACATACCAAATTCTCTATACCAAACCAATCACAAAGACGAATTATAGTTCCCAAATTACCGGGATCTCTAACATCATCCAATGCCAAAATCAAACCTTTTGAGTTTGTTTTTTTTACTTCTGGAATACAAAACACTGCTAATGCAACTTGCGGAGTAGTTAAAAAGCTAATCTGTTTTAACTCCTCCTCGGTAACACGACACTCTAATGCCGCAGAAACATCAAAAATTCCAGTCTCTAAAGTAAAGAGGGAATGAAGCTTCAAATCAGCAGCAAGTAACTCCTTAATTACTTTTTTACCCTCTGCAACAAACAATCCATGTTGTTTTCGGTACTTTTTTTGATATAAACTCTTTATTAATTTCTTTTGGTTTTTGCTAACCATACAAATAGTGTATTTTTGAATCAATGAATGAATACAGGTTGAAACACTTTCTGACAAAAATATTATTAATTACCTTAACTAGCATCTTTTTATTTTCGTGTAATGCGGTAAAAAGAGTTCCTGAGCACGAATATCTTTTGAAAAAAAATCAAATTTACGTCGATAGCGCTAAAACTAAGGACTCAAAACTGTACAATCAATTATATCAAAAACCAAATACTAAACTATTAGGAATCCCTATTAGGCTTCATATATATAATCTGGCAAGAATAAATCAAGATTCTTTATATCAAGATTGGCTAACCAGAAAACCTAAGCGAAAAAAAAGAATCATTAAGTTCCTTTCAAAAAAACAAGTAGACAGATTAGGCGTAGGACTATCAGGTATTAATGAGTGGGTAAAAAGCACAGGAGAATCTCCTTCAATTATTGATGAATCTAAAGTAAAACGTTCTATAAAAAGACTACAAGCCTATTATTGGAATAACGGTTGGTTTAATATTGAAGCAGATTATAAGATCAATACAAAGAACGATAAAACTGCAACTGTAGACTATTATGTAAAACCACACGAACCTTATTTCATTGATTCATTAAAAACCAAAATAGAATCTAAGGTTGCTGATTCTATTTACAAATTAAACGCTCAGAAATCTATAATTATTTCGGGAAAACAATATAAAACATTAGATATTGAGACCGAACGAGAACGGCTTACTTCATTATATCGAAATTCTGGATTATTTCACTTCGAAAAAGAATTTATAAAATTTGATGCTGATACTGTTAACACGGATCATAAAGTAAATCTAAATCTACTTATAAAGAACCGCTCTATAACATATGGAGATTCTACCGCTAGAACCCCTTTTAAAGTTCATAAAATAAGCAAAGTAAATATTTACACAGATTATTCTTATCAAAATCGAAATCAAAAACCTAAAGATAGTACTTCGTATAAAGGGTATAATATTTACGGTTTTGAGAAAATAAAATATACTCGTAAAGCAATTACAAATTCTGTTCTCATTACACCAGGTGAAATTTTCAGAGATAAAGACAGAACATTTACTTATAATCAAATCAATAATTTAAGAACATTTAAATATCCTAACATACGATTTGATATTGACCCTAATGATCCAACTGGAGAAAATCTTGTTGCCAATATCTTATTAACTCCAAGAAAAAAATACAGTACAAATATAGATTTTGATGTATCGACATCAAATATTCAAGCCTTTGGAATAGGTTTTGGAGGATCTCTTTTAATACGAAATGTTTTTGGAGGAGCCGAAATTTTAGAAATCTCGGCTCGGGGAAGTATTGGATCTTCTAGTGATGCAGTAGATGGTGGTCAAAAATTCTTTAATATATCCGAAGTAGGAGCAGATGTAAAACTATCTTTTCCTAAAATTGTTTTTCCTTTTATAAATCATAAGATTATTCCAAAACATATGTCGCCGACTACTAATCTTATTTTCGGAATGAATGTTCAGCAAAATATTGGCCTTGATAAACAAAATGCCACAGGAGTATTTAATTATCGATGGAAACCTAGCAATACTCTAACCAACCAATTTGATCTTGTTAATATACAATACGTAAGAAACTTAAACACTAGCAACTATTTTAACATTTACAACACTTCATTTAACAGGTTAAATAATATTGCTACAAAAGTTTTAGAGGCAGATTCACCATTCTTTTCTCAACCAGATACCGGTACTCCAAATATAGATAATGCCGTATTACATATTCCTAGTGGAGCAAATGGATTTATAGCAGAATCTTTAAGTTCTGCAGCAGATCCCGATCTAACATCAGATCAATTACAAGAGATTCGAAATATCAATGAAAGAAAGGTAAGATTAACCGAAGACAACTTAATCTTTGCTTCGAGTTACACCTACACAAAGAACAATAGAGAAAACCTTTATGATGAAAGTTATTCAAGATTTAGAGCAAAAGTCGAGTTAGCAGGTAATGTATTAAGTGCAATTTCAAATATATCCGGATTAAAAGAAAATTCTAATAAACGTTTTGAGATATTTGGTGTAGAATTTTCTCAATATGCAAAAACAGAATTGGATTACATAAAACATTGGGATTTAGGACGAAAAAACGTAGTTGCTTTTAGGGCTTTTGGAGGAATTGCACTTCCTTACGGTAATTCTAATAGTATTCCTTTTGCACGAAGTTTCTTTGGCGGTGGACCTAATGATAACAGAGCATGGTTAGTATATGATCTGGGACCAGGAAGTACTGGCGGGAGAGATGAGTTTAATGAAGCTAATATGAAAATTGCACTAAATGCAGAATACCGATACAAGATTCTAGGGTCATTACATGGAGCATTATTTGTTGATGCCGGAAACATTTGGAATGTTTTGGACAATGTAGAAGAAGAAGATGCTATCTTTTCAGAATTAGATGATGTAAGGGAAATTGCTCTAGGAAGTGGTTTCGGATTTCGATATGATTTTAATTTCTTCGTTTTAAGACTTGACATAGGATTCAAAACTTTTAATCCAGCCAACGATCAAAATAAAAGGTGGTTTAAAGGGTATAACTTCTCTGAAGCAGTTTATAATTTTGGAATTAATTATCCTTTTTAACCATTCATCATATCAGATAGTTTAATTCTAACATCAAACATTTACATATCTTATTTTTGAGAAAAATCAATAATCCATAATAATTAAAACAACCACAACTCTGCTTGTTTCAATGATTATTTTAATCCTATCGGTTTCCGTATAATTTTACTATTTTTGTAGCCTTATAAACCAAAACTAAATTATGAGTCACAACATCAAACCAGGAGTTGCCGTAGGAGACGAAGTTCAGGCAATTTTTAAATATGCAAAAGAGAAAGCTTTTGCATTACCTGCAGTTAATGTAATCGGTTCTAATTCGATTAATGCCGTTTTAGAAACTGCTGCAGAGTTAAATTCTCCTGTAATTATTCAATTCTCTAACGGAGGAGCACAGTTTAATGCTGGAAAAGGCCTCTCTAATGAAGACCAAAAGGCAGCAATTGCAGGAGCAGTTGCAGGTGCCAAACATGTACATTTAATGGCTGAAGCCTATGGAGTACCAGTAATTTTGCATACTGACCACTGTGCAAAAAAACTACTTCCTTGGATCGATGGCCTATTAGATGCCGGAGAAGAATTTTACAAAGAAACCGGAAAACCATTGTACAGTTCTCATATGATTGATTTATCTGAAGAACCAATCGAAGAAAACATCGAGATCTGTGCAACATATTTGGCTCGTATGAGCAAAATGGGTATGACCTTAGAAATCGAACTAGGAATCACTGGCGGTGAAGAAGATGGTGTAGATAATAGCGATGTAGATGATTCTAAGCTATATACTCAACCAGAAGAAGTTGCCTACTCTTACGAAGAATTAAGTAAAGTAAGTGATAAATTTACTGTAGCAGCAGCCTTTGGTAATGTTCATGGTGTATACAAGCCAGGTAATGTAAAATTAACACCAAAAATACTTAAAAATTCTCAGGAGTTTATCTCAAAGAAATATGAAGTTGAACATAACCACATCGATTTTGTTTTTCATGGAGGAAGTGGCTCTACTGTTGAAGAAATAAGAGAAGCAATTGGATATGGAGTCATTAAAATGAACATTGACACAGATCTTCAATTTGCATTTAATGAAGGTATTCGAGATTACATGACCAATAATATTGAATATCTGAAGACGCAAATAGGTAATCCTGGTGGATCAGAAGAACCTAATAAAAAGTATTACGATCCCAGAAAATGGTTACGAGAAGGAGAAATTACCTTTAAGAACCGTCTTAAAAAGGCATTCGAGGATTTAAATAATGTAAATACATTATAGAAGACTGAAAAACTTAAGCTGAAACTCCTTAAATGAGTTTCAGCTTTTTTTAATTATAATAAAATTATATGGCTTGGTTTAAGAGAACACAAAAAGGTATACAAACTGCTACCGAAGACAAAAAGGATGTCCCTAAAGGGCTTTGGTATAAATCTCCAACGGGAAAAATTGTAGATGCAGAGCAACTTGAAAAAAACTTCTATGTAAGTCCAGAAGATGGATATCATGTAAGAATAGGTAGTAAAGAATATTTTGAAATCCTATTTGATGACAATAAATTTAAAGAACTTGATAAAGGTGTTACCTCAAAAGACCCTCTTAAATTCGAAGACAAAAAGAAATATGTTGATCGTCTTAAAGACGCGCAAGAAAAAACAAATTTAAAAGATGCCGTAAGAACAGCAGTAGGAAAATCCTTTGGTAATGATTTAGTTATCGCATGTATGGATTTTGCATTTATTGGAGGTTCTATGGGTAGTGTTGTAGGTGAAAAAATCGCAAGAGCTGCTGATTATTCATTAAAGCATAAAATTCCATTTATGATTATCTCTAAATCAGGAGGTGCTCGTATGATGGAAGCAGCATTATCGCTAATGCAATTGGCAAAAACATCTGCTAAGTTAGCTCAATTAGCCGATGCAGGAATACCATATATATCCTTATGTACAGATCCAACAACAGGAGGTACAACAGCTTCTTTTGCCATGTTGGGTGATATTAATATTGCAGAACCAGGAGCATTAATTGGATTTGCTGGCCCGCGTATTGTTAGAGATACCACAGGAAAAGAATTACCTGAAGGTTTTCAAACCGCCGAATTCTTAAAAGAACACGGGTTTCTGGACTTTATAACTCCAAGACACGAACTAAAACAAAAAATAAACCTATATCTAAGTTTAATTCTAAATCGTCCTTTAGCAAATTAAAATATAATATATCAGTTATATAAAAAGGCTCGACTTTAAGTCGGGCCTTTTTATATAATCACATCAAAGACTTGTAGATCAACAGGCTATAATCGAATCTCACGCTCTTCTCCATTATCATTAGTAAATACTGCTAAATTATCGCACTCTTCATTACCATAATCTAACGAACCACTATAATTTGTTCTTACTAACTCAACAACACCACTCACCAAAAATCTACAGCTCGCCTCTCGTCGTAATGGTGTTATAATTGTGGTACTATGTGTGCTTCCATTTTTGAAATTAGTTTCCCAGGCACCTGTAATTAAGAAAACATTATCTCCCCAATTACCATTAAAAGAACCTTCGATCCATTCACGAACCTTCGACCCTGTTCTGGATGCCTGCGTACCATCAGCAAAAGTAACCGTTAAACCAAGACTCATTGTATATTGAGGATTACCATTATCATTAGCTTTTTGTCTGGTTACTATTTTAGATCCAACAAATTGAACATCATCAACAAAAAAGTCTTCGAGAGTATAGTTAATAATCCTTGTCATTGCTTCGGTATCTACCACGTATGACATATTCACCTTTCCTTTTACAATATGCCCTCCTCTAACTTCACATCCTTCAGTGCCAAAATCTACAGTTACTTCTTTAGAAGTATCTGTATCCTCAACGGTTATAGTTGCACAGTCTGGCAAAAAAGGATGTATGGGGCTTTTTACAGCGCTTTCCTCATACTCATACACTTGTAAAAATGTATCACTTATTACCTCGGTCGTATTATCTACCTTGGCATTAAGTTCTGTTTCTTCGGTAGTGAAAGATGTTACCAATTGATCTTCAGTATCATCTTTATTACATCCTACTAAAATCAAAAAAAATAATGCGATTAAACTAAATTTAAATAAGTTACTTTTCATAATATTTAATTTTAACGTTACGATACTAAGACCGTATATTATGCAAAACGTTTAATTGCATTATGTTTTTTCATATAAAATGCATTTCTAATCCAAAAAATATTATATTTGCACGCTAATAGCAAAGAGCTATTTATACATAAAAATCATTTAAATAATATTGGAATGTATTTAACGAAAGAAGTTAAAGAAGAAATCTTCGCAAAGCACGGTAAAGGAAAGAATGACAGTGGTTCTGCAGAAGGTCAAATTGCATTGTTTACGCACAGAATTACTCATCTTACTGAGCACTTAAAAAAGAATCGTAAAGATTTTAATACAGAGCGTTCTTTGGTAAAGCTAGTAGGGAAACGTAGAGATCTGTTAGACTACCTTATTAAAAAGGATATCATGAGATACCGTGCAATTGTAAAAGAATTAGGATTAAGAAAGTAATAAAAAAGAGGCTGCATGCCTCTTTTTTTATATTAAATAATTAAAAAACATTTGTACTTCACTAGAGTATGGATGCATGCCTTAGTTTTTCATTGGTCGCGCAATTACTACAACAACACAACCTTGTCCGTCCGAGTAAGACGGAAACCAATGTTTAATTAAACATATCAGGATTTATCTGTATGATAAAACTGATACGTTAGAATCAAAAAAATTATGATTCCAAAAGTTTATAAAGAGGTCATTGACCTTGGTGACGGTAGAGAAATTTCTATCGAAACCGGAAAATTAGCAAAACAGGCTCATGGTTCTGTTGTTGTACAATCTGGCAAGTGTATGTTATTATGTACAGTTGTTTCAAATTACAAACAAAGTGATGTCGATTTTCTACCATTAACAGTAGATTATAGAGAGAAATTCGCAGCATCTGGTCGTTACCCTGGCGGTTTTTTCAAAAGAGAAGCAAGACCAAGTGATGGTGAAGTACTAACAATGAGGTTGGTAGATCGTGTATTACGACCACTATTCCCAAAAGATTATCACGCAGAAACTCAGGTGATGATCCAGTTAATGTCTCATGATGATGATGTTATGCCTGATGCAATGGCTGGACTAGCAGCATCTGCAGCGATACAATTATCTGATTTCCCTTTTGAATGTGCCATTTCAGAAGCACGCGTAGGACGTGTAAATGGTGAATTTATCATTAACCCAACAAGAGCGCAGTTAGAAGAATCAGATATCGATATGATGATTGGTGCTTCTGCAGATTCTGTAATGATGGTTGAGGGAGAGATGAAAGAGATTAGCGAAGAAGAAATGGTAGAAGCTATCAAATTCGCTCATGATCATATAAAAATACAATGTGCTGCTCAGCTTAAATTAGCCGAAGCCTTCGGAAGAAAAGAAGTTAGAGAGTACGATCCAGAAAGAGAAGATGAAGACTTAGCTAAGAAAATTCATGAAATGGCATATGATGAAGTATATGCTGTTGCAAAAGCGGGATCTTCTAAAAAAGAACGTGGTTTAGCTTTTTCTGAAATAAAAGAAGAAATAAAAGCTACATTTTCTGAAGAAGAACTTGAAGACTTTGGAGATTTAGTATCTAAATATTATTCTAAAGCAGAAAAAGCTGCTATTCGTGATCTTACTTTAAACGAAGGATTACGTCTAGACGGTCGTAAAACTGATGAGATCAGACCAATCTGGTGTGAAGTTGATTATTTACCATCAACTCATGGATCTTCTATATTTACACGAGGAGAAACTCAAGCACTAGCAACAGTGACTTTGGGAACTTCTAGAGAGGCAAATCAAATTGATATGCCATCTTATGAAGGAGAAGAAACATTCTACCTTCACTACAACTTCCCTCCTTTCTGTACTGGTGAAGCAAGACCTATACGAGGAACTTCTCGTAGAGAAGTTGGTCACGGTAACTTGGCACAACGCGCCTTAAAAGGAATGATTCCTGCTGATTGCCCATATACTGTGCGTATAGTATCAGAAGTACTAGAATCTAATGGTTCTTCTTCTATGGCAACTGTATGTTCTGGGACTATGGCATTGATGGACGCCGGGGTACAAATGGTAAAACCAGTTTCTGGTATTGCTATGGGATTAATTTCTGATGGTGAAACAGGAAAATATGCAGTTTTATCTGATATTTTAGGTGATGAAGATCACTTAGGAGATATGGACTTTAAAGTAACTGGTACTGCTGATGGTATTACGGCTTGCCAAATGGATATTAAAGTAAAAGGTCTTTCTTATGAAATTTTGGTAAACGCATTAAAGCAAGCTGCTGATGGTCGTATACATATTCTAGGAAAATTAACAGATACTATTGCATCGCCAAATGCGGATGTAAAATCACATGCACCAAAAATGGTAACTAAAACAATTCCTGGAGACTTTATTGGCGCTTTAATTGGCCCAGGAGGTAAAGTAATTCAAGAATTACAAAAAACTACAGGTACTACTATTGTTATCAATGAAGACCCTGTTACAGAAGAAGGAAATGTAGAGATTCTTGGTACAAGCCAGGAAGGAATTGATGCAGTATTAGCAAAAATCGATTCTATTACTTTTAAACCTGTTGTTGGTAGTGTATATGAAGTGAAAGTAATCAAAATGTTAGATTTTGGTGCTGTAGTAGAATATATGGAAGCTCCTGGTAATGAAGTTTTACTTCACGTTTCAGAATTAGCATGGGAACGCACAGAGAATGTTAGCGATGTTGTAAATATGGGTGATATCTTTGATGTAAAATATTTCGGAATTGATTCTAGAACTCGTAAAGAAAAAGTGTCTAGAAAAGCATTATTACCTAGACCTCCAAGACCAGAAGGTGACAAGCCAAGAGGAGATCGAAAACCTCATAGAGATAAAAAAGAAAATTAATTTTTCTATACTATTTAAAAAAACGCCTTCAAGAATCTTGAAGGCGTTTTTTATTTCACTACACACAATCCAAATTCCAAATACATTCCTTCCGTATAAATTTTACCAATTATTATTGATTTGGATAAATAAGTTAATGTTACGCAACCATTTAAAGGCTATCAGTCTATAAGACAAAGACTTTAAATAATGCAACTATGACAACGTTTAAAACCCTACTACTTAGCGCCCTACTAATTTCAATGGTTTCCTGCCATAATGAATCCTTCGATCTATTTCCTGATAATATTCAAAAAATAGAAACAGATTCAGAATTATTTAATTCGTTAAAAAGTATTTCAGAAAGCAAAAATGAAGATAATAAGCCCGTCTGTATCACTTTTGTTTACCCTTTTAATGTATATCTTTTTGATGAAAATTCTGAAATTGTAGATAGCAGAATAGTCTATGATAATATAGATTTTGTGGGTCTTCTGGAAGACTCAGAAGGAACTAATAGCGCAATAGGCCTAAGTTATCCTATAACTACCATTCTAGAAGATGGCAGTTCGTTTAGCATCCAGGACAATGCCGAATTAAAAAAAACCATAGAAGCTTGTATCGAATCAGAGATTATTATCTATTGTAATAGAATATTAGAAGAAAATTGCATTTGGAAAATTACCTCTTCAACTAATAATCAAAACTATAATGATGCACTACTAGATTTTTATGACGATGGAACCGGTATTTTTTATGATAATGGTAATGCATACAGAACCTCGTGGATATCCTTTTTCCTTGAAGGTAAATTACATATTAATATTCATCTTGAAGGAAATTCTAAAACAGCCAAAGATTGGAATTTTGATTGGAAAGCCATGATAATAGATGATGAAACTGTAGAAGTATCCAATGAAACCGATAAATATATCATCAAAAGACAATGTAATATTAAAAATTCATGCGATTATGTAGAATTTAAGGAATGTGAATTGAAAAATTTTGAAGATACCGCCAATTTTGTTTTTGATGATTACAAAGACTGTATTCTTTCTTTTCAGGAAAATATAGATCCTTCTTTATTAACATTATCATTTTACCAAACCTATGAGCATGCAGAACAAGAAACAAATATATTAGACTCGTCTGTTTATCAAAACACAACTAATCCTCAGTTAGTTTTCGTTAACATCAAAAATACAGATACCAACGAATCTAAAATAATTAGAATAGTTTTATTTGCTGAAGCCTGCGATAATAATAACGAGAGCTAATTGTTATTTTCGGCAATCTTTCCTTGTTTTCAGGAAAGATTGCTTTTTTTTAAATCTTTTACGCAACCATTTAAAACAATTCAGTCTAAAAAGTAAACTAGTGATAATTTATGTGGTATTTTAAGTACCACATAGTGAAAATTAAAGGTGAAAATTGAGTTCTTTTTTGTTTATTAAAAATATTTCAGATTTCGATAAATAGTCTTTGCTAAGCTTAAAACCAATTGGACACAAGAAAGCTAATTAAGAAGTGCCAAAAAAACAACAGGAAAGCACAAAGTGAATTGTTTCACCTTTATAGGGATATACTATTTGCTTTGAGTCTTAAGTATTGCAAAAATTATGATGAAGCAGAAGATAATTTACAAGACTCCTTTATTACAATTTTTAAAAAGATAAATCAATATAATTTTAAAGGTTCTTTTGAAGGTTGGATGAAAAGGATAACGATTAATAAAGCTATCGATAAATATAAAAAAACATCTTTTACTGATATAAATATCAATGAAGAGAATATCGCAGATACCAAAATTGATCCTGAAACATTAAACCTTTCATTAGATGAATTACTAAAACACATACAGGAATTACCCGACAGATATAGATTGGTTTTTAACTTATATGAACTAGATGAGTATTCTCATAAAGAAATAGCCAAAATGTTACATATTTCTGAAGGGACCTCAAAATCAAACCTACATAGAGCAAAAGTTATACTAAAAACCAAAATAACATCTAGTAACAATTATTTAAAAAAAATTGCAATAAGTAATGGCTGACCCAAAAGACATAGGAAAAGCTTTTAAAGAAAAACTTAAAGGCTTTAATCAATCACCTAGTAATTTATCCTGGGAAGATATCGAACCTAAATTACCCAAAAAAGAAGATAACACGCTTTTTTATTGGGCAAAAGTAGTAGGTGTACTTATATTTCTTTTGTTATTAATACTTTTTGCTGCTAATACATATAACTATAATAGTATCACAGAAAACCCAATTAATACTAAAACAAAAAGACCAGTAGCTCCAGAAAATTGCGAAGAAATAGATCTAGAAAACAACAAACTACAAATATCAGGCAATGAAGATATAACAACAGTATCTATGTCACCCAAATCAAAACCTGATATCAATGATCTATATACAAATAAGGTAGAAAACAATTGGTCTTTACTATATAGTGAAACTAATAATGGTATTGGTTTATCATCAAATAAAAATGTTTCGAATTCTAGTCTTTTAATAACAACAAATAAAATGCCGCTTCCTACTCACAAAACTAATCAACAGGCATCCAGCGCAAAAAAAGGAACCAATAGAGGTATCGAAGAAATAAAAAATAAACTAAACACTTCTATTTCTAGTACAAAAACGAACCCTATAAATGAAGGAACCTCAATATCTTCAACCGTAACTACAAGCAAAACAAAAAATAAAGCAGATCAAGTTTTAAATCACAATCGCAACAGAGCATCTAAAAATGAAAAGCATAAAGAACGTAAAGATGATTCTCTAAAAACTTTAATAACACCCAAAAAGAATACCACTATCACTAACCGTAAGAATAAGGATACATTAGTATATATGAATCCTATAAAGAAAAAACCATTTCAAAAATTTAGCATAGGAGCGCAGGTCATCCCAACATATACTATCGCCCCTAATGGGTCTTTGATAAGCAACCATCTGGCAAAAAACACAAATCGTGGTAGAATAAGTTTGAGCTATGGTGTTCTCTTTAAATCATATTATACAGACAAAATAGCGCTAAGGGTTGGATATAACCGACTAAAGTTAAGCAACAAAATAAAAAACATCCAAACTGATCAACTACCCATTATACTTAATGATTTAGGAATAATTTTACCCGTTAATGATATTATAGGAAATTCTGAAAAAGTAGATGTAATACAAAAGACAATTTACAACGAAATTTCATTTGGGTTACAATATCAAATCTTAGATAATCAGATTAGCACTTCACTAATAGGAGAATTAAGTTTTCTGTTTCTAGATGAAAATAATATTGCCATAAATACTGCATCTAACAATTTTAAGTTAGGAAGCAATACTAATATTTTGAAAACAAATTTCAGCATTAACATTGGAACAAATCTTCAATATAAGCTATCAAAAAAAATGTTTTTAAATGTTGAGCCCTTACTTAAGTATCAATTAAAAAATGCCAGCCAAAATTCTGAAAGTTATCGACCTTTGTACTTTACAATTCAAACAGGAGTTTCTTATGAGTTCTAAATAATGTTTCTACAGCATTGTTTTCTACATTCTTTATAAAATTCATTATTTTTTAAATCTTTTTTCAAAAAAAAATATTTTTATAAAAAATAACCAAACTCCCTTATATCCGCACTTGGTAAGGTACAACAAGCTATTCAAAAGATTGTTTTCTATAAAAAAAACAATCTTTTTGTAACATTTCTATAGCATATTACGTATAATAAGTAAAAGGCCCTAAATATTCACAAAATTAAATTTCAAGGAGAACTATAGATGAGACAACTTAAAATTACGAAGCAGGTAACGAATCGTGAGACTGCATCGCTAGATAAGTATTTGCAAGAAATAGGAAAAGTAGACCTTATTACTGCAGATGAAGAGGTGGAATTAGCTCAGCGTATAAAAGCTGGTGATGAGAGAGCTCTTGAAAAACTAACAAAGGCTAACCTTAGATTCGTAGTATCGGTTGCAAAACAATATCAAAATCAAGGTCTTACTCTTCCGGATTTAATTAACGAAGGTAACCTTGGACTAATTAAAGCTGCAAAACGTTTCGATGAAACTCGTGGATTTAAATTTATATCCTATGCCGTATGGTGGATTCGTCAATCTATTCTACAAGCTTTAGCAGAACAATCTCGTATTGTTCGTCTACCATTAAATAAAATTGGTTCGATCAATAAGATCAATAAAACATATGCATTCTTAGAGCAATCACATGAGCGCCCACCAAGTGCCGAAGAAATTGCAAAAGAATTAGACATGACCATCAATGATGTTAAAGAATCAATGAAGAACTCTGGGCGTCATGTAAGTATGGATGCTCCACTTGTTGAAGGAGAAGATTCTAATCTTTATGATGTATTAAACTCTGGAGAGTCACCAAACCCTGATAGAACACTATTGCATGAGTCTCTTCGTACAGAAATAGAACGTGCTCTAGAAACGCTTACTCCTAGAGAAGCAGATGTAATACGATTATATTTTGGTCTTGGAGATCAACATCCAATGACTCTTGAAGAAATTGGAGAAACTTTTGATCTTACACGTGAACGTGTGCGTCAAATCAAAGAAAAAGCAATTCGAAGATTAAAACATACATCTAGAAGTAAAATATTAAAGACTTATTTAGGATAAATTCCTAAATTGCGGTTACAAACAGTTTTATAACATAACTGTTCGTTTTTTGATTGATGAATGACCTCCGGCTGATTACCGGAGGTTTTTTCTTACGGTAATCCGTAAAAATCTTACGGTAACCCGTAAAAAATTCATTTTTAGATCTAAAAATGAAGAATTTCCCTAACAGAACCCCCAATATTTTGGCAAAAGTATCTCAAAATTCGTATCTTTAAGTAGCTACCCCCCCTTCTTAATATATTGTTCATTATGAGATATATAATAAGCTATGTTAGCACGGTAAATCCAAACATATCAAATTCTGATATGACAGAGCTTATGGATTATATTAGACTTAACAATAATACAATTGGCCTTATGGGAATATTAATATATTCTGAAGGAAATTTTTTTCAAATTCTCGAAGGTGAAGAACAAGTCGTTAAAATGATGTTCGAAAAAATAAGAAAAGATTATCGACACCATAATATTATTAAGATGCTGGATAAAGAAATAATGGGTTCTTCTTTTTCAGAATCTCGTTCTTCTTTCACTGTAATATCTGATCATTACAATCAAAGTGAATTACATCAATTCTTAAAAAAAGAACAAGAAAATAACCCTGAGCATTATAAAAGTATTTCCTACCTAGCTCAAAAATTCATGAAATTTAATTAAGAGCATCATAGATTTTAAAAACAAAACACTCTCCAATATAAAACTTATACTATTTATCTTTTTAAATTTACTAGAACAGAAAAATCAGTTTTTTTTACTCTAATAAATAGAAAAAACTCGCCTTCGGTTCGACTGGCTATCAAGCATAGCGGGCTTACCATTTTTTCTTATTCTGAAACAAGGCCGAAAAAAGAGCATTTTATTATAGCAAATTCAAAGGATAAATAGTATTAAATAGTACTTTTGCGGGAAACAACACAGATTTATGGCTTTAAAACGTATAGCCCCTTCAGTATTAGCTGCAGATTTTGCTAATTTGCAACGCGATGTAGAAATGATTAACAAAAGTGAAGCAGACTGGTTTCATATAGATATTATGGACGGTGTTTTTGTTCCTAATATTTCTTTTGGAATGCCAGTTTTACGAGATATCGTAAAACATGCAACTAAAACAATTGATGTACACCTTATGATTGTTGATCCAGATCGATATATTAAAACTTTTGCTGATCTGGGAAGTAATATTCTTACTGTACATTATGAAGCTTGTACACATCTTCACAGAACATTGCAAGCTATTAAAGCCGAAGGAATGAAAGCTGGCGTTGCTATAAACCCACATACCAATGTAAGCTTATTAGAAGATGTTATTAATGATATAGACTTGGTATGTATAATGAGTGTAAACCCTGGATTTGGCGGTCAATCATTTATAGAAAACACTTATAAAAAGGTGAAACAACTTCGTGAGATTATTGTAAAAAATAATGCAAGCACGTTAATTGAAATTGATGGAGGTGTAACCAATAAAAATGCTAAACAACTTATAGATGCCGGAGCAGATGTATTGGTTGCCGGAAGTTTCGTTTTTAAAAGTACTAACCCAAACCAAACCATTAAAGAATTGAAGGAGATTATAAACACTTAGTCAATAAAAAATGGAGCAGAACCCTATTCCGTCTTTTGATACCTGGACATCAATTTTCCTAATCGTAAGTTCACTAGGGTTCTTTTTAAGTATTATTCTAAGTATTCGTAAAACAGGAAGAATGAACAATCTTCCTGTTGTTTTACTTATTTTAGGATTTTCTTTTATTCTACTTCAATACGTGTTTTTCTGGACTAACTACGGGTCTGTATATCCTTACTTTTATTTTTTTGACTCTAGTTGGTATCTCGCGTTTGGACCTCTGCTGTATATTTATATTACAAGATTTTACAGTAAAAATTTCAAAATAAGATGGTATCACTTTGCCCCAGCGATACTATCATTTATTATTAATGGATATTTTCTTATTGTATCAGAAGGTTTTCAAAACCTTAAAGAATATAAAGATGATTTTCTATTTTATCTTTTTTGGTCACTTCGCTCTCCCTGGTTGGTAGCGTTATCGCTAATAATTTATGTAATCATAATAAAAGATTTCATCTCTTTTCATAAAAATGATAAAAAGTCTCAATATGAGATTATCAGAAAAAAATGGTCAACTTTCCTCATCAATTTATTCTTAGTCTTTATTATAGCCTATATAAGTTATTATGTATTGGTTAAATTCTCATTTTTCAACATTCATTGGGATTATGCAATTTCTTTTTCAATGTCTATAGCTATTTATGGTATTGGTTATATGGTATATAAAGAACCTTCTATCTTTAACGGAGAATTATTATCTAATCTATTTTTAAAAGGAGAAACTCATCAAGAGCTAACCGAATCCACTAAAGATGAGTTCTATGATACGCTATTATCATATATTAAAACAAACAAACCCTATTTAAACAATGATTTACGTTTGGTTCAATTAGCAGATAATATTGGTTTTTCTAGCCATATACTCTCAAAGCTTATAAACGAAAAATCTAAAAAGAATTTTAATCAGTTTATAAATGAATATAGATTAGAAGAAGCAAAAAAACTACTTCTAGAAAATTCTAAAGCTAGCATTAAAACAATTTATTTTGATGTTGGGTTTAATAACAAAGCTACTTTTAACACTGCCTTTAAAAATAAGTTCAATTGTACCCCATCTGAGTACAAAAGAAAAAAAATTGAAGTTCAGAATAATTAGATTCAAATTAAAAGGTAAAAAATTATAATTCTAAACCTATCCTCTTCTTGTTTTAGTGAACTTTAATCTTATAACTCTTAAAAATCTTGAGCTTATGAGAACTTTATTTTTATTCATTTTTTACAGTTTTACTAGTATCACTTTTGCACAAAAATTTACACTCATCAAAGACAGTATTAATCCTATAGTATCTGATTCAACTATTCGAGGGACCTATTTTGGTACAGGATGGACAGATATTGATAATGATAGTAATTTGGATTTATTCTATGCCGGGACTATATACAAAAATCTTGGAAACGGAAATTTTAAAATTGCAGAAGGTAGTACAACAATACCTGTTGCTACATCACTAAACAGCTGCAGCTGGGCAGACTATGAAAATGACGGAGATCTGGATTTAATTTATTCGCGATTTACTGCACCGTCTACCTTGCAAACCAGGATTTATGCTAATGATGGCACTGGCCAATTTACCGAAACGAATACAATTCTAAACACAATCAATTCGGCAACCTGGAGTGTACAATGGTGTGATTATAACAATGATAGCTATGTTGATTTTATTCTTACATTCGCCGACTTATTTCTTGGATCAAATCGATTTCCTAATCGTTTATACCGGGGAAATAGTGATGGCACATTTACCGAAGTAACAGAACCCTACGACTTTCTTACAGAAAAAGCAGCCTACACTGTATCTAATTGGACTGATTACGACGAAGATGGAGATACCGATTTATTTATTGCCAGTGGTCCTGCTGCCGGTCCAACAGGAATCAAACACGATTTTTTATTTAAAAATCTACAAGTCGAAACCGGAAGCGAAGGATTTATAAAATTAACCAATACCGACCTTTCATTTGCAGAAGATCCACAAGATGGACAATGTTATAATGCAATTGATTATGATAATGATGGTGATCTTGATATTTGCCTTACCAATTATTCTGGAATCAAAAACAAGTTTTATATTAATAATTCTGGTGCTTACCAAAGTACCAATACCCCATTTACCGCCAGTAACAATCAAAACTTATCCAATGCTTGGGGAGATTTTGATAATGATGGTGATTTAGACGTCATCATTACAGCTTCTAGTGCAATTGGTAGTGGGTATTTTATCAATAATGGAGATGGGACTTTTACAGAAAACAGTTCTAATCTTATTAATACAGCCACCTCTGGAAACTCTACCGGGGCAACTATCGGAGATTACGATAACGATGGTGATTTGGATTTCTTTGTTGTTGGTCAAGGTGTAAAGGGTCTTTTTAGAAATGATTTAGCAGTAAAAAATCATTTTGTAAATATAAAACTCATTGGCAACCCATCAAATAAAGCCGCACTAGGCGCCAGATTAGAATTGATCACCAAAATAAAAGGGAAATTGGTTACTCAAAAAAGAGAAATCTCTGCCTCAAATGCATTTATGGGACAAAATAGTTTGCGAGCTCATTTTGGACTTGGTAAAGCTCCAAAAATTGAGAAACTCATTGTGTATTGGCCTTCTGGAAATATAGATACTTTTTTAAAACTAAGAGTCAATAAATTTTACACTATAGAAGAAGGTAAAAAAAAACCAATTGACCCGCCTATTAAAAAGAGAAACGACGATACTTCTAAAGTAATCGTGTATCCAAATCCTTCTAAAAACATAGTAAAAGTCAAAATTGATAATTTAGACACAAATATTCCGGTTACGATTAAAATCGTAGATGCCACCGGGTTAAAAATTTCGGAAACTAATTTTAATATTAATCAGGAGATTATACTAAACACTGCTTCTTTATCTCCGGGAAATTATTTTTTGAATATTATACTAGGGAAAAAAACAGTTGTGAAAAAATTAATTATTAAATAGTAGTTAACTACTATTTAGAAAAGGTGAGGTTCATAACAGAACCTCATCTTTTTTTACATTAGAGATTACAAAAATCATTAGTTTTACAAGAGTAAGAATAAGGTATTACTCTAAAAGCTAGAATTAGAGCCTTGTCAATATGATTTTTTAATGAAACATATAGATTTGATAATTGTTGGCGGTGGACCTATTGGTATAGCTTGTGGTCTCGAAGCGAAGAAAAAAGGACTTGATTATTGTATTATCGAAAAGGGGCCTATCACTAATTCCTTATATAATTACCCTCTTAATATGCAGTTTTTCTCGTCTTCAGAAAAACTTGAAATTGATAATATCCCATTTATCAGTAATGAAGCTAAACCAAAGCGTAATGAAGCTCTTGAATATTACCGTAGGATTGTAACTTCTAACGATTTAAATATTAATCTGTTTGAAAAAGTTAATACAGTTCTCAAAAAACAAGATACTTTTTATATCAAAACCGATAAAGAGCAATATACTTCTTCTCATGTAATCATTGCTACCGGGTTTTATGATCTTCCAAATACTATGAATGTTCCTGGAGAAGATTTACCTAAAGTTTCCCATTACTATAAAGATCCTCATTTTTTTGCTAAACAAAAATTAGCTGTTATTGGTGCAAGTAATTCTGCAGTAGACGCAGCTTTAGAATGTTATAGAAAAGGTGCAGAAGTAACAATGTTGGTTCGCGGACCAGAAATTGGAAAACGTGTAAAATATTGGGTAAGACCAGATATTATAAATCGTATTGAAGAAGGTAGCATTAAAGTTTTCTACAATGTTACTATAAAAGAAATATTACCAAAAAAAATCGATATCCAAACACCACAAGGAGAATTTAGTATTCAAAATGATTTCGTATTGGCCCTAACTGGTTATAAACCAAATTTTGAATTTCTGCAAAAGATAGGAATCCAACTTTCTAACGATGCAAAATTATATCCTCAATATAACGAAGAAACAATGGAAACTAATATCAAAAATCTTTATTTGGCCGGAGTAATATGTGGTGGTATGGATACTCATATTTGGTTTATCGAGAACTCAAGAATTCATGCCAAAACAATATTAAAATCAATTACAGAAAAATAGCTACAAAAAAAGCCAGACTAAGTCTGGCTTTAATTTTATAGTAATTGTCGTTTAATCTCTAGAGAGAATACTTAATATGTACCAAAACAATAACATCAAAGAAGCAAATAACCCCAATGATGCTCCTACGTATTGGTCTTCAGAATATTTATGTACCATGTTAGAGGTTTGATATAGAATTGACCCAGAAGCCAGAATTACCATCCCTACACTAAACCAAAGGCCAAGATTAAATCCGAATAGTAAACCTGCTGCAATAAGTCCTATCGCAATAAAAAGTCCAATTGCCAGTATGGATTTCAAAAACGAAAAATCTTTTTTGGTAATTAAAACAACAGCCGAAAGCCCTGTAAATAATGATAGAGTCAAAATTGCTGCCTGATTAAGAATATTAGCGCCTCCGCTTTCTGCAATCATCATAGCAATCCCAATAAGTGGAATAAAGATAAAAGCTTCTGCCACTACAAATAATAACAATCCTAAATATTGTTGATTGATATTATGATTCTTAAATGCCATTTTCTCTGCATAATTTGTTGCCAGCATAAAACCGCCCAACATAACAAGCCATCTCCATCCTTATGTCATAGAAAATGCAAAATTTACAATAGGTTCTATTTGAAAAAATATCCATTCTACGATTACAAAAAGTAGAACAGCCATAGCAAGATGGGTATAGGTCTTTTTATAAAACGCAACCCTTTTTTCATCGGTAAGCGAACTAACAGGTAGTATTTGCTGAAATTCTTCCATATATGATATAATAAATTAAAATTATTGATGGCTATAAATATAATCGTTTCTTGAGAATGGTATCATAATTAATCCTCAAAATATCTAAAATTGAACATCTGTACTACATAATAATATATCTCAGGAAATTGTTTTTTTAACTCCTTTGGTGACTCCATAAAAACTTCAACCAGAACTGCAATAAATTCAAATTTATCGGTATATGCATAATCCCTCAATATCTTAGAATCTACTATCTTTTTCCTTATTTCTTCAGCACCAAGATGCTTTTCTAATAATAAAAAAGTGTCATAAAAAATTTCACAGCTAATATTGTTGTTTTTTATAGAGTTATGATGAATCGCATGTGTTATTTCGTGGACACCCAAACTTTTTCCTTTATCCATGTGCAAATTTCCTTTCTGAAAATCTTTCCAGGATAAAGCCAATGCTCTAGATATAGGATTAAACTCTCCTATGTTTTCTGTTTTATTTAAAATTGAATAGAATGATGTTGGATATAAAACTATGGTTTCTAAATATTCTAACAGATAGTGACGCATCCCAAAGGTAAGCTGTGTAACCATGATGGTTACTTGCATACGCATAAAATCATCAATAGCTAATCCTTCTCTTCCTACAAAACGAGTATCTTCAAGAAACCTGACTGTTCTATGTGCAAAATATCGCTTTCTTCTTTTATCAAGAGTAGTATAAAAATCATTCTCATCCAGAAATGCCTGTAAATGAGATGGTAATTTCTTCGGAGTAAGGTAAAAATGAATAAAATAAGGTCTTTTCTTATACTTTACATAAATTGATTCTAAATATCGCAAAACATAATATATACATATCGAAACAATTCCAACAGTAACAAATACTCCAAGTATGTTTTGGAGTAATGTATTAGAAGTTTCTTCTTCAAACAATACTAAAGATGCTATATAAAGATTCAAAAAAAGATAATGTAGGTTAAGGTTACTAAAAATAACGTTTTAGAAGCAGAAATGGTATTAAAATAACAATTTAACATTAATCAATGCTATTTTACACACTACCAACATCTTATATTTCAACCTTATGATATAGGCTCATACATTAAACACAGCAAACATCTATAAACTTATTCTTATCAGAAATTTAACTATTCTGTATGGATTTGGGAATGAAATTTGATACTCATTGGCAGTTGGTGTTTATTTTTAAAGCCACCATACCTAACACTACTAAAATTACAGCCAATAATGTTTTCATTTAAGAGGAATCCCCCAGACTCATTAAGGAACTTAGATCAACTATATAAAAATGTTATCTCAAAACTCCCTATTTCTAATCGAATTAAATATTGTGAATCTCTAATGTATCGTACTAAAGAAGATATATCAAATTCTAATTGTAGATTCACAAAAAGAAAATTAAAAAAGCTCTTAAAAGTTACCGAAATGGAGCTACAGGAACTTAATACCAATTAAGTTCCTGTTATAAGTTACCAGACATTATATCAATAACTATACATAGTTAAAATGAAGTTATGAAATCTTCTCATATCCTTCTAGATTGGTGATTCCCCAATTCTCAAGCTCTTCTTTGTTCCATAATTCTGGAAAAAATATGCGCTTTTGATATTTTGGATGCATGTATTTATGCCAATCACTACCTCCGGTTGCTTCCACATTTACTTTTCCGTGATCCAAATATTTTGCTGCTGCATCATAATGGTGCATTACCCAATTAATGTTTACTGTGTGATCATAGTGACGCATAGCATTAATTAACTCAGTATTTTTCTGATATTCTTCGGGAAGTTCTTTAAACTTTGTCCATAAATTAACTGTATTATATTCTTTCATCCATTCGATCAATTCCTTTTTATACTTTGTTTCAAAATTGATCATCAATTTACTCTTCTCACCTGTTTTATGATCTGTACCGGCCGCTTGCCAATACATATTATCAAAGGCATACTCATATGGAGTGTTTCTATCAATTGTTTTTCTATATCTAAAATCGATTAAATTAATTAATTCTGTAGAAGCAATCTCTATTTTACGATATTGTCCAGATTGAAATCCACTTGCAGGGGTTAAAGTATCTCTAAACTTCATATACTGATCAATCTCCATTCCCTCCCCCATGATATCAAATGAATTTGAAAGCATATCAAAATATCTACTCACACGCATAAGATGCATTTCAAATTTTTTAGGCTCTATATTTTCAGTATGAGAAATTTGACTCATTTCCCAAAGAATCATTTTAAACAATAATTCATTAATTTGATGATACATAATAAACACCATCTCATCAGGCAATTGTGTTCGTTGGGTTTGTAGCCCTAATAAGGCATCTACCTGAATAAAATCCCAATATTTCATGGGTTCGGCATGCAATAAACCAGACAGGTGTACATCTGGATCTTGCCCCATTGCATTATATTTTTTATCTATAGCTTCTAATAATTCTTTT
Source organism: Aquimarina macrocephali JAMB N27 (assembly GCF_000520995.1). Lineage (GTDB taxonomy): Bacteria > Bacteroidota > Bacteroidia > Flavobacteriales > Flavobacteriaceae > Aquimarina > Aquimarina macrocephali. Next base: position 39,579 of record NZ_JACA01000052.1, on the reverse strand, counting down.
CTAGTCATAATGTTTATCTGTATAATACGGATTTAAATATACTCTCTATATAATTCTGCTTTTACCATGCTTTACAAAATTATTCGAAGAAGGATAATCATACCAAATGAGTATTGTTATGAAAAAATTCAAACTCAAATAGCAGGTAATAAATTAGTAATCAAATTGAAATTATTATGAAAAAGGAGATTTTATATTAATGTAATTTGCAACACTAAGTAATAGATGGGTAGACCGATTGGAAATAGAATTTTTAGCCTTGTTCATTTTATAGATTTTTTTATGAATCCATCATTTTCTTTCTAAAACAGGAATCAGGAAACTATACTTACCGTATTGATAACAATAATTATTTCCCAAGAAACAATCAAAGGTAATAAAGTGATCAATAAATCTATATAAAGTTGCTAATAAATATTAATGATATTTTTTATGAGATACTGTACTTTTAATATATCGACAAAAACCTGAATATATAATTCTCACCGTTTTACCACTCAATAAATTCGGGGTATACACACTTAAAAAACACAATCTAAACACCTTTAATTAAGGGTTTTACACACCTTGACAACCATTTCTTTGTATTCTATTTTTATAATCTTCATTAATTCATATTAATTTAAAAAAGTATATTATGATTATTTCAATGCAAGGGGATTGGAATGTAAAGGTAAAAGCAAAATCTGCTTCTTATCCCCAAAGATTTGTCGTCATCGGAGCGGATACCGGAAACGGAGTTCACTCAGGAACCGTAGGGACTACTGTTAATGTTACAGGTGATCAATGGGCAATTGCCATACAAAACGATCCGGGAGGAGGGTATCAACAATCTGATACCAAAATTAAATTTCCAAAAACTATCGGAGGCAATCACTCTTTCGAAATTCTATCTAATGATGCCGGAGGTGATTCTGATTTTAACGACCTGGTACTCGAATGTTCTACACCAGTAAACATTAATGATTTTCTTATTTATGGTCATGTTTCTATGTATAGTGGAAGATGTCTATTTAACCCATGTTGGAGAGGGCCTTTTGTAATTGACACCTATGTTGGTTTACTCGAAGCACTAAAGAATAATAAAATCAAAAAGTATATAGAAAAAATATACCCAGAGAGAATCCCAGAAGATATAGGTCCATTTCCACCAGACCCTGCTCCTTTTAAACCCATAGTAATCGACTTAAAAGGAGAGGCTACTACCCCAAAAACCGAATTACTGTATCAAAAGTTAGAGAATCCTGATTTGCTGTCTAAGAAAAAAGCTGAAGAAAAAGCTTCAGAATTTGCTGCTACAAACTACAAGCTTATCAACACTAGAAAACGAGAAGTTTCCTTGGTTGATAGATCAAGAGTACAGGATCTAAAATTGGTAAAAGCCATTGAGGGATTATATTTTAGATGTAATACAGAACCCGCAAATAATATCACATTAACTTTTGAGGAATATGATCGTACAGCTGCGGAGCTTGCAGGAGATGCGTATACAGGAGAAGGGAACAGAAGATTGTTGGGAGACACTATTACCGATATGAATGGAAACTATATTTTCAGGTTCTCATTCGATATGAGTTTCCCTGGGATCGAAGATTCTAGTGATCAGGCTCCAGGTGAAAACATTAATGTAGTTGCGTATCCAGATGTAATAGTAAAAGTTACCAGCCTTGCTCCTAATAATGTTTTATATGAAAGTGCTCCTTATTATAATATTCCAAACAAAAAAAGAATAAACCTTTGTTTGCCAAAATCACAAATACAACCTTCGTCTGCATGTTTTAACGGAAACTTGATTGGCAGCTTAGGAAATGTTTTCATTGGAGGGAATCAAAACACAACAGCTTCTTTTTTTCCCTCTCAATTACACCGTAATGGTTTTAATAATGATTTAGAACCAAGTGGTAAAATTTCGGTAAACAGTAGTCTGGCAGGTTTCAAAATAGATTGTGCTGCCTGGGGAGGTACTATAGATATGACTGGTTGCATGTATGATGTGAGTAAGACAGCCACACAAAATAAAATTAAATGGTATACCATTCGTATAAAACGTTCAGGAACCATTCCTTGGGTATTTGTTAGTCAAAATTACAAGCACCCTCGTTATTCTAAACGTAATTTACCTAATTATAACGGTGATGATGTGGGTCCATTTTATAATCAACTCCTAAAAGTTGATGGTGGTCCTGCCGTGAGTGTACCCGCCTACAAGAATATTCAGAGAGAAATGAATGTTGATCATATTGACTGGGTGCCAGATAAAATTGGTCGCTACATGCAGCTTAGAACCAGTATTTATGATAAGGTACAAGGTGAAACCAAACCAGGAACATTCTATGTACGTGTAGATGGTTATGACAGTAATGGTAATCCAGTAGCCAATGCCACAGATATGGTTGCCTTGTATATTCATAACAAACCATTGAATTTTAATTTATCTGCTCTAACCTTTGCTGATTCCTCAATTGTAAATGCAGGTTGCGGATTATATCGTTTAGAAGATTATGAACTTAATACCGAGATCAATTTCAATTTTAGAGCAAATGATCCATATGGATTTGTTGATTCTTATGCCTTAACGATGAGCAGATGTCCTGGTCCGATGATTGGGTTAAGAGTTAATGAGCCTAACCCTCCATTATCTGATACGGTTTCTGGGGATACTATATTTTCTTCTGGAAATGCTTCTGGAAACGAGCCTCATGCCTGTGCTGGATATAGCGGAACTCTTCAGGAATTTTCAGATGCAGGACTAATAAATGTGGGTATACAACCAGCACTGACAGAAGGAGGATGGATAAAGGCTGATGAATATTTTACTCGTCTTTCTTTTCACCTTACCGCTCGTAAGCGAGTTACTAATGGGTATAATAGTGGGTTAAGCAGTTTATACCAAGCTCACAGAGGTATTTTGATGGAGCGTATAAATCTACCAACTCCATAGCCAATGGATTGGTTCATATTTATTCTAAAGGGGCTTTGTATCTGGAGAATTACACATTTGTGTAGTGCCGAAGACGGCCCCTTTGATATGATAATTACGATCAGAAAATGGTTAGGGCAAGGATTCTTCGGATCCTTATTAGATTGTTTTTATTGCCTTAGTATTTGGGTAAGCTTACCCTTTGCAATTTGGAAAGGAGAAAGCTGGAGTCAAATACTCTTGCTTTGGTTTGCATTATCTGGACTTGCTTGCTTGTTAGAACAAGCTACGTCAAAACAATAATTAAAAAAAGAAATCTATGTCATGTTGTTCACAAAAACGTTTGGAACTAACCAGAGAACTCAGTTCCAAAAAAGAGTCAAAAGAAAAATCTTCCTCACCTATTTTGAAGAACGTAAATACAAAGTTTAAATACACAGGAAATACTGCATGATTTTATAGAGGTGTATCAACTCATATTCGATATCATTTTAAATATCATGGGCATATTATCATTATTGATCCCAGAGATACATCTGCAGCCATGGCAGAGCCTTTTTTAGAAAACATTGTTTAGAGATTTAGCTTATATCACCATCGATACCTAAATTAATTATTTTTATAAAATTCTTTTAAAATTTATCTTTCTTTTCTGAAAATGAATTTTCTGGTAACCGTAGCCATCTTATTGATAAAAACTGTTACTATCCAGAAACAATTAAAGCTTTAACAATATATAGTTAATCATAAGTATTAATGGTTTTTACTCAATTTTCTTGCTACAAATCTAATTACGGCACCCTTTCCTATGTGAAATTTACCTTCATCCAAAAGAACTTCTTCTTCCTCTAATAGTACTATTTCATAATTTTTAAAGTCAGCTATTATTTCTTCTTTAGAGTACAGCATGTCAATATCCTTAGGACCTCCAACTTTAGGATTATGATTTCTAAAATGTATATGGTTTTTGCTAAAAGCTTCTAAAATAATGATGCCACCTTCTTTGAGATAGTCATTTAATTTCTTGTGAAATACTGATTTCTTTTCGGCAGAAAAATGAGCATACACAAGTCCAATAGCATCGAATGTTTCTCTTTTAAACTTGAGTTGTTCTAAATCTCCAACAATATACTCAAGAATAACACTGTTCTCTTTTGCAAGTTGTACTGCTTTTGACTGCCCTTCTATACTTAGGTCAAACGAAGTCACTTCCCACCCTAGTTGCGCCGCAAATACTCCATTACGTCCTTCTCCGTCTGCTGGCATCAATATAGATCCCGGTTCAAATTTTGAAAGCCATTCTTTAAAAAACATATTTGGCTCTTTGCCATAAGCAAATTCTTGACCTTTATACCTTTTATCCCATTTCTGATTCATATCGATTCGGTTTACATTTTACTAATCAATTGTAATTGATTATTTATCTACAAAAATAGTTCTCGCCGCAATCTATAGAATAGGATAAAATTATAATTTAACAGTACTTACATAAAGTTATATCTAAGATGAATAACCTGATATGCTTTTTCTAAAATCTGTTGTCACTTACTCAATTTTTGTTTAGATAGATACTCCCAAAGTATTATACAAGCCAGCTGTCGCCATAAGTCGTTTAATGAGCAAAGTATTTTCTTTTAATTGTACATCAATTAATTTTTGTTCTCGCAAGTTTATAATAAACAATGAGCTTTCTCCTAAAAAGAATTTACGTTCTTCTGCATTAACCAATGCTTTATAATCTGTGACTATGTTTCTTACTAATTGATTTTGTTTAGTAAGCGAATTAATCTCGGCATATACAGCATCAATTTTATTTTGAAGAGTAATCGTTGTCGATACACGTTCAAGATTGGCATCTTGTAATTTCAAATTAGCCAACCGTAAATCTCCTCTTGCTTTGCGCAAAAATAATGGAAAACTAAAATTAACAAATGCTTTATAATTCTCTGTATTAAAAGTACGTGCCTGATCTATTTTTGATGTTAAGAAATTGTACTGAACACTTATTTTAGGCAATAACTTATTTAGTTTTAAGGAACGCTCTACTGTGAGCCCATCAATTTTGGCATCAAGGCTTAATAATTTAGGATGATTACGAAGTAATCTCGAAGTATCTGTGATGCCTTCTAATAAAAGTGAAGCTTCTAAAGTATTTAGTTTTGGCAATACGGGAACCACTTCTTCCCGAATCTCCATTGGTATATCATGTAACCACAAATAATTGCTAACTATTAGAGCAGCTTTTCTTCTTTTTAAAGAAGCTGCTTCTAGATTAAGTTGCCTGTTTTGTGATGCAATTCTGGCTTCAGTAATGTCAATAGCTGCTTTTTCACCTATTTCAACACTACGTTCTATGGCAATAAGACGCACATTTGCATTTTTAAGAAAAGTTGTATAAATAAGCTCTTCATTAGTAGCTTTTAACCACTCTAAATATGCTACACTAGCTTCGAACAATAGCGTATTAACAAGTAAATCTCTATCTGCTTTGGCCTGCTCTCTAAAAAAACGCGCTTTTTTAAGTGAGGCCATACGTTCGTTGATCAAAAAACCTTGGGCTAGTGAAAATGAGACACCTGCACTATACAATCCACCATCAGGAACAGTGTGATCAGGATTCAGAAATTCACCCGTATTCTCTTCAAAATTTGCTTTGAACTCAACGCCATACCAAGTAGGTATTTTAAAGGTAGCATTTAGTTGATCGTAATATTCTGTGTTTTTAAATTTCTTTCGATCATAATCTACTTCAATTTTCGGATCAAATCCACCACGTGCTTTTAACAAATTTGCTTCGCCTACACTCAATGCAAGTTCGGCTTGTTTCATTAATGGGTGGTACTTTTTTACATAACCCAAATACTCTTCAAAAGAAAGTGCATTCTCTAATGAAACGGGCATGGTTTGGGCTGTTACTATTTCAGAATAAACAAAAACAAAAAGCAGCAATGTATATTTTAAAAGTGTCTTCATTTACTTCTTATCTTTTTTAACTTGTCCATCTTCTGGAGTGTAATAATTAGGAGGAAAACCATTAAGTTGTCGCCATAATTCGTACCAAATAGAGACATCTTCTAATAAAGCAATGGTGTATGCTCCTGAGCCTACACGAACATTTTCGGGCCATGAATTTTCCGTATCATCCGGGGCTATGAGGATTCTAAATTTTCCATTAACGCTTATAAAGGTTTCTATCGCAACAATTTTTCCTGCATAGGTTCCATAAGATGCATTGGGCCAACCGCTAAAAAAAATAGCAGGCCATCCATCAAACTGGACACGAACACTTTCACCTATATGCATTAACGGTAAATCGATAGGGTTTACAAAAGTTTCTACGGCAAGGTCATAGTTTGCCGGCATTATACCTACCAATTTTTCTCCTTCTTTAAACGTTTCACCTATACCTCCTTTTATAGCTTTATTTATATAACCATTCTGTGGAGCAGTGATATAATACATCTCATTACGTATTTTATAACTAGAGGATTGGTTGTCTAGTTTTGATACCTGCGCTTCTGCTTCGAATTGATTTGACTCGGCTGTAAAACGTTCACTTCTTGACTTTGCAATTTTGTTAGAATACTCTGCCGTTATACGGCTTATTTCTAGTTGTGCATTCATAACTGAATTCTGACTCGCAAGTAGTTTATTTTCTTGTGATATGAGTTTTGCTTGAGTTTCTTGTAATTTCAAGTGCTTTTTTTCTACATCCGTTACAGCCTTAAGGCCTTCGTTTTGAAGCGTTACTGTACGATCATACTGTTTTTGAGCAATATCAAGATTAGTCTTTGCTGCCTGAAAATCAATACTATCACTCTTTACTTTAAAGTGCGTTTGTTTTAATTTATTTCTAGCTTGAGAAAGTTTTAATGTGCGTTCGTTCATTAAGGCCCTCACCTGCCCTTTTAGTGTTTTAACTTTCTCTTGGTATGAAACGACCGAACGGCTTTTTGCTTCGCGTTGCTGATTAGTGTGCTCTACTAAACGAGGATCTTGATACTCAGTTTTAATTTCAGAAATAAAGAGAATGGTATCACCTTTGGTAACATAATCACCTTCTTTTACGTGCCATTTTTCAATACGACCAGGAATAGGTGATTGTATGGTTTGAGGCCGCTGATCAGGTGTAAGTGTTGTAACATAACCATTACCACTCACGTTTTGAGTCCAAGGTAGAAAAAGCACAATGATTAGTATAAGTGCAAATGCCCCTAAAAAGCGATTAAAGTACTTATTATGTCTTGGGGCAAAAGCTTTCGCAAAAGCGGTATATCCTTTTAATGACACTTTCTTATTTAATTGATTATAAGAGATATTAAGCATTGTTCTTATTTTTTGAGGTTATTTTTCCTTCTGAAATTTTAATCGTCTGATTACAATGAGTTTTCCAGTAATCATTTCGACTAGAAACAACTAATATCCAAGGTCTTTCTGGCCCGGTCAAATATTTGATTATTTGTTCTGTTTCTTCCTTTTCAAAATGCTCTAAAGGATCTTTAAGTAATAGTAATTTGGGGTTATGTATAATGGCTCTGGCCAAAACAATGCGCTTAGAAACTGTAAATGGTATTTGTTGCCCTTCAGGATATAGTATTGTGTTTATCCCATTTGGTTGTTGCTTAATGAACGTAAGTAAACCAAGTTCTTTAAGCACTGTATGTAAATGTTCTTGAGATACATCTTTTCTCCCAAATGTTATGTTTTCGAGTATAGTACCTTCAAATGGTAACTGTGAAGGAATTACCTGTCCTACATGTGAACGATATTTATTAGGCCAAACTCCTTTTATAGAGACATCATTCACATATAAAGAACCCTTGGATGGTGTTAAAAGTCCAGATAATATTTTTAATAACGTTGTTTTACCAGAACCAGAAGCACCTTCAAAAAGTATTCTATCCTTGTGCTCTATATTAAAATTAATATTGCTTAAAACTTCTTGACCTCCTGGTGTGATATATTTTAAATCATCGAGTTCTATATGTAATTCATGATTATTTATAAATGGGTCTTCACCGTCTTGAACTTCTAATTTTTTATCTACCACCTGCCCTATTTTTTCGAGTGATGTCAATACATCATAGAAAGGTTCTAACCCTTTTATCAATTTTTCTACAGAACTGAGCACTAGTAATATGATGATTTCGGCAGCTACAAACTGTCCTATATTCATTTGCTGGTTAAGTACTAATAAACCACCTATACTTAAAAGTCCTGCGGTCACTAATACCTTAAAACTTATAAGCTGAATAAACTGGGTTATCAAGACTTTAAAGTGATTTTCTCTTGCTTCTAGGTAGTTTGTTGTGAGATCATCGTTTCGTTTCATAGCCAGACTGGTTGTACCAGATAGTTTAAAACTAATAAGGGAACGTGATATTTCTTGTATCCAATGTGCTACCTTGTATTTACTTTTAGATTCGACAAGACTGGTTTCTAGACCTTTCTTTGCAGTGAACTTAAATACAATGTAAATGAGCAATACTAGCAAGAAACCATAAATGATAAAGAATGGATGATAGAACGAGAGCAACATTAAACCAAATATGATTTGTAAGACTGCAGCTGGAAAATCAATCAATATTTTGGATAACCCTTTTTGAATGGTTAGTACATCAAAAAAACGATTTGCTAACTCCGGTGGATAATAATTACTCAATTCTTCTATTTTGATTTTAGGGAATCTGTATGCAAATTCAAAAGAGGCTCTGGTAAAAATCTTTTGTTGCATATTTTCTAGAATGCGTATTTGCATCAATTGTAAAATTCCTTGAAATGCTACTCCCATTGTTACGAGAACCACAAGTACAATCCAGGAGGTAGACACCTGCGCTCCCTGAATAAGATTTATGATGGCTTGTATTCCTAATGGTAAGGTTAGAGCTACTAGACCAGCAAAAATAGCATAGTAAAAAATCTGACGAATATCTTTTTTGTCGAGTTCAAGAAGGCTTAAAAACCTCTTCCAGGGTGATATTATATTTTCCATTTAACTTATAATTTGGGTGTTAATGGTTTGGGATCAATATGTATTAATCCTTACTTTTTTATGTAATTTGAATGAAATGTTTCCTTAAGAATTAGGAAAGACATATGAAATAACTGAGGTCTTTTTTATGCCACATCAGGTGGTGGAATAAGGATTTCTATATAAAAACTACCATACATTTTTTGAGATGAATAGGTAGAAAGTCCTATGTCATATTTCAAAGAATGATTATGTACACTTAAAATCTGTAATTCGTTTTTCCCATCTTCCTGTTGCTCTTCTTTTTCTACATTTTCTTCGTCATCTACTTGAACTAATCCATAAGAAGAATCTGTAAAAAAACTTATGGTTTGAGCTAGAGGTTGAATAACTATAGCAAACAATACTACCAATATTGGGAGGCTTTTAAAAAACATTAGTATGTTCTTCCTATACAAATTCATTTTATAATTTTTAGTATGAGATCTTGGTAAAACGAACAATGATATTTTAATTATTTCAAAGCAAAGATATAATAGTAATACTATTAAATAAAAAAGTTTAACTATAATTTATAATAGTTAAACTATTATTTATTGAATTATTCTCCTAGTTGATCATCAAAAAATATCTTCACAATTTTCTTGCTAAAATTCATCTTTTAAGCTCATAGCCATATACTTATAAATTGGAGAATAAAACAATCTAATTGGGAACGTATAGAAATTTGGTAGTATCAAAAGCTCTCTTTTTACGTGTTAAGAACCTAATTCTTAAAGAGTTTACAACATTTGATTGATCAAATAAAGCAGTTTATGGTTTTGATGATTTACACTAAAACTTTGTAGGCCCTGTAGAACAGAAGAAAGTCATTTTTTAACATTATTTTAAATGCAACAACATTGCATCTGACATGTGTATCCTATATATTGCAACAATGTTGCAACAAAGGGCGAGCCGAAAACCTTAAAAAACAGAGTAGGTATAATCTTAATTTATTGTAATCATGCAAATTAAAAAAGAAGCGCTAATCTCTCAGATTCTAGCCGAAAAATCAGCTAATCCAGTTGGAGGTACACATTGTAGTAACTGTGGACATTGTTCATCTACATTGTAGATATCTATTGCGGTAGTATGATAAATCGTACTACCGTTTTTCAATAAGATTTAAGCATGAAAAGGTTAGACAAAAAACAATTAGAAAATATTCTTCAGTTTAAAAATGAAGACATTATTTCGAGGTTTAATGATATGTATCAGATAGAAACCGAAGAAGTAAATGATATTTTTAACGAAACACTCAAGTTTTTATTCATAAGTCAGATTCCAGGAGTTTTTATACCAGATGATCTTTTAATTATCGACGAAATGTGGCATAATATGATTCTTTTTACTCCTCAATATCACGAGTTTAGTAAGGAATACTTTAACACAACTTACTTTCATCATGTTCCTGCTTCAAAAAAGGAAAAAGAAGATCGTACAAGAAATATGATGAAAGACCCAGAAAAAGCTAAAAAAGAGTATTTGCAAAAGTTAGAGTTTTTACTATCTGTAACCTATGATTATTTAGGAGAAAAAACGGTTGAAAAATGGTTTAGGAAGTATGCAAACCAATATAGTAAAGAACAACTTAAAGCGTTAAGAAAATAGCCATGAGTATTTTTCCAAAAAGAGCTATCCCTGGTAAGACTGTTACTATTCACTGGAACTTTAATATCTCTGCCTTAAAAAATGTACATGTGTTTCCTTGGGTTAGAATAGGTGTCAAAGACCCTAACGGAAATGTTACTATGCTTTTTGAAGAACATGTTTTGGGATTACCAAACCCCATAAACGATGTAACACAAGAGAAAGAACAATCACTTAAATACTTAAATAAAAATGTTCCATTACTGTTATTAGCAGATTATTTGAGTGGAGCTTGTAAAAGAGAACAATTAATACAAATACTCAAGAATATTCAATCCGGAAGACACTATTATTTTACATATACCATTCCTAAAAATGCACCTTTAGGCAAATACACACTTATTTCAGAAGTACACAGTTCTGGAGAAATAAAGTATTCTAAAACGGCAGTTGATGATTTCTTTTTTGTTGAAAGAATAACACTGAACAATATTGTAGAAGGAGAAAAAAAGAACGCTGTAGTTATAAATCATTCACCAGAGAAAACTCCTATAAAAATCGTTGAATGTTACCAAAACAAGCAAGGAGAATTAAAAACTAAAGTACGTGTTTTTGAAATTGAGCCTCTTCAGAAAACAACAATAAAACTTTCTTCAAATAAAGAATTCTTATTATACAATGAAGAAAGAGAAGTACTCCCTCTAACTACCTCATCATCCTATTTATTAAGAAATCAGCAGGTACTCGAAATTCATAAAAAAGATGAAAAAACCTATTTGCTAAAGAAAGATAAAGATGAAGCCTATCAATTAACTACTGAAACAAAACAACTGTGGGAAAAATCAAATGGTTTATTTCATAAAGATGAAATGTCAGAGATAGAAAAAGCAATTTTTAAAGAAATGAGTTCAGAAGAGTTGATTCAGGAAATCAATTTATAGCAAATCACGCTCTATCCTTATTGAAAAATCGAAAATATAATCAAATACAAAAAATAGTTTACTCCTTATATATGCAATATATCTCATATTTTATATTTGTTTTTTTATTAATCCCGCAAGTTTCTTTAAGTCAAGAAGGAGTAATTTCTGGTACCGTAACCAACGAAAAAGGAGCCCCTTTATCTGGTGCCCATATATATATTTCTGAAACAAACAAAAGTACGGTAACCGATAATTCTGGGGTTTTTAGAATAGAGCACTTAACATTCTCAGACCATCAAATTGTAATTTCACATATAGGATATCAAACACAGCAAAAAACGATAACACTACTTAAAAATCAACCCGAAATAAAAATAACAATTCGCCTTGCTAAACAACTTGATGAATTAAGTGAAGTAACAGTATTGAGTACATCTGAAGCAACAAAAATTAGAAATAGTACAACTGCTGTGTCTCTAATAGAAGCTAAAAAAATTAATAACAGATCTGTCACTACATCTGATCTTTTAAGCACAGTCTCTGGAGTACAAATAAGACAAAGCGGAGGAGTTGGAAATGCTACAGAAATCTCTATTCAAGGATTAAGTGGCAGGCAAATAAAACTATTTGTAAATGGGGTTCCCATGGATTTTTTACTACCCGTAGAAGAGTTAGGAATAGGTCCCTCTCTGGCTATGCTTCCTGTTAATCTTATTAAACGAATGGAAGTATATAAAGGAGCCGTTCCTGTGAGTATGGGAGCAGATGCACTAGGAGGTGCTATTAACATAGTGACAAGAAAAGAAAAGTTTGATTTTCTTGAAGTATCAGCAGCATACAGCTCATTTAATACATATAAGACTACAGTAAATGCAAGAAAAGTAATGCCCTCTGGGCTAACAGCTGGATTGACAGGCTTTTACACCTATTCAGACAATAATTACACATTACATGATGTAAACCTTATTAATGAACAAGGTAATCCAGAATCAATTTCTGCAAAGAAGTTTCATGATGCCTTTAGAAGTTATATGATTAAGGGAGATATAGGGTTAATAGATAAACCTTGGGCGGATCAAATAACTCTTAATTTTTCTTATGCAAATCTATATGATGAGATTCAACATAATTTCGAAATGAGGCAACCGTATGGGGAAGCACTTAACAAAGTATCTGCACATAATACTGCATTACAATATGAAAAAAAAGACCTCTTAAGGAACCTTGATGCCAATTTATACATGGGATATAATAGAATCATTACCGATTTTAACGACACAACACTTAATATCTATAATTGGAGAGGAGAAGTTATTGGCCAGAGAACATCTGGAGGTGAGATTACACCTTCTCAAAATAAATTAAAACTTAACGGAGATAATATTTCAGGAAGAATTAACCTTAACTATAACGCTAATACTACCACCCGATTTCTCTTTAACGGTGTGACTTCTTTCTTTAAAAGATCAGGAGAAGATCCGGTTGCAGCCGCATTTTATGGGCAAGACTACTATAAAAACTCTGTACATATCTATAAAGCTACTAGCGGTATAGGTGTAGAAAAAAACTTTCTCGATAAAAAAATAACAAGCCATAGCGCTATAAAATTATATCACTATACCGCAAAAGGTTTTGAAATTAACAATAATGAAGTCGATGAGATAGAACAGCAAAAGACAGAATTTGGAGCAAGCCAATCTTTTTCCTGGAAATTTGGTCACAACGTATTAAGTAAATTATCATATGAATATGCCACAAGATTACCCGACAGAATTGAAACTTTAGGAGATTTTAGTATTGCTGTAGCAGCCAATCCCAATTTAAAACCCGAAAGAAGTCATAATATTAATCTTGGTGGGAGTCTTAAAAAAGAAACATGGAGCATAGAAGCCAATGGCTTTTTTAGGGAAATAGAAAATATTATTATACTTCAAGCGGTTCCTCCTCCCGTTTTGAGTACTTACCAAAATTTACTAAAAACGAGAATTCTAGGAATCGAAGGTGAAGTTAGTATACAACCATTATCCTGGATAAACATTACACTAAATGGTACTTATCAGGATTTGAGAAACCGATCCAAAAAAGAAAATTCGGGAGTATCTAATGATCGCTATTTTGGAGCTCGCCTACCTAACAAACCATATCTATTCGGAAACGGAGAAATTCAAATCACTAAAAACAGTTTTATTAAGAATAATGACCGCTTACAATTCTGGTGGTCCACCCGATATGTAGAAGAATTTTTTCGATACTGGGAGGTCGATGGACGAAAAGAAGACAAACTGGTCATCCCAACTCAATGGCTTCATAATATAGGAATTGCATATACAGGAAGGCATAAGCAATATACTGTAACTCTCGAAACTCACAACATATTTGATCAACAAGCCTATGATAATTTTGGAGTTCAAAAACCAGGAAGATCATGGCATCTTAAAGTAAAAACCTCACTATTTAAATCATAATACAAAAACTAGAGTAATGAAAACGAACACATTAAAAAAAGCAGCACACATACTTTTTACAGGATTTATTTTTACAACAATAATTATACTATCAGGATGTAAAAGCGACGATAATTCTATTCCTCCAGAAGAGACGACAGTAAAAATAAATCATGGATTGGCTATAGTATCAGGTGCAGGAGATGTAAAGACCACATTCATACAAGGTCTTACAAACCTAAATAACTCTTCTATAGACAATAGCAGTAGTACAGAAGTAGGCCAATTCTCTTCTATATACTCTGATGGAAAATCAATGTTTACGGCAGGTTTTGGTGCTCCAGCAACTATGAAAAAATTTGTGTTTGATAAAACGGGGAAAGCTATTTTAGATCAAGAAATAATAATTCCAGGATCTAATTCTTTTTCTTCTCTCGAGATTCTTAATGAAACTACTGGCTATGCAACAGTTGGAGGCGGAATATCCAAGGTTATTCAATTTAACCCAACTACTATGAGAATTACGGGAGAAATAAATCTAAAAGATGCTGGCGATGGTCTTTTTTACTCTGATATGATTATAAGAGACACCTATCTATTTATCACTCTTAATGATTTTGGAGGATCAGGTATTGCCAAGATTGCCGTAGTAGATTTAAACACAAACTCCTTAAGCAAAATTATAACAGATGATCGTACAGCCACACTTTTCAATACGCTTACTTCTGAAATTATGACAGCAGACGCTCAAGGAGATATTTACATCCAAGCTTCAGGGTTGTTTAGTGATAAACCAAGCGGTGTTCTTAGAATCAAAGCAGGAGAAACAGAATTTGATAAAGATTACTTTTTTGATCTGAAAGCTGCCACTGGTAAAACATGTTTTGGGTTATATCATTTTGGTAACGGAGTGGCATGTACTACTATTTCTGAAAATGATGACAATTTTTTCGGTACAGACGGAGCCAATCCAGCTTTTAGGTATCGTAAAATTAATCTTTCCAACACTACCGATTTAGGAGATTTAGAAGCCTCTTTGCCTAATACTTTTGCAGCATCTCGTACATCATTTATGAAACAAGTTTCCGAAGAAGAAGTTCTTTTTGCCATTGCGGGTACAGAAGAAGATGCTTTATACAGTTTTGAAATTAGCTCTGGTACCGTTTCGAGAAAAATGAAAAGTAATAGTGGCTATATAACGGGATTGATCTCATTAAAATAATATAAAAATGCTTGAAGCAATTGATTTAACAAAAAAATTTGGAGATTTCATCGCTCTAAAATCTTTAAATCTTATCATAAAAGAAGGTGAAATTTTTTGCCTGTTGGGAGCAAATGGAGCAGGAAAATCTACTACCATTAATTTATTTTTAAATTTTATAGATGCCACTCATGGCAAAGCAATGATCAATAATATGGATGTCTCCAAGCATAAGGAAACCAAACAACTACTATCCTATATTCCTGAAAACCTAATGCTATACAAAAACCTTAGCGGGCTAGAGAATTTGCGCTTTTTTTGTGGATTAGGAGGAGGAAATCAAAGCAAAGGTGAGCTGGAAGAACTATTAGAACAATCAGGTTTACAAATAGATTTTATACACAAAAGGGTAAGTAGTTATTCGAAAGGAATGCGTCAAAAGGTAGGTATTGCTTTGGCAAGAGCACGAGGAGCAAAAGTATTATTGCTGGATGAACCTACGTCTGGACTTGATCCCAAAGCCAGTAACGAGTTTTCTGAATTGCTATTGAACATGAAAGAAAAAGGAGTTACTACATTAATGGCAACACATGACCTTTTTAGAGCAAAAGACACTGGTACACATATTGGCATTATGAAAGAAGGTATGTTATTAGAAAAATTTGAATCTAAAGATGTTAGTTTCCAGGATCTTGAAAAATTGTACTTAAAACATATGCACAATTAAAATGAAGAATCCAGTATTCCTGATTGCTAAAAAAGAAATACAAATTGCATTACGGCAGAAATTGATCGCAGCTCTGGCAATTGTCATCATGGGATTGCTTAGTGTAGCCTTATATGCAGGATATATAGCATACACACAACAACAAACCGTAGTAGAAAATGCACAAGAAAAAAGCAGAAAAGAATGGTTAGAACAAGGGGACAAACATCCGCACATAGCCGCACACTATGGGACTTTTGTATTTAAACCAAAAACCATTTTAAGCCTATTTGATTTTGGGCTGGATACTTTTACAGGGACTTCGGTATATCTGGAGGCGCATTATCAGCATGAGTTTATGTTTCGTCCGGCACAAGATCACAGCAGTATGATTCGGTTTGGAGAACTTAGTGCTTCATTGGTATTACAAGTACTAATTCCTTTGCTCATTATATTTTTGGCATTTCCTGCATTTACAGAAGAAAGAGAAAACGGAACTCTTAAGTTATTGGTAAGTCAGGGAGTTTCTTACACTCCAATTATTTGGGGGAAAATACTAGCATATTTAAGTATTCTTTTTGCTATAGTATTCCCATTTTTTGCCTTAGCGATTATTCTATCTACGGGAATAACAACTTCGGACAGTATTCCCGATCCCTGGCTACGTGTACTGTTTTTGATACTTATATATGCATTGTACTTGCTGATTTTTGTTTCTTTTTCAGTATGGGTTTCTATTCAATCATCAACGGGGAGAAATGCATTACTTACTTTACTAACCTGCTGGATTCTTTTTACCATTATTATCCCAAAAACAACGGCTAATTTAGGAGAAAGTCTCTACCCTCTACCCTCTATGAAAATTTATAGAGAAGCTATCCAAAAAGATATTAGAAATGGTTTAGACGGTAAAACTCCAAAAACTACTCGAGAGGAGCAATTAAAAAAGAAATATCTCCAGGAGTATAAAGTAGATTCAATTCACAAATTACCATTAAATTTTGAAGGAATACGTATGCAAGTGGGAGAGGATTATGGAAACAAGGTATATGATATACATTGGAAAAGATTAATAAAAATTTTCGATAAACAAAACCGTATCAGCAGTCTATCAAGTTTTATCACTCCATATTTGTCTATACGTAATGTATCTATGGGGCTTACAGCCACAGATCTCCATACTTCTATTCATTTTCAGAAAACAACAGAAAAGTACCGCAGAGAATTAATCCGGAAAATGAATCATGATATGGCTCAAAACTCCAGGTATGGAGAGTTTTATGAATATAAAGCAAGTAAAAATTTATGGAAAACAGTCAACGGTTTTCGTTATAAAACAATGCCAGTGTATAAGATACTACTACTATATCGAATAGAACTACTGTCATTATGTTGTTGGGCAATTCTCATTTTTTTCCTTCTAGGATATTCATCCCGTAAAATCAAACCAGTATTATGAATAGAGTAACCATAACATTATTACGTTTTGAGTGGGTTTCTTTTACTCGAAATATTTTCCAAATAGTAATGCTGGGGTGCACTTTTTTATTAGGGCTTTATGCAATCTATTATGGGCAATCAGAGATTAAGGTACAGCGAGAAACTATTAAAGATGTTATAGAAATTGAAAAAACAGAATTTCATCAATATCAGGCAAGTTTTAAAGAAGAGTTGGCTTCTGTAACACAAAAAAAGAAACTAACAATTGCATCCGATCCAGCTTACGCATGGCATAGACATGGATACCATGCCATTTTACATCCGCATGATTATGCTGCTTTAGCAATTGGACAATGTGATTTACATCCATTTTATTATCGTCTTACAGGAATGAGTTTACACTATCAGCTCTTTGAAAATGAGATAGCAAATCCCGTAAAGCTATATGTTGGTAATTTTGATTTGTCATTTGTTCTAATTTACCTCTTTCCGCTATTAATTATAGCCTTTTCTTATGACTTATATTCAGGAGAAAAAGAAAGTGGAGTATTACCTTTATTACATATTCAAACAGTAAGTATTAGAAAAATCATTATAATACGATTAGTTTTTTATTTCTGTCTCATCACGGGATTAGCGCTACTCATTTCTTTTATTGGACTTACTACTTCGGGTAATATTATGATTTCAGAAAATAGATTGGCAACTCTTTTTTGGTTACTGGGAGTCATTGTCTATTCTGCATTCTGGTTTGCGATATTGTTTTGTATCGTAAGTTTTAAAATGAATTCATCCTTTACTGCTATAAGTGCGGCTGGAGTATGGCTACTATTCCTTATCATAATACCTGCGGTACTCAATGTTTGGATAACTGCTAAATACCCTACAAACAGTACATCACTTGCAGAAATCACCCGTAGAACAAGCCTGGAAAATGAGGAAGATGAAAATGAAGCAAAAGAAGTCATCACCGAATTTTTGGCACATAACCCACATCTTAAGGATTCTGATAGTCTGATGCATAATAATACACTGGCAAAAGCATATGCAGCATTAACATCACTAAAAGATATGCATAGCAAAGAGGATGTAGATCACTATAACAATCAAATATATCAAAGAAATCAATGGACCTCGGATTTACATTGGATAAATCCCGCGGTAAATATGCAAGGAGTATTTATTCACATTGCCAAAACAGATCTTAATACCTTTCACCAGTTTCATACTTCTATTGAGTTATTTCATCGCAATATTTCAGATTTCTATTTCCAGAAACTATTTTGGGATAAACCTATACAACCTGAAGATTATTCTCGATTACCATCTTTTACCATACAAAGAGATGAGGTAAAATGGAGCACTCTTATTTTATTAGGAATAGCAAAGGTTAGTATCGCAATGATTTTGTTTTTTGTGATAGGCTTTATAATAATGAAAAAAAAGAGAATATGAGAAATTCACTTTGTGTCATAGTAATTATTATGCAACATATGATCGGTATTGCACAACATACAAATCAAAATTTTCCACCCCCTAGTGACCCTCCCGAAGTTTTTGCAAAACGTGTTAAGGGTTCCATAAAAATCGATGGGAAACTAAATGAGTCTGATTGGCAGGAAGCTCCTGTTACTAAAGATTTTTTTAGAATGGAACCCCGACAGGGAGGAGCTTATACTTATAAAACCGAAGTACGTGTTTTATTTGATGAGAAACAGTTATACGTAGGAGTGTTTTGTGAAGATTCATTAGGAAAAAAAGGAGTTCGTGTACAAGATTTAAGAAGAGATTTTAGTGATGGTGAAAATGATATTTTTAGCATACAATTAGATCCTCAAAATCTCAAACAATACTGTGTTTCTTTTCAGACAACTCCGTATGGTAATCAACGAGATTTACAGAATTTTAATGATAATAGTACCGATAATGACTGGAATGCACTTTGGTCTGTACGTACTCATAGAACCGATATAGGGTATTATGCAGAGTTTGCGATACCTTTTACTTCTATTCGATATGATACACAAAAAAAAGAAGAAGATATTACCTGGGGAATTACGTTTAGCAGATTAGCAAGAAGAGACTATGAACGAACCGTTTTCCCTGCTATTCCTCAATCTTTTTCTCCCTACAGAATGACATATGCCGCACAATTAAAAGGATTAGAACTTCCCAATTCGGGTGTTAATCTTCGCGTAGAACCTTATTCGTTATATCAATATACTACTACCAATAACAAAGGAGAGAAAAACTCTGAAGGTAAAATAAAATTTGGAGGTGATGCAAAATGGGCTATAAGTTCACGATCTGTTTTGGATGTAACTGTTAATACCGATTTTGCTCAAGCAGATGTAGATAGAGCTGTTAATAATCTTGGTCGGTTTAATATTTTTTTCCCAGAGCGAAGGCAATTTTTTTTAGAAAATTCAGGAATCTGGGCTGGAGCTTCCAGTAATTTAATTCGTCCTTTTTTTAGTAGAAAAATAGGGCTCGAAGGGAAATTTAATGCCATTCCCGCTCCAATCGATGTTGGAACACGTTTTACAGATAGAAATGATAAGCGCACTCTGGCCGGGTTATATATTCATCAAAGAAAAACGGATAATACCCCCAACGCTAATTTCGGAGTATTTCGGTATCTACAGAATTATGGAAAAGAAAATAACGTGGGCGTTATGATCAATCATCGTTTAGATGAAAATAGCAAAGCATTAGATACAGATGAGAATAATAATACAACTGCAACGATTGATGGTCTGATACGAATAAAAAACAAATGGACGATTTCTTATCTTGCTTCGTCCTCATATGATGATCAAGCGAGCAAATGGGGACAAGCAGGAAGTGTTTTTTCAGGATATCGAAGTAATAAGATGTACTGGGGGTGGTCTACAGATTTTGTTAGCAAAGATTATAATCCCGGAACAGGTTTTGTTTTTCAGAATGATGTGATAAAGCATAATCCAGGTGGGTATTTTATTGTTAGGCCAAAAAAACTTCCTTGGATTCGTCGTTGGGACCCTGGTTTTTTTGCCAGTTATTATCATGATTTTCAAAATCCTGAAAAGTTTCAACAGGCAAGCTTGTATCTTTTTCCTGTATACATCTTTTTTAAAGATAACAGTTTTGTAGAATACTCTGTTACACCTTCCTGGCAAAATATAAATTTTGATTTTAATCCTTTAGGAATATCAATTGAAGAAAAAAGATATTTCTATACTCGACAGTTTGTACGATACAACTCTGATAGATCAAGAAAATTATCTGCTTCTTTCAAATACGAATGGGGAGGTTTCTATAATGGCCATAGAAATACAATTACGGCTGGTATGCGATATGCTCCTTTACCACATATTGCCTTAACCGCAGATTATGAGCATAATAATCTTAGGAAGATAGGTCTACAAAAAGAAAGTTTAGAAACCGATTTATATTCTGCCAGCCTTCGTCTTGCACTCTCCCCCCGAATGCAATTATCTACCTTTTATCAGTATAATTCATTTAATAAGCAAGGAAGATGGAATGCCAGATTTAGTTGGGAATACATGCCTTTATCTTTTATTTACCTGGTGTTTAACGATTCTCAAATAAAATCATCTCTAGACCCCATACAGAGCAATCAACAGTTCATTAGTAAAATTACTTTTTTGAAACAATTTTAAATGTGAAAAAACAGCCGGATATATTAAAAGATAATCTCTGGAAATTAATGATTAAACTTTCTTTACCAGGTATATTAGGAATGATGGTTATCTCTATCAATTCTCTGGTAGATGCTGTATATGTGAGTCATTTCATAGGAACAGAAGCATTTGCAGGGATTTCTTTATTATTTCCTCTCACCTTGGTTATTACCAGTGTTACTGTTTTTATTGCCGCTGGGTCGTCTTCAGTTTTGAGCAGAGCTATTGGTGCCAGTGATACAGAAAAACAACAAAAAGTAATTCCAAATATGATTGCGCTTTCTCTTATTAGTTCGCTGGTATTAATGATTGTAGGGATACTTTTTTCTGAAGAATTGGTAACTTTTATGGGAGCTACCGGCGCTATGCTAGAGTATGGTATCTCATATTTTAAAATATCTATTCTTGGGGCTTTTTTTAGTATTTATGGTCTTTCTGCCAATGGACTGATTAGATCCGAAGGTAAGATTAAACAAGCAATGACATTTACTGTACTATCTGTACTACTAAACATCGCATTAACCCCTCTATTTATTCACACTTTTTCTATGGATATTGCTGGTGCCGCCTGGAGTAGTATCATATCCATGTTCATATATGCGATAGCAACTTCGCTTTATTTTGTTAATGGAAAAGCATCTTTTAGTACAGGGAAATTTAGTATCAAAATTGAAAAAAATATCATAAAAGATGTGATTAACGTAGGTACATCTGCTTTTGTTATGCAATTGTCTAATGTTATAAAACAGTTTTTTTTATTTAGAACTTTAGCATGGTATGGTACTCCTCATGATATTGCTTTTTTTAGTGCTGCATTTAGATTATTTTCATTTTTGGCAATACCTGTATTAGGTTTATTACAACCAATGCAACCCATAATAGGAATCAACTATGGAGCATCTAATATATCAAGATGTATAGAAGCGATAAAGATATTTAGAATAGGAGGTGTTTCCTTTATACTTATGTTTATGATTCCTGTATTGATTTTTCCTGAATATTGTATTCGATTGATGCTTCCGGATATGGTTTTAGATACACAAGAAATTTTTAATCTAAGAAGTATTTTGGCCGTATTATTTCTATTACCTATTGCCTCAAGTAGTATTATTTTTTTTCAAGCCATAGGAAAAGGAAAACTTGCCAGTATATTTCCGATAAGCCGACAAATCGTTCTGTTTCTACCACTAATCTGGTTTTTTCCTAAAATTTTTGGTATTAATGGAATATATTATACTCTTATTATAGAAAATATAATCTATGCATTACTATTATGGGTAGTATCTTCGATTGAACTTAAAAAACTGTTGAGTTCAACTTCTGAAAAAATTGTGTTTCAGAAATAGTGAATTCAAATGGTAAATGGTATAGCTTACTTTTTTTGAGCTACTATATGGAATACATGCCAATATTTTTCTTTTCCAGATATTGTTTTGCCTTGCTTTTCTATTTCATTATAATATTCAATATCAAAACGGTTAAACAATTCTGTTATCTGTTTTTGAGTATGAAAGGTCATTTCGAGATTAGAATTCCAAGAATCATTAATGCCAAAAAAATGCCCACTGAAAATTCCTTTTTTAGTTATTGAAGAAGTAATGATATTCCACAATTTGTCAAAATGATCAGGGTGACAAAATGGTAAACTAAAAGTAGCATTAATGAGTTGACAATTAGGAAGCTCTTCTATATTTTCAAAAGAATTTAAACTAAGTTGAAGTTGTTCCTGATATGTATCCGGAGTATTTTCTTTAATTCTCGACAAAGCTTCATTTTGTTTATCAACTGCAAGTACGTTCCACTTATCTTGAAGAAGAGCAAAAGTATCTACACCATTCCCACAACCCAAATCAATGGCTAGTTTATCTTGTTGACTAATTTGTACTTTTCGAGAAAGAGCTATCGCATTACACAAAGTAGCCGCAGGAGGGTGTTTTTTCTGATCAAAATAATGATAATGAGTGTTCCAAGAATTATTCATTCATTATTTTTTAGTTGGAGAGACATGCATTACAAATACCATTAATCGTATAGTTTATTTTTTGTGCTAAGAATTTTTCTAAAACTTCAATTTTTGGAATTTTAATATCTTCCAGACAGTATGTATGTGAACATTTTTCACAGATAAGATGAACATGTTCATCTGTATGTACTTCTTCAGGGCATTCATGACTACATAACGCATATCTAATACCATGACTATCTTCTGAAGCTTTATGTAATATTCCATGCTCTTCAAAAGAATTTAAAGTTCGATATATTGTTACCCGATCATGACTTATCTTCATATGAGAAATTATTTCTTTTGCAGATAATGCATAATTATAATTCAGAAATATTTTGAGCATTTCTATTCGAACAGAAGTCTTTTTTAAAGTATGTGACTTAAGTAACTCTTCTATATATTTTTGTGTATTCATGAATAATTAAAATTCCAATAGACTAAAAAAATAAAGAATATAATATTCTATTATTCCTTAGTCCTTTTTTTGTTTTTATCCCTATTTCAAATATACTTATTTTATAAAAAACAGTATACTAAAACCTTGATATTAACAAATTTATTGCAGTTTGAATTTGCTACAAAATAGCCCCCCAATACAAATATAATAGCCAATACTATTGCGACACACAGACTCGGGTTTACATTAGGTTCTACTAATTTTATTGTAGCTAGACACACCTGCACAGCTAGAACAGCAAATATTTGGTGAGTAAGGATTAAAAATTGTTAAAAATAAAGATCCTGCTTTTATGTTATTTTTCTATGCTTTAGAAGAAAACATCAATCTAATCATAAGATTATCAGCTACAGTAAAAAACTCCTCCTTTTACATAATCTCAAAATTCAATTCATAAGTAATGATAATTCATGAATTTCGATTTTATTAAAGAAAGCTGTCTCATTGAGGAGTGGACAGCTTTCTTAATAACTATTTGAGATGAGTATTTGATGGGATTATTTGATCAAATAGTTATAAATGGACTTACCTTTATCTAGTTGCATTCTATATATATAAATACCACTACTTAACGAAGTACCATCATATTTAACAATGTGATTTCCTGCTGGTAGAACTTTGTCAATTACTACATCGATCTCTGCTCCCTTTAAGGAAAATAATTTCAAAGTTACATGAGTTCTTTCTTCTAGATCAAATGCATAATCTATATTATTTGTAAAAGGATTTGGATATGCTTTTACATCAATACCGCTTAATGGTTCTATAGTATTAAGTGCTCTATTTGCAAAGACTCCATAAACTTCAAATTCATATAATGAATATCCATAGGTAGTTCCTCTAGCTGTTCCATACATCCTAATATATCTTCCTGTTCCTGAGATATTTAAGTCATCCACTACTCCATCACCACTCGATGTAGAATATATAGACGTCCATGCTGAGGCGTCATTTGAAACTTCAATGCGATAAACTTTAGCATAGGCTGCTTCCCAATGTAGAACTACACGCTCAATATTGGCAATTGCACCCAAATCAATAGAAACCCACTGTGGATCAACCCCTTCTAAAGAAGCCCAACGTGTAGTATTGCTACCATCAACTGCAAAAGAAGCTGGAAAACTTGATGTTTCTAAAGATGAGGCACTAGTTGTTTTATTAAGAGCTATATTCTCTAAAGGTGGGATTCCACTAGGTGGAGTAGCTGCATTAACAGTATTTGAATACGAGGAATTACCAGTCTTATTTTCGGCTCTTACTCTATAATAGTAAGTTGTATTAGCCATAAGGCCTACATTTGAGTATGAAGTTGCATTTATAGTAGTGGTAGCAACAGATGCCCAACCGCTAGTGCCATTTGCAGAGCGTTCAATTCTAAATGAATCTTCATTGTTAGCATTATCAGTCCAACTTAAATCAATCTGGTTTTTTGAAGCTGCGGTAGCTGATAAAGAACTTGGTGCTTCAGGACCAGTTCCTTCCCCAATAGTACCATAAACTTCAAATTCATATAATGAATACCCATAGGCAGTTCCTCTTGCTGTGCCGTACATTCTGATATATCGTCCTGTTCCAGAAATATTCAAACCGTCTATCTTACCATTCCCAGTCGATGTAGAATATATAGATGTCCATGCTATACCATCGTTTGAAACTTCAATACGATAGGCTTTTGCATAGGCGGTTTCCCAATTTAGAACTACCCGATCAATATTGACTGCTCCTCCTAGGTCAATAGAAATCCATTGAGGATCAACCTTTTCTTTAGAAGCCCAACGTGTCGTATCTTTGCCATCAACTGCAAAAGAAGCTGGAAAACTTGATGTTTCTAAAGATGACGCAGTGGCTGTTTTACCAAGAGCTATATTTCCTGCTGTGGTCGTTACATTAACTGTATTAGAATAGGCAGAGTTTCCTATAGTATTTTCGGCTCTTACTCTATAGTAATAGGTAGTATTAGATGTGAGGCCTGTATCAGCATATGAACTTGTATTTATAGTAGTGGTCCCAACAGATGTCCAACCACTAGTGCCATTTGCAGAACGTTCTATTCTAAATAAGTCTTCATTATTAGCATTATCAGTCCAACCCAAATCAATCTGAGTACTTATAGTAGTAGTTATAACTAGACTGGTTGGTGCTTCAGGAGCAGTACCACCGCTAAGAGTAGTTGCATTAGCGATATTAGAATATTCAGAACTTCCTCCAGTATTCTTGGCCTTTACCCTGTAATAATAGGTGGTGTTTGCAGTTAAACCAGCATCTAAATAGTTGGTCATATTTGCTGAAACATTTGCTATCGAAACCCAACCACTAGTACTATCTGCAGAGCGCTCCACCTCAAATTCATCTTCATTGCTGGAATTATCTGCCCATGTGATATTAATCTGATTATTAGAATTAGACGTTGCTGATAAACTACCTGGTGCTACAGGTGCATCAATAGTCTCTATTTGGCTATTATTAGGTGGGTCATAATTGTTTGACACATCAGTTAATGCTACCGGGTCGCGCACCCAATCAAGGATTTGCTTGGTACTAACAATTCTAACTTCTGGAAAGGTTAAGGCATAGTTCAAAAAGTCTTCAATAACTTTTCTTCTTTCTGCTGGTGTTATTTGATTGGCCGCAACAAAAGTAGAATTATCTGCATAGATTTCGGTATGCCCTCCAAATATCATTGGAGACCTGTTTCCTTTCATTCGCAAATCAAGTGTATGCTTTAAAGCTCGCAAAAACTGGTCAGCCTTCCAGCCATTTTTCAATAATGTATAGTCCGTGGATGAATATCTCACACCATCAGTATCTATAAGGCCATGTTTGGGCATTCTCCATATCCCAGGATGACTATTAATAGAGCTTTTTCCTGGTAGACCATTATCCAAGGTATAAGGCCAGTAATAATCCTTCCCATCACCTACTGTATGTTCTGTACTGCCACTGTAACCACTGCAGTCATACATTATCCCAAGCTTTTTTATTACTTTATAAGTATTGTTATTAAATTCATAACGTGGCGCTCTAAATCCAAATAATCGGGTAAGACCAACACCTTGTTCTGGGTAAGGTTTCTTAAAATCTTCAGTACAATTATTGATTTCCTCAAACCACTGAGTTTCTGTCATGGTCTTACCATTTAAATTCTTCAAATGTGTACGAGTGTGATTTCCTACTTCATGTTTTTCCATCATCGCTCTTCTCAAAGCTTTACGTGACAAACTGGGGTCTTCTCCCCATGATCCATTGACAATAGGGTTTGAGGTGCTTAGAAAAGTATTCCAGGCAGGTTCACCATCATAGGTTCTTTTATTACCAACTCCTTCAGGGTTCTTTTTTGTTTTAAGAAAATCAAGTATCCATTTCATCCCTCCTGGTTTGTAGAAATCACCATATCCTGAAATTGCGTTATCATCCCAACCTATAGATACAAACATAGGAACATCTGATACAGCTAAGTTATCTGGGGGATTAACTGATGGCGCAACATTATCGGTATAATCGTATGGTGGC
The DNA here is from genome assembly GCF_000520995.1 of Aquimarina macrocephali JAMB N27. GTDB lineage: Bacteria > Bacteroidota > Bacteroidia > Flavobacteriales > Flavobacteriaceae > Aquimarina > Aquimarina macrocephali. The sequence continues at coordinate 12,687 of NZ_JACA01000052.1, read as the reverse complement.
GGTATAGATGTTTCGCTTTTAGTTGTGGCATTAGCGGTATTAGAATATGAAGAATTTCCTCCAGAATTTTCAGCTCTTGTCCTGTAATAATATGTTGTATTTGGTGTAAGACCTGTATCAAAATATGAAGTTACATTTGCAGTAGTTGTAGCAATAGAGACCCAGCCACTAGCGCCATCTGCAGAACGTTCTATACTAAATAAACTCTCATTATCCGAATTGTCTAACCAGCTTAAGTTAATCTTACTATTAGAGTTGGTCGTTGCAGATAGACTACTAGGAGAAGCAGGAGGACTTACTGGGTCAATGATAAAATCATCGGCAGGATTTAATATTTTGTCTTTTATCCATGCTCCGGCTTCTTTTAGATTAGCATCTGTCCAATTTCCGCTTGCGCATGTTCCTTGTTTCCATACTGCACCAGTGCGAAAATCATCAGAATAATTCCAATTTGTCCAACTGATCTTTTTTCTACGTAATAAATCCAGATATTTCTGGGTCATAACAAAATCATTTGGGCCTTCACCAGCATAATTTTGTGTACCAAATTCTGTCACAAATATTGGTAACCTATCTGATGCCCAATCAAGTTCATTATAATATAGATCTTGATGTGATGCAGCATAAAAATGGAAGGTGTACATGATATTTGGGAAATTTAAAGGATTATCTACAATATCCTTAGCACTTTTCCCGTCTGATATACCAAGGGAAGCCCAACCATGTGTTCCTATTAATATTGGTGCATCTGCATCAATGGCACGAATTACAGGAATAATGGTATCCCCATAATTTTTAATCTTTGACCACGGAACTCCTCCATTTTGTTCACTTCCCGATTTGTTTGGTTCATTACATATATCATAAATGATATTATTGTAGTCTTTGAATTGAGTAGCAATGTCTGTAAAAAAAGTCTTTGCTTTTTCGGTGTTGAAATTTGGATCTCCCGGAGTTAACTGGTGCCAATCTACCAGAGCATACATCCCTCGATCAGTCGCCATATTAATCATCTTTGCAACTTTGGCAGTAAAACCAGCAGGATCTGTTTCATACCCTCCCTCTTGAACATAAAGAGAAATACGAAGAATATCAGCATCCCAATCATTTGCTAAAACATCTAAAGAAGAGTCGGTAACACATTTTCCATACCATTGGATACCATGTGTACTCATTCCTCTTAATTGAATTGGGTGGCCATACTGGTTACATAATTTCAAGCCTTTAACTTGTAGTTGGCCGTTAGTTGATACTGCATCATTTGTTATCGTTTGTGTATACCCATTCCCAAAAAAGAATAATAGCAACACCATTGACAAAAAAACTTTTGAAAATAATTTTTTCATGGTTAAAAATTTTGGTTAAAAGATTAATTTTTATCTACAAGCAAACTGTTCGCGAATTTTATTTTTATAAACCAGTTCGTCTTATAGTAAAACCAAAGCAACCAAATTTTAGTTTTTACCATGTTCAATACTATCCAAATAATGTTTGATTTTGTCCAATATGCTTTTAAACCAATAGTATGTGATCAAGTGGAGAAGTTGTTGAAGCTATTTTACATCGAATCTTTTATTCAGATTTGCCATTAATTTATCACCAACACTTAAAACCCTTAACATCGGTTAGGGAAAAACTTTGCTTTCTTTAATTATTGCACTATTTATTAGCAACAAATGATTAAAAATCTAAGTTATTCTTTAAAATTATTACCTTTCAATTTCACGATATTGAGTAGGTGTACAGTTTTTCATTTCCTTAAAAACTGTGCTAAAATATCGTTGGTTATCAAAACCAACCTTAGTGGCTATCTCGTTTACAGGGAGGCTTGTGTTTTTTAATAGTTCGGCAGCAAAATCAACTCTGATGAGTTTAATAAATTCATTAACACCCAAATCAGATATAGTTTTCATTTTTGCATAAAATGCAGATCTACTCATTGCAAACTCAGCATTTAACATATTTACATTAAAATTAGAATCATCGAGATTGTTTTCTATTATAGTAATAACCCTTTTAAGAAAAATCTCATCGGTATTGTTATAGGTTATCAATGCTGGAACAATTTTTTGTTTTACTCTTACTAATTCTTTTTGATGGCTTCGATTTTCGATAATATTCACTAATCGAACGCACAATAAATCCAAACTAAAAGGTTTTGACAAATAAGCATCTGCTCCTCCTTTGTATCCTAATAATCGACTCTCCTCATCACTCTTGGCCGTTAGTAATATAACTACTAAGTGACTCACACGAACATCATTTTTGATTTTTTCACATAATTGAAAACCATTCATTTTTGGCATCATTATATCAGAAATAATAATATCAGGAAAATGAGACAAAATCAAATGCCATGCTTCTTCTCCATTAGTAGCTTCAACAATCTTACAATGCTGCCCAAGTCCTTTAACAATAAAGGTTCTCAAGTCAATATCATCTTCAACAACCAAAACAACTTTATCTTTCAACAATTCAAAATCATTATTCTGCACAAATTCATTTTTATCAAAATATGCCTCGTCATATACTAATGTATTATTCTTTTCTGGTTCCAAATTATTTGTACAAGGCAAGTAAAAACTAAACTCGGCTCCACCTTCAGGTCTATTATTCACCCAAATTTCACCGTGTTGGAACTCCACTAGTTTACGAACAAATGTTAATCCAATTCCCGAACCTCCTAAATGATTACTTCCTTGAAAAAAACGATCAAAGATTATTTCCTTTTCTTCTTCTAAAACCCCCGGCCCTTCATCTGCTATGACAAATTCAATTTTATCAACTTTTTTTGTATAGCTTAAAAACACTTGTCCATTCTGAGGAGAATACTTAATGGCATTGATTAATAAATTGCTAAGAATTTTATCCAATTTATCTTCATCGAATGCTACAACTTCTTCTTTTTCTGATAATTCGACAACAAGGGTTATTCCTTTAGTTTCAAATTCCAATTCAAACTGTTTTAAATATTGATTTAACCAATTATTTAAATGCAAAACATCCAATTGAATCTCTCCTGTTCCTACTTCAAACTTTCGAATATCCACAACCTGCTCTACTAAACGTATCATTTTAAGAGTTGCTCCATGCATTACTTTTATATTCCGAAACACCTCTTCTCTTGTAAAAAAATCTTGACCTAACAAACGATTTAACGGACCATATACCAGACTTAGAGGAGTTCTTAATTCATGTGAAATATTAGTAAAAAATTCTTGTTTTCTTTTGTAAAGCAATTTCTCTTGTTCTTTTCGTTCTCTTTCAATAAATAATTCTGCTTTTAGTTTTTCTTGCTTTTTAAAATCTAATGACATCTGAATAAAAATAAATAATGTAAGAGAAATGACACCTCCAATAAACCACCAACGTTTCCACCAAGGTAATGGGACAAAAAGTGATATTGATGTATATTCTTTAGGCCAACTTCCATCTGTAAGATTGCACCATATTTTTATTTCATAAGTTCCATTCGGGATATGAGTAAAATAAACTTGTGGATTAGTGGTTTCTATGACATTATTTAAATATCCATCAAATTGGATTCTATATATTCTGTTACGAAAAATATCCTTTTCGTTTACTACCAAATTGAAACGTAAACTTGAATTATTCCAAACTAATTTAATTTCATTGTTTAGTAGATTTCCCTCTTGATTTTCTGTTTTTCGAGCACCATCAGTAATTATATCAACAATAGAAACTACAGGAGCAGTTAATGATTGATTAGTATCTTGATTAGCATTAATTTTCACTAATCCATCTGCAGCACCAAAATATACATCTCCATTCCTACATTTTAATACTGAACCACTCATATATTCATGGATACGAACTCCCTTAAATCTTCCGTAAAGTTGATAGCTTCCATCAGAAAGATAATAACGATAAAGTCCATTATTGGTTCCCAGCCATAAACTGTTGTCTACTCCTTCTGTGACACTATGTACAGCGGAGAAAAATTTGTTTTTATTATAATGAATTTGTTTTTTTTTCTTGTCATAACAGAAGAGTCCTATTGAAGAAGCCATCCATATGCTATCCCTTATCTTAATCATCGAGTAAATAGAATTATTATACCTTTCACAATTCCATTTCTCATTAGATAATGAAAAAACATTACTAACCGATTTTTTTGAAGTATTTATTAGATATGCTCCACCCACTCCACCCGCAATAAACTCTTCATTATTGATTTCTTGTAGAATGTTCATCGTTATGGGCTGTTCTATGTTCCACCCATTACTCTTCGCTAATATATCTATTGTACCATCATTAGTTCTTAGTTCGACTTTTTCCCTACCAAAATTCCAGATATTACCATATTTGTCATCAAAAAGATATGTAGGAACATAAGAATCTGACTCACTCCATTTTTTTAACCAGGAGTTGTTCTCTTCCTTTTCAAATGTATTTCGTTTTATATCAAATATTCTAATTTTATCATGATAAAAGCTCACTAAAAGTTTATTCTCTCCATACCCACAGATCGAAACAATTTTTCCTTCTCGAAATTCTTGTATATGTTCAAATGTATTAGACTTTGGATCAAACATATTTAGTCCTCCTCCATCGGTTCCTATCCATATTTTATCATCATTACCTTCGAATAATGTCAAGACAGTTGGGTTAGACAATCCAAAATGATTACCAAAAGGGACTTCAGCAAAAGATTGAGCAGCTACTTCATTGATCCAGATCAAACCAGTACGAACTGTTCCTACAAAAAGATTTCCAAAATGATCAAAATATAAATCGGTAATGGAATTACTGGGTAAAGAGAGTGATGAATTTTCAACTCTTTTTTGATGCTGTAATTTCTGAATCTTCCTTGTTATTTGATCAAATATTATTATCCCTCCTCCATCGGTTGCGATGTATACTTCACTTCCTTTTTCAACAAGATCCGTTACAAAACGGTACTGAGAGTTTATCAACTGATTTATGGTCTCATCAAAAACCTCTTCTCCATTTTTTTTAAAAAGTTTTATCCCGTTTTTATTAGTAACAACCCACAATATTCCTTTTTTGTCGACCAAAACATCATAAACACCATCAATTTCTTTATCACCAATTTGAGTTATATCGGTCGATGTCTTATTATATATCCATAGCCCATTCCTAGTTGAGCCAATAACAAAGTTTTCATTATCGAAACTAGCCAGTTTAAGAATAGAATTATCCGGGCCTTTTCCGTTAAAAAGTCTTACATCAAACTCATTAGTTTTATAGTTAAAGAATGCTAACCCTGTAGAAAACCCAAAGACAAGCTGATTATTCTCCTTACTAAAAGAATGTACTCCCGCAGAATTTTCATCAAATACAATAGTTGAAAATGAATCTTCTTCTCTATTATAACGCGCTAATCCTCGTCGTGTGCCGATCCAGAGATTTAAGGAATCATCCTCAATGATGAAATTAATATGATTGTTTGGTATGGATTTATCACTTTCGTCATCGTATAAGAACTTTTGCATATAAAAACCATCATACTTATGCAGTCCTCCAACGGTTCCAATCCATAAATGACCTAAATGATCACGACAGATAGAACGTATATTGTTACTAGCCAGGCCATCTTTAACTGTAATTTGCTCAATACTATACTTCTTATTAGCTAGAGCATTATCTATACAGCAAAGCAGTATTAGAACAATAACTATTTTGGTATACAATTTTCCCATAGATTTTAATTTCAGATTCAACTTTAAATCTAGATTGGAATTCCTATCATTTTTAAGGTAACCTTAAAAAGTCTTTAAGTCTCTTGTTTTAATTGATTAAACTTTAACTACTAGTCTTCCCAAAGCAAAATGTATTCTACTCTTTGTTACACCAAACTTCAATATATTAAAATACAGCTAATTCTATTTGATTTTTGTTTGTAAATTGATTTATTCTCTTTTAGGGAGAACTTCGTCTTTTGACAATACCATAAATAGTTTTTGAGAGCCTATCTTTTTAAAGGCATTGGCCAAGGTGCTTTTAACACCTGCCGTTTGCTTGTCGGAATCCATTCCACCAATAAAAGTACTTGCCATACTCTTAGATGTTATATTGGAATTCAAAAAAGAAATCAACCTTTTGGTAGTTAAAGATTGAAAAATAGCAATCAAAAGTTTCAACAAGATTTGCTGTAAAACTTGATTATTTGTTTAAATTTATCAGTTATCAGTTATTAGTTATTTGATTATCAAATAACTATGTTAAAAAAACAATCATTAACACCGCTTTATCGTGTTAGCCTCTTGCTTTTTCTATTACATTTGCAAAAGCAAATTCTATAGGAAAACTATTTCAAAATCTACCTTTAGTAATATTTTTGTAATATAGGGGCTTAGGAAATGAAACAAACAAAATCTATATTTAGCGCTACGAAAGGAAGATATTTTCTTTATATCTTTTTTGTACTATTTTTATTTACCTTTTTTAGTGCATTTTCTCAGAAAAAAAAGAATTCTAACCTAAAATTTACACCAAAAGAAATTTGGGAAGCTGGGGTACCCTATATTGAAAACTACACTTCTGCCGATTATAAAAACAGTCCTTGGAACTTTAAAATTATTGAAGGAAACAATGGGTTTATGTACATAGGAAATGGCGAAGGAATTCTTGAATATGACGGTAATTCTTGGGATTTCATACCTACAGAGCATAAAAATTGGATTATGACTTTCTCAAAAACAGATAATGAAAAAATATTTGTAGGTGGAAATCAAGAATTAGGATACTTAGAACCAGACAAGTTGGGCGAAATGAAATTTCATTCTCTTAGAGATTCTTTAGAGACTAACTATAAAGATTTTGGAAATATTTGGTCAACTGTTACTATTGGGGATAATGCCTATTTTTCATCCCCTAAATATCTTTTTAAATGGGATGGCAAAAAGTTCACAACATGGAAAGCAAAGAAAGAATTTGGTGAAATTTTTAAGGTGAATGGTTCATTATATTTAAATGACCAAAGTGTAGGATTACAAAAACTTATTGATGATTCGCTACAGGTAGTTTCGGGATCAGAAATTTTAATAAGCAATGATGATAAACAACCAGAAAGAATCCGGGAAATGCTCCCCTATAAAAGTAATCAAATATTAATTATTCATTCCCATCAAGGATTACTATTATACAATGGAGAAAGGTTTGAGAAATTCAACCAAAAAAGCAATGCTATTTTATTAAAAAGTAATGTGTACGCAGGGGTAGCTTTATCTAACGGAGATTACGCTCTTGCAACACTTATCTTTGGAGTATATATAATCGATGGAAAAACAGGTGAGATAAAAAAAAGGCTTGGAAAAAAACATGGTTTGACCAGTAATGAACTCTATGCGATTTATGAAGATAGTAATGGGGCCATTTGGGTGTGTGGTGGTGAAGGTATTTCTAAAATAGAATGGGCATCTCCTTTTAGAATATTTAATGATTTAAGCGGATTAAATGAAATTGTGACATCAGTATGTTATCAATCAGGGAAGTTATTGGTTGAAAGTAATGGTATATACTATCTAACAAAGAGTGATTTATACACAGAAGAAAAGGGCCTTGTTTTTAAAAAAACAGAAGGTCTCAGAGCTGGCAGGCTTGTAGATATTATTTCTACCAAAAAAGGGATATTTGCCCGCAATGAAAGTCAAGTTTATGAAATTAGTGATATTTATGCTACACAACTGATAGCAGAAAAGGGTTCTAATTTTTCTTCCTTTATAAGATCAGATATATATGATTCCAAATTTTATTTTGCTACTAATGAGAAAGAGCTATTTGATTTTACTCTTGTAGATAATAAATGGATTACAAGACATCTTCTTCAAGCAGATGGTGTTATAACTAGTATAGTAGAGGGGTCTATGGGAAATCTATGGCTTGCTGTCCAGGAAAAAGGGTTGTATTTTGGAAAATATATATCTGAGAATTCTGGTGGACAAACCAAATTCCTGATTAAAAAATATGATACCTTATCTGGACTTCCTTCAATGTCAAACAATTCTATTACCCAATTCCAAAATAAACTTGTCGTATCAACTGAGGATGGATATTATAAATTTAATCAAATTGACCAAACTTTTGAAAAGTACAGCTTATGGTCAGGTCAGTACAACAAATCTAATAAAGATTTTGGTTATGAATTTATAGATAGTAAAGGCGGCTTATGGCATACAACTATAACAGATGATGAGAATAAAGTATTTAAGGTTTCTAAAAATAAACTATCAGAAATTTCAGAATACAAACTATTTTCCGATTTTAGACTAGATTACCTTGAAGTAATGGATGAGATAGCTCTTTTTGTTACAACGAATGGTATTCTTATGTATAATGAAAATGAGGCTAGATCTTTAAATAGAAACCTATCTACTAAACTAAGAAAAGTTTGGGTTAATAACGATTCATTAATCTATTCAGGTGCTAGTAAACATAAACAAACAAAAGATCGTTTTGAAATTCCCTTTAAAAATAACACATTAAAATTTGAATATACACTTCCCTTTTATACCAAATCAGAAAAAAACGTATATCAATATTTTTTAGAAGGTTTTGAAGATGGTTGGTCTTCTTGGTCTACTGAGACTAAAAAAGACTATACTAACATGCCTGAGGGTAATTATACTTTTAAAGTACGCTCAAAAAACATTTACGATGAAATTGGCAGTGAAGACCTATATTCTTTTACCATTTTACCACCTTGGCAAAGAACGTGGTGGGCATATTTAATTTATGGTATGGCAGCTATTACTTTTATGGTTTTGTTTTCTAAATGGAGATCTCAGGAATTAAAGAGAAAAAATGTAGCTTTAGAAGGAGTGGTTAAAGAACGAACTCTGGAAATAAGTTACAAAAATGAGTTACTAGGTGCGCAAACCGAGAAACTTATAGAAATGGGTAAAGCCAAAACAAAGTTATACTCTAATATTACGCATGAATTTAGAACACCACTTACCGTAATACTTGGTATGGCAGATTCGCTAGAATTAAATGTTGAAAACAAAAGTTTTGAAGGTGCAGGAAAATCCTTAGAAATGATTCATCGTAATGGTAAAAATTTGTTGCATTTGATTAATGAGATGTTAGATCTAGCTAAGTCTGAAAGTGGAAATATGGAGTTACAATTAATCCAAACCGATGTGGTTCCCTTAGTAAAATATCTCGGTGAAAGTTTTCATTCGCTAGCAGAAGAAAATCAAATAAATCTAACAATTTATTCAGAAATAGATGAATTAATAATGGATTTAGATCTTACTAAATTAACGTCTATTCTATCCAATGTTTTATCCAATGCAATAAAATTTACAGCTCCTTTTGGTAAAATAATTGTGCACATTAATCAGGTAGTACAAGAAGAAGGGGAATATTTATTGATAAAAGTAAAGGATAATGGTAAAGGTATTGCAGAAGAAGAACTACCTAATGTTTTTAATAGATTCTATCAAACAGATGTACCTGTCTCTACACAAAATAGAGGGACTGGTATTGGTTTAGCTTTAGCCAAAGAACTCATTGAATTAATGAATGGAACCATAAGTGTTAAAAGCAAGCTTGAAAAAGGGAGCGAATTTAGTATTGAGATTCCTGTTACAAGAAACGCTCCTACTTCGAAAGATGTCCCAACTCCTATTAAACCATATATTTCTGATTCAGATCCTATGTTTGAAGACATAGATCAAGTACAGATTGATGATCCTGAATTACCTATAGTACTCATTATAGAGGATAATGTAGATGTTGCGCATTATTTAAAAATATGTCTTAAAGAAACGTATACAACCATACATGCCATAGATGGTATTCAAGGTATAGAATTGGCATTAGAAAGAGTACCCGATGTCATTATTTGCGATGTAATGATGCCCGGTAAAGATGGATTTGAAGTATGTGCCACCTTGAAATCTGATGAACGCACAGATCATATCCCCATTATAATTCTAACTGCCAAAGTAACCGAAGAAGATAGAATTACAGGCTTGTCTCATGGAGCAGATGCCTACTTGCCAAAACCTTTTAATAAAAAAGAACTATTTGTGAGATTAGATCAACTTGTTTTATTGAGAAAAAAACTAATAGAGAAAATCCAAAATAATGGTTTTTATCAATTTTTGAACAAAAGCCCTGAAAAGCCGGAAGCAAAGTTTCTTCAAAAAACGATGGCAATAATTCATAAGGAAATGGATAATTCTAATTTTGGTTCGGGTGAACTTGCAAAAAAAATGTATTTAAGCGAATCTCAGGTCTATAGAAAATTAAAAGCCATTACAGACAAGTCTACTGCAGTTTTCATCAGGTCAATACGTCTTCAAAAAGCTAAAGAATTAATAACAACTACAGATAAAACGATATCCGAAATTGCATATGAAGTAGGATTTAATGATCCTTCATGGTTTAGTCGTGCATTTAAAGAAGAGTTTGGCCTCTCTCCTAGCGACATTAGCAAATAATTGATTATCAACTCTTAGTATCCAATTTTATAATATTCTTGCAATAATAGTACTAGCGTTTTTTTTGTTATGCATGAATACTTCAAGGAAACGAAATAATAGTACAAGCCATGTAGAGAGTTAGGCTGTTATTTTGACCCTAAATAAAAATGGGGTCATGAAAACTATAAATTCATCTAAAAAAAACGTTTCTAAAATAAGTTCAATTATTCTTTTGTTAACCATCTTCTTTATCACCGGATGTAGTAAAGATGATGAGCCAGCACCTGTCGAAATTGTAAAAAGCAATGCTAAACAAATTACAAGTTTTAAGTTTTTGTCTGCTAACAATTCGGTATTGTCGATAGATGTAACAGCAAATATAGATGCAACAGCCAAAACCATTGTTGCTACATTACCTGTTGATACTCCTTTAACAGGATTAATACCCACAATTGATGTATCTGCAAAGGCTAGTTTTAATCCTACGGGATCGCAAGATTTCACCAATCCTTTAATTTTTACTGTTGTTGCAGAGGATAGATCAACAACGAACTACTCGGTAACCATCACTCGAGAATTGAGTGAAAAGGGAGTCTTACAGCTCATCCTAGATGTCAATCCTGATAACACTTTAGGCTGGGATCTGCAAAACACTACCGACTTAGATAGTTTAAACGGGGTAACTCTGAACACTCAAGGTAACATTAGTGAATTAAACCTGCCGAATAAAAACCTGAACGAATTACCCGCAGAAATTGGGCAATTAACGAGTTTAGAAATTTTGTTACTAGGGGAGAACAACCTTAGTACCCTTCCAAAAGAAATTGGTTTATTATCTAGTTTGAAAATATTGCGTCTATCAGTAAATCAATTGACTACTCTACCTAATGAAATATCACAGTTAACAGATTTAGAAGAATTATACTTAAATAGTAACCAATTTACAATCCTACCATCAGAAATAGAAGCATTGACAAAGCTTATCATTTTGTCAATAAACAGCAACCAGCTTAGTTCAATACCAAAAGGAATTGGAGCGCTGAGTAGTCTAATTAATTTGAATTTGAATAGAAACCAGCTTGAGGATATTCCATCAGAGATTGGTCAATTGACCAATCTTGAGCATTTGATTCTAAAAAATAATCGACTAACGACTTTACCTCAAGAGATAGGTTTATTAACGAACTTAAGTGTTCTTAATTTAAGTGATAATCAACTTAATTCTATTCCGATTGAATTAGGTTTTCTTATCAATCTAAACTTCTTAGACATTACAAACAACAATTTAACAGCCATTCCTCGATGTCTTCGTTTTTTGGAGTTGTTTACCGCACCAAGCATGGATTTCTTGCATGATCTTGTTACGTTTCAATCTACTTCTCAAAAAGATGCACTTATTAGTATCTATAGTGCCAATCCCGGTAATGCTTTAGAATGGGGGGTTGATAATTTTCCTGATGTTGATTTTGATGCAAATGGTAACCCAACAGGTTTGCGTTTAAATAACAAAAACCTTGCCCGATTACCTGATTTTATAGGTGTACTCACTTCATTGGATATTATAATAGTAAATAATAATAGTATAGAAGATATTCCAACATCTTTGGGAGATGTAAATACGTTAATGGTTCTAGAATTTGGGAATAATAAATTGGCGACAGTGCCATCAGAGCTAGGTCAATTAAGCAATCTGCAACTATTAAATTTAACCAACAACCCGTTAATAAACATACCTACAGAAGTCTGTGATCTGCAAACGTCGAACGGGGGAATGCTTACTATACTCACTGATCCTGGAGAAGAATGTAACTAGTGAAAAAACGAGGCCATTCACTCTTTAATGTAAAAATCATGAAAACATATATACATAATAATCTATACATAATCGTTTATCTCTTAATCATTTTTTGTGTTATAAGTTGTAGTAAAGATGATGAACCAGCATCTGCAGAAATTGTAAAAAGCAATGCTAAACAAATTACAAGTTTTAAGTTTTTGTCTACCAACAATACAGTATTATCGACAGATGTAACGGCAAACATTGATACCATTGCCAAAACCATTATTGCTACATTACCTAGTGATACTCCTTTATCAACACTTACTCCTACGATTGATGTCTCTGCAAAGGCTAGTATTAGTCCAACAGGAGCACAAGATTTTACTAATCCTGTAACGTATACCATTAGTGCAGAAGATGGAAGTAGAAGTAATATTGAGGTAAGACTTATCAGTGATAGTAGTGCTAAACAAATTACAAGTTTTGTATTTC
>NZ_JACA01000051.1 GCF_000520995.1 Aquimarina macrocephali JAMB N27 | reverse complement strand
GAGGAGCAATAACCGAAAAAGGAAATTATTTCGTAAAAATAACATCAAAAGGAGCTTCAGAAATACACACAATTGTAAAAAAATAACCTAATAAACCTGGTTATAGATTAGACAATATGAAGCGGGTGACAGTTACTTATACTGCACACCCGCTTTTTTATTTAGAAATAAATTTGTTATCGTTTGATCAGTAATTTTTTAGAAATCGAAATTCCGTTATTAGTCGATATAATAATATAATACAAACCTTCTTTAAGAGTTTGAACATTTACATTGTTTTTGGTAGATGAGATATCTTGCTTTAGTTTTATAGCTCCCAAAATGTCATAAACTTTAATAGATGCATTATCTAGATTTTTTAGAGAGTATGTAGAAATAGTGAACTCATGATTTGTAGGATTTGGGTGTATTACAAAATCCTCAAATTCAGGTTTGTCTATGGCAGAAACACTTTTATTTTCTTCTATTGATGTGGATTCTACTTCTCTAGAAGTTGTACAATTTTGAATTTTTGCAGTAAATTTTGACCCACTTGAAGCTTTGAAACCAGTTGAGAGTGTCACTTTTTGACCAGCAGTATATGTTGCAATACCACCATTTGAGATGGTATTATTTGCTGTTAACATATTTGCGGCTTCTTGATTATCAGTGGTTCCTGACGGAACATTTTGAGTCACAGTCAAATTATCAGGACATCCATTTGATGGGAGAGCATTTGGAGGTAAGTCATTACCCAAATTCTGAATAATTTCTTCAATAGGTACTCCTCTGTTTGGGCAATTGGCGCAATGGTGTAAAGCAACTACAAGATCATCACCATATCCCAAAACAGGAGATCCAGAAGATCCACCTTGGGTATCGGCAAAATATCCTATATCATTACCACTTCCACCACAACGAGGTCGAGTTAAAGAAAATATACGGGCTACACCTCCTTGATCATTTGTATTTGTAGAAAGTAATGCAATTCGTTTACCCCAAGCTCGTGGATGTTGAGGGATATAGATACGTTCGTTTATAACCGCACCAGTATTTCTTAATTGTAGAAACCCATAGTTTTGCGGTAAATTAGTAGTCGTGTTTAATTGTAAAAGAGCATAATCTAATGGTGCATTTGCACGAATAAGATTTGCAGATGTAGCCTCAACGGTACCTGAACAGGCAAGCCAAGAATCACAATTTGAATTACAATTTGCACCTTGTGCCATGAATTCTACAGTCACATTATTAGCATCAGCTTGGTTTTGGATACAATGTTCATTGGTCATTAATTGACCATTATCTCCGATTAACCAACCTGTACAAGCAGATGTTCCGTTAATTAGTAATCTGGCTACTGCGCGTGAACGATTATAGGCATTAGGCTCGTTATTTGAATAACAAATAGCATTTCTAGAGTCATCAGCTCCACAAAGAGCTTCATCCTGTTCAGCTCGTATTGATTCTAAAGGATATCCTTTTGCAACTATATCAATAATATACCCAAATCCTCCTTTAGAATTACTACTAAATATCTCAATGATCATTTTATCATCATAAATAGGAATACTCCAAAAACTATTACCTCTTTTCTGAATTGTATTATCAGAGTATTTCCAGGATCTAGTATTGTTTACATCTCTTACAACGATATAGTCATTTGCTGCTAATTGTATTTTACTGAAATGTACCGCCACATAACCTGCATCTTTTTGAGATACTTCTTGACTCCAGACCATCTTATGTACACTGGTCATGTTACCCTGATAAGGATGCGGACTTTGGTGAGTGCTAGTAACTTCTTCTCCTACTTTGGTCTGCGCTTGAATACTACAAGCAATTAATAAACAGATACCGTATAAATATTTTTTCATCGTTTAGTTTTGATTTTTTAATTGTAAGTTTTCCTTTTCTAATTCATCGACCCTTTTATTTATTTCGATAATGTATAGAGTTAACTCTTCAATTTTTTGAAGAAGTTTTGCATCCATTTCTCCTAAGAAAATTCCATTTTCTTGCACTTCTGATGCACTGGGAATATCTTTTAAATGTCTATTTTCTTTAATATGATTTTCAACTTCTTTTAGAGTAGGTAATTTGTAATCGTCATAGAAAACAAAATCAGACCAAGTCCCTGCTTCTACAACCATCTCTCTTGCACCTATGGATCCTTCGACAGCTAACCTATGAGAACCGGTATTTGTTGTTCCTATTCCTACATTTCCTGTTTCTCCATCTATAGTCATTCTAGTAATTCCGCAACAGGTATTAGTTCCTCCTATTTGAAAATTCATTCTGGCAGGATAGCTACCAGGTGTAAACGCACCTGTTGTAGTAACACCTATTCGTCCTATTTGTACATTTGATTGCCCATCAAATCCAGAATAAATAATTGTTCCCAATAATTTATTTGCAGGAGTTGATGTTGGTGTAGTAGAGTTTCCTCCTGTATTTAAAAAATACAAATGTGGGTGTCCTCCATTAAATAAACCTTGTCTAGTTGTAATATTTAAAGATGGATATTTATTGTTTAACTGATTGATGGTTATTTTATCATCAAAAGTTTGCTGACTGTAGGATGTCGTTTGAATTGTTATGATTAATAACAAAATGCTTAATATTCTTTTCATCTGTTATTTTATTAAGTTTAATTAGGTTTTTATTTTTTAGATTCTATTAGCTTTTCAAGCTGATCTAATCTTTCCTCAATAGATTTTAACCTTTTGATTTCTTTTTCTTGTTGAATGGTGTAAAGCGTTAATTCTTCAACTTTCTGAAGAAGCTTAGCATTCATTTCTCCTATCGAAATTCCTTTTTTTAATACTTCTTTTTCTGAAGGAATGTTTTTTAGGTGCCCGTTAGTTTTTATATGCTGTTCAACCTCTTCTAAACTCGGTAGTATATAATCAGATTCGAATACGAAATCTGACCAAACATTAGGCTTTACTATGACTTCTTTGGTTTTTGTGGTTCCGTCAATGGCTAAATTCCCTCCAGAAACACCAAGAGTATTATTATCTCTTAAGATTAGCCTCATATCATAGTCAGTTGTAGGATCATTAGAGAAATCAAAATAAGGAACTCCATTACCTCTTAGTTCAATAGAAGCACCTTGATCGGTATTTATTATAGCTCCGGTATTTCCCCAACTAATACTCTGGCCTGTAGATAGCTTATTACTCATTTTAACATCGCCGCCTTCAAAAGAAAGTAAGTTATCATTCCTAAGGATTAATCTCATATCATAGTCGGTAGTAGGGTCATTAGAGAAATCGAAATAAGGAACTCCATCGCCTCTTAGTTCAACAGAAGCACCCTGGTCTGTATTTATAATGGCTCCTGTGCTTCCCCATTTGATTTGTTTAGTCACAGTAAGTTTGCCATTAATAATTTGATCTTGAGCCGTAAGGTTAAGTACAGCTATAAAAAAACATAGAATTAAACTTGATAATTTTTTCATCGTTTTGGTTTTAAGAGTTATCGAATGAATTTTTATTTGCTAAGATTTTCGACTTTATTTTGAAGAGTAGATATCGTTTTTCTTAAAGTTTTAAGCTCTTCGTCCTGTTGAATTGTATAGAGCATTAACTCCTCTATCTTTTCGAGTAATTTTGCTTGCATATTCCCTACTTGAATACCGTTCTCTAACACTTCTTTTTCACTCGGTATATTGGGAAGATGTCCTTGAGTTTTAATGTGTTTTTTGACCTCATTTAAAGAAGGTAATTTGTAATCAGAGCGAAATACATAATCAGGCCACGGTGAAGCTTCTACTACAATCTCTTTGGCTCTAATATTACCATTTACGGCAAGTTTATAACCTCTGGTATTGGTAGTTCCTATACCAACAGTTCCATCAGTATCGATAATCCTTAAGCGTTCGACTCCTTTGGTTTTTAAGATTAGATCATTATTGTAAGAAGAAAATGCATTTGTAGTTGTGTATACATCTTTGTTAAAAATAAACTTTGGCATATCGGTATAGATATGTGCCCAACTACTGTTAAGAGGTCCAACATCTATATATCCAAAAGTTCCATTAACTCGTAATGCTCCTCCTGCAAGATTTCCTCTAATACTTCCATTAATATGGAGTTTAGTTTGAGGATTAGAAATACCGATTCCCATATATCCATTTTCGTCTTTAATCCTTAAACGTTCAGTTCCTTTGGTTTTTAAGATTAGATCATTGTTGTAAGAAGAAAATGCATTTGTAGTTGTGTATACATCTTTGTTAAAAATAAACTTTGGCATATCGGTATAGATATGCGCCCATCCGCTGTTAAGGGGGCCAACATCAATGTACCCATAGGTTCCGTTAATACGCAGTGCTCCTCCTGCTAGGTTTCCTCTGATGTCTCCGTTGATATGTAGTTTGGTTGCTGGATTAGTCACTCCAACTCCTACATTACCACTTAGACTGTAAATAGTGTTCTGATTGTCGTAATTGTGTTGTGCAGACAATCCTATAGCGCTCAAGAGAGTCACTATTGATAAAATAATTTTTTTCATTGTGTAATAAATTTATTGGTTAAATCTTATTTCTAAAGGTACAAATTCCCTATTTCTATTCTTTTTTTTTAAATGTAAAGTATATGTTAAATAATTGATTATTAATATGTTGCATATGGTTTTTCCATAAAAATAGTAATGTAATCACAAATAAGTTTTGTATGTAAAATATTTTATTCTACATTTGTAGAGTTAATTCTAATAACGTAGAGCAATGCAATTATCAAAAACCGAAGAACAACTAATGCAATATCTCTGGAAATTAGATAAAGCCTTTATGAAGGATTTATTAGACTCTTTTCCAGAACCTAAACCTGCAACTACTACCGTAGCTACGCTATTGAAAAGAATGATTGATAAAGGTTTTGTAAATTATACGTTATATGGAAAATCAAGAGAATATTATCCATTAGTAAAAAAGACAGATTATTTTTCTAAACATGTAAATGGATTGATCAAGAATTTTTTTAATGATTCGGCATCGCAGTTTGCATCATTTTTTACATCAGAAACAAACTTATCTACTACAGAATTAGAAGAGCTTAAAAAGATAGTAGATAAACAAATCCAAAAACAAAAGCAATGATTATATATATAATAAAATCATCTCTTTGTTTAGTTCTATTATGGTCATTTTACAGGCTGTTTTTGGAACGAGAAAATATGCATCATTTTAAAAGATTTTATCTTCTTTTTAGTTTGATTTTTGCATATACGATCCCTTTAATTACTATTACTTATGAAACAGATATAGTACATAATCAAGAAAACTTACAACAATCTGTAGATCATTTGATTATAACTGACAATCCACAGGTAGAAGCTACATCATCAAACTATCTTTCGGTAATAGTATGGATCATTTATGGGGTAGGTGTTTTGATTTTTGCAGTTAGGTTTATAAAAAATATGTATCATTTGATTAAGAAGGTAAGAAGAAATGAGAATCTGAAAGAGTTCTCACACATTAATGTACTTCTTGCAAATTCTATTATTCCGCACACATTTTTACATTACATATTTGTTCCTAAAAAAGAATTTCAGAAAAAAGCTATACCACAAGAAGTATTATTACATGAGAAAACTCATGTTCGACAAAAGCATACTCTAGATATTCTGTTTGTAGAGATTTTTCAGATGATTTTTTGGTTCAATCCAATATGGTTTTGGGTAAAAAAATCAATTAAATTAAATCATGAATTTCTTGCTGATCAAAAAGTATTGAAGCAACAGTTTTCAATACATCAATATATGGACCTACTCGTTAATTATCCAAACAGTACTCATCAAGCTGCATTAGCGAGCCCTATCAATTATTCATTAACCAAAAAACGAATCGTTATGATGTCACAACAATTTTCTAAAACAAAGGCTGCAACTCGGTTGCTGCTATTTTTACCAATTCTTTTTGCATGTATTCTTTTATTTAACAATAAGATGGTAGCCCAACAAAAAAGTACAATCGCCAATACTGTAGCACCAACTCATCCAGATAAAAAAATCAAGATTAGAGTTAGTGGAGAACAAATTAATATTAATGGGGTTACTACTGATTTATCTGGTTTTGCTACTGTTATTGATAATGCTACAAAACAATGGAAAAATCATGAGTTAACAGAGTTTCAATTTAGTGTCAAATTAGAAAACACAAATGATAAGTTTCTCAAAAAACTCAATAAGATATACCGAAAAACAAGGTTATATAAAGCTAATCCAGATGGGCATGATCTTATTCCGCCTTCACCTCCGGCACCACCAAAAATGAGAGCAAATGTCGTTCCTGGGCCTCCTCCTTCTCCTAAAGCACATAAAAAATTAAAAGCTCCAAAGCCTCCAAAACCGCTTAAGGCACCAAAAGTGTCAAAGCTTCCTAAAGCACCTTCTTATTCTCATGCAGAATATGAAGAAATTGAAAGTGAAGCAGAGCTTGCTATGCAAGAAGTTGAGGTTGCAATGGAAGTAGCAGAAAGAGAAAGGGAAACCTTGATCGAACAAGTAGAAGTAGAAAGAGCCTTGGCAATGGAACGGGCAGAAGCATCAAGATATAAAGCAGAAGAAGTAAGAGAAATGGCGATGGAACAGGCTGAGAAAGCCAGAGTAGTTGCTATGGAAGAATCAAATAGAGCCCGGGAGCAATCCTATAAGATAAGGGAAGAAGCAATGAGAAATGCTGAAAGAGCAAGATTTGAGGCTGAAAAACAGGTAATGGGCCATACTAAAATAGCTCGGGAAGAAGCTAGACTGGCTATGCAACAAGCCGAGAAAGCGAGAGCGATGGCGAGAGATAATGTTGAGAAATCAAGAAGACAGTCAGAACAAGCTCGTAGAAAAGCTATGGACGAAGCTAAAAGAGCTCGTGATGTAGTAAGAAAAGAGGCTATCAAAGAGAGAAAAGAAGCACGTAAGCGTATACAAGAAGCCAGAAAAGAACAACAAAGAGCTAGGGAAAAAGCACAAAAAGAGAATAATTAGCAGATCAATTTTCTGATAATTTTAAGAACGAAAACTCCCCTTAGGGAGTTTTTTTGTGCAACATATCGCTATAAATCAGCGTTATACTTATAATCAATCAAAAACCCTTAGATGATGTTAAAACGTTTTTTTATTTTATGCTCCGGCGCAGATGCCGATATATTAGCAGATAGTTCTGATGGAGAACAGAATAAATATGCTGGTATCGGAGCAACAGTTTTCTTTACTGCAGTAATGGCTTTTATTGCAGCTAGTTATGCCTTATATACCGTATTTGATACTTATTTTGCAGCCATCTTCTTTGGCTTAATCTGGGGACTATTGATCTTTAATCTGGATCGATTTATTGTATCTACTATTAAGAAGAAGGATAATTTTATGGATGAACTCTTACAAGCTTCACCTAGAATTATTCTGGCCGTTATAATAGCTGTTGTAATTTCTAAACCATTAGAACTAAAGATTTTTGAAAAAGAAATTGATCGTGTTTTGCTTGAACAGAAGAATGATTTCACTTTAGCTAATCAAGAGCAAATTGCAACCCAATATACTCCGGCTATTGCTGCAATTGATTCTGAAATTAGTACACTTAAACAGGAAATAACAACCAAAGAAACCGAGGTTAACGATCTTTATGAGACCTATATTGCAGAAGCAGAAGGAAGAAAAGGAACTGAGATTATCGGAAAAGGACCTGTATATAAAGAAAAACGTGAGAAACATGATGCAGCCTTAACAGAATTAGCCGAATTGAAAAAAGCGAATGCAGAGAAAGTTACTGCTTTAGAAATTCAAAAAACAGAATTGGCCGCCGAATATGATACTCAAGTGGCTACATCACAACCCGTTATTGATAATTTTGATGGATTGATGGCTCGAGTGAGTGCTTTAAATGAATTACCCTGGTTGCCTTCATTCTTTATCTTTTTATTATTTCTAGCAATAGAAACCTCACCTATCTTTGCAAAATTATTTTCACCCAAAGGAGAGTATGATTTTAAATTAGAAGATGTAGAAAGTGAAATAAAAACATGGGTTGCGCAAAAAGAAGATCAGCGAAAAGTTCTATTAGAAACAGACCATACTATTAATGATAGAGTATATAGTGATCTTACAGAAGAAGAAGAACTATATGCATATAAGAAAAAAATTGCACGAGAAATGATGAAAAAGCAACAAGATGCTTTTTATAAACGACAGACAGGAATTTTATAGTTTGTCCAGGTTAGATAAAAAAACAGACCTCACGAGCTTATATTATTACTCGTGAGGTCTGTTCGTTTAACATTGCTCTATAAAAAAATGATTAATCTATACTATCTGTAGAAAAAAAGGTTGTGAATATATATTCTTCATTTTATGACAGGTGTTTTATACTTCTAACTCAACCTATTTCCCTGGCCATTTACAAATAATAACTAATAACACAACCTCTTTTCTTTAAAATAGTATCGATTTATTTTTTAATAAACCTAGTGGTTAATAGTCCTTTACTAGATTGAAGATGAAGAATGTACTGACCAACAGGTAATCCAGTAACATCTATCAAAACAGAATTAGGGCCAATTAACATATTATTTGGAGTTCTTGGACTTGGAGCACCAAATGGATCTTCTCTTATAAGTTCTTCTCTAGGATCTACGGCAAATTTAACGACTACTTTTTTTACAATTTCTCCAGAAAGTCTTAGTATCGTTACAGTAGCATTACCACTGGTCAAGGGATCTTTAGGAGTTATTACTAAATAGTTACTTGCTGGGTTTGGTGACAGTATAAAGTGATTATCAAAAGCACTTGTTTTTGTGGGTTTACAGCTAGTATTGACGTTACATTGAGAATAACCTAATGTAAACCTTATGTAGTTTTTAATTTCGTTTAAAAAAGATACAGAATTAACACAAACAAAATTTAACTTTGGACAACCATTTAAGTAAAGACGTCTAGCATGATGAACTACACCATAAAAATGCTGGTAACTTTTATAAAAAGAATGATTTCCTGTAAGATACGCTTCTCTTAGATTTGGGTTGTTACTGATGTTTAATGTATTTATAGAGTTACAATTTCTAATATCAATTTTGGATATTAAATTTTCACTAATATTTAAAGATTCTAATTGAGTATTAGATGTTACATCTAATAGGGTTATCTGATTATTAGATAAGTGTAGTACTTTTAGTTTGGGATTGTTATTTACGTTTATCTTAGATAATTGATTGAAATTAGCATTAAAATAAGTTAATTCTGTATTCTTACTAAGATCTATTTTGCTTAATTGATTATTATCAATATTAAGCATACTCAATGATTTTTGATGACTAAAATCTATTGAAGTTAGTTTGTTATTAGTTAAGTCTACAGAACCTAGTTCAGGATTTTTGCTGATGTTAACAGAAGTGATTTTGTTATTTTTGAGACGAAGAACCCTTAAATTAGTAAAATATTCAATCCCAGTAATATCACTAATATTTTTATTTTCAAGATCGATAAGAGTTACTTTTTCTGCTTCGTCAACAGAAATTTCATTATCACTGTCAATATCATACTTTGATACTAGTTCAGTTTTAAAATTAGGATCATTAAAATTAATGATTTTAGAAGTAGGGGCTAAGCTACAATCACTACTAATAACACAATTATAACCTAATGCATTAACTCTATTTTGTATGTAGGCAGTATCAGAATAGTATTTGTGTAAGCAAATAAATTCTAGTTTTGTGCACTTTTCGATCTTAATATATTTACTTAGGTATCGATGTGTTAAAAACATGGTTTTTAACTCGCTATTGTCACTAACATCCAGATTAACAATTTTACAGTTTCTGGCATCTAGTTTAGTTATCTTGTTTTTTGAACAGTATAGAGAAACGAGGTTGATATTTTTAGAAAGATCTATTTCTGTTAAAGCATTAGAACCTATATATAACCTTTCTAGATTTGGGTTTCCGGTAAGATTGATAGACGTTAGTTTGTTTTTCTCAACGTTTATACGTTTCAATGTTGAGGTAACAGGTAATTTTAAACTAGTCAATAGACTTTCTCTTACATCTAGATGAGTAAGCATTGTATTTTTAGAAGCGTCTATGGAGGTTAGTAAATTGTTACCGATATTTAATTCATCTAATTTTGTGTTTTTGGAAACGTCTAAGCTTGTTAATTTATTCCCCCACACATATAACTTGGTTAAATTTAGGTTTTTAGTACTATTTAATTCATCTAATTGGTTAGTCCATGCATGAAGTATCGATAATTTTGTATTACTATCAATATTAATTCTTTTAAATCTATTATTGTATATTTTTAATTCAAATAATATCACATTTTTAGATACATCCAATTGTGCTAATTGATTGCTATTTGCATCCAATCGTTCTAATTGTGTACATGTGGATATATTTAAATTAGTCAACTGATTTTGGCTAACATCCAAGTATTGTAATTTTGTGTTTTTTGTTAGATTTAAAGAGGTTACCTTATTCTTAGGAATAGTAAGGTATTTTAGATTTATAAAATGTTCTATTCCAGTAAGGTTTTCAATATTCTTATTTACAGCTTTTATAGATACAGCTTTTTCTGCTTCTTGTTTACTTATATTTACATCATTATTGGTATTTATTGATGATGCCAGTAAAGCATTTTTAAAATTAGCATCAGGAATATGAATATTTTGCGCATAAGAGGTTAGGGTAAGGCATAGTAGTATACCCAAAAAGATAATTTTTTTCATAAGTATGAATGAGTTAGTTTTAATTTGATAAATTGTTAAATAAGATTTGTTTTTTAGGCTTTGTATTGAGGATGTTTTTTGATTGTTTATATCAAATTTTGTGTAGGTCTGTTGGTTATAATTTGAAACAAAGATAAAGGCGAAAACTATACTACAACAAGAGGAGTAACTTAGGATTTATAAATCTTGACAGGTATATTTATAAATCTTAACCATTGTTTTTGATTTCAAAATGCTTTTTATCAGAGGGTTTGTTTTTTTAAGAGGATTTTATGATTTGTTATTAAAATTATACTCTATTTATATGGTTATCCCTTATATTGTTAATAATTTTTAACTAGGCATTTTGAATATAAAACTGAAAAGTATCTATCGTATTATTTTGATTTTTATAAGCTTGATCTTTCTCCCGAACAAAGGAGTAAGTATGATAACAAAGAACAAGATTAGTGAAAAACAATATTCAGTTTCAGATTCTTTAAATCATAAAACATTTGATGAATTACGATCGCTTTTTATTAAACACTATAAAGATTCAGTTTTTATAAAAAAATTATCGAATACATATCTTACCAGAGCAAAGAGAGACAAGGATAGTATTGAGATAGCAAATGGATATCAAATATTCTTTGAAATGAATATAAATAATCCAAAAGTGGCTTTGGCGTACACAGATTCTATGATTGATGTTACGAAAGGCGTAAAAGATGAGTTTTATCCAGCAAGGGGCTATCTTTTAAAAGGCTATCTTTTGCAAAAACTAGAACGGTACAATGAAGCTTTAACCTCGTATTTGATTTCAAAAAAACATGCAGAAATCAATAAGAATATTGGCCATATTATTGCTATAACACATAATATTGCGATACTTAAGACCATCTTAGGGAAAGATGAAGAATCTTTAGAAATCTATAAAAAAAACTTAAACCTCTTATCGACTCAGGATACTATTAATAAATTCAGATCGCATTATATAGCGACTCTCTGTAAGCTATCGGATAGTTATAATTTATTTAAAAAATATGATACTGCGCATTTCTATTTGAAAAAGGGGATTACATCTACTCTATCAGGAGATATTCCGCATTTTTATTCTGAGTTACTTTCATCTTATGGAATTAATAGTTATTATAGAAAAGAATATAGTACAGCAAGGGATAGCTTAAATAAATCTCTTTCTCTATCCAAAAAAAGCCCCTATACGAATGTACTTGTTACCTATTTGTACTTAGGAAAAACACTTTTACAACTAGAAAAGGAAGAAGAAGCTATAGGGTATTTAAAAAAAATAGACTCTGCGGTACATGTTTCTAACTATATCTTAGAAACCAGAGAAGCATTTACGTTGCTCATAGATCATTATAAAAAGGAAGACGATAAAGCGAATCAATTAAGAATCATGGAAAAACTAATAAAACTAGATAGTGGTTTTTCTGTAAAATATAAAAAGTTACATATAGATATTGAAAAAAAGTATGATAATGTACAACTCATTAAAGACAAAGAAAGATTAGTAGATAGTATCAAAAATCATAGTAGAACAACCATATATCAGTTATGGGTTTTTGGAGGATTAATCATTGTATTGATAAGTCTAGGATATTTTTATTATTATAAAAAAAGAAAGAAAAACTATGAAAAAGTATACGAAGAGAAATTAATACATGCAGAACATCTAAATAAAAAGAAAACACAGAAAACAAAAGATATTGAACTAGCACCAGAATTAAGAGACGATATTCTAAAAAAATTGGAAGAGTTTGAAAAAAATGAAGTCTTTTTAAAAAACGATTTAACATTATCTATAGTTGCCAAAAAGCTAAAAACCAATTCGACATATTTATCCAGGATTATCAATATGGATAAGCAAAAAAACTTCGCGAACTATATTAATGATTTACGTATAGAATATTGTATAAAGCAAATAAAAAATGATAAAAAATTCAGGCACTATTCTGTAACGTCTATGGCAAAAGAAGTAGGTTTTAATAATATACAATCTTTTGTTAAAGCATTTTATAAACAAAAAGGATGTAATCCTGCTGAATACATAAAAGAATTTGATAATGAATGAGTTAATAGGTTTTGGTGTCTGGTGAGTATCATACATATTTATAAATATTACCCAAAACATAAAGGAATGTATATAACAATTAATGTTTGTTAGCTACATTTGCATTATATTAAAGTTCAAATTAACTCATCATGAAAACGAATAAAAAAGTAAAACTCGAATTAAAAAAAATTAATGTAACCATGCTTACTGATTCTAATATAGCCAGAATAAAAGGAGGAGATAATAGAGACCTTATTGCAATTGACGGTACAGTTGGTAGTTTAATATCTCGTATTATAAATGGCGTGAATCATTCATGTAACAGATAATAATATCTTATAATTTTTCACAAATACTATTTATAGAAAATAAAAACCTTCTTTGAGTATAGAATCTTTTTTGATTAAAACTTACGATCGGGATGATAAGCTTCTAAACTCAAAGAAGGTTTTTGATCAGAAATAATTTCTGAAACCAGTTTTCCTGTAGAGGTTCCCATGGTCCAACCCATCATAGCATGCCCTGTAGCAATAGTAAGGTTGTTACAAGTATTAGATTTACCAATGTATGGTAAGCCATCTGGAGAAACAGGCCTAAGGCCAGATGTAGTCGCCTCTTTTTCTGCATTAGAAAGTTTAATATCAGGATAATACTGCTGTGTGGCATTTGCGATAGCCTCGACCCTTACTTTATTAATTGTGTGATTGATGCCTGCTATTTCCATAGTACCGGCAAACCTGGTAAATCCCTGCATAGGAGTTACAGCAATTTTAGCCTCTGTTAGTATAGCCGGCATAGTTATCCCTAAATCTCTTTCAGAATTTATACGGTATCCTTTTCCTGCTTCTAGTAACAATTTAATCCCTAGTTTTTTGCTTAATAAATTTGACCATGATCCTGCCGCTAATACAAACTCATCTGCTGTGTATGATTTATTTTTAGTATGTATCGAAGTAATTTTATTGTTCTGTATACTAATATCCTCTACCTTTTCATTTTTATGAATTGTTACTCCCGAGTTTTCAAGAAAAGCTTTCATTTCATCCATAAAGGTCTGTGGGGTAGTATGCCAATCACATTCATATAAGACTGCTCCTTTTGCTTGCAATTGTACATTGGGTTCCATTTGTTTCAATTCGTCAAAAGAAAGCTCTTTTACTGGCAATCCTTCTTTGGTAGCAATCTTACCAACATGAAGTTCTTCTTCGAGCATTTTTTCGGTTTGGCAGATCATTAAAAGACCTTTTTTTTCTAATTGAAAAGCAAAATTTTCATCAGATCTGATTTCAGAATACAAATCTCTACCTAATACTGCAATATCTTTAATGGCAGAAATCCCTCGATTTACATTTTTCACCGAGCAAGATTTGTTAAATGCCCATGTCCAACGTAAGAAATCCGAATTGAGACGAGGTTTTATAAATAATGGGCTAGTGGGGTTAAACATCCATTTTAATCCTTTTTTCATTACACCAGGTGCTGCAAGAGGGATAATATGACTTGGAGAAAGATATCCTGCATTAACGTAAGAAGCACCAGAATCCATTGCAGATTGATCTATTATAGTAACATGATGTCCTTCTTTATGTAAATAATATGCAGAACATAATCCTATGATTCCGCCTCCTATGATAATAACTTCTTTACTCATAATTGTATACACTTAGACAAGCTTAGTGTGGTATTCTGTTATGTTTACTTAGCTCTTTATTATGTCTTATTTAGCCTTGACTAAATAACCTGAAACCCATGTGCATAGGGATCATCTTCATCATCAATAATGATAGTGTTGTATCCATAAACTTTTGCCCATCCTTGAATACTTGGAATAATGGCTTTTATGTTACCTAGTTCTGTTTCTTCTTCGACTCTACCTATGAATGTGCTTCCAATAAAACTTTCATGAACGAATTCTTCTCCTTGTTGTAGTTTTCCTTTAGCATATAATTGTGCTATTCTTGCAGAGGTTCCTGTTCCGCAAGGAGAGCGGTCGATAGCTTTATCTCCATAAAAAACAGCATTTCTACCCGACGAATCTGGGTTGATAGGGTCTCCTGTCCAAAGCATATGGCTAACATCTCTGATCGTATCATTTTCTGGGTGGATAAATGCGTCAGGATATTTTTTGTTAATACGTTCTCGTACCACTTGAGAATACTGGATTAGCTTACTTGCAGTAAAATCATGAACCCCGCTAAAGTTTTTTTGAGGATCTACAATAGCATAAAAATTTCCACCATAGGCAACATCAAAAACGAGTTCTCCTAATTCTGGGCATTCTATAGTTAAACCTTCTGCTGCCAGATACGATTTTACATTTTTGAGTTTTACCCAATCTACTTTTTTATCTGTTTGCTGGTATTCTATTTCTACGAGTCCAGCTGGAGCTTCCATTCTAATTTTTCCTGGGGTTTTGGGTTGTATTAACCCTTCTTCTATGGCTATGGTGATGGTTCCAATAGTACCATGGCCACACATAGGTAGACATCCAGACGTCTCTATAAATAGAATAGAAAAATCATTATCGGGGTGGTGTGGTTCGAATAAAAAACTACCACTCATCATATCGTGTCCTCGAGGCTCATACATTAATCCTTTTCTTATCCAATCATATGTTGTAAGAAAATGTTGACGTTTTTCGCTCATCGTTTTTCCAATTAGATCAGGTCTGCCCGTCGTAACAACCCTCACTGGGTTTCCGCAAGTATGAGCATCGATACATTTGAAAGTGGTTCTAGCCATTTTTTGTTTTTTCGATATAAGTGTTAATTCTGTTTTCTAAAATTGAAAGCGTAACTGTACCTTGCTCAAGGACTATTTCATGAAATTCATGAATATCAAATTTACTTCCCAATGCAGTTTCAGCTTTTTTACGCAGTTCTCTAATTTTTAATTCACCAATTTTATAAGACAAAGCCTGACCTGGCCATGAAATATATCGATCGGTTTCTGTATGTATTTCATGTAATGATAATGCTGTATTCGAAGACATAAAATCGATGACTTGTTCACGTGTCCATCCTTTGGCATGAATCCCTGTGTCTACTACCAAGCGACATGCACGCCACATTTCATAGGTTAGTTTTCCAAATTGCTCATAAGGTGTAGTATACATCCCCATTTCCTCTGCCAGAAACTCAGAATATAATCCCCAGCCTTCTCCATATGCAGATAGATATAAATTTTTTCTAAACTGTGGGATACTATCCCCTAATTCATTGTTTAAACTGCCTTGCAAATGATGCCCGGGTACAGCTTCATGTACGGTAAGCGATGGTAGTGTGTATAATGTTCTGCTAGGCAAATCATACGTGTTTACCCAATAATACCCTGGATCTGTACTATTAGCTTCTGTACCTACGTATCGACCACTGGTGTATTTTGGAGCAATTGCATCTGGTACTGGGGCTACTCCATATGGTTTTCTGGGTAATGTCTTAAAAAAACGAGGCAACTGTTCATCTGCTCGCTTAGCCATATCTCGGGCAATCATAAGCAGCTCTTCAGGCGTTTTTGCATAGAATTGCTCATCGGTACGAAGAAATTTAAAAAAATCTGCAAAACTACCCTGGAAATTAAGCTCTTTTATGATGATCTCCATTTGAGCTTTTATTCTGGCTACTTCTTTTAATCCGATATTATGAATCTCGTCTGCAGTATATGTAGTACTCGTGGTATAAAAATTTATCTTGTTTTGATAGTATGCCTTGCCTTTTGGAGTTTGGGATACACCAATGGCTGTTCTTGTCTTGGGTAAATATTCGGTTTCGAAGAATGTTTTTATTCTTTTAAACTGAGGAATAACCTTGTTTTTAATTGTTTCTTTCGCAGCATTACGTACCGAATCCTTTTGAGTTTGGGTTAAAATCTCTGGTAAACTTTTAAAAGGAGAATAAAAATAACTGTTTTTAACACTATCAACGATATGATCATTATATGTTGATTCATATCCTTTAAAAATGACTCTTGGTTGAGAAACTCCTTTTTCAAGACCTTCTCGTAAGTTTATAAAATGCTGATCTACGAATTCGGGGATTGCATTAAGTTTGTTCAGATATTTTTTGACCTGCTTGTAATTGGCCAATGGCCTAACCATATAATTGAGATTACTATGAAATCCAGAGTCGGATAATAAAGGATTAAGATACCCCTCGAACTCATAAAAATCAACAGTTCTCTGCAAAGTAAATTTTAATAACTCAAGAGATATTTTATCAGTCTCCTTGAGTAGTGCAGCATCAATACCATTTAGTTCTTCTATCTTTTTTTGTGCAAAATCAGCTTCTTTTTTGAAATACTCTTTGGTAAAGAGACCTAGAGGATATTCATCTTCATCATAGCCTTTTCTTTCTTCAATTTCTGCAATAATTTGATGTAATGGAACCGATGGGTCTTTCTCTTTCTCTTTTTGTTCATTACAACTAAAACAGAAAAGCAATATTAGAATAGCTATGATTTTAAAAAATTTCATTCTAAACAAGTATTAATTTTTTTAGTATTGATTATAAAAATCAGATTTTAGAATCTGTATGCTTACCATCAACCAATCTTGAAATCCCTAAAGGGTTTTCATTCTTAAGTTCGTTTGGTAATAAATTATTCGGCCAACTTTGATAGCTAAATGGGCGTACCCAACGTTTAATAGAGTGAATACCAACTGCTGTAAATCTACTATCTGTAGAGGCAGGATATGGACCACCATGTAACATAGAAGGGCATACTTCTACTCCTGTAGGAACACCATTAAAGATGATTCTTCCTACCCTGTTTTGTAATGCATCAATAACTGTATTGTATTGTAGCGCTTCTTCTTTTTCTGCTATAATAGTTCCTGTAAGTTGTCCTTCTAAAGTATTGATTATAGTTTCTAATTGTTCAACATCTTTACATTGCACAACCATAGAGAATGGCCCAAATACTTCTTGATGTAGGGTTGTATTTTCTAAAAATGTTTTTCCTTCTACTGTGGTAACTGTTTGTCTTGCATAATTCACGGCAATATCACTATCAAGCTCTGCTGTGACAGATAATCCATTTTGTTGCAATGCATTTGTTTTGTTTCTTTCAAAATTTCCAATAATATTGGGATGCAACATACATGAAGGTTCGATTTTTACAATTTCTTCAGAAAGTACTGTTATAAAATTGGTTAAGGCTTCTCCCTTAATACCGATAAGCAAACCAGGGTTTGTGCAAAACTGTCCGGCTCCTACTGTTATTGATTTTGCATAGGTTTTAGCTAAATCGACTCCTTTGGTAATTGTTGCTTCAGGTAATAGGACTACAGGGTTTATACTTCCCATTTCTGCAAATACCGGGATTGGTTCTGGTCGTTTTGAAGCCAAATCAAATAGTGCTCTACCTCCTCTAATACTACCTGTAAAACCAACTGCTTTTACTGCGGGATGTTCTACTAATTGAACACCTACTTCAATTCCTGAACTATTAAGGTTAGAGAATACTCCATTTGGCATCCCTGTTTTTATAGCAGCTTTGATAATTGCAGCAGATATTAATTCTCCGGTTCCTGCATGCATAGGGTGTGATTTTACAATCACAGGGCATCCTGCAGCAAATGCGGCAGCAGTATCACCTCCAGCTGTAGAATAGGCTAATGGAAAATTACTTGCTCCAAAAACAACAACGGGCCCTAAAGGGACCAGCATTTTACGAATATCTTGTTTAGGGATAGGACTGCGATCTAAATCAGCAGTGTCTATAGATGCTTCTACCCACGAGCCCTCGGCTACCAGATCAGCAAAAGTTCTTAATTGTCCTATAGTTCTACCTCGTTCCCCTTTTGCTCTTCCTTCTGGCAAACCAGTTTCTGATCTATATGTTTCTATTAGAAGATCATCTAAAGCCAGAATCTCATCGGCAATTGCATTTAGAAATTCTGCCTTTTTAGCACCAGAAACCTTTCTGAAAATTTCAAAAGCTTCTGAAGCTAATGATACGGCTTTTTCGATTTCTTCTTCTGAGGCTTCAAAAAATGTATGTTCATTTTCAATATTTAGCTTAGGATTAAAAGTTGTGTAGGTTTTATTTCCTATAGCCGAGAGCTGATTTCCTATATAGTTTTTGCCTGTTATCATAATTCTAAATGATTTAATGTGTAAATAGATTAATTTCTAATGAAAGAATGATGTCATCTCTATTATTTTTTGATTACATCATTTTAGGGATTAATCTATTAATTCAATGTTTTTGTATTCGGGTAATTGTGGCCTTGTTTTTAAACCAGTTTCAATAATTTCCAATACTTTTTTACGTTCATCTCCAACAAGTGGTAACCTGGGAGGACGTACATGTTCTGTGCCGATTCCGGTAGCTACTTCTGCCAGTTTTATATTTTGCACTAATTTAGGGTTTATGTCTAACTCCAACAAGGGTAAAAACCAACGATAAATAGCAATAGCTTCTTTAATTCGACCTGCTTTTTGAAGTTCATAAATAGCTACAGTTTCTTCTGGAAAAGCATCTACTAATCCAGCAACCCAACCATCAGCACCCATTAGTAAACTTTCGAGAGCTAATGTGTCTACTCCACTCAGAATTTTTAACCTGTCGCCAAAGCGATTTTTAATTCGTGTTATATTAGAAATATCTCTTGTAGATTCTTTTACTGCCTGTATATTATCCAGTGCTAATAGCTCTTCGAACATATCCAAAGAGACTTCTATCTTATAGTCAACAGGATTGTTGTAAATCATTATAGGTAGATCTGTACTTTTAGCTATCTCTTTAAAGTAAACTACAGTTTCTCGATCTCCTGCTTTATATCGCATTGGTGGGAGCATCATCAAGCCACTAGCTCCATCTTCTTTTGCTTTTTTTGCAGCTTCGATAGCACCTTTTGTAGTTTGTTCTGCAATATTAATGATAACTGGAACTTTGTTTTTAACGATATCAACTGTGGTTCTAACCAAAATTCTTTTTTCGTCATCACTCAATGTACTTGCCTCACCCAAAGTCCCGCCTAGTATAATTCCATGTACTCCAGCTTCAAGTTGTGCATTGATATTAATTTCAAACATTTTTAAGTCTAGTGTATCCTCTTTGGTGAATTTTGTAGTCACTGCAGGCATTACACCTTTCCAATCTATTACCATATTTAAAATTTTATTCAAAGATATTATGAAACCGATGAAAGATACATTGAGAAATTATCTATATGTGATACTATATTACCTTTTATTGTTAATATATGCATAATTATGATTAATATTGATTCATAGATGAATTAGAAATGAAAGCATTACCTTTTAAAATACCAAAATCCTCGACCGACACTTTAATTGTACAGGAGGATAAGGAAGTTGTTTTTTATGATAAATTTCATCAACATGAGGAGATACAAATATCAATTATAATATCGGGAGAAGGGAGTTTAATTGTTGGAGATACTATAACTGATTATAAAGCTAATGATATTTTGATTTTTGGGAGTAACGTTCCTCATGTATTAAAGAGCGCTTCTTCTGCGGTAAAATCTTATATGATCTCACTTTTTTTTACCAAAGAATCTTTTGGGAATCTATTTTTTAAACTTCCTGAGTTTAATGATTTGTCAGGATTTTTTAGAAATTCGGTATATGGGATTAAAGTATTCTCTAAAAAGGAAAAATTAAAAAAACAGTTTCTAAAAATTGTTGAGAAGAAAGAAAAACTAGATCGTTTTACCATTTTTTTGAAGGTTTTAAAAATACTGAAAACATCAAAAACCGAAACCATATCATCTTTCATTTCAAAAAGAGCATATACTGATAATGAAGGAAAGAGAATGGCCAAAGTTTTTCAGGTAGTGATGAATGAGTTTAATAGAGATTTTTCTCTAAAAGAAGTTGCTGATTTGGCTAATATGACACCTAATGCTTTTTGTCGATATTTTAAGCAACGAACCAATAAAACGTTCTTTCAGTTTTTGATCGAGGTACGAATTGAGAATGCGTGTAGATTAATATCCAGAGAATCGGATATCACCATTTCTGAAGTTTCTTATCGTAGTGGTTTTAAAAACCTCTCTAACTTCAATAGAAAATTTAAGGAAATTAAAGGAATGACTCCTTCAGATTATAAAAAAAGATTACATGAACCAAGTTTTGGTTAATCATGACTTCTTTTAGGATATAGGGTATTCTGCTATATTATTATTGGTCTTTGGATGTTTAGGACTACCACATACGGGAATAGAAGGTTCTTTATACACATTATATGGGATACCACCACTTTTGGTTGGTAATACAGAAATTGATTCATGTTTAAATATATGAACATCAGATCGGGTATATCTTCCTGCCAAAGCCAAGCGCACACGATCATCAGAAGTATTTGCATAAGATGCATGAGTGTTTAAAGAAGTAAAAATGATTGCTTCGCCTGCTTTCATTTCCAGATCTCTAATGATAACATTCTCAAAAAGAGAGGGGACCTTTTTTTTTATCTTTTCGAATACTAATTGTGCTTTTTTGAAATTGCCTGTAGTATACCAAATAGTTTTTAAGGTCTTGGCAATTTCTGAGTAGGGCAGGGACATTAAATAACCAGATAAATCATCCTGAATATTAGTTACAATTCTTTCAAAACGGCCATCTCGAAACGAGCCTTCTATCATGCGTAGGCATCCTGTCTCTTTATTGGTATCTCTTAGAGCAATCCATACAGATAATTGTGCAATAGCAGGATGTGTAAGACGAGAGGGTTCTAATTTTGGCTTTTCATCAGATTCTCGAAAAGTGCCAGTTTGATGCCAAAATGTACCTTCCTGTCCTGGTTTTTTTTCAAAAAACTGGGATCTCCAACATAATAAATCATCACCTAAAATACTTTGAAGAGGCTGTGATAATTTGGGATGTTTTAATACATCCCAAAGCCTTCTGTATTTTGATCCCTGAAAAAAACCTAGATAATTAATAGAGTAATCACCAGATGCTTTTAGCGAATTCAAAATATCTTTACCAAATATAGTAGTTTTATGAAAGTGTTTTTTAAATAGATCATCACTTTCATTTGCAAGGTTTTCGGCTTCCATAGTGTCTAATACACGAAATGGCCCATGAATACCACTATTTATAAACTTATCTATTTCTGGTTGTGTAAGGTAATGTTGTCCAAACTCTTCTTTTCTTTTACTTCCTAATATGTCGAATTCTCCTAAATCTTCATCAATATTTGCAAGTAAATTAAAGCTTTTACCAAATAAGAACCTGATAGGTTTAATGATAAATTTGAATATGGTAATTAAAATAGCAGCAGTATGTACTTTTAATTTCTGCAACAAATTTAATTTTGTCCTTGTCCAGTAATTATCCAGGCTTTCATAGCCGGCCATCATTAAATTATCTTTTGTGTTCACTTGTTTTATTACTTTGTTAAGGCTATTATCAGTCCGATTGATCCTATAATTAGACACAATGGAGAAAAAAAGATAGTGTCTAATTTGCCAAATTTTGTTTGTTTTATTCGTTTAAAAAAGCCAACATATTTAAAGTCCCCCAAAGCTCTGAGTATAAAAATAGAAGGGATAATCCATTTTGCATATTTCAGGAGCCATTTAGGTAACTCATAAGCTATAAGACCAGATTCGAGTACATAAAAAAATCCAAAAACTGTTAGTCCAAGTGCTACTATGGCACTATCAATTTTTTTTGGATTTAGTATTTTTTCTCCATTTTCTTTAGTTGGTAATGAGGCTTCAAATCCAAATGTTCCTCCTACAACCCAATTAAAATGAATAATCCCAAGGATAAAAAAGATAAGACTTTGTAGAATAGGTAATATCATTTTTTGAGATTAAAAAATAATAGGTATTTCAAAGCTTATTGATTCTCCTGCTTCATCACCGTCTCCTTCTCCTGGGTCGTTGTGAATTATAAGTTTACCGGTTTTTATATTTTTTGAATCAAATGTTAAGGTGGTTGAAAACATTACGGGGCCACTTTTCATCCAATCACCATCAGCACTTAATATACCTTTTGCTAATTCATTTCCTTTGTCATCGATTAACTGGATCCATCCAAGTTCTCCTTCATTGGCAAGCCAAACACCTTCAGAATTCACTTTTATTTCGATGGGTGAGTTTATTCGATCATTTGACTTGATATTTAGTGTTGGATATTTTGTTTGTTTTGGTTCCTTTTCTGTTAGTGTAGTATTTTCTTTATCTACTTGCTCAGGTATGGGAGCTTTATTTTTCTCAGGATTCGAATGGTTTTTACAAGAATGCAGAGAAATATGAAAGATACAGATTAGTACTATGTAGATTAAGTTTATTTTTTTCATATCATTATTTATTTATGATGATGTTTCGATTATAAAAGCATTACTGTCTTAGTGCCGGTATTTCTTAGCTATACAATTGTATGAAAATTTAATTGAACTATAGACCCAAGTGATAGATAAATTTTTATTAGAATTTGACTTCAGTTCAAGGTGTAGTTGAAAAATCATAGCGATTTTCTATCAAAGGTTTTTCAAAAGCCATTGATTCTTTTGATTCTGTTAATTTAAACCCGTGTTTTGTATAAAGCGAAGCAGCAGCAGATAGTTCATGAGTTGTCCATAGATAGGCAGATTGATACCCTGTTTTGTAAAAGAAATCCATAAAAAGGGACATTAATTTTTTTCCAAGTCCTAACCCTCGATATGCTGGTTCGAGGTAGAAATATCGAAGTTGAGCAGTTTTATTCTCTCTGTGCATCAATAAAACAAAACCTACAATCTTGTCATTATGCTCACATATCCAGGCTCTATCCATTTTGGGATTGTAATTTTTATAAAATTCATACATTCCCTCCCCAACATAGGTTTCGAATGCTACTCCATAGTTATATTCTTCACCATATAGTTTGCCATGACGATGAATGATATACCCCAAGTCACCGGGTTTGATAGTTGTTCTGATAGAAATGTCATTAATCTTCATTTTGATTTCCTTTTTTGGTTAATAAAATTTCTATTTTTTTATATAATAGAATTAATTCTTCTTGCTCTCCTTTGTTAAGATGTTGGATTATCTCAGAAATAGCATCTGATGAGCGTTGATTAAGGTTTAAAAATATTTTTTCACCATTTTCTGTGAGCTTTAGGTATGATATTCTATGATCGTCTTGTGATTTTATTTTATTGATGATGTTTAGGGTAACTAACTTTTTTATCAAGCGACTTAAGTAACCTTCGTCAACCTGAATAATCTCTTTTATTTGTCGAGCTGTAATTTTAGGATTATGATAAATCTCGTACATAACACGAACTTCTGAAAGTGAATATTGACTTTCTAATATGTGATTATTGACTACCCCGATGATTCTAGTATAAAACCGATTAAACCCACGTATTTTGTTAACTATGTTTTCCATAGTACAAATATAACAAATACTTGCTTTAGGCAAGTATTTGTTATAAAATATTTTAAACTAATGATTTTGCATTTACAATAGAACTTTCATGATTCTAATTGTTGTTCTTGGATATTTTTGGTGATTTCGGATTTTACTTTTCCTGTATGCGCTGCCGTTTTGTTTTCTATTAGCATGATTTTGCATTCTTCTATTGAGGAAACCCTATGATTAACACCACGTTTTACAATAAACAGATCTCCTTGATTCATGGTAAAAGGATCTTGTCCTTCTGTTTCAAAAAGAAGGCTTCCTTCAATAATATAGAAGAGTTCATCCTCATGTTCATGGTTGTGCCAGGGTACTTTATCACCTTTTATTTTTGCCAGCTTAACGTAAGTATCATTAACTTCTCCAATTATTTTTGGAGAGAAGTAGTCTGTAATGTCCTTAAATTTTTCTATTAGTTTCATATACTGCATTAATTTTGAATAATTTAATTAATCGTTATTGCTTATAAATATTATGGTTTTTACATCAATAGTTACTTGTCCTGATTGCCTTTCAGGATTGCTTGATTAAAGGAGGCAATTCCTCCCGGTGTATCTTTGTTGTAAATAACTTATTTCATTTTTGATTTACTTTAAATCCC
Source organism: Aquimarina macrocephali JAMB N27 (assembly GCF_000520995.1). Classification (GTDB taxonomy): domain Bacteria; phylum Bacteroidota; class Bacteroidia; order Flavobacteriales; family Flavobacteriaceae; genus Aquimarina; species Aquimarina macrocephali. The sequence goes on along the minus strand of NZ_JACA01000051.1, from coordinate 53,780 downwards.
ATTCCTTCTTTAATGGTATTAATTGATAAACAACCCATTTCAGCAATTCTAAGTAATTTTTTAAATACTGTAGGATCACTACATTTTTTATAGGATACATCAAGGAGTATGTCTGTAAAGCGTTTGGGTAAATCTTCGCTTTTGGTTGCAATTACATCCACTTGAAAACCTTCAATTTCTAAATCTCTAGATTGTGCTGCGGCAAAAAATGTACTACAAAAACAACCTCCAATACCTGTCAATAAGTATTGCCCACCCATTAATCCATTGCCACCTCCACCTTGACTTAGAGGGCGATCTACAATGACTTTTATGGTTTCATTGTTTAATTGCATTGCTGTATTTGATATTTGTTCTAGTGTAATTTGAATTGTTTCCATTTTATTTTTTTATTTAAAAATTATGCTAACTGCTCAATATAATTTTTTACAGCTATGAGATATTCGTCCAATATTTTATCATTATCATATACTTTTCTAATACCTCTTACGCCTTCAAAGGCGCTTATTAGAAAAATAGCCGTTGCCGATGTATCAACATTTTTTCTAATTTCACCTTTTATTTTGCCTTGCTCTAATAGATTGACCATAACCAGTTGCCAATTATCAATAATACCCCTGAGCATTTTCCTGAATGAATTTTCGGAATACCCAATTTCATTAATTAAATTATTTGCTGGACAACCTAAATCTTTTTCCAAATCAGAATAGCCTTCAATACGCTTAATAAAGACATCACATAGCAATGGTATTACGGGCGCATTATCAGGATTTTTGAGAGGGACAACCATCCTTTCATAGACTCTTTTTCTTACAGTAAGGTCAATTACTTTTTCTCCAATATTTTTCTTGCTGTTAAAGTGATGATAAAAAGCACCTTTAGAAAGCCCCGTACCCTTTATAATTTCTGGAATACTGGTCTTGTTATAACCATGCTTGTAGAATAGCTCAAAAGCATTATTGATGATTAAACTTTGGGTTTCTTTAGATTTGATTTTTTGGTCCATATGACAAATATATAAAAAACATTCTTATCAGTATGTTTTTTGGTAAAGCTTATATTTTAAAGAAATACGTAGGTAGAACTATGTTATTTCTCTAATTTCTATTAGTAAAAGTAATCCGGGATATTTGTTTTTCTTGTGATACTGTCAAAAGACTTAAATAGACTTGATATGCACCTTTTTTTTGATTGAAGATATTGTGGCTTTCTTATAAATTTAAGAATCCTCTCTATTAGGGAGGTTAGAAGAATACTTTTGTAATTCAGCGCGTTACATAAAGTCTTTGTGTTGTTAAATTCTATTAGTCTAAGGTGTTAACCTTAATTATACAATTCCCATCTTTTTTAACAAGAATGAAGCATTCATATTTTGACAAACCCCATCTTTAAATTTATAATCAAAGTATAGTTCATCATTTACGATTTGAGCATCAAAAAAGCGATTTTCTACTTGGTGTAATTCTGATGCAATTTCACAAAGACTTAAGTCATGTGTTGCTATAATACCTGTTGCTTTTGCTTTAACCAGTTTTTCTACAAATTTACGGGACCCTGCAGCTTTGTCTTTGCTATTAGTGCCTTTTAGGATTTCATCGAGAATGATAAAATACTCATCTTTTTCGAGGGCATTTACAATTTTTTTAAGCTGTGTTAATTCTGAAAAGAAATAAGAAGCATCATCACTTAATGAGTCGGATGTTCTCATGCTACTAATCAATTTGATAGGGCGATATTCACATGATTTTGCGCAAATAGGCAACCCTATGTTAGACATCACGATTTGTAAGGCAACGGTGCGCAAAAAAGTACTTTTTCCTGCCATATTAGCTCCTGTGATGATTAAAAACTGCTCTTTGTCTATGGTAATGTCATTATCTATTCTTTTATGAGCATTAAGCATAGGGTGACCCAGTTCTTTGGCTTTGAGTATACTATTGTCTGATGTTATCTTTGGATATATATAGTCGGGGTGATTAAAAGTAAAGTTCCCAAGGGAATTATAAGCATCAAAAAAGGCTATAACCTCGAACCATTGTGCTACTTTATCGTGATTTTTGGCGATCCATTGTTCAATACGATAACTCTGTAGAATATCCCATAATATTAACCCATTGGCAAGAACCCCGAACATCATATTATTACGTTGATCAAAGGCATTAAGAATACTGGCAAACTGTTTTAGGGTCTGCGAAGCTTTTTCTCGTTCGCTAATTACCAATTGTTGCTTTTCTTGTAATAAGGCAGCCTCAAAATTTGCATTTTCAATTTTATCTACGAGCTTATAATACTGTTCAAAAGTATCTTTTACTTTATTGGCATTGCTATATAGCTTGTTGATTTTCTTAAGTTGTGTCCCGGTTATTCCCAGGCCAATAAAAAACCAAACCAAAAACATAGCAAAAGTGATTATATCCAGAAATAGTAATGTTAATAATATCAACGAAATACTAGAGACTATTGCAGGAAGTATACGCATAATCTTGGGGACAAAAGCACTGTAGTTTTGCAACCACTTTTGTATTAAAGAAACTGAAACACTTACATTAACCATTGATGCAATGGCACTAAATTCTTGTCTCCATTCGGAGAGTTTTGAGACATTTTTTATAGCTTCTTGTTTTTTCTCAATATGATCTATAGCATTGGCGCTAAGTATGGTTGCTAGTTTATTTTTTCCAGCCAGGGTAGTTGTACGGTTGGCATATTGAAAAAAAGACTGCTCTCCAAACAGGTCGATATCATGACTATAAGGGTGTGTAGCATCGATATACTCTTTTCCTGGAGTAAGGTTAGTTACGTCTCCTTTAAAAACGTCAAGCTCGAGTGTATTGATGTCAATTAGTTTTTGCAGTTTATTTTTAGAATACGAGAGATCAGTATGCCGGTTTACTAAAAAGATAAAAGCAGCAATCCCTATAACAATACTACCGATGATAATCTGAGTATTAGGGTACCCAAAATATATGCCGGCTACTATCGCCAAAAAAACAAACAGACGTATGGTACTGGAAATGGTGAGTTGTTTTTTTATTTTTTTTAGTGATACAGTATGAAGAGAAATTTGCTCTTTATAAAATTGTTGTGGGTTGTTCATTTTGTACTTATCAGATAAGAACATTGAAAACCTCTCTTTTAAAAGGGTTAGAGATACAAAACTCTCTTATTATCCCTTGAGAAGGTAATTAATGATTCTACTATTTTTTACTATTAAAGATTTTCTAATTCTTGTTTTACTTTTTTGGTCAGACCGCTTACTACTAGGTCATAAGAGTGATTGATCAATTCGAGTATCATATTAGTAGGTAAACCACCAGAAAAGTTAACAGTATTCCAATGTTTTTTACTCATATGATATCCAGGAGTTATTTCTGGGTGATATTCACGAAGTTCGATAGCACGATCAGGATCACATTTTAGGTTTACACTAAAAGGCATTCGATCTAATCCTGTTAGAGCAAACATTTTACCCATTACTTTAAAAACCAAGGTGCTTTCATCAAAAGGGAATTCTTCTGTAACTCCTTTTTTTGATAAACAATATTCTCTGAATGCTTCGATGTTCATTTTAAAAGTTTATATATTTAATTTCCCCATCACCCATGAAGGGTTGTCTATACTATCAAACCCAAATTGTTGATATAGTTTATGAGCATCTTTTGTGAGTAGCATCCATCTTCGAATAGCTTGTAGTTCTGGATGATCCATTATTGCTTGCATTAACTGCTTCGAATATCCATTTCCCCGTTGTTGTTCTATAATAAATACATCCATTAAATAGGCAAATACTACATAATCTGTTAACACTCTTGTAAAACCTATTTGTCTTTCATCAAGATACAGTCCAAAACACAACGAATGTTCAATAGTGGTTTTTACTTGTTCTTTAGTTCTGCCCGTTGCCCAGTAAGAGCGAGTTAAAAACTCATGGATAAAGTTGATATCTAATTTTTCTTTATCGGTAGAAATAACTATACTCATTGTTCTTTATTCTAACTGTTTTGCATCTTGATTATTGTCGTCGATTTTTAAAGCAGAATAATCTAATGTCCATCCAATAGATTCTGCAAGAGTTTCCATAAGTGAAATAGCTGTCAGGGCTTCCTTTTTTGCAGATTCCATTAATCCACTCTGAGGGATTTTATCTTTTATAAATTGCTTAGCTTCTTTGTTAAGATCTGTAAGGTCACCAGAGGTAAAAGGGTTAAGCCAGCCTTCTTTTTTGTCATAGTACTTAAAATCGGTTTCTATAGTTAAGAGTTTTGGTTGCGGAAAATGAGTAAGGATAATTCGTTTATTTTTGGTGTCACTCTCTAATGCTATCAGGGATAAATCAAATCCTACATATGCTTTAGCTTCGATAATAATCAATGCTTTTTTGGTTCCCGATAGTAATTTAAAGAATTTTTCTTTTACGCTTTCATAATGGTAGATTTCAGCAAAATCACCTTCAACAGTAACTAATTTACAAACGCTTTTAATTTTTTCTTTAAGTACAACAGATTGTGTTCGTACAGATGATTTGTTTTTAGCAGCACTAAATCGTGCAAAAATAAAATATGCTACAATAGCTCCTCCTAAAAGTCCGATAAACAATAACTCCATGGCGTAAAGATATGAAGAATATCGTTTAAGAAAATAGAGGTATTTATATTAATTAGGTACTAGAGAAAATCCTTCTTTAATCAAACGATCGACATGAGTTTTATCTACTTTTATGGTAATTGTAGGGCCAGAACATATCTCACAAGCTTCGCACATTACCACATCTTTGGGAGTGATATTTTCGAAACCTTTAAGTTTGATATTTAGGGTTTTAAGGTAGTTTTGAACTTTGTTTTCTAATGTGTTGCCTTCTGAATGTAACCAGGGTTCTTTGCATTGTTTAGGCGTTATTTTAAGTTTTGCCAAACTAGTATTGGGATCTGGTTCTTTGGAATTATCACCAGAACAGGAGAATGAAAAAGCAGCAAATAAAAAAAGAATACTAAAAATTTTCAATACGTAAGAGAATGGTCTTGTTTTCATTATTTTTGAACTTTTGATCTATTACCTAGATGAAATGTAACTAAAAAAGTTGCCTTTGGATGTTGTTATATTTTAGTTAAAAGTTATACTAGAAATAACTTTGTTCTATTCGTTTTTGCCTATTTCGCCTAGATGCGTGAATTTAAACCCTTTTTCATATTTCAAGCCGTATCCCAGAATTCTGTCGAATGCAGCATGCGCAAAAAGAATAACTCCAGAAAGCTGTAATAGCTCGTTAGAGATGTATACTCCCATAATATAAATCAAAACTGCAATCCCTTTATGATGAAATATATTATAACTTAATGCTCCAACTCTATTATTTATAATGTATCCTAACATTCCGATATCGGGTAGGAGGAATAAAGCCAAAAATAACCACCAGGCATAGGATAGTAAACTAAATAAATAGATTCCTAATCCAAGCATTGCAATTTCTTCGAGCTTTAGGGTTGTTTTCATTTTTACAACATTTTATACAAAACAGGTTTACTTGGTGAGGCATCGTTTACAAAGGGTGCTATCTGAAGATTAAGAAGATATTGCCCGTCTGAGATTTTGGTGTCTACATAAATCATTTCTGTGATTGTAGCATAATGTCGAGTTGCTTTGGGATAGCCCCAGAAGGCCTTGTGAGCCAATAATTTTCCGTCATCTTTTTCTTTATCGACAGATGGCAGATCAATGAGAAGATGTTCTATGTTCAACTTTTTTAAATACCTAGCAGCTTCCTCCGTAAGAAAAGGCCAGTTGGTATTAGAGTAGTGTTTATTACATTTATCTTTTGTATTAGGAAGCGTTCTTATAATTAATGCTTCTGGTTGTATAGAAGTTATTGCAGCTTCAATCTGATCTTTGGTAATTATCTGATTTTCTCCTTGCTTTTCTGGCAGAATAGAAATGACTTCAGCTATAAAAAAGTACTGTTTTAATGCATCATTGATGCTATAGAATTCGGGAGTGATATGACCAACGCATTCGGTATGGGTACCATGGCCATGAGGATTAAAATAAATATTATTAAAGTTTGTTGAAGCACCTTCGGATACTTTTCCGATCCATTCTCCATCTGTTACAGGCTCAATTCTGGGGCGATCAATATACCATGCATTTACATTTTCTTGAGATGCTCTTAAAGGAATGGATATATCTAACGGTTTTGAAAGATCAATTTTGTAAGACTGATTATTGTGTTCTATTGTTGTAATCATATGTTCTTCCAACTATTTTTAGGGAGAAAATCACTCTAAATTTAGTAAGAAAAGATCACTTGCAATACCATCACTTAAAAACTTTCCTTTTTTGGTTATAAATAATGTATCACCATCTAAACATAAAAGATGAGTATCGATATGTTTTTTTGCTTGTTTAAGGAGATATTCTTTGTGTTTTTCTCCAAAATCCTTTTCTATTTTTTGCAAGGATACCCCCAAAATGGTACGTAATCCTGTCATGATATATTCATTGTAGGCATCGGTAATAGTTAAGTTTTCAATCTCTCTGGGGAGTTGATTTTGCTGTAACGCTTTGATATATTTTACATTGTTATTAATGTTCCAACTTCGTTGTTTTCCGTTATAGGAATGTGCAGAAGGTCCAATACCGAGATAGCGTTTCCCTTGCCAGTATGCGGTATTATTTTTACTGAAGTATCCGGGCTTACCAAAATTAGATAATTCATAATGTTTAAAACCTTCCTTTTCTAAGGACTCTACGAGGATTTCAAAATGTTTTTGCGCCACATTATCATCAACCGAAGGGATTTCTCCTTTTTCGATCAATTTTGGTAATGCAGTGTTAGGTTCTACTGTTAAGGCATAGCAGGAAATATGCGGTACTTTAAAATCCAATGCTAATTGGATATTTTGTTTCCATCGATCTATTGACATATTTGGAATGCCATAAATCAGGTCTATCGAGATATTATCAAAGTAGCGAGTCGCCAGAGAGAGGCATTTTTTAGCTTCTTTGGCATTATGAGCACGATTCATCATTTTGAGATCTTCTTCAAAGAATGATTGAATACCTATACTCAAACGATTTACGTTACTTTTGGCCAACAATTCTATTTTCTCTTCGGTAAGATCATCTGGATTGGCTTCGATTGTTATTTCTGCTTCTTCAGCAACCTGATAGTTTTCATAAATGACATCTATAATACGTTGCAACTCATCTATAGATAGCACAGTTGGTGTGCCACCACCAAAGTATATGGTCTTGATGGTTTCATTGATATCGACTTCTGGTTTTCGCAATTTAATTTCATTGCATAGCGCAGTAATCATTTCATCTTTTTTCTTCATCGAAGTCGAAAAATGAAAATCACAATAGTGGCAAGCTTGCTTACAAAATGGGATATGAATATAAATACCGCTGATACTGTTAGATTTTAGAATTAGGATTTATAGATTTGAAATCATCAAAAACCATAATTTGTAGTTATTTTTTCACCCGTTTTTCGTTCTGTTTTACAAAAGCGGCCCAACCTGTATAGCTTTTACCCACGATATCAGCTCGACCCATATTATAAAAATGGCATACCGCTGCAGCAAGACCATCGGTAGAATCCAGATTTTTAGGAAGTGTTTTGAGCTGTAAGAGGTTTTGTAACATTTTGGCCACCTGTTCCTTACTTGCATTACCGTTACCTGTAATTGCCATCTTGATTTTTTTGGGAGAATACTCGGTAATAGGTACTTCTCGACTAAGTCCTGCTGCCATGGCTACTCCCTGGGCTCTCCCCAGTTTAAGCATTGATTGTACATTTTTACCAAAAAAAGGAGCTTCTATCGCAATTTCATCTGGGTGATAGGTATCGATAAGTTCTACCGTACGTTCAAAAATAAGTTTTAGCTTTAAATAATGATCATCATACTTACTGAGTTGAAGCTCATTTAATTGTAGAAAAGACATTTTTTTATTTTGAACTTTAATAAGTCCAAACCCCATAATTGTGGTTCCGGGATCAATACCTAGTATAATTTTTTCGTTACTCAAAAGAAAGGATATGTTTTATATTACAAAACTACGCAATTAAGAATAAGTACAGTTTTAATCTATATGTATTACTAAAGGAAGCCTATAGAGTGTAGTAACAGGTGTACTGCGCGTATGGGCAGGTTTAACCTCTGGCAGAGAACTAATACTTTTCTCTAAACTGTCTTTTAGATCTGGGATTTGTGCTTTTATATCAGGTGGCAATCTAAAATCTTCGAGTATAATTTTTCCCTCATTAGTGATAAGTAAAGGAACCCATATAGTATCGTTAATAGCTTCTTTTACTGTAACAGTATGTTTTATAAGGTAGTTATGTATATGCTGTGTAATTGTATTCTGAAAACATTGTTCTAGTTCTTCTTCAGATTTTTGCTTACAAACTGCGAATAGTGGAGGTTGTTCTACTTCGTTCCAGTTTAGTTTCTCTAGTCCTTCTTTTATGATATCGTCTTTATGCTCTTTTTTAAGCACAAAGTCTTTACATGAAAACAACATAAAAACCAATAGACCTATATACCAATTCCTTACACTCATTATGCGTAGACTATTTCGGATAGCCAAACTACATAAAATTTTTAAGAGAGAGAAGTATTACTTGTTTTTGGTTTTATTTTGAATTTCTTCTTCCAGCTGAGCTATTCTTTTTTTGACAATCATATTAAAATAATCTTTTTTAACTGTATCAAACTTTTTCAGATAATTGTTGTAATACTTTAGCTTAATTTCCGGGTCTTGATAGTGAGCATCTGCAAACATTGCTAATTGATAGTGAGCTCTAGTATTATCCGGATTTTCTTTAATTGCTAGTTTGGCATACTGTATCGCTTTTTTCCATTTTTCCTGAAACCGATATATCAATGCAATAGAAAGAAGATCTTCTTCTATGGGGGTGTCTTTTAGTGCAAGTGCTTTCTGGTAATATTCTAATGCATTGTCATATTTTTTGAGCTGTTCATAAGCATGTCCCAGTAATGAATAGGTATTCGGGGATTTGCTGTCATATTTTAGTACTTCATTAAAATGAGGAATCGCCTTTTTGTATTCATAAGTTTTGCTGTAGCACAATCCTAGTTTAGAATGTATAAATTCATTTTCCTGATTTAGTTTAAGCAGTTTTTGAAAATACGGGAGTGCGGTATCATAATCTTTGCGAAATAAAAAATTCTGCCCCAAAACACCTATGAGTTCAACATTTTCAGAATATGAACTCAGGCCTATATTTGCTGTTTTCAAGACCATATCGTAATTCCTTTTTTTTAGGTAACTCTTAGAGATTTCAAAACAACTTTTTTGATGTGTACTATCTAGCCGAAAAGCTTCTTTAAAATAAGAGATCGCCAGTGTGTCTTTCTGCTTTTTTTTAATTACCCCTAATCGATACTGAAAATCAGGATTTTTTGGATGCTTCAAAACAAGGTCTGTATACATGCTATCTGCTTTTTTTAGTTTACCAGTGATCATCAATAATTTGGCGTATTCTAATTTTACAGAAGTGGTAAGGTTCGTGGTTTTTAATACTTGTTTGTAGTACGATAGTGCATCTGTATAAGTTCCTTTGGCTCTATGTGATTTTGCGATTTGTAATACTATATATTGATCTTTAGGTACTATTTCCTGGTACTTTTTAATCGCATTAGAGTAATCCCCATAACTATATAAACTATCGGCTATGGTCAAGGCCGAAGACTGGGCTTTGGCTTGAATGATTAAACAAAATACTAGTAGTAATAATAGAACTGTGCGCTTTTTTTTATTTGCCATTTATTCGTTGGATGTATAAATCTTCATTGTATTTTTTATTCATATTAGAACGAAGCATTTTCTTAGCTTCTTCCTGAGTATCATATCTTTTGATATATATATAAAAATATCCGTCTTTTGGATTTTTATAGAATTTTGGGTTTAACCCTCTTGTTTTTAATTCTTGTAGACGCTTATCCAAATATTTTTTATGCTTAAAAATATTAGTAATCAAATAATACCCTGATTTAATATCCTGAACTTTCTTATCAAGAAATGTCTCTGTTAGTGCAAGAGCGTCTTTATTGTTTGTTAGGAGCTTTTTTTGGTTTTCACTTTTATCCTCTTTTATCTGGATTATAATGGGTAATGAATATAAAACGGCTACTTTCTTACCTTCGTGTTCCCCGGGGATCATTGGTGGTATTGAGCTAATCACTCTTCTGGCTTCAGTTTCAAGAGCAGCAGCTGGCCCACGAGCCTGGATATCAGTGATTGCTCCTGTGCTGTCAATTTTAAAGCGGACGTATATACGATTTACACCTGGTTTTGCATAAGGTTGTATAGCTTTTATATTGAAATTAGCATTTACAAATTTTTTGATTTCATCAGAAACACAATTTTTTATTAGACTCTTACCTGTGATCTCTTTACATGTTTTTGTTGTAGGGATTTTATCGATTAGAGTAAATGGAATTCCTTTTTTAATACTATAATCAGAAGAGCCTTTTTTTTCTGTTTGTAATTGCTCTGTTCCTTTTATGGTAGGAGTTGTAATTTGTTCTTTATCAAAAAAATTATCAGAAGTTTCTTTTTCAGAAAAAGAAGTGAAAACTAGCATGAGAACCAGTACAGGTATAATGGCCAGATATTTATATTTGGCGATCGATTGTGATTGTGATTTTTGTAACATGACGATTCGTTTTTTAAGTAACGAATGATCATAAAATTGATTGATAAATTTTATGTTTTCAGTATCAAAAACACTGGTTAGTAATTGTTCGCAATATTTTCTCTTTCCTAGTATTTTAATGCTTTTTGCATCTGCAATAAATTCGTGAAGAGTGTTTGTCTTAGATTGGTACACATATACTAGCGGATTAAACCAAAAGATAATTTTTAAAAATTCAAACCACAATAAATCTAAAGAATGTTTTTCCTTGAGATGAATGATTTCATGAGTGATAATCTGTTCTTTTTCTATATCTGATATTTGATCTCCCAAGTATATTGTGTTCCAAAATGAGAAGGCATCTTTGCTATTAATTAATGTATAGACAGTATAATTTTCTATGCGATTAAAACCTGAACACTTTTTTAATAGCCTAAGTTTTACAATTTTCCGGATGAATAAAATAAGCATAAAAAAGGCTCCAATTCCATAACATAGCGGCCACCAATTCATATTTCCCATAGAATCCGAAATGTATAATGCAGAAAAGGCTTCTGCTCCGGTTTGCTGTCCTATAAATACTGTTGGTAGCTGAAAGATGTATTCTTCAGGGATATTTTCTCGTATACTTTTGATCTTTATAAAAGGCAAAATAAAAGAAAGTACAGAGGTGCTTAACAAGTACAATCTGTTTAAAGAGAAGAACGTATCTTTTTTATGAAAGACATCATAAAGAACCAAAAACAGGACTTGAAAAATAACAGTTTGTAGTAGGTAGTAGAGCATGATTTCTATTTTTCTTTATCCAATTCTTTTAAGATATGTTCCAGATCCTTGATATCCATATCATTCTTTTTTACAAAAAAAGAAACCATATTCCTAAAAGACCCATTAAAATAATTGTTCATCAACTTGTTAAGAGATTGATTACTATATTCTTCTTTTTTAACAAGAGGGAAGTAGATGTAGCCTTTGCCTTCTTTACGATGAGAAACAAATTCTTTGTTTTCCAGGATTCTGATAATTGTAGAAATGGTGTTGTATGCAGGTTTAGGTTCTGGCATTTGCTCAATAATAGAAGCAACATTAGCTTCTTCTAGTTGCCATAACCATTGCATTACTTCTTCTTCTGCTTTTGTAAGTTGTTTCATCTATTTGCTGTTGTATTGTATTTCCGCAAAGGCGAAAATGATTTAACTAAAAGCTTAGTTCTATAAAGCGAATATAACTAAAAAATTAGTTTAAACTAATTTTTTAGTTGAAAAGATTAAAAGTTGACTGTGTGTATTTAGAAAAGCAGGATTCAGAATTTATTAGAATTAATCGTTACCGGTTATTCGTTTTTGCGAAGACAGGTTGATCTCTGTCGCTTGTATTTCGAATACAATAGGTAGGGTGTATATGTTTTCGAAAACTTCTTTCTCTTCTGTAGAAGTCTTTTCTGATCTTTGAATCGTATACGGAAAAGATTGTAGCGTTTTTATGGCTTCTAGTTCTAACTCTATAGATGACGATTTTGCCTGGATATCAACGATTCGACCAATTTGATCAATTTTAAATCGGGTGTACACTCGATTAGCACCTGGCTTCGCATAGGATGTTATTGCTGCAATATTATAATTAGCATCTACAAATTCCTGAATTGTATTAATGATACAATTTCTTCTTATGCGTTCGTTTGTTGAATTGTTACATTTTATAGAAGGGTTATCTTGAGAAAAAGATGTAGAAAACATCATTAATCCAATAGATACTATTAAAATGGATCGCATAATTTTTGGGTAGTTTTATAATCAATTAATGATTTATTTGTGTTTGCGTGAACAAAAAAAATAAATAAAAGCGTATTAAAATGTATATAAAGAAACTAATAGATGAAAGGCATAGTTAATTGATATTGGCGTAACAAATCAGAAACATTATCGTCATATAAATAAAGAACATGGATATAGCATTAATCATCATAGGGTTTTTATTTTGCCTCCTGGGGTTGGTAGGAAGTTTTCTTCCTGTATTACCCGGGCCATTTACTTCATGGATAGGATTATTGATAATCCATTTTACAGATGCAATCCCACAAAACTGGACTTTTTTAGGAATTACTTTAGGGATATCGATAGTAGTTTGGATCCTTGATTATATCGTTCCTGCACTAGGTACAAAACGATTTGGAGGCACCAAATATGGAATGATAGGTAGCTCTCTTGGCCTTATTATAGGGATCATATTTATGGGGCCCTTTGGTATTATAATAGGCCCTTTTGCTGGCGCATTTATTGGGGAGCTTATAAAAGACAGTAGCGAATCTTCAAAGGCATTAAAGGCTGCTTTTGGTTCTTTTATTGGTTTTTTGGCAGGTACATTTCTTAAATTTATCGTATCTGTTGGATTCCTCATCTTCTTTTTTGTAAAAGTATGGGAGAGTTGGGGAGAACTGTTTTAAATCCTTGCATTGATATCATAGTCTTCTTAACAAGAATCTTGATCAGAAATATTCATTTTGATATATAAGTCTATATATCCTATATAATAATATTCCTATATACTGGTTATTTATAAGTGTAAGATATGTAGAAGGCGTATTGAAGATTTTATTGCGGATTTGGCATAAATTTTGTGAAAAAAATAAGTATTTTGCAAACACACACACACAAACTCAACTTTTTTTATGGATACAATATTTATTTTCTTTTTAGTATTGGGTATACAATCCCTGATAGTTGCCTTAACCCTGATTTTTTATAAATCTAAAAAACAAAAGGTAAATAAATATCTGGGTTTTTTTTTCATTTTTCTTAGTATAGAATTATTCAGCTACGTTTTGATGCGAAATACGGATCAATATATAGCAACTTACAATCCTTTTAGATTTAATTTTTTAAATATAATTCTTATTTATTTCTATGCTGTAGAGACTGCGGGCATCGAGATTAGGAATAAGTATCGATATTATATTCCTGCTGTACTAGAATTCTTTATTCTATCTTTGATTTTTGTTAAAGTAAATGAAACTCCGGATTTAGTATATTCCTCTAAAACCATAATATTTTTATATTCTTATATAATTTCTTCCTCAATTTTTATAGCATATATGTGTATCAGAATACTGTTGGTTATTAGGAGTCATACTACTTTTTTACCTTTCTTTTACACGGATACAAAATATAAATCTCTGTTATGGTTAAAAATATTTTGTATTGTATTTATTGTTTATCATGTAATAGCATTAGCATCTTTGACTGTTTTATCAGATATTAAATATATGACAACCGTATCCGATAGTTTGGCTTCATTATTATTGTATTATTTTACCATAGGAAGTTTGGTGCAAATTAACATTGTTAATATCACGTCTGAAAGTGAGGTAGAATCATCAAAGCGTAAACAAGAAGAAAATAAAGAAATCTATGAGCGGGTTTCAAAGGAAATAGAGAGATATATGGTAGAGGAAAAGGCTTTTCTGGATCAGGATATGACTTTAAAAACTTTTGCAAAAAGAGTAGGAGTGTCAAGCCGTAGCATTTCTAAAACTATTAATGAAATGGAGTATAAGAACTTTAATATGTATCTTAATCATTACAGGGTTGAAGAATTTAAAACACTAATAGAATCAGAGAAATATCAAAAATATAGCAATACAGCATTAGCAAAAGAAGCTGGGTTTAATTCTAGAGCTTCTTTTTATAAAAACTTTAAAGATATTGTAGGTATTTCCCCTTCAGATTATTTTGAGAGCCTAAATTCTGATGCTATCTAATTTTAAAGAGAATTGGTTTATAGATTCGTTTAATGATAGGTACATGATATCTATATTTTTGATGACCTTACTTAAAACTTGACGTCCAATATTTAAGTAAGGAATAAAAATAAAATCGCCCGGAAATATTTCCGGGCGATTCTTTCTGCTAAAATCTAAGTTGAGTTAGAAAAGTTAGCTGATATTCATAACTACACAAATAACTTACTATTTAATAATTACTTTCTTCACCTCATGATTTCCTCTCTTTACAAAGTAAATTCCAGGGTTTAATCGAGATACATCAACCTTTATGGTGTTATTTCCTAAAGTTGATTTTACTTCTTTGTTGTATACTACTTTTCCTAGCATATTAACAATTCTGATTTGAGAAACATTATCTAAAGATTTGAAAGATATGTTAAGATCTTTCGATGCTGGATTTGGGTACACATTAAATCCAGTAGCGTTATTTAGGTCACTTCCGAATGCTGAGGCAAAAAATGTAGCATCACAAGAACCAATAACTACCCAACCTGAAGCAGTTAACTCATATATGGTACCAAAGTATTTTACTTTAGCTCCAACAGTATAAGTAGTTCCTGCTTGGTATTCTGGGATATTATCACAGTTGTTACCATTAGTGTCTTCTAATGTAGTAAAGCTTATCACGGTAGAATAAGGGGCATCTACTTGGTTACCACCAGATCCACCACAAGGACCTAGGTTTTTCCATGAAAGAGCAGTTTTTTCATATAAATTACCTGAATAAGTAACTTTATCACCAGTCTGGTATGTGCTACCTGATTGATATGCTGGTACACCAGCACAAGGATCTGTACCGCCATCTGTAGAACAAGTGTATTTTACTCTTGCCTCATATTTGGTGTTTGCTGTAAGTTCTGTTAGGTTAGTAGTCGCTCCAGAAACTGTAGAAGTTGTATAAGAAGCATCTGTAGCTTTTTTATACTCAAAAGTATAGTTTGATACTCCACTTATACCAGTCCAACTTACTGTTGCAGAATTAATAGCTATATTAGAAGAGTTCACTCCTGTAACTGCTTTACAGTCACCTCCACCATCGGCAGTAGTAGTAAATTGTACTACGGTTGAGTATGGTGCAGTTTCGCCATTTGTACAAGCATATTTTAAACGTATTTCATACGCTGTATCAACAGTTAATCCATCTAATGTTTTACTAGTTCCTGTTACAGAAGATGCAGTATATGATGCATCTGCAGCTTTTTTGTACTCAAAAGTGTACGTAGAGATGCCTGAAACAGCATTCCAGTTAATTGTAGCACCATTTTTAATAATATTAGATGCTGCTACTCCGCTTATAGCAGAGCAATCACCACCACCGCCACAATTTGCGTTACCAGTGTATTTAGCACCAACACCCACAGCGTTCATTGCGTTAGTAACCACTTTTAATTCACAAGAATTAGCACCGTATAAATCTTTAGCTGCATTAATTACTGCATTACGAGCTTGAGCATACTTCGAGCTTCTTGTTAAGTAATTGGTTAAAGAACGATACGCGATTTTTCCTGCTTTTTCGATGCCAATACCTTCTACGTCATAAGCTGTACCGCTATCATTAGATCCTTTAGCTCCTTGAGATACAATATAAAACCAATGGTTCATTACACCACTATTGGTGTGTACTCCTCCATTATCTGCAGAACCTTGTGCAGTTGATACCCACTTAGTGCCACTGTACGTATCAGGCTGATTGTGTAATTTAGGGTTAGAAAGATCTCTTTTAAGTCTTGGATCTGGGTGTTTGTCTGCCAGTTTCCAAACCTTAGCGTCTACCACTTTATTAAATGTATAATACTCTACCAAAGAACCAAACATGTCACTATACGATTCATTAAGCGCTCCAGATTCTCCTTGATATACCATTTTACCTGTTTCCTGAGTAACCCCGTGTGCCATCTCATGACCCACTACATCTAATGCAGTAACAGGAGTTCCTTGAAGTTGTTTTGTATTTCCATAATACATCCAGGTACCAGACCAGAAAGCATTATCATCACCATATCGACCAGCTCCATTTACATATATGTTGATATTACTTCCTTTATTGTCATAACTAGAGCGGTTAAACTCGTTTTTAAACATGTCCCAGGTTTTCTCTGCTCCCCAATATGCTGCTGTTCTGTGATTTTGCTCCCCACCAATTCTGAAATCCTTGGTTTGATTAGAATAGATAGTACGAGAGTTTGTAGGTTCAAGTATTGCTGTTTGTGAAGCATTTACTTGTAGTTGTGCTCCTCGCATATCATACAAAGCGAGCTTTCTGTCTCCGGATTGTCTCATTTCATATCGACCACCTGTTTGTGTAACAGTTATGTTTTGAGGGCCATAATATCCTGTATCTGTAGTACCATCTACGTGGTGTATCTTTTCTTCAATAAAAAGAATCTCACCGTTAGCAGCATCCACAAAAACTTCTTTACGTCCAAAAGGCTCAACAGAATACATGTCGAATTTGTAAGCTAATCTCAATGCATCAGCGTTCATTGCATTGTTTTTAGTGATGTAAACTAATTCGCCTTCACCACTTACTTTCTCATCATTGAAAGTTTTGTTGTTAGTTCTGGGAGCTCTAGCTTCCCAAACGTATCGTTTTGCTTTGATTACGTCTTTTGCTTTTTGTAATGCTTGATCAGAAGATAGCGTACTGCTCTTTGCAAAAGATTTAGCTGGTATTGCTGTAAACCATTCTCCGTTGGCAGAAGTTACTTGCTCATTTTTAACGTGGATTAAATACATAGAACTCTCTACAGGAATCCCATTAATAGATTGTTGTAAACGGTAATGTGTAAACCCTAATTCATCTTTGATAACATCAGAAACGATAACTCCTTGTCCTGATACTGTACCAAAGTGTTCTGTCATAAAATTCTCTGGAGAAGAGAATGATGATTTTTTTGCTGCGTTTTGAGTAGCATCAAAATCGATAGCATTGGGAGCCATTCCGTTGCCCCCTTTTTGAACAATGTTATACTTCTCCTGTCCATAAGAAGAAAGCATAATCATCATTGCAAATGCAATTAAGATGTTTAATCTTTTTTTCATAATTGTTGATTTTGTGTTTGTATATTAAGCAGACGAAAGTATCCTAAACAAGGTTTTGTATCAACAAACACCTGTCCTAAACTATGGTTAAGACGGCTTATGTAAAATATTAAGACACCTTAATGTCTTTATTATTAGTTAATTATAGGATTTTGCTAAAGAATGACCAGAAAGTCGTTTTTGGTGTTTTTTTTAAGACAAAAACATGTTTTGTATTTGATATTTTAACATTTTTCACAAGAATAACATATGTAATTTTATTTTTTCAACAATGTAAAGATGATTTTTTTGCTTTCTTATGTCAACATCACTGTAGAAAAATCATTTTAGTGTGTAGATGAGTTTTGTAGTAATAGCAGCTGTCTTTTCTCTCGAAGAAGTGTTTAGTGCACCGCCCCAGGAATGATCTTCTCCCGAATATTTACCAGTTATTTGAAAAATACCCATTTTGGCAAGAGTTAGCTCGCCGAGTGTTGATCCAGAATTCTTAGCTATTTTCTCTGCTCTTAATTGTGCATTTTCGGTTGCTTTTGAAATCATTTCGATTTTGAGCTCTGCAAGTTTTGTATAGTAATACCGAGGCTTTTTTGAAGAAAACTGAACACCTTTGTTTAATAACATTGTGATTTCTCTAGATATTTTTTCAACCTTTTCAACTTCGTTAGAGTTTATTTTTATGGTTTGTGAGAGTTGATATCCAGTAAAGCTTTCACCAAGATAATTGCCAGCATTAGAATAATTTGGTTTTGTGATACGATCGGTTGTTACTGCATCAAAAACTACAGTTTTTATATCGATCCCGTTAGAGCTTAAATAATCAGTAACTGTTTTTTTATCTTCCTTAAGGTTTTTATATGCTTGTTGCAGGTCGATATTTGCTTTGGTGAATCCTCCTTCCCAAACGATGAGATCCGAAGTGAAATTGGTGGTACCATGTCCTGTAACGGCAATTGTTCTTTTGGGTTTATTGCGATTCATATAGGCATTCCCTAAAACTATAGAAGAAATGACAATGGCTAACGAAAAAAGAACAGAACTAATATTAGTTTTCATTTTTTTGAAATTTTACTCAAGGTCTAAGGTAAGTATAAATAGGATGTTGAAATCCCCCGAATACAGGGATATTTAACTGCTGCATGTTTTGGGTTAGATCGATTCTTTCCTAAATTAAAAAAAGCTTCAACATAAATTGAAGCTTTTTTGCAATTTTGCAGTCTGGATCCCGAGTACTCGGGAAACCCGCGATCTCAATTTTTATTTTGGATTAATCTGAGGTAGAAATTTCTATTTTTCTGTTTTTTGAGAAAACGTTCTCTTTTTATAGCATCACTTTTTGAAGAAAACTCCTCGGTATAGACTAATCTCCATGGAATTTTTTTGGAAGTATATCTACTATTTCCATTATTGTGTTTGCTTATTCTTTCTTCAATATTTGCAGAGTACCCAATATAAAAAGAATCGTCTTTCAAACTCTGAATTATGTAGACGGTGTATATTGGATTCATTTTTTTATTGGAATTAAAAAAAGCCTCTCCAAATTTATGGAAAAGCTTCTCATCGGTTTACTACTAAACCATCCCGAATAACTCGGGAACAACACAACATTTTCTTGCTAAAAAAAGCCTCAACATAAATTGAAGCTTTTTTGCAATTTTGCGGTCTGGACGGGACTCGAACCCGCGACCCCCTGCGTGACAGGCAGGTATTCTAACCAACTGAACTACCAGACCAAGGCCTTATTGCGGATGCAAATATACACCTCATTTTATTACCCGCAAATGTTTTTTTTTGTTTTTTTTGCCTTTATAATATTTAGCTTATGTAAATTTCTGTCTTTCAACAAAATAAGTGGTTAATATTTTATCAAAATCTTTTGTGGTATCAGCCTCAACATATTTTATACCATATTGAGCACATTTCATTTTTAGATCATAAAAATAAGAAGATACTACTTTTTGATAATTATCTTTTATATTATCTGCGTATAGGTTAATATGATCGCCTGTTTCTACATCTACAAATCGGGTAGGTCGATTACTAAAGTCAAAATTTAATTCTTTCTCACTATCAAACGTATGAAAGAGAATAACCTCGTGTTTGTTGTATTTAAGATGTCTAAGAGCTTCAAATAATTTTTCAGGATTAGATGTAGCTTGTAACATATCAGTGAACAAAAAAATCAATGACCGGCGATGTATTTTTTCGGCAATCAGGTGTAAAAACTTAAAAGTATCTGTATTCTTGCTTTTGGAGGTGCTTGTTATGGTTTTATTTAATTGATTAAGTAACATTTGATGATGCCTCTCACTACCTTTTTCTGGGGCGTAATAATCATATTCATCACTATAAATACTTAATCCGATGGCATCACGTTGCTTTTTAAGGATATTCATCAAACAAGCTGTGGCTAAAACTGAAAAGCTAATTTTATTTAATGAACCTAGACGATGTTCTTTTACATGAGGGTAATGCATAGAAGAAGAATTATCGATAATAATATGACATCTCAGGTTTGTTTCTTCTTCATATCGTTTGGTAAATAGTTTGTCTGTTTTAGCAAAAAGTTTCCAGTCTATGTGTTTGGTACTTTCTCCATTATTATACACTTTATGTTCTGCGAACTCAGCAGAAAAACCATGAAAAGGACTCTTATGCATACCCGATATGAAACCTTCTACAACTTGCTTGGCAAGTAATTCCAGATTAGTGAACCCTCCGGTTTTATTAATCTCTTTTTGAATGTCCATAGGTAATATTCTTTTATAAAAAAGCGAAGATCTATATTCTTAATTTTTTAATGATAACAATATACGTATTACAAAATTAGTATTCATAAAAAAAGGTTTGACTTATAAGTCAAACCTTTTTTTATTTTTTAATGATAGTCTTTTACATCAAAGAATCTAATGCTTCTGCATATACATTCTTAGGAGAAACTCCTACTTGACGTCCTACTACTTCTCCATTTTGAAAAACCAATACTGTAGGAATATTTCTTACACCATATTTGGCAGCAAATTCTTGATTCGCATCAACATCTACTTTACCAACAACGGCTTTTCCGTCATATTCTTCACTAATTTGTTCGATGATAGGGCCTACCATTCTACATGGACCACACCAAGCCGCCCAAAAATCAACCAATACAGGTTTATCACTTTTAAGTACTACCTCATCAAAAGTAGCATCTGTTATTTCTAGTGCCATAGTTATTTATTATTTAAAAAATTCTTGTTATTTTAATATTCACAAAATTAGTCAATAATTCTGCCAAAGCTTACATCAGTAATATTTGTTTTGACTATAGGGTTATTTGATTTTCTGATACCAAATATAATATGAAAGTATTACTTTATAGCAAATTACATCTCAAAAATGATCAGTATAAGTTGAATTATTTTAGAATTTTAAGTTGTTTGGATAAATATTGTATTGAAACCAGATGAGAAAATAATACAATAGGAACTACTACAGATGCCAACCACACGAATGGGAAGTAAAACAAAGCGACATTAGGCTGATCAAAAGCAAACTGCTGAAACCGGAAAGGAAAGGAAAGTATGGCATTTATTACTATAAATAATAATAGTAATAAGCATATCAAATTCCAGCCTAATAGAAATTTTGGAGAAAGAATTTTATGTATATACCCAAAATAGTATACAAATGGAGCTGTTATTCCTGCAAGTATGTCAAAATTTCTACCCGAAAAAGTCATGAGTTCTGGTATTGATTTGTGTAAAAATAACCAGTATAAAACTAATTCTACAGGTATCCTTATGGTATGAAGTATTGTGAGTATTTTGATATCAAGCTGACCAATGAATGTTTCTCCTTTTTTTGTAAAAAACAAAATAGCAACAAGTAATAAAGGAGGGATAATTGCTAGGCTAAAGCGAGGAGGTAATGAGGTGTCTAAATAAAAAGATGAATACCCCAGTATCCCCTGTATACTTGCCCATACTATAATGAGAAACAAAACTCTTTTGGAACTATGAGATGCTATATAAAATAAAAAGACACTAATGCAAGTGGTGATAATAAAAATAATTGAAATATAAGGAGCTAAATTTTCTAACATAACAGGGTTTTATATCTAACAAGGTTGTTGTTTGTTCTAACACTATGAGTAATTAGTGTTTAATGCTATTTTAAATATACATTAAGAACAAATGTAGCAGCTTTCTAAGCTAAAGTTCTTTCCTTATGTCAAGAAAATCAGATAGTAAGAAGTTTTGGTGATTTTGTTGATATAAGAAAACCGGGTTCGATTTAATAGTTTTTAGTTACCTGTCTTTTCTTTCATAAATCTAATCAATTATACGCGATAACTTCTGTGTATAAGTGTAAGGTATTATGTTTTAGTTTAATTTATAGTATATGGATTCATCCTCAAGAGCAACAAGTAATTCTGGAGAGATATTTACTTTTTGTTTTCGGCTAGGCATGTGCAGTTTTAACTGTTCGGCCATTTCATAAATTACAAAATTGAGTGTATGATTTCCAGTATGCTCTGTTAGCAATTCTTTTAAGTCATCTATTCTAGAGTCAGAAAGCTCATTAATATCCATTTGGATTGTAAGTTTTCTTGCATAGGTTTCCATTACATCGTGCAATAATTGAAAGCTATTAAATTGTATTCTGGGATCTCCTTTTTTACCAGTATCACGGTTTACCCAGCCTTCTTTAATAAAAGCTTTGGAATATACAAAGGTGCTTTTTACCAGGAAAGGACGATGTTTTAGGTATTCTTCGCCAAAAATCCTGAATTCGTGAGCTGTGTTATAATCTTCTATCATAAAAGTAGCCCAGCCTTTACCATTTTTGGATGTACGATGTTCTACGTTAGAAATTACTCCTCCAAAAGAGATTTCACGATTAATATTACCTTCGAGATCTGCAAAATTGAGCAAGGTGCCATTGCAGAAATATTTCATTTCATATTTAAAATCATCTAAGGGGTGACCAGAGAGGTATATTCCTACGACTTCTTTTTCACGTGCTAATTTTTCCATTGTTCCCCATTCTTCGCAAGGCGGTACTATGGGTTCGGGGATTTGTACATCACTAGCTTCTCCAAATAGACTTACTTGTGAAGAATTTTCACTTTCCTGAAATTTGGATCCATATCGTACTGCTTTTTCTAAGAAAGTAATACCGTCTCCCTCTTCATGAAAATATTGTCCTCTATGAGTTTCAGAAAAGGAATCAAAACCTCCGGCCAAAGCTAAACTTTCGAATGCTTTTTTATTAGCTGCACGAAGATCGATACGTTTGGCAAGGTCAAAGATAGATCTGTATGGTCCATCTTCTTTTCGGCCTTCTACTATGGTAGCTACAGCACCAGTTCCTACACCTTTTATGGCTCCCATTCCAAAACGAACGGCTCCATCTTTGTTTACCGAAAACTTACGATAGGATTCATTTACATCGGGTCCTAGTACATCCAGTTTCATACGTTTGCATTCCTCCATAAAGAAGGTGACCTGTTTGATGTCGTTCATATTATTAGAAAGCACAGCCGCCATATATTCTGCTGGATAGTGTGCTTTTAGATATGCTGTCTGGTAAGCAATCCAGGCATAGCAGGTAGAGTGAGATTTATTAAATGCGTAGGCAGCAAAAGCCTCCCAATCTTTCCATATCTTTTCTAGTTTATCTTCTGCATGACCTTTTTCTGAAGCTTGCTTTATAAACTTAGGCTTCATCTTATCAAGAACTGCCTTTTGTTTTTTACCCATTGCTTTACGTAGTACATCGGCTTCACCTTTGGTGAAATTTGCCAATTTTTGCGAAAGCAACATCACTTGCTCTTGATAAACCGTAATTCCGTAGGTTTCTTTTAAGTACTCTTCACAAGCTTCAAGATCATAAATGATTTCCTCTGTACCATGTTTTCTATTGATAAAACTAGGTATGTATTCTAATGGCCCAGGACGATATAAGGCATTCATTGCTATAAGATCAGCAAAAACAGTAGGCTTAAGTTCCTTCATGTATTTTTGCATCCCTGGAGATTCATATTGGAATACCCCTACAGTTTCTCCTCTTTGGAAAAGAGCATAGGTTTCTTCATCATCAAGAGGGAAGTTTTCGGGATCTAGTTCTACTCCATGTTTTGCTTTTACAATCTTAACAGTATCCTTAATTAAGGTTAATGTTTTTAACCCCAGGAAATCCATTTTTAGTAGTCCTGCATTTTCAACTACAGAGTTGTCAAACTGTGTACAGTACATTTCAGAATCCTTAGCTAATGCTACAGGGACGAATTTGGTAATATCATCTGGTGTTATGATAACTCCACAAGCATGAATTCCGGTGTTTCTAACAGAGCCTTCTAATACTCTGGCTTGGTTAAGTGTTTCTGCTTCGAGATCACTGCCTTCGGCGATATTAAGAAGTTCATTAACTTTTTCTAATTCGTCGCTTCTAAATTTTTTCTTTAATGTAGCTTCGTCCACACCAAAAATCTTTCCGAGTTTTGACATGTTAGGGATAAGCTTTGCAATACGATCTGCATCACCAAGTGGAAGATCTAATACTCGCGCGGTATCTCGTATTGAAGATTTGGCAGCCATTGTACCATAAGTAATGATCTGTGCTACTTGATTGGAACCGTATTTTTCAATTACATAGTCCATGACACGGCTTCGGCCTTCATCATCAAAATCAATATCAATATCGGGCATACTTACACGATCTGGATTTAAGAAACGCTCAAAAAGCAAATCGTATTTAATAGGGTCAAGATTAGTGATCCACAGACAATAGGCTACTGCAGATCCAGCAGCCGATCCACGTCCAGGACCTACAGAGACATCCATGTCACGAGCGGCTCGAATAAAATCTTCTACAATCAAGAAATATCCTGGGTATCCGGTTTTTTCGATTACCTGTAATTCAAAATCCAGACGCTCATCGATTGAGGGAGTTATATCTCCATATCGTTTTTTTGCACCTTCGTAAGTGATATGTCTTAAATATTTATTTTCACCTCGTTTACCTCCATCGACCAGGTCTTCTTCGGATCTAAATTCTTCGGGGATATCAAACGCAGGCAATAATACATCTCTGGCAAGTACAAAAGGCTCAATTTTATCTACGATTTCCTGGATATTTATGACCGCTTCTGGTAGATTTTTGAAGAGGTCTTTCATCTCTTCCTGAGATTTGAAGTAATATTCCTGGTTTGGTAGGCCATATCGATATCCTCTGCCACGACCAATAGGAGTAGCTTGCTTTTCTCCGTCTTTTACACATAAAAGAATATCATGTGCATTAGCATCTTTCTTTTCGCAATAATATGTGTTGTTGGTAGCAACGGTCTTAATATTATGTTTTTTTGCGAATTGGATTAATACTTGGTTTACTCTATTTTCATCTTCTTGATTATGACGCATAATCTCAATGTATAGATCATCGCCAAATTCTTGATGCCACCATAGTAATGCTTCTTCTGCTTGTTTTTCTCCAATATTAAGGACTTTACTAGGGACTTCTCCGTATAAGTTTCCGGTAAGAACAATGATATCCTCTTTGTATTGTTTGATGACTTCTTTGTCAATTCTGGGAACATAATAAAATCCATTAACAAAAGCAGTTGAGGACATTTTTGCCAAATTATGGTATCCGTTTTTGTTTTTGGCTAATAATACAATTTGATATCCATTATCCTTTCTCGACTTGTCTGTGTGATTTTCGCAAACAAAAAACTCACAACCTACAATAGGTTTTATCTCTACACCTTCTGGTTCTTGTCCATTTTCTATTGCTTCCGCATTGGCTGCTTTTATAGTTGCATTGTGATTAGAGATTCCCTGTACAAAATGAAAAGCTCCCATCATATTAGCATGGTCTGTCATGGCAACAGCATTCATTTTATGCTGTGCAGCTACATTTATTAAATCAGGAATACTGGTTGTTGATTGTAATACCGAAAACTGGGTATGATTATGCAGGTGGGTAAAGTTAACTTCATCCAGAGCAGCAATATTATCATCAATCTCTTGTTGGGATAAGTCAGAATCTTCTTTTTTAGAAAGTGCTTCTTGAATT
Source organism: Aquimarina macrocephali JAMB N27 (assembly GCF_000520995.1). Taxonomy (GTDB): domain Bacteria; phylum Bacteroidota; class Bacteroidia; order Flavobacteriales; family Flavobacteriaceae; genus Aquimarina; species Aquimarina macrocephali. The sequence continues at coordinate 28,245 of NZ_JACA01000051.1, read as the reverse complement.
TTCTGAGAAGCTTTTTTAAGATTGATATGTTTTAATCCTATTAACTGAATCGTTTCAGGATTAGTTTCTGCAAAATTTTGAAAATAATCTGTTTCTACATCAAGTTCCTCGATTGTAAAAACCTGTTTACGAATCAATTCAAAAAAACATCGGGTAGTGGCCTCTACATCGGCAGTAGCATTATGTGCTTCGCCAAATGCAGTGCCAAATAGATGTTGATGAAGTTCTGTAAGTGTCGGGAGTTTAAATTTGCCACCACGACCGCCCGGAATTTGGCACAATCCTGCTGTGATTTCGGTACAGGTGTCTAAAACAGGAAGTTCCTGTAACTTATTTTCTACGTCAAGACGATAGAACTCTGCACCCATAATATTAACATCAAATCCAACATTTTGTCCGACAACAAATTTGGTTTTGGATAGAGCAATATTGAACTTGTCTAATACTTCTTGTAATGTAATACCGTCTTGGGTTGCTAACTCGGTCGAGATACCATGAATTTTTTCTGCATCATATGGGATATTAAATCCATCGGGTCGTACAAGGTAATCTTGGTGTTCGATACAGTTTCCCATAGCATCATGTAACTGCCATGCAATTTGTATGCATCTTGGCCAGTTATCGGTGTCGCTAATAGGGGCGTCCCATCGTTTTGGTAACCCGGTGGTTTCAGTATCAAAAACTAAGTACATAAAAAGAGGTATTTCAAGAAAATTATCCCTTACAAAGGACTTTCAAAAATAACTAAAATGATACTTTGATTTTCGAAAAGTTATCCAGAATTATTAACCATGGTTTTTAGTGTAGTCGATACAAGAAAATAGGGGTATGAAAAAAGCGATCATTTCATAAATGATCGCTTTTCATGAGCAAAGTCGAGTAGGGTAATTATTTAGGGGTAATTAAATTAATAACCAAAATCAAAGGAGCCTTGTGATATTTGAGAACCACTTCGGGTTTCAAATTCAAAACTTCCACTAATACATTTGGTCTCGATATCGTGATTAGTAATAATAAGGGTTCCTGATAATGCAGAAGACTTATCATTATTTACTTCATAAGAGGCGCTATAATTTCCAGATCCGGTTAATGGATATGTGCCTGGTGCTACATCTGCCATAAATACAATGTTAACTTCTTCAGTTTCATTGGTAGCAGTAATGAGAATGGAGGCATCATCTACACCAAATAATTTGGCAGTATGATCATCAGTAATCATTTCAGTATTATTAACCATAGCGGTTAAAGAAGCATTAAGTAAACAAGGATTAATTTCCTGAGTTACTTCTTCTTCAATTGTACCATTTTCTAATGGTAATCTATAAAACCATCCATTATTAAAATTTATTGGATTACCATTATCATCTTTAAGGTCTTTAAAATGAAAATTACCAGAAATTTCATTATTATATATTTCTGTTATTGACACTTCCCCTTCGGTTTCTCCGTCTTTAGAAATGAATTTTGTTTGATTTTTTTGAAAACTAACCTTACTTATGGTTTGAAGAGCTGTTTTATAGGTTCCAACATTAGTAGATGTAGTCGTAAAGCTTATAGATTTATCTCCCGAGCTTCCTGATATTACCAATGTACCATCATCATAAATAACAGCTTTTTTTATAGATGATCTAAATAACTCACCGTCAATTTTTGCTTGTAAAGCTGGTGTGTTTATTTCGATATCTGTAGAGCATGAAGTTAAAAAAAGGCAGATTACTGCCAATAGAGGGGTAATTTTTTTAATCATAGGCTTGGGGCTTTAGTATGATTTTATTACGGAAAAACCGTAAAAATATGTTTACACCTACAAACATATAATGAAAATATTAAGAAAACAACTTTTTCATCGAAAAAAAGCATATTTTATCGATGAAATACACAAAACGATATTTTTTCCTAATAAAAATCAAAAGATAGAGGTGTTTTTCCTCATAAAAACAGAGTTTATGAATCGGTTTTTTATGTATTACTTATGTAAATGATTATTTTACAGAGAATAAACTTTTATTTATTGATTTGAATTGATTAAAAATAATTACCTTTGCGGCCTTAATTATGAATAGGGTCGAGTACCCAAAAATTAATTTATATATGCCTGTTAAAATTAGATTACAGAGACACGGTAAAAAAGGAAAGCCTTTTTACTGGATCGTAGCAGCAGATGCTAGATCAAAAAGAGATGGTAGATTTCTTGAAAAATTAGGAACTTATAATCCTAATGTAAACCCTGCAAGTATTGACTTAGATATTGATGGTGCTGTAAAGTGGTTACAGAATGGTGCACAACCAACTGATACTGCAAAAGCTATCTTATCTTATAAAGGAGCTTTATTAAAAAATCACCTTGCTGGTGGAGTACGAAAAGGTGCTTTAACAGAAGAACAAGCTGAAGAAAAATATCAGGCTTGGGTATCAGAAAAAGAAGGATCTGTTGATGCTAAGAAAGATGCGTTAGCAAAAGCTGAAGCAGCGGAAAAAGCTAAAGCTTTGGAAGCTGAAAAGGAAGTAAATGCTAAACGTGAAGCTGCTGCAAAAGCAGAAGAAGCAGAAGAAACTGCTGCTGAAGCGGAAGAAGCTGTCGAAGCTACTGCAGAAGCAGAAGTAACAGAGGAAGCTAGCAACGAAGAAGAATAGTTGTAATTATTCACGATGAAGAAAGAAGAATGCTTCTATCTAGGTAAAATCGTAAGTAAATTTAGTTTTAGGGGTGAGGTATTGGTTAAACTGGATACCGATGAACCCGAAAGTTATACGAAAATGGAATCAGTATTTGTTCATTATAACAATAATCTGGTTCCATTTTTTATTGAAAAATGTTCGCTACATAAAAGTGATTTACTACGTATAAAATTTGAGGATGTAAATTCTGAAGAAGATGCAGATGACCTCATGAAAACAGAGCTATATTTACCACTTACACTATTACCAAAACTTGAAGGAACTCAGTTTTATTACCACGAAATAATTGGTTTTACGATTATTGATAGTGTTTTTGGAGAAGTAGGAATTATTAAAGCTATTAACGATACAACGGCTCAAGCTTTATTCGAAATTGATCGTAAAGGTACCGAGATTCTTATTCCTATGAATGATGAATTTATTGATAAAATTGATAGAAAATCAAAAACGATTACTGTTCATACTCCCGAAGGACTCATTGATTTGTATCTTTAATTTTATTTTGTCCTCCCGATAAATACCCGGGCTTTTGTTTCTCGATGAATGTTAACATATGACTAAGCCTTTTATATTTAAAGACTTTACGATCCATCAGGATCGATGCGCCATGAAAGTAGGTACAGATGGAGTGCTACTAGGAGCTTGGGTTCCTATTAGTAATGCTATAACCTCAATTCTTGATATAGGAGCAGGAACGGGAGTGATCGCTTTAATGACAGCGCAACGTTCCCAGGCAGAGGTGATTGATGCTATAGAAATTGATGCAGATGCTTATGAGCAGGCAGTCGAAAATTTTGAGGCGTCGTCCTGGGGAGATAGATTATTTTGTTACCATGCCTCTTTTCAGGAATTTGTGGCAGAAATTGACGATCAATATGATTTGCTAATAAGTAACCCTCCATTTTATGCAGAGGATTATAAAACTTCTGATGCCAAACGGGATATGGCTAGATTCGAAGATGCTCTACCTTTTGAACATCTTTTAATTGGAGCATCAAGACTGTTATCGGATAAGGGACGATTTGCAATGATTATACCATATAAAGAAGAATCACGTATTATTGATATAGCTGCACAGGTAAATTTGTTTCCGCAAAAAATCACGAGAGTAAAAGGCACACCAATTTCAGAGATTAAAAGAAGTCTGTTGTTGTTTGGTCGAGATCAAATGGATTTTGAGGCGGATGAATTGATTATAGAAACGCAACGTCATCAATATACCGATGCATATATAAAGCTTACTAAAGCGTTTTATCTAAAAATGTGATTCATAAAAAAAAGGAAGATATATATCTTCCTTTTCTAAATTCAATCACTCTACAGTTTAATTTATATCACCATAAATTAAAACTTTCTTTATGTACCATCAAAGGTTTATCCCTTCTTAGAGATCCATTTTCCTTCTGCGTCACAGAAAACTTCCATTTCTTTATCACCTTGCTTCAATACTAATCTAAATTCTGAAGCATCTTCTTTGGCTCCAGCACTTTTGATAGTCGCACCAGCATAATCTTTTGCAACTGCATCAAGAACAGGTTGAGGTAAGTTTTCTACAGCTAGGTCTATATATTTTTCCTGAACAGGGGCAACTACTTCTGTATCATCATTAGAAGCTACTTCCTGAGCATTCATGCTTTGAGTTCCTACTAATAATCCAAAAGCTAATACCGGTAATACAAATAAATTTTTCATTGTTATTATAATTTTAGTTTTAATAAATTTTAATCTGTTATGTGTTTGTATATAGAATAATTATGCCAGAAGAAATGAGAGGTGTTGGTTATATATGTAAATAATTGATAATTAGATATTTATGTATTTTTTGAATTAATACTTTTTCTTTTTCTGGGTTTTATTTGTGTAGAAAAAAGAAGTGAACTGCGGAAATTATACACAAATTTTTTAGTAGACAGGTGTGGCTAATTTTAACCTTTGTAGAAAACTAAATTTACTTTGTTATCAGGAATAGATGCAATAAAGTAACGTATTTGGATAACTTTTTGGTCAAAAGATATTAAATGTAATAGCAGAATGATCAATTTCTTTAAAAATGTCAAAAAAATTGCTTGCTTTTTTAGCATTACCTACATTTGTTTTGCACTTATATGCAGTAATTTAGAAAATATTTTAAAAATGAAACCAGACTTATTCCAGGCACCAGATTATTACCAGATTGACGAATTATTGAGTGATGAACATAAAATGGTTCGTGATGCTGCTCGTAGTTGGGTAAAACGCGAAGTATCTCCTATTATAGAAGATTTTGCACAACGTGCAGAATTCCCTACGCAGATTATTAAAGGACTTGCAGAAATAGGAGCATTTGGACCTTATATACCCGAAGAATATGGTGGTGCTGGACTGGACCAGATTAGTTATGGTTTGATCATGCAGGAGATAGAGCGAGGAGATTCTGGTGTACGATCTACATCTTCTGTGCAATCTTCGTTGGTGATGTATCCAATTTGGAAATATGGTTCTGAAGAACAACGAAAAAAATACTTGCCTAAACTGGCATCTGGAGAATTTATAGGATGCTTTGGTCTTACAGAACCAGATCATGGATCAAACCCTAGTGGGATGACTACTAATTTTAAAGATAATGGGGATCATTACTTACTTAATGGCGCTAAACTTTGGATTTCTAATGCACCTTTTGCTGATATTGCGGTGGTGTGGGCCAAAAATGAAGAAGGAAGAATCCATGGGCTTGTAGTAGAGCGTGGTATGGATGGGTTTACAACCCCAGAAACACATAATAAATGGTCGCTTCGTGCATCTGCAACAGGAGAGTTAATCTTTGATAATGTAAAAGTGCCAAAAGAAAATATATTACCAGGGAAAAGTGGACTTGGTGCACCGCTGGGATGTTTGGATTCTGCACGATATGGTATTGCCTGGGGCGCAATTGGTGCCGCTATGGATTGTTATGATACTGCGTTAAGATATGCCAAAGAGCGTGTTCAGTTTGATAAACCTATTGGAGCAACGCAATTACAACAAAAGAAACTGGCAGAAATGATTACCGAAATCACAAAAGCACAATTATTAGCATGGCGATTAGGAGTGTTGCGTAATGAGGGTAAAGCAACTAGCGCACAAATCTCTATGGCAAAACGTAATAATGTAGAAATGGCAATTAAGATTGCAAGAGAAGCCAGACAAATTCTTGGCGGAATGGGAATCACGGGTGAGTATAGCATCATGCGCCATATGATGAACCTCGAAAGTGTAATTACCTATGAAGGAACACACGATATTCATTTACTAATTACAGGACTGGATATTACCGGGATGTCTGCTTTTAAATAAGAAGTTCTGAAATCTCTTGTATCAAAGTTGCCTGAAAAATACAAGTATATGATTTGTCAATCTGAGCCTGTCGAAGACCATTTATTATCAGTTTTCTAATCACTTCGACAAGCTCAGTTTAACATAAGCATAAAACTATTCAGGTTTTTTTGTGTGAAAATGATCTGATTTGACAGATCAGATTAATATTTTATCCCACAGAAGTGTGTAATTCTTTTGTACTTCTTTCTTTTGTGAAGAATCCAAATTTAAATCCTACAGCTTTTACATAGACATAACTCTGTAGACCGATATCATATTCTAAAGGAGCATTTAGATCCTTCATGATGTTGATGATACGATAGAGTTTTGTTTTTGAAATTCCCAGTCGTTCTGCTAGTTCTACAGGATTCCCTGTAGCTTTCAAACGAATTAGTTGGTCGATTCGATTCATAAGCTCAACGTGTTTGATGATAACATTCATAATTGTTTCTTTAGAGTGAAGATTGAATTATTAGATTAATCAATATATATGGGGTTTATATATTTATGTCACGACATATCATTTTGTTACCTCACATACCTTATTTTTTTACAGGTAAGCTTTTTAGAGTTTGATTAGTGCTAAATATTTTATTTTGAAGACTATAGTTGTGAGTGTGGTATGTTAAAAGACAAGTATTTCGACATCCTGTATCGAGAGGGGGGAGATATAAAAAGATTAGGTTTTATAGGATTATATTAACCTTATTTCAGTACCCTTTTGAGATCTGTAAAGTCTAGTTTAGGTGAATATAGATAAATAGGTAGTGTTGTAAATAATCCCTATTTTTTTTCTAACGCTGTAAGTAATCTTGTAGCTTTATCTTTATATGCTCCGTTATAGGTAATGATTTCTTTAAGCAGTGGAATGCTTTTTTTAGGAGTATTTAATTTTAAATAGGTGAGCGATAAATACCATTTGGCAATTTCATAATACTTGCCACTACTTTTAATGTCTTTAAACAAAGAAACCGCTTTTTCTTCCTGATTAATATTTAAATAACTATTACCCAGATATAATTGTAGTTGGCTATCTAAGTTTGGGTGTTTTTCTAGTACAACCGCTACAGAATCATAAGCACCTTTAGCATAATTTTTTATAATGCTCTGCATTTCATTATCGGTATTACCTCGCATTGCGTCTTCTACAGGGAAGGGCTCATAATAAACACCGTATAAATCTTGAGTATTATGCTGATTGGTATATGTATACCAGAATAGCATTCCTACCCCCAATAGTATCGCAATAGATGCTGCAATTTTCCAATAGGAAGGAGAAGATGTCGGAGCAGGAGGATGGCTCTGTTCTTCTTTGATAGTAGCACTGATCTGCATTAATTTTTCTTTAAAATCCAAAGTATCCTTATCACTTAAGGTTTTGTGCAAAACTCTGTGTTTTTCAACTTCTTCTTGCAGTTCTGGATTAGCAATTAATTCTTTTTCAAAAGCGATTGCTTCTTCTTTAGGTAACGTATGTGCAAGATACCCTTCTATTTTTTCGAATATTTCTGGGGTTCTTTCCATACTATGATCCTTTTTCAGGGTTTAGTTGTAATTCTAGATAAGCATGATCCTTTTCGATCATTTCGATTAGGTATCGTTTACATTCGAATTTTTTCTTTCGGGTATATCCCTCAGAATATCCAGTGATACGTGCAATATCTTTCATGCTATTTCCTTGAAAAATTAAGCTCAAAACTTCACGACATGTATCACTTAGTTTTAGGAAATGTCTACGATATACATGCTCTTTTTCTTTACGTTCTATATCTTCGATAACTGTAGGGGTAATTATTTCTGCATCCTCAGGTAATTTTTCGGTGATAATCATTTTTTTGTTTTTTCGTAATCTGTTTCTCCACATATTTTTACAAACTCCATAAAAATAAGTTCGTAATGAAGAATGTAAGTCCAGAGAATCTGTTTTTGATTTCTGATATACCAAAATCAAAGCATCCTGAAATACGTCTTCTGCATCCTCTTCATTACCAGAGTTTTGTAGAACATATTGCCTTATGTAAGGTAGGTTTTTTCTATAAAATGTAGTAATGATAACCTCATTTCCAGTGACGATACCTTCCAAAATTTTGTGATCCTCGGTAGTATTCATAGGTTCATGTACTATAATAACAGATTGTTACCTTTGGGTGATGTTAAGTTGTTGTAAAAATAACAATTTTAGTTTCTTTGGGATTAATAGAATAAGATATAATTAAGAATATAAAATTATAATTAAAAAGGCTAACTCATGAAAATATTCGGACATCGTGGCGCGGCTGGCTTAGTTGCCGAAAACACATTAGAATCTATCATCGAAGCTTTGCATTATAAAGTAGATGGTATCGAGATTGATGTACATTGCTGTAAAAGTGGAGAATTGGTAGTTATCCACGATGAAACCTTGGATAGAACCACCAATGGAACAGGAAATGTGTTAGAATATACTTTGAAAGAGCTACAACAGTTTGAAACAAAAGAAGGGTTTACGATACCGACATTGCGCAAAGTGCTGGATGTGATTAATACGCAATGCGAACTTAATATAGAATTGAAAGGCAAAAATACAGCCCTGCCCACGATTGCATTACTAGAAGAGTATATCAAAAATACAGATTGGAAATACGATCATTTTATCATTTCTAGTTTTGATCACTCACAGTTATTCGAACTAAAAGCAACTACCACTAATTTTAAGATAGGTGTGCTAAGCGAAGTAAATACAATTGAAGTTTTATCTATAGCAGAAGCATTAGAAGCATTTTCTATACACCCTCCAATTTTCTCACTAACCCGGGATGCCGTAAATCTTGCAAAAGACCGGGGATACAAGATATATGTATGGACCGTAAATACAGAAACGCAAATGGAACAATCAAAATCATGGAAAGTTGAGGGTATCATCACAGATTTTCCGAATTTTGCATGATGGACTATGATTTAATAATTGTTGGTGGTGGTGCAGCTGGTTTTTTTACAGCTATTAATGTGGCAGAAAATGACCCAAAACTAAAAATAGCTATTCTGGAACGAGGAAAAGAAGTGTTGTCCAAAGTTCGAGTATCTGGTGGCGGGCGATGCAATGTAACTCATGCAGAATTTATCCCTGATGAGTTAAGCAAAAACTACCCCAGAGGAGAAAAAGAACTCAAAGGGCCTTTTCATACGTTTATGACAGGTGATACGATGGAATGGTTTGACCGCCGTGGAGTAGCACTTAAGATAGAGGATGATGGTAGGATATTTCCGGTTTCAGATTCTTCAGAAACGATTATCAATTGTTTTTTATCCGAGGCAAAACGATATGGGGTAGAAATTTTAAAAAACCATGCGGTTAAAAATTTCTACCAAAAAGATGAACAATGGTTCGTAGAAACCAGTCAGGGTGATTTTGTGACTAAAACACTAATGATTGCTACGGGGAGTAATCCAAAAATCTGGAAGATAGTTCAGGATTTAGGACATCAGACAGTCGATGCGGTTCCTTCACTATTTACCTTTAATAGTAAAGACCCAAGAATTGCAAATCTGCCTGGTGTAGTAACAAACGTCTCAGTACAGGTTAAGCATTCAAAATTATCGAGTGAGGGCCCATTGTTAATTACACATTGGGGGATGAGTGGTCCGGCAATTTTAAAACTCTCGGCCTGGGGCGCTATAGAACTCAATGCATGTCAGTATAATTTTGAAATCATAGTGAATTGGCTTCAGTACTATTCACAGGAGGAAATTTTTGAGAGACTTAAAGTGCTCAAAGATCAACATCCAAAACAACAGATATTTAAATACACTCAATTTGAATTACCAAAAAGACTTTGGCAGAGTTTAATTTTGGCTTCAGAAATAAGAAATGATATCCGTTGGGCCGATGTGAGTAAAATTCAACTTAAAGCACTATCAGAACAGCTTACCCAAGGAGTTTTTAAGGTAAAAGGAAAAAGTACATTTAAAGAAGAATTCGTAACTGCAGGCGGGATTGATCTTAAAGAAGTCAATTTTAAAACTTTTGAAAGTAAGAAGTGTCAGAATTTATATTTTGCAGGAGAGGTATTAAATATAGATGCTATCACAGGAGGGTTTAATTTTCAGAATGCATGGACCGGAGCTTTTATTGCAGCAAAATCGATAATATCTGGATAGTTTTTTTAAAATAAAATTATGGTCTATAGTCACTAACAGGAATTTAAAAACAGTAATTAAACTATTGGAATTAAGTAATTTATAGCGAAGAATAGTGCGTTAATATTAGCGATTTTGAGTAATTTTTTGTAACTTAAAGGAGTTTAACTAATACCCCCCATCACTATGAAAAAAATTACTTTTATTCTTACCCTTATATTTTTATTTAGTAGTGTTCACCCAGTCAAAGCATTTAATGAAAAAGATCCTGTAAAAAGATTATTGGTAGATTATATCAATAAAATGAATGCGTTAACCGAGGGAACCCAAAAAGAAGATGTACTGAGTTTATTTGATGAAAAATATAGAGGAAATACTGTTTTTGTGAATTTATCCGGAACCTTAGTGAGAAAGAATTATAGCAAAAAAGATATTTCTTCTCAGTTAGATGATATTATCCACGATGATAATTATCAATTTAAGCTAACCATAGATAAAATAGTTTTTCAAAGCCAGAAAGAAAGAGCAGGAACTATTTCTGCGGTTATCAATTTTGAATCATTTGTCGATAAAAGACTTGCCGAAAAGGGAACTATGTTAATGGATGTGGTTGCTATACGCATTAATGGCGGATGGAAAATCGTACAAAATAATATGGTTCGAGTCTCTGAAGCAAAAGATATAGGAGAATGTGTGTGCTATTTTTATGAAAAAGGCACTACAAAATTTGTAACCGAAATGTATTTCCCGTCAGGACTCGAATATAGTCAGGAACTTAATGCTTTTCAAGTCATGATCAAAGACAAAAAGCGCATTGTTAAATCTGATAGTAAAGAGTATTATTGGAATGTAAATACAGGAAAACTTACCTATAAAGGAGGGCTAATCGGGCAAACGAGTAATTCTCGAAAAGCAATAGAATTTGTACTTAGGAACTTATATAAAGAATCTTGTGTAAATATTGTATTTAATTAATTAAAATACTAAGACTAAGTTAGACACATCCTGCTGAAAAGCAGGATGTGTTTTTTATAACAATTTTATCTATTAATTTGTATTAAATGATTGTCTGATCTTTCAAAAAACCTCTCCAGGAGATCTCAATAGCTTGATTGATATGTTTTTCTTGTAATTTTACTTGTTCATTCTCATGAATCTTTACTAATGATACCACATTACCAAAGAAGAGCTCTTCCATAATAAGGGTGTTATAAGATTTAAACATTTTTTGTTTTACCCCTTTTTTAAAATAGCTTTCGATTTCACCATAGTATTGCCTTGCTTTATCCTTTAAGGATTGAGGAATTTCTGGAGAACGTGCAATCTGTTCAGAAAATATAAAAGCAAGGGGGTTATTGACAAAATAATAGAATAGATTGAGCCACATCACGGTAAATTGTTTCTTTATGTCGTCTTCTGGGATATTACGCATGACGACCGTACCAAAATCCTGGGTGAGCATCAAATAGAGTTCTGTAATAATCTCTTCTTTGTTTTTAAAATGGTGATATACTGTTCCATTTGCTACGCCTGATTCTTTAATAATTTGAGAAAGAGAAGTGGCATGAATACCTTGTTTAGTTATTAATTCTAGAGTAGTCTGTAAGACTATTGCTTTTTTACTCATAAAAAATCATATTCCTTATTCCTGGTTTAATTTAGTTGCCATATGCCAAAATTTAATGCAGTCGCAAAAGCAACCCAAACAACGTAAGGGATAAGTAGGTAGGCAGCGGTAGAATTTACTACGGTAAACCATTTAATGGTAAACAGCAATAGGATAAATAGGGCAATTATATCCAGTAATGCAATCAACGGGTTTTGTAATCCAAAGAAAAAAATAGACCACGCAGCATTGAGTAACAATTGAAACCCAAAATGATATAACGCAGTTTTTACCCATTTATGATAAAAGCCTTTGCTCCAAACAATTCCAGCTGCAACTCCCATCATAATATACAGCAGAATCCACATTGGTCCAAAAATCCAATTTGGCGGAGTAAAAGAAGGCTTGTTTAAGGCAGCATACCAAGTATTAACAGAAGTTTGAGTAGCAATACTACTCAAAAAACCGATTAAACCGCATATCAATACCGCAATACCAATCCGAAATAACTTTTTTTTCATTGAAACAAGTTAGCACAGTACTAAAATAGCAATTTATTTTTACTACCAATGCGCTTAAACCGGCTTTATGCATTAGAACTTTATGATGAAACTTAAAAGTACATTACAGACTCGTGTTTTCTTAGAATTTGTATTGCCTCATTATGGATAAATCCAGATTAAATTAAAAAACAAAGTGAAGTGATAATGCTTGAAATAATTTTGGGGTATACTAGATTTTCTAATGCATAAAACGGGTTAAAATATACGATACGCTTATCTTTGCTCAAAATCATTGCATACTTATGACGGATTATCCAGAATTTATCTCACCTATAGTTTCAAATTTACCTGAAGAAGGTATGGTAACTTGCACTTCACCCAGCAATATTGCTTTAGTTAAATATTGGGGTAAAAGACCAGTGCAATTGCCTGAAAATGCATCGATTAGTTTTACATTGGATAATTGTAAAACAACAACAAGTTTAACGTATAAAAGACGAGATAGTGTAGAGGAAGGTTTTGATTTCGAACTCCTTTTTGAAGGAAAACCTAAACCAGATTTTAAACCTAAGATTCAAAGTTTTTTTGAAAGGATTCAAGAATATCTCCCTTTCCTCAAACAATATACATTCAGAATAGAAACCAGTAACACATTTCCGCATAGTAGTGGGATTGCATCATCAGCTAGTGGGATGAGTGCGCTGGCGTATTGCCTGATGCAGTTAGAAAAAAAGATAAACCCAGGTATTTCGGATTCAGAATACCTTCAGAAATCTTCATTTTTGGCTCGTTTGGGTTCGGGGAGCGCATGTCGAAGTATAGAGGGACCTGTTACCGTTTGGGGAGAACATCCAGATTTAAGTGGGAGTAGTGATGCGTATGCAATACCATTTCCGTTTCCTGTGCATCAAAATTTTGATGACTATCAGGATACAATTTTATTAATTGATAAAGGAGAAAAACAAGTAAGTAGTACTGTTGGTCATAATTTAATGCACGGTCATCCCTTTGCAGCAAAACGATTTGAACAAGCAACTGGTAATATTGCTAAATTAAAAGAAACATTAATTATCGGAGATTTAGATGCTTTTATCACAGTAGTAGAAAGTGAAGCATTGACACTACATGCAATGATGATGACTTCTTTACCTTATTTTATATTAATGAAACCGAATACGTTATCTGTAATTCATAAAATTTGGGAGTATCGTGAAACAACAGGATCTAAAGTTTGTTTTACGCTGGATGCAGGAGCAAATGTTCATGTTTTGTATCCAAATACAGAAAAAAATCAAGTTTTAGATTTCATTACCAACGACTTAGTTGCGTATTGTCAGAATGGGCAGTATATTTGCGACAAAATAGGATTAGGTGCAAAAATAGTGTAACTTTATCCTAGTAAGGCGACAAATTTAGATATAACTATTTATAGAGATAATGAAATCGACTCGATTAAAAAAGTCTTTAACCATACAAGGTAATGATTATTTTAATCATCAAAGATTCCATCTAACCTCTAAAACAACACATATAGATAGATGAAAGGACCGTTATTTTATTCTAAAATTCTTTTGTTTGGAGAATATGGTATTATTAAAGACTCTAAAGGTCTTTCTATACCATATAATTTTTTTAAAGGTGCATTAAAAGTGTCAGAAACACCTGATGAAGAGGCTGTACAATCAAATGAAAACCTTAAGAATTTTGTAACCTATCTTGAAGAAATTCAGAATAAAGGAGTCGTAAAGTTTGATTTCGATAAACTTCATTCTGATATCAATTCTGGGATGTATTTTGATAGTAGTATTCCTCAGGGATATGGAGTAGGAAGTAGTGGCGCATTAGTAGCCGCTATTTATGATAAATATGCAGATAACAAAATTACAGTATTAGAAAATCTTACCCGGGATAAATTATTAAAACTCAAAGAGATTTTTGGACTTATGGAATCTTTCTTTCACGGAAAGAGCTCTGGTCTGGATCCATTAAATAGTTACCTTAGTTTACCTATTCTTATTCACTCTAAAGACAATATTGAGCCGGCAGGAATTCCTTCGCAAAGTGTAGAAAATAAAAAAGGTGCTGTTTTTTTGTTAGATAGTGGCATTGTTGGTGAGACTGCACCAATGGTTAGTATTTTTATGGAAAACATGAAGCAAGAAGGTTTTCGTAGTATGCTCAAAAATCAGTTTGTAAAATATACAGACGCTTGTGTAGAGGATTTCTTAAAAGGAGATGTTAAATCCCTATTCTTTAATATAAAAGAGCTTTCTCATGTGGTTTTAGATAATTTTAAGCCAATGATACCAAAGCAATTTCATACATTATGGAAACATGGTATAGAAACCAATGACTACTATCTTAAGTTATGTGGCTCTGGAGGCGGTGGTTATATTTTAGGATTTACACAAGATTTTGACAAAGCACAGGCCTCGCTTAAGGATTATAAGTTAGAGGTAGTCTACAATTTTTAATAAGCATTGTTATGCTTACCAGAAAAAACAAACTCATTTTCCTCAAGTTATTGAGTTTATTTTCTGTCGTTAGAGGATATAACATCTTAATTATTGTATTAGCACAATATCTTACTTCAATATTTATTTTAGCACCTCAGATCAGGTTACGAGATGTTATTCTGGATCCCAATTTATTTGTTATTGTATTAGCTTCTGCTGGAGTGATTGCAGCGGGGTATATCATTAATAATTTTTATGATAAAGAAAAAGATCTAATTAATAGACCACAAAAGACCATGCTGGATCGATTAGTGAGTCAACGTACTAAACTTACCGGGTATTTTGTCCTTAATTTTCTTTCTGTAGTATGTGCCAGCTATGTTTCTTTTCGGGCAGTTGTTTTTTTTTCTTTATATATTTTTGGGATATGGTTCTATTCCCATAAACTAAAGAAGTTTCCGATAATAGGAAATATTATTGCTTCTCTATTAGCGATAACCCCATTTTTTGCCGTATTCATTTATTATAAAAACTTTGATGAGGTTATTTTTGTTCATGCAACATTTTTGTTTTTGATGTTGATCATGAGAGAAATGATTAAAGATTTGGGAAATTTAAGAGGAGACCTGGCCCAGAATTATAAAACGATACCTATTGTGTATGGAGAATTAGTCTCAAAAAGAATAGTAAGTGTTTTGGTTTTGGCTTCTTGTGTTCCTATTTATTTACTACTCACTCGATATGAGATAGGGTTTATGTACCTATATTTTTATGCATGTATTATACTTCTTTTTGCATTTTTATTTGGTATATGGAGATCAGAAGGAAGAACACATTACGTTTGGTTACACAATATTTTAAAACTCATTATTGTTGCAGGAACATTTAGTATTATTTTAATTGATGTACATATGATCCTGGATAGAATTCTGTGGTAAAAAAAGCAGCTGTAAATACATACAACTGCTTTCTTAATAATGTATAGGCAGAAAGTTTATACTCCTTCTGGCTTTAAAATTTTTAAAGAAATTTTAAATACTTTGTTTCCTATGTTTGATATTTTTGAATCTACTTTTTTGTAGTTCAATCTTGATTTTACAAAACTTTTCACATCAAGATCTTCTGAGTCTACAGTTAATACTACAATTTCTCCTTCACCGTTTAAAGTAAATTCGATACTTGCTTTAAGTTGTTGTTTGTCTAGATTAAATTCTGGATTCTCTAAAAGAGTAGCGATTTGGTTTCTTAATTGTTGTTCCGAATTACTAGGGTTGTTGTTTGAAGCAAAAATTTGCATTGACCCTAATACGAATACTGCGAATAAAATTGTTAACTTTTTCATTTTTTTTATGTTTTAAGATTTGAGCTTAAACTATTATTTGTTTTAATTGTACAGGACAAATGTAGAGTCGAATACTCCATTATTTTTGTTTTTTGTTTTATTAGAATGTATTACAATGATTACGATTATGTTAAAAGGGGTATGTTTTAACGTAAATTAAACTTTGCAGAATAAATACTTTTTATATGTTTACTTTTTAGGAATGGATATAAAATTGGTTATAGAATAGTAAATCCTTAATATTTGCATTAGAATAATGCCGATTTTTAGGTTTTTAATAGAGTTCTAATGTTACCATAAGGTTAAATTAGGGTTTTACCATATCACTTTTGTGATGTTTAACATGTTGCAAATCAATTTTTTACATGTTAACTATTTGTTAATCATATTTTGAAAATCTCTTTAAATATATATATCATCAATACATTTTCATGAAAAATCAATTACTAACAGTTGCATTGGCTCAAATCTCTCCGGTTTGGTTAGATAAAACAGCTACAATTAAAAAAATTGAAAATTCTATTACTGAGGCAGCTTCTAAGAAAGCAGAGCTTATCGTTTTTGGAGAATCGTTGTTACCGGGTTATCCGTTTTGGGTATCGCTAACAGATGGCGCAAAATTCGACAGTAAGATTCAAAAAGAAATTCATGCGCATTATGCCCAGAATTCGATTGTTATCGAAAATGGAGATTTGGATACCATATGCGAACTTGCTGCCAAATATAATATTGCAATTTATTTAGGAATTATTGAACGACCAATGGATCGGGGAGGGCATAGTTTATATGCATCATTGGTATATATTGATCAAATGGGAGAGATTAGATCTGTACACCGTAAATTACAACCAACATATGAAGAACGATTAACCTGGGCTCCGGGAGATGGTAATGGGTTGTTAGTACATCCATTAAAGGCTTTTACTGTTGGAGGATTAAACTGTTGGGAGAATTGGATGCCTTTACCCAGAGCTGCATTATATGGTCAGGGAGAAAACTTACACATATCGGTATGGCCAGGGAGTGATTATAACACCAAAGATATTACTCGTTTTATCGCCAGAGAGTCTCGATCGTATGTGATTTCGGTTTCTAGTTTGATGAGAACAGAAGATTTTCCTAAATCTACTCCACATTTGGATGAGATTTTAAAGAAAGCGCCTGATGTTTTAGGTAATGGTGGCTCATGCATTGCTGGTCCCGATGGAGAATGGGTGATGGAGCCTGTAGTAAATCAAGAAGGACTCTTAATCGAAACTTTAGATTTTAACAGGGTATTACAAGAGCGTCAGAATTTTGATCCTGTTGGACATTATTCGAGACCAGATGTGACCCAGTTACATGTAAATCGAAAGCGTCAAAGTACAGTTAGGTTTGATGAATAATAGTTGTTGTACCTATGCTTTAAACAATTATCTTTGCACAAAATTTAAGATATGAGTCGTGGAGATAATTCTGGTAAAGGGAAAACTAGCAGAAAACAGGAAGGAAAAGGAAAGAGCAAGTCGAATGCAAATGATAAAGGTAAATCCAATTATGGAAATAAACCTTATGTAAGAGGTAAGGCATTAGCAAAAAAAGCTAGTAATGCAGCACCAAAAAAACTCTCTGATTCTGATGAAATAAGACTTAATAAATATGTAGCTAATTCTGGGGTTTGCTCCAGAAGAGATGCCGACTTGTATATTAAAACAGGGAGCGTATGGGTAAATGGTAAGCCCATTACCGAAATGGGATATAAAGTAAAACTTACCGATGAAGTTAAGTTTGATGGACGACTCATTACTCCTTATAAAAAAGAATATGTGCTGCTTAATAAACCTAAAGGTTTCGTAACCAGCACTAGTCCCGAGAAAACTAAAACGGTAATGGATCTAGTAGCAAATGCATCTAAATCTGTATTAAAACCGATAGGTAGACTAGAAAGAAATACAACTGGGTTATTACTCTTTACCAATGATGTAGATTTAGAAAAGAAACTAACGCATCATAAAAGTGGAGTTCGTAAAATATTTC
This sequence comes from Aquimarina macrocephali JAMB N27, assembly GCF_000520995.1. Classification (GTDB taxonomy): domain Bacteria; phylum Bacteroidota; class Bacteroidia; order Flavobacteriales; family Flavobacteriaceae; genus Aquimarina; species Aquimarina macrocephali. The sequence goes on along the minus strand of NZ_JACA01000051.1, from coordinate 10,194 downwards.
ATGTAGAATTAGAGCGTAATCTAAAATTTGAAGACCTTCAAAAGATAGAGAAAGGAATCAAATTAGAAGAAGGTTTTATAAACGTAGATGAAATCTCTTATATAGAAGGTGCTTCTAAAAATGAAATTGGGATTCAGTTACAATCTGCTAAAAATGGAATCATTCATAAGCTTTTTGAACACCTTAATTATAGTGTAGTCAAATTAGATAGAGTAATCTTTGCAGGATTAACCAAAAAAGATTTACCTCGTGGCCACTGGAGAATACTTACAGAACAAGAAGTGATTAACCTTAGGATGATGTAAAGCGATTATCTTTAATACCTTTCTAACAAATTCTTGAGTTCATCATAGTATTGTTTTGTGATATAGATACCATTATGACCAGCACCTTTGATCATTGTATGTTTGATTTTATCTGGATATAATGCCTCTAGTCGTTTAGAGTTTTCTTCTGGTTTGATTAGAAAGTCATGAGTACCATGAAAAATTCGAATAGGACAGGTTACTTCTTTTAAGAATTTATAAGAAGGAATCTCATAGTTGATAAGCATTTTTGGTACTGGAGCAATACTTGCTATAAAATCATTCCAGGCATAATAAGGAGCTTCCAGTATAAGGAGTTTTGGATTGTTTTTTGCTGCGGTATAAGCGGCAAACCCCGTTCCTAGAGAAAAACCTAAAACAATAATGTTTTTTTCATCATATCGTGTTTTTGCATAGTCATAGACTTTTTGGGCATCGTTATATATTTCTGATTCTTCTTCGTAAAAACTATCACTTTTTCCGTAGCCTCTGTAATCGACAAATAGAATGTCAAATTTGTTTTCTGTGTATAAAGAAGCACGTGTCCCCCATTCATGAATTGCCCCGGCATTACCATGAAAATATAGAATAAGACCTTTACTAGTAGTATTTGTTTTAAAAAGCAATGCGTTAAGAGTAATATCTTTTTCTACTTGGATATTGATCTCTTCAAAAGGCTGGTCAAAAGAATAAACATAGTTTTTTTTCAAAATTTTCGGGTTAAAGAAAAAACGCTCTTGCCTTAGGTATAAAAACAGGTATCCAGAAAGAATCAGGATAATAATAAATACTAGAAATCTTGCAAATCTACGACCTATTTTCCTGAAATTAATTTTCAAAATTGATATGCTTTTATGAGTTGTTTTCTAATGTATTATGGATTCTGTTTTGATAGGCCTTTATAATCTCTATACTAAAGATAGTAAAAACAAAAAGATACTCAAGCCCTACCATCCATAGGTTTTCTTTAAAATCAGGATGAAGATACGCGGTATAGCTAAAAATAACTACAAAAGACCAAACAATCGGAAATCTGTAATTTGTAAATACGCAAAGTGATAATGGTACAGCTATATACCAGGGATGCACCGTAGTTGATAAGAAATAGTAGATGCAAATACCTAAAAGCATACCTGTAATTAGTTGTAGAGTGCTTCGATTGTTTCTAAAGAAGGTTAACCCTAAAAGAATCACTACTACTACCAGAGGCAAAATTTTACCGGTAGTCTCAATAATATTCCACCCTACAACTTGGTATCCAATCCAACGAATGATAAAATAAATACTCGCATTAAATTCGAAAGTCTGAAACCAAAGGGTAATTGTTTTGCTAAAATTGGCTAAGAATTCTCCGGATAAGAAAGGAGCAAAAATTAGAAGGGATGTGCCTATAACAATACTATAAAAACCAAGTAGTTTTGGTAGCCCAATGGTAAGACTGGATGTATTGAAACTCTTTTGTTTATCAAGAATAAATTTCTGGAAAAATAAAGGTAAAAATAATAGAGGGATTAGTTTGACTGAAACAGAAAGTGCCAGGACAACTGCAGCCCAGTACCAATAGCCTTTATGTAACAGATATAATGACCATATGATGAAAAATACCATAACAGCTTCAAAGTGAAGGTTGCCAGTAAGTTCTATAATGATAAAAGGATTAAGAATATACCAGAAGATTCTTTTCTCGGGTAGATTAAATGATTGTAATAACTTTCTTCCGAAGAAAAATGTACCGATATCAGCTAGGATGATAAGTACTCTAAATACCATTGCAGATCCCAAAATACTTTTACTGGCAAACAAGGATGCGATAAAATAACAAAACTGACTTACGGGAGGGTAATTGGTATAATGACTTCCGTTAAGTGTTCCCATACCAGTATACAATTCCTGTGCTTGCGCAATTGGAGCATCTCCTTGTGCTATCCATACCTCGGGAAGAGATAAATAAGGATTAAAACCTTCTAAGAGCATACGCCCGTCCCATATAAATCGATAAAAATCCTGAGATAAATTAGGTATGGCAAATAAAAAGACCATCCTAAATAATAATGCAGTAATGGCCAGTAGTTTGTAATTATCAGGATTGAGTTGAATGATTTTATAAGAAACAAAAAATAAGGCAGCCCAAAGGCTGATCATCTTGGTAAAATCTGTTCGTTCTAACTGATAAGAAAAACTCCAGTAAAAAAGTAAACCAGCAACAATAAGGAGGATGGAAAATCGATTATATTTCCATTGCCGAAACATTAAAATTTTGACGTTACAGATTTAAAGAATACAAATCCAAATCCAAGAAATAACATAATGTGAAACAAGAATAGTCCAAAATCCTGAAGCTTAAAAGCGCTGTATAAAGCAAAACCAAAATATCCCATGAGTAATGCTTCTATAATGGTGTTTCCAGAGATATTTTTGTTAATATATTTATTCTCTTTCCATGAACCTTTGAACGACTCGATATTAAATTTTGGAGTACGGATAAATTCACTTTTTTTTCCAAAATGACCTTCAAGAACTGCCATAGAATTATGAACAGAGAAGCCCATTGCAATAGAGAAAAAGGTGAAGAACATTTTTATGTATTCCATAAATTTCCAGAATCCTTTACCATGAATCTTTTTAAAAGTAAACCAATAACAAAAGAAAAATATAACTGTACTTAAGGCAAAAAATGCAATTACATTAAAATACCAGCTAAATAATGGATTACTATTTTTAATATACATTACCGGAACACTCAATACAGCAACCAATAATACTAATAAGAACATACTACTATTCAATAGATGAAAGAAGCTATGAAACTTAGTTTTAAGAGGCACGGTTTTATCTTTAAGCATTTTCCAATACAACTTCTGGAAGTTTTCTGCAGCACCTTTATTCCATCTAAATTGTTGTGACCTGGCTGCACTAATAACTACAGGTAATTCTGCAGGAGTCTCTACTTCTTCAAGATATTTAAACTTCCACTTTTTTAATTGCGCTCTATAACTTAAGTCCAGGTCTTCGGTTAATGTATCTCCCTGCCAATTTCCGGCATCTTCAATACAAGTCTTTCTCCAAACACCAGCTGTACCATTAAAATTAATAAAGTGATCTTTATAATTACGACCTACCTGCTCCATAGTAAAATGAAAATCCAAAGCAAATGCCTGAATTTTGGTAAGCATTGAGTAATCTCTATTAATATGCCCCCATCGGGTTTGTACTACACCTATATTTTGATCTTTAAAATATGGGATAGTTTGTAGTAGCCAATTCTTACCGGGTAAAAAATCTGCATCAAAAATGGCTATATATTCACCTTTGGCAATTTTAAGTCCTTCTTTTAGTGCTCCTGCTTTAAATCCGGTTCGATCTTCACGGCAAATGTGTTGTATGTCTAAACCTGTTTGTTGTAGCTTTTCTATATGCGCCGTAGTAGTAATAACAGACTCATCTGTAGAATCATCCAGTACTTGTATCTCTAATTTATCTTTTGGATAATCAAGTTCGGCAATGTTATCCAATAAACGATCCATTACATATAATTCATTGTATACTGGTAACTGAACAGTAACATGCGGAATTTCTTCTTTTTTAGAAAAATCAAAAGTAGGTGAATTATCAGCTTGCTTTCGAGACTTCAGGTAGTTAAAAAGTAAATTCAGCTGCGCCAGACTATACATAAATATGATTAGTAAGGCTAGTGTGTAGGTTATGATGATAGCAATATCCATTACGCAAAGCTATATTTAAAAATCCAACTTAAAATCTTAACGCCTGCAAATATAGCACCTTTTATGGTTCCTGAAACTTTTGAGACACCAATTCTCTTTTTGTAATGCACAGGGACTTCAGTATAATTATAACGTTTCTTTAACACTTTTAATTGCATTTCTACAGTCCACCCATAGGTTTTATCAATCATCCCGAGGGCTAATAGTTTATCATACTTAATGGCTCTAAAAGGCCCGAGGTCTGTAAATTTTGCACCAAAAAAAAGTTTCATTAATCCTGTAGCCAACCAGTTTCCGAAAATTTGAGGGGATGTCATAGAACCTGCTTCACGTAGATGTTTGACTCTAGATCCAATAACTAAATCCATATTTTGCTCTATAATAGGTGCAACTATTTGAGTAAGCTCAGCAGGATAATCACTATAATCACCATCTAAAAATACGATAATATCTGGTTTAATATCTTTTGATGCTATATACTCCATTCCTTTCAGGCATGCATAACCATATCCTTTTTGCTTTTCTCTTAGTACAGTAGCTCCTGCTTTTTTTGCAACATTTTCGGTTTGATCTGTAGAATTATTATTCACCACAATAATCTCAGAAACGATATCCGGTATTTCTTTGATTACATGTGCTATGGAATCTTCTTCGTTAAAAGCAGGTATGATTACGTTTATAATGGGAGGCATTTATAAGGAAGCGTTAGGATTGTCTCTTTTAAAACTAAAAATATCAGTCCACTCACCGGTTTTCTTATCATTGATATAGCGTTCGGCTTTAAAAAGTTTGTTGTTTTTATACAATAGACAGTATCCTTCTTTTTTATTATTTTTATATTGATATTTTCGAGTTATTTCGGCTGCAATATCGTAAATAATCCACCATTTCTCGGCTTTATCGTTTACAAAATGCCCTTCTTTCAACAATTTACTGTTTTCTGAATAAAAATACCAGTATCCATTTTTTTTGTTATTTCTGAAATGCCCTTCTTTAGACACTTTTCCGTTAGGGTGATAAAAATGCCAAAAATCGACTTTGTACTCTCCTAGTTTCCACCCTTCAGCTTTAAGTATACCATTAGGATAATATTCATAATGGTATTCTTTTGTAGAAGTAACCTGATTTCCCACAAAGGAAAACATAAATAAAAGGATACAAAGATTTTGAATCATGGTTACAGTTTTATATGGACTCTTAGACGAAAGTAAATACCCATACTAACATTTTTTTTAATTATTTGATTAAAAAATGTTATATCAGTGTTGGATTCTGGACACAATCATTATTATCTTAATATTTTAAATGCTTTATTAAGGTTTCATAGATTTATAATTAATTGAAGACCTACACATACTACTTGTTATTATTTTGACTTTGTATACCGTTAAATCTGTATATAAACTGATGATTTTGAGATGTTCTTTTGAGATCACATCATAGAATCAAACTGTTATTCTAACTCTATGATATGATAAATAGTAATTGTTTTAATGTAAATACATATCAAATAAAAATTGCATTTCGGGATCTTTTTCCAGACGAGAGTATTTCAAATATTTTTGTATAGGAATTTTATTATCTGGTATAATTCCATGTTTTGATGCTGTATTCTTGTCAAAAAATAATTCTGTTATTGGAATTCTTACCTGTAACTTTGTTTTTGGGAGTTTATAAGTTAAAAAATACCCTGCAAAGGTTGAGTTTTCATTACCTCCGGTTTCTTCTCCAATAATTTTTCCTCTATTGTGATCTTTAAATAGTTTAGCAAAATAGACAGCAGCAGAAAAAGTTTGCCCCCCTACAATTAGATATACATTACCCTTAAAATTGTCTTTATCCTGAGGGAAATTTTCTAACACTCCTTCTTTAAGTCGTTCATTTCCGACATAGAGGCTGTCTTTTGTCTCATTAAATCTTTGGTATAAAAAGTTTTCAAAACCTCGTACTTCATCTTCTCCGGCAGGATTGCCATTGTCGTTAAGCAAGTTTTCTTTTTCAATTTTAATACTAGAAACTCTATAATTAAATACATTTTTAAAACTAGAATTTGTAATAAAAGAAAATAACAAAGCAGCTATATTTGGATTACCTCCTTCGTTACTTCTTAGGTCAATAGCAATGTTATTGTACTTCTCTTTATTAACTCGCTTAAAAAACTTGCTAAACTCATCATATGCATAAGTTTCTGTAAGATCGAAAGTATTTACAGTGAGCACACCAAATTTTTTCTCTTTATAATAATGAGGGTGTATAGTACTCTCCTTTTCTAATTTATTAATAGGTAAAATAGATAGCTTGTCTATTCTGTATAGTTCGTAATAATCGATAGAGGATAGGGTTACCGTTTTTACGTCTTTGGTCTTTATATCTAAATATTCAATTTTAAACGTTTTTGGGTTTCTCTCAATAAGATTAGAGAAGTACAAAGGGAACGAAGAAGTGAGTTCTGACGCTGTTTTGGTCACATTATAATTATCTCCATGAATATGTTTATTCATTCTGTCTACTAATTCTTGTGTGGTAATATTTTGAATTCTGGTTATTTCTGTGCCATAAGGAAGTATTTTGCTCTTTATATTGGTGAACATTCTATGGTCTTTAACAAATACGGGAAAAGGAAAAAAAGATGAATTTTCGATCATGTCGTAGGTAAACTCATCAGGAGGGCCATATGCCAAATGCCCATCACCAATTCTATTGATACATTTTAGGAAATTAGGATATGAAGGCATTTTTTTTAATAGAGCTATAGCCTGTTTCTTTTCCTTTAACTGCTCTTTCTCAGAGATTATTTTATAAGGATTTGGATGTTGTTTTTTTATAAGTTGATTTAATAAAGATAAATCAGAAAGGTAATCATCTGATGTTAATTTGTCTATTTTTAAGGTTTGCGAAACGCAAGGAATAAAACATAAAAAAAGAAGTAAGAACAAAGAGTTTTTCATAGGGTATATACATATTTAAATTAGTGAGAGGAATCCTCAAGAATTATACCAATACGCATTATAGAAGTCGATTGTTCTAAAATATATAAATCTCGCTATATAGCGAGATTTATATATTTTGATACTCTATTATTTACAATATGTAGGTAATGTATATGATATTATTTTTTGTTTACAAAATCCATTAAATCTACATCATTACCTAACAAGATTTCATTAGAGTTAATACGTCCATCTAATGTATCATTCTCAAGTTTTAGTACTCCACGTGGGCAAACTGCAGAACAAACTCCACAACCTACACAACTGGATCGTACTATATTTTCACCTTTTTGAGCATATGCACGTACATCAATTCCCATTTCGCAATACGTAGAGCAATTACCACAAGATATACATTGCCCACCATTGGTGGTAATTCTAAATCTAGAAAACAAACGCTGTTGAAATCCAAGGATTGCGGCCATAGGACAACCAAATCTACACCATGCCCGGTTACCCAAAATAGGATAGAAACCAGTACCGATAACACCAGAAAATATAGAGCCAATGTATAGTCCGTATGCAGATCTTAAACTTCCGGATTTAATAAAGAATACTTCGTTTGTAGTGCCGGTATAATGCATTACCAGAAATGAAATTATGATAACAAAATATCCAATCGCACCATATCTGGCATCTTTACCAAGCTCTTTTCTTTTAAAAATCATCACTACTGCAAAAACAAGAGTCAGGATAGTTGCTGCCCCGGCAAGGAAAGTACCTCGGGTTAACCAATATTTATTTGGATCACTTCCCAGATATGTATATATCATGGCTATAGTCATCACTACAGAAAAAACTAAAACGGTATGGATTAACCAACGTTCTAGTTTCCAGGCACTCAATTTTTTACTGGATAATTGTCTGAAAGAATCTCCCGCAGTTTCTGCTAGTCCACCACAACCACAAACCCAGGAACAATACCATCTTTTTCCAAATTTGTAGGTTAAAATAGGACTGATTACAAATATAGTGACCACCCCAAAAATTAGCATCCCCAGACCAAGGTTTTGGGATGATAAAAGGCCATCAAGAGACCATCCATCAAATAGATAATAATTAAGAGGCCACATACTTTTTAAATCGTAATAAGGAAGATTATAGTCTGGACTAGTGTTTAATCTTGCCATAAATTCTGGAATCAGAAATGCAAATCCAAGTTGAAAAAACATCACCGAAACAGTTCGTATCTGTTGATAACGATTGTGTCTGTATTTTAGGATGAACTTATACCCAAAAGCAATGATGGCTACAGTATAAAGAGTTCCATACACAAACCATTGGCTTGCAGGATTGCCACTTAAAATTCTACTTAAGGGATCGAATAAAGCTACTAATCCTGTATTGGCTTCACCATTAGTTCCTAATCCCAGTAGTTCTGCTTTAAAATATAGCACAATATAAAAAGCAGTTAGTCCTACTCCGGTGAGCCATCCCAAAATACCTCGGGAAGAGATAGATTTAAACCAGACTCCATCATTTTTGATTCCTTCTAACTTTTTTAAATATATATCGTTTGCAAATAATATAGTACCTGCAGTAATTAATACCAGAGAAAGGGTTAAAAACACTTCCTGATTCGGAAAATTAGTATTAAGAATGGCAAGAGCCAAAATAAAGAGTCCAACCAAGCCTATGGCTAGAGCTATTTTTTGCTGTATTGAAACCCCTTTGGTATTAGGATTTGCAAGAGACATGCTATGATCTAATTTGTTACTCATCGTATATATTTTAGTCGGACTTCACAAGAAATATTAAAACAAGTTTGGTACAAGCCTGTGAGGTCTATAATTTATTTTTTAAGTGGTTTGAAGCTGTGATTTTTTATAAGCTGAAAGAATATCAGACTCATAGACCGAATAGAATTCTGGATCAAAATTGGCTTCTGCAAGATGCTGCATCACATAATTCACATCTCTTTTTTCTGTAAGCCAACGATCAAAAACTTCATGTCGCATTCTGATTCCGAAGGTATTGATTCCTAAAAACTCTGCGGTTTCCTTATGATAGGATACTGTAATACATTTGGTATCATCTTCGTGTATCCAATGAAACTGCTGTTCGTATTCTTGTGCCCTTCCAAATACCCAACCATAGGTTTGATATTCGATATCAAGAAATTTTGCGCTATTAAACCAATGCCCTGGTTTGTATTCGGTTTTGTTTCCGCAGATAGTCTGTGCTAATGTTTCTCCCATCATACGACCGGTATACCAAACGGCTTCAATAGGACGACGATTTCCTATCGCTTCATGTTGTTCTGCACAATCGCCAATTGCATAAATGTTAGGGATATTGGTTTCGAGAAATCTATTCACTTTTACACCTCTACCCAATTCGATACCAGAATCTTTTAGGAAATCTACATTGGGAGACACACCTGGTGTTAATCCAACGACATTGCAATCAATGACTTCTCCTGTTTCTTGCACGACTACAGCTTTGACTTTGCCGTTATCATCAGCAACTATTTCTTTTAAGTTTACACCTAATCTAAGGTCTATATGATGATTTTGGATATGTCTATTAATCATTCCGCTTTCACCAGCAGGTAAGACAGCATCCCAAAAACTATTTTCGCGTACCAAAAATGTAACCGGAATATTACGAGAATGAAGCATTTCTGCTAATTCAATACCGATTAATCCTCCTCCCACAATTACGGCACGTTTACATACTTGATTATTGGGGGCGTGTTTTTCTAGATTTTCAAGGTCTTGTTTATGATACATACCCATCACTCCATCAAGATCCTGACCTGGCCAACCAAATTTATTGGGCTTAGAACCTACTGCAATAATAAGTTTATCATATGCCATGACTTCTCCACTTGCAAATACAAGCTCATTAGCCTGGTGATTAACTTCGGAAACAAAACCATTTTTAAGTTCGATTCTGTTTTTCTCCCAGAACCAATTTTCGTAGGGTTGCGTATGTTCGAATTTCATATGCCCCATATATATGTACATAAGAGCAGTACGCGAAAAGAAATATTCGGTCTCGGCAGAAATGATAGTAATTCTTTTGTCAGACATTTTACGTATATGCCTAGCAGCAGTAACTCCCGAAATTCCATTTCCAATAATTGCAATGTGTTCCATAAAAGATAATTGTTGGTTGTCAATAGTTATTGAAGTGATTTATACTTTTTCAATTCGCTATAAAAATGCTCTTTTT
>NZ_JACA01000050.1 GCF_000520995.1 Aquimarina macrocephali JAMB N27 | reverse complement strand
AAGTAACTATGAAACCACCGTTGTCATTATCATTAAGATTAATACTGTTACTACATAAAGGTTGGATGTCAATTATAGGGCCATCTAGTTTGGGTGAACAGGTTAGAATATCGTAAACAACTGTGTTAGTATCATAATCAAAGGAACTACCATTATTTATACTTAATTTTGATAAAATTCTAACAGCTCCTATATAATCAGATGGTAAAAAGGATGTAAGAGGTATTGATTGAGAATTTTGACCAATGGTAGTAGTCGCACTACCAATTTTTATGGGATTGTTACCACTAATTTGATAATACCATTCATATCTATAATTATGACAATCATTATCTGCTTTTAAAACGATATTTTCATCAATACATTTTTCTCTTAAAGTACCTGTAGGAATATCTAAAACTCCTTCCAAATTAGTTACTTTAGCTTGGGCATTATAATTACCTGTTCCAATTCCACAAATGCTTGAGTAGTTAATTTGAGTATCTGATATATTCGTACAATTTCTAACTCCACCCCCGTCTCGAGGATGCAAGAGACAATTCATCTCAAAAAATGTTATAACTCTTGTTGGTTCAACAGAATATATTCTACCAAAAGGACTTGTAGCACTAAGGATATCATATGTATCTATTACATTAGTACCATTAAATACTCTTGTGATTTTTGTTCTACTTAGTTCTCTAACACCATCACAACAGGTATTTATATTTTCAGAATAGTCAAATAAATATCTTTGAGAATAGATTTTACTCCCTCCGATTAATATAAAAACTATTAGAATTATTTGCTTCATTTTCAAATTTTAATATCTTACTTCAATCTCCTTCCATTCACTCACACTACCATCATTAAATACCGCTTTAAAAGCATATGTATATGTAGTATTTGGAGTTAGATTTTGATCTATCCACCCTTTATCATCTGGGGCTAACCGTTTATATAAGGTAAATGAATCTTCAACCCTCTTCCTATATACTTGTATCTCTACAGCATTCTCTTCTTTAAATCGCCAGGTGAGTTGTATAAATTTACCTTCACGATCTACTGTTGCATATAATCCTTTTACCCCGGGTTGCATCAATTTTCCTGGCATAACAATAACTACGGGAGGGGTCGGTTCGCTTTCCAGACCACTTTGATCCACTGTAATTAACGTGTACTGGTATTTCCTACCTGGATTCGTCTTTGTATCTGTAAAACTGGTAATAGAATCTATGCTTGTCTCATATATTTTCTCCCAAGGTTGGGTTATAGAGTCAGTTGCATTTTTTCTATATACTACAGTTGCTTCCCAATCATCAGACGAGCTGTTGACCCATGAGAAATCCACAGCACCTTCTTTTATTTCATAAGTTTTAAATACGGGTGATGTCGGTGGTATTCTATCAGGTTTTTTAAGTACTAAGGTATCCGAAGGTACAGATTCGTTATAACGGTTATCTAATGCTATTAATCGATAGTAAACTGCTTTGTCAAAAGAGGTCATATCGATACTATCAATAAAACTTTCATTAATAAGATTGGCTTTATTCAATTTTGTGAATTCCTGATCTTTACGATAGGCTCTCAAAATATCATATCCTTTTAAATCCAATTCAGTGTTTTTTACCCATTTTAGTGCAACTACACCTAATGTGTCTACAATTCCTTCCAGGCCTTGTGGTTTTTTTGGAGGAATACTATCTATAGGTTGTACCATAGCAGGAGGAGATTCTTTATAATCCTGATATTTCCCAAAAGCTTTGAGCTTAAAATAATTAATATCGGATAATGGCCCGTAAGTAATCTTTTTCTGATTAGGAGATATGCTATCAATTACAGTTTTATATGGCCCTACTGCTTTTTCGGCACGCAAAAGTTCGTATTTTCTAAGTTTCCATTGTTCTTCTTCGGCAAAAGTCCATTCCAGTTCTACTTCATTTTCAGAAATAATATTTGTACCAGAAATTACAGGTTCAGTTTTTATTTCTTTAAATCCTATTAATTCTGCTACTTCAGATGGGGGACTGGTTTCACTAAAATAGTTGATACCTACAATACGATACCAATATTTTTTACCATATTGAGGTATAGAATCGGTATAGGAAACTCCAGAATATGGTGTGTCTGCTAATTTGGTAATGGGAACATCGTTGATTTTATTAAAAACCTGACCATCTTCAGATCTTTCTAAATTGTATGCTGTGTAATAGGGGAGTAGTTGATCATACTCCCATACCAAAACAAATGCATTTTTATAGAAATACCCAAAAAAGTCAGATGGTTGTGGTAATTCTTCAATGTCTTTTGTGCTGATAAAGGCTCCAGAGGGCTCCAACTCCATTCGTTCTTTTGGGATAGCACTTTTTATGTTATAGAGATACTTTTCGTTTTCTTTAACATCGGTATCTACATATCCAAGTCCAGCATATTGAGCTACTTTAAAATCTTGATCAATAGCGAATAATGAAAATCCGAATCGACGATCCAACTCTTCACTTTCATAAAATACCCTAAGCAATTGATTTTCTTCTTGATTATCTACTTGAAAAGTTTCTCCATAAATAGCTTGCGCTGCAATAGCTGCCATATCGTTTTGCTGAATGAAACTTTCCCAGTCTTTTGGAGGTCTTGGTCTAATGGTATCTCCAGAAATTATTCTCTTTTCAGGATTAGTTAGAGGTTTTCCATCACGCAGCACAGTTGTACGTTCTACCACAAAACCGTATTGATTACTATATTTCCAGGCATATTTATCGGTTACTGCCCAACGCAATAGTATTGCTCCTTTTTTTGCGAAAGCTTTTACCACTATTTTCTTAGGAGTTTCTGTACTTTTCTCTTGTGCAGATATACTAATACTTAAGCTTCCAAAAAGCAACATTATATATAGTATGCAATATTTTAATTTCATCTATTTGTTTTTTCTATTGTTAGATGTAATCGCATAGCAATTATTTCTATGGTATAGAAATTCTTAACTATGCTCATTTCTTTTAAAAATAATTTTTATAATCTACTTTAATTTTGTTACCAGATGTTTTGTTTGGCAGTGCATACTGAAACTCTACCTGATATTTTTCTACATTAATATATGGGAATATACCATCAATGATATATTTATATTTTTGATAAGCATTAGTATCTATCGGATTAGTATTTAGATACCTGTTTACGATCACATATTGTAGATGCACAAAATCTTCTTTGTATGCTGCAGCAAGGTTCCATCGAAAAGGGAAACGCTCTTTTAGATAAGTGTTCTCTGGATTGTGTTGTACATATTCACTATATGTTAGAGAAGGTTTAATATTTTTCATAGGAGGTGTTCCCAAAACATTCTCATCTCTGTTTACCCGAATATTAGTATCCAAAGGATAGTTTTGATAGAGTAAAGGATGAATTTCTTTTTCATAATAATAATCAGACTTCATTCCAAGACCAGACATTAAAGGTTTGTTTAAACTATATCGGGTACCTAATACTTCATTAACATCAAATGGTTCGAATCTTGCAATTCTTAGCTCCATCTGTGCGGCATTAGAAGAACCATCCATAAAAGTATAGTAGTCTGTTATATCCATTGCCCTTATTTTCTCTTTGAAGGTATTAAATCTACTTGTGCTAAAATTGAATTCTAGTCGTGTTAAAGAAGCATTAGTAGAAGCATTTCCTGTAAGTGTATTTTGAGAAATAGATACATCATCACTTACATTAGTATAAGTCTCCTCTGAAGTACTACCATCATTGCTCTCTGAATCTAATTTTGAAGTTATTAGTTTATAAACAACTCCTGTTTCATTAGGCAACTTAGGAAGGTTGAAAGTTAATATGTTATTTGCCGTGTCGTAAGAAAACTGGGTTTTCGTGGATTTTCCATTTTCGGTAATAAAGAACAACTCGTCTTTAAAACCTTCTGTACCAAATAAGTAATCTTGCCCGCGTTCTAACTGTACATATCCAGTATTACTTTCTTTAGGAAGAACATAGCGTTGATCCACTATTGGGTACATATATTCGATATTTTTATACGGGATTTTTGTAGGAGCTTTGCCAGTAGTAAAGTTCACTGTTTTTTCTTCTACTATTGGTTGACCATTTTCGAGAACGGCTACCCATTGGCCTCCTTTATATTCATTAAATTGTACTTTTACCGTTGCAGTTATTTTTTTCTCAGGAGGTAAAATATCGTCTGGTTCAAAGATCATTATGTCTTTATTGCTGTTCCATACTTGTTCACCTGCAAGAGTAGTAGATCCTTCTTTTATTGTAATTTCTTTAAGTTCTACCTGGTATTTTTTTGAACCTAAATCATCACTGATTTCTACAACTTCGCCAATAGGTACATTAAAAGCAACTTGAACTGCTTCGAAAACATCTACTTTGTCACTGTTGTTTTCTGGAGAAATATCAGAGATAATGACGACTTCCTGTAGCCCTGTTTTACCTACAATTTCACATTCTTCACCAATAGTAACTTTAAGTCGAGCCTGCACGGTTACAAGACCTAATATTCTTACTTTTACACCGGCATAACCTTTTACGAACCAAGGGTTTGGTAGCTGGCCTTGTGCCAATACGGCTACTCCCGCTTTTAGAATAGGTATTCTTTTTCTGAAACCAAAAATTTTGATTTGAGCACCAATTTCTCCTTGTAGGAATGCATAGAGTTGCCCCGTGGCATACCATCCGTCCATACCTAATGGCCCTGCTTTTCCTTTACAATGCGCATCTCCAAAATCTTTGATCATAAAATCAAAGCCTACACCAGCTCTTACCGATGCATATATGATTCCCCAATCAAAACTTTTTCCTATTTCTACATATGCTCCAAAAGCATACCCGGTACCTTGTGCTAATTGACTATTAAAGTTTCTGCCAAAAAGAAGCTCATCTCCACTTAGGTTCAAAATATCAATCACTTCGGGTTTTGGTAATGCAGGATCAGGAAGAATTGTTCCCGTCATATAGTACAAGTCAAATGCGGCATCAAATGGTCCTATAGGGATACCAGCTACACCAAAACGCTTGGTAGGAGTACCAATATAGATGTACCAATCATCGGGGGCATCATAAAATTCGATATATCCCAATCTGTTTTTCTCTCCGGCACCTCTAATCTGACCAAGATTAAGGAATACATCAAACATCCCCCAGTAGGTATCATTTCTAAAATCAAAATCGATAGCTAATTGCGCAGCAAATTGTTCTTTACCGGTTAAGATATTCGGAAATACTTCTGTAGCAAAATATTTAATCCCTTCCTTATCAATGGACATCTCATGGAAGTTACTGATTGACTTTTCTTTTTCTGCTAATTTCTTTTGCATACCATCTACAGTCCCGAAAGGAGCATTACCGCCGCTACCACCACCACTGCTACCACCAGAAGTCATTAATGCTGCACCACCATAGAATCCAAGCCTGCTGATTCCCCCACCAGCAGATTGACTGTTGAAACTCATTTCGATAGCAAATAACCCTGTAAAGGTTGCTGATTTTTTTACCTCAAAAGCGGCCATAGCTTTAAAGCCAAATTCGGTATCTATATCGGGACGATAATAAATTCCCGACATGCTTTCTGCACGTTCATCCATCCCTGCTTTTCGCATATGATGGTAGACCCCACCACCGATATCATGGATTTTTAAGGCTTTATCACTCTTGCTTGAAAGCGGTCTGCCAAAAGCATCGACATACCAATACCTAAAATCGTCTTGTCGTCCAAAAATTCCTTTAGCTTCGAGTTCGATTTTCAGACTTTCGGCATATAGTCTAAGTTTACCAGATAGTCCTTTTCCGTATATTGGATTATCCCTAAAAAAGGCAAGTTTACCATAAAATTCAAAGTTTTTACGCTTTACATCAACTTCAACTTCATCGATTTCAATTTTATCGAATTGCCATTTTAAATAATCTCCTTCTTTTAGTTTTCCTATAATACGAAGCCTAACATCTCCTTTGATCCCTGATTTATCGAGATTGAGATAACTATTAAGTCCTATTTCTGCACGATCATCTTCATATACTTTTGCTTTGATATCATAAAACCCTAATTGAAACCCTGCAATTTTGGGCAGTGCAATAGTGTCTTTGAATCCCATGTATTTTATAGAGAGGTAGGGGCGTGTTTTTGTCTGAATTTTAAAATTTTGAAAGGAAAGACCATCAAAATTAAGAGATTCTATATCGTCTACATCTCTATCTTTATCCTGTGATGATATGGCATTTAGAGAATCTTTTTGAGCCTTATTAAAGGCCATAAGCCCGGTGAGGTTAGCTTCGGGATAAAACTTTCCGTTCTCTACCTCCATTTTAATATAGGACTCGGGAAATAGCTTTGCTTTACTTTTAAAAATATTGAAATCTACATCTTCTGTTACTTCTACCCGAACGCTGTAGTGTTGATCTGCAGTAATCAATCCTTTGTAACCCAGAGCTCCATTACTACTAGAATCGGATTTACTAATTGGGAGTACTAGTTCTCCGCTAAAATCGGCTTTGATAAAATGATTGACCTGTATATCTACATTTACAGAATCTAGTGAATATTGCCATTTACCAGCATTTCCTTCATTAATATTAAATAAATTAGATGCAAAAAAGTTCCCAGATACTCCAAAGTTATCGATTAGTAAACCTTTTGCTCCAAAAGAAATACGTTCTTCAGACTTTGTAATCTGAAATTCTGGTGGCAGAGTGACACTTACTTCATTACCATAAAAGCCACGCCATAATTCTTTTTGATTTGAAGGGATTAATTGTTGCTCATCATAGATTTTAGGGAAATCTACTAGTGGTGAGTTTTTGGTATCACTAAGATCCAATACTACATCATGCATTTTGAACGCCCACCCAGGTAAAGGTTTAAGTTCGAATTTTGGTAAATCCAGTTCGATTAAAAGATCTTGTAACGAGGTTGCTACAAAACTGAAACTAGCTCCTACATAACTTTCATTACCGGCAGGGTTTTTACCATCTTGTGGTTTTGTTTCTCCCGGAAATTTTTTGGTACCATCATCATTTAATGGAATTGCCACCGTTTTGGCAATTCGTACATCGGCTTCTAGCGCTATTTCTTTTACTTTACCCGTACAATCGATGGTGATATACGTTTGTTTTGTAGCACTACCATCACTCTCTAATCCTCCTTTAAAAGTGATAATCCATTGTCCACCACTTTGTCCTATCGGAAAATCACCTAACAGGTTTAATTGTGCTTCACCATAAATTCCTCCTTCATGAGATAGTTTTACATTATTAGCTCCAAAAAACAATTCGGTGCTTAATTCACCTAATGTAAGTTTTGCAAATAAATCTACTTCAGAATAGTTAGCATGTAACTTGGCCTTTACAATACCAATGGTAATTGATGAATTTGTGGATACTTGTTTTTTGATTCCAACAGGAAATTGAAGTAACTCTTTACCACTGATGATATTGATGAAATTTTCCTGCTTTTCTATCTCTTTAAATAGTTCTTTGGCTTTACTGACCAAAGAATCTGTTTTTGGAGTAGGTTTATAGATTTTTTTGATATAATCTTTGGTAAATTCTGCCAATCCCTGAAAGAAATTTTCGGCAGGAGCACCTGTCGATGGAGTTTCTAATTCTGGAAAAGACCGAAACTGCTTGGTATTGTATTTACGTAAAGCATAGGCACTACCCGCCTGATCCTTTATCCGTTTTGCTTTAAAAGCAGCTAATCGCTGTAATGCCAGCGAGTCTAGTCCTTTGGCTATCGGGTTTTTATATAACGACGATGCCGTACTTTTCTTTTTGGCAACCGATAACGAATCTTTACCAGTATTGGCAAAGCAGGCTACCGATAGAAGCAGGGTAAGTAAGAGTAAATGGTAGTTTTTCATGCTATTTTGGTTTACTTTTTACTATTGTTTAATGTTTTTATTTTTTTAGTCATTTTTATTGTTTGACTTTTTGCTTTTGATTACCCAGCAAAGTTTGAAGACTTTGCAAAAGTGGGTTTGTTTACTATGAATATCCTTTTGGATGCTCATTTTTCTCTTAATTTTACGAGAATAAGACAACACTTATGCTAGTAATAATTTTTAGACAGAGGTGTTTTCTAGTTGTTTTTCGAATACAAATAAAGTTCCGTCATTATCTAATTGATATAAATGATTCTTTGATGCTTTAGGAGTATGTGTGCCTAAATTTTGTGTTTCAAAATTGTATTTCCAATCTATTTTAAAAGTTTTTCTATTTAAGGCGAATAAACAATCATAAGACCATTTTTCATCATTTTTATTTTGTTCCATCATGGCCGTTAAGAATAAATGAGTCTCTGTAAAGGGATTGTCTGTGATCTGCTTTATAAAAAAAATATTACTTTTTTGAAGTTCTTCAATGAGATCTATATGCTTTATTTTGTTTGTATCTAGTTCTATTTCAATATAATTGGTTCCAATAGCTCCAATAAGTTTTTTATTCTCTATATCTAAAACGAAACTACTAGGCTCTGGTATAACTCCTTCTATTTGAGAACCTATATTGATTTTGGGAATTTCTTTCCACTCTTTTTCCTTTACTCCTGTATGAGCATTTAATGTCAAAATCGAGTTCGCTGTAGTAGGTAATATTATTTCATTATTAAATGTTCCTAGTATATGACTTGCTAAAGATTCATCGCTAAATTCCCATAAAACAGTTCCGTTTTGGATATTATAAGATGTTAGTTTGTTCATATCTTGAAAAACAATGATATTCTCGTTGATATAAACAGGAACACAGTAACTAGTTTTGATCCTAAAATCTTGAATAACCTTATTTGTAGTATAATTGAAAAGAACCCAATTACAAACAATGCTCCCATCATCATTAAATATCGTATTTACTGATGCAATTCTATTTGTTGGGGTTTTAATAAAAGTGTCAAAAAGTATGATATCATTTGAAAACTCTTGGATTGTTATTAAATTAGTATCTATGATTAGCTGTCGTTCTTCTTTATTTACAATAATATGATTATGATCTAATAAACTTCCTCCAATGATGTTTTCTCCAGAAATTTTTTTAAAATTATAATACAGATGATCAGAATAGTGTAACATCTGTTCATTTACATAATAATATTGTACATTTTTGTTTGTGTGACTTAATTTATACATCATTCAATTTTTATAAATTTATACAGCCTATCATCTAAAGTGTCTACCCAATTATTAAAAACTGTTTTTTTACTATTTTTTAATATATTGAGTTGATTTGCTGGAATAGCACCAAAAAGACTTGTTCTTAAATTTTGATTACCCCAAATAGCATTAAAAGTTTCATCCGGTTTGAGTTTAATAAATTCTTTAAATTGATTTTTCATATTACTCAAAGCGGTAGTTTTGTTCGCCCAACCATGTGCATTTAATTTTTTAAAGTGTACTACAAATTCAAAATTGTCAAAACTTGAAATATTTTTTAAATACCCTTCTACAAACTGTTGAGTAACATGAGCGTTTCCTTTTAATGGATAGTCTACAAAATTTACATTTTTAAGTTCTATATATTTATTTGCTTGGGTAAGTAAGTCATATTTATTACTTCCTACAGCGAACGTTCCACCGAAGGATTTAATGTCACCACCTTTAAATCCCCGTTTTTTTAACAAATAAAGAGTTTGATACATTTCGGCAATTATGGGAGAATTAGGGTTTGCCATGGCCGATCCATTTAAGTTAATGCGTTTAACCCATCTATAAAATTGATTGGCTCCTCCTTGCGAAATATCAAAATTATCAACTAAATATTTGAACTCATCCAAAAACTCATCCATATTAGAGAAATATCTGGATAATCCTGTAGCGGATCCAGCCGCATTACAATGCAACACTCTGTTTTTTTCTAAAACAATACTTAGTTCATCGGCCCAATTGTCTCCAAGTTTATTTTTGAAATTTACATCATTTAATAAACCTTTAATTTTGTTTAATGTAGGAACATCTTTTGTAAATACTCTTGTTTGCTGAAATGCATCAAACAGAAATAACCATGATCCAATGCCATCATTATTATCTATAAACTCCTTTACAGCTGGTCCTAGTTGTTTGTCGGTTAAATCATTTGCTAAACCACCAATAGGACAGGAGGGCTGTGCAATTGAAACTGTACTTATACTAAAAAATAGTATTAGCAATAAAACTATATAGTTTTTAAGATTTTTCATTGACATATTTTTTACTTACAAAATGGTCTTTCAGGAAATTTACTTCGTAATCTTTTCCATGAATTTGCTAATTCTAGTTTTTTAGCTTGATCTGTAACATTGAAGATTGCCTTAAAAGCATTACTCCCTTGTTCATATTCTGTTTTAAAAGCGTTAACCATATCATCAGTCCAACCTGCCGGAGCAGGTGTTAAGAAAGCGAAAAGATCATCACTTAATTTAGCAGCATCATCGAAATATTTAGCAATTTTCTGTTTGTTTTCAGATGAGTTTAGACGATTAACAACTTCATCTGCTTTTGTTGCATTTGTAGTTAAAGGTGTAGTTACTATAACTTCATCTGCTTTAACTGCGTTTTTGAGTCTACTCCTTAAAATAACTTCTCCTGCATCTGTTTTTTTGGCAACAACAACAAAAACATCTTGCGCTGCATTTGATCCTAATTTAAGATATCCTGCCCCAACAGGTAACGCAAGTCCTAATGCATAAAACGGAGCTTTACTTAAATCCCCCCTGGCAGAAGCATAGATGAACCCAAGAGCATCTCCCGCTGAGTCGAGTGGTGGTACCGGAATTAAACTTAGACCATCAGCAAGTCCATACACAAGTGGATCAAAAACAGTGAATTTGTCAAAATTGTAGAAATGTAAATCGGGGTTCAGATAGTCATTAAACCCAAAGTATATATTGAAATTTTGACCAAAACCAAAATATGCAGTTTGACTTAAAAAGTATGCATGAGTTACATCTTGGTTAGGAATATAAACTTCCCTAAGCTTCCCTAAATTGGTCGGTTGATGATATTTCCAAGTAGATTTGTTCCCTATGACATCAAGATTAACCTCTTTGGAATCAGCATCTAGATATAGATCTTTGATTTGAGATTTTATGGATTTATATTGATTTAGTAGATTAGTAATTTGGTTTTCATCGCTAGAGTTTACATGAGCAAATTGAGATATAACTCCAATTGCTTGGCTACGTAAATTATCTATTTGAGAGATGTAATTTGATTTGTAAAATTGTAAAACATTTATAGCATCATATCCAGCTGTTTTTTCCTTACCTAAGGCAGTTTCCGCCATGGAACCATCTGCTTTTATGTAAAACCTTTTTATGAATAATGGTTTTTCAATTTGTTTAAAAATTTCAAGAATTCCTTGAGAAATTTTTGATTTTTGCTGATAAGTGGAGTTATTAGTTACGATACCATTTTGACTTTCTCCATATCCAATATTATAACAGCTATCGTTATTAAAAAAACCTACTCCAAATATTGATTCATAATTAGAATATGGGACGATTATATGGACTATTTTTTTATTACCTATCAAGGATTCATTATGCTCAATTGATCGTATAGCTATATCGTTAATTTGATTATTTTGTAGCGAGTGATTATTTTCAATTTGTATAAATGAAACTACAACATATGTACCGGGCATTTTATATGTGAGTAAGTGTAGTTTATCTTCTAAAATTTCAAGCTCACTATTTTTGACTATTGAAGATACAGTACTAGGGAATTGAATGTGATTAAACACTCCTTTCATTCTTACTTCATTTTTAGAAGATTGAGGTATGTTTGATAAGGCATTTTTTAAATATTCGTTTAGCGTATTTTGATAATTGTTCATTTTAGCTAAATCATCTTGATTAGAGGTGTCAAAATAATCAAACCTATCACATCTACTCCCGTCATTAGAAGTTTTATCCCTACAAGGAATAATTCCTTGATATTCCATTGCAGAATTGTCCGTGAATTTGAAATTTGGTTTATTTTTTACATGTTCCCAAGTGGTTTTGTAATAAGAGTCCGAACCACAACGACCATTATCTCTGTAAAGAAAAATTTCATCGGTATTTGTGAGTGTTTTGTATTCTAATTTTAAAACGTCATTTGAGTTTTTATGAACATAACCAATAAATTTTGTGCCATCAAAGGATGCTATATAATGTTTGCTGTCGTAATAAACCCCAGGAATGCTCCCTTTTGTGACGGGTGCAGAATTAGCTCTACTAGTAATTACGTTTGATTGATCAAATCTAAAAGGCTTCCAGTCTGGAGTTAACCACGTTCTGTTGGCAAGTTCTCCATCCTGATCATCTTGAAACAAGTATAATTTTAGGCTAGGATCGCTCATAGTTGCCCAATTGGGATAGCCTAGTTCTGTACCATTGCCATAATCCATTAACCAGGTATTGGCCTGTCCAGAATTATCTGGATTTTCTCCAAAAGGATGCGCTAGAGTGTATACCCCATGACCTAGCTCATGAGCAGCTACCTTAAGGGCAGAATCTTTTTTCTCTAAACCGTCACCCATGTGTTTTTCGAAAAGGAATCCCCATTGTCGGGTTTTGGGCATAAAACCACTTAGGGATTTAGAAACCGTAAACTCATTTCCAAGTACAAAAATGAAGTATTGTCTAGA
Source organism: Aquimarina macrocephali JAMB N27 (assembly GCF_000520995.1). Taxonomy (GTDB): domain Bacteria; phylum Bacteroidota; class Bacteroidia; order Flavobacteriales; family Flavobacteriaceae; genus Aquimarina; species Aquimarina macrocephali. The sequence goes on along the minus strand of NZ_JACA01000050.1, from coordinate 66,102 downwards.
GTCGTAATCTGGATATTGTTTTTTGAATTCCTGATAAATATTCTTAAGCTCGGTCGGGTAATCTGATAATAGTCCGCTTCCGTCATAATCTATGATACCATTTTTATCACCGGTATCCCATGAATCCTGTGTAATGGTAAGATTGATTACATCGGGTTTCACTTTAAATTCCCCACCGGCACGGCCAAAAATATCATTTAACTCTGCTTCGAAGTTGGTTATGGCATTTCCGCCATTTACGGTTACAACTTGCACAGGTACTTCTGTATGTTTCTTAATATGATGAACAAAGAAACTTGCGGCTATTTTATATTTATTATCAGCGGCATTTAAATATGTAACGACACATTCTTCGGTACGATAAGGATTAGCACCAGGTACAGTTATTTTATAAGTATTTGTGCCTACTATTCTCTCATGTTTTATTGCTTTGTTTTCTACTGTTTTTATAATAAGACTATCAATGTTTATTTTGGCATCACTAATCTCTATATCTGCATAAAACACATCATCCTCTCCTTGCACGGCTGCTTTATGGGCTGGATAATAGGATTCACCGGCAGAAGCATTTATTTTAGGATATTTTGAGGTTTCATAATCATTATTAACCTGATCCAAGGCAAAACGAGTATCGCTATCTGTTCTAAAAGTAACCTTAACCACATCATTTGTAATCGCATCAACATATGGATCATCTACAGTACCACCATGAGTACCTGATCTGATACCATCTGCATTATTTGAAGTTAAAGGAGGAGATGGATCTCCCTGACCAGTCTGGGTAATATTACCCTTATCATCTACAGTCCATTCATCTCCACTAGCATCGGTAATGGTATACGTATCTCCTTCATCATAATCAAAAGTATCTTGAGAGCCGTCTGGTTTTGTAATGATAATCTGCCCATCGGTAATGCTAATATCATTAGTGTCGATATCATAATCCAATTGAGGAATTTCGGTGTTATCACCGCCTGTTACAACATCTGCAATATCTTCTACAACATCAATGACCTCATCAATATCAAGAATGTTTCCCCAGCTGGGATCATACACTGTTACGACTGTACCTTCTGCAAGCTGACTTTCATTATTTACAAATATATTTGTGAAATTTACAGCTACTTTGATGTTTTTAAAATAAGGGAAAGAGACATATCCTTTTCCAGAAAACCGGCCATTACTTCCATTGGCTTCTATTACCTTAACCGGAAAATCACCAGCTTTAAATATATTACCGGGTAAAAGCTGTTCTAGTGGTTCCATATTCTCGATATTCATATCGGGAGAAATACCACAGTCGATAAGACTGGTTTCATCACTTTCTTCTAGTGTAGTAAACGTTTGTAAGATAGAGTACTCACTTTCAGAAATAAGACATTTTTTGTTTACCTGGTACTCATATGTTGTCCCAGGGCGTAAGTCCCATAGTGTTATCCAATTGCCGCTGGTTCTAGAAAAAAACCATTCATTATTATTTCCTTTTTCACGATAGCGAACTATAAATTCTGGAACATCGGTAGTAAAGTCATCCCATAATATGTTTGCTTGTTGCGCCCCTTTTACTTCGTGTCGTGCATTATTAGGAGTGTCACATGGTGCCACATAATTAAACCAGTAAACTTCACTAAAACCATTATTTTTAAATAGCCCTATTTCTTCTGCACCATTTAATGCTTTTGCCTGTACTCTCCATGCATATCGTTTGTTTGGTAAAAATAGAGGATCTGCAGGTCCGTATAAATAGGAAGTGTTTGTTGTTGTAGTTTGAAAGAATGGAGGAGATGCTAAAAATGCGGCTTGAGGGTTTATAGTTTGATCCCATATTTCTACAATACTCAATTCATACTGTACATTACTTACATTGATATGTCTCGGAGTCCATTGAAACATTAAGTTTAATGGGTTCTGTTCGGTAATATCATCCCGATTATAAGGAGTAACTAATAATGGTGGTTCATTCTGAAAAATATATGTTGTTGCACAGGTTTTTTGTGATATACGTGCACCGGTAAGTGAGTCAAAAACCTCAAAGCAGAACTGATAAGAACCTTCTGGTATAGATTGTCCATAAATTGTAGGAGATATCCCAGTGATATTTTCAAAGGCAAAATAAGGAGCAAGTTCTACATTGGTTAATGTTAGCGGGATACCTCCTTCTATAAATAAAGAAGGTGCGCCTATAACAACATCTTTACTCTGAAAAGCAATCCCATTACCTTCAAAATAAGTTTTTAACCTAATCTCACGATTTGCAACAGAGAGGTCATTTAAAATGATCTGAAGTCGTAAAGGGCTATTCGTGGAGGATACGTCTGCATATGAAGAGAAATAAATAGGAGCAGGCGGTATTGGCTGAGGTAACAATGTCACCGGAAAAGTCTGTGATCGTATACCTTGTAATGCAAAAAGTGCAATAAGGAACAGAAAGTGTAACTGTTTCTTCATGGGTTAAATTGGTTTTAAATCTTATCTATATATCTAAGTTCGAACTTATCAGGATTTACCTCTTCAAGTGACTTATGGTAGTAGAAATCAATGATTTGGACTTCCAAATATAAGTTAATTTTTTTAACATCTTTTTCTTCTTCTTCATATAACTTAAAAGCATTTTGTGCTTCACGCTTTTTAAATGCAGCGATCAGATCATCAGGTTTTTTAACCGCTTCAATGCTGGTATACCTATCGAATTTTTTCTTCATCCATCGATGACCTACTAATTTCTTCTGCCTGTTATCAAGTTCTTTATTAAGTTCTTCTATTTCTTTTATATGATCAGGAGACTCTTTTTTAAGTTCATCCAATTCTATTTTGGTTTTTACAAAACTTCGTTCAAGCTTAAAATCAATAAACTGCATATCATCTTTCAAACTTTTTATAACTTCATAGAGTATAGTATCGTACGCTTTTAAGAAATCTTCATAGCTATAAAGTACTGCTAAAAACTCTAAAGCTTTTTCTTTATACAGTTCTGGTTTTGTCTGTTCCTTTACTGTAGCGAACAAGAAATTTAGATCTCCTTGTTTTTCTTGAGGGATATTTAAGAACCTTGAACTGTTCTTTACATTAGTAAGTTGCTCTGTGATTTCTGGGATAGTACCACTATAGACTACAGAGCGATATCTAAATTGTAATGTACCTAACTTGGCTATATCTTCTTCGTTCAAAAGTTTTCTATTGCGTTTTTTGAACTTTATCTTAAAGGTGTCAAAGGTATATGTGTACCCTAAAGTTGCTGTAAAATCTGTATTATTACCAGTATTTGTATTTCTAAATAGTGAAAGTAGGTTTAGATTTAGGTTATGACTTTCATAAAAAGAATAATTACCTCCTAATCTAATATTATAAATATCATTTTGTTTTTCGCCATTATTGAACGCAGCATTATATGAACTAGAGAAATTAGTTCTTAGTTTTTTGTCAAAAAAAGACTTGGTAGCGCTAAGTGTAGGCCCTAAAGTTAGATTATCGGTTACTCCAACGGTATTATATGAAACATTGGCAGCCAACGAAAAATTAAGTGAGTTTTTGGGATAACCCAAAGTGTATGCCGAAGCAACGTTATAAAATTTTGATAATCCGTTCTCTATAGTTGTTCCACCTTGTTTATTGTCAGAGTTTTGATAGGTAAGGTTTAGATTAACGGCTTGCTGTTTACTCTCTGTTTTTTTTAGCGTGTAATTGATCCCTAGATTTGCATTTTGAGATATTTGACGATAATTAAGTGTATCTATGTTATCAAATTGATTAACCTCATTAATAAAATCAAATTGATTCTGAATATTAGTATAAGATTGAAAATTAGAATACCCGGCATTAATAGAAAGTTTTTCTGAACTTGTATATGTAATATTAACTGCACTTACGATGCGTTGTAATTCTGAGCTTTTAGTATCGTCTAGGTTATCTCGTTGAAGACCAGCATTAACATTAAGACTAACTTTATTGTTAAAGATGCTTTGAGAAGCATTTAAAGTTATGTTTTCGAGGTCATTGTTGAAGTAATAAGCACCAAAAGTTCTATAACCGGGATCAATACGCTCATACCCAACACCAACAGAACCATTACCTGCAGGATAGTCAAGTTGAGCCTTTAACGCATTGTAATAGTTTGTGGTTAAATTTTCGTTTAATAAAAAAGAAAGAGTTCCTGTTGATGTTCGTGATTCTAACGCCTGAGTGTCTTCAGTAATTCCCGAAATTGCGTATTCTAAATATATTTTGGCTTTTTCAAATATTGTGAAATTGGTTTCTGCACTTACCACAGCGTTTTCCTTTGGGGTTAACTCTAATTCTATTGGAAATGAATTTTGAATCGAAGTTTCATCATCTTTTGCAGTAAAAAATATAAGTCCAATTGAAGCTTTTTCGAATGCGTAAGAGGTTTTAAATCCAAATCCCATTCGTTTATAAGCAGGTATTGCTTCTGGAGTTTCTGGATTATATTCAGATTCTTTAAGGAATCTACCATAAAGTGCACTTATTTTAAAAGGTCCATTGGGGGTAAGATCAACTCCTCCTCCTGTAAATTGATGACCGCTTAGTGTATATGGAGAAAAAGTCATAGAAACATCACCTATATGGGTTGCTACCCATTTATAAGAAGGATGGATACTTAGGCGGTTTATTTTGAAAGGTGTACTATATCCAAAATCCTGATTGGTATATGAAAAGGATAAAGGGATGTTATAGACACCACTAATATTGAAATTAAGATTACCATTTACGAAATAAGTAAAAGGGTCTCGATTTGCAGTACCATCATAAAATACACCATTACCAGAAATTCCACCATTAAATCGAAGTAGGGGAACCTTACCTATTTGCTCCAGATTTTGACTTGAAGCAATTAAAGTAAAGCCCAGAAAAAAGATGAGTAGTTTTAGTTTCAATGTGTAATAACTATGTTGGGATAACGAAATTAATACAATTTTAACAATTCACCAATAGAATTTTCTAATATTCAATATCCTAGCTTATGGCACACTATGACTACATTATAAGTGTATTGTAATATACATAAATGCTAAGAACATATATAAATTAAAGATTATGACCATAATACAATTATGGTAAAACGTTCAAGATGTTCTATAGATAAACAGTACAATAGTACTACGCATGAGTCTCATTTTTTGAGACTGGTATATTTTTTTTAAAAGAAAAGAGGTTTTGATTCCCTAAAATGAGTAAAAAGTAAAAGCCTGAATTGTTAATGATAATTCATTTTGGGTAAAATAAGGCTGAGATTGCTAAGTGCCTTACCAAAACAGAGTCAATGTTAAAAAGTGACATAATTACTGTTAAAAAGTGATATCAATTATGAGGTAGGAATCCCTAATTTCGCCGCATAAATACAAACTCACTTATATTAAGGATAGTCAGCAGTGAGAAACAAAATTATTTTTCCCCAAACGGCTTTTATACAAAAGTATAGAAGCCGTTTTTGTCTTTTTTTTAAATTATAAATACTGTTTCGTAGTAATAGAAATTTACCTACCTCTTTTTTAGATTCATTCACCACGAAAACTACGCCACTAGCCATATTGATTTTGTTACTATTTATGTGTCAAATAAGTTTGTGTAAATTAAAACAACTGCAGTATTTTATCCCAGTATAAAATATAATAAAGGAATTGATGATTTATTAGAATCCGTAAAACTAAACATTACTTCAGAAATCGTTAAATAATAGAATTTATACAACTCAATATTTAGGAGTATAATAACTAAACAAAAAACGTCACGGCTTTACCGTGACGTTTTTTTTTGTAATCAATTTTATAAAATGTTATACCGTTGCAGTAACTACAGGTATGACTCCAATTTTCTTTTTACCAAATCTAACCTTTATACGATGTACAATAAAGAATAAACAGGGTACAATAATTAAAGTTAAGAATGTAGCTATAATCAATCCATATATAACTGTCCAGGCTAAGGGTCCCCAGAAAATTACATTATCACCACCTAGATATATTTTGGGATCTCCGGTACTGAATAAGGAGAAGAAATCTAAATTGAATCCGATAGCTAGTGGTATTAATCCTAATACAGTAGTAATTGCTGTTAATAATACTGGTCGTAAACGCGCTTTACCACCTCTAATAATAATTTTCATTACCTCATCATTAGGTAGTAGTTCTTTCTCCAGTACATTATGTTCTACTTTTTTACGATCTATCAGTAACTGTGTATAATCGAGTAAAACTACTCCATTGTTTACAACAATCCCTGCCAATGAAATAATACCCATCATTGTCATCATAATCACAAAAGAAGCTCCCGTAACTAATATACCTCCAAACACTCCAATAAAACTCAAGAAAATAGCAATCATAATAATGGTAGGTTTAGAAATAGAACTAAATTGAAATATTAGAATCAACATAATAAGTCCCAATCCAGAGAAAAATGCTCCCATTAAGAAAGCCATCTGTTTACCTTGTTCCTCTATCTGACCTGTATAATCAATCTTCACTCCTCTGGGTAACGTTATAAAACTGGCCATCTCGGTTTGAATCTGAGATACAATTGCTCCTGCATCAGTGAATCCTGGTTGTAAACCAGAGTATACCGTTACTACTCTCTTAGTATCTTTATGTTTTACAGCACTAAATGAAGAGGTATTTTTTTGTGAAGCTACGGTAGAAACAGGTATTTCTTTTAGTTTCCCTGAAGCCGGATCTCTAAAGGTGATATTTTGATTAAAGAGTGCACTGGTATTGTATCGGTTGTCTTCATTAAATCGAACATAGATATCATAATCTTCTCCTTCTTTTTTGTATACACCTGCTTTTTCACCAAAAATAGAACGACGAAGTTGATTACCTACCTGGCCGGCAGAAACTCCTAATCCTCCTGCTTTTTCACGATCAACAACAACTTGCATAGCAGGTTTACCTTTATTAACGTCAATTTTTAATTCCTCGATACCGGGGATGTTTTTTTCATTAATAAAATTACGCATCTGTTCTGCAATAGTAATCAACTCATCATAATCAGGACCTTCGATTTCAATATTGATGGGATATCCGGCAGGAGGACCTACAGGATCTTTCTCGACAGAGATTGCTACACCAGGATAAATTCCTTTTAAAGATTCTTGTACTTTTTGACGTAACACTTCAGAATCTTTTCCTTTTCTATATTTAAATTCCCTCATTGTAGCCGTAATCTTTGCTTTATGAGGCATTTCGGCATTACTTCCCCCATCGGTCTGAGGGTTTCCTGCACCTTCTCCCACTTGAGAAACTGCAGATTCTACAAGAAAATTATGATTTTCACCTTCTAAATATTCTGATTCATTGATGACAGCATAAACACGTTGCTCAATTTCCTTAGTGATCGCATTAGTTTTATCTATATCTGTTCCTTGAGAATATTCTACATAAACCACAATTTGATTCGGCTTATTATCCGGGAAAAATTCTACTTTGGTACGCTGACTCATCATTGAACCAAAAAACATAACAAATACAATAATTAGTAGAGCAAATGTTCCAAAGGTAAATCCATACGCTCTCCATCCTTTTAAAGCATAGGTTAAAAAGCGGTGGTATTTATTTTCAAGCCAAGCTAGGATTCTTTTTTGGAAAAAATTGGCTGCACCTTTTAATACATATTTATATACCCAAAACATAGCAGCAGTAAATATCATAAGACTACCTAATCCACTTACGGCTCCTCCAAAAATTAGTATAAAAACCCCGATACCTCCTAAAATGATACTTAATCGAATTAATTGTTTTACGGTCAATACTTTTTCGCCAACCTCCATAAATTGTGAAACCAGCATAGAGTTAATGAATATTGCGACGAACAGAGAGGATCCTAATACTACCGATAATGTAATAGGGAAATAGATCATAAACTGCCCCATAACTCCTGGCCACATTCCTAATGGAACAAAGGCTGCTACTGTAGTTAAAGTTGAAATGATTATCGGAAATGCAATCTCACCTATACCTTTTTTAGCCGCTTCTATTCGAGACATTCCTTCTTCTTCCATTAAACGATACACATTCTCTACTACTACAATACCATTATCTACCAGCATTCCTAATCCCATGATTAATGCAAAAAGGATCATTGTGTTCATCGTATATCCCAGAGCAGATAAAATCATAAAAGACATAAACATAGACATTGGTATTGCAAACCCTACGAATAATGCATTTCTAAAGCCTAAAAAGAACATCAGAACTCCAACGACCAGAATAATACCAAAAATGATATTATTAACCAGGTCACTTACTTGATTTTCAGTTTTTTCAGATTGATCATTTGCTACTGTAATCTCTAAATCCTTTGGAAACACATTTTCTTTAGCTTCGTCAAGAATTGTATTTATTTTCTCTACAGCTTCGATCATGTTTTCTCCAGAACGTTTCTTTACATCTAGCATCACTACATTATGACCAAATTCTCTTGCATAGGTAGTTTTATCTTCTTCTTTAAAACTTACTTTAGCAATATCTCTAAGGTATACAGCTCCGTTCTGAGATTTTACCACAAAGTCGTCTAATTGTGATGGGCGATCAATTTCTCCCAGTATTCGTATCGTACGCCTTTGTCCACTAGCGATCATGTTTCCTGCAGACATAGTCATGTTTCCATTGCGGATGGTATTGATTACATCATCAAAACTCACTTTGGCAGCCATCATTTTGTAGATGTCTACAGCGACTTCTACTTCTTTTTCTTGAGCACCACGAATATCTGCTTTTTTGATTTCTTTAAGATCTCCTATTTCGTCTTCAAGATATTCTGCAAATTCTTTTAGTTTACCTACCGGATAATCTCCCGAAATATTAATATTCATGATTGGAGTTTCTTCAGAAATACTCAAATCAAAAACATTAGGCTCTACTTTAGCGCCATTAAAAGTAGGCCAGTCTTCATTTGCTGTTTCAGAATCTACTTCGTCTTTTACTTTTTGTTTAGCAGCAGGCACAGAGAGTTTTTCATCAAATTCTACAGTTATAATGGCATAATCTTCTTGCGAAGTCGATAGAATCTCTATTACGTTACTTACACTTTTTAACTTGTCTTCTAATGGATCTACAATTAAACGTTCAATGTCTTCTGCAGTATTCCCTGGATAAGGAACACTAATGTAAATTTTGGTTTCATTGATTTCAGGAAAATTTTCTCTGGGCATAGAGAAATATGCAGAAAGCCCCAAAACCAAGAATATGCCAATCATTACATAAATAGTAGTTGGATTATTTATCGCCCAAGACGATAACTTAAATTCCTTATCTACTTTTTTCTTGTTAACTTCCATAGATTGTTAGTTTAAAATTTTAACTTTCTGACCATCTTTTACACTTCTTGCACCTTCACTAATAATAGCATCTCCATTATTAATACCTTCTGTGATCTCTATAAGGTCTCCTTGTGTCTTCCCTGTTTTTACAATTACTCTTCTGGCTTCAGCCACATTCTGACCATCTTTTCCAGAGGTAACATAGGTATATTGATCTCCTTCTGCATTTTCAGAAATAATACTTTGTGGTATTAAGATCGCTTTTTCATTAGTATAATCATTGATTTTTACCTTGGCTGTAAGGTTAGGTTTTACAGTTCCTCCATTTGAAGGAATACCTACTTCTACCATAAAAGAACGATTGTTTGGATTGATATAATTTCCTACTTGACGAATTTTTGTGCTAATTGTTTTTCCGAGAACCGGGAAATGTACTTCTACATTTTTACCCACAGTAACACTTGGGATATAACGTTCTGGCACTTCGGTTTCAATATACATATCATCTAAGTTAACTATACGTATCAGTTCTGTTTGCCCTGGAGAAACTACACTTCCCTGTTCTGTAATCACATCATCAATAACTCCAGAAAACGGTGCGTTTACAGTTGTTTTGGCTAATTGGCGTTTGATCTGATTTACCACATTTTGCTGTGCTTCAAAATTTGTTTTAGCTTCGAGATATTGAATTTCCGAACCAATTTTTTGTTCCCAAAGTCTTTTTTGACGATCAAAAGTAGTTTTAGCTAATTGTGCTTGTACCTCTACTTGTGACAATTGCTGACCTAATCCACCATCATCAATTCTGGCAAGTAATTGACCTTTGGATACTTTTTGTCCTTCTTTAACATAAACTCTGGTCATAATCCCACTCATCTCAGGATATAGAACTAAATTTTTCTTGGTTTCTACATTTCCTTGTAACTCCAGATAATGATTAAACAGCGTATCTTTTGCCGTAATTGTGGTTACCAAAGGAAGTTTTTTTACAGAATCCAAAGAGGCTATTGCTTCATCTAATTGATTTAATTGATCAGCAACGGCTTGTTGTTTGGCTGCTATTTCGGTTCTTTTGGCACGTATTGCTTGTAGATTACCGTCTTCTATAATTTTATCGATAGACTTTGTATCATTTTGTCCACATGAAATGATAAGAAGTGATATAGATAATATGGTAAGTATCTTTTTCATAATATGGTTAATTATTATTTGGTGTATTTAAAATCGTTTCTAGTTCTGCCTTTTTGTTGATAATGTTAAGCATAGTATTCAATACTTCATTCTGAGAAGAGTATAATTGTAATTGCGCTTGTCTTAATTCAAAACTAGAGGCAAGACCTTCTGTATATTTAATCTGATTTTTTTTCTCAATTCGCTCTGCAAGTGTTAAATTTTGCTTCGAGGTATTATAACTTTCTATCGAAAATTTGTAATCACTTATAGCAGTGTCATATTTAAGTTGTATCTCTCGTTGAATTCTCAGAAAATCGGTTCTTGACTGTTCATCAGCTATTTTGGCTTGTTGTGTTCGGGCACTTCTTTTTAAAGAACTGAAAATTGGAATATTAAGACTTGCTCCTAAAATAGAAGATTGAAACCAACGTTGATCACTGTCTAAAAAGGTAAAAGAATTGCTGTTCGCTTGTGTACCGTAATTAACAAAAGCAGACAGAGAGGGGAGTGCCCTACTTTTTTCTAGTTTTAACTCTAACCGCGTTTGTTCGGTAAGAAGATGTGCTAATCTGTAATCTATATTATTCTCTATAATAAATGGTTTGGCGATAACAGATCGATCCATATTTTTCAAAGCAAGACCATCCAAATTATCAGAAAGTACAATATTCGAATCGACAGGTACTCCAAGAGTTAAATTAAACATTTGTATGGAGATTTTTTCTAACCGTTCTGCGTTACTAAGCTGATTTGTAATCTGTAATAAAGTAATTTGTAGTTGTTCTACATCTTCCTCTTCTGCCAGACCATTCTCAAAAATCTTTTTTGTTTCCAGGTAATTTTTCTCTAGAGTAGTGACATTATTTTTAAGAATCTTTACACTTTCCTGAGCAACAAGTACGCTTCCATAAGCGTTAATAACACCTTTACGAACTTCGAGTTGGGTTTTTTCTTCAACATCATTGTTATATTGTAAAAAACTCTTTGCTGCTTGCAAACCAACCAAATATGATCCGTCAAAAATAAGTTGACTTAGAGTTGCTGTTGCCGATGCTTGCTGTTTTGTTCCAAAAACTACAGGGACAAAAGTTCCCGGATCCCCGCCAGTAACTTCTCCTGGTAATAGCGAAACAGGTTGTTTTAATTGATTTTGATAATCAATCGATGCATTAATTTGAGGAAGACCATCTGCTGTGGTTTCCCATTTTCTTTTAAGTGCTTTAGCTACATCGCGTCTTGCATTAATAGATTGATAACTGTTTTCTAATGCGAATTCTATCGCCTCATCTAGTGTAAAGGAATATGAAGAATTTGCTGGTGGCTGTTGGGCTAATATTGTGGTTGTAAATAACCAACCCAGACAGATTAACCAAAGGTTGTTTCTCATAGATATTACTCTTTTATTAGTAGATTGTTTAAAATTTTTAATCCTTTTTCTGTTGCAATGCCCCTAACATGATATTCCAGATAATCTGCCATAAGCTGAGTTATAGGAAATTTTTGCATCGGAAACATTTCCTGATCCTTAATTCCGATCATTCCATTAAAATATATTCTTGAAATAAATTGGATGTCTATATTTTTTCTAAAAACCTCCTTTTTTATCCCTCTATCCAGGTTTTCAATAACACACTCTTGCATAACCTCAAATTGCTTAGCTTTAAGAGTTTTGTATATCTTTGGGTAGTATTTTTGAAGTTGATATTGTGGAGCAGTTTTTTCATTTTTTAGATGATGCATCACAAAGGCTTTGATTGCATATAACTCTTCGATAGGCCCATTTTTTTTATCTACAATAGTGTCTATTCCATTAGATATAATACAAAACAAATGATCTGTGGTAGCTTTTACTAATTCGGTTTTATTTTGAAAATGAGTATAAATTGTCTTCTTAGAAATACCCATTTCAGTAGCAAGATCATCCATGGTGACACTCTTAAAACCCAAATTCAAAAACATGTCATTAGCTTTTTCTATTATTTTGTCTTTCATTAAAGGGATTCTTATTTTTTGGCCAAATGTACATCAGGAAACTTTAAAAACAATAAAAGTTTCCTGAGTTTCACAAATTTTTAACACTATGTCAAATTTTGATTGATAAAATGTTTTAGATATGAGATTATAATTAGCATCAGTTTTTTAAAAAGTTTCAATTACTTTAGCATAAAAAAATACTGTGCACACAATTTCTGATTATCAGAGGTATTTTTTAGAATATCTATCTAAAAAAACGATAACTAAAGAACCCAAGAATCTTTACGAACCTATATCTTATATCCTTAATCTTGGTGGTAAACGATTACGACCGATTTTGGTATTAATGACTTCCGAAATTTTTGGAGGGTCTTATAAAAAGGCTCTAGACGCGGCATTAGCAATAGAGGTTTTTCATAATTTTTCATTAATACATGATGATATCATGGATGATGCACCTCTTAGACGAGGCAAGGAAACTGTTCATGAGAAATGGGATATAAATACGGGAATTCTTTCAGGAGATGCGATGTTGATTAATGCGTATCAATTATTTGAAAATTATGAAGGAAATACTTTTAGAGAGTTGGCCAAACTATTCACCAAAACGGCAATAGAGGTGTGTGAAGGGCAACAATATGATATTGATTTTGAAACCAGAGATGATGTAACTATTCCCGAATATATCAAAATGATCGAATATAAGACGGCGGTTTTAGTTGGTGCAGCAATGAGAATGGGAGCTGTCGTAGCCAATGCTCCAGAAGATTGTAGGTCTTCGATTTATGATTTTGGAAGATTATTGGGATTAGCATTTCAACTTCAGGATGATTATTTAGATGCTTTTGGTGATCCAAAAACCTTTGGTAAACAAGTAGGAGGAGATATCATCGAGAATAAGAAAACTATTTTATATCTAAAAGCTTTGGAGTTTGCAAGTGAAGATGAGCAGAAACAATTAAGAGAATTATTCTCTCTTAGCCCAGATGATCCATCTCAAAAAATAGATATCATAAAGCATCTTTTCGAGACTACAGGAGCAAAAGATAAAACACGATTAGAGATTGAGAAATATACCAATAAAGCATTTTCAGTTTTAGAAAATCTCTCTATTGCAGAAGATAAAAAAACGATATTGAAATCGTTTGGAGAAAAATTAATGAACCGAAGTGTCTAGTAAATATAGTCTTATTACTGCAAAGCAATTAATGGATGAGGTCTCTAATTCTGATCTGTACCCTCAATTTCTGATGCAGTTACAAAAAGACTTGAATCGTGCAGGGATTGATTATGATATCAAAAGTAAGGCTCCTCAGGATTTGTTTTCTGAAGTAGTGTATTTGCTTATTGAAAAATTGCAGAATGCTTTTAATGAGTATCTTAACTTATTGTATGCAGTAGATGTCTCTGAAGCTGAAATAAGAAACCTGGATTCTGAAGATAGTGTTGATATGGCAGAATATGCTACATATTTGATTCTAAAGCGAGAGTGGCAAAAAGTTTGGTACAGAAACAGAGGATGAGGTTATGTTTATCAAAAAATTATCTAGATGTAAAATAGAATATAGGATAACAGGAAATTTTAAATGTATGAAGTTATATAGTAGTGTTTTTTTGTTTTTTGTCTTAACCTTTAATTATGGCCAAGAGATTTCTCAAGATAAGATGAATGCTTCTTATGAAGAGTTTTTGAAAGAAGTTGGTAAAAAAGAAAAGGATACTTTGATTAAACAAGTGTCTAAAAGGTATAATTGTTCAGAGTATTTCTCTGGGAATATTTATTATTATTATAAAAATGATCAATTAAAACTGATAAAACATATCTATAAACAAAACTGGGATAATAGTTTAGAATATTACTATATAGAAAATGATACGCTACGGTTATATACAACATTTACCGAGATTATTAGAGCTAATACTCGTTATACCAAGAGTGAAAGAGAGGCCTCTTTTTCGATGGAAAAAGTGTTAGATGTTACAGAGAATCGATCATTTTTAAGCCAAAGCCGTATTGTAATGTGTCATGAAAGGCAGGATATGAAAAAACAGTCAGAGTGGGATCAAGATTTTTTTAATACGCTTAGTTTTAAAAAAGTAGATTGCACTATAGATATTGAAGACCTACGTTATAAATATAGAATACTTCGTAAAGCAGAAAAAAAACTCGTAAAATATGGTGGAAAGCCATATGGTTGTATTTTTTATTTGTGGTAAGACAATCTTAGAAAAATACACCTACGAATGGAACATAGGCATTTCCGTATATACTTTTATCGGTATCATAAAGGAGATCATAACGAATACCAACACTTATATTGCCTATGCGATAACCTGCACCAATAAATAATGACGGATACCAATACTCTTCTTTGAGATCTACTGTGTTTTCAATTTCAAGAGTTCTCGAAACCCCCATTTCCTGAAACTCAAGAGAGAGACGAATTTCTCGTATTGGGCTATAAAAAGCGAGTAAACTTCCCCCATAATTAGTTGCGGTAAAATTATTGGATTCGATATACCCAAAACTAATTCCTATTCCTGCAGCAAATTGTTCATTAAAATTATACAACGCTGATGGCTCGATTACTCCACTAAAAGTATCATTACCAACACCGATTCCCAGATTGCCTCCAAAACTAATGTTGGACCAAAAATCATTGTTTTGAGAATAACTTTTTTGTAAGGAAAATAGAATTGAAAGAACTAAGACAACGATTTTAATATTTTGATGAACATTTACTTTCATTGTTAATTTTATGAAAAATTATAAGATAAATATAAATAATTCGATACCTAATATACCGTAATTATTGTATTTTTGTGGCGTTTTATTATTTAAAAGACAGTTGAATACTTACATATGGATAAATATTCATTTTTAAATGCGGCTAATACCGCATTTTTTGCAGATTTATACGATCAATATTTACAGAGCCCTGATAGTGTAGAACCCAGTTGGAGGGCATTTTTTCAAGGATTTGATTTTGGGTTAGAAAGCGCTAATAGTTCAGGAGAAACTATGTATGTTGATCAAGCACCAGGTGAAACTGTTGCCATTCCCCAAAATGTTCAAAAAGAATTTCAGGTAGTTCGATTAATAGATGGGTATAGAACTCGAGGGCATTTGTTTACCAAAACAAACCCGGTAAGAGAGCGAAGAAAATATATCCCAACATTAGCTTTAGAAAATTTTGGATTAAGTCAAGGTGATCTTAATACGGTTTTTAATGCAGGAGAAATTATTGGGATAGGACCCAGTACACTAAGTAATATTATTGTTCTTCTAGAACAAATATACTGTGATTCTGTTGGTATCGAATATATGTATATTCGTGACCCCGAAGAACGAGAATGGATACAAGCTAGGGTTAATTTTAATACTAATAGAACTAAATTCTCTGTAGAACAAAAGAAACATATCCTTAGAAAATTAAATCAAGCAGTTTCATTCGAAAGCTTTTTACATACTAAATATGTTGGACAAAAACGATTCTCTCTCGAAGGAGGAGAATCTCTTATTCCTGCCCTTGATGCATTAGTAGAAAAGGCAGCCAATTTAGGAGTAAAAGAATTTGTAATGGGTATGGCACACCGTGGTCGTTTAAGTACACTTACAAATATTTTTGGAAAAAGCCCAAAAGATATCTTTAGCGAATTTGATGGAAAAGACTATGAAGAAGCAGTATTTGATGGAGATGTAAAATATCATCTGGGTTGGACTTCTAAACGAGAATCGGATTCTGGAAAAGCGATTAATATGAATATTGCTCCAAATCCATCGCATTTAGAAACGGTAGGTGCTGTGGTAGAAGGAATAACCAGAGCAAAACAAGATACACATTATAAAGAAGATATTTCTCAGGTATTACCAATAGTAGTTCATGGAGACGCGGCTGTAGCAGGACAAGGACTAGTTTATGAGATTGTTCAAATGGCTCAGCTAGATGGATATAAAACCGGAGGAACTATACATATAATAGTAAATAATCAAATTGGGTTTACCACCAACTATCTGGATGCGCGTTCATCGACATATTGTACTGATGTTGGAAAAGTTACCTTATCTCCTGTTTTACATGTAAATGCAGATGATGCAGAAGCAGTAGTTCATGCAACTAATTTTGCATTAGATTTTAGAATGAACTTTGGCCGTGACGTATTTATAGATTTACTTGGGTATCGTAAATATGGACATAATGAAGGAGATGAACCACGCTTTACCCAGCCTAAGTTGTATAAGGCTATTGCCAAACACAATAACCCGAGAGATATTTATGCAGAAAAACTGGTTTCTGAAGGTATTATAGATAAAGACCATGTTGCAAAACTTGAAAAAGAATATAAAGCATCTCTTGAAGAAGAGTTAGAGGATTCTCGTAAGCAGGAAAAAACTGCGATAACTCCATTTATGCAAGATGAATGGGCTGGTTTTGAAAGAGTACAAGAAGATAAAATGATGGAAGTAGTTGATACTACTTATCCAAAAGATAAACTTACCGAAATAGCAGAAGTTATTACCAGGCTTCCTTCGGAGAAAAAATTTCTTCGTAAAATAGAGAAAATAGTAAATGACCGACATAAAAGATTCTTTGATACAGACCAGTTAGATTGGGCAATGGGAGAGCTATTAGCTTATGGCTCTTTGTTAAAAGAAGGATATGATGTTAGAATGAGCGGGCAAGATGTAGAACGAGGAACGTTCTCGCATAGACATGCTGTTATTAAAGTAGAAGATAGTGAAGAAGAGGTAGTATTACTAAATAATCTAAAAGGAGATCAGTCAGATTTTTATATCTATAATTCATTATTGTCAGAGTATGGAGTAGTAGGATTTGATTATGGGTATGCGATGGCAAGTCCAAAAACATTAACTATTTGGGAAGCACAATTTGGAGATTTTAGTAATGGTGCACAGATTATGCTGGATCAGTATATTTCTTCTGCAGAAGATAAGTGGAAGTTACAAAATGGTTTGGTGATGTTGTTACCACATGGTTATGAAGGGCAAGGAGCAGAACATTCTTCGGCTCGTATGGAGCGATATCTTCAACTTTGTGCAAAAGATAATATGTTTGTAGCAGATGTAACAACGCCTGCTAATTTGTTTCATTTGCTACGTAGGCAAATGAAAGCAAAATACCGTAAACCTTTAATTGTATTTACACCAAAGAGTTTGTTACGTCACCCTAAAGTACATTCTTCTGTAGATGAATTTGTTAACGGAAAGTTTCATACAGTATTAGATGATCCCGATGCAAAAGCGACAGCTGTAAAAACGCTGGTTTTTTGTACCGGTAAATTCTATTATGATTTATTAGAGGAAAAAGAAAAACTAGGAAGGAAAGATGTTGCTTTGGTAAGAATAGAGCAATTATTCCCTTTACCAGCGGCAGAAATGGATGCTATGATTAAAAAATATAAAGCAGATGAAGTGGTTTGGGCACAAGAAGAACCGCGCAATATGGGAGCGTTAAGTCATATGTTAATGAACTATGATGAAGCAAAAATATTTAGATTTGCAAGTAGAAGATCATATGGAGCTCCTGCAGCTGGGAGTGCAACCAGATCGAAAAGAAGACATCAACAAGTAATTGATTATGTATTTGATAAAACAAAGAATAATCAAAGAAGATAAAATTTAGTAAATAAGTAAGTATAGTTAAAAATTTCCGAAGGAAATTATACAAAGGATAAATTCAGAATTATGGCTTTAGAAATGAAAGTCCCATCACCGGGAGAATCTATTACAGAAGTAGAAATAGCTCAATGGCTTGTTGAGACTGGTGATTATGTCGAAAAAGATCAGGCAATTGCCGAAGTAGACAGTGATAAAGCAACCTTAGAATTACCTGCAGAGGTAAGTGGAGTTATCACACTTATGGCAGAAGAAGGTGATGCGGTAGCAGTAGGTCAAGTAGTGTGTCTTATTGATACAGAAGCGGCCAAACCCGAAGGTAGTGCTGCTAAATCAGCTCCTGCTAAAGAAACTCCAAAAGTAGAGGAGAAAAAAGAAGAAACTCCTGTTAAGACAGAAACATATGCTACAGGAACCGCTTCTCCTGCAGCTAAAAAAGTACTTACCGAGAAAGGTATAGATGCTAGTCAGGTAAAAGGAACAGGCCGAGACGGGCGTATTACTAAAGCTGATGCATTAGATGCAAAACCAGCATTGGGAACTCCTGGACTTGGAAGTAGGGGAGAGTCGCGTCATAAATTATCAATGCTTCGTCGTAAAGTAGCAGAACGTTTGGTTTCAGTTAAAAATGAAACAGCAATGCTTACTACGTTTAACGAAGTAGATATGCAACCTATTTTTAATCTTCGTAGTCAGTATAAAGAAACATTTAAAAGTAAACATGGAGTAAGTTTAGGATTCATGTCTTTCTTTACTCTTGCATGTGTACGAGCATTAAAAATGTACCCATCTGTAAATTCGATGATCGATGGTAAAGAAATGATTTCTTTTGATTTTCAAGATATTAGTATTGCTGTTTCAGGCCCTAAAGGGCTAATGGTACCTGTGATTCGTAATGCAGAAAATCTAAGTTTCAGAGGAGTAGAATCAGAAGTAAAACGATTAGCAATCCGAGCACGAGATGGTCAGATTACTGTTGATGAAATGACAGGAGGGACTTTTACTATTACTAATGGTGGAGTTTTTGGTAGTATGTTATCTACGCCAATTATTAATCCCCCACAGAGTGCTATCTTAGGGATGCATAATATTGTAGAGCGACCAATTGTAAGAGATGGACAAATTGTAGTAGCACCTATTATGTATGTGGCATTATCTTATGATCATAGAATTATCGATGGTAAAGAATCTGTAGGATTCCTTGTAGCGGTAAAAGAAGCATTAGAAAACCCAGAAGAGTTACTAATGGATAATAATGTAACTAAAACTTTAGAATTATAATAAAGTATTTTTAGTATAAAACAAAAGTGCCTCAATTATATAATTGAGGCACTTTTGTTTTGAGAAATTTAAAACAGAAACCTGTAGTTTAGTATATAGGATTTATTATGAGACGCCTTGCATTATTACTCTTAATTTCTATACAGTTTGATACTTTTTAAAAGTTCTTGAGAGAATAACTATAGCATTATCAATTTCTTGTTTGGTAGTGTTTTTACCTACAGAAAACCGGAATGTTCCTTTGGCGTATTCATAATCAGATAAAGTTGATTTGAGTATATTAGATAAATTGGTTGTACCAGAATGACAAGCAGAACCTGCAGATATAGCTATTTCATTTCTTATACTGAATATAACTGCATTCGAATCAATATTTCTAAAGCTGATATTAAGAGTGTTGGGTAAAGTTTTTTGTAAATCTCCATTTACAAAAGTATCTAAATTTAGATTATTTAATTGTTCTAATAAATAATTCCTCATCATTTGCATTTGCACAGTATTTGTGTCAAATTCTTGAAGAGCTATTTCAGAAGCTTTACCTAAACCAGCTATGTACATTGTGTTTTCGGTTCCTGGGCGTTTATTAAATTCATGACCTGCACCATGCATTAATTTATGCAAAGAGGTTCCGTTTTTGATGTATAATGCGCCAATACCTTTTGGAGCATAAAATTTGTGACCTGCAATGGTTAATAAATCCACGTTTAGATCGATAACGTTAGCTGTTATTTTCCCTATCGACTGTGAAGCATCTGTATGAAAAAGAATATTGTGTTTCTTTGCGATTTCACCTATTTCCCGTATTGGTTGTATACTACCAATTTCATTATTAGAATGCATAATAGAAATTAAAATAGTTTCTGGTAATATTGCTTTTTCGATTTTATTGCTATCAACAATTCCGTTTTTGTCAACATCTATATAAGTAATTTTGAATCCTTGACCTTCTAGGTGTTTGCAAACTTCTAGTACAGCGGGATGTTCTATTGATGAGGTGATGATGTGATTCCCTTTTGTTTTATGGGCCAATGCTGTACCAATAATGGCATGATTATTTGATTCTGTTCCACCACTAGTGAATATGATTTCTTCGGGAGTAGCTCCTACTAGATTTGCTACTTGTTTACGGGCTTTTTCAATGGCTTCTTTTGCTTTTATTCCTTGAGTATTAATACTAGAGGGGTTTCCGTAATGATTAGTTAAAAAAGGTAACATTACTTCTGCTACTCTAGAATCGACTGGTGTAGAAGCATTGTGATCTAAATATATAAATGCTGTATCCATGTTATGTCATCCTTATTTTGATAATGATTGATGATACTATAGTTAATACTCCTATTGCAATTATTGTAATATCTACTTCAAAAAATTGAGCCATAATAATTGTCAATAATGCACCAAAAGCGTAACCTAAATCTCTCCATAATCTAAAAACTCCTATACTTTGGGCTCTTTGACTGGGGTGTGTAAAACTTGCGATGGCAGATAAAAAGGTTGGATATACAATGGCAGTTCCCGCTCCTAAGATCGACGAGAGTATAAGGAATTGAATAAAAGATGATGTCCAAAACATCAAAATTAATGCAATACCTTGTAACACCATCCCTGTGAATAACATCATTTTTTTGTTGTAATGATCAGATAATGTTCCGGTTACTAATTGTCCGATACCCCATATAGCAGGATATATGGCTACAATGATTGCGATGTTTTTTAAACTAAAGCCTCTATTAGCCAGGATAATTGGAAGTATTCCCCAGATCATGCCGTCGTTTAGGTTGTTAATAAATCCTGCTTGTGAAATAGACCCTAGATTATTGTTCCTCCAGGTGGTGTCCCAAAAAATATTTGGGAGAGGTTTTATATCATTTGTTTTTGTTTCTACAGCAACATGTTTTGCAGTGTCTTTTATTAAAAAAATACTAATTAGTAAACCCAATACAACAAAGCCTATACCTTGGTAAAAAGGATACGGGCGTAAACCATATTCAGAAGCTATCCATCCTGTAGTGAATGCAACCAGAGCGATAGAAAAATATCCAAAAGACTCGTTAAGTCCCATGGCTAATCCGCGGTGTTTTTCTCCCACTAAGTCGATTTTCATTACTACGGTGCTTGACCAGGTTAGTCCTTGATTAATTCCTAATAATACATTAGCAAAAATAATCCAGTTCCAATGTTGGGCATGGATTAAGATAAACGGAATAGGAATAGCTATTAACCATCCAATAATCAATAAATTTTTGCGCCCGATGCTATTTGCTAATACTCCTGTAAAATAATTGGTAATGGCTTTTGTTATCCCAAAGACAATTATAAATGATAGTACTATAGAAGTAGCAATAATAGAGAATTCTTCTTCGGCCAATTTTGGAAGTATAGTACGTTCTAATCCTACCATTCCTCCAACAAAAGCATTTACAATCAACAAAAGTGTAAATTGCCTCCAATTTTCTTTTAACCCTAATTGTATGTTTTTTTCTTCCATTTGGTTATGATTAACTTGTTTTATGAAGTGTATTAAGAAATGGCACAACGATTAGCACCTGCCTCCAGTTCAATTAAATCTGCTCCTTTTGCACTTCCTTTTATATTTAGTTTTACTATTTCTTCATAATTTGGGGGAGTTTCAGGGATTTTTTGCAATAGGTTATCAATAAAACCTTCCTTATCGAGTTGCAATACATTCACATTATTTTTGATGTCCTCGAGGTTACTGCATACCATATTTTCATCAAATGAAACAGGATGACTAATATGACCAGGATAAACAATGAGTGAACTTTGAAGTGTAACTAATTTTTGCAGTGATTGATACAGTAAACTGGCTTTTTGTTTTGCAATTTCTTTTGTGGCTTTTAAATCGGGTCTTCCAACACCTGTTGTAAATAGGGTGTCTCCAGAGAATAAGGATTCGTTATTTACCAAGTAAGAATAGCTTTCATGTGTATGTCCAGGTGTATGAATTGCCTTAAGCTTAGCATTCCCAAAGTTAAGAATAGTGCCATCTACAATTGGCTCAAACTTATACGTTACTATATTCTGATTAGGAAGTAGTAAAATAGCATTGGATTTCTCTGCTAACTGTTTTCCTCTCGAAAAATGATCTGCATGGATATGAGTATCTATAACATATTTTATTTTCCAATTATTTTGTTGAACGATATTGGTATAAACTTTAGAGTCTATAGAAGCATCAATAATTATAACTTCTCCATTGTTTTCTAAAATATAAGATAGACAGCCTTTTCCTGTTCTTCGAATTTGAATGATTGTTGTTTCTTTGCTGTCTTTTGTTTGTGCTGTATTCCATGCGGTTGTCCATTCACGCATTCCGCCTTCTAAAGAATATGCTTTTATTCCTCTGTCTTGAAGTTGTTCTGCAGCTATTAAACTGGTTTTTCCGGCACTACAAACCGTTACAACTGGTATGTCTTTGGAAAAATTAATGTCTGAAAATAGATTTTTTTCCCCTGCTTTTAGTTGAGTGTATACATCTACAAAATCACTCTCGGGAATTTTCCACTCTTCCCGCTCTTCTTTTGGTCTTACATCTAAAATTTGAATAGGAACCTTGTTTTCTAATAAAATTCTGAGATCTGCTACTTTGATAGTTTTTGTGTTTTTTAAGTTCATCGTACTCTTTTTTTAGTTAACAGGTAATCCTTTTTGTTTCCACTCTAAGACTTCTTCCTGAAGACGAATTGCATCATAGCCGTTTTCCTGTAGATATTGAACCGCTTCATCCGCAAAGACACATAAAGGACCTCTGCAATACACTATTATTTGTTGGTTTTTTGGTAACTGAGTTATATTGTCTTTGAGTAATTCTATAGGTATAGATTTTGCATTTGCAATAGCTTCTTTTTTAAATTCTTTTTCAGGCCTAACATCTAAAAAGTATAAGTCATCAAAATTGCTATTTGCTACTATTTCATCAATGTTGATAGAGGATACTGCTGCGAATTTCTCTTGTTTAAAGTTTTGTAGAGTTGCTTGTATTTCGAGACTGTTTTGTAGGCTAAAGCTCTGTAGAGAATTCCAAAGCGTATACACATTTTTGTTGGATAAAGAATAAATCACATAATGCCCATTCTTTGTGGTTTTAAGAAGTTTCACCTTTTTAAGTACTTGTAGATGTTGTGATGCGTTGGCGATTGATACTCCTATCTCATCTGCAATTTGCTCTACAGAATAATCGTCTTGAGATATAAGATTAAGGATCCGAAGTCTATAGGGATTTGCTAAAGCTTTTGCGACATTAGCAATCTCTTGGTAAATACTGTTTTTAAATTCTTGTTTGTTCATTATAAATTCAATTATTCAACAAATATATTGAATAATTGAATGAAAACAATTTTTTAACATATTTTTTTGATAATCAGCTGATTGTAACTCGTAAAAAAAGAGAAATTAATTTATGTTTTTTGCTGATGTCTATGTAGATTAAGAGATAGTTATAGTTTTACGTAATGCCACTATAGCGTTTTTTTTAAGGAATAATTTACATGTGAGAAGTCTTGACCAATAAAAAAAATCGGTAAATCAATTAAAATATTATGGTTTTTGGGAATAAGTAGATGTTCGTTTGGTTATTAGGAATAACTATAGCGCCATCTTATCATAATGAATAATTGTATGGTATCCTTTTTTCTTAAAGTATTCCATTTCTGAAGAATTTCCGGTAACCAAAACAAAATCACCTCCCCAGCCGCCAAGACTTTTAATACTACCTGGATAATCAGAGAATAAGGTAGACTTTACTGTGGGAGTTTTAATGATTTTAGAAATAATTTCTTCGTGCAAATCTATTAGTGTATTAAACTCCTCTAGAGTAGAACAATCCAATATTTTAGAAGTAATTTCATTCACCGCTACTTCTGCATTATCAAAATCTTTTAAAGGTAATGCCTGATAGTGTTTAATAGAAGCTTTACTATCCTGTTTTTGATTTAGGTAGACAAAAAAAATATTTTCTTTAAAAGGAGGGTCAAAATTAGCAGTTTTTACTGTAGGATTACCTTCATTACGTTTGTATAAAATAGGAGAGTCATGCTGTGCACATGCGATATCATATCCACTACCTCCAAAGCTTTTTTCAAGTAAAGCAAAAGCATCTACTTTTGCCCACTGTGCAATGTTGTTAATTAATGTAGAAGAAGATCCAAGTCCCCACTGTCTATGAAACTCTAATCTGCTTTCTATACGATATCCTTTTTCAGGGGAAAGAAAATTAGGATTTAATTCTTTTGCGGCAGTAAGAATGTCAATAAGAATAGTAGAGATGTTATTTTCTTTAATATTATCCTGAGTTGACTTAAAGGTGTTATCTTCTAAGATTAAATTAGTCTCAAACCAGCAGTTTCCTTCTTCATCAAAGCTTTTCCATATAATTTCAGAGGCATCACTTTCTTCAATTAACAACCATTGTCCTTTTTTGGTAGGTATGGCTAAGGCATATGCTCCATCCAATACCAAATATTCGGCTGTAAGCAATAATTTACCATGACTATAAAAGGATTTTTTCATTTAAGCCCTTAGTTTTTCAATTTGTGTTACTACTTCATTATGGGTAACAGCATTTGTTTCAAAATATTTTATAAGCTGTTTTTTTTCGCCTTCTGTAGCTTTAAATTGATTAAGGATATTCATCAGGTGCATTTTCATGTGTCCTTGTTGGATTCCTGTTGTAATTAATGAATTTATGGCTGCAAAATTTTGAGCAAGTCCTGCTACAGCTGTTATTTCCATTAATTTTTTGGCATTAGGTTTTTCAAGAAGCTGCAATGCCAATTTTACTAAAGGGTGAAGTGAAGTTAAGCCACCAACAGTACCTAGTGCAAGAGGTAATTTAATAGAGAAAGTGAAAATATCATTTTGTATTTCTGCGTGAGTAAGACTGGTGTATTTTCCATTTCTTGATGCATAAGCATGTGCTCCTGCTTCGATTGCTCTAAAATCATTCCCTGTAGCTAATACTACTGCATCGATACCATTCATGATTCCTTTATTGTGTGTTACTGCACGGTAAGGTTCAACTTCGGCAATACGTACTGCTCTCACAAATTTTTTGGCATATTGCAGAGAAGAAAGCGATGTAGTGCTAGGTAAATCCTTTATGTCACAAGATACAGATGCTTTTACCAAACACTGCGGAACATAATTGGAGAGAATACTCATAATAATCTCAATATCTTTTTCGGGAGTAGAAAAACTATGATATTCTTTTGCTTCTGTAACCATTGTTTTTGCAAACTGTTCCAGACAGGAGTTAATAAAATTAGCTCCCATAGCATCAACCGTCTCAAAAGTGCAATGCAATTGGTAATAGTTGTCAATTTCTGTTGTTTTGTCACGAAGCTCTATATCAATTACTCCACCACCTCGTTTTTCCATATTCTTAGTTATATGGGATGCAGATGTTAATAGCTTGGATTTAACTATAGAGAAAAATTGTTGCAGTTTTTCAGAGTTTCCGACATATGTAAAATGCACCTGTCCAACTTTTATAGTTGATAGCACTTCGGCTTTAAAACCACCACGTGTTTGCCAAAATTTAGCAGCTTTACTTGCTGCAGCAACCACAGAACTTTCTTCGATGGTCATAGGCAGCGTATACCGCTTATCATTAATAAGAAAATTTGGTGCTACCGAAAAAGGCAGGTAATAATTAGAAATAGTGTTTTCGGTGAATTCATCATGAAGCTGTTGAAGTCCCTCATCAGAATTCCAATAGGTTACTAAAGTGTCTACTGCATTTTGATCATCATTAAAATGGTGTTTTGCTAACCATTTGATTTTATCAGCTTTAGAGAGTTTAGAAAACCCAGAAACTACAGGTGCCATTATGTTTGTTGTTATTAGTGGCTTCAAATATACTATTCTGTTTTGTCATACACATAGGGAAATGATTTTTGATATATCAAAAGCATTACTCTAGATGTGTTGATTTAGATATGAAATTGAGAAATAGAGATTTTTTAAGATTAATATTTTAGACAATAAACAGGTGTAAATGATTGTTTTATGAGCTTTGTGTTGGTTAGTAATTGCGTAAATATACTTGTTTGCAAATAATGAAATAAGCAGGCAAAACTCTAGATGTTATTGATAATATGATAAAAAAAACACGTATGATTTTATGATTTTATTGTATTTAACAGCAATTGTTGTATTTTTCACGGATTTTTGAGTATTCTTGGCGTCAACAATTTTTAAAATTATATCATATGAAAATTACAAAATTGTTTTTTACGATTACAATTTTTATAGGGCTTGTAACATCAGCACAAGACAAAGCTTTTACTTTACAGGAAATTTTGGGGGGAACTTTCAGAACAGAAGGGCTGCAATCATTGCATTCTATGAAGAATGGGATCGAATATTCGGTTATAGAAAAGGATGCGGTTTCTGGAGCAATTAATATTGAGGTCTATTCATATGAAACTGGTGAAAAAGTAAGAACCTTAATAAGTACTGCTTCTATTGATGACCTATCTACGTTTCAAGGATATTCTTTTAGTAAAGATGAAAATAGAGTTTTACTTTCTAGTGGGCTAGAGCAGATATATCGTCGTTCTTCAAAAGGGATTTATCATGTTTATGATGTTCCTTCTAAAGGTATTTTTAAAGTCAGTGATAAAAAAATACAATCTCCTATGTTATCTCCAGATGGAAATAAGATAGCATACATTCTGGATAATAATATTTATATGCTAAATTTTGTGACCGGACAGGAAGTGCAATTAACAGATGATGGTAAGAAAAATGAAATAATCAACGGGATTACAGATTGGGTGTATGAAGAAGAGTTTTCGTTTGTTAGAGCCTTTGATTGGAGTGCGGATAGTAACAAAATTGCATTTTTGCGATTTGATGAAAGAGAAGTGCCTGAGTTTTCTATGGATGTTTATGGTAAAGATTTATATCAAAAACAAGAGGTTTTTAAATACCCTAAAGCAGGAGAGAAGAATGCAAAAGTCTCCCTGTATGTAGCAGATATTAGTGCAATGGCATTAGATCAAATTAAACTAGGCGATTATAAAGATTTTTATATCCCTAGAATAAAATGGACAGCAAATCCAGATATTTTGAGCGTACAGGTAATGAACAGGCATCAAAATAATCTGGATTTAATTTTTGTAGACGCCAAGACCAAAGCTGCAAAAGTTGTACTTAACGAAAAAGATGATGCTTATATAGATATTACAGATAATCTTACATTCTTAGACGATAATAGCTTTATATGGACTAGCGAAAAAGATGGATATAATCATATATATCATCACGCAGCAACTGGTGAATTGGTAAATCAGGTTACCAAAGGACCTTGGGAAGTAACTAGTTATTATGGTTATAATAAAAAGAATAAAACTATATACTATCAAAGTGTAGAGAACGGAAGTATCAATAGAGATATTTATAGTGTTACTTTGGATGGAAAAGATAAAAAGCGATTAAGTCAAAAAGATGGAACTAATGATGCAGACTTTAGTGCAGATTTTAGTTTATATATTAATTACTTTTCTAATGCGACTACTCCTTATGAGTATTCGCTAAATGATGGCAAGACAGGAAAAGTTGTTCGTGAAATCAAGAATAACAAAGGGCTGCTAGAGAAACTGGCAAAATACGATGTAAGACCAAAGGAGTTTTCTACTATAGAAGTTAATGGAGAACAATTAAATACCTGGATGATCAAGCCCAAAGATTTTGATCCAAAGAAAAAATATCCATTGTTTATGTATCAGTATTCTGGACCAGGATCTCAATCGGTAAAGAATTCCTGGCATAGAGCAAATGATTATTGGTATATGATGTTGGCACAACAGGGATATATTGTTGTTTGTGTTGATGGTAAAGGAACTGGCTTAAAAGGCGCCAAGTTTAAAAAAGCTACTCAAAATGATCTAGGAAATCTAGAGGTTCTGGATCAGGTTGCTGCTGCAAAGCATTTTGGAGCATTAGAGTATATAGATGCATCCCGAATTGGGATCTGGGGATGGAGTTACGGAGGTTTTATGTCTAGTAATTGTTTGTTTAAAGCTCCGGATACTTTTAAAATGGCAATTGCTGTGGCTCCGGTTACGAGTTGGAGATTTTATGATACCATTTATACGGAACGATATTTGATGACTCCTCAGGAGAATGCAAAAGGATATGACGATAATTCGCCTATTAATTTTGTGAATGGATTAAAAGGAAAATTCTTATTAGTACATGGTAGTGCAGATGATAATGTGCATGTTCAAAATACAATGCAATTGGTTGAAGCATTGATACAAGCAAATAAAGATTTTGATTGGGCAATTTATCCCGATAAAAACCATGGAATTTACGGTGGTAATACTAGATTACATTTATATAATAAGATGACTAACTTCATTAAAAACAACTTATAATTAATTAAACAAACACAATGGCAAATACAGTTAAAGCAGCTCATCAGAAAGAGCTTTTTGGGCATCCGGTGGGATTATACATTTTATTTTTCACAGAAATGTGGGAACGCTTTTCATACTATGGTATGAGAGCAATTTTTGTGTTATATCTAACAGCTAAAACCGTGGATGAAAATGCAGGTTTAGGCTGGTCATCTGGAGAAGCTTTAGCACTGTATGGATGGTATACGATGTTGGTTTATGTAGCATCAATTCCTGGAGGATGGATTGCAGATAAATTTCTGGGACAAAAAAAATCAGTTTTAGTCGGAGGGATTTTATTGGTTGCAGGACACAGTATTTTGGCTGTTGAAGAAATGTGGGCCTGGTATTCTGGTCTTGGCTTAATCATAGCAGGAGTAGGAATGCTAAAACCTAATATTTCGACTATGGTAGGAGGTTTGTATAAACAAGGAGATATACGAAGAGATAAAGGATTTACTATTTTTTATATAGGAATTAATGTTGGCGCATTTTTATCAAGTTTAATAGTTGGATATGTAGGAGAAGTACATGGATGGCATTACGGTTTTGGTCTTGCAGGAATAGGAATGGCATTGGGATTATTACAATACCTACTAGGTCAAAAATACCTTGGGGAAGTAGGTAACTTTTTAGGAGCTTCTGAAAAAGAAGAAGATAAAGAAGCAATGAAAAAACCATTAACTAAGATCGAAAAAGATAGGATTGTTGTCTTGTTTATTTCATTTCTTTTAGTGATCGTTTTTTGGGGAGCTTTTGAGCAAGCAGGAGGATTAATGAATATCTACGCCAAAGAAAAAACAAATAGAATGCTAATGGGTTGGGAAGTTCCTGCTTCATGGTTTCAATCTCTAAATGCCATGTTTATAATTTTCTTGGGAACCACTATAGCTTGGTACTGGGCGAATAGAAAACTAAAAGGAAAAGTTTCAAGTTCTTTATTTAAGATGATTATAGGGCTTATTATTATGGGAACCGGATTCTTTTTCATGACAGCTGCATCTATGGAGTTTAACTCTGATGGATCTTCTGCAATGTATTGGTTAGTATTAGCATATTTATTTCATACTATTGGAGAACTATGTATATCACCTGTGGCATTGTCGTTTATTACAAAATTGGCTCCGGTTAAATATGGAGCATTAATGATGGGGGTATATTTTGCAATGACTGGTTTTGGAAATAAGCTGGCTGGTTTATTAGGAGAATCTGCAGAAAACCTTGGAGAGTTTACCATTTTTACAGGAATAGCCGTTTTTTGTGTGATCTTTGGATTACTCGTTATGATTTTTAGAAAAAAATTAGAAGTTCTAACACATGGTGTTGAAGATAGAGAAGGAACTATACATGAAGAAGCTGAAGGTTTTGAATTAGCAGATAACTCATAAAATAATATCATGACGGTTCAAGACGATTCAAATGACTTTAGTCTATTAGGTCATAAACCCGCATTATATGTATTATTCTTCACAGAAATGTGGGAACGCTTTTCGTACTACGGAATGCGCGCAATTTTTGTGTTATTTTTAACCTCTACTTTTGCAGATGGAGGTTGGGAATGGTCTAATGAAAGAGCACTGGCTCTTTTAGGAACATATACTTCTTTAGTTTACGTAACCCCCGTTATAGGAGGGTGGATTGCCGATAAATTTACAGGATATCAAAAAGCAGTTGCACTAGGTGCTCTGGTAATGACGCTGGGGCATGCTGCAATGGCATTAGAAACAGAAACTACACTGTATATAGGTGTAGGACTTTTAATCATAGGTAATGGTTTATTTAAACCAAATATTACATCGATTGTTAGTGGTCTGTATGATAAGTTTCCCGAAAGGAAAGATGGAGCTTTTACCATTTTTTATATGGGTGTAAACTCTGGTGGTTTTATTGGTGTTTTACTTTGTGGTTTCTTAGGTGAGAACTTAAGTTGGGCATGGGGATTTGGTTTGGCTGGTATTTTTATGATGCTGGGAATGCTGCAATTTTGGTTTGGTAGAAGTATTTTTGAGAATGTAGGAGTAGCACCATCCAAAAAAGTAGATTTATCAGATGCTATTGAAAACATACCAGATGAAGTTGAAGAAAAAGTGCCTGCTCATGTACAAAGAGACCGTTACATTGTTGTAGGGGTCTTAGCATTTTTTGTAGTATTCTTCTGGGCATCTTTTGAACAAGCCAGTGGATCTATGACTATTTTTGCAAATAAATTTACGCAACGTGTATTAAGTGGAAGTTCTGCATCAATATTTAAAATAGTAGACACATTAATAACGATTGTGCCTTTAGGAGTTATCACTTGGGTTTTATTTAAACTGTTTGCACAAACGTTTAAAAAAATATCATTATCCAATATTGTTTTAGGGATAAGCTTCTTAAGTGTATGGGCAATTGCATTATGGAAACTTTCTGTAATTCTTCCACAGGAAACAACCGAAATTCCGGCTTCCTGGTTTTTGATTTTGAACTCATTATTTATTATTACTCTAGCACCTTTATTTTCTAAAGTATGGGAAAGTAAATATAACCCTTCTGCCACTGTGAAATTTGGATTAGGAATGATATTATTAGGTGTAGGATTCGGAATGCTAGCATGGGGTTCTGCATCGATTCCTCAAGGAGCAAAAACTGCATCCGTTAGTTTAGTATGGTTGGTTGTGGCTTACTT
The DNA here is from genome assembly GCF_000520995.1 of Aquimarina macrocephali JAMB N27. GTDB lineage: Bacteria > Bacteroidota > Bacteroidia > Flavobacteriales > Flavobacteriaceae > Aquimarina > Aquimarina macrocephali. The sequence goes on along the minus strand of NZ_JACA01000050.1, from coordinate 34,678 downwards.
ACTGCATACTATGGGTGAATTATGTTTATCTCCGGTAGGATTATCCTATGTTTCAAAATTAGTACCAGCAAAAAAAATAGGAATAATGTTTGGTCTATGGTATCTGGCCATTGCTATTGGTAATAAATTAGCTGGTTTTGTAGGAAGTTATATTGATGTAATTGTTAATAACTACTCGATGTCAGCTTTCTTTTTGATCTTTACTATAGTTCCGATAACTGTTGGAGTAATATTGATTTTAATTACTTCAAAAATGAAGAAAATGATGCATGGAGTGCATTAGTATGTAATAAAATATATAACTTTACTTGCTTCCCAAAGGCAAATGAATTTTTAATAAGGAATGATTTTTGTTTCCGAGTAGTTATAAAAATTTTGGATTTATGAAAAACCTACTTTTTATTTTTGGATTTCTATTATGCTGTTATGCTCAAGCACAAGAAATCAAATGGATGTCTATGAATGATGCTTTAGAGGCTCAGAAAAAAGAACCTAGAAAGATTTTCATGGATGTATATACAGATTGGTGTGGACCTTGTAAACTTCTGGACAAAAGAACTTTTCATAATAAAGACGTAGTTTCCTATGTAAATAAGAACTACTATGCAGTAAAGTTTAATGCAGAAGGAACAGAAGAAGTAAAATACAATGATTTTACCTATACCAATCCAAATTATAATCCGGATAGGAAAGGTAGAAATAGTCAACATTTTTTTGCGAATGCGCTCAAAATAACTGGATATCCTAGTATGGTATTTTTTGATGAAAAAGGAAATCTTATTGCTCCTGTGGTAGGGTATAAAACGCCACAACAATTAGAGATATACCTTAAGATGATCAATAATAATGATTATAAAAAGCTAACTAGTGCAGATGCATGGCAGAAATATGAACAGTCCTTTGTAAGTACTTTCGAAAATTAATATAAATTACTATACTTTTTAAGACTTCCTTTTTTGATCACATGATCAAAAAAGGAAGTTTTTTTTTAAATGTAGTTAACTATAAAAAACACTTGTATACCAGTTGTGCATTTAGTTTACTGGAAAAGAAAATAAATAGAGCTGATAATCAGTTAAATATATTATTAAAGTACAAAAATAGATCAAAATTTACCTGATAATTCAACTAATAAACCAAAGTTTTAACACCTTTATTCTTTGTCAAGAATAATAAAGGTTGCTGTTTTTATTATCATTCTCTCTAAATCGAGAGAGAAAAACTCCCTTCCAACAGATAAAATAACCTCCTTATGTCAAATGTAGTAAGTCCAGAACCTGATGATTTGGGGTGTGGATAAGTTACTGCTGTAAATTCAGACCATCGATGTTAGATAGAGTATTTAAGTTACTCAACAATCGCTTAGTTAGATGGGCAAGGTAACGGTATAAAACGCTATAAAACCAGTATGAAACGTACTTATCGATGGTTTAAAAGAGTACAGGAACAATTTTCTAATTTATTTTATCATTGGCAAATGGGTTTTGTCAGGTAATTTAATACATTAGATTTGTATATTAACCTCGAAGTAATAGGTCTTTAATTATAAATTGTTTGCTTCCTAATCCTATTCTGCAAAATAAGTGTTTTTAAGAAGTATTTCCTTTTAAAAATAAACATCTATTACTTCGAGTTTAACAGCAAGAGTCGTGACAGGCGACTGTCACGTACGATTCAGGGAGAGGCTTGGGGGTGAATCCACCTTTGTCTACTTGACTACAAATCGTTGTAAGCAGTTGTGGTCGTGGAACACCCTAAAAGGATGTCTAAAAATTAAAAAAACAGACAAACTTAGTACAGGAAAATACACTAAGAGTCAATTAGGAAAAACACCAACATACGAGCAAAGACTAATATTTGATTGATTTAATACATAATATCGCAATAGCTCAGGGAGTCGTTACTGGATTTGTTTTATTAATCTTAAAACGGAATGGAAAACGTGATTCCAAATATATAGCATTATTTTTACTTTTCCTTTCTTTGGCTATTACCAATGAATCTTATGGTGATTATATTGAGATCGAATTCCATTTACTATATCCGTTTAAATTCTTTTTGTTGCTTCCTAATCTTATTCTTTTACACATTAACAGTAAAATTATAGGAACAGCAAATTCTTGCAAAAAAGTAATACTCAATTTTCTCCCTGGAATTCTTGAATTTGGAACTCTTTGTTTTATACTTCTCCTTACTAAACTTAGCATTATTGATTCAAATAGTAACTTCCTCAATTATTTTGATGAAGTATACAACTATCTAACAATAAACTATACCATTTTTATACAGATCATTATTCTTAAGAAGATAGTGCTATACAACCGAAATCTATATGCATTTCAATCCACAATTCATTACAAGTACTTAAACTGGTTAAAATGGGTTTGTATCATCATTATTGTCAACGAAATTTACTACACACTGTTTTACTTACTTTCTAATAGCCCAGATACGGATAATCAATCTTATGTAATTTATGCCATTATTGAATTAGCTTTAATATTTTACATTGGAATTGGAGCGTTACTTCAAGTAAATTTAGAAATTGAAATTCCACTTCACGACTTAAGCTATCAAAAACCAAATAAAATAGATACTGATAATTCTGAAGTCACCAATAATCATGAAATGGATTCGGTATTTGTAAAAATAGAATCTTTCATGAAGACCGAACATCCTTTTTTAAATCCTAATTTAAATCTAAAGGTACTTTCTCAGGCAATGAACATTCCAGAGCGGCAAATATCTAATGCAATTAATCAAAATTCAGAACAAAATTTTTATTCATACATCAATCAATATAGAGTTGAAGCTGTGAAAAATATGCTAGCAAATAATGAACAAACAAAATATAGTATTGTTGGCATTGGAGAAGCTGCTGGCTTTAATTCAAAGTCTTCTTTTTATACAAATTTCAAAAAAGTAACAGATATCACACCTTCTCAGTATATTAAAGAAATGTCCTAAAACACGTTTTCGGATTGATAAACCCTCATAATTCAAAAGAATTATTGTTTAATTTGTTTTAAGTTTAGATGCGATATAAACAATTAAAAATATAAAATGAAAATAATAATAATGAATTCCTTTATACTAATTTTTCTTTTTGTTTCATTTCAAAGTTGTAACAAAGATGATTTTGAAATTAATAATAAAGATGAATTTGAAGAATATATTCAAGAAGAAATGGATTTTCAAAAAATTCCTGCTATGTCTATTTTGATTTTTAAGGAGAACAACATTTTGTATGAAAACTATATAGGCAAATCTAATTTAGAACAAAACACGGCATTAACAAATAACGATTTATTTCTATTAGCATCTATATCAAAAGTGGTTACAGCAACTGCACTTTTGCAACTGTACGATGATGGATTATTTTCTCTGGATGATAATATAAACGACTATCTGCCTTTTGATGTAAATATTCCTAATCATTCAACAAGTATTACCTTCCGAATGCTATTAACACACACTTCAGGAATTGCAGATGGAAGTGTTTTAGATAATCAGTATTATTATGGAGAAGACCCTCAAATTTCTTTAGCATTTTTCTTAGAAAACTATTTAGTTCCTGGAGGAGGAGGGTATAATTCCACTGAAAATTTTTATGCCTTTGAACCAGGAACAGAACACGAATACTCTAATGAAGGAAATGCGCTAATAGGACTATTGGTAGAACAGATTAGTGGAATTGATTTTAATACCTATTGCAAACAAAATATTTTTAATCCATTGAATATGAATAGTACGTTTTGGAGATTAGATGAAATATCTCAAACAATTGTTAAACCATACAATTACACAAATGGTCAGTTTGAAGCCATTCGGCATTATACATTTTCCGATTATCCAAATGGAGGACTAAGGTCTACAGGAAAAGATTTGCATAAATTTTTAAACGCATTTGTTCAAGGTGGTTTGTCAAACAGTTACCAATTATTAAATGCAGACACAGTTAATTCAATGGCAACACTTCAAATTCCTTCATTAGATAATGAAATGGGATTGCATTTATTCCTAATGGATTCAGGAAATAAACTTTGGGGTCACGATGGTGGAGAACAAGGTGTTGCAACAATAATGGCATTTAATTCTGTAACAAAAATTGGTGCTATAATCCTTACAAATCAAGGCGAAGTCAATTTGGAAGAAATACTTATTGAAACATACAAATTCGGATTAAAATTATAAAAGCATAAACAAAACTAAAGGATGACAAGAGTAGAATTTATAAAAATGTGTGGAATTCTTGGAGTGAGTTTACCATTTCAAACTGTATTAACTTCCTGTAACAAAGATGATGTAAACAACATAAAATTTTCAGGAAAAGTAATAATTATTGGAGCTGGAGCTGGAGGACTTTCCGCTGGATATTTATTACAACAACAAGGAATTGATTTTGAGATTTTAGAAGCTACTTCAATTTATGGAGGCAGAATGAAAATTAATACCGATTTTGCGGATTTCCCTATACCATTAGGTGCAGAATGGCTGGAAACAAATACAAATATTTTTCAGGAAATAGTAAACGATTCTACCACACAAGTCAATGTAGAAACTATTCCAGATGATCCAGATCGTAAATTTGTCAATTCTTCTTGGTTCAATTTTTTTGAAGAGTATATCGTACCTTCTATTTCTAACAAAATTGTTTACAATTCCATAGTACAATCTATTGATTATTCTGGTATCCAAATTGTAATTACGACACAAAAAGGACAGTATATTGCTGATAAAGTCATTGTTTCAGTTCCGACTAAAATCCTTCAAGATGGAGATATTAGTTTTATCCCGACCTTACCACAAGACAAACAGGATGCAATAAATGGCACAACTATTTGGGAGGGTTTTAAAGCATTTATCGAATTCTCTCAAAATTTTTACAATAACGAATTTGAATTTGAAATTACTCCTTCAAGCGATGGAAAAAAAATATATTACAATGCTGCTTTTGGTCAGAACACTTCTAAGAATATTCTTGGTTTGTTTGCAGTAGGGAAACCTGCTATTGACTATATTTCACTTTCCGACAATCAACTGAAGGACTTTATTTTAAACGAACTTGATGGTATTTATTCCAACCAAGCAACTCCCAATTATGTAAAGCATATTTCTCAAAATTGGAATGATGAGCCATTTATTAAAGCTGGTTATATGACAGATCTTGCAGATTGGAGAACTGTAAAAAAACTTAGAGAAACCGTAGCTGACAAAATATATTTTGCTGGAGGAGCATATACAGATGGAGAAGATTGGGTTTCCGTACATACTGCTGCACAGTCAGCGAAAAATACAATAGAAGAGATAGGAAATTAAAAACTGCTTACAGTTGAGTTAGAAAAGAGGGATTTCACTCCCTAAACATCTCACAGGTAGGGTCGAGAACTGGCGTACGCATTTTTTAACTATGTTCCCTGCGCCCACTACGCTTACCTATTAACTTCTCTTAAAGGCTTATATATGAGGTACTGTAAAATATTTTCAAGTTTGTTTTATGTAGTAGTCATTAAAAACTCCTGTTTTTACATAAATCGAGGGTTGTAGCATAGGCGAAAAAGAGAGTTTTAAGGAAGTAAATTCAAAGTGAAAATGGTGTTATTTGCAGATTTGTGTATTTTGTCTTGTTTTTTAGTGTTTTTATCGTAAATTGACCACAATAACATTCAAATAGAATGTTTTTTTGTTTTTGTGAAGGATTTTTCTTTCAAACTCAAAGATTAAGAATGATTTTGAGATTAAGTTTGTATGTAACTATCTTTTGTAGTCATAGAATTAAGTCAATTCGAAGTGCTTTAGTGTTAGCCCTAAAAAGGGGTAGTGCAATTAATTGAAGATCTATTCGTTAGTTAATAATAAACCTAAAATAATACCCAAATCTGATTCAAGAAATAAAAATAAAACTAATCTAGCCTAATTCAATTTTAATACCTACTCTACAGATTGTATTTGCTTTTTTGATTTTATTTATTCTTTTTTGAATTGTAAACCTACTTATGAAAAAAATACTAGTCATAGCTGTCCCATCTATGTTGTTTATTGCGTTACTTTTTTCTTTTGTTTCCGCTAAACAACCAGAATTAGCTCAAGAACCTCAAGCTATTCAAATATCGCAACCCACAGAAGTTTATTTCCCGAATTCACTTAAAGAACGATTGGCCGATTCTATCCAGGCGTATTTTAACAAAGCTATAAATCAGAATCAAATTGTAGGAGCAGCAGTGGCTATTGTAAAATGTGATTCTATTATTTATGTAGATGGTTATGGTAAAAGGAATATAGCTTTAAAAGATAAAATCAATGAAGAAACAATCTTTAGAATCGGTTCGGTTTCTAAAGGTTTTGCAGGTATACTTACGGGAATTCATGTAGAAGAAGGCTTATTAAATTGGGAAGATAGAATTGTAGATTATGTTCCTGATTTTCAGCTTTCTAGTAAAGAACGAACCAGAAAGGTGACCTTGTCTCATGTGTTATCACATACTACAGGTTTACCATATCATAGTTTTACCAATCTAGTAGAAGATGGATTATCAATAACAAGAATTGCAAGCAAATTTAAAGAGGTACGTACTATTGAACAACCGGGTAATATATATAGCTATCAAAATGCTGTTTTTGCGTTAAGTGGCAAGGTAATAGAACAAGTTACTGGTAAACCTTTGAGAGAAGTTATTCAAAATAGGATTTTTAAACCTCTACAAATGACTACTGCTTCGGCAAGTTATGAAGCTCTTAAAGAATCTGATAATGTGGCACAACCACATCAGCGTATTCGACATGGATGGCGTTCTAAACGTATTAATAAAAAGTATTATAATAATGCCATAGCTGCAGGAGGAATTAATGCAAGTATAACAGATATGGGTAAGTGGATGAAATTTTTGCTCGGAAATAATCCAGAAGTTATGATGCCTAATACAATGCGCACAGTATTTAGTCCAAAAATACAAGTAGGAGGAAGAAGACAGTATTATCAGAAGTGGCCTGGATATTCAAAATCTTTCTACGGATTAGGATGGCGCGTACATTCTTTTGTAGACGCTGATACCAAAGAGTCAAGTACTATTGTGCATCATGGAGGAAGTGTTAATAACTATAGAAGTGAGATTGCAATTTATCCTAACGAAGATCTAGGAATCTGTGTACTCTTTAACAGTCAAAATAAAATGGCCAAAAATTGTATACCTACAATTTATAAAATGATACAAGAGATAATGACTACTCAGAACGATCAATTGCTAAAAGAATCTTTAGTATTGCTATAAAATTTTTAAAAGCTTATTTTAATATAAAGGCTCCCTTTTTGTCTGTACGATGAAAAGGGATTTCTTGTTTTTTACAACTAATTTCCCACTGATCGATATCGCTTTTATAGTTACTTGCATCTGCAACGATTTGTTTTGGATGTAAGCTATCTATTACTCTGTCCAGGTGAATTTTTGGAGAATCTGATAATATAATAATATCAGGTTGAAAGCTTTTGATATGATAGATTGAAGTGCTGTCAATAACCATAATAGTTTGTTTTTTATATTGGTAAATGTTTTTTAATCGCATAACGGTATCCAAAGTAGCTTGATTTTTGGTGAGATAGTTACCGAATAAGAAATGTTGTGTTTTTACAGCAATAGTATCTTTACTGTAGATTCTCAATTGCTCGTTTTCTAGGATCCCCAAAGTAGTGTTACGCTGGTTATGAAATACAATTAATTCTTCCAGATTTGATGCCGTATGCTTTTCGTAGATCAAAATTGAAAGTAGTATAATAATGGATATCCCTAACCAATAAAATTTTCTTCTTTCATATTTTTTAAACAGCATTGTTGAAAGAATAATAATGAAATATAAGATAATACCTATACTGGTCGAGAAAGGAATATTTTTAATAACAAAACTTTCTTGATCGGCTATCCATGCAATAATAGTATTCATAATGTCAATACAATTACCAAATAAAGCTGCTATAGACTCAGGAAGAATATTTAGATAAGCGAGCAGAATAACCAATATCCCAAACCCGAGAATACCTCCCAAAAAAGGAATAATAATGAGGTTAGAGATAAAAAATAAAAGCGGAAACTGATGAAAATAAAAAAGAGAAAGAGGTAGCAGTCCAAGTTGAGCAGCTATAGTAACTGTAAATGTTTCCCAGAGTTTTTTAGAAAGATAAAACCTAGGCCGGTATATTTTGAATAATAAGGGTTGTATCCAGGCTATCGCAAAAACTGCTAAATAACTTAATTGAAACCCTACCGAAAACAATAGTAAAGGGTTAAAGCAGATTAATATAAACAGAGAAATAAACAATGAATTATAAATACTTGTTTTGGATCTAATTTGCATTCCTATGGCAAGAAAAGAAAACATAGTGACTGCTCTAAGTACCGATGGGGATAACCCTGCAATAATAGCAAAACACCAAAGCGATAAAATAGTGAGAGTTAATTTGATTATTTTTCCATTTTTATAATATCTGTCAAGAGGTTTTAAAAAGAAATTTAATAGTAGTAAAATGATTCCGACATGAAGCCCCGATACTGCCAAAATATGAATAGCACCAGCATCTCGGTAATCATCAAATGTATCTTGACTTATATCTTGCCTTTGTCCCAAAAGCAGGGCATTGATAATAGATAACTGTGTGGAGTCAAAATCATATTTGGATAATTTTAAAGTACAGGTTTTTCTAATTTGATTTGCTAAGTACCCTAGTGAATATTCAATTTTATGATTATCAATAAGCTGATGAGGCAATACAATGATCCTATGTGATATATATTGAGTATATAAATGTTTTGAGTAATCAAATTGGTATGGGTTTAAGGCACGAGGAATAGGTTTTAGCGTTGTGAATGTGGTGTAAGTGTTGCCTATATCCAAAATGTTTTGTGAGCTATCTCTAGCGACCTGAAGTAATATTTTACCATGTGCTGCTTTGTCATCTACAAATTTGGTAGAGACAATGTATTTATTATAGTAGAATGAAGGCTTTAATCGTTCTTTAATATAAAATTGAATTCCTATATCATATGGTTGCACTTTCGGATTAATATGATTGCTATAATGGCTAGAATAGTTCTTTGGGTTGTGGATTTTGACTAAAGCTATTCCAAAAATGATAAAAACAACAACCATTATAATAACAAAGGAATATCCTTTGCTGAATATCTTTTTTGATTGTTTCCATGAAACACCAAGTATACAGATAGAGATTAAGAAAGTTAATACTACAATTTTAGGAACAATAGTCAGATGGCGCCCTATAAGTATACCGAGTAGGGTCGAAATAGTGATAACTATAAATGGAATATTAATGAGTTTCACATTAGAGACTTATGTAACAAGTTATTTTGAGTAATCATTAATTGCTCAAAAATGTTCATAGTACAATGATAGGGGACCCCAGTTTCATTTTTCGGAACTGGGATTATTAAGGAAGTAGGAGCAACCTTGTTTAGGAATTTATAAGAGGATATATTATTTTCCCGGTAAAATAGAAGTGTAAATACGCGGGTTATAAGACTCTTCTGGCACCAGCAAAGCACTTGTTCCAATATTTCTCATCAAGACTAGATATAATAACCCCTCTTGATGTAGATGCATGTATGAACTTAATGACTCCTTTGGTTTCAACGACAAGCCCTACATGAGAAATAACATTTTTTCTTTTATTGGTTTTAAAAAAAAGTAAATCACCAACGATTACCTTTTTTAATGATATAGCTTTGCCCTGGGTAGCCATAGTTCTGGAGGTTCTCGGAAGGACAATATTCTCTTTCTTAAATGAAGTATATACCAAGCCAGAACAATCCATTCCTTTTTTTGTAGTACCTCCAAATTTGTATCGGGTACCACCAAAAGTTTTAGCATAACTCACAATGCTTTTAATTTTTTTGGAGTTAGGGCTTCTGGTTGTTTTGACCTTAACGCTAGTTTTATTTTTTGAAGTTATAACCGCTTTGTTTTTAGAAGAACTCCCACAAGAGGTTAAAACTATAGTTATAGTAATTAAAAGATAAAAGACTACTCTTTTCATTAGACTTGGGTTTGTAACAAAAGTACACGTTTTTGCTTAAAATTTTCAAGAGTTAATATTGTTTAAGAACCTTCCAATTTTTATTATTGCCATAAATAAATACTTTGTACTAGTACAAAGTATTTATTTACACCTTGGAATTACGGGTTTTGCGGTATTTGTCTAAGGTTATAGAGTAAAAGACAATATATTTTAATACCTTATTAGTTAAATACTTATTAATATTCTTCAGATGAAATTGAAGGTGCTCCCATATAGTATGTGTTTTTTAATACATTTTGGTATTGTCTCTTTGACAGCACAAGTTGCTGATAAAGAGATAAATTCTGATAGTATAAGGGAAATTTTAGAAGAATCTTCAAAGTCATTTTCAACACAAACAAAGGAAGGGAAAGAAAAGGGGATCTATTTTTTAGAACTCGCAGAAAAATTGATAAAAAAAGTTAATGATCCCTTGCTTGAAATTCAGATTAATAGAACGAAAATAGATTTTTTTCTTGGTACTCGAGATACCCTTAGAGTTGAAGAGTATTTAGCCAAAAATCTAAAAATCATTAAACTAATAGATAATAAAAGACAGCTAGGATTGTATTATGAAGGACTTGGAGTGCATAAATCTATGCAAGGAAAAAAAGAAGAAGGGTATCAAGCTTATCTTATTGCAGAACAGCTATTAAGGAAATATGGGAAAACTAAAGATGTGATTGATATTAATTACAACCTTAGTGTGAGGTATTTGCAGGAAAAAAGATGGAATGAATCTATTGAACATGCACTAAAATCAACAAATGCAATAAGAAAAACAGGAGTCAAACAGGATAGAAGAAAGAATTTAAATCTGTTTTTGACAGAAAGTTATATCAATTTAAAAGAATTTGAAAAAGCAGAACTCTATTTTGACACTATTGAAAAGGAAAAATCTGCTTATTCTGGAGATTTAAACTTTGAAGGAAGGTTGTATTCTAATAAGGGGTTGTATTATGAGAAGATTGGAGACTATAAAAATGCAACACTTTTTTATAGTCAATCCTTTAATAATCTTTTAGAGTACCATGCACAAAGAACAAGAGAAGTAAGTACCACACTTGCATTATCCAATCAATTAAATCTGAAAGAAGAAGAAAATAAAAGGATAAAACTAGAAAATGACTTAAAAGCCGAGCAATTAAGAAATAGAGGTTATATTATCTCGTTAAGTGTAATAATTATTCTGGGATTAATTCTAATGAGTATAATTCAATACAGAGTCTCTTTATATAAAACTAAAATAAATAGATTGCTCCAAAAGAATTATGGAAAATTAGTAGAAGCTAATCAAAAAGTAGATGAAGCATTAGAAGCTAAATCAGAATTTTTGGATTCGGTAACTCATGAACTTCTCACTCCGTTAAATACAATAAAAGGAACAACATTTTTATTGCAAAAAGAAGAATTGACACCTCATCAGGTAAACCAAATGAAGTTAATCAATTTATCTAGTGACTATTTATTGAATTTGATTGCCGATGTAATTCATCTAAATGATCTTGAAAAAGGAAAATTAGAGCTGAAAAATGAGAAATTTGATCTAAGAGAATTATTGAATAACTTAATAGATTCTTCTGTGTTAATGAAGGATAATAACAATAAAATTCATAGAAAAATAGATAGTGATATCTCTGGTCATCTAAAAGGGGATGCCCTCAGAGTTTCCCAAATCTTCTTGAATATATTGGATAATGCTTTAAAGTTTACGAGAAACGGAGATATTTATATTGAAGCCTCACTGGTTTCGAAAATAGATAATAAAGCAGAAATAGAGTTTTCTGTCCGAGATACCGGTATAGGTATGTCTGAAAAGCAAATTAGTAAGGCTTTTGAAGCTTTTCATCAGGGATCAGTTAAAATCAATAGAAAATATGGAGGTACCGGACTAGGGTTGTCGATCGTAAAAAAAATACTGAAATTACAAGGAAGTGATATTATTTTAAAATCAAAACCAGGAAAAGGGACTTCAGTTTTGTTTACCATGAAATTTGATATTCCTGAACAGCTAATAGAGAAAAATACTTTCTCGGGAAATGGTCATGACGAATCGCTAGAGAGTATTAATGTTTTGTTGGTTGAAGATAACAAGGTAAATCAATTAATTACAGAAAAAATAATTTCAAATTATGGCTTTTACTGTGATTCTGCTAATGATGGAAAAGAAGCAGTAGATATGGTTAAGAAAAATAAATATTCTATGATCTTGATGGATATTATGATGCCAAAAATGGATGGCTTTGAAGCAACAAAATATATTAAACAATTTGATAAAGGAATACCAATAGTTGCATTAACGGCAATATCCGAAAAGCTAAACAGAGAAAAATTTAACGAAGTAGGAATATACACTGTTCTTAATAAGCCGGTAGATCCAAAATTGCTTTACGAAACCATTATGGTGTGTTGTGACAAATAGAAAATCAATTTTTTATAGATTCCACAATTAATTTTGCGGTTTTATCATTGGCACCTCTACCACCAAGTTTTTTTTCAAGATCATAATAATCCAAAAACATAACAGCTCTTTTATAATCATCAATTATTATCGTAAGTTCTTCCTTAAGTCTTTTAGGATTAAATTCATTCTGTATTAATTCGGATACAACTGGTTTATCCATAATTAAGTTTACCAAAGAAATATAGTCAAGGCTAATAATTCGTTTTGCAATTTGATAAGAAATATAACTCCCTTTATAGCATACAACTTCTGGCACTTTAAATAAGGCGGTCTCTAGAGTCGCAGTACCCGAAGTTACTAAGGCAGCATTACTAAGACTTAATAAATCATATGTTCGATTCATAATTAAGTGAACTCCTTGTTTTTTAATAAAAGGAGCATAAAAAGAAGTTTCCTGACTTGGTGCACCTGCAATGACAAACTGGTAATTAGGGAAATCATCTACAACAGTAAGCATAACCTCAAGCATTTTACGAATTTCTTGTTTTCTGCTTCCAGGAAGTATGGCAATAATAGGGCGATCGTCCAAATTATATTCAGCCTTAAATTTTTCGGGCATAATTTGCTTATGATCTGCAATAGCATCAATTAATGGATGTCCTACAAATTGAACCGGAAATTCATGTTTATCCTCATAAAAAGATTTTTCAAACGGTAGAATTACGTACATCATATCAACACATCGTTTGATAGATTTTATTCTTCCTTCTTTCCATGCCCATATCTGAGGAGAAATATAGTAATGTGTCCTGAATCCTTTTTCTTTTGCCCATTCTGCAATACGCAAATTAAACCCCGGATAATCTATAAAAACAATTGCATCTGGTTGAAAACTTGTAATATCTCGTTTACAAAGTTTTAGATTTTTAAGAATGGTAAACAAATTTAATAAAACCTCTATAAACCCCATAAATGCTAAATCTTTATAGTGTTTAACCATCGAGCCATCAACAGCCTGCATAAGATCTCCACCCCAGAATCTGAATTCTGCTTGAGGATCCTCTTTAAGAATTGATTTCATAAGATTTGCACCGTGCAAATCCCCAGATGCTTCTCCCGCGATGAGGTAGTATTTCATGTGTTTATATTTACTATTTTTCAAAAGTCACATGCTGTTCGCTATTAATCATTGTTTTGGAGTGATAAAGCTTTTAGCATGCTCATTTCATGTTTTTTAATTTTCTTAAGGGCAGATAAAATATCAAACAACTACAAATTTAACGTTTCCGAAGTATCGAAAACTAACATTTGTTTTACCGATTTTATCTAAAAAATATGATATTATGTTTTTAAGATCATCCAAATTTACTAATTGCAATACAAATAGCCGCAATAAGCGTAGCAAGAAGCACGCCACGAGCTCGATATATATTATTTTTTCTTAAAAAAAGAAAGAAAACAATTAGATTAGGCATCGCTCCTAAAGCAATTAAGCTTCCTAAAGAATCATTCTCTGCAGAAGCTTTTACCATTTCAGTAAATGATAATCCCTGAGAGCTTAGTGCAGAAAAAATAAATACGCACAAGATAAATCCTATAGCATTCACAAATAAGCCGATTGTAAAACCAATAATAATCTCTTTTTTAATCATGTAATGACCAATTGTTTAGTTCTTGTATAAAGTGATGAGCAGTAAGATCAAATTGAGTAGGTACTATAGAGATGTAGCCGTGATGTAGTGCCCATTCATCAGTGTCTTCACCTTTGTCTTCGTTAATAAATTCACCAGAAAGCCAATAATACTCTCGTCCCATCGGGTTTATTCTCTTGTCAAACTCTTCTACCCAATGGGCATTCGCCTGGCGGCAAATTTTTACACCTTTTATGTCTTCTTCGGTTAATTTTGGAATATTCACATTAAGAACTACTCCTTTTGGTAACCCGTTTTTGAGGACATTTTCTACAATAATTTTTACATATTTCTTCGAAGGCTCAAAATTTGCATCCATACTATAATCAAGTAATGAAAACCCAATGGCAGGAATTCCTTCAATGCCTGCTTCGACAGCGGCACTCATTGTACCCGAGTAGATTACATTAATTGCTGAGTTTGAGCCATGATTAATCCCACTTACGCATAAATCAGGTTTCCTGTCAAGGATTTCACGGGATGCCATTTTTACGCAATCTACGGGAGTCCCCGAACAACTATATTCCTTTTGTGGAGCATTTTTATTAATAACAACAGGATCACAATAGAGAGTGCTATTAATTGTTATAGCGTGACCCATTCCACTTTGCGGACTATCTGGAGCAACTACCACAACATCACCAATTTCATTCATAACATCTATAAGTGCACGTATTCCCGGGGCAGTAACCCCATCGTCATTAGTGACTAAAATCAGTGGTCTTTTTTGCGGCATAGCTTAAAATTTTACGATTGTAAAAATACACTTTTTTTATACGAAATAAGAATTCCTAAAAAGTCAATATCTACTAAATTAGTAATGATAAATATTTCATTGAAAAATTATAAAACTATAAATACGAACAGATGGGATTTTATGAGAATAAAGAGTAGGAAATAATATTAGCTCATTTAAGAAAAATTTAGTATTATTACGTGTTATTGGCACGATTTTTAATGTATTTTGCCTTGAATCCCTAAATTAAATGAGCGTATGAAAAAGAGTTTTTTGATTTTGATGCTTACCGTGATCGTTTCGGCAGCTTCTTGCAGTTTTACCACAAAGGTTGAAAATGATCCTGATAAAGATAAATTACTAATTGATTTAATAAGTTATGTCTTAGGTAAAGGGCATTATGATGCAAAGGATATAAATGATGATTTTTCTAAGGAAGTTTTCTCTGATTATGTTGATGCCTTAGATCCTCTGAAACGATATTTTTATAAAAGTGATATTGAAGAATTTAGGAAGTTTGAAAAACTGATTGATGATGAAATCAGAAATAAAGAAATTACTTTCTTTAATCTAACTTATGATCGTTTGCAACAGCGAATGGCAGAGGCTAGAACGTTACATAAAGAAATTTTGGAACAACCTTTTAACTTCGAGAAAGACGAAAGTATCGATACAAATTATGAAAACTTACCTTATGTAGATAGTAAAAGTCAAATGAAAGATCGTTGGAGATTGCAACTTAAGTTTAATGCATTATCCAGCTATTATGATAAAGTTGAAGAGCAAATAGATTCTGTTACCAAAAACAGTAATTATAGCCGTAAAACTTCGATTGTCTTAGAAAAAGAATCTCGTGAAATCACAAAAACTTCACTAAAAGAATATTTTGAATTTGCAGATGATTTAGAACGAAAAGATTGGTTTTCTATATATATCAATTCTATTGTAGAAGAATTTGATCCTCATACCTATTATTTTGCTCCTCAGGACAAAGATAGATTTGATATTGCAATGTCAGGAAAGTTAGAAGGAATCGGAGCCAGATTACAAAAGAAAAATGATAATGTAAAAATAATAGAGATCATTTCTGGAGGTCCTGCATGGAGAGGTAATGAAGTTGAAGTAGGGGATCTTATCATGAAAGTAAAGCAAGAAGATGAAGAGGAACCTGTAAGTATTGTAGGGATGCGACTTGATGATGCTGTAAGTTTAATTAAGGGCCCAAAAGGCACAAAGGTAATGCTAACAGTAAAGAAGGTTGATGGTACTATCGAGATTATAGAGATTGTTAGAGATGTTGTAGAGCTCGAAGAGACTTATGCAAAATCATCTACAGTTAAAAAGAATGATAAAACATTTGGGATTGTTAATTTACCAAAGTTTTATTTTAATATGCAAGATTATAATCAACGTAATGCTGCTAAAGATGTAAAACAAGAAATTATCCGTCTTAAAGAACAAGATATGGATGGTCTGGTAATTGACTTACGAGATAATGGAGGAGGTTCTTTACAAACTGTAGTGGATATTGCAGGACTATTTATAGAAAAAGGTCCGATAGTACAAGTTAGAACAAAAGGAGAGTCTCCAGAGGTTTTAAGTGATAAAGACAGAAATATACTTTGGGATGGTCCATTAGTTATTTTGGTAAATGAATTATCTGCTTCTGCTTCAGAAATATTAGCTGCGGCGATGCAAGACTATAAAAGAGCAATCATTATAGGAAGCAAGCAAACTTATGGTAAAGGAACTGTTCAAAACGTAATGGATCTTAATAGATGGATGCGCAGTAATGATTTTGGAGATCTGGGAGCCTTAAAACTTACTACTCAAAAATTTTATAGAGTTAATGGAGGTTCTACACAGTTAGAAGGAGTAAAAAGTGATGTTGTAGTTCCAGATCGTTATAGTTATATTGATATTGGTGAAAAAGATCAGGAAAATCCGCTGCCATGGGATAAAATAGCTGCTGCTGATTATGACCTTTGGGATGGTTATATTGATTTTGATCAAACAATCAATAATAGTAAAGAAAGAATGTCTAAAAATGATCAATTAAAATTAATTGAAGAAAATGCAAAGTGGGTTAGACAAAAAAGAGATATAAACAAATATTCTTTACAGTTTAGTAAGTATAAGTTAAATATTGCACTTAACGAGAAACAAGCAGAGCGTTTTGATGCGATTAGTGATTATAAGACCAATTTAACTTTTCAATCTTTACCTTATGAAAAAGAATTGATGAAAAAGGATTCGATTCTAACAGAGAAAAGAAAAAGATGGCATAAAAGCCTTAGTAAAGATGTTTATGTAGAAGAGGCGATTAGTGTTCTTGAAGATTTGAAAATCAATAACATTCGAAGATCTAAAAATCCACTTACTACGGTAAAGAATTAATACATATTAATGCCCAAAGAAAAATCAAACTCTTTAAGTATACTGGCGCTCCAAAAATTCAAGAAGAATTTTTGGGGCGTCTTGAGTTTTTATTTTATTGTTCTTTGTGCAATCATTGCGGTTTTTGCTTATGTATTGGCTCCTGATAATTCTCAGAATGCAAATCAAATGCATTTATCCATTCATTCTAAACCCCCTGGGTTTAAAGTTAAAATGCTCACTATTCCTTCTCAGGATGTATCTGATCAATCTTTTCTAAGTAAAATCTTTTTTGGAGAAAAAAATACAGATACAGAAACCCCTATTGATCGGTATACTACACAAAATGGCACACTAGAAATTTCTCCTTACAGTGAAGGAGAAATTATAGAATTGTCAAAAGAAATCAAATTTGAACGTTTTCCAAAAGGTTTAACATCAGAAGAGATAACTAATACCTATATAAAAACACAGACCTTTATTTTAGGTACCGATAAATACGGAAGAGACTTGTTAAGCAGAATGCTGGTCGGTATTAGGATTTCATTTTCTATTGGTTTTGTGGCTGTATTAATTTCTCTGATTTTGGGAATATCATTGGGGGCAATCGCAGGATATTTTGGAGGCAAAGTAGATGCCATGATCATGTGGTTAATAAATGTTACCTGGTCAATACCTACTTTGTTGTTGGTTATTGCTATTACTTTGGCCTTAGGAAAAGGTTTTTGGCAGGTTTTTATTGCAGTTGGGTTAACAATGTGGGTAGAAGTAGCTCGTGTGGTTAGAGGACAGGTATTAAGTGTAAAACAGATGCAATACGTGACTGCTGCAAAATCATTGGGTTTTACCAACTTTAGAATTATTACAAAACATATACTACCCAATAGTTTAGCACCTGTAATTGTGATTTCTGCAGCGAACTTTGCAGGAGCGATTCTTATCGAAAGCGGCCTAAGTTTTCTGGGAATAGGAGCGCAACCACCAATGCCAAGCTGGGGAGCAATGATCAAAGATCATTATTCTTATATTATCTTAGGTAAAGCATATCTTGCCATTATCCCTGGATTAGGGATTATGAGTCTGGTAATGGCATTTATGCTAATAGGAAATGCACTTCGAGATGCATTAGACGTGAAAGGGTAGAAAATAAAAAACCGTGTTGAGTATATAATACTCAACACGATTTACTGCTTTTAAAATTTGATTATCGTTTTTTTAGAAACAAGGCGGTCCTTGCACCCATGTAGTTCCGTTATGATAACAGCAACTTAAGGCAGGGTTGCAACCTCTTCTCTTAAAAATTAGAGGAGTTATTCCTCCTGCTATGTCTTTTTGTTGTTCTTTAGAAAGATGTTTAGCATCTTTCAATTTTGAAATCTGATTCATATCAATAGGTTTTAAGGTTAAAGATTTTTTGTTATTCAGTTTCAAGAGGTTCCTGAACCTCAGAAATAGTATCTTCTTGATTTTCTGTCATCATACTCATAAAATAGAAAAACTCACTATAATTATACTTTTTAGGATATAACGTAGTATTAATAAGTGATGCAGGAGTATAGTAGAGATCATTTTTTTGTGCCCATTCAGATTGTTTTTTCAAAACTTCAAGATGGTTTTGATTATCTTGAGGGATGCCATATTCTTTTATCCATTTACTATGAGTTCTGTCTGCAAACCACTTGTTGTAGGCAACAATAAACTCATCTGGTCCTTTACTATAATAGATTTCTAAAAGAATAAGAGCTATTTGTGTGGCTTTATCATTAGTATCGTCTGTTTTAACGTTTAAACGAATACTAATTTGAAGTTTATCCCCCATAGCTTTTAAAACGCGTGTGTAGGCCTCAAAAGCATCTTTGCAATACCCACACATAGGATTGGTAAGACTAATAATTTTAAAACTTGCATTAGGGTTACCTAAAATAATTTCATTTGGTATTGTCGAATTATCTTCAATCTTTTCTGAAATACTAAGCAAATGATTATAAATCTGACCATCTCTTTTGAAATGATTTAGTTTAAAGTTATCTGCTTTAAATTTTTTATTTTCTTTTACTTTTTCTTTGGTGTATAAATAGGCTAAAGCAAATAAAGACGAGAGCATTATAAAACTTACAACAGCCGAAATATCAATATTAAATGGAATATTAAGTATAGCTATGATTGCTAATCCAACAGATATAGAGCCCATCGCCAAACATACAGCACACCATTTTTTTACAATTAATGCTTGAGAATAAATAGAATATAAGATAAAAGGAATGCCTATCAATGAAGGGACTAATAATATACTATTGAAACCATAAAGTATTTGATATAATGAAATAGAACCAAAGAAAACTATCCCAGCATCGGCTAAAGAAAAATTCTTAAAAAGTTTACCACTATTGTTATTTATAACCTCTCCACAGTTCGTATTTCCGACCGATGTACAAAATTGATGCATAGCCTGAGACTGTATTCCTAAGCTTTCTCGTACAGCAAAGAAACTGAAAACAACTCCTGTAAATGATAACAGTAAAAAGAGAATTTGACTAATATCCCAGGGCCTTCCGTAAAAAGCGAGAATTAAACTAGTTACTAATCCAACAAATAATAGGTTTTGAATAAGAGATTGATTAGAAATAAGTTTTTGTTTTGCATTATACTCAACAGCAATTACCTTGGGAATCCAGATTTCTTTAAATTCATTAAAAGTGAATTTCTTTTTCTTTAGGCTGGTATGTTTAAGTTCAATACTATCATTTTTTTTGATTACCGTAACGATTTCCTCTGCATTTTCTACCGTTATTAATGAAATAAAACTTTTTGGAAGTTGATCCAAAGCATCCATAGGGATTTCTACGGCAATATTATCGATATCAAAATAATCTAAAGTGTCTGTAATAGATTGAAAACTGGGATAGCTGGGATGTATTTGTAATTGTAGTTCCAAATCCTTTTTGGTATAATTTCCAATCCTGTTTTGGATCAAAACACTTTCCACAATTTTTTCAATAGTATTATTCATGCGTATCTGGCTTAGTATTGTTAGTATACTATGTGGCATTTTAATTCTTAATGACAAGAAATACCACAAGTCATTTTACTTCAGAAAATAATTTTCTCTAAAGTAAAGATTTTATTGAGTAAAAAGGAATGCTTTGAGCTCAAAAAATATATGGTTAAACCGTAGTAAGGTTGTTTTTTTTTGTTAATTTTTTAATGTAAAACATTGATAAATATAATTTTACATGATATTTTGAATTGGGTCGGTCTAATAATAAAAATATCGTTAATCTTTTATAAAGTTTTAAAAACCAGCTATTCTTAATAGTCATGATAGCGTATTAGAATTATATAAATCCATATTAAGTAGTTGATTCTTTAAAAGAAAAGATGGGTTTGTGTAAATAGAGATGTGGTGTAAGAGGATGGATTTCTAGAAATCCATCCTCTTTTTTCCTAACTAAAAAATGGCAACTTTTATATATAGTCTACATTGTTTTTTTAGACAGGGTAGCTACATACATTGTCAATACATCTAGCACCTGTACAACAAGATATGCCATTTTTCCCCTTGCTACATGGAGCACCATTACAGCCACGTTTTTTTCCTCCGTTAATAGATTGCTGTTCTTTTTTGTTCAATGTTTTACCATTGGTAAGATTTAGAATGTTTGATAACATAATTAAAATTTAAATGAATTAATGTATTCCCCGAACTTTTATAGACACTCAGGTATGTGTCTCTAAGAGTTTTCATTATTTTTCTTAAAGTAATGTGAGGTTTTTGAGTAATTTAATTATGATAATACTGTATTGTTATTTTTCACGAAATTAGGATGCTATCAATGCTACATTGTCCTGATTCTTTGATTTTTCAAGAAATCAGGACAATTTTATATGTTTTTATTGGTGCACTATTTAAATTTATATAAAAGGAGTTTTTGATCTTGTTAGATATGTTATTGGATCACAAATAATAATCTTAACAAGACACAGATGTGTTGATATAGAGAATAATAAAAGAGGATGAATTTCTAAGAATCCTTCCTCTTTTTATAAACCAAAAACTAGAGGTTTATGACTCTCTTAGGCCCAGTAACCACATAAGTTATTTTGACAAGTAGTACCTCCACAACAAGGTACATTATTTTTACCACTGCTGCATGGATTGCCATTACAGTTATTGGCTCTTCCTCCATTAATAGATTGTTGTTCTTTTTTGTTTAATGTTTTACTATTGGTAAGATTTAAAATGTTTGATAACATAATTAAAATTTAATAAATTAATATAGTATTCCCCTGAACTTTTATAGACACTCAGGTATATGTCTCTATGGTTTTACTATTTGTTTTGAAGTAGTAGAATAGATTTTGAGTTATTTTTGTCTGATAAAAATTACCTTTTGTAACGAATCATAAATAAATAGGGGTTTTTTTTAGTATTTTTACAAAAGAGACCTCCTTGCTAGAGGTTTATAATTCTTAATTCCAATAACCACATACATTATTACGACAGGTAGCGCCTCCACAGCAATATGCATCACCATTTCCACTGATTCTACATGCTCTTCCAGCACAGTTAAAGTGCCCTCCGTTAATAGATTTTTGTTCATTTTTGTTCAATGTTTTACTATTGGTGAGATTTAAAATGTTTGATAACATAATTAAAGTTTTAAGATTTAATTTCCCGAACTTTTATAGAGACTCAGGTATATGTCTCTTCTAAGATTTTACTATTTATTTTAAGTAACATATAGCTTTCTAATAGTTTTGTAAAACTAGTATGTTGTAATTTTTTATGTTTTTGTTGGTGTACTATTTAAATTTATATAAAAGGATTTTTCGACCTTAGTATATCTCTTGTTGGATCACAAATATTAACAAGGCACAGATGTGTTGATATAGAGAATAATAAAAGAGGATGAATTTATGAAAATTACCCTCTCCTAAACTTCCTCTAACAAGGAGAACTTCATATATAGAGTTGACATATATTTAGTTTACACTTAAAAAGTCTACTACAACAAGCACCGTGGCCATCAACCATGCATGGATCACCTTGGCAATTGTCGTTTATTCTTCCTCCGTTAATAGATTGCTGTTCATTTTTGTTCAATGTTTTACCATTAGTGAGGTTTAAAATGTTTGATAGCATAATTAAAGTTTTAAGATTTAATTTTCCGAACTTTTATAGACACTCAGGTATATGTCTCTACGGTTTTACTATTTGTTTTAAGTAACACATAGCTTTCTAGTATTTTTGTAAAACTAGGATGCTATTGATACTATATTGTCCTGATTCTTTGATTTTTCAAGAAATAAGGACAATCTTGTCAAATTTTACAGGATGTTATTTGAATGTCTGAATATTAGAAATCAATAGCAATGTTTTGTTATTTTTGCTTCTTCAAAATGATATAAGAATGAAAAGAAAATATGTGTACCCACTATTGATTATTATAGTTACCGTTGGGTTTTATTACTTTGAGGGGTATATTGAAAATAATGATTTTACGGATAAGAAAACTAAGAATACGACCGATTTTGGTTTTTATTACCTTCCGACATCTACTACAGGAGCCGTAGTAGTTCATGATTTTTATTCATTATCATATTCTGAAAAACATGAACAGGCAGAATGGGTAGCTTATGAATTAAAAAAGGAGCATTTATCTGCAAATGAATTTAAACGACCTTTTTTTGAAGAAGACAGAAAAGTGAAATCGTCTTCTGCAGATTGGCGCAATTATAAGAATTCTGGATATGATAGAGGGCATTTATGCCCCGCGGGAGATAGAAGATTTACATACCAAGCTTTTGAAGAGACATTTCTTACTTCGAATGTCACACCTCAAAATCATGAGTTTAATAGTGGTATCTGGAATTATTTAGAGCAAAAAATAAGATATTGGGCCAAAGTATATGATGGAGTATATATAGTAACTGGAGGTGTATTATCAGATAACCTTTCTACAATTGGATATGAACATATCTCTGTGCCTAAACAATTTTATAAAATTGTATTCAATAATTCTTCTACTGATCCAAAAATGATAGCTTTTTTGATGCCACATAAAGATACTAAAGCACCTTTAAAAAACTTTGTTGTATCTGTAGATGAAATAGAAAAACTTACAGGGATTGATTTTTTTGCAACATTAGAGGATAAAATAGAGAATCAATTAGAAGCCTCTTCGGCTACAAAAGGGTGGAAATTTTAATATTGATTTTTTTGGACTTTACCACTCATTTACTCGATTTGAATCTAGCTTAATAAAAATGAAGAGTAAAATTGTAAACCCCCATAAACTTGAGCCTCCGTAGCTAAAAAAAGGCAGAGGAATTCCAATGGTTGGCATTAATCCTGTTACCATACCTATATTTATTGTAAAATGAATAAATAAGATGCCGACAACACTGTATCCATATACACGACTAAATTGAGATTTTTGCCTTTCGGCCAGGTGAATAAGCCGAATTAATAATAAAACAAATAGAGCTATAATCATAGTTGCACCTAGAAAGCCCCATTCTTCACCAACAGTACTAAATATGTAATCAGTACGTTGTTCTGGAACAAAGCCTCCTTTGGTTTGTGTTCCTTCTTTAAATCCTTTACCAATCCAACCACCACTACCAATAGCAATCTGACTTTGATTGGTATTATAGCCTATACCTTTAGAATCTACTTCTTTACCTAAAACAATATTAAATCTATCTCTATGCCTTTGTTCGAATACATGGTTAAAGATATAATTAACCGAAAAACAGAATCCAGCTACTACAATAATAGTAAGAAGATATCTTGAGTATTTTGGTTTTCGTTTTCTATTTCTAATGAGTATAAAAAGCATAATAGCTGCAACCGCCAGAACTACCCATATTGGATTAAAAAGCAATGTGAGGATAAATAATCCTGCAGCAGAAGCTCCAACAATTAGATATATAGTGGCCAGGCCTTCTCTGTACAATGGAAAGAAAAAAGCAGCATAAACCAATGCACTCCCCGGGTCGGGTTGGGGTATAATAAATATGGCTGGTATTGCAATAATTAAAAAAGCTCTAACCTGATAGCCAAGAATTTTTATATTGGTTTGCATATCACTTAAGAATTTAGCCAAGGCTAACGCAGTACATGCTTTGGCAAACTCTGAAGGTTGTAGCCCGGCAGGTCCAATCTGATACCAGGATGTTGCACCGTTTATATTTTTTCCAAATACAAAAAGACCTAATAACGATAGTAGTGATATTACATAAATCAATCCTGCAAAGCGTTCATAAAATTTTGCTTCTATAGCCTGAGTAATAATAATCAATACGATACTGAATAGAATCCAATAGGCCTGTCTAACATATGCCTGTGAGAAATCTGTTAATGAGAAAGCTTCATTCTCAGAGGAAGCAGAGTATATGTTTACCCACCCAAAACTAACAAGTAATAAAAATAATAAGACCGTTATCCAATCTATTGCTGCCACACTGGATCTTGCCATTATTGATTAATTTTAAAAGGTTCGCCACTATAGGGTTTGGCATATTCTTCTTCGAGGCTATGTGTAAGAATCCAATCTTCTAAATCTGTTCTAGAGATGACCCCGTTTATATGTTGTTCTATCATTAGCGAAGCAATTTTTCCGGCATAACGAGCACCCCAATATCCATTTTCGACAAATACAGCTATTGCTATTTTAGGATTATCTTTTGGTGCAAATGCTATAAACACAGAGTGGTCGGTAAGCTGAGTTTTTTTCCCATCAATTTTAGCAAAATTTTCTGCTGTTCCTGTTTTTCCACAAATCTCAATACCTTTAACTTGCAAGGACCTTGCAGTACCTTGGGTGTATACTTGATACATTCCTTCTATTACAGGCTCAAAATGTTCTTTGTTAATAGTTGTAATCTTAGGAATAGTATAGTTTTCATTTTCTATAGGTTTGGTATCTATTGCTTTTATAATATGAGGAGTAAAATAATGTCCTCTATTTGCAATTGCTGCGGTCATATTTGCTAATTGTATAGGAGTAGAAAGTACTTCTCCTTGTCCGATAGCATTAGATAATGTCGCTGATGCATACCATTTATAAGTTGGGTATTGATAAATTTTATTGTAATATTTTGCGGTTGGCACTTTTCCTCTTTTTCCGGTTGGTAAATCATAACCCAAATAATTTCCTAAACCAAAACTTTCAACATGTTTCCTCCAGGTTTCCATTCCTTCTTGAGGAGTATCATATTTCTCAATAATTCTTCGATATACTGTCGCGAAATATGCGTTACAAGAGTTCGCTATGCCTGGAATCATATTTAACGGACTTCTATGAGAATGACAACCAAGTTTCCTTCCATTTTTTCCGTAATAATACCCCATTCTACAAGAAATACTTTCCTGAGTATCGACTACCCCTTCCTGTAATGCTATTAATGCATTAACAGTTTTAAAGGGTGATCCCGGAGGGTATTCTGCTTTTAAACCTCTGTCAAAAAGTGGTATCGCTATAGTGTCATAAACTAATTTGGTGAAGTTCGGAGATCTTTTTCGTCCTACTAATAACTCTGGTTTGTACGTAGGTGCGGTTATTAGCGCTAAAATTTCTCCTGTCGAGGGTTCTAGCGCTACAATGCCTCCTCGTTTATTTTCCATTAGTTTTTGCCCATATGCCTGTAGTTTTGAGTCTAGGGTTAAGGTAAGATCTTTTCCATTTACAGGAAGGGTGTCAAATTTTCCATTTTTATATGGGCCTATATCTCTGTTAAATCGATCTTTCTGAATTCGTTTTACTCCTTTGATACCTCTAAGTTCATTTTCATATTGTTTTTCTACACCATCAATACCAATAAGGTCTCCAGAGAGGTAATAAGTATCTTCTTTTATTAACCTTTCGTTGACCTCACCAATATACCCTAATACGTTTGCAGCATTAACAGTTTGATAATCCCTTAATGAACGTTTTTGAATATAAAAACCTTCAAATTTCCTCATTTTCTCCTGAAGATATGCATACTCATCTTTAGTCAATTGTGGTATAACAATAGAGGGGACTCTTGGAGAATAGATTCTGGCTTTTTTGAGCCTTTTTATAAGTTTATCTTTACTGATATTAAGAATAGAACAAAATTCTAAAGTATCAAAAGGTTTTAATTCCCTGGGAATAACCATAACATCATATGAAGGTTGATTGGTAACCAACAGCCTTCCATTTCGATCATAAATAGCACCTCTTTGGGGGTAGTCGTAAATTACTTTAATCGCATTATCTTCTGATAACGAAGCAAAAGAAGTATTGTATATCTGCAAATAAAATAGCCTTGCAACAAAGACAATACCAGTAGTAATAATTATTAGGTAGAGTAGTAACTTTCTCATGAATCATTTCTTCTAAACAATACTAAAACCAACATGGTAATCACTATTGTAAATAAACTAGAAAATAACGTTTTTTTGATGATTAATAGTATGTGAGAGAAGTTAAAAATTTCTAACGAGAAAAGTACAATATGATGTGTTAAAACCATTAAGATTACATAAGCAAAACGCTCACCAAATCCAACATTGCTTAGTTTTACAGTTTGAAACTCATAACTAAGTCCGAATACCGACCGTAATGCTACTGGACGAAAAAATGCAATAACGGTACAGGCGGCAGCATGTACGCCTCCAGAATCACCAAACATATCTATGATCAGCCCTAACATAAAACTTACTACAAGAAAAAGGCCTTTATTAATATTAATGGGGGCCAGAAGAATAAAAATGATATAGATATAAGGGTTTAGATATCCTAAAAAGTTAATATGGTTTAAGATAAATACCTGGATTAAAACCAAAACAATGAATCTAACAATATGTAGTAAAGTATCCCTGTTCATGATCTAATTTTCTAAGCTTTTAATTTCTTCAATATCTCTACTTTTTATAGCATAAATAAAACCGATATCACTCATGTCGTTAAATAATTTGACATCTATTAAATAGTAGCTTTTATTTTGATTTAATTTATAATTCGCAATTGTTCCTATTCCTATTCCTCTAGGGAAAATGGTTGAACGACCATGTGTTATAATAGTATCTCCTTCTTTAAGAATTGCTTGTCTCGGAATAGTTTCTAACTGAACAATGTTTGGGTCTTTTCCATTCCAGATTAAAGAACCATACTGGTTGGACTTTTTTAATCCAGCATTAATTCGAGAATTACTATTAAGGATAGAAATCACTCTACTATAATTTTTTGAAGTATTCTCTATAATTCCTATAATACCTTTATCTGTTATAACACCCATGTCGGGTACAATACTATCTTTTTCACCTTTATTAATCAAGATGTAGTTATCAATTTTGCTATAATCGTTTTTAATTACTCTGGCTTTAGTAAAAGTATAAGGTTTATCAAATGATAGTGTGTCTAAATATTTTGTAGCAATAGAATCTGCCCCCAGAGCACTTAATTGATTACGAAGTTTTTCATTCTCATCTAATAATCGTTGGTTTTCCTCTTTTAAACCAAAATAATCACTCACAGAGTGTTGCCAACTATATAATTCTCCGCTTAAGAAATTAGTAGAACTAACAAATTTACTTCTATGGTATGAATGTGATTGTATGGTGAAAATCAGTGCTATACATAATAGCAGAAGAAATAGCAGAAAACGTTTATTCTTAATTAAAAAATTAATAATCTGCTGCATGATTTAGAGTATGATGACTTCTTTAGTTAAACGTTCTATGTTTTGGGCTAAGTCTTACTTAGCAAGTATTAAAGCAGGATAACGTAAAATCAGAAATTTAGGTATATTTCAGGAATGTTTTTTTCAAAACATTATTTTATCAATACACTCTTATACCTGTTTAGGTTTTTTAGTGTAATTCCTGTACCTCTTACAACTGCTCTTAACGGGTCTTCTGCAATATAAACTGGTAAATCTGTTTTTTGTGATAAACGCTTATCTAACCCACGGAGCATAGAACCTCCCCCTGCAAGATATATACCGGTATTATAAATATCTGCAGCAAGTTCTGGAGGAGTTTGCGATAAGGTTTCCATTACTGCATCTTCGATACGTAGAATAGATTTATCAAGTGCTTTAGCCATTTCTCTATAAGAAATCTGAACCTGTTTAGGTTTTCCTGTAAGTAGATCACGACCTTGAACATTCATTTCTTCAGGTGGTAATTCTAAATCTTCTGTGGCAGCACCAATTTGTATTTTTATTTTCTCAGCAGTACGTTCTCCAACATATAAGTTATGTTGTGTACGCATGTAATATATAATATCATTGGTAAATACGTCTCCTGCAATTTTTACCGATTTATCACATACAATTCCTCCTAATGCAATAACTGCAATTTCTGTAGTACCTCCACCTATATCCACAATCATATTTCCCTTAGGTTGCATAATATCAACACCAATACCAATTGCAGCTGCCATAGGTTCATGGATAAGGTATACTTCTTTTCCGTTTACACGTTCTGCACTTTCTTTTACTGCTCGCATTTCAACTTCGGTAATTCCTGAAGGAATACATATCACCATACGTAAAGCAGGTGCAAATATTTTTTTCTTCAATGCCGGGATATCTTTGATAAACATACTTATCATTTTTTCACTGGCATCAAAATCAGCAATTACCCCATCCTTAAGTGGGCGAATAGTTTTTATATTCTCATGGGTTTTTCCTTGCATCATGGCAGCCTCCTTTCCGGCTGCAATAATTTTACCAGTCATAATATCTCTGGCTACAATAGAGGGACTATCCACTACTACTTTGTCATTGTGGATCACTAATGTGTTAGCGGTACCTAAATCTATTGCAATCTCTTCGGTAAAGAAGTCAAAAAATCCCATAAAAGTCAAAAAAAGGGGTTAAAATTCAGTAAATGTAATAAAATTAATGTTTAAAATGGCGTGTTCCGGTCATAACCATTGCAATTCCGTTTTGATCACAGTAATCAATGCTCAATTGATCCTTGATAGAACCTCCTGGTTGGATCACAGCTTTAATACCTGCGTTGTCTGCAATTTCTACACAATCTGGAAAAGGAAAAAAAGCATCACTAGCCATAACCGCTCCATTAAGATCAAAATTAAATGCCTTTGCTTTCTCTACAGATTGCTTTAGTGCATCTACTCTAGAGGTTTGTCCTGTTCCACTTGCTAATAATTGTTTTCCTTTAGTAAATACTATAGTATTTGATTTGGTGTGTTTACAGATTTTTGATGCAAATAAAAGATCTTCTATTTGCTCTGATGTAGGCGCTACCTTAGTTACGGTCTCCAAATCTGTTTTGGCATCCGTTTTAAGATCTTTATCCTGAACCAATGCACCATTTAAACAAGTACGTACTTGTGTTTTTGGTAAATCAATATCTTTTTGTACTAAAATAATTCTGTTTTTCTTTCCTTTTAGTATTTCTAAAGCTTCATTACTAAAAGAAGGAGCAATAACCACTTCGCAAAATAACTTATGAATTTCGTCGGCAGTCGCTGTATCAATTTCGTTATTACTAATTAATATACCTCCAAATGCTGAAACAGGATCACCAGCCAATGCATCAACATAGGACTGAAGAACAGTTTCTCTTTGTGCTAAACCACATGCATTGTTATGTTTTAAAATTGCAAATGTTGGTGACTCTCCTTTAAATTCACTCATCAGGTTTACTGCTGCGTCAACATCAAGAAGGTTGTTGTAAGATAGTTCTTTACCATGTAATTTGTCAAACATGGTATCAAAATCTCCAAAGAAAAATCCTTTTTGATGCGGATTTTCACCATAACGTAATACCTTACCTTTGGTTTCACTTATTTTAAGAGAAGCAATTTCATGATCACTATTGAAATAATTAAAAATTGCAGAATCATAGTGAGAAGATACGTTAAAAGCTTTGGCAGCAAAACGTTTACGGTCTGCCAAAGAAATAGTTCCGTTTCCTTCAGAAATAACTTGTAAAAACTCTGCATAATCATCAACCGAAGCTACACAAGTTACATCGGTAAAGTTTTTGGCTGCTGCTCTAATCAAAGAAATCCCTCCAATATCTATTTTCTCAATAATATCTTGTTCAGAAGCTCCAGAAGCTACTGTTTTTTCAAAAGGATATAGATCTACAATAACAATATCAATTTGTGGGATCTCATATTGTTCAAGCTCTGCAACATCACTATCGTTATTTTGACGATTTAAGATTCCTCCAAAAACTTTTGGGTGCAATGTTTTAACTCTTCCACCTAAGATTGAAGGGTAAGATGTTACATCTTCAACAGGGATAACATCAATACCTAAATCTTTAATAAATTTTTCGGTCCCACCAGTAGAATAAATTGTAATATCAAGTTCGTCTAATTTTTTTACGATAGGTGCTAATCCGTCTTTACTGAATACAGAAATTAGTGCAGATTTAGCAGTTTTTGTGTTGCTCATGAGAAAATTTAGTTAGTAAAACGCAAAAATAGCAATTTAGTACCCAATTAGACAATCAATTATGTGTAATTGTTTTCAATAAATTGTAACAAAAATATAAGGAAAACGTCCTATATTTAAATAATCTAAAATCCAGTCCAAAAAATAGAGCATGCTAATCTATCTTAGAGTACTTAAAGAAAGCTTTAATTTTGCTATTAATGCACTTAGAAATAATAAGTTGCGTACATTTCTTTCGCTGTTAGGTGTTACGATCGGGATTTTTTCGATTATAGGAGTTCTCGCTGCGGTAGACTCATTAAAACAAGAAATTAAAGGAAGTATAAGCTCTCTGGATAATAGTACAATTTATCTTATGCGTTTTTCTTTTGGCCCTTCTGATATACCACAATGGAAACGAGAACAATTTCCTGATGTAACTTTTGAGGAGTATCAATATATTAATAGATCGATGCCTGATCTTAAAGCAGCTAGTTTTATTTTGAATGTAGCTCCTGAAACGATTAAGTATGAAGATAATAGTGTAAGTAATGTAGAAATTGCACCAGTTACCAATGATTATTATGATATTGAAGAATTACAGGTCGTAAAAGGAAGATTTTATAACGAACAAGAATCTGTAGCAGGTGCTCCCGTAATCGTCATAGGGGATGAGATAGCCAATAGCCTGTTTGGATCTAGTGATCCCATTGGGAAAAAAGTACGTTTATACGGAAGAAAGCTTACCGTAATAGGGGTGCTTCAAAAAGAAGGAGCAGGCCTCTTTGGAGATAGTAAAGATACAGCAGTTATTCTTCCTGTTAATCTGGTTAGAAGGATTTATGGAGATAATAATAAATCGTCTTTTCCTGCTATTATCATTAAGCCAGAATCTGGGATTGATGTACCTGAATTTGTAGCAGCCTTAAAACAAAAAGTAAGAGCATATCGAGGATTAAAACCGGATGAGGGTAATAACTTTTTTGTAAATCAATTACAAGGGTTTACAGATTTTATAGATAATATAACAGGTACAATGTCTACTATTGGAGGTTTTATTGGTATGTTTTCACTTCTGGTAGGAGGTTTTGGAATTGCTAATATCATGTTTGTAAGCGTTAAAGAACGAACAAATCTAATAGGTATACAAAAAGCATTAGGAGCTAAAAAAAGATTTATATTATTTCAGTTTCTCTTCGAAGCAATTATTCTTGCAATTTTTGGTGGATTAATTGGACTTTTATTGGTTTGGTTAATTTCAATATTTGCCTCACAGTTTACAGGCGATTTTAAGTTTATACTTTCTAGTTCTAATATGTTTTGGGGAATGTTCTCCTCTACAATAATAGGTCTGATTGCAGGAATTTTACCTGCATTGTCAGCTTCAAAATTAGATCCTGTAGAAGCAATCAGAACAGGGATGTAATCTTATCCTAATTGCTTTAGTTATGCTAATTAAAACTAAAATGTTGACATGGCTTTTGAATAAAGAAGTCGCTTAAATTAGTTCAGTATTAATATTTATGTTTTCCTGGTTACTTTAGCTTAAATTTTAAAATTACTTCATGAGTTCCATTGTCATAAGTGTTTATATCCGATGTAACATGTTCATATGCATATCCAATACTTAATATGTTTTCTAAAAAGCTAGCTGTAAAAAATGCAGTTATACTCTCATCTAAACGATAATTTGCTCCTAGTTCTATTCGCTCTTTATATACTATTGAAGTTGTAAGATCCAAAGATATAGGAGCATTGTTTACGATTTTACCTAGTACAGAGGGGCGTAACTTAAAATCATTACTAAGATCAAAATCATATCCTCCACCCAAAAATACTTGCAAATCATCGCTGGCTGAAACAGGGTTTAAACCTTCTTTTTCATATCTATCATTAGATAAGAGCCCAGGTGCAGAAAGTGATATGTAATATTTCTTAGCTTTTAAATAAAACCCCACACCTACATTGGGGTTGAATGTACTTACATTTTGGGTAAATAATGGGTCGTCTTCAATTCCCACTTCATTAAGGTTTATTTTTAAGAAAGACCCTCCGACTTTAACTCCTGAATATAGATTTAAGTCTTCAGTAATTTTTATTTTATATGAGAAGTCAGCATAAAGATGTGTTTCATCCAATACAAAAACCTTATCACTTACAGCGGTTAATCCAATACCGACATTTTTACCTACCGGAGAGTTTATATTAAAGTTAAGGGTTTCTGGCCCATCCTTAACTCCGGCCCATTGACTCCTTACTGCAAATAATGCTTCTAGACTACCGTTAGTACCTGCATAGGCAGGAGTAATTACATTCATATTGTATCTATACATACTAAAATGTGGATCTTGCTGGGCGTTACCTATGAATGATATGATAATAGCAAAAACTATATATTTTAAATACTTCATTTTACTCTTTTTTTGTTGATTTTGATGGAAATAATAACAGTTGAACTCTTCATTTTTGAAACTATAGATCTTAATAGTTTATATAGATCCATCCGATAAGGGGTTGTACTTCTTTACTGCCTGTTTCAATGATATAATAATATGCACCGACAGGTAACTTGCCATTTCCAACCACTAAACCGCCATTGGAGACCCCATCCCAGTTATTTTGATAACCTTTAGCATCAAATACTTTATTGCCTGATCTACTAAATATCTGGATGTAGTGATTAGGGAAATCTTCAATCCCGTCTATTACCCAGGTGTCATTTATCCCATCTCCATTAGGAGAAAATCCTTTATTAAATGTTAAGGTGGTCGCGAGAATAGGCTCCTGAGTGTTAATAGTAAAGTTTGCAGAATCTGTAGTTCCTATTCCTGTATTACCCGCATCATCTGTTATCCCGGTATTATCCAATGTAATGATATTTACGTTTTCGATTATTCCTGCAATTGGTGTATAGGTAGCGGCGAAAGTGATGTTTCCATCAATAGAAGTTACAGAAGTAAGAGTTCCATTAGGTATTGTTAAATCTGTATTGTTAAATCCAGTAACAATCTCAGAAAAGATCACGGTTAATATTGCTGTTTCTCCAGTTGTTAGAGTTGTGTCACTAATGGTTATTGTTGCTGTTGGAGCCACTGTATCTTTAATTTTTGTATCTGTAGCAGCGCTACCAGTATTTCCGTTTGTATCGGTGAGTGTTATACTAAGTGTAATAGTTCCATCGTCTAGTGTGCTTAGGTCGATTCCTGATATGGTTTGCCCTGCAGAAGCTACGGTTCCAGATCCTGTTACATTAGTTCCTCCGCCAGAACTGCTAAAAGTATAATTATAGGTAGCACCTACTTCTGCACTGCTAAATGTATAACTTACTGCTCCTTGATTATCATTATTGATAGAGTTCTGATTTATTACAACCGAATACCCTGTTGGTGCTCCAATATCTTTGATTTCAGTATCTGTTGCAGCACTTCCTATATTTCCATTTACATCGGTAAGCGTTACGCTTAATGTTATTGTGCCGTCTGTTAAGCTACTAAGGTCTATGCCAGAAATAGTTGCTCCTGTAGAAGCCACGGTTCCAGATCCGGTTACATTAGTTCCTCCACCAGAACTGCTAAAAGTATAATTATAGGTAGCACCTACTTCTGCACTACTAAATGTGTAGCTTACTGCGTTGTCATTAAGATCACTGATTGGACTTTGATCTATTACTACCGAATATCCAGTTGGGGCAACAGTTTCTTTGGTTTCTGTATCTGTTGCAGCACTTCCTGTATTGCCATTTGTATCGGTAAGCGTTACGCTTAATGTTATTGTACCGTCTGTTAAACTACTAAGGTCTATGCCAGAAATAATTGCTCCGGCAGAAGCCACAGTTCCAGATCCGGTTACTGTTCCTGCTCCTCCCGAAGTACTAAATGTATAATTGTATGTAGCACCAACTTCAGCAGAAGAAAATGTATAGCTTACTGCATTGTCATTCCCTGCATTGATAGGACTCTGATTTATTACAACCGAATACCCCGTTGGAGTAACGGTTTCTTTGGTTTCGGTATCTGTTGCAGCAC
>NZ_JACA01000049.1 GCF_000520995.1 Aquimarina macrocephali JAMB N27 | reverse complement strand
TGGCCGCTGCGGTTGGTAAAGTATTTACCGTAAGTGTTCTTATTTCCGAAGTTACTGGATTACATACATATGTCGAACTAGAAACAATAACACGGTATTGATTACCGCTATCTGCTACCAAAGCATTTGTAATGGTTAATGTAGCTGTAGTGGTAGTACTATGAATTCCTGTATCTGTTAAATCATCCCAGGTACTACCATTAAACAATTGCCACTGATATGTATCAGCATTAGAAGTCACCACTGTAAATGTAGTATCTGCTCCTGTACATATAGCTGAATTCGACGGTTGTGTAGTAATTGATGGTGCTGTTCCTGCTGTAGTCACATTGGCATTAGTACCAGTATACCCATCGGTTCCCGAGGTGACTACTCCATTTCCATCTACTGTAAGACCAGCTCCAAAAGTACCGGTACCCAGGTACCCATTATTATCACCATCGGTAAATCCAGCTTCAATAACATCATTACACCCATCGGCATCACTATCTAATTCTAAAAAATTATAATTACTATCTGTATCACTATCAGCAATTGTATAATTTATGGTTCCGCTACTTTCACTTCCAGGTGCCTGAACCGCATCTGGTACTCCATCTCCACCTACAGCTCCGGAAACTACTCCATTTACATGTGTTTGATTATGACCTGCCTCAACAGCATCATAAATTCCATCATTATCACTATCCAAATCCAGACGATCTACAATGTTATCACCATCAGTATCTCTATCAAAACATAAAACAAAAGAATTTGCCTTAAAAGCTAACCAGGAGTCAAAAAGATTATCTCCATTATCAGCTACACCAATTTTGATTGTATTATTTCCTGCATTTAACACTGCAGAAAAAGTTATTGTAGATGTAAAACCATCTGCTTCTATGTTTATAGCCGTAGGAACCGTTTCATTATCTGTATATGATCCACTATCTACGGTATTATTTACAGTATCAATACTTAGTTGTGCACCAGAAGGCGTTAATGCTAAGTTGGTTCCATTTATAAATATTTTAGGAGCATCGTTTAATCCTGTGTTTACATAATCATTATATTCTTCTGAAGCGAAAACAAACTGACCTGAGATTACTGTTTCTGCGGGAATATTAACTACTATTTCAAGGCTAGAGACATCAAATTCTGTACTACCTCCACCAAAATCAGCATCCTTACCACCCCCTGCAGCACCTGTCCCATTAATTCCATCACCTAATGCATTAGGTGATGAGAATTGATTAGACAAATTATCATCTAATTCAAGAACATTACCCGAAGAAAAGATAATTCCCCGATCAAACCCAAGAAATGCATTTAAAGCTCCTCCACTATCGGTCACCCGATCTCCATCATTAAATGTACCTATTTGTGTTACTGCTCCGCTACCTTCATTGACAGTAGCAGATACCAAAGTAAGGTCAGAGTTGGGAGCAAATAATAAATTAGCTAAAGTAGTAGCATTATTTTCTGCTGTAATTTCAAAAGTTGTATTTGCGTCATCTACTAATTCTACTCCAAATGTTCCTCCGCCCAGATTACATTCGTCTATATCAAGAATTCCATCATTATCATCATCTAAATCAACAGAATCCATAATACCATCACCATCTGAATTTACGGTTAAAAGAGCTGGTCCGGCTGGATCAATAATTTGTCCATCTGAAACTGTATCATCACCAAATATACCGTCTGTAAGATTATAAGAAGCTGTAGCTATTGTTCTTGCTCCTATTGTAGTAGTATTTAATGCCGTTGTAAAATCCTGATAAATATCTGAGGCTCCTCCCGGAGTATTTGGTCCATATTTACGATATGTAAATCCTGCTAAAGAATTAGTGATATGCCAATAGTAAGTAACTGTTACATCGTCTCCCGGAGTTATACAATCTAAAGTAAAATCTACCAATCCATAAGGATAATGATATGTTGCATCATTAGCTGCCAACTCTGATTCTAATACAGTGCTGATGCTTGAGATCTGAAAACAAATCCCTGTGGTTTCTATTGTTACATACCCTGTACCATCTGCTATTGGTATAGTAGCTACATTTCCTTGTGAAGAATCCAATATTCCATCTCCATTTCCATCGCCTCCATTAGGTCCTGCATCTTCTACTGTTCCCGTAACTCCATCACCATCCTCACAACCCGTAGTTATTGCATTATTTGTTACAGCAGCTACTGCTCCTGTAGTATATGCTGCTGCGACGACTAGACCGTCATGATTCACAGTATTTGCAGTTACGGTAAGTGGTTCTGTAGCAGCATTCCATGGATTATAGACCCCTCCATTTGCACCATCTGCATTCCAGTTATTATATGCTTCATTGGCATCGCTACAACCATCTGCATCACTATCAAGAGATTCAAAATCAAAGTCTCCAGCTGCATCTGTGTTTGCTATTGTATAATTAAGTATTCCGGATTCTGCAACAGTTTCTATACTGTCGAAAAGTCCATTATTTCCTGATCCTGTATCTGCTCCATTGATTCTTCCATTACTGGTAGCAAATCCATGACCAGCTTCTATAGCATCGTATATACCATCATTATCACTATCCAGGTCATAAAAATCAGGTACTCCATCTCCATCGGTATCAAAAGCAGTTTCGACTGCTCCATCTACATTCCCTGTTCCTGCATCGGCATCATTATCATCAAGATAAGCAAAGATATTATCTGTATCTCCATCTGCATAGGGGTCAGAAGGAGATTCATTTAAATTAGGAATTCCATCATTATCTACATCCAGATCCCATGGATCTAAAACGAGATCGCCATCCAAATCAAAAGCAGAAGATGCTGTCGCACAAGCAAATCCATCGTTACTGGTCGTAGCAATTGTATTATTTAAAAGTGTTACAGAAGGGGTTACAGTGGTGTAATCGTTAACCAGGTACATCCCTCCATTATTATAGGAAACATATAAACGGTTTTCTGCATCAGTAAATGCAGCTCCAAAATTGGTTGCTGTAGGCGTTCCCAAACCTGATATTTCTGTTTTAACAAGTGTAGTAAGATCCCAATTAATTAATTTATCATTGTTGCTAACACCGTATAATTTTCCGTTGATAAAAACTACATCATTCGTATTTTTATTCGTTCCTCCTGTAAAAGTAACCGTAACTACTGCGGGTGAACCTCCAACCGGTAAGGTGGATAGGTTTTCTATTTTGTCATAATGTTTTCCTCGATTAATCCATAGATTATCGCTATCATCTACGTCTCCGGATATACCGCCACCGCCCATATTAGTTAATGCTCCTAAATCCTGAAAAGAACCATCTACTCCTACACGAAGTAAGTGATTATTAATAGGGCTTGAGCCTCCTCCTTTACCAATCGCATATACAAAATCATCAATTCTATTATACCCTGTTGCGTTGTATAATTCACTCACTGCAATGGGATCAGAATATTCTCCTGTTATGGCATCGTAACTTTTTAACTCTCCAGAGATGATTTGAAAAAAGTTTTGAGGACAACTAAATGGAGTAAGTGAGCATGCTGCTGACACTACCCCACCATTAATATAATCTGCATTAGGAGTGGTATATCCATCTACTGCACTAGTCACTACTCCGTCTTCATTAACGGTTACCACAAGAGGCCCTAAAATACCGTCACTACTCTCATCTGTAAAACCAGCTTCTCGAACATCACTACATGTATCTCCATCACTATTTGTAGATTGAAAATTAGGATTTCCTACCGTATCTGTATCTGCTATTGTATAATTAATTATACCAGAATCTACTATAGTTTCCAGACCGTCGAAAAGCCCATTTGTACCTGCTCCTGTATCCTGACCGGTTATTCTTCCATTGGTATGTGGCAAGCCATGTCCCGCTTCAACCACATCATAAATCCCGTCATTATCACTATCCAGATCAAAAAAATCGGGAACTCCATCTCCATCGGTATCAAAAGCAGTTTCGATAACCCCATCTACATTACCTGTTGCTCCATCGGCATCGTTATCATCTAAATATGCAAAAACCAAGTCTCCATCTCCATCGGCAAAAGGATCAGATGGAGATTCGTCTGTATTTGTTAGACCATCCCCATCTACATCTAAATCTAAAGGATCTAATATATCATCACCATCCTGATCTATCGGTGATGGTGCCGAGGGGCATGAAAACCCATCATTGCTGGTTGTAGTAGCTGTAGAGTTTAAAAATGATGATGTTGGTGTTCCCGTTGTATAATCATTAATCAAATACAATCCACCATCATTATATGATACATACAAACGATCCTGATCATCGGTAAACGCCGCTCCAAAACCAAGAGTTGTAGTTGGGGTACTTAAACCTCCTACTACCGTTTTAATTGATGTATCGAGATCCCATATAATTAGTTCTGCACTTTTATTAACTCCATATAATTTTCTATTGATATGAACAACATCATTAACCACACCAGCCGGTCCCGTAAAAGTAACGGTTACTACTGCGGGAGCCCCTCCTATCGGAAGGGTTGATAGATTTTCGATCCTGTCGTAGTGGTCACCCCTATTGATCCATAAATTATCACTGTCATCAACGTCTCCAGATATACCGCCAGACCCCATATTGGTCAAGGCTCCAAGATCTGCTATTGATCCATCGGCATCAATACGGATCAAGTGCCCATTTATGGTACCTGCTTTTCCTATAGCATATACAAAATTATCAACCGGATTATATCCTGTAGCATTATAGAGATCATTCGTGCTAATCGGTGCCGAATATTCGCCTGTAACTGCGTCATAGCTTTTTAATTCGCCACTAATGACC
Organism: Aquimarina macrocephali JAMB N27; assembly: GCF_000520995.1. GTDB lineage: Bacteria > Bacteroidota > Bacteroidia > Flavobacteriales > Flavobacteriaceae > Aquimarina > Aquimarina macrocephali. The sequence goes on along the minus strand of NZ_JACA01000049.1, from coordinate 76,389 downwards.
TGATAAAATGTAGAAGGACAGCTAAACTGTCCATACCCCAAAGAACCTATAAGCATAAAGACAACTCCATATACTATTGATAAATTGCTACTCTTTTTATGTTCAAAAGTATTTTTTTGCACTAAACAAAAACCTAACAATCTATTTATCAAGATGAATATGAGTTGTATTAGAAACAAGAATCGTGTATTGATTTTCATAAGCTATTTATGATAAAATTGTTTTATTATTATTCTGGAGGGATTCATTAGAATCCACATCTATTATTCTTTTAGAAATACATAATAGTTTGATCCTCTCCACCGATGTGTAGTCTAGCTGAATTGATCTTAAATATTTCTGAAAAGAAGTATGAACAGTACCTACTGCATTATTTTTTAAGATACGAGTAGTACTATATGTATTATCTTTATGTGTATGCGTATATAGATGAGTATCTATACTATCCTTAAAGGCAGTACTATTTTCTGTATGTATATTGGTACGATAATCGCTTTTAAGTAAAAGAACTGAAGAAGACTCTAAAAAGGAGTATGCAATAAAGGAATATAATACTAATAGAAGAGTAATCGCTCCTATCAAAATTATGATATTGTAGTTGGATAGGGTATCTATTTTTCGAACATAATTCGTATAGACACCAGAAAAACTATCTTTCGTAGAAGAAGACCTTTGAACATCTTTTGATGTAAAAAAATGAAGCCTCATAATGGTTAATTTAGTATTAAATTGATCGTTATTCAGATCCCTGGTATTGCTGGCTCGCCAAAAGTTTTACAATTCCGGGATTGTTATTTTGTTATTCTATATTCTCATTATTATTTAGGTATATTATCAATACAAAAAATATCTTTTTTTCCTACATTACTATACAACAAAGCATTGTTCATTAACAGATTTTGAAAATCACCTATATTGTGTTTTCAAAATAGTAGTATACATTTTGCGTATGAAAAAATCAGATGGGAAAAACATCATCACACATTTCACGAATGAAATAAAAGTAGTGCTATCCATAAGCAATTTATTTTATTGATAAAGTTCACTAACTATAATATCTACGGGCAAATAAATACTATAATGCATCACAGTCATATTGCTGTAATTTTCTGTTCTAAATAGCTATCAAAAAAATAACACATTTGGGACATCGAGGGGTAAGAAATAAAATGTCTAGCGTAATTTTTTCTATAAGCAATATCTATTTTAAGTAATGTGTTTACGTTATGCTTTTATTAACATTATAAATGTATACATAAAACTTTGATTATGAGTATTTTAAAACACCAAAATAATTACGGTTTTACCATAAAAATAGGTTGAAATCACTAATTTTCGGGATAAAAGGCAAGAATTTAAAGCAATCCTACGAATTCATGATCTATTTTTTAAAAAAGTAATCTACACGTATTTAATATCAATTAGTTAAGAGGTTTTGAATTATTATTGCCAAATTAAGGCTATCAAAATGTATTTAATATTTGGTTTTTATTAGATCTTTAAAAAACTTATTCCGAGTTTATCGAAGGGTCCTGTCTAACACTAATTTTATTAACTAAATTATGTTGTTCAAGTCACATATTAGAAGTTCAATTATCAAATAACAAAAGAGGTTATCAAATTGATAACCTCTTTTACTTCACACTCATACCTTACGGATCATATGATCAGATATAATTAACACTACATCTTGATCAATCGTTTTTGAATTATAGTATCGCCAACACTTATTTTTATAAAATATTGTCCTGTAGATAAATCCTGAGTAGGCACTTTTATTCTTTCTTGATTCGTATATGATTTCAAGAATATTGATTGTCCTAAATTGTTAAATATCTCTACTTCTGTATTTTGGTCACTATTTTGTTTTGAAGTAATATAGATCTGGTTTCCAAATGGATTAGGATATATCGAAAACATATCTTCTTTAGATATTATTTCTTCTTCTTCTACTGCTTGCTCATCCACTAATGCTTCTGGTTGTACTTCTGCTTCTGGTTGTACATCATTAACTATTGATGTACTAGTCATAGAAGCTGCTGGAGTACTACATCCATTAATCACCACATCATCTATATATACCCAATCTGAATTACCAGATGCATCGGCTCTAAATCGAATTTGAGTAGTTGCTGTAAAAGGACCTGGAATTATGACCTGATCATTATAACGTTGGTCATTTACAAATTCATCAGACTGGTTCCATTCTTCTACAGTGGTAAAATTAGCTCCACCATCTGTTGATATCTGAAGCCAAAAGTCTTCATTACTATTATCCATACTTCTACAGTAGTACGAGAAATTAATCGTTAATTCTTCATAGCTTGTCATATCAAAATTAGAAGTAGTCATCACCGATGTAGATGTATTATCTCGTAATCGTATGCAATATGTTCCCGAATTTGCATAAGCTGCATCACTAGAACTTCTTCTTGCATCTGATCCACCACCTGACCATACGCCCCATCCAGATTCAAAATCTTCTGAGTTAATAACAGCATATGTACATTGTGAAGGGTTCGGATCTGGAAGACATCCTGATGTGATAACTTGTGCAGCAGAAAGTGCAAAATCATAAACAACAACTGCATCCATTTTTCCTGTATAAAAATTATCTAAAGTTTCTCCATAACTATCTTTTTTCTGTACACCACCAATTCCTCCAGATCCTATGTGCGTAGGAACAGAACTTGGAGCTGCACTACTAGAAGCAGCAGAAACACCATCTATATATAGGTTATGGCTGGTACTCCCGCCATTATATACAACAGCAACATGATGCCAATCTCCATCATTTGGAAAAGCTACACTATGACTATCAGAAACAGTAGCACTATTTCTTACTATAGATTCCAGGTTTGATCCATTTAATCTCAATACAACTCCACTAACCCCTCCTCCTTCTTCAAAAAGATTCTGGATACCAGACAAGGCTGTTGGTTTTATCCACATAGCAACACTTCTTTGCGACATCGATGCGATCAAAAATGGGCCAGGGTTCTGGCTATACTGTATTTTGGTTGCTCCATCAAATACCGAAGATCGATCTCCTTCTTTAAAATCTACTGCATCATAAGTTAATGTTCCTATAGTAGAAAGGGGATCATTATTATTTGAAGAAGCATCATTTGCATCTACTCCAACGTCAAAATTCCAAAGTGCCAAATACGTATCAGGCTCAACACAACTCACAACCGGTGGGTTGATTTGGATAATTTCTGGTAATGGAACCGTAAGTCCACTACTTCGATACGTCGGTAAAGGAGCCGATATATTAATAAGGTAGTTACGAAGATCTGTACTTAAATCATTTGCTATAGTTAATGTTGCATTATCAGGACTTCCTGATAATAAGTTATTGGCTTCGCTAATATCAGTGATTAGGTTATACATTTCATAAGAAGCTGTTTCAAAATTATGAATCAATTTGTAGTCTCCTTTCCGTATGATAGACACAGGTCTTTGATCTCGTTTAGAGTCAATCAGGTATCCGGGAAAATGCCAGTAGATAGCATCTCTATTTAGATTAGGATTCGTACCGGTTAACATAGACCATTGACTTACACCATCGATATCATATCCTACTGGTAATGTTCCTCCTGCAGCTTCTACAAGTGTTGGGTACAGGTCAAAAGCAATAATAGGAGTATCATTAACTGTTCCTGTATTTGCCAATAAACCTTCTGACCACGCTATAGTAACTGATCGTACTCCTCCTTCATAATGCTCTCCTTTCATTCCTCGTAAAGGGCCGTTATCATCTGTTCCTATCGCACCACCATTATCAGAAATAAAATATACTAATGTATTTTCTGATAACATATGACCAGGGTTTCTGGGATCTGCTGTTGTTTTTAGATAATCAACAAGTCTATCTATTGTTTGATCCATTCCTTCTGCAATTGCCGCCTGAGCAATATTTGTATGTCCCATCTGGCTAGGGTTCGTATTATTTTTAGCCACATATTTGGCATATAAATCAGGCCTTGCGTTTGCCTGACCCCAAGGACCATGTATTGCATAGTTACTAAAATGCATAAAAAATGGAGATGTATTATTTGTATTCATAAAATCGATTGCAGCATCTGCCATTGCATCGGTTACATGTTTTGCTGTTCCGTCTAGAGAGTTATCTCCTGCTAATGCCATAGATTCACTTAATGTATAGGGATCGGCATATGGATCTAGCTCTGGGCCTATCCTGCTATGAAAAGTCCAAACTCCACCAGATTGCGAAGCAAAATAGCTTCCGGGCGCACCATCAGAACCACCCCCATAGTTAAAATCAAATCCCTGATCGGTAGGTCCATTACTCATGCTTCCTCCAGAATGATATTTTCCAAAATGGGCTGTTGTATATCCACTTGCTTTTATAGTCTCGGCTATAGTAATCGCACTAGCAGGAATTTCATCTTCTCCGTTAGAAAGCCCTTGACTGGGCCCTACCAATAGCGTAGAATTTCCTCCTCTATTTAAACCGTTTACTGCAAATACATTATTATCTGGTCTTGATGCATATTGTCCACTTAAAATTGCTGCCCTGGTCGGCGCACAATTTGCTCCGTTTACATAAGCCTGTGGGAAAGCAATACCTTGAGTTGCCAATGTTTCTAAAGTTGGTGTCTCATAAAAATCACTGGGATTATTAAGGTTAGTTGCTCCTGTACTCACTTGTGACCACCCCATATCATCGGCAATAATCACCACAATATTTGGAGATTGAGAATAGATTGAACTACTAACGCCAATACAGAGCAGGAGTAATAAAAATTTGGTTGTTGTTTTCATAGATTAATGGTTTAAAATTTACAATCGTTATGATTGGATAGATTAGTTGTTTATGTATTTTGTTTTTTATCAAATTCTTATACTAATAGTATATGTAGTAGTACTAAACGAAGCTCTAGTGACTTCTATACTAACATATTATCATACTGATCTTTGGGAGGATTCTAAATTTAGAAAGGAAAATCATTATCAGGTCTGGGAAATCACTAACTCAAAAAAATAATAAGAATTCTGAGTTCTTTTTTAGAAGGCATCATGTGATGTCTATTACTTCTAAAATTGTAAATAGTATTTCTATTCCAGACACTGCTTTTGTCGGCTCGCCAAAGTTTTACAGTTGCAGTGTTTTTTTATATCTTGTTTTTTAACACTATATAATTATAACAAACTGGTTCATATTCTAATTCTACATGTACACTCTCATATTCTTCAAGAGGTGCTATAATTGGTCATATCAATTGCTTTTAGATCCGAAAAAGAATCAGATCTAATACAAATATCATAGATGTTATATACGAGGTAAAAAGATGACTTAAAAAGCATTTGCATCATCTTTACTAAGAAAAAAGTAAATTTAGTCATAAGTAGAATAATTTAATTAATATCTAAAAATTAGCTCATTAACCTAAACATGAGATTGGGTACATGATTAGTATTATTTACATTATGACAATTGTTCTTGATATTATTAGATAATATAGCATATCTATAAAAGACCTTTTTATATAGTGGGGTAGATACTATTGTCTTTAATAACTATACTATTCGTATATCAAGATTTATGTTAAGTTTTTTTTAACATTATAAATGTATGTATAAAACTTTGATTAAGAGCAATTTAAACCCGCAAAATAAGTAAGGAAAAACCGTATATCATGTATTTATATGCCTGAATACAAGTAAAATCCAAAAAACAGAAGAGGTGCATATTTACAAATAATCATTTTATTCTAATGCAGATGCCAGTTAAACACGAGTAATCCTTAATAATTATAAAAAGGGTCTCGATACTATTTTTCTTCGTTATACTACGAAAAATCACTCGACCTGACGCCGAAACTATCATCATCCCATCAATTTGCCATCCCAGCGTAGGCTGGGATCCATAATGAAGTCAATACTATAGTGTGGATTCCGGATCAAGTCCAGAATGGTAGAGCCAATTTATATGAAACGTTACGAGATGTGAGCCAAATACGAATAATCCTTAATAATCAAAAGGGTCTCGATACTATTTTTCTTCGTTATACTACGAAAAATCACTCGACCTGACGCTGAAACTATCATCATCCCTACAATTTGCCATCCCAGTCTAATGTGGATTCCAGCCTTCGCTGGAATGACAGAGCAACTTGCCTTAGAGCCGAGCAACCATACTTTTGAATTTAGTTGTACCATTCCAATAGGTTGTCATCCTAGTCCTTCGACTTAGCTCAGGATAAACTAAAGGCTGGGATCCAGAGTGAATTGTATCAAACGTCTTATAAAAAGAAAAGGCCGAATCCTAAGTAAAAACAAAGAATTCAGCCTTTTCTATATCGTAATTGTTCTTTATATAAATCCTCTTTTTCGTGCTTCTTCTAATAACATTTGATCATCTGCTTTGGCAATAGAAAACATCTCTTTGATCTGGTTCTTTCTTTTCTCGATTGCGCTTAATGATAAACTTACATAATTAGGTAAGTTCTTGGTCTTAACACCACGAGATAAATGATATAAAATCTTTAGGTTTTTCTCATCCAAAGAAAATTTGTTGGTCATCATTTTTCTAAAGTGATCATTTACCGTAGCACTATAATACGCTTTACCTTTTAAGATGTTATTAAAGGCTAATAACAATTCGCTAGAAGTAAGATCACTTTTGATTAAGAATCCTGCCGGATTAATATTCTTAAGTATATTATGTATTCTATGGTCTTCTCTATGCATGGTTAAAATAATCACCTTTGATTTAGGCAACAGCTCTTTTGCGTGCTTTGCTAAATCCTCGCCAGAAGTAATCGACCCATCAGAAGAAGGTGGTAATTTAATATCTACAAAAAGCATATCATAAGGAACCGTCTCTGAAGATTTTACAATACTGGCGTATGCATCATCACAATTAGACGCGATGTCAATCTTAATTTGATATTCTTTTTGATTTTCTCCTAATAAGGTATTTTTATACCCTTCGATAATCATAGGATGATCATCAATCATAAGAACTTTTAGCTTTTTCTTCATCTTAAAATTTATTGTTTTAGGTTTTAAAATTAGCCCCTTACTATTTAAACTTGATTCTACTCAAAATAGTATGAGCATAGATTATTTAGTACACTTCTTCGACTTTGACTTCTATGGGTACATGTACCGATACTGTTGTCCCCATGTCTTCGTTACTAAGAAACTGAACTTCTCCATTCATCTGACTGACTCTTGATGTAATGTTTTTTAAACCAATTCCTTTTTTAACCTTATTTGTTTTGAATCCTATTCCATCATCTAAAATAGTAAGATTTATGGTACTATCCACATATTCGAAATTAATTTTTATATGATCTGCATGCGCATGCTTAAAGATATTCTGCATAGACTCCTGTAAAATCCTAAAAAAGTTTACCTTTTTCTGGTCATCTATTCCCTCCCAATCGATATCCTCATCGTTATTAAACTCAAACTTTATTTTATGCACTTCGCACAGGTCTTTAATCAGGTTTTCTACCGCATCGATATAGGCCACATCAGACGGTAAGGTCTCTGCACCCAGATCATGAGAGATCAATCGTATTTCTTTTTCTATAGATTTAAGCTCATCTATATATTTATTCCTGGTTTCTGTAAACCCATCGTTGGCACGCTGGTTGATCCCATCAAGACTTAATCGTACTCCAAACAATCGACCCAGTACCCCATCATGCAACTCCTCAGACATACGCTGCTGCTCCATCTGCCTGCCTTCTTCTAGTTTGATCTGTTGATTAAGCAGTAAACGATAGATTTCCTCATTAGATTCTTGCTGGGTTTGCGCAAATAGAAGTTCTTTATTACTTTGTTGCTGTCTAAAGATAATATACCCCAATAAAAATAAGGCGGTTAAGCCCAAGATCGCAATAATTAGAATTTGATTTTCTCTACTGATTTGTTGGTTTTCTTCTACAATCTCATCGGTTTCAAATTGAATACGTGCAAATTTATCTCTAAACAAACGTTCTTCTTTTATCAAACTATCGTTTAATGCTATATATTGATGCGCATACCCTAAGCCTTCTTTACTATCCGAAACTTTTGATAGGAGTTGATATACTTTTAGTAATTCTTCATTTTTTTGTAATTCTAAGGATACATCTTTAGATTGTTCGGCATACAACTTAGCAATACTATCTTGATGAATTGATTGATAATATTCTGCCAGATGTAAGGTATTGGTCGCAATACCATTTTGATCATCAATACTATCTCGTATCCTTAAAGCTTTATAAAAAAGATCTGGGATATCGGCTGTATCTTTAGATAAAAAATTAACATAGGCTAGATTATCTAGCAGTAGAGAATGTCTTCTAGGGTTTTTACTTAAAAATTCTGTATAGGATAATGCTTTATGATATGATTCCTTTGCTTTTTCATATTTTTGTTGTGACTTATATACCGTACCAATATTGTTAAGTGATATTAAGGTTTGTAATACCTCTGTATTTGCTCCTTTAGCATATTCTATAGCTTTTTGATGATACCCCACAGATTCTTCATAACGTTCTTGATATTTTGCCAGTATTCCCAGATTCGTATAACATAATGGTAAATGTAGAATGTTCTCCGCTAATTCAAACTTTTTAATAGCTTTAATCGTTGTCGCTTCACTCTCATTATAATCTTTAGTTCGTTGTTGTATCCTAGCGATATCGATCAATGCTTTTCCATGATCAAGTGCATAATCTTTAGGGTTATACTTCTGGGGGTCTATAGAAGAATAAATTTTATCTGCTTCATGGAAATTTTTGAAAGCAATATCCAATTGAGATCTTCTATAATATAGCCCTATAAAAAAATGAGATTGAGCCATATTTAGAGAGTCTCCTATTGAAGTAGATAGCTTTAAAGCTTTTTCATTCATATCTTTATAGCTATCAAAATCTTTAAGTGCATAATATTCAATCGAAATTTCCTGAATCTTTTCTATTTTAAAAGTATTATCTTCTAGAGTAGAATAAATGGTATATGCTTTTTCCAAATTTTGTTTACGCTCTTCAATAGAGCTTTTTTTGTCCTTTGCATTTTTTATATAAGTATCTACAAGATCAGATTTCAATTTATTACTTTCGACAGTATTATCCGGTTGGTTACAACCAATACACATGATAAGGCAATATAGAGAAATTGATTTTAGAAAAAATCGTAACATTCTATGAATTATTTTAATTCAATTTAACAAAATCTAATAAAGAAAAAAAGTAAAATAAAAAAAACAAGTCTCAATTAAGATTAAGACCTGTTTATTATAATGCTATTTTTTTGATTATTGTGCACTATTATCCATCATTACTAGGAGTCGTTTCATTTGCATCATCTTCACCAATTGTATCAACTTCTTCAATTCCTACCTCATCATTTACAGTATCTGCTTCACAAGCGATAAACATAGTACTTAAGAATAGTATAGCGAATATTGTTTTTATAGTTTTCATAATGTTAGTTTTTTAGTTATCAGAATATTCTAAATATTTTTTATTTTTTTATCCTTTTACTGGAGTTGTTTCATTTGCATCGTCCTCTCCAACTGTTTCAACATCTTCAATCCCTACCTCATCATTTACGGCATCAGCTTCACAAGCGATAAACATAGTACTTAAGAATAGTATAGCGAATATTGTTTTTATAGTTTTCATAATGTTAGTTTTTTTAGTTTGAATTTACTTTTCAAAAGACATATAGTCTTTAACGGGGTATGTTAATTTTTATTTAATTTTGGTTGTCGTTGCGCAGACGACTTTTATTTTTTAGAGTACTCTTTTTATATACATTTTTTATGATGTGTATCTCTAATTGTACACTACAAATGTAGCTCGATACCTCCCTCGCGCCTAATATATTAAGGTGTGTTTAGTAACTGGTCGTCTATGAGATGTACATGAACCGATTATACGGGTAAATGAACCTTTTTCTAAAATCACCCTTTTTTGTAGGAAACGCAGTACTAACGGTTTTATAATACTATTACTGGTCTTATCCCATAAAAAAACCGATAAATCCTACAATTTATCGGTTGCTATGTATACGAATCCAATCTATTTTATATATAGATCAAACTTTTCTTTGCTAAGGAGTCTTTGATTTCTTCTACATTGTTTTTATAAGACTTTGAAAAGGGGATCAAATCATCTGTATTTTTGATGGCACATTTTGCTTTTCCAAAATGTATCCTCGACACATAATCGGTATTAATAATATAACTATTATGTATACGTACAAAATGATCTGGTAACAGGTTCTGAAAATGTTTTAAGGTCTTAAACGCCTCTACCTTAGTACCATTACTCATAATAAAATCTGTAGTATTATTATCTGCTTTTAGGTATAATATCTCATCTACATCTACAAATCGATAGTCCCCATAAGACTTAAAACACAGGGTATTATCCCCGCTCTGTCCAAAGTCTTTTTCGAACCTCATTAATGTTCTGTTTATCTGCCCTTTATTAAAAGGTTTCAGGATATAATCCATGATTCTATTACGTATGCCTTCTATGGCATAATCTGATGTTTTGGTGATCACAATAAACTCTGGTAACCGAGACATATACTTAGAAAGCTCTGTCATCAAAGAATACTTTGTTGTTACCGTATCTATTCCTGGCACTTCTGGCTCTAAAAAAACAAGTCTGGGTCTTCTCTCTAAAATTAAATCCAATGCATCCTGCTCGTCTTTTGCTATTCCTGTGCAGATATAATCTGGCTGCTCTTCTAAAGAGATTTGGATAGAATCTGCAATTTTCTGATCATTATCAATGATTACATAAGGATATTTCATAGGGTATGAGTTAAAAATTTGTGTCGGTTAATATATGCTGAATTATTCTACTTACAAGATAGGGTATTTACACTTTTATTGTATACGGTAAAACCGTAATAAAATTACGGAAGCCCTTTGGTGTCAAGGGGTTACATAATGTTCTTTATCGATACATAAACGCTCTTTATCGGATAAAATTGTAAATAAACTAAATGAAGGAATTTAACAATACACATATGGATTTGTTAAAAAAAGCCAAAAACTACGTTTAGCAGCCAAAAAATTGCGATAAAATACTTGTGGATTATCATTTTTTGAGGATAAATCACTTAAATCTGTTTATTTTTAACTTCTATTTATGAATTTAACATAAGGTTTTTGAAATAAGAAAAGGCATTAATTAGAGTGTAGCACTAAAGCTCGGCAGCCGAATTAACGTATTTTATATTAGATTTACATTATATTAATCCGTTGTACATTTAGAAATTAATAGTATAAAAAAGTGTCAATTCTAGTGGTTTTTTGGAATAGAATGAAGAAAAATTGCACTTCGGCAAGCTCAGCAGGACTATCGAGAATAGCTTTTTTAATTCAAAACTCTATTCTAGATACACTTCTTCCTCTGGTCGAAGCACTCGAATTGACGAATTTCAAGTTAAAAATCTCAAATGCACAACGCGGTTATAATAAAATCACAAATCATATCAACCCTATGCAAAACATAGTTGTACTTACAGGAGCAGGAATTAGCGCAGAGAGCGGGATCAATACTTTTAGAGATGCCAATGGGCTTTGGGAAGGGCATGATGTTATGGAAGTGGCTTCTCCGCAAGGGTGGAGAAATAATCCAGAATTAGTTCTTGATTTTTATAATAAAAGACGTAGCCAACTGCATACAGTAACACCCAACAAAGCACATCTTGATCTGGTAGCTTTAGAAGACAAATTTAATGTATCTATCATCACTCAAAACGTAGATGACTTACATGAGAGAGCAGGAAGCAATAATGTTATACACCTGCATGGTGAACTACTAAAAGTGCGAAGTCAGTTTGATGAACAATTGGTACTCGACTGGAAACACGACCTGATTCTCGGGGATCATTGTGAGCATAATTCGCAATTAAGACCTCATATTGTATGGTTTGGTGAAGCTGTGCCTATGATGGATCTGGCTATAGAGATTACAGAGCAGGCAGATATTCTTATGATTATTGGCACATCTATGCAAGTGTATCCTGCTGCTGGGCTACTGCAATATGCCAGGCATCAAACACCTGTTTATTTTATCGATCCCAATCCGGCAATTTCTCCAACAGAGCATCTTTCCATATTATCAGAGAAAGCTACTACAGGAGTTGCTAAAGTGGTAGAAGAGTTGTTAGGGTGATTATTTATTCCTGTTTAAATAAAATAACTTTGATTCAACTTTATTTTCATTTTCTTTGCTTGCCCAGCAGCAAACAGAAACAAAAGAAAAGGCAACCAACCACATCATCTCGCCCACAGCTTACGCTATGTCGTAAGGTATTTTTCAGTTGCACTGAAAACCAGATTAGTTTTGCTAAAATCTTTCCAAGGCTTCATAGATGTTGCAAACACAAAACAAATCTTATACTGGTGAAAAAATCTTTCAAAGCCCTGCTTTAGAACGTTATCACATTCAATAGACGTTTTTTTATATCTCAACCTGAAGGTTATATATCACAAATAAGATCAAATACTATCCACTACAGTCGAATCTGATACTTTTACAGGCAACGAATCTGTTGCTTTTTCCTGTGGTTTCTCTTTACCTTTGGTTATTGTCTCACGGGTTTCTTTGGCCCAATTGATTAGTTTTTCTGCATCATTAGCTGGTAGTTTACCATGCATCCAGGTATAGGATTCTAAAGGCATTTCTTTCTTCTCTATCATTTCTATAAACTCTTCTAGCTTATGATCCTTTTGTTTATCGGTATAGAACTCCCACTCAGATACATTAAAATGTTCTTTTCCCTCTTTTATATGATAGGCCATCCAATGTGAAACTGGACTAACCTCCATATACCAGGGATATTGTGTGACACTACTATGACAATCATAACATTGATTCTGCAAAATTGATTTAACCTCTGCAGAAACCGTTGTAGCTGCTTCGAACGTAGCAATACTATCGTAGCTTGCTTCGTTTTTAGTTGGTCTTAAAAACTGTGATATCAAAAAAACCAACACGAATAGAAAAAGAATTCTTTTTATCATTTTGTTCTTCTTTAAAAAGACACTTACCAAAAACAAATGCTCCATATGGCTTCAACCCCAATAAGATGATAATTGCCTGTTATAGAAGACATAACGGTTTTAACAAGTAATTATTATTAATTCGGGTTTGCAGAAGATTAATCATCCTTATCATCCCAGGCTAGATTAGAGTTTCAATTTTAGAATGCTGATAGTATTTGGGATCCATATTTTTATTTGCTTATTTTTGAAATTGAAAAGAATCATCAAAGTACCTAATAATCTTCTATTCTGAAGACATCTATTATTTATGATATTGCTCGAAGACGTATTAACTACCGTAGATCATTCTCGTGAAAAGAGGAAGCATTTTGCTAATTTAATCCTTGAGAATCCGGCATTGCTTCCTGATTTATTAAACATATGTGCCCAGGTAGATGATGAAATCTCGTGTAGAGCTTCCTGGGGACTCGAATTTTTATGTAAGCACGATCTTATAGCTATCCTCCCTTATCTTGATCGGTTGATTAGCATTGTGCCTAATGTATATCAACATCCTGCTGTAAGACCAATGGCAAAAATATTTGAATATCTAAGCATTGCCTATTACCAAAAAAAGAATCCTAAAGTGAGAGCATCCCTAACTAAGGTACATCGCGAAAAAATAACAGAACTATGCTTCGACTGGATCATCACAGATCAAAAAGTGGCTCCAAAAGCATATGCCATGACATCCTTATATCTATTGGGTACAGAATTCGAATGGGTACATCCCGAACTTAAAATAACACTAGAGAATAATTACAATACAGGTAGCGCAGCTTATAAAGCACGCTCTCGAATGGTCTTGAAAAAAATTGGGTAAAGGAATCAGGCCTTCGACAAACTCAGGGTGGCGGAAACCTCAAACTTTCAAAATTCATAGCCTGTACTTCGTAATTCGCAATTAATTAAATTATCTTTGCAGCTTCAAAAAAAGAAAATTATGTCATTATTCCCTTTGCAAGCAATCTCACCTATAGATGGGCGTTACGCATCAAAGACCAAATCTCTTAGTGCATTTTTTAGTGAAGAAGCCTTAATCAAATATCGTGTACTCGTAGAAATTGAATATTTTATCGCCTTATGCGAGCTACCGCTACCACAATTACAAGGTATCGAAACCTCTTTATTTGATAAATTAAGAGAGATTTACACTGCTTTTTCTAGTGAGGATGCCTCGGCAATAAAAGACATTGAAAAAGTAACTAATCATGATGTAAAAGCTGTAGAGTATTTTATCAAAGAGAAATTTGATGCTCTTGGGCTACAACAATATAAAGAGTTTATCCATTTTGGATTAACCTCTCAGGATATTAATAATACTGCGGTACCATTAAGTATCAAGGAAGCTATTAGTAGTGTTTATATCCCAGAGTACAATGCACTGTTAACAAAACTAAAATCTTTGGTAGAAGAATGGTCTGCCATACCTATGCTTGCTCGTACTCATGGTCAACCTGCCTCTCCTACCCGATTAGGAAAAGAGTTTCAGGTATATGTCACCAGAATCGAAGCACAATTTGATTTATTAAAAGATATACCAAGTGCAGCAAAATTTGGCGGTGCTACAGGAAATTACAACGCACATAAAGTTGCTTACCCAGATATCGACTGGAAAGCTTTTGGGACTCATTTTGTGCAAGAAAAACTAGGTCTTCATCATTCTTTCCCTACTACTCAGATTGAGCACTATGATCATATGGCTGCACTGTTTGATGGTTTAAAACGTATTAATACTATTATACTGGATCTGGATCGCGATGTATGGACCTATGTATCTATGGATTATTTTAAGCAAAAAATAAAAAAAGGAGAAGTGGGTTCTTCGGCTATGCCGCATAAAGTAAATCCTATTGATTTTGAAAATAGCGAAGGTAATCTGGGGATAGCAAATGCTATATTCGAGCATCTTGCTGCAAAACTACCTGTAAGTCGATTACAACGTGATCTTACCGATAGTACAGTACTTAGAAATGTCGGAGTACCATTTGGACATACGCTGATTGCTTTTCAAGCTACGCTGAAAGGATTAAACAAACTTTTACTGAATGAAAATAAATTTGCAGAAGATCTTGAAAATAACTGGGCTGTTGTTGCAGAAGCTATACAGACTATACTAAGACGAGAAGGATATCCAAATCCTTATGAAGCACTAAAAGGTCTTACTCGTACTAACGAAAAGATAAATCAAAATTCTATTGCTGACTTTATTGAAACTCTTGATGTTTCTGAACCTATAAAATCAGAGTTAAAACAAATTACACCTTCTAATTATACAGGGATATAAGTAATAGATTTTAACCATAAAAAAAAGAGGCTGTTTTTCAACAGCCTCTTTTTTTTATATTGTTATTATTGATTAATCATCAATATCAATAGTCTGTGCTATTTCTTTAAAAGCATCAAGGTTAATTTTACCTTTTTCTACAGATTTCATAAGCATAGCCATTTTTTCGGGTCTCATATTATCTCCCAATACACGTACTAATGCTAGTCCTTTTTCATTATTTTTGGCAAAAACGATAACCTCATCGATATCATCTTCTTCTCCTTGATATTTAAGTACCGCTTTGGTTCCGTCTGATCCAAATCGCATTAAGGTTTCATAGGTGTCAGTATCTAATATCTTTTTTATCGCTGCGCTCTCTTCTTCGTATCTACCTTGATTACTTTTAGTAAGTTTCAAAGCCAAAAAGTTGACCTTTTTTATACTTTCTAATGCTTCTCTCTCGTCACTATTAAGTTCTATGGTTTCTTTATCCAAAAGACTAGTCGGTACATCTACGGCTATAAAATCAGCATCTCCCTGGTGGTCTACAAAATACTTTTGTAGTGAAGGTTCGCTACTGCAGCTCATCATTAGAGATATACTTACAATGCCTAAAATTTTATACACATTTTTCATTTCTATTATTTTTTTCACCTGCCTAAACTGGTGGGTTGGTTGATTGATTATTTTTGATTGATGTTTTTAGATCAAATTTCTTCTAACCTCACAGTTAGAAGAAATCTGGATCTTTTTTTTATACCTAATATCTAATTAGTTTCCTTTCTTTTTTACGTGCTTTAATTCTTCTCCACCAGGTACATTAAGGTGATCTGCAATTTTAGAGACTTGTTTTAAATCAATATCTCCAGTTATAGTAAGCACTACAGTATTGGGTCCGTTTCCATCATTTTGTACTCCATCAAGAAACATAAACAATTCACTTACATGATCATCATCTTTTCCTGGCTTAGAGTAAAACTTTACATTTTTCCCGTCACTTTTTACTCTCATTAACTCTTCTAGAGAAGAACTCTTAAGGTAACTACTTACATCTGCTCTCATCTTCTGTCCTACTTCTTTGTTTTCTGTAGCAAAGACCTTGATGTTTTTTATGTTTTCTACCAGATTCATGTACTCTTGTACTTCGGCATCATTACTTTCTAATTCAATTTTACTTAGTAGTTTAAACATTTTACTGGTTACTACTACAGAAGATACGCCTTTCATATCTTCATATTTATCAAAATTACTTTGTGCGTTAGACACATATGGTAATATTGCAAAGGCTAAAATAATTGCTAACTTGTTCATAATATTTAAAATTTAATTCCCTTACTACATCCTGTTTTATCAACAGTGTTTTTCAGGTAGTCGTTTGTATTTATTTTGTTAATTTTTCGGTAGTGTTTTCAAATTCGTTCAGGTACACTAATTCCTGTTTGCCCTCATTCATTAATTGCGAAACCATATTGAGGATTTTTTTGGTTTCCTGTAAAGCTATTTCTGGATCTTCATATGTTCCAAGAGCTTCGTCTGGGTTTGGTGGCATATTTGTTAAAAATATCCCTGCAATCAAAGCTATTGATGCTGCAATACCCATCCAGGCGTATCTGGATTTTCTACTACTGGTATTTAATTTTAGATCCTTGGTAGCCGTTATGGTACTCTCTTCAGAAAAATATTGAAATAGATCTTTGTATTTCTCCAAATGCGACGGCACAGTTTCTCTGGTAAAGTAAACCTTTAATTCTTTTTCTTCAGAAACGGTGGTTTCGCCTTCGAAATACTTCTCTAGTAATTTTTCTATGTTAGACAACTCCATAATTGTGTTTTTTTAATAATTCTACTCTAATTTTTTTTCTTCCTCTTGATAATGCAACCCTAACTGCTGTTTCATTAAGCCCCAGCATATCTGCTATTTCTGCATTATTATATTGTTCTATATCTCTAAGTTGGATAATCATTCGTTGTTGTTCTGGCAGACTATCCATAATCTTACCAACCCAATCTAAACTATCTCTAGCTTCTAATTCTCGTTGTAATGAAGGTCTCTCGTCCTTATAATTACTATGTACAATTTTTAGGTTTCCTGTTTCTTTTGCCTTAAGCTTATCATAACAATAATTCTTAGTCATTGTCATCGCAAAAGCTTCTACATTTTTATACTCAGCCATTTTACTCTTATTCTTCCATAGCTTCAGTAATACTTCTTGTGTAGCATCTTCTGCTTCTTCATTACTTACAAGCAAACGTTTAGCTAACCTAAAAAGCTTATCTTTAAATCCGTTTGTAAGCGTTATAAATGCTCCTTCTTTCATTTTGGTTGGTGGTTTTCATAAAACTTTGTCAGCTTTATATAAGGGAGACGACTATCTAAGTAATTTGTTACAATCTTTTTTAAAATTATAATAAAGTAGTTACATTTATCGCTTTATACTAAGAAGTAAGGTCAATATGAAATAAGTATAACTATCATTTTTATTCTTCTCGGAATGATTATTGATGAATTTCATTAGGCAAATAAAAACAATAAATATAAAAATAGATGAAGTACATAAAGTATTTTGCACTATTGCTTTTCGTTGGTAACCTGCTTACGGCATGTTTTGATGATAACGATGATGTACCCCGTGTTTCTGGTGCACCAGAAATAAATGATTTTATCTGGAAAGGATTAAATCTCTATTACTTATACAAAGCAGATGTCCCTGATTTGGCAAATAATCGTTTTCCTTCTAATCAGGAATACATACAATTTTTAGAAGGATTTTCTACTCCTGAAGCACTTTTTGAAGAATTAAAATCTAAACAAACAGTATTGGTGGGCGGAGAGCAAGTAAAAGTTGATCAATTTAGCTGGGTTGTAGATGACTATATTGCATTAGAACAAGCTTTTGACGGTATTACAAAGAATAATGGTATGGAGTATGGTCTTGTGCGTTATCCAAACGACCAGTCTCTTGTGTTTGGGTATGTGCGTTATGTACTACCGGGGACTGATGCAGCTGCCAAAGGAGTAAAAAGAGGAGATATCTTTAATACGGTTAATGGTACCCAAATAAATGATCAAAATTTTAGAGGACTATTAGGCACTGATAGTTACAGCATAGGTCTGGCAACTTTTGATGGTACCAATGTTACCTCGACAGGAACTTCTATTTCACTTACCAAAGTTCAATATACCGAGAATCCTGTTTTTATATCAAAAACTATTGATGTAGGTGGTAGCCCTGTCGGATACCTTATGTATAATTCTTTTACTGCAGATTTTGATACTCAACTTAATGCTGCCTTTGGAAAATTTGTATCTGATAATGTAAGTGACTTAATATTAGATCTGAGATATAATGGTGGTGGATCTGTTACAACTTCAATTGATTTATCGAGTATGATTACAGGGCAATTTAATGGTCAGGTTTTTTCGACAGAAGAATGGAACTCTGATCGACAGGCACAGTTTGGAAGCACCAATCTTTTTGACAATCAAATCAGAACAGGTGAAGCCATTAATAGTCTTAATTTAAGTAGAATTTATATTTTAACTACCAGAAGCTCTGCTTCGGCTAGTGAGCTGGTAATTAATGGGCTTGACCCACATATAAATGTGATCCAGGTAGGAGCCACTACAAGAGGAAAATTTCAAGCATCAATAACATTATATGATTCTGATAATTTTGGACGACAAGGTGCTAACACTGGACATACATATGCTATGCAACCTTTAGTTCTTAAATCCAGCAACTCTGTTGGTTTTACAGATTATCACGGTGGTTTTTCTCCAGAAGTAGAAATCGAAGAAGATTATTCTAATCTTGGGGTTTTAGGTGATGAAAATGAACCTCTTTTTAAAGCTGCAATAGATAATATTTTAGGTACAAAAAGTGCTAAAAATTATAATATAATACAATTAGAAAGTGTTGGAAATAGTAAAATGTTTTCTCCCGTTTATGAACGTATGTATCGGGATAACAATCTTCCCACTGCAGAATAATATAATCTCTAAAAAAGTAAAAACTCCTGAACTATTCGTTCAGGAGTTTTTGATTAAACCCGGGTTATAATATTTAGAATTCCAGATTAATTCCAACTCTGGCATTTCTACCTTTGGTACTAAATCCTAAAATCTCCTGATAATCTTCATTGGTAATATTATGCATCGCTGCATAAATATTTAGATTTTTTAGTAGTCGGTGACTAATATAAAAATCTAATATACCATAACCATCAAGAGAAACTTGTGTTGGGGCAAAAGTAACCGGGTCTGTATTAGCAAAATCGTTATCTGTACGCTTGGTATTATACTGATAGTTTAACGAAGTATATGTCTTTTTTCCTAATTGATAACCAATACTAGCATTAATCATATGTTCAGGAATTCTGATATTATCGTCTAATTTGTCAATATTAGTATAGGTATAATTCCCTTTTACAGATAGTTTGTCCTCTAAAACTGTTGTCGACACCTCTACTTCTACTCCATCTACCTTTATATCATCGGGTGAATTAAAATTCACAAAAGTAGTAGGGTCAAAAGTGATAAAGTTTTCTGATTTACGATTAAAATAAACTACACTCACCGTAGCTTTCTTCTTATGAGATAATTCAATTCCTCCTTCTATAGTTGCACTCTCTTCTGGTTTAAGATCTGGATTTCCTGTAAAGAAGGCCGTATCATATAGCTGAAATAATGACGGAGTGATATATGCGGTACTATATGATGCTAATCCTTTAATATAATTATCTCCAAATGTGTGGGTATATGATGGATTTATAGTATAAACAACATGATTATCATAGGTACTATGAATATTATATCTCGCTCCTGCATTTAGATTAAAACCAAAATCTGAAGCATATACTATATTAATATAAGGGTCAATAATATCAAATTCTGCATCGGTATCACTAATTGTCTCTTCTAGATTTGTAGTACCAAAAGGAATATTTAGAAGACTAAATTTACTATACGAACCATTAGCCCCAATAACCGTATGTAGTGTATTGTTAAAGGTGTATTTATTATATGCATCAAAAGTATGCACATTACCTTCATATCTTGAAGGAAAGCTAGACTTGGTAAGATCTCTTTCTAAGGATGCAAAACTGTTTGTAAATGTAAAACTACCCTTAGGGTACTTAATCTCCCAAAAAGATCCCGCTCTTAATTGTTGACTCTCAAATCGATTGTCTCCATCTATTCCTGCCGCAGCATCGAAATCATTTTTATATTGATCTAAATTTCCAAAAAAATGAAATCTAAAATTATCATTCCATCGATATCCTAACTTGGTATATACATTAAATTTAGAAAATGCATCGCTTTCTGCTCCTTCGGTCTCTGCTGCCGATAATCCATCACTAAACTGATTTCCTACGCTTGCCAAATAGCTTACTTTTCCCAAGGTTCCGTTAATCGATGCAAGGTTTATAAATTCATTAATATCATAATCCTGATCTTCCTGAGATTGATTCGTTCCTATACTGGATTGAAAACTAGCAGATATCTTTTTCTTACTCTCAGATTTTGTAATAATATTGATTACTGCAGCCGCAGCTCCAGAACCATATAAAGTACTCGATGCTCCTTTAAGAATTTCAATTTCCTGTATTTGATTAACCGATAGTAATCGTAAATCAAAATCTCCAGAAGAAGTAGAAGGATCACTAACTGTTACCCCATCAATTCTAATAACTACCTGACGATTACGCCCTCCACGCACATAAACTCCAAGGTCTTGCCCAGCGGCGCTACCGTTACCATTAATAAACAAGCCTGTTGCTCTTGCAAGTACTGTAGCTACAGATTGCCCCTGGCTACGTTCTAGTTCTTTAGCAGTAATTTTAGTAATTACCTTACCGCTTTGTTCTCGTTTCAAACTAAACTTAGAGTCAGAAATAACCACCTCGTCTAGCTCATTAACCACCTCATCTATTTGGATCTCCTGTCCAAATACAACAGATGATCCCAACATTAAAAATGCTGTTCCAAAAAATACTTTTTTGTTCATTACTTAAACACTTAATTTTTACAATTACCGGAAAAAAGTATGTAGTTTACCCATACCCAAACAATTGTCCCGAAAGTTTGATTACAATGAATAAAGGCAGGTCTCCTGGCTCGCGTCTTGTTGTTTACCTTCCCGATCGTCAAACGAGCAGTGGTTATAAAGTATTAACAACAAGCATCCTTTTTAATGATGGACACAGCATACAGTTGCGGGAACAGCTCAGGAATATTGATTTACGATGTTAAACTTCAGAAATACGATTAAAAATTAAAAAAATCGAGATTTATATGCTAACTTCATTCTTCATTGTACCTGATTCCCTTTTAATCCTCAACTCCCATGAAAGGAGTATCAGAACCAAAATTCTGCGCGAATGTATTATATTTTATGGAATTTCGGATTACTTTAACAAATAAATAATGTATTCGATTACCTTTGCTATCTCTAAAACCAATTCAATGTTGTATTACATTACAGGAGGAGAACGTTCTGGTAAAAGCAGCTATGCACAGCGTCTGGCATTACAGTTATCCGACACTCCTTATTATCTAGCGACTTCACGCATTTGGGATGATGATCATCGCAAACGTATAGATAGGCATATTGCAGATCGCGACGATCGTTGGGTCTCTATTGAAGAAGAAAAAGAAATCTCTAAAGTTGTTAAAAAAGATAGTGTTGTTGTGATCGATTGTGTTACTTTGTGGCTTACCAACTACTATATGGATACAAAAAATGACATCCAGCTCTCACTGTCGCAAGCAAAAGCAGAATTTGATAAACTATTAAACATAAATGCGACTATAATTATCATTTCTAATGAAATCGGAATGGGGGTTCACGCTACTACCAAAATTGGTAGAAAATTTACCGAACTACAAGGCTGGATGAACCAACATATAGCTAGTCATGCCGATAAAGCAATATTAATGATTTCTGGTATTCCTGTTGAAATCAAAAACTCTTAATAACCAAAATATACATGGACTTTGATATAAAACCTATCTTTAATAATACCCTTGAAGCAACTCTTCAAAACAAAATTAATACTAAAACAAAACCTGTTGGAGCATTAGGAGTACTTGAAACAGTAGCTTTACAAATAGGTATGATTCAAAACACGGACCAACCCAGTTTAGATCAGCCTACTATTCTAGTTTTTGCCGGTGATCACGGTATTGCAAAAAAAAGAGAAGTCAACCTTTATCCCCAAGAAGTGACCGCACAAATGGTTTATAATTTTGTAAATGAAGGAGCCGCTATTAATGTCTTTTGCAAGCAACATCATATTGCTCTTAAAATAGTAGATGCCGGAGTTAATCATGATTTTGAAAATATCCCTGGTATCATTCACGAAAAAATTGATTTTGGTACTCAAAATTATCAAGAAAAACCTGCTATGACCGCAAAACAATGTACCATAGCTATACAAAAAGGTGCTGATCTGGTCACAGAAACGTTTAATAATGGCTGTAATACTATAGGTTTTGGCGAAATGGGAATCGGAAACACTTCTGCTTCTTCATTATTGATGTCATATTTCACAAAGGTTCCTTTGGCAGAATGTGTAGGTTCTGGAACAGGTCTGGATACTTCAGCTATTAAAATCAAGCAACAAATTTTATCCGAAGTATACCAAAAACATATACCTTCTTCTCCACTTGAAGCACTAACTATATTTGGAGGATTTGAAATTGCTATGATTACCGGAGCAATTTTAAAAGCAGCAGAACTCAAAATGACTATTATCATAGATGGGTTTATTGTTACTTCTGCTTTATTAGCTGCATATGCTATGCATCAAAATGTATTAGATTATTGCATATTTGCTCATACATCAGAAGAACAAGGACACCAAAAGATGTATGAGTTTTTAGATAAAAAACCATTAATTAATCTTGGTATGCGATTAGGAGAAGGAACAGGAGTTGCTGTAGCTTATCCTATTATAGAATCTGCAGTTACTTTTCTTAATACTATGGCTAGTTTTGAAAGTGCTGGAGTTTCTGGTAGTGAATAGTTTAACACAATGAAAAAAGGAATCTTATCCATATTTATCGCTATTGTCGGGATGTATTTCGTATACTGGTATACTATTGATCTGTCTCGGCAGTACTCTATTTTAATTGAATCATCAAAAAATACTTCTGAGTTAAATTCTTATATATTCACTGTTGCCAAAACTTTTAGAATAACCTCTGTTTGTATTGGATTATTAAGCCTTTATTTTGGAGTCATTTCATTTTTAAAGAAAAACAAAGTTGGAGGCATTGGGATAATTCTAGCTTTTATACTTATCATTAGTGCTTTAATTCCATTGTGGCAATATCTTGTAGAGGATTCTACTATGGACATTAATTTTAAATAAATCATGAAAAAAGAAATTCACATCTTTTTTACTGCATTGATGTTTTTCACTCGTATTCCTTGTCCAAAATGGGTAAATCACGATTCTGAAAATTTACGTCTTAGTTCTAAATATTTTCCTCTAGTAGGAATCATCGTCGGAAGTATTGGTGCTATCGTTTTTTACGGAGCTTCTTTTATTTTTTCGGTAGAAATCTCAATACTACTATCTATGTTTTCTACTATTTATGCCACAGGCGCTTTTCATGAAGACGGATTCGCCGATGTGTGTGATGGATTTGGTGGTGGATGGACCAAAGATAAAATACTTTTGATCATGAAAGATTCTCGTCTAGGTACCTATGGTACTATTGGACTAGTATTAATTCTAAGCATAAAATTTGCAGCATTAAGAGAAATAGAAACGTATTTCATCCCTCTAATACTAATTTCTGGACATGCCTTAAGCCGTTTTATAGCTACCTCCTTAATTTTTACACATTCTTATGTAAGAGATACAGAAAACAGTAAAGCCAAACCGGCAGCAAAAAGCATGGGTATACGTTCATTATTGATTAGTGGTATATTTGGTATTGCTCCCCTATTTTTCTTCAAAAATCCCATGATATTTCTTACCTTGATCCCTATGTACTTGTCAAAAATGTTCTTAGCAGCCAAATTTAAAAAATGGATTGGTGGACAAACAGGAGATTGTGCAGGTGCTGTCCAACAGCTTAGTGAAATTGTATTTTATCTTACTAGCATAGCATTATGGAAATATATCTGGTAAGACATACTACTCCAAATATTGAAAAAGGAATTTGCTATGGGCAAAGTGATATCGGAATTACAGATACATTTACTACAGAAGTAGAAAAAATACATCAATGTATTCCTATTCATGAAATTACTACGATATATAGTAGCCCATTACAACGATGTAAACTATTAGCCAAAACATTCAAAAAAGAAATTATCTATGATAATCGACTTAAGGAATTAAATTTTGGAGATTGGGAGTTACAACCTTGGGATGCTATACATAGTTCAGAAATAGACCCCTGGATGAATGATTTTGTAAATATACAAGTCCCAAATGGGGAGTCATATATCACACTACAAGAACGAATTTTGGATTTTTATACCTCTTTGGATCATGTTTCTGAAGAAAAAATTGCCGTAGTAACCCATGCCGGTCCCATGAGAGCGTTACTTGCTAACCTCCAACAAATAGACCTTAAAGATTCTTTTTCTATCAAAATAGCATACGGAGATGTAATTGCTATTTAGACTCATTGCACGTATATTAATAAATACCCCTATATTTTATGCAAGGATATTTATTGTTTTAAACATGATTAATTATTGAAACTATATGTTGTTTTTACCGCATTATGATCTGATAGATCTTCACCATCTTTCACAAATTGAAGCATCTTCATTTCAGGTATAAAAACTGGTTGCTTATGACTCTTACTAATTAAAATATAATCTAACGTATTATTATAATTTGGATATTCTTTTCTAACCAAAGTATTGGTATTAGAATAGGTCCCTGCTTCTGTAGAAGGGTTAAAAGAATATGATATTCTAGAATTCAAAATACTTTTCATATCCTTATATGAAAATGTATCTGTATATTCCACATTCATATCTCCCGCATAAATTAAAGGTTCTGATATTGGTATTTTTAAACTATTTACCCAATCTCTAATCTCTTCTAATTGCTTTAACCGAACAGAAGTTCCATTATAATTTCCTTGATCTGCTTGTAAATGTGTACCTACAACATGGTATTTTTTTTCATTTTTAGTAATCTCAACATATACTGCACCCTTATTAGAATAATAATCCGCCGTTCCGTATGCAGAGTTGTTAAACACGTATTGCCTTTTTATATCAATCGGATATTTACTAAAAATTCTTACCCCTCCATTAACAACAAAGAGACTGTTAGAACAATCTCCATTAATAGAGTTCCAATAAGAACCTGCACTACAATATTGACCAACAAGTACTGTGTTATAAGGGTATACCTCCTCCAATTTATTAAATAGATATGTCTCGGCTTGTCTGTTAAATCCTTCCTGAAAAACAATAACGTCTAATAAAGGTGCCATTTCTGTTAAAACCTGTAACTGCTTTGTCGATCTTTCTTCTTCCTTATAGTGTTTTATTCGTGCAATACCAGGTAAATGAAATATATTGTAGCTTACTATCGTTAAACTTTCTATATTCCTATTTTTATCTTCCTGAAATTTTTGATTTTCGTAATCCTCTATATTGCTTTCCTCATAAGAGCATGAAAAAAACAATAACACTATTAAAAAGGTAAAATGTAAGTTTAAGCTTTTCATATCTATTTATGCATTTGCATTAAATATCAAAGAACGTTTTTTAACAGTTTTCCGATTTTAGCTTAAAGAGAACAAATAGTTAAATGACGGTTTATAAATTGTTTTGCTTATCAAATAATCATTATTTTTTTAATTAAATGATTCATAAAACATTTTTTTTACTATTTATTAAGTTGATACTAAAGTGTATATAAATTATCTATAGAATAATGAAATGCCACTTTAGACCCAAACTTATTCTGATTTACTATTTTTACAAAAAAATGATGCTCATGCGTACTGTTTTTATCATTTCTTTACTATTCTTATTAGGTACTTCTTGTAAGAAAACACCAAAGGATACTACTCCACTCACCGTAATGTATCTGGCCCCTCAAAATATTGAATACGCTTCAGGGTTTACTATTAAAAATCGTGAAAACTATAAAGAAATCAAGGTTACTACACCCTGGCCGGATGCAAAAGAGGGACTTACATATATTTTACATCCAAAAGGAACAGAAAAACCATTCAAATCTCCAGATGCAATATTTATTGAAGTGCCTATAGAGAGGGTTGTTCTAACATCTACTACCGATATTCCAATACTAGAGTATATGAATCTTGAAGAGAAATTAGTAGGATTTCCACATACAGATTATATTTCTTCTGAAAAAACACGTGCTTTGATTAATACTGGTGCAATTAAAGAACTTGGCGAAGAATGGAATTTAAATACAGAAGTTGTTCTTGAGCTTTCTCCCGAATTAGTTGTTGGATTTTCTTCCTCTGGAGATACAAAAGCCTATGATCTGATACAAAAAACGGGAATTCCTGTGGTAATTAATGGTTCCTGGCTAGAGGAACATCCCTTAGGTCGGGCAGAATGGATAAAATTTATGGCTGCTTTCTTTGGCAAAGAAAAAATGGCAGAAGATATCTTTCAAAATATTAAAAAAGAATACAATCAAGCAACTACTTTAGCCAAAAACACAACTTCTTCTCCAACAGTTTTATCTGGCAATATGTTTAAGGATATATGGCATGTTCCTGGTGGAAGTAGTTTTGTTGCCAAATTTTTAAAAGATGCTAATACTACATATTTATGGGAAGACGTTAAAAAAAGCGGAAGCCTGGCATTAAGTTTTGAAAGTGTACTTGAAAAGGCGCAAAAGGCAGAGCTATGGATAGGATCAGGAAATTCTAAATCACTCGATGAGCTCAAAGCGAAGAACCATCGGTATACTTTATTCGATGCCTTTAAAAATAAAGCCGTATATTCTTCAACTTTAAAGATGGGTTCTAAAGGAGGATTAATATATTATGAATTAGGACCTATGCGGCCCGACTTAATTTTAAAAGATATCATTAAAATTGCCCATCCAGAATTATTAACCGATTATGAACCTTATTTTTTTGAAAAACTAAATTAATTGACCCCAACCAAATCATACAAACGTGTTTTTATAAGTATTGTCGTGCTTTTGTTAATTTGCTTTATTGCAAATATAAGCTTAGGCTCAGTATTTATTCCATGGTTGGATACGTTAAGTAGCCTGGTAGGGGGAACTGTAGAAAAAGAAGCCTGGAGACATATCATTGTTGATTATCGATTGCCAAAAGCACTCACCGCGATAATTGTAGGTAGTGGACTTGGAGTTTCAGGATTACTAATGCAAACCTTATTTAGAAATCCATTAGCAGGCCCTTTTGTACTCGGCATAAGCTCTGGAGCAAGTTTAGGAGTGGCACTATTGATATTAGGAAGCGCATTTACCGGAGTTGCAGTATCATCTTTTTTAATTTCAAAATGGGGATTGGTTATTGCAGCCAGCTTGGGTAGTATATTAGTATTGTTTGCCGTAATGCTTGTTTCAATTAAAGTGAGAGATACAATGGCAATACTTATTATCGGACTTATGTTCGGAAGTATTACAGCTGCTATAGTAAGTGTATTGGCCTACTTTGCTCCTGCCGATCAATTACAACGATATATTTTCTGGGGATTTGGAAGTTTAGGAAATCTATCCTGGCATGATGTACTTATATTTTCTGGTATATCATTATTAGGAATGTTATTATCCATCCTTGCCATAAAACCTCTAAACACGCTACTTCTGGGAGAAAACTATGCTCGAAGCCTTGGGCTAAATATCAAGACAAGTCGTTTTCTGATTATTGTTGCTACAGGATTATTAGCCGGTAGCGTTACCGTTTTTGCCGGACCGATTGCCTTTATTGGTCTAGCTGTACCTCATCTTACAAGGCAACTATTTCATACCTCAAATCATAAAACATTAATCCCTGCTGTAATACTACTAGGAAGCATTATTATGCTGGTGTGTGATAGTATTGCACAACTACCATCTAGCGAATATACACTTCCAATTAATGCTATTACTTCGCTAATTGGTGCCCCCGTAGTCATCTGGTTATTGGTTCGAAAACGAAAAATGTTGTTTTAAAATCTCTCCCTTGTATTAACCCTGATATTGTTATCTATAAACTATATTCTACAAGATTAAAAGGCTTGTTGTAGAAGCCTAGGTATTTCAATAGTAATAATCGTTCCTCTTTTGAGTCGAGAGTCAATATGCATTACACCTGATAATTTCTGTATTCGACTCTCAATATTTGATAAACCAATACCTAAAGATGTTACAGAGATATCAAATCCATTACCATTATCCTCATAAATAATATGAGTAAGATCATCTATAAAATCGATTTGAATTTCAACTTTTCGGGCATTAGCATGCTTTATTGTATTTGTTATGAGTTCCTGAAAAATAGAGAATAATTGATTATGAAAAGAATGGTCTATTTCATTAATTTTATGCTCTGAATAGGTTGAAATATGGATACTTAATTTACTGGCATTTCCAATATTCTGCATATATTCCTTTAATAATTGTATAAAGTTATTATGTCTGAATTTTTTTGGGATAAGGTCATGAGAAAGCTCTCTAACTTGTTTGTAGGTCTCATCTAATTGTTGATAGATTACATCTAAATTTTCTGATTTTTTTTTGACCGAATTAAACTGAAGCTTTATTGCTGCAAGATTCCCCCCTATTCTATCGTGAAGTTGCTGGGCAATTCTTTTTCGTTCCTTATCTTGAATACTAATAGAATTTTTAATTAATTTTAATTCTTGACCTCTTATTAAAGCTTCTATTTTTTGTTCTCCTATTTCTTTTTCTTTCTTATGCAGTAATCTTTGATTTTTTAACCTTTGATAATATAGAAAAAGTAAACCTGCCAGAGGTATCAAGATCACAATAAAGGCATAGGTAAGCGTTTGTTTTTGAAATTGTTGCCTTTTTATTTCTAAAACCTTAAACTCTTGATTCTTTTTTAAAATCGTTATTTCCTTTTCTTTCTTTAGTGTCTCATATTGTATTTCCAGTTTGGCAACCTCTTCATCCTTTTGCAAGTTATGTATAGAATCTTGTATTTGATTTTTCTTCTCTGTGTAATCTAGAGCTTTTTTATATTTTTTTTCTTCCAAAGCAATAACTTTTAGCCTTTGATAGATATATAATTGTTGTTCAAGATATCCTGATTCTCGAGCCAAGGACAATACCTCATTATATCCCTTTTTGGCCTTTTTAAATTCTTTTTTGCTCTGAAAAACTTCACTAATATTAAGCATATTATTGAGGATTATTAAAGGATAGTTATATTCTTCAGCAATAGGCAGTGATTTATTAAAATAAACTAAAGCCATATCATCCTCATTCATATCCATATACACCGCCCCAATGTTCAATAATGTGATTGCTTCACTTCTTTTATTATCAGTAGTAATATAATAATCCAATGCTTTTTTATGATAAAACAATGCCTTTGTATAATTTTTTAATTCTAGGTAACAAATGGCAATAGATGCATAACGGTTTGGGTTTTCTCTATAACTAAGAGTAGATTCAAGAAGCTCTAGGGCCTTAGGAATATTGCCCACAAGTCTATAAGTGATTGCCAAATTTGATGTATGCTTATCCAAATCCTCAAGGTTTCCAGATTTCTGAGCAGTTTCGATTCCTTTTAAAGCCCATTTTTTACTTGCCTCAATCAAATTTTTATCTCTAGAAGCATTTGAAAGGGTTGTGTATAAAGAGGACAGGTACTTTAGAGATAGTGAATCTTGTTTATTTCCTATTAACCCAACAGCTTTTTTAGCATAAAACAATGAAGAATCAGTAGCGTATTTATAATAATGATACTTAGACAAAATACTATTGGCAATTACCTTATTTTTTTCACTTTTAGTTCTTTTTAATACATCATGACTTATTCTAAAAGCTTCTTTTTGTTCCTCGTTTTCTTCTTCCAAATAATTCTTGGCCTGTTCAAGTAATTCATGATCTTTTTTTGGAATCTTTAAATTACCCCCTTCTTTTGTCTGAGCTTTTGCAATACTGCATACAATCAAGAAAATGAATACGAGTGTAGGTTTTGAAAATATAGTCATGTTTTATAGTAAGCATTATTATGGGACTCTATGATATTTTCTTATCAAAAAGATCAATAATATCTTTAAAAATAAGGAATTAACCTTTATTTCTATATCAATTTCTATAGTAAGGTGAATTTTAGCATCCAAAAGAATGATATTATTTACAATTCCCGACCGGATCATATACTCCATTCTTCTTTTTAAATATTTCTTGATAGATACCCGTACATCACTGATAACTAATTCGAAGCCAAACACTCTATTTTCTAACAATTAGAAATCAAGTATTCATTTAAAACCTTATCTTTAAAGTAAAAGTATACATCAATGAACTCGTCAGAATATCTAGAAGGAATCCAAAAACAGTTTGCTTATTATAAATCTCTGGGAGAAAAAACAATAGACCAAATTCCAGAAGAGAAGCTTTTTTGGCAATATAACAACGAGAGTAATAGTATTGCGATTATTGTAAAACATCTCTGGGGTAATATGAAATCCCGGTGGACAGACTTCTTAACTACAGATGGAGAAAAACAATGGAGGCAACGTGATGCCGAATTTGAAAACGACATTAAATCTAAAGAAGATCTTCTAACCAAATGGGATGATGGATGGCAATGCCTTTTTGAAGCACTAGAAAGTATCGATCAAAATAATATTAACCAGCCTATCTATATTCGTAATATAGAACATAGTATTACCGAAGCGATTAATAGGCAATTAGCGCATTATTCGTATCATATAGGGCAAATCGTATTTCTCGGGAAAATGATTGCTAGTGAACAATGGCAAAGTTTATCTATCCCAAAAGGAAAATCTACAGCTTATAATCAAAAACGCTTTGCTAAACCCAAGCATAAAGCACATTATACAGATAAGCTCATGAAAGATGACACCAATTAATTATTCCGAATTCATAAAATAGTCAATAACTCCCTTTGGTTTGTTAATAACTATGGTTTTCTCAATACCAAATCCCAAACAGATTACGATTATATTTGCGTAAAACTGTACGTAATTAGTCACACATATATATGAAATGAGCCATGGCAACTACATTGATTCTTACCTACCTCACGGTAGATTGGTTGAAATGATTATTGGCAAATTTCATACTGATCTGTATCAGCACAAATTCTGACAACCAAAAAATAATAAAGAAAAACAGATGAAATTTATAGTATCCAGTTCTTACTTACTTAAGCAACTACAGGTATTAGGAGGGGTAATTAGTAATAGCAATACATTACCAATTTTAGATAACTTTTTGTTCGAATTAGACAATAATGCATTAACTGTATCTGCCTCTGATTTAGAGACCACCATGTCTGCAAAATTAGAAGTAGAATCTTCTGATCAGGGAACTATTGCAGTACCTGCTAAATTATTGTTAGAAACGCTTAAAACTTTTCCTGAGCAACCTTTAACTTTTGTCGCTGCAGATAATAATACAATAGAGATAAGTTCTAATCACGGTAAGTATGCCTTGGCTTATGCTAACGGTGAGGAATTTCCTAAAGCGGTAGAATTAGAAGATCCCAGTTCTACAAATTTACTTGGAGATATCCTAGCCACAGCAGTAAGCAAAACTATTTTTGCAACTGGTAATGATGATTTAAGACCAGTAATGAGTGGAGTGTTTTTTCAATTCTCTACAGAAGGCTTAACTTTTGTTGCTACCGATGCTCATAAATTAGTTAAATATACTCGAGAAGATATCAAAGCTTCTCAAGCGGCAGAATTTATTATGCCAAAAAAACCATTGAACTTACTAAAAGGAATTTTAGCAGGTAGTGATAGTGAAGTATTGATCGAATACAATGAATCGAATGCAAAATTCTCTTTTGATGAAACACAGTTAATCTGTAGGTTAATTGATGGTAAATACCCTAATTATGAAGCGGTAATACCAAAAGAGAACCCTAATAAATTAACTATAGCCCGTACTCAATTTTTAAATTCTGTACGTAGAGTTTCTATTTTCTCTAATAAAACAACACATCAGATTAGATTAAAGATTGCCGGAGCAGAACTAAATATATCTGCAGAAGATATCGATTATTCTAACAAAGCAGAAGAACGTTTAACATGTGATTACCAAGGTGATGATATGCAAATTGGTTTTAACTCTCGCTTTTTAAGCGAAATGCTTAACAATCTTAATGCAGGTGAAGTACAACTAGAAATGTCATTACCTAATAGAGCAGGGATTCTTACTCCAATCGATGGATTAGATGAAGGAGAGCACGTAACCATGCTGGTAATGCCAGTGATGTTGAATAACTAAGATCATAAATAATTACTTATATTTAAAAGTCCAATCCTATTAATAGGATTGGACTTTTATTTTTAATGAGTATCAGAAATAGTTTCTTAGCTTCTTAAAAAAGTAACATTTACTCCCCAAAATACCTGGAAAAATCAGATTCTGCTGCAATATATCCAAAAGAACTTCGTGATTTTCCTTCCAGAATTTCCTGTAAAAGTACTCTTGCTTTCTCTTTGTTCCCATTATACAAAAACCAATTAGCAATCCCATACCGAGTTGCATCATCCTGAGGTGCATCTTTTCCTGTATGTAACGAATCGATTGTAATCCTCTCTTTATAGAATCTACAAAGATTATAATAGCTTGTGTTTTCGATAATCGTCATATCATTTGTTATCGAATCTAATAGCTCTCTTGCAAGATCTTCATTTCCCATTCTTCTTTGGATCATGTATAACCAGTTTGTACTCGAGACTGTATTATCATCATTAGATTTTAAATTTCTACAATTAAGATAAGCGTGATACGCTTTTTTCATATCGTTTTTTAAATAATATGCTAAGCCCAGGTGATACCATATGTTTCCATGTAAACTACTTACAGGAATATTCATTGCATTAGGTAATCCATCAAGTTCAATATTGTTTTCCTTTCCTTCTATCAATGTCGTTGCAAACTCTAAATCATGTATTGCTTTATCAAATTCTCGTATTGAAACATAACGATGTCCTCTATGTCTATATAATCGAGCTTCATTAGGGTACTTTTTAATTCCATTAGAATAAATTTCTATAGCTTCTTTATACTTCCCTAAATATGCAGTTCTTCTTCCGTACCAAATAATATTATCTATATCATCCGAATCTGCCAGGAAATCCTGTTTTGCTTTCTCATATTGATTGCTCATTTTTTGCGAAAGCGATGTAATAGCCTCTTTTTTATCTACTCGTTCTACGGCAGACTTTTCTTTCTCTTTTATCACATCAGTTGTTTTTTGTTTTTTACAAGAGAAACACAACACTAGTATTAAAGAAGAAATCAGGATTAACTTATGAGTATGCATAGCCTAAATGGTTTAATTTGAATCCAATATAAGAAAACTTGTTAAGGTTATTTAAAATAAAAATAGCTATTCTAATCTTTTATATACATTTACAATTACCGGTAACACCTAATACCAATTTAACTATAAAATGTCGTACAGAAAACGAAGTTGCTTTTTTGTTCTAAGCTGCTGTGATTAATTTGTATAACCATAGATTGTGAACAAGAAAATAGAACCGAAAATGAGCGAGATTGAATGCTATATTTTATAGTTAAATTGGTGTAACCCTTCAACACATATGATTATGACTCGATGTATCATTACAACCACTCTGCTTTTTTTCATCTTCTCCTCTACTGCACAACAGTTACAAGACAGTGAACTGGATAAACTATCACTTACATATGCCAAGACTTCTTTTAATGAATTAGTTGAGCTTTTGAGTTTACCTAATGACGCTCATTATCCAAAAGACATAGAAAAAAATATAAAGTGGTGTGAAAAAGCATTTAAAGATCGTGGATTTACATCCAAACGCCTCTCAACAGAAAAAATCCCCTTACTATTAGCCGGTAGACAACATAAAGATGCTAAGAAAACAGTATTAGTTTACCTTCAAGTAGATGGCCAACCTGTTGATACTACCAAATGGTTTCAGGAAAATCCATATAAAGCGGTACTAAAAGAACAAGATAATGTTGAAAAATGGAACACTATCCCATTGGATAAATTAAATGGTGAAATTAATCCTGACTGGAGAATTTTTGCCAGATCAACATCTGATGCCAAAGGACCGGTTGTTATGTTTCTTAAAGCAATGGATATTATTAACGATTTTAAGTATGAACCTAACTACAACATTAAAGTCATTATGGATTTTGAGGAAGAAATTAGTTCTCCCAGATTACCCAAAGCTGTAATAGATTACAAAAAGGAATTAGCTTCGGATATGCTTGTCATTTTTGATGGTCCCAGGCATATTTCTAATCAACCTACACTGGCATATGGAGCAAGAGGAATAACGACATTATCCCTCGAGGTTTTTGGTCCCAGAGCACCACAACATAGTGGTCATTATGGTAACTATGTGCCCAATCCGGCATTACGTCTTTCTCAACTATTAGGATCGATGATGCAAGAAGACGGAAGAGTTTCAATATCAGGTTGGTATGATGGTATTGAAATATCGGAAGAAACAAAAAAAATCCTAAACCAAGTTCCCGACGACGAAAAGACAATTAGGAAAAAATTAGGAATCGCTTCAATAGATAATATTGCAGATACATATCAAGAATCTATACAATATCCGTCTTTAGGTATTTTGGGAATACAATCAGGCTGGGTAGGTACTAAAAGACGAACAATAATACCCTCTAGTGCTATCGCAGAAATGAACATAAGACTTGTTAAAGAAACCAATGCACAACATATGGTTGATATGGTAAAACAACACATTTTAGATCAGGGATATCATATTATAGATACCACCCCTACTGAAGATGAGAGGATGAAATATCCAAAAATCATTCGTTTTAACTATCAAATTGCTTACGATGCTTTTAGAACCGATTTTAATACTGAAATTGGAAAATGGTTAAGAAAGGCAATGACAAGAGCTTTTGGTAAAGCTCCTGTACAAATTCGTACTGGTGGAGGTTCTATTCCTATTTCACCATTTGTAAATACCCTAAATATTCCTGCTGTTATTGTGCCCACAGTAAACAAGGATAATAATCAACATAGCCCTAATGAAAATATCAGGCTTGGTAATTATATTGAAGGTATTAAAACAATTACAGCGATATTAACACAAAAACTATAACATTACATCAACAAAACCCTTGCAAATGATTAGTATTCCTGCCATAGATGATTATTCCTTATCAGGAAAGGTTTACCCTTCTGAGGGAATCGCCGATAAAAACAAAGTGTTAATTATAAATTCTGCTACAGCTGTAGACAAAAAATTATATCATCACTACGCCACTTACATGGCAAAAAATGGGTATCAGGTAATTACTTATGATTATAGAGGGATAGCAGGCTCAAGGCCCAAAAAACTTAGTGGTTTTAAGGCTTCTTTTACAGATTGGGGGCAAAAAGATTTTTCTGGAGTGATTGATTATGCTAAAAAAGAGTTTCCAAATCACAAAATAGTAACCCTAGGTCATAGCATCGGAGGGACAATTATAGGAATGACCGAAAAAAGTGATGAGATTAGTGGAATTATCAATATTGGAGCACAGACGGCATATTATAAGGATTGGTCTAAGAATCAAAGAACTAAAATCTACTTTTTATGGCATATTATTTTTCCTATGCTTACAAATTTATTTGGTTATTTTCCTGGAAAAAAATTAGGGTTATTAGAAGATGTTCCTAAAGGTGTAATCGAGCAATGGAATAATAGAAGACGACATGCTGATATGAAAAAGCAAATGGAAGCTATTGGCATTACCTTTTATTATAATACCTGTACATCAAAACTTCTAACTCTTGGTGTAGAGGATGATCCTATAGGAACAAGGCCTGCCATTACCAGAATACATGATCTATTTGAAAAATCGGATAAAGAAATCAAAATGATACAACTCCATGAAATTCCTATAGACAAAATAGGTCATTTTGGTTTTTTTAGCAGAAAATTTAAGCATACCCTTTGGGCCAAAACATTAATCTGGTTTGATGCTATATAGATAAACTCTCTCTGTTTTATTTTTATATTTCTTCTATTTTTTATAAATCATTTCTTCACTATTAATCGTAAAAAAATAAAGAACTATGACAAATCGCATTTTTTTTTACTAAAAAAGTCAATATTTTTAAAACCACCGCTGATCATAAGATCATATCGGTATCTTTTTATAATTAATTATAGTGAGTACAATATCTGTAATATTCACTATAATCACAATACGCATTATTATGGGAGAGCACAATGTTCATAGTAGTACTGATCAAAAAAACCGAGCCGAATTTATAAAACATTTACTTGATGATATCAAAGCTCTGGAAATCATGATAGAGCAAGATTTAATCGAGAAAGATATTGTTCGTATCGGTGCAGAACAAGAATTT
This sequence comes from Aquimarina macrocephali JAMB N27, assembly GCF_000520995.1. Classification (GTDB taxonomy): domain Bacteria; phylum Bacteroidota; class Bacteroidia; order Flavobacteriales; family Flavobacteriaceae; genus Aquimarina; species Aquimarina macrocephali. Next base: position 39,543 of record NZ_JACA01000049.1, on the reverse strand, counting down.
TGTCTCGTTAATAATAATTGGAGACCTGCAAAAAATGCAGAAGAAATTCTAAGAGCAATTAATGATACTCATTTTACAACAGAATTGGCTAAATATAATCTGGAGATCAACCTGGATCCTTTAGAACTTAAGAAAGATTGTTTTTCTACAGTTGAAAATGAATTAAACCGATTACTTACCAAAGCTAAAATCACAGCCGCTCAATTTGATACCAAAATAGTACTTACTGGTATTTTACCAACTATTAGAAAGCGTCATCTAGAATTAGAATATATGACCTCTAACCCTAGATATTCTGCTTTGAATGATATCCTGAGAACTCAAAGAGGCACAGATTTTGAGCTTCATATTAGAAATGTGGATGAATTGAGTATACATCATAAATCTGTACTTTTTGAAGCTTGCAATACCAGTTTCCAAATGCATCTTCAGATTCCTCCTCAGGATTTTGTTTCTAGCTATAATTGGGCGCAGGCAATATCGGCCCCTGTTCTTGGGCTATGTACAAATTCACCTTTACTATTTGGAAGAGAGTTGTGGAGTGAAACCCGAATTGCATTGTTTCGCCAGAGTATGGATATCAGAAGCTCTTCTTATGCTTTAAAAGACCGTAGAGCCAGAGTAAGCTTTAGTAATGAATGGGCATCAGGATCTGTTGTAGAGATTTTTAAAAATGATATTGCACAGCACAAAGTTGTTTTATCACGCGATATAACTGCAAATTCACTTTCAGAATTAAAAAAAGGGAATATCCCAAAATTACAAGCACTTTCCTTACACAATGGTACTGTATATCGATGGAATCGTCCTTGTTATGGTGTTGGAGGAGGAAAAGCTCATGTTAGAATCGAAAATCGTTATATTCCATCAGGACCTACTACTCTTGATGAAATTGCAAATTTTGCTTTCTGGGCCGGGTTGATGATTGGGCGTCCATCAAAGTTTAATGATATGCCAAAATGCATGGATTTCAGAGACGCTAAAGGAAATTTTATAAAAGCAGCCCGAAGCGGAAAAGATGCCATTTTAAATTGGATGGGGAATCCTATTTCTATCCAAGATCTGGTAATAAAAGAACTATTACCTATAGCTCATTCTGGTTTAGAAAAGGCGAATGTAGATACTAATGATATAGAGCGATTTTTGCAAATCATAGAAAAACGAGCAAAAGGTATCACCGCATCAGACTGGAACATCAGAAGCTATCGTTCATTTCAAAAAAACATGAAAAGGGATGATGCGCTAAGAACATTAACCGAAACCATATATCAAAATCAGCAGAGTGAATTACCAGGTCATGAATGGCCAATACTCAAAACTAAACCATCAAGAAAACACAAAGAAGCATCATTGGTTGGACATATCATGTCTACCAAATTGTTTACTGTTGACAAATGCGATTTGGCAAACCTGGCTACAAGCATAATGAAATGGAAAAATATTCATCATGTTCCTGTAGAAAATAAACCTGGAAAACTTTGTGGGTTATTAACCTGGAATCATGTAAAAAATATTCAGGATCAGAAAAAAAATAACGATAACTGTATTGTATCCGACATTATGATTAAAAAAGTAATAACGGTTCAGCCAAAAACTACCATATTAAAAGCTATTCAAATGATGAAGAAACATGAGATTGGCTGTCTCCCTGTGGTTCAAAAACAAGAGCTCGTAGGGATTATTACTATAAAAGACATAATAGTATTCGACCATGGTAAAAGTTTATAGTAAAGCACTAGATCAGTTTATTGAAATTGAACGTATAATAGGACATATAAAAGGATCACAACCTGGCCCTACTCTTATTTTTATTGCGGGTATTCATGGCAATGAACCTGCCGGAATATTTGCACTACACAAGGTATTAAACGTTATAAAAAACAAGAAGATAAATATAAAGGGAAATATTTACGCAATAAGTGGCAACCTACCTGCATTAGCAAGAGGTGAAAGATACCAAAAAGAAGATCTAAATCGTTTGTGGAACATCGATAGAGTTAAAGACTTGTCTGAGCAACACAATGATTTTGACACAAATACAGATATAGAACAACAACGTGATATCTATCACATTATCAAAAAAATACTTAATATTGAAAATGGCCCATTTTATTTTATGGATCTTCATACAACCTCAAGCAAAACGATACCTTTTCTTACAGTAAACGATAGCTTGCTAAATAGAAAATATACCATGCAATATCCCATACCCATGATATTAGGTATAGAAGAATATCTTGATGGCCCATTACTAAGTTATATTAATGAATTAGGATATGTGTCTTTTGGTTTTGAAGGTGGACAACATGACGATCCGGCTGCAATTCAAAATCATATTTCATTTATCTACCTTACTATGATTTTTGCTAATAGTATCACAAAAACAGATATTAGTTATAATTATCATTACAATCTTCTACTTAAAGCTTCAGAAACTCCTATGGGAATTTATGAAATCTATTGGCGTTACCAAATTAAAGAAGACGAAGTCTTTAAAATGAAACCCGGATTTGTCAATTTTCAGCATATCCTAAAAGGAGAACAACTTGCTCATAGTAATGGAAAAATAATAACAGCTTCAAAAAATGGCAGGATATTCATGCCGCTATATCAAAATCAAGGTAATGATGGTTTTTTTGCAATTCATAGTGTACATCCGATATTTTTAAAGCTGTCAACAATCCTTCGTAAAGCACATTTTGATAATATAATTACTATTCTTCCGGGTATTCATTGGGCTTCAAATAAAAAAAATGAGCTTACAGTTAATCTTAAGATTGCTCGTTTCTTCACAAAACAATTTTTTCATCTTTTGGGGTACCGAAGTAAACAGGTAGACAAAACACACTTAAACTTAAAAAACAGAGAAAGTGCTTCAAAAAATAGAGAATATCGTTATACTTCATGGAGTAAAAGCAGAAATTTATTGAGTAAGACTTTTAACCAATAGTAATTGAATTGAGTATAATAATCTCTTCTTTCCAAAATTATAAAGTTTATTGATCTGTGTTAAAAACATCATGAAATTAAATAGTTAACGTTACTTTTGAATCACAATTTTACAAACAAAAAAATAATGAACATTACTCTAGAACAAGCCGAGAAAATTATTGTCGCTGCAAAAGAAAAAGCAATAGCTATACATACCCAAATGAATATCGCAATAGTAGATTCTGGGGCAAATCTTATTGCCTTCGCTCGTATGGATCAAGCATGGTTAGGCTCCACAGATATTTCAATTAAGAAAGCGAGAACTGCCTGTCTTTTTGGTAAAAACACTGGTGTTATTGGAGAGCTTTCACAACCGGGAGGTCCTCTATTCAATATAGAACATTCTAATGGTGGATTAATTACTTTTCCTGGCGGTGTTCCTATTAAAAACAATTCGGGAGATATAATAGGGGCAATTGGAGTAAGTGGTAGCAGCATAGAAAACGATCATGCCGTAGCCGAAGCTGGTACTACAGCATTAAGTACGTATGCCTAATTAAAATAATACCAACTGTAAGAAAATTAAACAACCCATTTTTTTGCGCACAAAAGTACATGAAGAGATTATTAAGTTATCTATGGCCATTTACCAAAGAAGTTCCTTCAAAAATTAACGGAACGTTAGAGCTCACATGGATGAACGGTAAAAAAGTACTGGATAGCCAAAATGCAAATTACTCCTATGGATCGTTACAAAAATTACTTAGCTACGGACTTTCGCAAATAGATATTTCTACCAATAGTGAAATTCTTTTACTAGGACTTGGCGGTGGGAGTATAATAGAAACCCTTAGGAATACATTTGATCATCAAGGAAAAATTACGGCTGTAGAAATTGACGAAATAATTATTGAAATCGCTAAAAACGAGTTTAATATAACCGGTAACCACAATCTCGAAATCAATTGTGAAGATGCTTTTTTATATGTCGATCATTGTGTATCGCAATTTGAAATTATAATCATCGATATTTTTATTGATAATCAAGTTCCTGAAAAGTTTTATGAAAGCCAATTCTGGAAAAACCTTATTACCTTATTAAAACCTGATGGACAAATCGTGTTTAATGCCGGAATCAATTTGAAGGAAAATATCAAAATTGAATCTCTTAAATCCATAGTTAAACCTGATATCGAATTTTCACAATACAATCGGGTTCAAGGAACCAATACACTGCTAATCGGGAAGAAAAAATCAAGAGATAAAGGTTAAAAATTACAATATCTATTTTTGCTAATTCAATAAAATTATAATTATAGGCTTCTATATTAATATTACATCAAAATGACTAAACAAGAGCTAAAAGACTGCCATCAGAGCATTACTCCATATATCCACAAAACCCCTGTACTTACTTCGAGGTTGCTTAATGAGATTTCTGGAGCAGAGTTATATTTTAAATGCGAAAACTTTCAGCGTATGGGAGCATTCAAGATGAGAGGTGCTACTCATGCCATTTTAAAATTATCCGAGGATCAAAAATCTAAAGGCGTGGTGACACATTCTTCTGGTAATTTTGCTCAAGCTCTGTCGTTAGCTGCACAAAGTATAGGGATCAAAGCCTATATCGTAATGCCATCTAATGCTCCACAGGTTAAAAAAGATGCAGTAAAAGGATATGGAGGTGAAATCATTGAATGCCCTCCTACTCTTGAAGATCGAGAACGAACTGCTATCCAAATTCAACAAGAAAAAGGAGCCACATTTTTACACCCTTCTAATAATCTAAATGTGATTTTAGGTCAGGGTACTGCTGCCCTGGAGCTATTAGAAGAATACCCAGATCTCGAATATCTTTTTACTCCGGTTGGCGGCGGTGGACTTATTGCAGGAACTGCTTTGGCAGCTCACTTCTATGGAAATCAATGTATGGTGATAGGAGGCGAACCTTATGAAGTTGATGATGCATATAGGTCTTTACAAAGTGGTAAAATTGAAACTAATGAAACCATAAATACTATTGCAGACGGACTCAAAACACAGCTAGGAGATGTTAATTTCCCTATTCTTCAAAAATATGTTTCAGAAATCATTAGAGTTGAAGAACAAGAAATTATTACAGCAATGAAATTGATATGGGAACGTATGAAAATCGTTGTAGAACCATCTTCTGCTGTTTCTTTTGCAGCTTTACTTCATAATAAAGAACGTTTTAATGGTAAAAAAGTTGGAGTTATCCTCTCGGGAGGTAACGTAGATTTAGGGAATCTTCCGTTTTCTTAATATTAAAATATCCATAACAACATTTCCCCTGAAAACAGTGTACTCTTGCATAACATTTATGTATTACATTTATAATAAATTATGTGCTCTATAAAACAAATATTGTGAAAGCAAATACCCTTCTTTTATTTACTATTTTGATTTGTTGCCTCTCATGTAACACTAATAAAAATTCAAAAGAAGCTATTAGCCAATCAAAAAACAGCAATGAGATTGCTTCTACTCATAATCAGGATGGTAAAATTAATACTATAAAAGCAACCGTTTTATCTGTTGAAGAAGTTTTAATCATGCCCGATGATTACCTTACAACGGTTCTCACTGCTAAAACAAGTACTAATGACACCTTGGCATTTGTAGATATGGACGGTTTTGAAAAACTGGTCAATACAGAAATTACTATCTCTTATCAACTAAAATCAAATCAGAAAAAATTAATAGTTTGTTTTGATTGCACTTCATATTCCAAACCAATTAAGTTAGCGAATATCACATCAATTGCACCCTTGATCGAATTCAAACTATTAAGGTTAAAAGAATATCAGGAAGATGAATTTATCACTACTGCCTCATCGTTTATCATGAATACTAAAGATGGTAAAGTTGAACGTTTTTACACCAACATATTTGATCTAATTGAAGATAGTACTAAGATGAAAAGTTCATTTTTTAATTATGGGATTGTAACAGAATATACTCCCGAACTACTCAATCGTGATGAATTACAGTTATTGTTAGAATAGATATTTGCCTCTTATACTCTAAAAAAAAGTAGAAGTCATACTATTGTAATTTGAATGTACTGAAAAATAAAATTAGCCTTTTTGCTTCAGAGAAGAAGAAAAGTTTGTACTCAGCCCGACTACATTTTCTCATAACCCTTTTCTAATTCTTCAGTCTTACAATGTCTTTTTAAGAATAACGTAAAATTTGGCTTTAGTTCTGCTTTTAAATAGTCATTAAAAACCCTCTTCTTAGATATTTATCATTTTTCAATAATCGATACTAAATCGCTATTCAACTATATAAACATCTGTTTTATCGATAATTTTAACAAGATCAAAAGATATAAATTAATTTAAAATGATTAATAAATTATCGTTTGCGCAATCAATAACTACTTTGTAAAGTAAACAAAAAACTAAAACCCTAATCATAATGATTAAAAAAAATACAAATAGAATCATTGATAATGAGGAGCAAATACGAATAAACGCCTATAAAATTCTAAAAGAAAAGTCTTCTTGCCATACACTTTATTCTAAAAGTGAAATTGAATCGGATTATGTTATAAACACCATAGCAAAATCAATTTTAGGTAAAACCAACTATTATGATATCGCCTGGGAAGTTGTTGTAAATATTAGTTACTACCTCAAATGCGAAGATTGTGTGATTTACCTTATTAAAGAAGATGGTAAATCAATCGAACAACTAGCAGCTTTTGGCAATAAGGTAAATGATAAGAAAATCATCAACCAACTCGTGATTCCTATTGGTGAAGGTATTGTAGGAACGGTTGCCATGACAGGGATTCCAGAATTGATTCATGATACTTCTAAAGATGAAAGATACATAGAAGACATTGAGTTTAATTACTCAGAAATTGTTGTACCTATTGTAGTAAATGGCCAGGTAATAGGTATTATTGATTCTGAGCATAAAGAAAAAAACTATTATACCTACGACAACTTGTTAACCCTAATGAACATTTCTAGAGTAATTGCAAAACAATTAAATAATGCTGTTAGACTTGAGAAAAAAATTGAAACCGAGAGAATATATAAACAACTTAATAGCCAGTTAAAAAACAAAAATAAAAGTTTAGAAGAATACGCACACATTGTTTCTCATGATTTAAAATCCCCTTTAAGAAACATATCAACCCTTATTGAATGGGTTAAAGAAGATAATATTAACAAATTGGATAAAACTACGTTAGGAAACATACAACAAATAGGATTATCCTTAGAACACATGGAACAACTCATAAACGATGTATTAGAGTATTCAAGTATTGAACAAAACATAACTAAAAGAAGCTTGATAAACATCGATAAATTATTGAATAATATCATTGAGGTTATAAATGTTCCTAAGAATATAATAATTAAAATAGAAAAAATGCCCAATAGGCTTTACGCAGACAAAACAAAAATCAAACAAGTATTTCAAAATTTAATTACCAATGCTATAAAGTACAATGATAAAGAAGTGGGCTGCATAACAATTAACTATACTGAATTAGAAAATGAGCATCAATTTACTATAGCAGATAACGGAATCGGTATCGACAAAAGGTATTTCAATAAAATATTTAATGCTTTTCAATCATTAAAGAAGACTCAGAAATCTACTGGCATTGGATTATCAATAGTAAAAAAGGTTATTAAAATACTAAAAGGAAAAATTTGGTTAGAAAGTGAAATAGGGAAAGGAACTACCTTCTATTTTACCATTAGTAAATAGATAACCAATTACGAAAATTGGTAAATTTCCTAGATCAGATTTTAGCTTGCTTTGCCTGTTTTTGAACTTTCTGTTTTGTCCTTTTATCTTTTAATTTCAATCTTCTTTTTGTTTTTAAAAGAACTGTAATACCACTTTTATCTTTCTGATGGTGCTATAAATTTTAGGAATCTATTCTTTTAAAACATATTATCATTTTTTTAACACCTTTTAGAAAACCCTTTAGAATCAATAGATAACACACCAATACAACTAATCAATTAGTCGAACTACTAATTAATTAGTTGCAAAACTAAAAGATTAGTAGTAGGTTTGCTTTATAAAATTGATACTATGCAAAAATTAGCCAAAAGAGAAGAACAGATTATGCAAAGTCTGTGGAAGTTGGAAAAAGCATTTATAAAAGAGATCATAGAAGAACTTTCTGATCCTAAACCACATTATAATACTACTGCTACTATTGTAAAAATTTTAGAAGAAAAAGGGTTTATAAGTCATGTAGCTTACGGAAACAGCTTTCAATATTACCCCTTAGTATCAAAAGATGAGTACCAAAAGGAAGTCTTGGGCGAAGTAATGAACAATTACTTTGACAATTCTCCTTTGGCTTTGGTTAAATTCTTTGCCAAAGAAGAGAAAATAAATACCGACGAATTAGAGGAAATAATTCAACTGATAAAAAACAAGAAATAATGGACTATATCATACATAGCTCGGCATTAATAGGATTATCATATATTATATATAGATTTTTTCTTTCCAAAGAGACCTTTTACCATTTAAACAGATGGGTATTATTATCATTGGTGATACTTTCGTTCACTTTACCTTTTATTACGATTCCTGAAAGTTTATCATTTAAAAGTGCTCTATTTCAAGAAGCAGAAATGCAACCATCAAATTCTCTAATTACAGACCATAAAACACCAGAAGTAAGTACAAAAATTGAAGACACATCAACTATAGATACTTCTGGCATTAGTACTATTTCGGTTAGTAAATCTTTAGATTGGGGATCAATTCTACTATACATATATGTGTTAGGCATATTGGTATTTGGTGTTCATTTCATCATTCAATTGGGAGTTCTATTATATCGTATTTCTAAATACCCTACCGTAGAAGTTGATGATTATAAAATTGTAGAAACCGATAAAAAACATGCTCCTTACTCGTTTTGGAACCGGATATTTATGAATCCAAGTCAATACAATCCTGATACGTATTTACAAATCCTAAAACACGAACAAGTACATATTAAAGGTAAACATAGTATCGATATGTTATTAGTTGAGTTATTGGTGATGACGCAGTGGTTTAATCCTTTTGCCTGGTTATACCGCAGAGCCATCGATAATAATCTAGAATACCTAACCGACAATAACATGCTTAATATAGGTGAGGACAGAGAAGTTTACCAAATGAACCTTCTAAAAGTCTCCACCCCAAATATGCCAACAGGTTTGGCGACAAGTTACAATCAATCATTTCTCAAAAAACGAATACTCATGATGAATTCTAAAAAATCAACATCAAAATCAGGGTGGAAATACCTAATCATTATTCCTCTACTCGCCATCACCGTGTTTTCTTTTAATCCGGTAAAGCCAAATGAAATACTGGTAAATTATGATAAAGAATCTATGGATCCGACTGTAGATTTTAGAAACGAATCTATATCATCCAGCGCTCAGAATGACTTTACCAAAGGAGTTTGGGATGCCGAAGTTGGAGGAGGTAAATTATGTATTATGTACCGAAGTGCTGAGCCTCTTAAACGAAATTTCTGGTCTATGACAAGATGTTATGATCCAATTTATTTTAAAGATTTCCCTACTGGAGATCGACAACAATTTAAAATTACCAAAGATGCAGGAACTATAACTTATGTTGGTCAGTTTGATAACAAAATTGGTGATGGAAGGTATACTTTTGTTCCTAACGAAGCTTTTATTAAATCACTTAAAGCCTATGGGTTACGAGTAGACAACAAAGATTTAATTCATTGTTTCCTTACTGGTTTTGACAACAATTACCTTAGTTATCTGAAGCGTGAAAATCTAAAAATCGATCAAGATGATTTTGAAGATATTATTCATAAATCACTTCCGCTTGATAAGCTAAAAATGTATCGAAAAGAACTTGCCAGATTAGGCTATGAGAATTATACCATGGAAGAGGTTAGTAAACTTAATTTGTTTGATGTTGATGTTGCCTATATTTCATTCATCAATACATTAAATGGTAATAAAACATCCTTAAAAAAGATTACAAAAGCTAAAATCCATAATGTATCCTCTGAATTTATTAAATCATATCAAAATAACGGTTATGGTAACCTATCTCTTGATGATTATGTGAAATTAAAAATTCACGATGTGACTCCAGATTTTATTGAATCATTTAAAAAGGCCGGACATACAAATATTACTGTAAGAGAAGCCAAAAACCTTAAAATTCATAATGTAACTCCGGCATATATAAATAATTTTAAGAAAGCTGGATATCCCAATATTACTTTACAGGAGGCAAAGAAACTCAAAATTCATGGGGTAACTCCAGAACTTATAAAGGCATATAAAAAAGCTGGGCAAAAAAATATTTCGTTACAAGAAGCTATAAAATTAAAGATTCATGATATCACACCGGGCCAGGTAAAAACAGCTAAAGGCTTTTCTTCTACTAAAAATAAAAGGAATCAAAATACGCTATCGAGTTCTACCAATAGCCGTGGTGCCTCACAAGATGATCAACAAACGCCAAATGATTTTATTAGACAATTTAAACAACTTGGTTATGACAATGTACCTATTGATGATATCATCAAATTAAAAATACACAATGTAACGCCAGAATTTATCAAAATGTTCAATAAGGCTGGCTACAATAACATTCCTTTGGATGATATAGTAGCTTTAAAAATTCATAGTGTGACACCTGATTTTATTGATTCGTTTAAAAAAGCTGGATATAAAAATATCTCTTTAGATGAAGCTAAATCATTAAAAATACACAACGTATCTCCTAATGCTGCTTCAGAATATATAAAAATAGGGTATTCTAATATTTCTATAAGCAAGTTAATATCTCTTAAAATTCATAATGTATCTCCAGAATATATTAAGGAGTTTAAAAAGACACAATTCGGTGATCTTCCGCTAGATGATATCATGTCATTTAAAATTCATAGGGTCACTCCAGAGTTTGTACAATCTTTTAAAGATATAGGATTTAAAAATATAACAGCTGACCAAGCAAAGAGTCTTAAAATTCATAATGTTACACCAGAGTTTATAAAATCCTTAAAAGAACAGGACAAAGATATTTCGCTAGAACAAGCCATCAGAATCAAAATTCATTTTTAAATATTTATAGTAAGCTAGCCAAGATTTAATCAATCAAAAGACGGGAATGGTTATTAATTCCATTCCCTATTATCTCAATAACCTGATAATTAATCTATAACGTCAAACTATTTTAAGAGTTTTTCAATTATTATTAAAGCAATAAAAATGGATAGGATGTATTGGTTAGTACTGATAAGTTTCTTGAGTATGTATATGGTTACAGGAAGAGCACAGGAGTCCATGGTTTATCAACCTGAACAAATGCAAGCTGACCTAGAGAAATTTAAAATGGCACTCATCAAAGCTCACCCTGGAACTTATACGCATCAAAACCGTGAAGAGTTTAATCAAATGATGAACGATTTAATGTTGCGAACTTCCAAACCAATGGAAGCCAAGATATTTTATAGAATTGTTCTTCAATTGATAGCGAATATACATGATGGGCATACGCAAGCATATACATTCGGCAAACTCGGAAGTGTTATCAATAGTCAAAAAAGATTCCCCTTTCAAGTATATATTAAGGATGAACGCATTTTTATAGTGAAAAATCTAAGCGCTCTAGAAATTGCCGAAGGGTCCGAAATCCTATCTATTGATAGCAACTTGAGTAATGAAATTATTTTTGACATTTTAGCACATTATTCTTCTGATGGTAAAAGTCAAAGTGGTATGCAACACTGGTTAGGAGGGCCATACAAACCATTCTACAGACTCTATCCCGAGATATTTGGGGAACAACCTACATATAACCTTGTGTATAGAGACTATAAAACCAAGAAAATTATAAAAACAAAAATTGAAGCAGTTTCAAAAGAGGTTTATGAAACTAGAGAATCTAAGAAATATCTCCCAGAAACAGGGCCTGAAAAAGCATTTAACTTTGAGATAAATAAGGAAGAAAATTATGCTTATCTGAAAATAAGCCGATTTATAAAAGATGGTTTTGATGAACCCGAGAACACTTATCCTGATTTTTACAAACAATGTTTCAAAAAAATTTCTGATAAAAATATTAAAAACTTAATAATCGATTTAAGAAACAATGGAGGTGGAAAAGGAAGTAATGCAGCTTACTTGCTTCAATATTTTATTAACCAACCCATCACTCCTGCAAAAGAGATAGTGACTTTGGTAGATGATAAGTACTTTTTGGAAATAACTGGCAACTCATCTAATTTGGATGAATCTTTTGGATTAAAGCGAAAAAAGGATGGCACTTTCAAGGTAACAAAATATGAATCACTACGTGATTTGATGAATTACGATCCAATTGAAGAGTATCGTTATAAAGGAAGGCTGATTGTTCTGATCAATGGCGGTACAACTTCAGCTGCTGGTATTGCTGCAGGCTTACTAAAGGAATATACAAATGCAAACTTCATTGGAACAGAAACCTATGGATATGCAGGTATTAGCAACGGTGTGCGTCAAATTTCTATCAAAGGAGATCATACTGAAACAGCAATCTATTTACCTTTACTACATGCAGAGTATACTATAGATGAACATATCCAGAAAAGAAGCGTTGTCCCGGATTATAATGTATCAAACTCTATACAAGATATTCTAGAGAGTAATGATGCTGTTCTGGAATTTGCATTGAAAAAACTATTGCCACCAATGTATAAAAATTATTAAAACGGTTTTTAGTTACTTCTTTCTTAACATCTAAAATTGAATATTTAAATACATATAATACACTAATCAAAATTCAATCAATCAAAAAACAGGAATGGCTCTATGATCATTACCCATGCTAAAATATTTGACAATGGATGAACTCAATTGAAGATAAAACTGACACGATAAAAACTAAATTGAAAAATTAAGACCTAAATCGTGCTAAAAACTAAGCCTAAAAAATATACCGTCTGGCAGCAAAGTATATAAACAATTGCTGATTTTTTACCTAAATTAATTACCTGTTTACTAAGGCTCATTTTCCTGTAGAAAATTTGCACCTCCTACTAATTTTTAAAATTTTTATACTAACCGTTAACAACAATTAATAAAAACAGATTATGAAAAAATATTTATTATTATTCCTTCTTTCTTTTTCTATTTGCTCATTTGGACAGCCTAAAGAAAGCCAAGCAATAGACAACCTCTTTTCGGAATGGAATAAACCTGATGTTCCAGGGGGTGCCATAGGAATTATTAAAAATGGTAAGCTGATTTATTCCAATGGATATGGAATTGGTGATTTAGAACACAACATAGAAATAACTCCTTCATCTGTTTTTTATATTGGTTCTGTTTCTAAGCAGTTTGTAACATTTAGTATTTTACTTCTCGAAGAACAAGGGAAACTAAACTTAGATGATAGAATTCAAAAATACCTTCCTGATTTTCCAGAATATGATACTCCTTTGACTATTCGACATTTTATACATCATACAAGTGGTGTTAGAGATTATTTTACCCTTATGTATTTAAAAGGCAAAAACTATCTTGACGATACAAATGTAGATGAGATCTATGGACTTATAAAAAAACAGGAAGAGCTAAATTTTTTGTCAGGAGAAAAACATTTATACAGCAATTCTTGCTATTTCATGTTGGCGATGATTGTAGAAAAAGTGGCTGGTCAATCCCTAAAAATATTTGCACATGAGAATATTTTCCAGCCTCTAGGTATGAAAAATACACTTTTTTACGATGATAATACTGATCTGATTAAAAATCGTGTTTTCAGTTATAACAGAAAAAGTAATGGAGAGGGATTTAATAATTTAATTATGAGATTTGACCTTGTTGGCTCTGGTGGAGTATATTCAAACATAGAGGACTTGTTTTTATGGGATCAGAATTTTTATAATAATAAACTTGGAAAAGGAGGACAAGAAATTATTGAAAGAATGCATGAAGAAGGGCTTTTAAATAATGGAGAAAGTAGTGGATATGCTTTTGCATTGAATAATGGAATTTATAAGGGATTAAAAACTGTGAGTCATGGCGGGGCCCTTGCCGGTTATCAAGCACAATTAATACGATTTCCTAAACAGAAGTTTTCTGTAATTATATTAGCCAACAGAGATGACGCAAATCCAACGCGTAAATCCTTTCAAATCACTGATATGTTTCTTAAAGAAAATTTCATAAATGATGAAGTTGAAAACCAAGGTAAAAAAGTCAATAATAAGCAAGGATTTGTACATTTAAAAACTAGCGATCTTGAAAAGTTCTCGGGACATTATTGGAACGATGAAGGTTCGTATACTAGAAAGCTTTATGTAAAGAATGACACTCTAAGATATTATAGGTCTGAGACTAATGAAAGTGACTTAATTCCTATCAGTAAGCATGAGTTCAAAATGATTAATGTTGGATCTGATGTACTGGTGAAATTTGACAAAAATGAACAAGGAAATTATACTATGTTTTTTAGTGTAAATGGAGGAAAGTCGATAATTTCAAAAGAATATCATCCAAAAGATTATACTAATGAGGAATTAATTGATTTTGTAGGTACTTATTATAGCAAAGAATTAGATATTAATTACACATTAAAAATAAAAAATAAATTGTTAATACTTTATATAAATGAAATCGAAATTTCACCTCTCAATTCGATTATGGTGAACCTTTTCTCTAATGAAGAATATGGAGTTTTTCATTTTAAGACAGACGGTTATGGTAAAGTTTCAGGCTTTAGATTGGACACCGGAAGGGTAACAAATTTGAAATTTCAAAAGAAATAATATGCGGTAACATTGGTAATCGTTACACAAGTCTATAATTTGTTATAAAAACGACTCGTTTTAAGCCTCTAGTAAGAGGCTTTCTTTATTTCTTTTCGTATTACGATATAGATTAAAAAACCATTATGGATGCTGCTCCACTATTAACAAGAGTGTAAATATAACCGTATCTGAATACTAAAAGATTAATTTATACATTATTCAGGCAAGGTTAACATTTACACTCTATATGACAATTATTATAGGGCCATCTTAATTAAAGTTATGAAGGTGTTTAGATAGTAAAACACATTAAAAGTTAGAATTACTAATTCCCATAAGCCCATGTGATAGCCGTTCTATCATCTCTCGACCATCCAGGTGTTGAACTAAATCTCCAATTACATGTATATATTGAGCTTTTCATGACAGAGCCACAATTATTACTTTGATGATAAGCTACACCATTAGTACCCGGTATATGACCTCCATAAGTTTGATCAGAATGGTGGTAACCAATATTATGCCCTAATTCATGTATTAACAAAGCCATTGTAGATTCATCACCTGGATGAGGTTTAGCTGTATTTACTCTCATCCAGGCGCCAACATTCCCTCTACCATCAGGTAACAATGCTCTCGCCCATGCGCCTTCATTAGAGTTATACCAAGATCCTACCAAAATATCTGCACTCGATCTATTATAAGTTCTACTTATATTAATATTACGACTTGAAACACTCCAATGCCAAGCAGCCCAGGAAAGTGCGTACTCTAAGTTTCTTGGATAGTTATTTTCAACATAATACCTTATATCTCTGGAGTTACTATAGTATACTCCAACTCCACCAAAAAACCATCGGTTTTTCTCCTGAATACTTCCTTTTTTAGGTGGGTTCGCGTCTCTATTACTTTTTAATGCAAAAGGAATCATCATGTCACCTTGCATAAAAGCTTCATCCTTAAAATTTGGTATAAGATCTTCTTTAGAAAATCCTCTTTCAATTAAATAATCTAAAGTAGCTGTAGCTTCTTTAGACAATGGTTGTTGTTCTTGATTTAAATCTTCCTGATCTAAACCATCATTTTGACAACTAATACATAGTAAAATAGTGGCCAAAAAAATACTGAGTTTGAATTTGTGTGTTAACATAATTATATAGTTTAAAATTATTATTAAAAATTATATAATTATTTAACACAAAAGCTGCATTATATTACCATATTATAATACAAAACTTGCTGATTTTTGATTAATAATGTTAAAATTATAAATAAAACTGTATTACTGATTATTTATAATCCTTAATCATCCACTTTGCACCGCTCACTAAATGACAAATTAAGGAGTATTTCATACTTTTTATACCCTAGGTAAATCTCCTTCTCCTTTAAGTGGCAGATTAGACGATCCCATCAAATAGGTATCTATGTGATATGCAGCTTGCCTACCTTCTGCAATTGCCCAAACAATTAAAGATTGTCCTCTACGGGTATCACCTGCAGCAAAAACCCCTTTTACATTAGTTGCATAATTTTCTTCACTTGCCTTGATATTAGTTCTTGCATCCATATTAATTCCTAATTGCTCTGCAATAGTAGGTTCTGATCCCGTAAATCCCAATGCTAATAATGCTAATTCGCATTTCCACTCCTTTTCTGTACCCAGAATTTCTTTTAAGGTAAAACGACCATTTTCTTTTACCCATTCTACTTCGGTAGTGATTAGCCCTTTTAGATTTCCGTTTTCATCTCCTAAAAATTCTTTAGTAGAGATGCTCCAATTACGAGCTACCCCTTCTTGATGGGATGAGCTTGTGCGTAAACGCATTGGCCAAAATGGCCAGGGTTGATCTGAAGGGCGTTCTATAGTTCCTTTACCCATAATCTCAAAATTAGTCACAGAAGTTGCATCCTGCCGTATAGAAGTACCAATACAGTCTGATCCGGTATCTCCTCCTCCAATTACTATCACATCTTTTCCTGTAGCCAGGATTTCTTCTCCCAAATCTTTTACTCCATCTACTCTTCTATTATTCTGAGGTAAAAAATCCATTGCTTGCACTACTCCATTAAGGTTAGTCCCCTTAACTGGTAAATTGCGACGAACTGTAGCTCCTGTACACAATACTACAGCATCAAAATCAGTTTTTAACTGATCTGCTTTGATCTCTTTTCCTATATGAGCATTCGTTTTAAAAATAATACCTTCTTTTTCTAAAATAGTAACACGACGATCAATCACATATTTTTCCATTTTAAAATCAGGAATACCATAGCGTAGCAATCCTCCCACTTTTTCATCTCTTTCAAAAACGGTTACCAAATGTCCGGCACGGTTTAATTGTTGTGCAGTTGCTAATCCAGCGGGGCCAGATCCAATTATAGCTACTGTCTTACCTGTTCTTTCGCTTGGAGGATTAGCCTTAATCCAATCATTTTCAAAAGCTTGTTCTACGATATTCTTTTCTATATTCTCAATAGTTACAGGATCTTCATTAATACCTAATACACAAGCTTCTTCACATGGTGCTGGACATAATCTCCCTGTAAACTCAGGGAAATTATTGGTTGAATGCAGAATTTCTGCTGCTTTTTTCCATCTACCACGATACACGGCATCATTAAAATCAGGAATCAGATTACCCAACGGGCATCCACTATGACAAAATGGTATCCCACAATCCATACAGCGTGCTCCTTGATTTTTGAGCTTTTTCTCTGGCATTCCAACAGTAAACTCTTTATACCCTTTGATACGATCTTTTACCGGTTGGCATTGTTCTATCTCTCTTTCAAATTCTAAAAATCCAGTTATCTTTCCCATGTTCAATATCGTTTTATACTTGTGCTAGTTTTTCTTCTTTTAATCGTTTTAATGCTTGTTTGTATTCTTCAGGGAAGATTTTGACAAATTTTGATAATTCACTTCCCCAGTTTTCCAAAATTCTTTGGGCCAAAGGACTTAAGGTAGTATTGTAGTGATTCTCGATTAGCGTTTTTAACTCCTCAATATCTTTTTTCTCTATCACAGGATCCAGGTTTAACGCTTCTTTATTGCAATGTGCTTCAAATGTTTTTTTCTCATCATAGATATACGCTATCCCACCAGACATTCCGGCTCCAAAATTTCTACCTACTTCTCCAAGAATTACTGCAACACCTCCTGTCATATACTCACATCCATGGTCACCAATTCCTTCAACTACAGCTTTTGCTCCAGAGTTACGTACACAGAACCGTTCTCCAGCTTTACCATTGATATACACTTCTCCTGCTGTAGCCCCATATAGAGTTACATTACCCGTAATCACATTATTTTCAGGAATAATAGTAGCTTCCTCGGGTACTTTAATAATGAGTTTTGCTCCCGAAAGTCCTTTTCCGAGATAGTCATTGGTATTTCCATTTACTACCATAGTCAACCCTTTGGTTGCAAACGCACCAAAGCTTTGTCCTGCTGCTCCTGTAAAGTTCAATTTCAAAGTATTATCTGGTAATCCTTGTGCCCCATATATTTTTGATATTTCATTACTTAAGATAGCGCCTACTGCTCGATCAGTATTACAAATATCAAAATCTAAAGCTGTTTTTTCTTTACGGAAGAGTGCTGGGTGTGCTTGTTCTATTATTTCAAAATCTATAGATTTCTCCAAACCATGATCCTGACTTTCGGTATTATAAATATCCACTCCATAAGGTGTTTCCACTTGATGAAGAATTGGAGTAAGATCTACTCCTGCTGCTTTATAATGGTCTATTGCTTTTTTATGATTTAACTTACTTACTTGCCCTATCATTTCATTAATAGTACGAAACCCTAGCTGCGCCATAATCTCCCGCAACTCCTGAGCCACGAAATACATATAGTTTACCACATGTTCTGGTTTACCTTTAAATTTTTTGCGTAGTTCTGGGTTTTGTGTTGCAATACCAACCGGACAGGTATTCAAGTGACATACACGCATCATTACACATCCTGATGCTACCAGAGGTGCAGTTGCAAAACCGAATTCTTCTGCTCCCAACAAGCATGCTATCGCAACATCCCGACCGGTTTTTAACTGTCCGTCACACTCTAGTACAATACGACTACGCAGGTTATTACCAACCAATGTTTGCTGTGCTTCTGCAATACCGAGTTCCCATGGGAGTCCGGCATGTTTTAATGATGTTAATGGTGATGCTCCGGTACCTCCATCAAATCCAGAAACTAGTACCACATCTGCTTTTGCTTTGGCAACTCCAGCTGCGATAGTACCTACACCAACTTCGGACACCAATTTCACGTTTATTCTGGCATTTCTATTTGCAGATTTCAGATCATAAATTAACTGCGATAAATCTTCAATAGAATAAATATCATGATGTGGTGGTGGTGAAATTAATCCTACATATGGTGTAGAATTACGGGTTTTAGCTATTTCGGGATTTACTTTTGGCCCTGGTAATTGTCCTCCTTCTCCCGGTTTAGCCCCCTGAGCCATTTTTATTTGAATCTCAGCAGCATTCGTCAAATAGTTTGATGATACCCCAAATCGACCAGAAGCCACTTGTTTAATCGCACTGTTTTTCCAATCTCCGTTTACATCTTTATAAAAACGAAGAGGATTCTCTCCCCCTTCTCCAGAATTACTTTTTCCTCCGATACGGTTCATTGCAATAGCAAGATTTTCATGAGCCTCTTTACTAATAGACCCATATGACATAGCTCCTGTTTTAAAACGTTTTACTATCTCTGTCCAAGGCTCTACCTCATCTATCGAAATTGGGTCATAATTAGAAAACTCCAACATTCCTCTTATGGTCATCAGTGCTTTTGATTGTTCGTTAATCAATTTTGCATATTCTGCATATGTTTCAGAATCATTATCCCGAACTGATTTTTGTAGTTTAGCAACAGATAAAGGGTTAAACTGGTGTTTTTCTCCATTACGTCTCCATCTATATTGCCCTCCTATTTCTAAACTTAAATTACCGCCTACTTCCTGTCCTATATAAGCTTTTTTATGGCGTTTAGAGATTTCTTTTTCGATTTCATACAATCCGATTCCTTCAATACGTGTTGCGGTATTTGGGAAGTATTGATCAACGACTTTGGTATTAATACCTATACATTCGAACAGTTGGGAACTTCTGTATGAGTTTAAGGTAGAAATACCTATTTTATTCATCACTTTTAATACTCCTTTTCCTACTGCTTTATTATAGTTATATATAGCATCTTCAAAAGTAAGTCCAGAAATGTTACCCTCTTTTATCTCCTCTCCTATAATCTCATTTACCATATATGGATTAATTGCACTAGCTCCATATCCAAACAACAAAGCAAAGTGATGTACTTCTCTTGGTTCTGCAGATTCAATAATAGTACTGACTTTTGATCGTTTTCCTAATTTTTGCAATCCACTATTGACGTAGGAACATGCCAATAAAGCAGGGATTGGCGCCCTGTGTTTACTCACATTTCTATCAGAAAGTATGATTATGTTCGTTCCTTTATCAATAGCTTCTGATACATTTTTGAGCATTATTTCTAATGCATCTTCAAGACCATTTAATCCTTTGTTAATGTTATACAACATTGATATAGAAGTAGATTTAAACCCTTTACCTGTGTAGGTTTTGATTTTATCCAGGTCTTCTTTGGATATTACAGGGTTTTGGATCTTTAGTTTATTACAGTGTTTCTCATTAATATTAAATATATTATGATCAGATCCCAATGTTAAACTGATATCAGTAATCAATTCTTCGCGAATACCATCTAATGGTGGATTAGTGACCTGGGCAAATAATTGTTTAAAATAATTATAGATCAATTGCGGACGTTCAGAAAGTATTGCAATTGGTGTATCAGACCCCATAGAACCAATAGGTTCTTTTCCTAATTGCCCCATAGGAGAAATAATAGTGTCGATATCTTCTTGAGTATATCCAAATACTTCTTTTCGTTTAGCAACAGTTTCTTCACCTAAAAACAAAGGACAATCATTATACGGTATATCCTTTAAATGCACCAGGTTTTTATCTAACCATTCTCGATAAGGATGCTTTGCTGCAATCTCTTCTTTGATCTCTTCATCATTTACAATTCTACCTTCATCCATATTAACCAAGAACATTTTTCCTGGCTCCAGTCTACCGTGATATTCTATATTATTTGGTTCGAGATCCACTACTCCCGTTTCTGAAGACATGATTACATATCCATCTTTGGTTACACTATAACGAGAAGGTCTTAATCCATTTCTATCCAGCACGGCTCCTATATAATTACCATCTGTAAAAGGAATTGATGCAGGGCCATCCCATGGCTCCATAGAACAAGAATTATATTCATAAAAGGCTTTCTTAACTTCAGACATTTCTGGGTTTTTCTCCCAAGCTTCAGGCACCATCATCATCATTACTTCAGGGAGTGATCTCCCTGTCATTAATAACAACTCTACAACCATATCCATAGAAGCAGAATCTGATTTACCTTTTAATACCACTGGAAGTGTTTTTTTGATATCCTCCCCAAACCAATCGCTCTCCAATAGTTCTTCTCTAGAGCGCATTCTGGTTATATTTCCTCTTAAGGTATTAATCTCACCATTATGACACATATAACGAAAAGGTTGTGCAAGATCCCAGGTTGGAAATGTATTGGTCGAGAAGCGTTGATGTACCAAAGCTAATCGGGTTACTACTTTTGGATTCAATAAATCTTTATAGTACAACTTAATATCCTCTGGCATCAATAAGCCTTTAAATATTAAAGTTTTTGTCGACAAGCTAGGTAAATAGAAAAATTTACTTTCTGATAATTTGGATTCATATATTGTATGCTCTGTTGCTTTCCTTGCTATAAATAGTTTTAAATTAAAATCAAAATAGCTTTGATCTTCATTTTCTTTACCTATAAATATTTGTTTTATAAATGGTTCTGTCGTTGCTGCAATTTCACCAATATGAATATGATCAACAGGAACATCTCTCCACCCCAATAAAACAAGCCCCTGATCGATGATATTTCTTTCGAAGGTATCTATACAAAACTGTCTTTGATTTTCTTTTTTAGGTAAGAAAACATTACTTACCGCATATTCTCCGGCTGCTGGTAATTCAAAATTACAATGCTCAATAAAAAAATCATGTGGAATATCAATTAGGATTCCTGCTCCATCCCCTGTCTTTCCATCAGCACTTACAGCGCCTCGATGCTCTAATTTTTCAAGAATTTCTAATGCTTTATGAATAATATCATTTGATTTTTTCCCTTCCAAGCTACAAATGAATCCTGCACCACATGCGTCATGCTCAAATTCTGGTAGATACATTCCTTGTTTCTTCATCATATTTTCTGATCTAAAAGTGTTTCAAGCAGATGAAATTAACAAATCATTAAGTATAGAGAAAGAAAAAAACAGCTTTCGCAATCACTTTTTTGAGCTACATAAAAAAAGCCCTTCTTGAATAAAGTAATCACAAAATAAGAGCTTCTAATTATGAATTTGACAATGCGTTTTTTGTCAAAAAACATAAATAAATCAAGAATTAAAGCAAAATCACAGACAACTGATTATCAATCGATTTTAACGAAAACGTTTTCGATAAGATTTCGAATACACACAAGTATCAAATTGATATTTTTTATCACAAATAATATTTAACCCTAATTAAATTAGGGTTAAAATACATAAAATGATAAAAATACTTATCCATACCCTATTTATCACAAGGTTATATACAAAATATTATATTTTTGAATCGAATTCAGTATTAATTTTAACTTTTATTCTTTATGAAGAAAATAGAAGCAATTATCAGGAGATCAAAATATCGAGTTGTAAAAGAAGCCTTACACAATAAAGGTATTATGTTTTTCTCGTATTGGGACGTAACTGGAGTTGGACATGAACAAAAAGGAAGTGTCTACAGAGGAATTTCTTATAGTACAACAGATATTCAAAGAAGATATCTATCTATTGTTGTAAATGATGATTTTGAAGAAATTGCAATCTCTGCAATTCTTGAAGCTGCAAAAACCGGGGAAGTTGGTGACGGAAAAATCTTTGTTTCTGACATCAAAGAGGCTTATAGAATTCGTACTTCGGAAAAAGGTGGAGAAACATTAAACTAACACCTCTCACTGGTCACAAAAATTAACCAATCAAAAACTAAAAACAATTTTAATAGTAATTAAACTATGGAACTTTTAACCACAAACAATGTATGGATGATGGTGTGTACCGCACTTGTATTTTTCATGCACTTAGGGTTTTCTTTTTTAGAAATAGGATTAACTCGTCAAAAAAACACAATTAACATATTGTTCAAAAATGTATTTATCATCTGTGTAGGTCTATTATTATACTACCTCGGTGGTTTTAATCTTATGTATCCAGGATTTGAGGATGGAGATTTTGGTTTTTTAAAATTTGCGGGGTTTGGCATTACCCCTCCCGAGAACGGAATGACCCCAGAATATGCTAGCGGAGGGTATACCTGGTGGACAGATTTCTTATTTCAAGGAATGTTTGCTGCCACTGCTGCTACTATAGTTTCTGGCGCTGTAGCAGAACGTATTAAATTGGGAGCATTTATGATATTTACTATACTGTATGTAGGTTTAGTATATCCTATAGTAGGTTCTTGGCAATGGGGAAGTGGATTTTTATCTACATTAAAAATTGGAGAAGCTAAAGGTTTTTATGACTTTGCCGGCTCTACACTTGTACACTCTGTTGGTGGATGGGCTGCTATGATAGCAATCATCTTATTAGGTGCAAGGATTGGTAAATTTAGTTCTGAAGGAAGACCACAAGCTATTCCCGGGCACAATATACCTCTCGCAGCAGCTGGTGTGCTTATTCTTTGGTTAGGATGGTTTGGATTTAACGGGGGATCTGTACTCTCTGCAGATCCTGCTAGCACATCATTAGTATTAGTAACAACTTGTCTCGCAGCGGCGTCAGGTGGAATTGGAGCATTTGTACTTTCTACAATCCTATACAAAAACTATGATCTTACTATGTTCTTAAATGGTATTCTGGGAGGCTTGGTAGGAATAACAGCCGGAGCTGATTTAATGTCTCCAAACGAAGCTGTAATTATTGGTTTACTCGCTGGTATAATCATCATATTTGGAGTAGCATTAGTAGACAAATTAAAACTAGACGATCCTGTAGGCGCCATAGCTGTTCATTTAATCTGTGGTATCTGGGGAACTTTGGCCGTAGGTCTTTTTGGAGATAAAGCCGGTTTTGATCAGTTCATAGTTCAAGGACTTGGAGTGCTTATTGTAGGTTTTTTTTGCCTAACAACAGCTTTTGCTATCATATTTACCCTTAAGAAAACTATAGGAATACGAGTTTCAGAAAAAGAAGAAATTGATGGATTGGATAGTCACGAACATGGCATGGATGCCTATCCTGATTTTAGAATTAATCAACATTAAAAATAGTAGGATCCAAACTGTTTTTAATTAATGAGTTTCCTATAGTACAGGAAACTCATTTTTTTAATCTTTCTTTAGAGAAAAGGACAAGATTTTTTGAAATAAATCACTTCGTTTATATGGTTTAGTAATAATCCCATCCATACCAGATTGATAAACCTTTGTAACCACCCTTTCTAAATCAACGGCTGTTAATGCCATAATAATAACATCTTTATTAAACTCTCTTATTTTTTGGGTCGTTTCAAAACCATCCTGTTCTGGCATATGAATATCCATAAAAACCACATCATAGTCTTTTTCTTGTATCAATAGTATAGCATCAAAACCATTATCTACTGTTGTGCATATCGCCCCTGCACTTTCTAAAACCTTTTTTGTAATCATTAGATTAATCGTATTATCATCTACAACCAACATGCTATAACCATCTAGTACGTTAGCATAATCTTCATCATTTACGATCGGTGCCTTTGTATTTTTTAGGTTTCGTTCCATTTCAATCTCAAAAGAAAATGAAGTCCCTTTACCTTCTTCTGATTCTACAACTATTGAGGATTTATACAAATCTTCTATAAACCGTTTTACTATATACAACCCTAACCCAGAGCCTCCTTTATGTTTATCTATATGATGTATCCCTTTAAACCCATCAAACACATCTGACACCAATTCTTTTTTAATTCCAATCCCATCATCTCTCACTGTAAAACGAAGTCTAATCATATTTTCGAAACTTGCAATTTGTACAAGCTCGATCCAGATATTTCCATCTGTAGTAAATTTAATAGCATTAGAAATAAGGTTGATAAAAATCTGAGAAAGTTTTAAACGGTCATCCAGAACATTTGTTTCTACATCATCTGCTATTTCGATGTGCAATTTTGTATTACTCTTACGCAATTGATATGAAAACGAATTACAAATATTCATTAGCATTTCATCTAAGGAAAAAGCATCTTTATTTAACCTCACATTTCCCAGGCGGAACTTAGAATATTCTAAAGCATTATTTACCAATCCTGATAAATGATTATTCGAAAATTTTAGTGTACTTAAAAATTCTTTCCTCTGTTTTTGATTCTTTGTATTTTCTATAATTTCTACCAATCCTTGTATCGTATAAATGGGCGTTCTTAATTCATGGCTCATTATAGAAAAAAATTGGTTGCGTTCTTCATCAACAGTTAACAACTCAGCATTTTTTTCTTTCAACTCTTCATTAATTCTATTCTTATGATTGTTAGATCTATACACATAAACGCTAAAAATAGTTGTCAACAACAGCAAAAAGCCTGTCAAAAAACTGACTTGAAAATAACTTTTTTGAATCTGAATATTTTTCTCATTGATAATAGAAAGTTGCTCAATATCTTTTTTATTCTTGGCAATTTCATAAATAAAAATATCAGCATTAGAGGCACGTCTTTTCAATTTTTTAATGTAAGTCTCCTGATATTTATTTGATAGTGCCTGATAATACGACACCGAGTCCATATTTTTATTGTATTTATAAAAATAGCGTGCTTTGTATTGTTGTATCAACCTTAAATACTCGTCTCGTTCTCTTTGTACAAAAAAGAGAGAATCTCTTTCTGTTTCATTTAGCAACTGATACGATTTCTGATAATCTATACCTTTTTCCATTAATGCCATTGCGAAATATATCTTTAGCTCGTTTCTCACAACATCATTAATGACATGTATACTTTCCTTTGACATCTTTGTATAATCATACTCATCAAGATCGGATAGCACTTTTCTTGAAGTAGAAATCACTTGTTTAAAGTTACTTCTATTCATTTCACTTATGATATAATCAAGATGATGAAAAAATATAATACCATTTTGACTCTCTTCATTATAATCAAGATACTTCTGATATAGACTATCTAGCTCTTTATACCTATTTGTTTCTCTAAACAGTCTTAGTATAACTACTTTGATGTTTGATTCATAAGAATTACCTGGTATCTTTTTTGAAATTTCCTTAGCTCTAAATATATAATTTGATGCTTCATTAGGTTTTCCCGAAGTCATAAAAATCAGTCCGTAGTTATAATTATAGGACAACAAAAACTCATCATCAGGTTCTGATTTCTTATGATTAAAAATTGTATCTAAAAAAATTCTGGCCTCGACAATACTATCATTCCTTATCAAACGATAAATGGTATTGTCAATTTCTAAAGTTGATTTTTCAATCTTTTCTTCTTTTTGAGCAACACTATCAGTACTCCAAAAAATTAACAGAATAATTATATTTATTTTAAAAATTTCCACACACATACCCCATATTGTCAAAAAAACCATTACAACAATATAAAACAATATCTTCTTATTTCTATATTATTCTACGGTTTTCCAGTACAAAAATTCCATTTTTCTGATCACTTGCTCTCAAAATTTTTGCTATCCTGCTGTTTTACAAGAATGTTATCATTCTTGAAGAACTATAAAAATGATAAAAAAAAAGCCTGAATAAACATTCAGGCAATCTATTGATACACTACTAAATATGATATCTAAACTATAGTTATTTTGTTATGCATTACTTCATATTAGTATTATTTAATAATCTGCATAGATAGTGGATATGAAGGTTCTTCTCCATTATTCACTTTTATTGCATTAATAATAGGATATATAAAGCATAATAGTGCAATAAGCGCTAACCCTAGTAACCCCAATCCAAATAATAATATCAAAGGAATACAGATAATTGCATAAATAAACATACTTATCTGAAAATTCATAATCGACTTTCCATGTTCATCCATTGCCGAAACTCTTTCTCTTTGGGTTAACCACAATATCAAAGGCACTATAAATCCTCCGAATCCTGTGATAAGGTCTAATAATTGT
This sequence comes from Aquimarina macrocephali JAMB N27, assembly GCF_000520995.1. Classification (GTDB taxonomy): domain Bacteria; phylum Bacteroidota; class Bacteroidia; order Flavobacteriales; family Flavobacteriaceae; genus Aquimarina; species Aquimarina macrocephali. The sequence continues at coordinate 12,517 of NZ_JACA01000049.1, read as the reverse complement.
GATAAATGGGTAATAACTAGTAATGATCTGTCCTGTCTCATGGTTTCTACGTTTTTGATTGATGATTGATACAGTTGCTAAAAATATTAGCAATCTATACTTATATGACGATAAAAATAGCAATTTGTTACAGTAACATGTCTAACGCCTTAATATTTAACTAAAAAAAACACCTCGACATAAAAGCCGAGGTGTTTACTAATTAATAAATCTAATGTCTTCTATATACAGTGTTAATTCACGATTAGTTTCTTAGTAGCAGATTCCCCAGTACTACTATCGATTTTAATCAAGTAAATCCCTCTACCCAATGATAGGTTTCGGGCCGAGATCGTATTGATCCCTGGTTGCATACTTATCCGAGCTTTTTTACTTCCCAGAATCGTATAAATAGTTGCAGATATATTTCCTTTTGCATATTGACTTAAATACAATGAAAAGACATCTTTTGCAGGGTTTGGTTTTATACTTAATCCTGCAAGATCACCTTCATTCTCATCCCCAAGAATTGGTGAAACTGATTCTAACTGAGCTATTAAAGTTTCAGAAGTTGCAGATTGCCCACAAGAACCTTCATATATTTTCACATTGCTAAAAACAGAAGTATTGCCACTACCTGCATCATTATCATTTATAAAGACCAGTCTATCCATATTACCAGTATAGAAATTCCCTACCGGAATGACATACGTTTTTGTACCACTGGAGTAATCATCAAAGTTCGTTACACCATAATTTTGGGTACCATGAACTTTAAAATATCTTGTAGAGGTTAATGTATTATCGTTTTCAAAACCAACTCCGTGAATTTCTCCCTCAGAAGTACTACTAAAATCAAACTCTATTACTGTATTAGCAGTTACAGTATAATTCATGGCAATGTATTTCCAGGTATTATTTTGTAAAGAAAGCGCTGCTCCTCCACTTTGAATTGAAGAATTGCCTGCAGTATCCTGATTAGAGAATGCTGTGATTGTAAAATCATTAAAGTCTAAGGCTGTACATACTGGAGGTGTTACCGTACCATTAGTAATTTTTAGCGCATCAATAGTAATATCTCCTTGCCAACTGCTTCCTGTTACGGCATTTAATCTTAGCTGTACACTTGCATTACCACCATATGTAGAAAGGTCTACATCTGCAGCATTCCAATCTGTTCCCTGTGCTCCTGTTTTGGTAAATACACTTGTCCAGGTTCCGGTATTATTTGTTCTGGCTTCGACAGTTAATGTTCCCACTGCGCTACCTATCATATGGTACTGAAAACTTAGTTTAGGAGTTGTAAGGCTAGTAAAATTCAAGCAAGGTGAATTTAGGATCGCTCTTTTAGAAGGGAACCCTGTACCGTTTCCAGATGCTTCTACATATATGTATGAACTACCATCTACAGCACCACTTGGTCCGGTACCACTAGAAGGGGTACCATTAGAATTTACGGTCCAGTCTAAATCATCTCCACCGACTTGTTTCCAAGCTCCTATATTACCCTCAAAACTTTCACTGTAAGGGAAAGAAGCTATATCTCCTGTACATTCATCGGTTGGTGGGTTTCCATCAAGCCCCATAGCATCCCAAAAAGCAGGTATTGTAGCCCTTTCTCCAGAATTAGACCCTCCAGACCCAGAACATCCTCCGTAGGCATGAACCCCTACTGCATTTCCTGTCGCTGCATCTATTATCGGGCTTCCTGAATTTCCTCCAGTTGTATCTGTTCTATATCTTACAAACGTGTTTGTAACAGAAGATAATGGCCCTGTATGGATTTGCTGTGTCTGGTTATCAACACCTGTATCTGTACCAAAACCTGTTATTGTTATATTATTTCCAGGAGCACTTTGTACTACATTAAATGATTTACCTTGTGCCTGTATAGGTGTTTGGCCTGTTTGTGAATTTGCGCTAGCCGTAAATACTGCCCAATCATTAGCCTGACTTGGGTTATTTGTGTATGGCGTCACAAAATTACCTATTGGATACTGATCTTCTGGTCCAGGGTGTACAATCGTACGGTCTGGGTTAGATTTAGGCACATTAAATTCTATAAGTTGTGCTCTGCTTCCTACACAATGCCCCGCAGTAACCAGTCTACCATTAGTGATAATCCAACCAGTACAACCTATAGGAACTATTCGTCCGATAGCATTATCAGCAGAATCTACTCTATCATCAGTTGAACCACATTGAGATTTTGAACCTGGATCATTTTCACCAACCCCTACCTCATTAATAGTAAAACCTATAGCATCTTCTCCTCGTGCTACAGTTAACTTTATAGTTATTTTATCACCATTAAAATAAGCAGTAGTATTTTTCCAGTCCTTGATGGTCTTGGATGTTAATGTTTGTGTAGCCCCGTCTAATGCTGATGTAATGGTTAACGTACTTTTGTTTCCCAGATTTACATCTTTAAGAAACAAACGTAACCACGTAGCTCCTTTTTCTGATATGGTTTCCGTAATAATTTGTGAACTGCTTTTACTTTGACTGCCATCAGGTTTTATTTCCATATTATACTTTGTATAATGTCGTGGCAGCTCATCTTGAGCAAAATTAATAAATGGTAGCATAAAAATGATGCATAATAGCATACATATTCGGTGTACCGAATACCGATCATTAATGTGAATTGAGTTTGTGTTGTTTGAGTTCATAAGAATAAGATTAAAAAAATTATTAGATTAGACATTAAATTTAGTTAGTACAAAAACTCTTGCAGCATCATTCGTTGCTACAAAATTGTATTCCACTAACTGGTCATCCAATTTTTAATCAATCAAAAACCAGCGGTTTTCTCTTATTCTTTTTTTTCCGAAGGGAATAAGTTGGTTAATACTGTAAGTATTTTTTCTTCTTCCTGCTACAAGATAGAAAAGAAAAACAACTCTTCAAAAAAGTTTGGCAACCAAAATTTAAAATACATTTATTAATGCCTATTTTTGCTTCTTATATATATAAAATATATGATTGCACAAGATACCATAGTAGCATTAGCAACCCCATCAGGAGCGGGGGCTATAGCGGTCATTCGCGTCTCTGGGAAAGAGGCTATTACTATCTGTTCTCCTCTATTTCAATCTATTAGCAAAAAAGAGTTAAGTACTCAAAAAAGTCATACTATTCATTTGGGGCATATTGTTGATAAGAATAGAACGCTTGATGAAGTTTTGGTTTCTATTTTTAAAGACTCTAATTCATATACCGGAGAACCCACAATAGAGATTTCTTGTCACGGTTCTGTATATATCCAACAGGAAATTATTCAATTATTACTACGGAAAGGATGTAGAATGGCTAATGCCGGAGAGTTTACACTACGTGCATTTATTAATGGAAAACTAGATCTTTCTCAAGCCGAAGCTGTGGCAGATCTTATTGCCTCTGATTCTGAAGCTTCTCATCAAATCGCAATGCAACAAATGCGGGGTGGTTTTTCTAATGAGATTCAAAAATTAAGAGATGAACTCCTTAATTTTGCTTCCTTAATAGAACTAGAGCTAGATTTTGCCGAAGAAGATGTAGAATTTGCAGATCGAACTCAGTTTAAGGATCTAATCGCCAGAATTATAAACGTATTAAAACGTCTTATTGATTCTTTTGCTGTTGGTAATGTTATCAAAAATGGGATTCCGGTAGCTATTGTTGGAGAGCCAAATGTTGGAAAATCTACTTTGCTTAATGCATTACTAAATGAAGAAAGAGCTATCGTGTCTGACATTGCAGGAACGACTCGTGATACTATAGAAGATGAAATTAATATTGGTGGAATCGGTTTTAGATTTATAGACACTGCCGGAATAAGAGAAACCAAAGATGTAGTAGAAAGTATCGGTATCCAAAAGACATTTGAAAAAATTGAACAAGCACAGGTAGTTATCTATTTAGTCGATAGTTCTCTACTAACCGTTGATCGTATTCAAGAACTGAAAACAGAAATAGGAAAGATCAAAAATAAGTACCCACAAAAGCCGCTGATTGTTGTTGCTAATAAAGTAGACAAACTTGATGATAATCAAATTTCAACTCTGACATCTGAAATCGAAAATATCCACCTGCTTTCAGCAAAACAAAATACTGGTGTTGAAGCATTGCAAGCTAAACTTCTTGAGTTTGTAAACACTGGTGCTTTACGCAATAATGAGACTATTGTTACCAACACTCGTCACTATGATGCTTTACTAAAAGCCTTAGAAGAAATACAGAAAGTACAATACGGATTAGACACCGGACTTTCGGGAGATCTAATGGCCATAGATATTCGTCAGGCATTATACCATTTTGGTGAAATTACAGGAGAAATTACCAGTGATGATTTACTCGGAAATATTTTTGCAAATTTCTGTATTGGCAAATAGATTTGTTTTTTTCTGTATATAAATAAAAGTTATTTTTCTTGTGGCTCTAAACTTCACCTGGCAACAAACCTTTGTCAAGTGAAGCTTTCTTAACTATTACCACAATACTTCATTAATTAACTTAGGTGAATGCATTACATATAATTCGCTTACATCTTTGTACTTATAATTCAAAAACTGTATAGACATGATCCAAACAAAAAACAAAAAGGTTTTTTTAAAATTGAAGCCTCTTTAAAAAATATATTCTAAAGAAGTAAATAGCATGAAAAAGTGACCTAGATCAATTTTTATTCAATGTAAATTTATCAGTTTTGCTTTCAATAAAGTCATAAAGAAATCTTTGAACCCTAACATCTCACTCATCATCAATTTATTTGACTAATAAAACGAATGAGTAATAATATATAATCAATAGAAGTAAACGTAATGCATCATCTCGCATCTTATAAATTCAACACCTATGCTAAGCAAAAGAATCAAAAAACAGTTACTAATTATCATAGTAATACTGAATTCTGTCACATTAACTTCACAAACCATTAAGCACTATGAAGGCAATATCCATATTGACATGGATAAGCGTGAAGTAATTGCAGATTTCACGATTTCTTTAGATGATTTGTCAGATATTGATCAATTAAAGTTATACATCCACCGGTCTGCCAACTCGTTAAAAGCCTCTTCAAATTCAAAAGTAATACCGTTTCAAATACTGGAAGAATCATTTGTTGGTGAAGATAAAGCTGTTCTAATTCAAAGTAAGGGAATTAATAATAAGCAATTGACATTAAAATACGCGTATAGTCTAGACAGTATACAAGACAAAAGGTTTTTATACAATAAGGATTGGTTAGAACTAAACCTATATACAGCATGGTTTCCTTTTAATTTAGATTACGGTTTTTTTAGTTACAACTTAAATATTGAATTGCCAAATACTTATAAGCTTATTGGCTCTGGAACAGTTTCAAATAAAGAGAATATTTGGGAGATCAAACAAAATATCCCTTTTTTGGATATACCTCTGATTATCTCTTCCAAATTAAAGACAATTATAGTTGCCAAAGGAAAAATAAAAATTCATCATCTAAATTTAGACAGTTCAAGTACAAAAGCGTTAAAAAAGAGTTTACAATTATATCATAATAGGCTTAATAAAGTGTTAGGTGAATCTAATGCAGCCAGCCTTACAATTGCCGTGAATCGATTTAACCGATCAACTTCTTATGCAAGAAAGGAGTTTATTTCACTCTCAATCAAAGATTCATTTGGTGTTGCAAATGATAAAATACTAGCTCATGAAATAGCACATCTATGGTGGAATAAGGCGGATGTAAATACATGGGAGGATTGGTTAAATGAATCTTTTGCCGAGTATTCGTCTGTTATATTGCAAAGACATCAATATGGTGAAGCTAATTTTTCTAAAAACATCGAGGAATTAAAAAAGACCATTAAAAACCTCCCTCCTATATATCAGATAAAAAAATCCAATGCGAAGTACCAACAGGTTGTAACGTATAAAGGGGCTTATTTACTTTATGAGTTGGAAAATTTAATAGGTAGAAAAGCATTCAGTACTATATTGGAAAAAACACATCAAAATAAGATTAGAAGAACTTTTGACTTGCTTGAATTAATTGAAGCGGAATTTGGGAGTGATGTAAAAGGTGATGTAAATAAAAAACTAAGAGAATAGTTCGGTTACACAATAACAACAATGCAATCCAAAATATAAAAACGCTTAATGAAAACAAAATACCTATTGTCTCACAAGTATACAACGCTTTTAAAACCGCTACTATTTTTAATTACCTCATTATATCTAGTTATTGCTTGTTCTTCTGACAATGAAAAAGAGTCAGAAGACAATATTTATCTCAATATTCCAGATGTGGAGTTTGAAAAAAAACTGATAAGTTTAGGTATCGATTCTGACAATGAGATTAACCACCGTATGCTAAAAGTTGATGCTGGTGAGGTGAGCACTATAGATTTAAGCAGTTTCAATGCTAATAAAATTAGTGATTTAACAGGAATTGAAGGCTTTGTAAACCTGAAAAGACTATATGCAGCAGGAAACAATCTAACTGCAGTAAATTTAAAATCCAATACACAATTGGATACGTTAGTCCTTTCTGCAAACTATATAGATAGTATTGATATTAGCAATAATACCGAATTGATCAAATTAAATCTTAGTGTGAATAATCTTAGCTCGATTACTGGATTACCCAAAGCCATTAAACTAAAGTGGTTAAGTTTATCTACTAATTTATTAGAAGAACTAAGTGTTCAAAATGCCACACTAACAACGTTATTTATAAGAAATAATCATATAACAACCCTAGACACTCAAGGTGCCGTAAATTTAACCTCCATCTTAGCACAAACCAATAGAATCTCTAAGTTAGATCTTAGTACAAATATCCTATTGGAAACATTAGCACTTTCAGACAACAAAATTCAGAGCATTGACCTTGAAAAAAATAATAATATTCATACGCTTTATTTTTCCAGCAATTTACTTACCGAATTCGATGTAAGTTATCTTCAAAAATTGATTTTTCTAATCATAGATAGAAACCCAAATCTATTCTGTATTAAAATAGATAGTGCACAGAACATTGCTAACCTCACAAAGTCTGATTATCAAGAATTAAATACCAATTGCAACTAGTTTATAAAAACATATCCAATGACCAGGTCTACCACTATTCTAACGTTCCTTTTTTCTATACTTTTTTTTAACGCTTGTGACAAAACTAATGTACCTACTCTTCCTGAAGAACCAACGAATGTTCCTCCGGAAGAAATAATTTCAATTCCGGTAGTAATCCATGTGATTAATTACAGTCCAAACCCATTTGTGATTAGCGATGAGAAAATACAATCTCAGATCGATGTATTAAATCAAGATTTTAGAAAGCTAAACCCCGATCATATAAACACGCCTGGCGAGTTTAAGCATTTAGTAGCCGATGTAGGTGTTGAATTTAAATTGGCAACCATAGACCCAAGCGAAAATCCAACTACTGGTATAATTAGAACCGAAAGTATGGTTGTTGCCTCTGATGGGCATGAGGATATAGAAAGTATTGAAGAGCGTTTATTATATTTTTCTAATAAAGGTGGTCAAGATGCTTGGCCAAACCATAAATATCTAAATATTTGGATAGCCGATTATTCAAATCGTTTAGGTAATTTAGGGCTCCCAGGATATGCTAATCCTCCTGGATCTGACCCAAGAATCGACGGTGTAGTCATGGATCCAAGAGTATTTGGAACTCTGGAGCCTTTGGCAGATGGTCATAAGTTTGGAAGAACTGCTACTCATGAAATTGGTCATTGGTTAAATCTTAAACATATTTTTGCAAAAGACAAAGATTGTGAATCTTCTGATCAAGTAGAAGATACGCCTTCACAGTATGAATCAAGAACAGGCCATCCTGTTCATCCTCAATTTTCCTGTGGTAGTAATGATATGTTTATGAATTTTATGGATTATGTAAATGATAATGCTATGTTTATGTTTACCAAAGGACAAAAAGAGCGAATGCGCGAATTGTTTAATGAAGGAGGTACAAGACGAGAATTATACCTTAATAACAAATCAAATTACAGAAAATAAGAAAAATGATTAATGATATTTATTTTCAGGACTTTCCTCAACTAGAAAGCGAAAGACTCATATTTAGAGAAATCATTATAAGTGATGCTTCAGATATTCAGAGTATTCGAACAGATAAAGATGTGATGAAGTATATGGATTCAAATCCCCATACAACAGTACAAGATTCTAAAAATTTTATTTCAAAAAACATAGAAACCTATAAAAAAGGAAACGGGCTATTTTGGGCTATTATAGAAAAATCAACAAACACATTTATTGGTGATTTTTCATATTGGAGAATACTTAGAGAAAATCATAGAGCTGAAATAGGATATACTTTAAAACCTCAATTTTGGGGTAAAGGCTTTATGAAAGAAACAATGATTGAGCTAATTAAATTTGGATTCAACAACCTAAACCTGCATAGTATTGAAGCCAATGTAAATCCTGAAAACGAAAGCTCTAAGAAGCTATTGCACAGATTAGGGTTTAGAAAAGAAGGGTATTTTAAAGAAAATTATTATTTCGATGGAAAATATTTAGACAGCGAGGTTTTTTCATTACTAGAAGTAGATTTTAAACACTCATAAACATTATTGGAATTAAAATAGCAACATTAAGAATAAAATGAAAAAAATAATAACTCTTCTTTTAATAACAGCAACAATTTTTTCTTGTAAAACAGAAAAGGTAACCGAAATAATTGTTATTGGTAACTTACACAAACCTGCGCCTAACTATAACCCAGAAATACTTTTTAATATCTTAGAAAAAGTTAAACCAGATTTTATATTACACGAAATAGATTCTTCATTTTTTACTCCTGATTTTAAATTTAATAAACCGTATAATGAAAATGAAGGGATGGCTTCTAAAATGTATATAGAGAAATATCCGGAAACGCATTTACGGCCCTATGAGTTTGAAGGTAGAAATCAATATAGAATTGACAAAGGAATGCGTCCTACAGATAGATTAACACTAAAGCTTCTAGACAGTTAAATAATGCAAAATTATTAACCGCATCTCAATCAAAAATTTTTAACACCTATACTGCCCTTTTAGAACCATTAAAAGTGCGTGCTTCGAAATCCCCAGAAAACTTTAACAATCCTCAAACAGATAGCATTTGTGAGCAGCGTCAATTTTATCAATATCAAATGATTCCAAAAATCACAAATGTTCGTAATGAATTTGAAAATCGTTTTTTAACCAAACCCAATGGAGAAAAAATAAGTTATAGAGACGGCTACCAACTATGGGCAGATTTTTGGGATGTAAGAAATCAAACCATGGCGAAAAACATTATGAAAATTTCTGAGCAGAACAAAGGAAAAAGAATTGTTGTTTTGACTGGATTTATGCATCGATATTATCTTTTAAAGGAGTTAAAAAGATTGACAAAAGAAAAAAACATTACTATAAAAGAGTTTTACCAAAAATAAAAGTAACTCATAGTAATTGCAAATACTTGAACTATATGAAAACATGAAATGGACTTGCAGAGATTTTTCTATAGGAAGAGCAATAGTAAGAGAGAAAAAAATAATAAAATTTTAAGCGTTACCAACTCAAAAGATAAGTACATTTAAACTGGCTAATCATTATTAAACATACATTATACAAAAAGAGTATATGAGTCAACTGCTGTATAAAAACATTTTAGAAAAAACTACGATTACCGAAACTGAATTTGAAGAGTTTTTAGCTCAAACAAAGTCTATTGTGGTAAACAAAAATGAGCATTTCTTAAATGAAGGTGAAGTGGCTAATTATATTGCTTTTATAGTTTCGGGTGGACTATACTCGTATTCAATTGATGAAAAAGGTGAAAAAAATGTTGTACAAATTGCCTTAGAAAATTATTGGATTGCTGATTTGTACAGCTTCCTTTCTAGAGAACCTTCAAAATTAAATATTGAAGCGATTGTAGAAACCAAACTCATTATTATAAACAAAGATAATTTTGAAAAAACCTGTGATACTATTCCCGCTTTTGAACGTTTTCAAAGACTCCTTATCCAAAAAGCTTATATAAGTACTTTGCAACGTATTTCTGGACTTACAAGCAAGTCTGCACCGCAGCGTTATTTAGAACTTGTAACAGAGCATCCCGAAATTATTCAAAAAGTACCTCAGTTATTAATTGCTTCTTATTTAGGTATAAAACCTCAGTCTTTAAGTCGTATTCGTAAACAAATTTTCAATAAAAACAGCACCTCCAATATTAGTTAACCTAAGTGAATGCATAGCTTTTAATCTCGTTACATCTTTGTAGTATTATTAATAAAAAAAGATACTCATGACAGAAGTAACAAAAACAAATGTAAAAGAACAGGTAATGGCCCTTAATGCCATGATCAAAAAAGGTCTAATCTTAGAAGCATTTGAAAAATTTTATGCAAATGATGTAATCATGCAAGAAAATGAAAACCCTCCTACATTTGGTAAAGATGCCAATAGAGAATTAGAAAAAGCCTTTGTAAGTAATATCACTCAATTTAGAAATGCCGAAGTAACAAATGTATTGATCAATGATACTATCTCTGTTGTACAATGGGCTTTTGATTTTGATCATAAAGAATGGGGAACCAGAAATTATCTTCAATTAGCGATACAACGTTGGGAAAACGGTCAAATCATCAACGAAAAATTCTATTACACAAACTAAATCAGAATATTAAAATATTATAAAATGAAGAGATTAGCAGTATTAATCGCATTTATAGCAACAACATACTCATTTGCACAAACTACCTGGAAAGTAGATCCATATCATTCAAAAGTTAGTTTTTCGGTTTCACATTTAGTGATCTCTGAGGTCGACGGAAGCTTTAACTCTTTTGACGGAAGTTTTATAAGTAACAAGGATGATTTCTCAGACGCAGAAATTACTTTCGAGATCGATGCCAGCTCTATTGATACCGATAATGCTAAAAGAGATGGTCACTTAAAATCAGAAGATTTTTTTTATGTCGAAAAACATCCTGAAATTACTTTTACCAGTACGTCCTTTAAAAAGAAAAGTAAAAAGAGGTATCAGTTAAAAGGGAATTTAGTCATGCGAGGCATAACAAAAAAAGTAACACTAGATGTTTCTCATGGTGGAATCATAGCAAACGATGGTAATGGCAATACTAAAGCCGGATTTAAGATTACCGGAATTATAAATAGAACCGATTTTGGAGTTGCCTGGAATGCAAAGACAGAACATGGTGGTATGGTTGTAGGTGAAGACATTGAGATAACCGTAAAACTAGAACTCGTAAAGAAAGATACTAATGTAAACTAAATACATTACTACCTTTTTCTAAACTTGATACAATCAAAAAACAACAATTATGAATGCAATTGTAACTAAAAACCCACGTATTAATGTACAGAATCTAGAGTCTAATGCTTATTGTAAGTATTAATCGAATTGCAGTTGCTATCAAAATAGAGTTTTAAATACGAGTAGTATATATTTATAAAAGACTGAACTATGTTCGGTCTTTTATATGAAATAAAGCTCCATTCCTTTTCGGATAAGTAGATTAACTTTATCTGCTTTTCTGAAGTTCTTCGTATATATTAATCGGTAAAAAATGACGTCTTTGCTCATTATTCTCACCATTAGATGCGGCAAATAAGTCTCTAAAATATTGTACCGCACCAACAGAATAGTTTATCTTTTCTATCCACTTATAGAAGTCTTCTTCTTTTTGGTCGGTATTAACATATTCAAATACTGTACCTTTTAGTTTCTCTAAACCATTATTTGAAAAAACGGGACGTGATGGAAGTTTTTTAAATTCACCTTCTTTAACACCGAGTAAGTTTTCGATCCATTGTAAGTCTTTTTGATATTGCTTGATCAATTTATTTTCTAAAGAGTGGTACAATTCATCTTCAAATACAATCCTAAGGGTACTTCTTTTGGCAATCATATCCCCAACCTTAAAAGTAAGGCTATTATTGATCCCTAAATGAAATTGCCCATCATTATTACTTTCTTCCAGAACTACTGTAAAAGGAATACCATTAAGACTCCTTACCTCAAACTCCTGGTCACTAATAGATTGAATAGAAACAAGCTCGTTTTGTGCATTTACTTGTATAAAAAAGCAAGAAACCACTAGCATAAGTAATATTTTCTTTACGTTCTGAAGGTTTATTCGGTAGATCATAGCAATTTATTTTAGGTGTTCAAATTTATAATTTCATACGCTGTTTTCAAAACTCTAACAGCACTGATTTGGGATTATTTTAAAAAGTTAGTATAATAGCGTCGTTATTTTTAACATTACATATATCATGCCACAGAATTTAAAGTGCTGCTCATGAAGGCGTATAGCTCCCATAAAAATGTTGTGATTACAAAATGTAAAAACACAAAAAGAACTCTTGCTGTTGGGTCGGGAAACAACTGATACTCAATTTATGTACTGTGTATTTTTCTTTGGAGAACAATTTGAGACTCTCGATGATATTGAAGACTCATTAGGTTACTTTTCTTAAAATGACAAAAGCTACCTATTACAGTAGCTTTTATTTATATTATTTCTTA
>NZ_JACA01000048.1 GCF_000520995.1 Aquimarina macrocephali JAMB N27 | reverse complement strand
AAATGGAATCTTTATCTTTGATACCAGGTGCTGGTGTTGCTGGTAGGGCTGGAAAGGTTGCTAGGGGAGTACCTAAACTTTTACAGAGATTTAATAGTGTAGAAAGTCTTGTTGGAAATGCGGGTAAACTTAAACGATTAAAAGGAGGTCTTAGACAGGGATCTATACAAGGAAATGCAAATGATATCTTTAAAGGATTATCTCAACAGTATGGAGCTAAAATACAGATCAATGGGGCAGAAATGTTTTTTAAGTCAGGAGATATTAGAATCGGTTTACATAATGCAGCGAAAGGTGGTGGAGTCCCTACACTTCACATAAAAAATGCAGGTCAATTATTTAAAATAAGAGTTATACCATGGTAGAACATGCCCAATTGTTAAATAAGTATGCTTCAGAAGTGTACTCAATGTATTCACAAACAATTTCAGAAAATGAATGGGGTAATAAAAGTGTTGCCTTAGAATATCTAAAAAAGTACTATTTATCAAATGAAGATTATTTAAAAAAGTGGAAACCAATTCAAAACACCATTTTTAAAAATCAGGACAAAGGATTGCCTGATGTGATGTTTAAAGATGACTTTTCTTTACTTGCTATTCGTGGCGGAATTTTATTTGAAAAAGATGACTTTGAAAATTTACAGAATTGTATTGAAGAAGTAGGAGATACAAAACTGATTATCGTTCAAAATGATTATGGAAGGAAGTTAAAAGTTCCTCCTTTCAGAATGATATATCCATCAGACATCACTTGGGAAGAACTCATGAGTGGTAACTTTATCTCTACTACTATTTTTGAAATGTTTGCTAACGAATATTTTGTTTTTAGTGAGAGTGGAAGCTGGGGGAAATATTCAGCTAACGACTATGAACACCCACTTGATTTAATTGGGTTTAAGCCTGAATATGCTTCTGTTTTTAAGAAACAATTTAAGCAACCACAAGAAGAGTGGGATGAAATAAAAGAATGGTTACCAATAAAATACAAAGAATTGATTAAATAAATTGAAAGCCATCCTTAGGGGTGGCTTTTTTCTTTAAGATGTCTGCTAGGGCCAGTTATATTGCTAATGTTTTTTATGGTTTCTAGAAGAGTATTTGATATAAAAACCAGGGCTATGCCATCTAATAAAATTGCTAAAGATGCTAGTTTTGCATTGAAATTAATAAAAATTGAACCAAACCTTGACGCTAATATTTATGGCTCTAAGGCAATTTAATTAGGTAATTTAAAATGGAAATAAAAATGTTTAATTTTTTAAAAAGAAAAAAGTACAAATTACCAGAATCTTCTAAAATTGAAGAAAAAGATATTTTATTTTTGAAGAGTTTAGTGAGTATATTACCGAGTGATTACTCGTTTCTTAAGCAGCAAGTTAATTATGATTTTATAGTAAGTAAAAGGCCTATGATTTTACAGCAAGAAGGAAATATCTCTTTTGCATTGGATGAAAAACTATTTAACAAATTTAAAAAGAAATCTTTCCCAGAGTCATCAGAGATAAATAATATTAAAGTTAAGAATAAAAAAACAAAGCTAATGAATATCATTAGTATTCATCTACTTAACGGCACTATCTGGGGTTATTACTTAGATCCAAGCACATCATTTAGCGATTTGAATTTTGAAGAATTTGATACTTCAAATATTGAATTTAAGCAATATAATAATGATGATAAATTAAAACTTGAAGAGATCATATTGCTAGAAAAGCAAAGCCCAATAAGAAAATTCTTGGATATCGAAAACACTTTCAAAATAGAAATTGATGAAGGAAATTTCTATGTTATTAAAGATTTAGGAGATGGTAATTATTTGGGCATCGATAAAGATGGAGCTGTGTATGGTTTAATTCATGATCCATATCAAAAGGGGCTACATTGAAAGCAATCAATAATTTTGAAAGCAAGGAAGGTATTGAACTGCCAACAGAGTTAAAAGAATTGTTAATATTTTCTGACGGTCTTGTTTTATTCGGGCAACAAATTCTTTCTCTTGATGAAATGGAATACTTTGCTAGTGAAAAAATTATAAACTTTCATGCATGGGGAAATGGAGATTTTGATTGTATTGCAGTTAGCCAGATAACAAAAGAAAATACAGTCTATTTTATGTCTCACTCTGTGGATTATTTAACACCTATTCATTCCTCACTATTTGGATGGACAAAGGATGTTATTAATGAGATACAACAAAAAGGAACATTACTACATCCTTGTGATTTTGCCGAACGAAATGAAGAGGGTATTTATAAAAGTATTATTCAAAAAGAAGTATAATAAAATATGGAAGTATCTATAATAGAGAAAATTTTAAGAAATACACAGACAGTTGAAATAGAAAACTCTATTGCTAAACAGGTCGGATGTGATATTTATAAAGATAACCTCTCGTTAATGGCGGGATTTATTAAGGAAGAAGTTGAAAACTCGCAATTATCAGCTGATAAAATAGAAGGTTACATTAATAAAAACAAAGAGGTTATAATAACATTTGGTGTCAACTTTTTAGAGAAAAGCAAACCAGAGAGTTTAAGTACAGGAATTGCTATAACCTATTCGATATACTTAATCTATCTGAAAGAAAAAGATGAAAAGGAACTTTTAGAATATCTTAAAAGAAGAAGAATACCAAAACCCCAAAAGTTATTAGAGCAACTATTAAGAATAGAAACGAATTGATTATAAAATGAAGCCTCGCAATAGCGGGGCTTTTTTATGAGCCGTATGCTTGTTTGGCTTTTAAAAAACGACAGATAAGGGAAACCATGAGTGAACCAACTTGCGGCTCTGGTCGCTTCCTAATCGCATTTCAAGGACATTTCCCAGGTAACTTATACTTATGCAACAGACATTGATCCTATTTGCTGCAAAATGGCTTGCATTAATATGATACTACATGGGTGTGAAAGTGAAGTAGTACAGCATAATGTACTCAATCCTGGTAACTATCAACGAGACTGGAAGATTAATCACAATATCCGCATCTACAAGCTACCAAGCATCATCCCCATTAAGAAAGAGCAAAGCACCATCTACCAAATGTGGCAAAATCAAAAAGCCAAACATACAGAAGAAAAGGTTGTGATGTGGCTACACTATTGTGGACAGAAAAGTTATAAAGATTATCCAGAAATTTTGATAGCTTTGGGCTTATGATAAAGCGAAGATTTATTAGTGGAGATTGGACTTCTAAGGAGGTCCAATCTTTTAAAAAACTAGACATCCATATTAATGAAGGTTTTTCGCATTTCGTTGTTGAAGAGTCTATAATATGCGATCGTATGGAAAAATTATTAACCTCCCATAAGGGTGAGGTTACTAATATTCCAACAAGTGCTATATTCATCAAAGAAGAAATCGATAAAGCTCAGTATGTTGCAATCACTTTGGGCAACAAGGAATACCCTCAACCTCAGCAGAACATAGATAGCTATAGAAGAAATACTTATGAAATAACCTTCCC
The DNA here is from genome assembly GCF_000520995.1 of Aquimarina macrocephali JAMB N27. Lineage (GTDB taxonomy): Bacteria > Bacteroidota > Bacteroidia > Flavobacteriales > Flavobacteriaceae > Aquimarina > Aquimarina macrocephali. Next base: position 82,873 of record NZ_JACA01000048.1, on the reverse strand, counting down.
AGTTAGTTCTTGTGGATATAAAGAGAAGCAGATAGCCCCCTTTAGAATTAAACAAGAACCTAAGTGGAAAAAAAACGAAGTGATGTTTTCTCTTCATTGGGAATATGATTCAGTTCTTGTTGAAAAAACGTTTTATGAAGATGTGTTTAAACCTATGGGGTTAGATAGTAGGGATGTGATCATCCATAAATCAGGAAAAATCTCAGAAACAGTAGTACAACTGATTGTACCTGTGGCAGAATCACCACTTAACATGGAGAACTCATGGTATTCACAACACAAAGAGATCTTGGATTGTTGTGGAAGAATTAGGTATACTCCTACTTCTGGTGATTTTCTCCCTTCTTTTAAAGAACCTATTAACAACCCAATATGCTTAACTCAAGAAATTTTTGGCTCGGAAGGCAATTCATTCAGACGAATAATTGTTAGTAAAGAATTGCTTAATATTTTGTTCAATAAGAAGGTTATAGATAAATACTTAAGTTTACCACTTAAATCAAAATAACATGAAAATATTCGTCCTTTTGCTTTTGTTGTGTATGATGGTATGCACTACCAATGCACAACAACAATCGGTAGAACAGATTGGTTTAGAATGTATCGTTGCTTCCTATCAAAAGAAAGGGGTTGATATCAAGGCCGTCCTTGAAGAGCTTGAAGATTGTCTGGTAAAAGCAGGTAGTTTGAAAGATCGTACTGGAGAAAGCTATATTGCATTTCATGAAAAAGCATTACAAGTAGATAGCATCCCTGCACATATCCCTGAAAATCTTGTTTTAAACATTTCAAGAGTTTCTTATGGATTTCACATGGATAGTGAGTGTAGAAAACAGATTGCATCTGCATCTAACTTTGAACAGTCTACATTTAAAAAGCTTATCGATCTAAGCAAAGAACCATTACCGGAGCATAACATTACAAAAGCATACGGAATAGAACGGGAGCTTTCCGTCATGAAGCCTAAAGACTTTGAAAACCCATTTTACAAGGCAATGGCACTCATTTCCATTGTAAGGGCTAGTAAAGAAGGTAAATTTGAATGAGCTTTATATTCTTAATGAATAAAACACCCTGCTAGAAATGGCGGGGTGTTTTATTTTGTACAGGCTTCCTGACTAATGCATCACCTCAGAAGAGCTGAAAGGATCAACTAGCTTTATATCACATTGCTTGAAATCCTTGATATTGCGTGTTACCAGTAATGCGTCATGCTGTTTGACGATGGCAGCGATCATCATATCAACTGCATCCACATTATGCCCTTCTGAAACGGAATGTGCGTACAAGGAACCATAGTGATAAGCAGCTTCCTCATCAAAAGAAAATATCCGCCCTACAAACACCTCATCAACAAATGCCTTAAATCGTTGCTCCAATTGATCACGACGTTTTCCGAGTGGTAATCGTTGAATCCCATAGTGTATTTCTGCAATGGTGATTGCTGTAATCGCCAAATGAAATTGTTTCTGTTCACTGATCCAGTGCTTCACGTTCTGATCTGGCTGTTCCCGCATCAATTCCGATACAATATTTGTATCCAGAATAATCATGATTCAAAATCCACAATCTCACGCGTTGAATTGCGTTCTGGTAAATCCAGATCAATACCATTAGACACACCAAAATAACGATCTGCTGCATCCAGAATATCCATCGAGCCAACCATACTCTCCATCGATGCATTATGTAACACTAATCGCAAATAGGCTTCCAGAGACATGCCCTGCTCTGCTGCACGCACAGCCAGTTTACGTTTGGTCTTTTCTGGTAAATCACGAATCATAACACTCGCCATATCAAAGCTCCTTATGTGATTACATTATAATCAATGATTGCAATGATGTCAAATATCAGGAAGTGGAACATCCCTTTCATAAATCCTTCCAAGCAACTCAGTTTGAATAACCTGCAAAGCTGACTTTTTTTGCCGTAAAGAGGGACGGTTCTTTCATCTATTTCCTACCTCAAGTACCGCTGACAAAAATCTCCATACACGCTATCGCGCGCTCGTATTTTTGTAACCGCCACTTGCCTTCTTTCGGGCAAAAACCGCTCCGCTAAGTGGAAGCGCAGGACATTCAACCTGTATCACTTAAAGGAGTACCACATGAAAACAACCGATATTCCACATGATTTTAGACCATTCTATGAACTATTCCGCAAACTAGAATATAAACACGATTACAGCATTGTGTTTGATGATTTTCTATCCGCAATGATGAATTATTTTACACCCCCCAATATGGATAATTACCCCGTCAGCATATTTGACAAATACACCAAGAATGAACGTTTACTGATTGGCTCCATGATCCCAGAAATCTTGAAACTCTTTCATCAAAAGATCAATTCAGAAGAACGTAAATGGTTTGATGTGTTTGGTGCTTTCTACGAAGCACTGGCAAGCCGTAGCAAGAAATCCCGTTTAGGGCAATTCTTCACACCAGAACCTGTTGTTGATTTAATGACTCTGATTCAATCTAGCGAAGGCGAAGACTTAACTGGCAAAGGTATTACCATAAGTGATCCTACCTGTGGTTCTGGACGGTTCCTGATAGCATTTCAAGGGCATTTCCCTGGGAACTATACTTACGGCGAAGACATTGATCCTATTTGCTGCAAAATGAGCTGTATCAACATGATGCTACATGGCTGCGAAGGTGAAGTAGTACAGCATAATGCACTCAATCCAGATGACTATCAACGAGGCTGGAAAATTAATCACAACATCCGTATCTACGGGCTACCAAGTATTATTTCCATTGAAAAGGAACAAAGTGCTATCTACCAGATATGGCAGAATCAAAAAGCCAAACATGCAGAAGAAAAGGCAGAAGCTGAACTAATTCGTACAGTCGGCAAGCAGACGGATCTATTTGCTATGTTTGATGAGGGGGATTAGTCTCCCTCTTCCTTGAATTACCAATCGAAATTCAGTCCAAAATTAAGCGTGTAAAAAAAGTCATTGTCATCTGTGATAGTGATTTTCTCAAATATTCCTGCTTGTTGTTCAAAGATTTGAAAATTATCACTAGGCAATAAATCGCGTTGCCAGAATTTTGCTCTTAGAAAAAGCTCTACTGCTCGAATTTTAGTTTTAGCTTTTGAAGATTTTATAACCGACCAACTAATACCAGTTACACCATAAAATCGAGAGGTATTTTTGTAATCTACCACATCAGTAAATGTGTTCTTTCGCATTTCTGCACCACTCAGATGCCTTACTGGCTTATCTTTATTTCTATCAAAAAATACATTAGCCCATTCATAAACATTATACCCTGCTCCAAAATCCAGATTAAATCTGTTAAAAATATTGGAGCGGAATAATAACCCCGCACTTACTTGATTAGTACGAAGTGCAATTTTATTTTCGGAGATAATTTCAGTGAAATCCTGTGAAGGGTTCTCAACATAATCTCTACCTACAAAGAAACGCTTATCTTCATTAACTATATCGTGTACATAGCGGTCGTGAGTCACGAAACCGTAAAATGAACAATAAGTGTCTTCTCCAAGGCGGAATCCATTCCACAATTTTCTAGCATAAAGAAGTTCATAAGAAGGGTTTAATAATCCAGTGCCTCCATTACTCCAATTGTCTCCCAAACTACTTTTAAAAAGAGTAAAGCCGATACTTACAATGTTATTTGCATTTACCTTGCTATCAAAATGTTTGTCTTTTTGAATGAGTTCCTCTGGATTATGATAATATCTTTTATCATCCGTATTGGTTTGTGCATAAAGAGCCAAATAAAAATCAATATTATCCTTGATAACCTGCTTTTGCTTACGATAATCAGTTTCATTATAAACAGAGTACCATCCTGTAAATACATTTTTTAGACCATTTGAAAATGCATTAATTGCATTATGGTATTGTCTTTTATGTTCTTCATTCAAATTCGTTTCAACTACAGTGACCTTACGTTTTTGTAATTCTCTGTTAAGGCGTTTTTTCCATTTATATCCCTGTTTTAAACCCTCTAATTTTGTAAACTCTTTGTTCAACTGTTTTTCCAAGCTTTCATAGGTATAGCGAATCCATATAGTGGATTCACCATCCAGATACCGCCTACTGAAAAAGACCTCTTTTTTGCCTTCTAATTTGGGCTGTCCTTTGCTTCTTCCTACATTTTTTCCTATTAGTTTCTTGACTTTTTTACCTCTTTTATCGGTCACTTCTACGTCGAGCGGAATATCGGAATCGTTTCTGACAACAAAATGATCTTTATCCACTGCTTCAATGGATGTTAACCCTTTTTGTTGAGAAAACGCGGATAATCCAATAACTGAAATGATAAAGAAGAATAATTTAGGAAGGTGAAAATACCTCATAAAATGATAATTTAATGTGAACAAATATGATTATGAGGTAATGTATGGTATAAGGAAAACCATTAACTCCAGCACAATGCACATTATCATACACAACAGGTTTTATTTCGGGATATTCTGTTAAAAGTTGAATGGTTTGACGCACGCAGGCAAGAAAACGTTTTGCAAGATGAGTGTGGATATCCTTATACCATTGAATGGTCAACTGAATATGAGTTTTTGCCCCCTCGGAAATGGTGTATTGATACATTATAATGTGGATTCCAACTCATTTAGAACCGAAGCACCATCTAGTAATTTTTCCCTACCTTCTTTTATGTCTTTAAGGCGTTTACGCACTTCTTCTTTCTGCCATTCGGGAATTTCAAAGACTTCTTCTTCCAGTCCTTCATATTTTTCTTTGAGGGCATTCCAGTCAGCGATTGGTATACGCACTTCTTTGGTCAAACCGTTTTCATCGATAATGTATTCTAATGCCATGAATAATACTCCTGTATAGCAATCATTATATCACATTCTCTATATACTGAACAGGTCTCAAATAAAAAGCCGCCCGATTTCTCGGACGGCCTTTCAACTCACAAACTCAATTGCTTGGGGAAGCGGAGCCTAGCGAAAATACACCTGAAGCGTATCATCTAACGTATTGAGACCCGTGGAAGTAATCTCGCTGTTAATGATGATGGCAAAAGGCTTGAATGAGGTGCTTTGCAATCCGTTTAGATAGACGATAGTTTTTACCCAAACAGATATTCTAACTCCATTGACTATCTCTAGGTTTGGATCTTCTTTTAGTGTTAATCGAACTCTGAGAGTAACACCATCATCTGCCTTGGAAGTGATTTTAATATGCGGCAAATCATTGACCGTATCACCTTGGCTGTTTACTTCCATTTTAGTAATGGTCTGATTCAGTATTTCTCTCTGCTTAACGGTCTTATAATCTACCATTGTAATATCGCCATTGTCAAAAGCAGCCTTTAATGATGCTAATGAATTAATGGTCGTTGTGGTCGGTTCCTCTGCCCCATCATCACTCCCACAAGAAACACATAATAATAGGTTGAATAGACAGGCGAAGACGGTGTTGATACCTATTGCTTTCATAAGATTTAGTTTGAGATGGTAATGCGAACAGGTGAGGTTTGGTTGCTTTGGATAAGTGCTTCTGTATGCACGGTATCAACATACAAATTATATGTTTTGCCGTTCGCTGAAACGACTACTTTAGTGAATCTTGCTTTGTCAGCTTCGCTTGTAGGTTTATCAACCATCAAAGAAAGTCTTTCTACTGTTATATCTTCTTTTAGATATCGAAGACTCGCAACATTACCATCAATACGCCACTTATCCAGCGGTCTTGAAAAGTTCTGCACCTCAGCATTTTCCATTGGATAGGTAACATTTATGGTGAAATCGACCACAAAATCATCCCCATTACCAATTTCTCTACCGATAATTTCAGTCGATATGGTTTCAATAGAAGCTGCTCCTGCAGCTTCATCATCATCACTGCTACATCCAATAAATAGCATTAGGCTCATGGCGCAAACTACGGTTAGTAGTGTGCATTGTTTACTCTTTGTTCTCATCCTTTTTTTGTTTTAAATACGTGAAACATAATTTGTAGATATTCAAAGATACAACAAATTAACTGCCCACCAAATATAAGCCTTATATTTATAAGGCAACAATATATAAGTAGTTTCTGAAGACAATTCTGTCTAAATTTGAACGCAATGGTGAAAATGACAGACACAGAAAAAAAGATAGAAAAACGTCAGGAGGCGTTGATCGCAGAATCAATGGGACAAGCAATTCGTCACTATCGAGATAAAAAAGAAATGTCACAGAGTGATGTATGCGCTGTATCCAATCTGGAACGTAATACTTTTCAACGATATGATTCTGGAAAAGTGTCTTCTCCTAAAATCAACAACCTCATAAAAATTGCGAAAGCCCTTGATATTACCCCAGGTGATATTATTAATAAGGCATACGAATTTCTTCAAGCGAATCCTAAATTCAACAGCTAGGAAATTTCTTCACATTCGCACAACATTCTTCTTGAAATCCCAACCACTCCCCGATAGATTGCCGCCCGTAAACTTGCATCAATTCTAAATTGAGAGCTATAGTAATGCTAGGCATTACTCCATAACTAAACTAACCTGTTTTATAGCTGCATTTATGCACTTGAGAATAGACGATAGCGCACTCACTTTGTTGTGCTGCAAGTCTTACGTTTTACATATTGTTTAACACTAAAATCTTACAAAAATGGCAAATTCAAAAACCAACTTGTACATCGCTAATTTGAAACCTGCAAACGAAGAAAAATTCGGCTTTTCCATCCTGAAAGGTGCAATTTGTATGGAAGATTTGAAAGAGCTTCTGGAATCAGAAGAAGTACAAAATCTGAAGTATGAGTATGAAGGATCGCATTTTTTCAATATTAAAGTAATAGAGCGTAAGAACCCTGATAAATTTGGGAGATCACACTTTGTTGCTATTGATGACTTCGTGCCGGATTCAAGTAAGAGAAAAGATGCTGCTAATGATAATTCAAAAGCAGCTAATGACAATGAGCCAAAAGATACGACTGAGAAGACAAAAACTGAAGAAAAGTCTACCACGGGTAAGACAGGAAAGCGGGGGTCTAAAAAACAAGCTACTACAGCTTAATAATTCATCGTACTTTTTAACTATAGGGAATCACAATCAATTTATTGAGATTCCCTTTTTTACATCATATTTTTTAACCATTAACACTTTTAAAAATGGCACAAGGAGAAGATATTTATCTTGGTAATGCTAAACCTCATTTCCGATTTGGACTAAATACATTAGTCTGTAGTATTGATGTTGAAGAAGTGATTGAAATACTCCGAAATTTACCGGAAGATTATCAGTACAAATTCAATGGAAAAATGCGGGCTAATTTACATATCATTAAACGGAAATATTCCGTTAAAAATGGTAGTACACATTTTGTCAAAGTAGATACCTATGTGAAAACACACTAACGTATCTATCATTTGTCTTTAGGGAATCGCTTCATTGAGATTCCCTTTTTTTTAGGTTAGACATTTGCTTGCAAAGATAGGATATGACTTGGAGAGCAGTGTAGATGCATCGCAGCATATCTATGTACTGCAAACCAAGTCAGATCCTTTTTAGGGTGGCATAAAATGTCTAACCTAAAACATGAACAATGAAGACAATTAAAATGGTTCCAAGCAAAGTATCTGAAGTCAAATTAACCTATGCCAATAAAGTAAAAGCGTGTGATCGTGTTAAGATAAAATGGTCAAAAGATGCGGCCATATTATTCAAAGAATCTTGGGATTATGATACCATAGATGCTTTTGAAACCTTTAAAGCGATGTATCTCAATAGAGCTAATCAGGTACTTGGTATAGTCACTATTTCCACCGGAGGGATTGCCGCTGCACTAGCTGATCCTACTAAAGTATTTTGCGGTGCTATTAAGTGTTTAGCTGCTGGTATCATATTATGTCATAATCACCCTAGTGGCTCATTAATGCCTAGTGATGTAGATAAGAAACTGACTGAACGTATGAAGCATGCTGGTGAGATTCTTGGTATAACGATTCTAGATCATGTCATCATATCCAGAGAGGGCTATCGATCCATGACTGATCAAGGAGAATTATAAGCCCCCTCACCTCTTTGGAACAAAGATTGTGTTTAACGAATAAAGCAGGAGAACTATGGATTACGAAGATGCTAAGAAAATATCATTGCCTCATTTGCTTCAGCAGTTAGGGCATCAACCTATTCAGGGCAAAGGTTCAGCTCGCAAACTCTGGTACAAATCCCCTTTGCGAGTTGGTGATAATGACCCAAGCTTTAAAGTGGAACTCAAAAGTGATGCGTGGGTATGGTATGATTTTGGGCTTGGTAAAGGTGGTAATATATTCAGCTTTGTTATGGAGTATGAAAACACTGATGATTGGGGTGAAGTCATGGCATTTCTTCGACCCTATACAACGATCAATACAGATACGCAGATTACCAAAGAGGTATATGCCAAAGACTCAGAATCCGGCATTACTATTGAATCCATAAAACCATTAGAGCACCCTGCCCTGATTAACTATTTATCATCACGTAAGATCCCGAAACGTGTTGCAACAATGGAAGTGACGACAATTGACAAAAAGAGTACGCATCAAGCAAGAGCAATCGTGTCTGAGGTGAATTATTCTCTGAATGACAGTGATAAGATATATTTTACCCTTGGTTTCCAGAATGACAAAGGCGGATATGAACTACGCAACAAATACAGTAAGCTTTCTTGCTCACCGAAATACTTCACCACCTTCAAAGGGCAGGATCAAAATACTATTGAAATCTTCGAGGGCTTCTTTGATTTTATGTCGGCTATGGTGATCGGTAAATACAAAGATGCACTACCCAATGACGTATTGGTGCTAAACTCATTGTCGTTTATTCCTAGAGCGATTGAATTCATTCAGGCAAACGACTACCAAACCATCATTACGTGGCTTGATACCAAGGCTGAGGACGCAAGAAAACTGTTTAGCCCCCTCACCTTTCAGCTCGATCATAGGCATGCACTTTATACCGATTATGATGATTTGAATGAGTGGTTGGTGAATGGATAGATAGTAATTGCTAATACCTTACTTGATTAAATGGCAACTAATGTCTATTTCTTAGGACGCCCCCTGTTTGCGGCAACCATTGCCACCTGTTTTTCAATAGGCGCGGTATTAAAAAAATAAAGTGCTGCGCGAATAACATCAGATCTAGAAGCTTTCGTTCCTATATGTTCAGGCATTAGCTCATATTCACTTACTATCTTCGACATTATTTTATGCTCTTCTGGAAATAGAGAAATACTCATTGGTATTACTCTAGGTTCGGATTTTATAGAACGTGTTCTAGCGAAATTAGTTTCGCTAGCTATCTCCTCTATGACTCTTTTCTCAGAACGAGGAACACTAACTACCTCCGTTATCATTTCAGTTTCTGGTTCCAGATCATCCAAACTAAGATCACTACCTCCAAATATTGGTTTTACAGTATCTTCTTCTAACATATGGTTTCTAACTCCTTAATTGGTTGTACAACTTTTTTAGTTTTTAGTTTCTCTTTAACTTCAACAGCAAAAGATTCAGCTATGTTCTTCGCTTTGTCTAGGTTACTTACGTGAGAAGAATTTAATTGTGAAAGACTTTTGCTCCTTTCATGAAGTTCAGCAAACGCTTGCAGTTGAAACAACTCTGTTTCGAAGAGATCGATACCCTGATCAATTATTTGCTTGGCGGTTCTTTTGTAAGCTTTCGTTCGTATTGCCTCACTCGTATTTGTAAACAATAAAGAATATGGTGTATTACGATTAAATTTCTTGGAAATGGCTTTTACCACTTGAATAGTATCCGCTGCACGACGACCATCCAATTTAGTTGGACGCATGGGAATTATAACGAGGTCGGCTTTCTTTATGGAATAAAGAATTGATATGTTCTTTGTTCCTTCTAAATCAACAATTACCAAATCATTTTTGTCCCTAGCGTTCTCGATTTCTTGTTCTAGGTTATTTTCATTATCATTAATAACGAACTTCAGGTTTTCTACTTTCCCTCCGTCCTTCTCCCAATCTTCATGTGGATGGTTTGGATCAGCATCTATAACCGTAACACGATTTCCTGCCTCTGCAAATGCGCATGCCAATATGGTACAAGAAGTTGTCTTTCCCACGCCACCTTTTGAATTTGCAAATATGACAACCTTTGCTTTCTTATTGGACATATATCACTCATCTTGTTCCTGTTTTATAAGATGCTATTTAATTAAGTAATGTAATCACATTTATAAGAAAATCTACGACTACCACTATGGCACTTAATTAGATAGCAAGTAATAGAATCCTAACATCTAAAATAAGGACTGCAATAATATTAACTATAAACCTATAATGGGTTAATAATAGACAACATCTATGTGGTATTTATGCTAGGGACGACCTGTATCCTTATACCGATAACAATGCTAACGGTTGCTAACAAACTAAGTAATCAAATAGCAAGTAGCATAATAATAATTGCTATAAGATTACTTAATTAAATAGCAGGTGCTATCTGATTAGTTGCTATTTAATTAAGTAATGAACTATTGTAATAGCAATTTGCCAATTAAATGCAAAAGAGACGATCTGTAAAGGTGTTTATCAAGGTTAATTATTAACAAATATTTTTCTGCAAAATTGAATAAATGCGCCATTCGGATTTTCAGGAATTGCCTGACCTTGAAATTTTTCTTCCCATATAATAATAGCTTGCTGGACACCTTCACGGTAACCACGGTTTATTAAAATGTTACGAGCAGTTTCTATAGCCTGATCTGACAATAAATGTGACAATTTTGGTTGTTGTTCATCAACTATCTGTTCAACAGTCCCATTTCGACGAGCCTTGCGACCTTGCTTAGAATATGTAAGTTCTTTGACTGATTCATCCTGACCGTCTGATGAGGTATGCCACCATTTTAGTAAAATATGAGTGATTTCTCTACCTTTTCCTGGAGTTGACTTTCCCTCTATTTCTACTCGAAAAGTAGGTGATAACTGATTTACCTCCATTTGAGCAGGTTCAATAGCTCGTGTTCTAAGGTTATACCAAGTTGTTAATTTATTCTTGGGAACACCCAAAAGATTTCTAAATTCTTGAACAGAAAATGTTTCCTGTGATTTATTCATATTAATCCGCTTTTCAACCATCTCGTATAAAGCAAGACCATACTTTCCTTTGAAGGAAAGCATTACATTTTTCTTTAATCTTGCGAAAACGGTACTGTCATTCAAAGCATCTCTTAAATCAGGATCAAACGAATAATAGAATTTACCATCATTTCTTTCGTGTTCTATGTTCTTACCAAGTAGTTGAACTCTAAGTGTAGCTGATTCACCATTCTGCTTTGTTTTGATATGGGCAATTGCTCCCATCAGACGCATAATGGAACTATCAACGCGTTCATCACTTTTTCGAGATAATCTCAATGCTTCTTTATCTATAGAATGCAATACTGGTTTAGCGATATCTTGTTTTGCATTATCTACTAGAAGATTATAAATCTTGCGATCATTAAGGGTGAGGGGGGTTACTTCAACTACATCGACTAATTCCCCTGGCTTCACAATGGTTCCAGAAGTGGATTTAACATCTAATGTTCTTAATTGATCAGACATAATTATAAACTACATCATTTTACATTTATGTAGCAAGAAGTTTTTCACAACAAAATTTTTGTGACAAAATGTAGTTTTAAAGATTTTTCTGGTTTTATTTTTAGCACCAATTGTAGTAGATAGTCATATGTTACATACATAAATAGGCACTAAATAGCCAAAAAATATAGATAAAGACTACCCGGTGACAAAATGTAGTTTTAGCTTAAATGCCAGATTAGGTCATGAATCTAATGTGACAAAATGTAGTTATTAACTGTAAACTACGTATTCATAACATACTGAAAAACAAAGGTTTTTATCCATTATAGTTCGTAGTTATTCTAATGTGACAAAATGTAGTTTTTAATGATCTAATATTGTGGATAACATATTTTTAATTATCCCAAAACGTAGGTTTAGCATGACAAAACGTAGGTTTAGCGGTGACCAAATGTAGTGCAACTGTGACTAAAAGTAGGTTTAGCGTGACAAAATGTAGTTTTAAGTGGAATATCATATTGACTTATAAGGATAAATCACTCCATGAACAGAAACAAGAACAAACTTTAGAATAAAGAACAGGAAACCAATTGTGGATAATTCAACAAAATTGCAGTTTTAAAGAAGAAATTGAATGGCTCACGCCATCAGATATTAACAGGTGTGACTTCGCACACATACCTCCGACCCTCGCTTCGCTCTCCCATTGCTTCGCAATACCACAATGCATTCGCTATTCGCTCATAAGTCATATATGATTCATTACCGTGGCAAGAACAAACCTTAAACACATTCATCCAATCCGTTGAAACATCCCAAGGGGCTTAGCAAAGGTTAGTGCGGAGCATGGGGTTAACTCAGAGTGTCACTATATGAAGCAGCAGCTTACCGCTGAGCGCAGTAAAAGAGTGTAAGAAAGGATATTCCTAATTAAATCACTAACCCCGCTGTATGAGGCTAAAAACGACTTTTTTGCTAAGATACTTTATACAGATGTGAGTAGGGAACCAAGTGGTAGTTTTGACCTTCAGTATTAGGCGAGGGAGGTACATCCATAAAATGACCCAAATTACTTGCAGCTTTGGATGGCCGCCGCCGAAAATCAGTTCATTATTCTTACAAGACAGTCATATTTCACTTGAGTTGTCCCGTTTTTTATTCAATAGTGCCAATGCAGCTCGCATATAGCGGGTTGTGGGGATTATCAACCCCTGTCAAAAACCACAGCGGCTCTAGTGCGCTAATGGATAACTATACCATAAATTCGGCTAAAAGGCCGGTCTCTAGTTGCGCGTATGTCAAATTCTATTCTAGATTTATATAACCCATTGATAAAACATAATATTATAATTTTCCAATGGATTATTTTACATACAACTATCCATTAGCCAATTTCAGTAAATTGACTTTTTTGCCTCTTTTCTGATCCTTCTTGCAACAGGATCATTAGTCTCTCCGTAGTCTTATTAGAGTAAAATTGCCCCTCTAATGCTACATTATATTATTCAATTAGAACAAATAGACGCTGCCAATAGATGGCGCGGTATTAATACTGTTGCCAGTGATTATACCATCCGGCTCTCGCAAGTCATCCATCCGCCGTCCTGCGCAAGAACCCCTTGAGTATCAACCTCAAGGGTATTTTATGCAACTACCAGTGCAGAGTTTTCTTTTCCTACCTCTTTCTTTAGTGTTGCTATTTCATCCCGATGTAATGCTTTTGACCTGAATCGATCATTGTTGATCCACATGCGATGCATGATAATGGCAAGTTTCCTTGCTACAGCAACTCGTGCTTTACTAAAACCAATACGCTTTGCCAGTCTAACACCCCACGCTTTGAGTGTATTCCATTGCTTGGAATGAAGAAGCAATACGGTTGCAGCTTGTATAAGAGCACGTCTGACTGCTGGGTCACCTCGTTTCGAGATGCCAGTAACGTGATTCACTTCACCCGATTGATATTGTCGGGGAGTAAGTCCAAAATAAGCTGCAACATCGGATGATTTCTTAAACCTCTCTGGATAATCTACTGCTGTATAAAAGGAAAGAGCGGTAATAACTCCCACTCCAGGGATATCCATAAAGCGTTTTACCATCTCAATATCGTGTGCAATTTCTTCAACCTGAAGATCAAGAGGCTTTATATTTTACAGGTATCGAGGTACAAGAGCAATGAAGGCATTACGATACGTTTGATATGGATATTACGATCTTCTGCCAGAGCCAGTGCATCTACAACACGATCATAAAAGGTTTGCGGTGCTATATTACCTCGGGCAACCACCAGACCAAATGGTTTTAATACTCCGCTAATATGATTCTCAAGTTTTACTTTCTGTTGAATGAGATGATCCCGCATGGTGAGTAGGGTACGAGTTTCCTGAGATGCCTGTGAACGTACAGTAACCAGTTTTAAAAAATCATCTCCTCCCATGCGTAATAATTGAGCAAGACCACGAGCATCATTTTTATCTGTTTTATTGCGGTAAGTGGCTAAAAAACGGTGAGCCTGAAATGTTTCCATACATGCCATTTCAAGACCTCGTTTATGCAATGCTGTAAATAACCAACTACTCATATTTCCAGCTTCCAATCCAACACGAATAGGTTCCGACAGATCGAAACGATTATTTAACCAACCGTAAATATCATTCGGTCTGGTAAGACTGGCTCCTTCACATATTAATTTACCCTTGCCATCAACCACGCAAATTGAGGTGCTTTTCTGAGATACATCCAATCCTGCATAATATTTGTAGTCACTCATTATTATCTCCTGCTATTAAATGAAAATCCTAGACTACCAAAAAAGATGCAGCGCAACTACAATATAGATGGCGGTGTGCTGTCCAAGCTTATGCTAAAAGCACCGCACCTGTTACTGTGGTTACAGGTATTGATAACATCCGGCTTTTTATGGATGTGTCTCCCCTTTATCATAAACGAGGAGGAGAATATCAGTGCCTACAATACACCCAATCGATATTCATATTGGAAAGCAACTCAGAGCAAAACGAAATCAACATGGAATAACTCAAGAAGAATTAGCAGCAAGTGTGGGGGTCACATTTCAGCAAATACAAAAATATGAACAAGGAAAGAATCGCATATCAGGTAGTCGATTCTACGAATTGGCAAACACACTGAATTGTTCGGTGGAATATTTCTTTGAAGGAAGTGATAGCGAATCTTGTAATTCTTTGGTGTCGAACCAACGACCTGTCGATGAAAAAGAATGGATCAAGATTCGGGCTGATTTTTGTCGGTTGCCAATACCAATACAGCAATCAATAAGAAAACTTATTAACAGCCTAAGTCATCAATAACCTTTAGATTATTGATATTGAAAACCGTTTGAAAAATTGAATGAATGTTGTCCCTATGTTGTCCCCGAAAAAAAAGAAAACCCTGAGCTGTTATATACTCAGGGCTTTTCTCGTTGGCCTACTAGGGCTCGAACCTAGACTCTTCTGGACCAAAACCAGACGTGTTGCCAGTTACACCATAGGCCAATATGTGTTTGCGGGTGCAAATTTAAAATTTTCTTTTGGCTCTGCAAACATTTTTTAAAATTTATTCTACTAAATCACTAATCTATCCATAAAACAGTTGTTATAAGTGTAAAATATAAACTTCTGTTAAGCGTTTCCTAAAAAAACTAAGGTTAAAGTATTTTTATTACTAAATTCGCCACACGTTATATAACTGAACAAATCTTATGAGTACATTCAACTTCACCAAGTGGAATAAAATATTAGGGTGGATCGTTTTTGTCATCGCTTTATGCGTTTATACAATGACGGTAGAACCTACTGCTAGTTTTTGGGATGCAGGAGAATACATTGCTACTTCCTCAAAATTACAAGTTGGTCATCCACCAGGAGCACCATTATTTCAAATGATTGGAGCATTCGCCTCTGCTTTTGCATCAGACCCTACACAAGTTGCATTAATGGTAAATATGACTTCTGCTTTTGCAAGTGCTCTTACTATTCTCTTTATGTTTTGGTCTATAACCATTCTTGTTAAAAAAGTGATTGTAAAAGATGAAGAATTAACAGATGGAAAAGCAATGGCTATTCTAGGAAGTGGTTTGGTTGGAGCCCTTGCATTTGCATTTACTGATAGTTTTTGGTTTAATGCTGTAGAAGCCGAAGTATATGCAATGGCAACCTGTATTTTATCTGTTCTTTTCTATCTCGGATTATTATGGGAACGAGATATGCACACCACTAGAGGTAATAAATGGCTAATCTTAATTTCTTTTATTGTTGGACTATCTTTCGGTGTTCATTTTATGGGATTGCTCTCTATCCCAGCAATAGGATTATTATATTATTTCAAAAACTATAAAGAAATTACAATAAAAAATTTCATTATTGCCAATATCGTAGTTGTAGCAATACTACTGTTTATTTTTAAACTCCTATTACCTTCAACACTTAAATTCTTTGGTGCAGCTGAAGTATTTTTTGTTAATTCTATTGGCATGCCTTTTAATTCGGGGACTATTATTGCTGGATTAATAATCGCTGCAGCTTTCTATTTTGGAATAAAATACACTCGTAAAAAAAATTATGTTCAATTAAACACATTATTATTATGTGTTATGTTTATTCTAATAGGATTTTCTAGCTGGGTTATGTTACCCATTAGAGCAAATGCCGGAACTGTAATCAATGAAAATAATCCTAATAACGCAAGAGAACTTCTGGCGTATTATAACTTAGAACAATATCCAGAAACTCATCTTTTTTACGGACCTCAATTTACAGAAATCTATGCAGGCTTGGATGAGAACAATCCTTATGAAGATGGCAAACCGAAATATGAAAAAGATCTTAAAACCGGGAAATACATTATAGTTAACGATTGGAAAAATGCAAAACAGAATCTTGATGATGCTCATAAAGCTATTTTACCAAGAATGTGGAGTACAGAACATATCGCTAATTATATGGAATTTACCGGGCCAATTAAATTTACAATTAAACCCGAGTATCAAGGTGAAGAAGAATTACTTAATGCCGTTACTCAATTTAAAAGGGAATACGCCACCGGAAAATTAGATAATGATGATTATAATAAATTTCTACAATCGTTTGGCAACTATATCGATGTAGAGAAACCTTCTTTTTGGGATAATGTGGTATACTTATTTGATTACCAAATGGGATATATGTACTGGCGTTATTTTATGTGGAATTTTGTTGGACGACAAGATGACAATCAAGGTAAACTTACAGATCTAGAAGGCAACTGGCTTAGCGGTATCCAATTTATCGATGAAGCTCGCTTAGGGTCTCAAGACAACTTGCCTAGTGACGTTCTTAAAAACAAAGCTCGTAACACCTACTATTTCTTACCACTATTACTAGGACTAATTGGGTTTGTATTTATGTTACAAAGAGATAAGAAAAAATTCTGGGCTTTGCTCATTTTTTTCTTGTTTACAGGTTTAGCACTAAAAATTTATCTTAACGAAAGACCTTTTGAACCAAGAGAGCGTGATTATGCACTGGTAGGATCATTTTATGTATTTGCCATTTGGATAGGATTTGGTGTATATGCTTTGTTTGATTTACTTAAAAAATATCTACAACCCAAAATACTTGCTCCTATAGTTACCGTAGTTTGCTTATTGGCCGTACCTATACTATTAGCAGCACAAAACTGGGATGATCACGATCGTTCAAATCGATATACTGCACAATCCATGGCAAAAATGTACTTACAATCTTGCCAGAAAGATGCTATATTATTTACGATAGGAGATAATGATACATTTGCACTATGGTATGCACAAGAAATTGAAGGCTACCGTACAGATGTTAGAACAGTAAACACAAGCCTTTTTGCAACAGATTGGTATATCGATCAAATGAAAAAGGCTGCATATGAAGGAAAACCTATTCCTTCACAATTAACTCATGATTTTTATAAATGGGGAAATAATGATGCTATTTACCACAAACCCGTAACTTCTGATACCATGCTTATCAAAAATTGGATGAGATGGATAGAAACGGATGACCCAAGAACTAAAGGGGATTTACAAAGTGGTAAAAAAGTAAATACATTTCCCACAAAGCATATACGAATTCCTGTAGACAAAGAAGCTGTGCTTAGAAATGGCATTGTAGCTCAAAAAGATGCGGATCTTATTGTGCCCTATATTGATATTCATCTTAATGGAGATTTATTATTTAAAAATCGTCTTTTAATGTTGGATATTATTGCCAACAATAACTGGGAAAGACCCATCTATTTTACTGGGGGGAGTTATGGTGATGATGATTTCTTATGGATGAAAGATTACCTGCAATTAGATGGAGTAACCTTCAAATTAGTTCCGATTCGAACTAAGGTAAACCCACGAAATCCTTTTGAAATGGGTAGAATAGATACAGACCTCATGTATAAAAATGTAACCAGCTGGGACTGGGGTAATAGTAATGATCCAAATATATATCATGATCCAGAAACCAGAAAAAATGCAATTACATATCGTAGTAATTTAGCAAGACTTGTAGAGGTTTTAATCCAAGAGGATAAAAAAGATAAAGCCAAAGAAATTCTAGATCTAGCAATGGACAAGATGCCGATTGAATATTACGAATATTACACTCTGGTAGAACCATACATCTCTGGTTATTATGAAGTAGGAGAAAAGCAAAAAGCGCGAGATCTTTGGACAAAACTAGCTAAAAAATACCAAGAGCAACTTACTTATTTTGGCAGCCTAGAGCTTAAAGACCAATACCGCCATGCAGAAGAGATTGTTACCAATGTAGAACGCTATCGTAGTGTAGTTGATCTATTGCTAATCAATCAGGATCGGGAAATGATAGAAGAAAAAGCAGATGAGTTTAACAGATATCTAAGATTGTTTACCAGACTCTACTCTGAAGATGAAGAATACAACGATGAAGAAGCCATAAGAAAACAAGAAGAAGATCTAATTAAAGAGTTTCAAAATCAGGAAAAACCTTTAGACTCTTTGGACAGCATACCAAACTAATCATTAAAAGTGAGTCTTTTTAAGGCTCACTTTTTTAGTACACTCATGGTGCAAATAATCCCAAATAAAACTCCTAAAGTTATCAAACAGCTTTTCTCAAATTATACTTGGGATCTTTATGCAAATAATGAAAAGAAACTATATTTAACTTTTGATGATGGTCCTATACCAGGTGTTACAGAATTTGTTTTGACACAATTAAATCAATATAATGCCAAAGCAACTTTTTTTTGTATTGGTGATAATATTAGAAAACATCCCGAGGTTTTTCGACAGATTCTATCAGAAGGTCATACTATAGGCAATCACACTATGAATCACTTAAAGGCCTGGAAAACCAGCCTGGATATGTATATTGATAACACTATAGATTGCCAAAATCTAATCCAGAAATATTCCCCCAACAAAGACATACAACAGATATTTAGACCTCCATATGGGCAAATAAGCCATGCTAAATTTAAAGCACTAGAAGAGTTAGGATATAAAATTATACTTTGGGATGTATTATCAAAAGATTGGGAACAAACAATATCTCCAGAAGAATGTTTACAAAATGTGCTTCAAAATGCACAACAGGGAAGCATTATTGTTTTTCATGACAGTATAAAAGCTTCAAAAAACCTTACTGTCGCACTACCAGAAGTTTTAGACTATTTTACCAAAAGAGGATATGTTTTTGATACCATTAGGTTCTAAACATATTCTTTCATGAGACCTATTAGTGTATTAGCATCTTGCTCACCACTTTGTCTCCAAACCATCTCACCTTCTTTATAAATCATTAATGTAGGAAGCCCTTTAATACGCAAAGCTGTAGCCAACTCTTCATTCTTATCTACATCGATCTTTATAACTTTCCCTTTATCTCCAAGTGCTGCTGCTACATCCCTCAATACAGGATGCATTGCCAGAGAGGGCTCATTCCATTCGGTAAAAAAGTCTAATAAAACAGGAACTTCAATACCTATTATATCTCCAAACTTTGACATGTTCAAAAACTTTTATGTTTGGGCCTTTTATAATCGGCCATTAAACAGTTGTAAATATAACACTTTCTGTGAATTAAGCATCTTTAGATCCTTTTCTCAATTCAATAACTGTAATTTCAGGCCATATACCAACCCGTCCCGGGAAAGCATGAAACCCAAAACCTCGATTTACATTCAGATATCTCCCCATTTCGTCATACATACCTGCCCATTGCTTATATACATACTGCACTGGACTCCATCGTACAAATCCGGGAATTTCAATCCCAAATTGAAATCCGTGTGTATGTCCACTTAGCGTAAGGTGGTAATGATCCGAATGCTTCTTTACTTCATACTCCCAATGTGAAGGGTCATGACTTAACAAAACTTTAAAATCTTCTTTGGTCACCTTTTCAGATGCTTTTGTTAAATCACCAGCTTTCTTAAAATTATGCCCCCAATTCTCCACTCCTATTACAGCAATACGTTCACCATCTTTTTCTACAAAAGTGCTATCATTAAGTAACAGATTAAAATCGATTTTAGTATGAACTTCCTTTATTGCTTCAAAATTTGCATCTTTTTCCTCCTGACTGTCCCAGGTAACATATTCTCCATAATCGTGATTTCCTAAAACAGAATATTTACCATACTTAGGTGTCTTAATACGCTTAAATGTATCTATCCAGTCATCCATTTCTTCTGCGACAGTATTTACAATATCCCCGGTAAACAATAATAAATCTGTTTCTTGTTCATTAATTAAATCCACTGCATATTCAATTTTAGTAGCATCATCAAAACTTCCAGAATGTATATCTGAAATTTGTGTAATCCTAAACCCATCAAATGCAGCAGGAAGATCTTCAAAATGCAATACATGACGTATTACTTTAAAATTATATTTCCCCCTAAAAATACCATGTAACAATCCGCCAAGAGGTATTGCAGCAACACCCAATGCCAATTGACTTATAAATTTTCTTCGGTCTGGAAAATATTGAGTGGCTGTGCCTTCAAAAAAAGTATTTGTAAGATAATTGTATCCCGCCACACAAACTCTAATGATATCTTCACCAAATAAAAACAAAACCATAATTAATTTAGGCACTAATGTGAGTAACAAAAGAGCACTAGCTCGTAATGTGTACTTAGTTGGACCAACACTACGGTCATAATTAGCAAAAACATAAATCACATAACTTAAAATAAGTAATGACAATGCCAAATATCCTATTTGCACCCATTGATTTTTGGTTATAGTTCGAATGGCTTGATATGCATAAGTTTCAATAAGTATGTATAGAATTATAGGAATTAACCAACGCATAATTTGTTTTACAGTTTTATTATTGAACAAAGCTATTCCTCCTTTTTAATTTGCAGCTATTTTTTAAGTAAAAATTAACGATAAATAAATTTTGTGACCAAAAAGCGTTAAAATCATGTCTTTATCCGGCATAAATCTTAACAATTTCTTTTAGAACTAAGATTTTTATTTGTAACTTCGTTTCATATTCCTTTTTAGGGCTTAATTACAATTTAAAAAAATCATATACTATATATAAAATTTACTATCGTATTTATAGCAGTTGATACATTGTTATCAATTTTATTTTGGGGCGAAATGCCGTCAGTTTTTGACGGCATTTCTTTTTATATTTATTATAGTTTTTGACACTAATTTGATTAATCTTCTTTTTATATTGCATTTCTAAAAATTTAACTTACATCATGTCACAAAAACGTCTTTTTCTTCTGGATGCTTTCGCTCTTATTTTTCGAGGGTACTATGCACTTATTAAAAACCCAAGAATTAACTCAAAGGGGCAGGATACATCTGCAGTTTTAGGTTTTGTAAATTCTTTATTTGATGTTATAAAAAGAGAAAAGCCTGATCATTTGGCTGTTGCATTTGACAAACAAGGAAGTAAAGATCGATTAGAAATTTTTCCTGAGTATAAAGCCAATCGCGATGAAACTCCTGAAGCCATTAAAATAGCTGTACCCATAATTCAGGAAATATTAAAAGCTATGCACATTCCAATTATAGAAAGAGCTGGTGTCGAAGCTGATGATTTAATTGGTACTATCGCCAAACAAGCTGAAAAAGAAGGATATCAAACCTATATGGTTACTCCTGATAAGGATTATGCACAATTAGTTTCTGAGAATATTTTTATGTATCGCCCTGCCAGAATGGGAAATGGAATCGAAATCTGGGGGATACCAGAGGTACAAAAGAGGTTTGAAATAGAACGACCAGAGCAAGTTATTGATTACCTCGGTATGATGGGGGATGCTGTTGATAATATCCCCGGACTACCAGGTGTTGGTGACAAGACTGCTAAAAAATTTCTTGCAGAATACGGTTCTATGGAAGGCTTATTAGCTAATACTGATAAGCTAAAAGGCAAAATGAAAGAAAAAGTAGAAGCAAATGCAGAATTAGGCCTTCTTTCTAAAAAACTTGCAACCATTATTTTAGATTGTGATGTAACCTTTAATGCCGATGATTATGAACTTACAAAACCTGATGCACAAAAAGTACATACGATTTTTGAAGAGTTAGAGTTTAGAAGACTTGCGGATCAATTTGTTAAGATTTTTTCGGGAGAAGCAACAACTACATCTGCCCAAACTGCAAGCAGTTCTGCTACAAAAAAGAAAACAACACAAGCTGGAGCAGGTCAATTTTCATTATTTGGCGAAGCCGAGGAATCTGGTGAAGCCGTTTCTTTCTCCAGTAGAAAAACAATTGCTAATACCGAGCATTTTTATCAAAGTATTGCTCCGGGAATGGCAATGAAATTATTCCTTCAAAATTTATTAAAACAAGAGAATGTTTGTTTTGATACTGAAACCACAGGTCTTAATCCATTAACCGCAGAATTGGTAGGGGTTGCTTTTTCCTGGGAAGCAGGAAAAGGTTTTTATATTCCTTTTCCCGAAGATCGTAACGAGGCACAAGAGCTGATCGAACAACTACGACCTTTTTTTGAAGCCGAACATATTACAAAAATTGGCCAGAATCTAAAATATGATATCAAAGTTCTAGCAAAATATAACATCGAAGTCAAAGGAACACTATTTGATACGATGCTGGCACATTATCTTATTAATCCTGATATGAGGCATAATATGGATGTGCTTGCCGAAACTTATCTTAATTACACCCCGGTTTCTATTACCGAATTAATCGGTAAAAAAGGTAAAAACCAGCTATCCTTCAGACAAGTACCAATTGACAAACAAACCGAATACGCCGTAGAAGATGCAGATATTACTTTTCAGCTAAAAGAACATTTTGCACCAGAACTTACCGAAGCTAAAACGGTTTCTTTGTTTAAGGATATTGAAATTCCGTTACTAAGAGTTCTAGCAGATATGGAAGTCGAAGGGATTAATCTGGATAAAGATTTTTTACAATCTCTTTCTGAAGAACTAGATAGCGATGTTAAAACTTTAGAGCAAAAGATTTATACAGCAGCTGGAGAAGAGTTTAATATTGCTTCACCAAAACAACTGGGTGTTATATTATTTGAAAAAATGAAATTGGTAGATAAACCCAAAAAGACAAAGACAGGGCAATATTCTACTGCAGAGGATGTATTATCTTACTTAGCAAAGGATCATGAGATTATTCAAGATATATTAGATTTTCGTGGTTTGTCTAAATTAAAAAGCACCTATGTTGATGCATTACCAGCACAGGTTGATGAAAATACCGGGCGTGTTCATACAGATTATATGCAGACAGTGGCTGCTACTGGACGTCTAAGTTCTAATAATCCTAATTTACAGAACATCCCTATTCGTACAGAAAGAGGAAGACAAGTAAGAAAAGCATTTGTTCCCAGAAATGAAGAACACACACTACTAGCGGCAGATTATTCTCAGATAGAATTAAGGATCATTGCTGCTTTAAGTAAAGAAGAGACCATGATTGAGGCTTTTAAAAATGGAGAAGATATCCACGCTTCGACAGCTGCAAAAGTGTTCAATGTTCCTATAGAAGATGTTAGCAGAGAGCAACGTGGTAATGCCAAAACGGTAAACTTTGGTATTATTTATGGTGTTTCGGCTTTTGGATTAAGTAATCAAACCAGTCTTTCGAGAAGTGAAGCCAAAGAATTAATCGATACGTATTACAAAACCTATCCAAAGCTACGTAACTATATGAGTGAGCAAGTAGATTTTGCTAGAGAAAATGGTTATGTACAAACAGTTTTAGGAAGACGCCGATATCTAAAAGACATTAACTCTGCTAATGCAATTGTTCGTGGTGCAGCAGAACGAAATGCAGTAAATGCTCCTATTCAAGGAAGTGCAGCTGATATTATCAAGATCGCAATGATCAATATTCATAAAAAACTGAAAGAAGGAAACTACAAGACCAAAATGTTACTTCAGGTTCATGATGAATTGGTATTTGATGTTTTTAAACCTGAATTAGAAACTATCAAAACCTTAATCAAAACCGAAATGGAAAATGCCTATACTTTAGAGGTGCCATTAGATGTGGATCTTGGATTAGGTAACAACTGGCTAGAAGCTCATTAAAAACAGTGTAGAAAATTCAAAATAAAACAAAGAATCCCTACAGGTATTGGCAACCTGTAGGGATTCTTTGTTTTACTTATTTTATTTTTCAAAAATCAATATTAGAGTAGCATCAACAAAAACCAAAGTATTACTATCATCTCTAGTCAATAAATCAATATCCATCGTTTTAGAAGTCATTTGATTATTTACCAATGTTAGCACTAAGGTTTTATCTACTTCGTCAAATGTATATGATAATGTTACAGTTTCATTTTCAAGCACAAAAGTTCCGGTTATACCTTCTGAAAAGCATTCTATATTTTGTGTTTCCATCCCATTGGTATCTGATTTCAACTCAAGAAAAGTAAGCTTTCCTTTAAATGTATTATCATCATTTAAAGTAAGAAAAGAGCTATCATGGCAATCGGTCTCTGATGTTTGATTCTCTGATGCTGTTCCGTCATTATTGATATCCGAAGCGGGATTAGTAGTATATGTAACTAATTTGTAAGTGCCAAATATCGGAAGCTTTACATCCCCAGAATCATCATTAGAAGAGCAGGATGCGAATAAAAGTCCAAATACAGCTAAAAAAAATAAAATTTTTAAGTTCATTTCAGCAAATATTAAAAGTTAAGCCGGTCAAAACTAAAGATCATTTCACCTATTGATTTTGACCTATTTCTTTATAAAAATCATAATAATTTAAAAAAGTAGGGATCACCGGTCCATTAAATGGATTGGGACCATTAAATAACACACAAACACCAATGTTATTATCTGGATCAATTAACAATTGTGTTTTATATTGATTTACATTGCCACCATGATACATTATTCTTCTGCCTCTATAATCCAAAACTCGCCAACCTTTTGCATAGTATGAATCTGTTACTCCATCCCACAGATTAACATAGGTATCTTCATCACTAGTACAAATAATAGGATTAAAAATATCACTCAAACTTTCTTTTGATATAACATCTGGACGATATCCCAACAATACCTTTAAATACTCTCCCATATCAGAGATTGACGCATTAATCCCTCCTGCAGCAGCTACATTATAATAATTTTTATGAATCTCTGTAACCCTGTATTTGTTTGAATAATGATTATATTTATGTGGTAAAGCTACATTATCATTCTTTTTTATTGCCGAATATGTACTTGATGCAGTACGCATCCCTGCCGGGTCAAATATTCTCTCCTTAAGAAGAGTTTCAAACGATTTTTCGGTTTGGTTTTCCATTATTTTTTCAATAACCGAAAATATTGCATTTTGATATTCATAATCAACGCCTTCTTTAGATACAACTCCTTTTCTTTTAAAATTTTTGATAATTTGTTCTAAAGACCATCCTTTTTGTATAAGCTTGGTATATGTATAAGGGTAAAGTCCTGTTGTATGTGATAATAAATGATTTACTTTAAGTCGATCTGCCTGTTCACTATTTCTTAAACTAAATGTTTTTACTGATTCTCTAACTTTTTGATCCCATTGTAATTCATCACGATCTACTAAATTTCCTGCCAAAACAGCTGTCACGCCCTTGGATAAGCTTGCGATTCTAAAGACTGTATTTACATCTACAGAATCTTGTGTATGAATTTCTTTTACCCCAAAGCCCTTTTTATAAATAACAGCATCACCTTTAACCACCACAACTGCTGCTCCAGGACATTCTGAAACATTAAAATTAGTAGCAAAAAACTTTTCATAGTGCTCTAAAAAGAAAGATATAGAGTCCTTTTTTGACACTTCTGGTTTCTCATCAAATACAACAACTCTTTCTTTAGGTTTTGAGGTAGTACAAGCCACTAAAAAAACCAGAGTTAATACAACATAAAAATACTTCATATTACGACATTCTATATTGTCGCAAAATACGTTTAATATTATTTATTGTATAAAAACTTTTTCAGAAACTTTACAATACAAAGCGATATGTTGCTTTGATTAAAAATGTGTTCTCTGGCTGCTGATTCAGAATCTGATTATCTAAACTTTTAAATAGGTCATCAGAAGCATTTCCATCTCCGGTAACACCTTGTGACCAAACTAAAAATATTTCAGAACCAGGAATATATTCCCAACGCAACACTAGATTAGAACGAAACTGAACAAATGCAAAATCAGGATTATCAATAGTATAATCTACATTACCATCTCTATCTTCATCTACAGAATACTCATCATCTGCAAACGAAATCTGATCCTGATCATACCATGTTACACGTTGGTTAAGATCTTTTGCAATTGGATTATTAACACTATTGAAATCTGTATACCTTCCTCGAGATATAAACGGTTGCCCATAATATTGAATCGTAAGGTTCGGATTAATACTATAATTTAATCGTATACTCGCACTTAGAGTTTGTTGATCAATGTTAGCGGTTATATATCTCGGCGTATCATTAAAATCGACATCGGTAACATATTGTGTTTTACTACGGCGTCGTACAAATTCTGGATTTATAGACATACTAAACGAATTAAATGGCTGATAC
Organism: Aquimarina macrocephali JAMB N27; assembly: GCF_000520995.1. Classification (GTDB taxonomy): domain Bacteria; phylum Bacteroidota; class Bacteroidia; order Flavobacteriales; family Flavobacteriaceae; genus Aquimarina; species Aquimarina macrocephali. Next base: position 56,256 of record NZ_JACA01000048.1, on the reverse strand, counting down.
CTAAGTCTTAACACGTATCTTTTGAAAGAAAAATTATTCTGCTTCGTCCATGAATTTACATGACCGACGGTAAAATTAAATTTCTTTCTTTGATCTGACCCAAAAAACAACACTCCTATATTTTCTTCAGAGAATCTCCAACGAGGACCACCACGCAGAACTGTATTGGTAAAAATTCGAGGTTTATGAATCATTTCTACCTCGGTCCACCAATTATTCTTATAATCAATATTTCCTCCTAAAACGTATTCAATACGATTATAGTTACCTTCGAAATCAAATGCTGATGATTGGTTAAATCTAAGATTAGCTCTTCTATAAAATTTGGTAGGTTTCAAAAAGAGATAACGAAGGTTTGCAAATTGTCTAATATCATCTGCTTGTCGTAAAAAACCGATATCATTTAATTCTAATTCTGGAGAACGCCAATAAATTCCTCCCCCATATCTCCAATTTCCGCCTCCGGATTTCCCTCCTCTAAGTTTACCACCAGTTCCGGTAAGTGAAGTACGATTAGGGTCTAAGTTTACATGATCTGCATCAATACGTTGAAAAAGATGTGTGAGTGAATTCTGAGTATTTTCGATAGCTTCTTCAGAACCTTCTACATGACTAGCTACGATATTACCTTCTACAAAATACTTTCTATCTTTCCAGTTATGTCTAAAATCTAATCCTGCTGTGTATGCAGATTTCCGAAGAAGATTAAGATTATTTTCTCTTGTTCCTGCTACTTCTGATGTTTCATCTGTATTTGGATCATCCTCATCTATATCAAAAGTGTCTCCAAGATTTCGATTCGTAGCTGTTATAATTCCGCCAATAAATGAGTTACGCTGATTAAAGTCCTTTTGTACCCTACCTACCATATAATTAGTTAATGGCTCTACAATAGCTTCTCTTTTATTTCCATTCTCATCTTCAATTTTGGCAATTTCTCTAGAAGTTACACTCTCCAAAATACCGATAGACCATCCATCTTTGGTTTTTCCGCTAAACTTTGCAGCTCCAAGAATTGTAGTATTAGTGGGCTTATCTATAAACTCATTATCAATTCCTGAAATTGACCCTTGCGGGCTTCTTCCAATTCTACGAGAATAAAATAAATTATCCTGGTTATTGGCAAAACGGTAATCAAAAATATTTTTATTTTCTACAAAAAAAGGTCGTTGTTCTCTAAAGAAAATCTGAAATCCATCTAATGCTATAGCTGCAGGATCAGCTTCGACCTGGCCAAAATCAGGATTTACAGTTAGATCCAAAGTTAGATCATTTGTGATTCCGATTTTTGCATCTAACCCTCCATTCAATTTAAAATCTTCACCATCTCTAAACGGGTTTCCTTTTTCCTCGGGATACGTATCAAATTGTGTTACTGCAAATGGCTGGATTTCTAATTGTTTTTGTGCTTCGATATTAATCAAACCATGTAATTCTCCAAATTCACTTACAAATCCAGAGGCATCTCTAGGGATACGTTGCCATACAGATCGTTCATCTTTTCGAAAAAGTAGTCTGTTTACTTGCAATCCCCATACCTGTTCTTTGCTTTTACCAAATTTCACCTGGCTTAAAGGAATTTTTATTTCTGCTGTCCACCCTTCATCATCTATATTACTTGCAGCATACCATATTGGATTCCAGCTACTATCCCAGTTATCACCATTTCGCGAAACAAACTCATCCCCTTTCACTCCAGCAGCAGTTATAGTAAAAGAAAAAGCAGTTCTTTTATCGTGATACGTATCCAGGATAAGTGTAATACGATCTCCTGCAAAACCATCTCTTCTTGATAGTCGTTTTTCTATTTTATCTGGTTCGGTATCATAACATCGATATGCTACGTATAGATATTTCTGATCATATACAATTTTGAATTTAGTTTCTTGACTTGGAGGTGTATTTTCATCAGGTTGATTTTCAATAAAATCACTAGTCCATTCTACTACATCCCAACCAGGTTCATCAATCAGACCATTAATTGTTGGTGTTTCGCCATTATTAAGTGGTTTTGTAGTATAAATTCGTTTTTTAACAGTACTAGTAGAATCTTGCGCAATGGCAATAATAGGAAACAAAAAGAGTACCAATAAATAGGCATAACATTTCATGATGATTAGAAGTTTGATGATTGATATAACTAAGATGACAGAAATTATTTTAGTTTGTCACACTTTATGCTGTTTTTTAGTAAAAAATTAACAAGAGAAGGTGATTACAGAGCACAAAACAAACAAGACAACTCCTTATTACATTAATATAGCTGAAAACCAATGAATCATACTTTAAAAATAATATCTACTACCTGTTTGCTATATAAATATATAATTGTACATTTGCACCCCTATTTTATATAGGAAAAGGAATGTTTAATTAAGTAAAAATAATTAGTGTGGACACATTAAGTTACAAAACAGTATCTGCCAACAAAGCTACCGTTACAAAAGAATGGTTGCATGTAGATGCTGAAGGACAGACTTTAGGGCGTCTTTCTTCTGTAGTTGCATTACTACTAAGAGGAAAACACAAGCCTAACTTTACCCCACACGTTGATTGCGGTGATAATGTTATCATTACCAATGCCGAGAAAATCAACTTAACAGGAAAAAAGTGGACAGATAAATCGTATATCCGTCACACTGGATACCCTGGAGGGCAAAGAAGTCTTACTGCTCAGGAATTGTATGACAAAAATCCAGAGCGTTTAATTGAAAAAGCGGTAAAAGGAATGTTACCTAAGAACAAATTAGGTGCAGTTTTATTCCGTAATTTAAAGGTATATGCAGGAGCAGACCACAGTCAGGAAGCTCAGCAACCTAAAACTGTTAACTTAAACGAATTTAAGTAATGGAAGTTATTCACAAAATTGGTCGTAGAAAAACGGCTGTAGCCAGAGTATATCTTAAAGAAGGTTCTGGAAAGATCGTGGTAAACAAAAAAGATTTAAATGATTATTTCCCTACTGCTACATTGCAGTACAAAGTAAACCAACCATTGGTTTTAACAGGAAATGATGGAAAATTTGACATCTTAGTAAATGTTTACGGTGGCGGTATCACAGGACAAGCTGAAGCAATACGTTTAGCAATATCAAGAGCAATGTGTACTTTTGATACAGATGAAGCTGAAGAAACAGAAGACGGAAGAGCAACAGGAAACAGAGGTATTCTTAAGCCAGAAGGTTTATTGACCAGAGATCCAAGAATGGTAGAACGTAAGAAATTCGGTCAGAAGAAAGCTCGTAAGAAATTCCAGTTCTCTAAACGTTAATTTATTAAAACAGTATTTGTTGTTACCTCAATTCATGAGGGGTTAGTTTAGCATCTAAATGCACAAGGTCGTACAAAAAGTAGTCACTTGAGCATTGCTAATTCAACAGAACGTAAACTATTACAAAAATGGCAAACAATATCGAAGTAAAAGAATTACTTGATGCAGGTGTACACTTTGGTCACCTTACAAGAAGATGGGACCCAAATATGGCACCATATATTTATATGGAGCGTAATGGTATTCACATCATTAACTTATATAAAACTGCTGCAAAAATCGATGAAGCTGGTGAGGCTTTAAAAAAGATAGCAGCGTCCGGCAGAAAAATCCTTTTTGTTGCGACTAAAAAACAAGCTAAAGAAATCGTAGCCGAAAAAGCAAGTAAAGCTAATCAGCCATATATTACAGAAAGATGGCCTGGTGGTATGCTTACTAACTTCGTTACTATTCGTAAAGCAGTCAAAAAAATGGCTTCTATCGATAGAATGAAGAAAGACGGTACCTTTAACACACTATCTAAAAAAGAACGTTTACAAGTAGATCGTTTAAGAGCAAAATTAGAAAAGAACTTAGGTTCTATTTCTGATATGACTCGTCTACCTGGGGCATTATTTGTTGTAGATATTACTCGCGAACATATCGCAGTAAAAGAAGCTCAGAAATTAAACATTCCAATTTTCGCAATGGTTGATACCAACTCTGATCCACGTCAGGTACAGTATGTAATCCCTGCAAATGATGATGCTTCTAAATCTATAGACAAAGTTATGACTTATGTAAGTGATGCTGTTATAGAAGGCTTAAGCGAAAGAAAAGCAACAAAAGAAGCACCTAAAAAAGATGCTCCTAAAAAAGATGCAAAAGCTGAAGCTCCGGCAAAAGCCGAAGCAACCGCAAAGGTTGAAGCTCCTGCAAAAGTCGAAACACCTGCAAAGGTTGAAGCTACAGTAGAAGCCCCAACAACTGAAGCTGCAAAGCAAGAAGAAGAATAAACAAATAGATATACAATCTATTAAAATTCGAAGTTAAACTTTTGTCTCTACGATAAAACTTAACTTTAATATAAAATTGATAAGTCGTTTGGTTCTTTACTTTTGCAGTACTAACTAAACGACTTGTTTTTTATACAAACAATACATTTTACACATTAAATATTTAAAGATATGGCAAATATTACAGCAGCCGAAGTAAGTAAATTGCGTAAAGCTACAGGTGCCGGAATGATGGACTGCAAAAAAGCCCTTGTTGAGGCCGAAGGAGATTTTGACAAAGCTATCAAGGTCCTTAGAGAAAAAGGACAAAAAATTGCTGATAAAAGAGCAGATAGAGAATCTGCCGAAGGTGCCGTTATTGCAAAAGTTAATGACGCAAAAAACAAAGGAGTAATCGTTTCTCTTAACTGCGAAACTGATTTCGTAGGAAAAAATGATTCTTTTGTTTCTTTAGCACGAGAATTAGCCGAACTAGCACTTAGCACTTCTTCTAAAGAAGAATTTTTAGCTGCAAATTTTAATGGTATGACTGTTCAGGAAAAACTTACTGAGCAAACTGGTGTTATTGGAGAAAAAATCGAAATAGGAGATTTTAAAGTATTAGAGGCTCCTTTTGTAGGATCTTATATCCACGGTAATAAAATTGGTGCTTTAACCGGTTTATCCACCGAAATAGATAGTGCAGAAACACTTGCAAAAGATATCTCTATGCAAGTAGCTTCTATGGGAGCAACTACATTATCTTACAAAGATTTTGATCCAGAATATGTTGCTTCAGAAACTCAAGCAAGAATTGCTGCAATCGAAAAAGAGAATATTGAACTTGGTCGATTAGGGAAAACGTTGAAAAATATCCCTCAATTTATTTCAAGATCTCAATTGACTGATGATGTAATTGCACAAGCAGAAGAAAAGTTGAAAGAAGAACTTAAAGCAGAAGGTAAACCTGAGCAAATCTGGGATAGAATTCTTCCTGGAAAATTAGAAAGATTTATTTCTGATAATACTACACTAGATCAAGAACAATGTCTTCTTGACCAAAATTTCATTAAAGATGAAAAGAAAAGTGTTGCTGATTATGTAAAAACACTTGGTGATGTATCTGTAGTAGCTTTCGAAAGAGTAGCTTTAGGTTAATCCAAAAATCACATAGTATTCAGACTTATCTGAAAAAATAAAAACCGCTTCTATTACAGAAGCGGTTTTTTATTCATCATTTTCAAAATATTTTCTTTCTGGTTCTTAACGTTTATAAGTTTTGAATTTCTTCAAAAACTTACCCCCAATACAGACTAACTCCCCAATCAGCCTATAATACACTAATACCTATATGGCATTAGTACACTAAAAAACGTTTTATCTCCTTTCTAAAAATATTTATCATCCCCCAACACCTTTTTTGTTTTCCTTGATGCAAACCTATAACATAATTCAACACCAATCAATACCTTGTACAGGGGAAAACCACCCTTTTTTAAATAGTTTTTAAACTCTAATGTTTAACAATTTAACTTAAAAATCCACCTTTATAATCCAAACTATTTTCTAAATTAAGAATATCGCTATATTTGCACCACAGTTAAATCTCATAATGGAATATAAAAGAATATTACTTAAATTATCTGGCGAAGCTTTAATGGGTGATCGTCAATATGGAATTGATCCTAAAAGATTGGCAGAATATGCCTATGAAATCAAACAAATCACAGAAAAAGGTGTACAAGTTGCTATTGTGATCGGAGGAGGTAATATTTTTAGAGGTGTCGCAGGTGCCAGTAAAGGAATGGATAGGGTTCAAGCGGACCACATGGGTATGCTTGCAACCGTTATTAATGGATTAGCCCTGCAGAGTGCTCTTGAAGATGCCGAAATACCTACTCGACTACAGTCTGCAGTAAAGATTAATGAAGTAGCAGAACCGTTTATACGCCGAAGAGCAATGCGTCATCTTGAAAAAGGAAGAGTTGTAATATTTGGTGGAGGAACAGGAAATCCTTATTTCACTACTGATTCTGCTGCAGTACTTAGAGCTATAGAAATTAATGCAGATGTTATTCTAAAGGGCACAAGAGTAGATGGAATATACACCTCTGATCCAGAAAAAAATGCTGATGCAACAAAATTTGATTTCATATCATTTGATGATGTTTTACGTAAAGGTCTGAAAGTTATGGATACAACAGCATTTACATTAAGTCAGGAAAATGAATTACCTATTATAGTCTTTGACATGAATAAAGCTGGAAATTTACTAAGAGTAGTTTCTGGCGAATCCATAGGTACTCAAGTAAACCTTTAATCATATTGGCTTATTTTTTGATTAGTCAGAAGAAAAGAACTAAAACATGAACGAAGAAATAGATTTTATTATAGATTCGACCAAAGAGTCAATGCAAGCAGCAATTACTCATTTAGAAAAAAAATTACTCAATATTAGAGCTGGTAAAGCATCTCCTGCCATGTTAGGTAGTGTTATGGTAGAATACTATGGCTCTCCTACCCCATTAAACCAAGTAGGAAATGTATCCACTCCTGATGCAAGAACTATTACAATTCAACCTTTTGATAAATCTGTAATCCCTGAGATTGAGAAAGGTATTCAGATAGCTAATTTAGGGTTTAATCCAATGAATAATGGCGAAAGCGTTATCATAAGCGTCCCTCCTCTTACAGAAGAACGTCGTAAAGATCTTGCAAAACAAGCAAAAGCTGAGGCAGAAGATTCTAAAGTTGGTATACGTAATGATCGTAAAAATGCCAATAATGAGATTAAAAAATTAGAAAAAGATGGATTGTCAGAAGACTTGGCAAAAAATACAGAAGTAGACATTCAAGCATTAACAGATACATATATTAAAAAGGTTGATGAGATGCTTAGTCATAAAGAAAAAGAAATTATGACAGTTTAACATTTCTAATGTATAGAAATTATAAATAAAGCGTTTTCTAATTAGAAACGCTTTTTTTGTATCTTCGTCATTTTTGAACCTATTTGGTATAATGCAGAACAAATTTTTTTGTTTATTATTTTTTGTACACTTTGTCTTAATTTCTCAAGTTAGTATTAACGGTATTGTCATTGATGAAAGTTCTAATCAACCCTTACCTTTTGCCACTATAAAAACCAGTAGTTCTTCATACGCTTTAACTTCTGTTAAGGGTGATTTTGTCATACGATGTAGTACTTACCCTGTTAGCCTTACTATAAGTTATCTAGGGTACCAAACAAAGACTGTTTTAATTACATCCAGTAATTCAGAAAAAATAGAAATACGACTTACTACTAAAGAAGAAAATCTTGAGACAGTAAAGCTCGATACTCCCGAGAACATTGCAACTCAAATTATTGTAGAGGCAATACGTAGGAAAAACAAAAATAACCCCAAGAAGTTATTACGTAGTTTTAGCTATAAAAGTTACAATAAATTAAAAATCACAGAAGATAATCAGGCTCAATTGAATACCCCAGACACTACTAGTGTCGATATGGAGCATCTATTTAACAAAGCTCATTCTTTCCTTTCAGAGAAGATAAGTTTACATCAATTTAGAAAAAATGCTGGCGAAAAAGAAACAGTTTTAGCGACTCGAATGAGTGGTTTTAAAGAACCTATCTATAATGTGTTAGGGATCAAAATACAATCCAACTCTCTTTACAATGAAGATTATACAATTTTCAACAACAAATACATAGGACCATTATCAAACAGAGCTCTTAGAAATTACTATTATAAAGTCCTGGATACTGTACAGGGCAAAAATCCAGCTTTTGCTATTCTTTTTCAACCTCGTAAGTCTAAAAATTATGCGAGTTTAGAAGGCGTACTATACATAGACACAAAAACATTTGCAATTCAAAAAGCTATTATAGAGCTGCGAGGTGAACTTAATGTGATGGCAACTCATAGTTTTAAATACTTCTCTGAACAAAAAAGCTGGTTTCCAACCAAACAAGACATCGCAATAAGACCAGGAAATGGAAGACAAAAAGTGAGTTTATTTGGAGGGCAAATCTCTGTAGGAAGATTAGGGAATGATAAAAAAAGTTTTTCTGGAAATAATGATTTTTTAGTTTCTACAACAGACTTATTTGATATCAAATTAGATTCCACTCAAAACATTAAACAAAATCAAGCAGCGATAAGGATAGATCCCGAAGCCAATAACAGACCCGAGTCATATTGGAATCAATATCGCACCAGTGCAATTACAGAAAAAGACCTAAACTCGTTTCATGTTATAGATAGTATTGTAAAAGCACAAAACATTGAACGTAGAATTGATGTTATCCAAAGTTTTAATATTGGATATTACCCTGTAGGGTTTTTCAATTTTGATCTCACTTATCCTATAAAATATAATAATTATGAAGGATTACGATTAGGAGTTGGTGGCTTAACAAATACAAAATTCTCTAATCAATTTAGACTAGAAGGGTATTTTGTCTATGGTTTTAGAGATTCAAAATCTAAATATGGTATAGGGGGAGGTTTATTGGTCAATAAAAAATCAAACTCATGGTTTAATTTTAATTATACCGATGATATTAGAGAAGTAGGTAGTTTTCTCTATCTTACAGATAGAAGGGTATATTCTTTATTCGAGCCACGTTTAGTAAATATAGATTTCTATTACAAACACAGAACATGGAGTGCTAGTTTACAGCAACAGATATTTCCTAAACTGCTTTCAGAAACTCAATTTTCTATGAGCAATATAAATCAAACAGGAGGGTATCAATATCTAAATGACGGTAATCTATTTTCGGGATATAAAACAGCAGAAGCTACAATTGCATTGAGATGGAGTCCATTTAGTAAATTTCTAAAAACACCTAATAGGTATAAAGAAATTCATGATGGATATCCAAAAATCACAGCACAATATACGCAAGGTTTTAAGGGCGTATTTGATAGTAATTTCTCTTACAGTAAAATAGGACTAAAAGCAGAATATATTATTAGCCGTATTAATCAATCTAAAACGAGTATTTTATTTGAAGCAGATATTGCCACTGGAGATATCCCACTTACACATTTGTACCATGCTTATCCCAATGCGCCAACCAAAGAAACAGTACTTCAACGATTTTCTGTAGCTGGCAGAAGAACCTTTGAAACCATGTATTTTGGTGAGTTTTTTAATGATAGATTGACAACATTACAAATTAAACATAGAATTAAACCCGTAAAAGTGACGAATTGGTTTAAACCAGAACTCGTTTTTATAACTCGTTATGCAATCGGAGATGTAAGTAATCTTGAAAATCATCAAGGGGTAAATTTTTCATCTTTGCAACATGGCTATCAAGAATCCGGATTTGAAATCAACAAATTATTTGCTGGCTTTGGGCTTAGTTTTGCATATCGCTATGGAGCCTATCATCTTCCTCGTTTTGAGGATAATATTTCGGGCAAGTTTACTTTTTACCTAAAACTATAATCATTATACAATAAATCATTTTCTTTTCAGAAATACATAAATAATAATTCCCCAATCCTTACATTTGCAGCAGGAAAATAAAGGATGGCAAAATTATTCAGTTTCGGGTTTTGGAATGCACTGGCTGGAATTATACTTCGTAATAGAGCGATAATATTTCTAGCAATAATAGGAATTACAATTTTTTTAGGTTTTCAGTGGAAAAACATGAAGTTTTCTCACTCAGAGGCGAATCTACTCCCCGATGATCATGAGGTAAATATATTATATCAAAAATTCCTTCAAAAATTTGGAGAAGAAGGCAATCTAATTGTAATGGCTGTCAAAGACAGTACACTTTTTACTTCTAAAAAACTGAAGGCTTGGAATGATTTTAATAATTCGTTCAAAAAATATGAAGAAATTGATCTGGTTGTTTCTATTGCCGATCTTAAAACTTTAAAAAAAGAAGATAACCCTGCACGATTTGAGTTAGTCCCTTTTATTAAAGATTCTAGCTATACCGAAAAACAGGTATCTAAATACGAACACGAGTTATTTAATAAGTTACCATTTTATGAAGGTCTTGTATACAGCAAGAAATCAAAAACTATCCAAAGTGCACTATATCTAAAAAAGGATATTGTAAACACCAAAAAGCGAAAAAAGTTTATTGAAGAAGTGTTACTCCCTTCTGTTTTAGCTTTTGAGAAAGAGTATAACATGGATGTAAAAGTATCTGGTATGCCATATATCAGAACTTTGAATTCTCAAAACATAATGGATGAAATAGAAATCTTCATTCTTGCAGCTTTACTGGTTACTTCATTGATTTTCTTTTTCTTTTTTAGATCCTTAAGGGCCACTTTTATATCCATGACTGCTGTAATTATTGGAGTAATGTGGGCTTTTGGAATTTTAGGGCTTTTAGAATATGAAATAACTGTACTTACGGCCATTATTCCTCCATTAGTGATTGTAATTGGTATTCCTAATTGTATTTTCTTAATCAACAAATACCAACAAGAAATAAAAAAACATGGAAATAAAGCAAAATCCCTTCAACGGGTAATTACCAAAGTAGGTAATGCTACATTAATGACTAATGTAACTACCGCTTCGGGATTTGCAACCTTTGCCTTAACCGAAAGTAAATTACTTAAAGAGTTTGGTATTGTTGCCTCATTAAATATAATTGCTCTATTTATACTTTGTCTTCTGGTCATCACCATCATTTATAGCTATATGCCCCAACCAAAAGAAAGACACTTAAAACATCTGGGCAAAGGATGGATTGAGAAGTTAATGGATTGGATGGAAAAAATGGTAAAAACCAGAAGGGTAACAATTTATTTTTCTTCTGTCATTATTTTAATCGTTAGTATTATTGGTATTTACACCATAAAAGTTTCTGGAAGTCTATTAGAAGATATGCCAAAATCTGCTGGATTTTATAAGGATATTGAATTTTTTGAAGAAGAATTTGATGGTGTTATGCCTTTAGAGATATTAGTAGATACTAAGAGAAAACAAGGAGTATTAAAATTATCTACATTAAAACGGATGGAAAAACTTCAGGAACTTCTCGAAGAAACTCCTGAGTTATCAAAACCTATTTCTATTGTTAACCTTGTTAAATACTCTAAACAAGCTTTCTATAATGGAAATCCAAAATATTATCAAATACCGACAAGCCAGGAACGAAATTTTATTTTACCATACGCCAAAAGTTTTGAGTCTAAAGTTGGAATAATGAATAGCTATGTGGATTCTACCGGCCAATATGCAAGAATCACTACCTTCATGAAAGATGTAGGGACAGAAGAAATGGAGCGTATAGAAGCGACTCTAAAACCACAGTTAGAGAAAATTTTCCCTAAAGAAAGATACGATGTTTCTTTTACCGGTAAGGCGCTTATTTTTCAGAAAGGAACCAAATACCTGGTATGGAACTTATCTCTTTCTCTGGGGCTTGCAGTAATTCTGATTGCCCTTTTTATGGCCTGGATGTTTCGATCCTGGAAAATGATTGTCATATCTCTGATTCCAAATTTATTACCATTACTTATGACTGCGGGTCTTATGGGATATCTTGGAGTACCAATAAAACCTTCTACAATATTAGTTTTTAGCATTGCATTTGGTATCTCTGTAGATGACACCATACATTTCCTTGCAAAATACCGACAAGAATTAAAATCAAATCATTGGAGAATTAGAAAATCTGTTCTTGCTTCATTGCGAGAAACAGGTGTGAGTATGTTTTATACCTCAACCGTTTTATTTTTTGGTTTTTCTGTATTCATGATATCTAGCTTTGGAGGAACCAAGGCACTTGGAGGTCTGGTATCAACAACCTTATTATTTGCCATGCTAGCAAATCTTTTATTACTTCCATCTCTATTACTTTCGTTAGAACGAAGTATTGCAAATAAGAAAACTCTTAAAGAGCCTACCCTGAAAATCATTCCTAATGATGAAGAACTTGAAGAAACTCAAGACGAGGAAGAATAAAGGAAATAAAGCACAAAGAATACGTAATATCTTCATAAAAAAAGCCCCGCTAGAAACTAGCGGGACTTCTGTAAGATAGATTACCCCAAAACCTATCGAACTAAACTTAACGTAAACACAATCGTCATAATTGCATATGCAAGATACTGCCCCTTTTTATATTTTGAAATACCTAATAGGGGGGAAAAATCCCCTTTTTATACAAACAACATAAACTTTAACACTATTTAAACAAGTAAAATTTAACAAAACAGTATTTAAGTTACTGATTTGCAGTATATTAAATATTAATAAAAACTTCCTTCTTTTACGGTATTTTATCAAAAAAACTCTAAAAAACATCTGTTTTTCAATCGAAAACATACCTATTTACGGTTTTTACGTAGAATAATATTTCCGAAAAACGTCAGATTTTGGTATTTTGATTATACTAGGTTGCCGGTCCAAAAAAGAACATCAAAATATATTTTGATTACTATACCTTTTTTGGATTCATAAGATTATGCTTCAATCGGATTAAAAAATTATCTTTGCTACCTCAAAATTCAAACATCTTTGGTTTTACGCCTACCAATTCTATTAGTAGATATAAGATCAAAAACAAATAATATTTAAAAAACAGATGAAACATACTAAAATAATAGAGGTACTACAAAGTGATAAGCTATTACAGCCCGTACTTGTTAAAGGCTGGGTTCGTTCTTTTAGAAATGATCGTTTTATAGCGGTTAATGATGGATCAACTATTAATAATATTCAGTGTGTTTTAGAAGATAATACAATCGACGCTGCTGTCCAAAGCAGGATAAATGTTGGGGCAGCAATTGCGATAACCGGTACTCTTACAGAAAGTCAAGGAAAAGGACAGCGTGTAGAGATCCAGATATCTAATGTAGAAATCGAAGGAGATGCTGATCCGGAAGAATTAAAACTTACTATCTTATCTCCAAAACGACATACACTAGAAAAATTACGTGAGCAAGCTCACCTAAGAGTTCGTACCAATACCTTTGGAGCCATCATGAGAGTGCGCTCAAAATTATCTTTTGCAATACATGAATATTTTCAAAAGAATGATTTTTACTACGTACATACACCAGTAATTACAAAAAGTGATGCCGAGGGTGCTGGAGAAGCATTTAAGGTAACCAATATGGATCTTAATAAGATTCCGAAAAATGAGAATGGCGAGGTTGATTATAAAGAAGATTTTTTTGGTGGTGAAACAAACCTAACCGTTTCTGGCCAATTAGAAGCTGAGACTTATGCTATGGGATTAGGCCAGGTGTATACTTTTGGTCCTACTTTTAGAGCTGAAAACTCAAATACATCCCGGCATCTTGCAGAATTCTGGATGGTAGAACCAGAAGTTGCTTTCTGTGACCTGGATGGCAATATGGATTTGGCAGAAGATTTTATTAAATACGTAATCCAATTTGTTTTGGATAACTGTCAAGATGATCTTGAGTTTTTAGAAAATCGTCTGGTACAAGAAGATAAGCAAAAGCCTCAGGCAGAACGTGCCGAAATGTTATTACGAGATAAGTTAAAGTTTATATTAGAAAACAATTTTAAACGAGTAAGTTATACCGAAGCCATTGACATTCTTAAAAATTCTAAACCCAATAAAAAGAAGAAATTTAAATTTCCTATTGATGGATGGGGTGCTGATTTACAAAGTGAGCACGAAAGATTTCTTGTCGAAAAGCATTTTAAATGCCCTGTGATTTTATTTGATTATCCTGCAGATATTAAATCGTTCTATATGCGACTTAATGAAGATGGAAAAACGGTAAGAGCTATGGATATCTTATTTCCTGGTATTGGAGAAATTGTAGGTGGTTCTCAACGTGAAGAGCGTTTGGATGTTCTTAAAGAAAAAATGGCTGCTCTTAATATTCCTGAAGAAGAATTATGGTGGTACTTAGATACTCGTCGTTTTGGTACGTGTACACATAGTGGTTTTGGACTTGGGTTTGAGCGTCTTGTTCTTTTTGTAACAGGAATGGGTAATATTCGTGATGTAATCCCTTATCCAAGAACTCCTCTTAATGCAGAGTTTTAATCTTCCTGCTATTTATTAAAGATTAAAAATATCAGATTAATTCCTCAACAATGAATTATATTCATTGTTGAGGAATTTTTATATTATCATGTGTTTTAATTCCCTTCAAACCACTGTTTAAAATCTGTAACTTTTTCCCGACTTACAATAACCTCTTTATCTATGTTTTGGCTTAAAGTAAGCTTTAAACGTCTGTTAGAATAGACCAATACATCTTCAATAGCATTGATATTGACGATAAAAGTTCGGTTTACTCTAAAAAAACTTTTGGGTTCCAGTAATTCTTCAAGAGTTTCTAATTTATATTCTATCATGTATTTTTTTCGGTTCTCTGCAACAAGATATGCATCCCGTCCTTCTGCAAAGAAAAAGGAAATATCCTCACTCTTAACAGAATGAATATGATTTCCCAGGCGGACCAAAAATCTATTCTTATATACAGTACTAGTCATACTCTTAACCGCATGACTAACACTAATCCCTCCCAAAAACTGAGATCGTAGAGTTTCCAATTTTTTCAATGCTTTTGAAAGATCTGTAAACAATACTGGTTTTAGAAGATAGTCTATACTATTTACCTTAAAAGCATCAATTGCAAACTCATCAAAAGCTGTAGTAAAGATTACAGGTTTATTTACTTTAACTTTATTAAAAATCTCAAAGCTAAGTCCATCTATAAGCTGAACATCCATAAAAAAAAGATCTACTTCTTCCTGATGTGAATCTATCCAAAGTACAGCTTCTTCTATTGAGGCCAGTTTACCTATCACCTGGATATCAGAATCATACTTCAGCAAGTAACGTTCTAACTTTTCTGCCGCTAAAGGTTCGTCTTCAATTATCGCTACTTTCATCAATAGTAAGTTTTGGTATATAAATTATAATATAAATATCATCTTTGATAACAGTAATTGGTATATCTGTATAGAATCGATACATATCCAGAATATCTTTGATACTATTGCTGTCCATAGTATAACTAATCTTTTCCTGATGCGGGTATTTTAATAAAACATATTTTGAATCCTGAGTCATCGTCACAACAAGTTCTGTTTCTCTCGAAACAATTGTACTTCTTATAATCTGTTCTGCACAGGATAAAAGACTCCCGGGAACCACCAAAGTATGTATCGATTCTTCTTTAATAAATTTCGTTTTTCTGTACGGCAAGTATTCAAACAAAAGTAATAATTGATCCAAGACATCGAGTTCATCATTAATAGGCACTAACTCTTTGGTTGTTTTAGAAAGGATATATCGGTATACCGCCGAAAAATGATCTACTAAAAATTCTGCTTTATTAGTATCCTTTTTCATTACCAGTATCAATGATTCTAAAGTTTCAAACATTAATGTAGGGTTTATTCCTTTTTTAAATTGAATAAAGTCCTGTTCTATCCCCTCTTTCAGGGATAGTTCTTTTGTCATTATTTCAGTATTTATTTTATGTAAAAACTGATGACTTAGATATAATGAAAGATATATTATTGTAATAACCGAAAAGATACTATTGAAAATAACAAGCTCTGAACTGTTTGGTGTAAACCCTAATACCAAATCAAAATATAGAAACATCGATCCAGAAACTAAAAGTATAGAGGTAATTACCGAAATGACAATCTGCAACATAATCTTACCTATCAATGAATTTGGAAATTTTAGTCTTTCAAAAAAGAACAAAGAAATTCTAGAATATTCCTGAATAAGATATGCTAATCCAATACACACATATAACTCCTGCCCAAGAAATTCTTCTTGTAACTGGGTCACATTATTATTAACCAATAAAATAAGCAGATACACTAGAGCACCACTACATAGAGGGCCAATGATTCTAAATATTGGATGATGTATAAACAGCTTATTCACACGCTTTCAATTTATTAATATTTGTTTCATCCATTTTTTATCGTTTTAGAGTTAAGATCTGTATTAATACAAATCAGTATAGCATCGTATCATAATCACTTTGGGTTGACACTAACATTATCAGGTATATTTTTCATAAAACAATAGGAAGTTTTACGGTAAACTGTTCATCATCTATTACCTCGATAGCCTTATTAAAAATTAGATCATACCTTAATTTAATATTACCTAATCCTATTTTAAAAGAATCCACTCCTTTAGGTTTTACTGTCTTATTATTTGATACACTAATATTATGAGTATCACAGGTAATAACTATTTTTAATACTTCAGAAGAAGTCATTTGATTATGTTTTACAGCATTCTCTATCAACATTTGAAGTGCTAATGGTGGGATTTTGCTTTTTAATACCCAATCTGGCAATCTAATTTCTAAATTAATACGATCATTAAATCGTGTACGCAATAAAAAGTGGTAAGAATTCACAAATCGTAACTCTTCTTCGACAGTTAACCATTTACTTTCGTATTTGTTTAAAATATATTGATAGGATTTAGCAAGTTCTCGAATAAATAATTCTGCTTTTTTTACATCACTAAACAACAAAGAAGATATTGTGTTTACACTATTAAACAAAAAGTGAGGGCTTAATTGCGATTTTAGTGCTGTTAATTGTAATTCGGTTTGTTTTCGTTCTAATTGTAATGCTATTATTTGGCCTTTTGCATATTGATAATAAGAATGTATTGCAAAATAGATGATCGTATAGACCAGAGAAGCAAAAAATATTAGAATGACAAGTTTTAATAATATTTCGCTATAATCTTCAATAAAAGAAATTTGTGCATTTTTTATAAAAGTATACCCATATAAAACAACACTTATGAATAGAAAGGAAATGATCGTATTGGATAACACTCCTATTAAAAGGCGAAATCCTGTGTATTTTTTCCAGGAAATAAATTTGTTAAACATTTCATTGAAGATCGTATTGATATAGGCTATAATAATCCCCAAAAGTCCTGATAGCCATAATAGCCTCGTATTATCTTCTTCTTGGGTAAACCCCAAAAAACTATACGTAAGCATTCCTAGAATGAATCCTACTAAAATGATAGTGAAATACTTTTTCACGATTGATGATGGTTGGTATATATGATGATCTATACTATACTTCATCCTACCAAAATAGTCAATAATACAGATATATAAAAGACCATTGGCAGGATGAAATATGTATTGTTATTTTAATGCACGAAGAGCTCTTCCGAAATATGTTTCTGATGAAATATTTTTACAAGCGTTACGGTACGCTTCTTTTACATTATCTCCGGATTTATTAACCGATGGAGCAAAAGCCACTAGAGTTTCTGATAAATAATGATCCGAACTTATTTGACCTGTTGCATTTTGAAGTACATCTATAAGTTGCCCGCTACTAAGGTTTTTTCTTGCTAATTTAATTAAAGCCACAGAAGCATAATGATCAGAACTAACACTTGATAATGCTCGAATAAAGATATCCATATTCTCACCATCCAAACCTTGTCTATCTACAACCTTGGTCAGGACTTCTACCAAATAATGATCAGATCCAACAGAATTTCCTGCAAGTGAAAGTAATTCACCTAATTCATTACTATTTAATTTCTTATCCAATAGTTTAGAAAGAACTGTAGTAATATAATGATCCGATTGAATATCTTCTAATGTGGACAAAAAAGAATTGTAATTACCTTTAGAAAGACCTGGAAGCTCTAGTGCTCTATTTAATACTTGTGCTTTGTAATGATCTGACCCAATTTGCTTAGAGTTTTCAATTAAAAGATTAAGGTTTGTAGCATTTAGTTCTCGTTTCTTCATTACATTGATAAGTACCTGAGACATATAATGATCAGAATCAATTCCTGTTGTTATCTTAAATAGTTTACCTATTTGATCATCAGAGAGGTTACCATCTTCAATAGCAGTATTTAATACTACAGTAGCATAGTGATCTGACCCAATACTTTTTGTTGCTTCTATATAAGCAGATATCAGCGCATTAGAGGCAAAAAAGTTTTGTTGTTTATATCTTAATAGCTCAGCTAGGTAGTGATCTGATTTTATTTCTTTTCCTGCTAATCTTAATAGTGATTCCATCTCTTGAGGAGATAGATTTTTTTCTAATATTAATTTCAAATAGGCCGATTTTACGTGGTCGCTTTCAAAAGACCTAATTTCATTAAATACCATATTGGCACCGCCCTGATTATAAAGTCGATCTATTCTACCTTTTGCTCCTAAAGTTGTTGTTTTTACAATTTCTGGCAAAATCTCACCAAGCCATTTCTTACCTTCAGAGTTGAAATCTTTTCTAGAAGAACCAACAAAATACTTTTTGTTAAGCTTTCCATTACCTTCGGATTCGATTACAATCCGGCGCTTACTTCCAAAAGCAGATTTTTTTATTTCGAGATAACCGCCATCAGAAATAGCAATTATATCTTTATCATCATTTGATAATGTGATCTCTCCTTCATAATTAATCGAGAAATTATCAAACATGCCATTTTGAACCTTAATAGTGGTTTTACCTTTATTATAATTTACGGCATAAGATTGGGCATTAATATTTGATATAAAGAGTAGAGAAGCAATTAACAGTATTACCTTAAACAGGTTTGCGACAATAATTCTTGATATTAGATTCATAACTGTTCGTTTTTTGATTAATTGATTGATTGATTTTATTAATGCAAAGGTGGAACACTATGTCGTATATAAAAAACTAAATGAATTGAACTGTACTGCTAATGTATTGAACTGTACATTAGTTTTTTTCTGTTTTTAAAATTCTGTTTTTTCTTAAATCAATTTTATTACCAGCACTTTACCACTATTAAAAAATGGTAGTTATTTTTTAAGGATGATTATCCTTTCTGCATGCGGTCGGGAAGTAGTTACTAAAAAAATTACAGGTTTATTTATGTATGGTCTAAGTATATGAATTTACTGTAGTATAGGGTATAAAGAAAATACTTTACTATATATAATTTGACATCTGTAGCATATTTTATATTTCATCATAATCAAATTATGAATTAGTTGAGCTTAATTTTTTAAGTTAATTTGATCAATTCGATTCTTTATTTTCTTTTCTTGATCTTCATTAAAATTATGTCTGGAATTCTTGTTTACAGTATTCATAATATTTTCTGATTCGTGACTATGAAATAAACCTAAAGCATGACCAATTTCATGTGGGGCAGTTGAAGTAAATAAGTTCTCATCTGTTATCAATACTCTTTGATCTCTCCCAATTCCAGCAATACCAAGGATATTACACCTTTTAACTATATATATGTTTACTTTGCTTTTATCATAAGATTCTTGAGATTGCATCAAAAATGTACTAGGTTCTGAACCTTCATTATCTCTAAGGTCATAAAGTTCTTCATTAATTAAACTTTTAGATTCACCTAACTCTAGTCCTATTCCAAATCTGTGAAAATATTCTCCATTCAAATAATTTATAAACTCTGTTTCGTCAAGACTATATGATGATTTATCTAAAGTTTCTGAAGATTCTACATAAATAATATTAACTTTTATAATCTTCTCTGGGGTTGCAAATTCTGGTTCTATAGCTACAGAATCAAGATCATCACCAGCACTACAAGATAATAAGAGTGGGATTGATACCATAAAAAAGAATCGTTGATATATTATTTTAAATGTATCCTTAGCACCATTTCCATTAACCGAAGTCTTAAGAAAGAAGTTATTGAAAAAATTCTTGATCTGAAGTATACTATCAAATATAGTACTGTCTAGTGTAGGTTTAGTAGTTTTCGTCATTGTTTTTAAGATTTGGGATACCTCCGGGGTAATAGAAGTATTGGCATTTTAAAAGAGGGATCTTTTCTTTGATCTTTAATCTTTTAAACCGTGTTAAACATTCTTCTGGGGCAATAGAAGATTATTTTACATTTTGACGAATTTATTTTTACTCTAGAACTGACATAGTTTTTCGTAATCAATTCATTATAAAGGTAGTATAGATTCTTAATATCCGAATACGGGAAAAACGTAATATGTTTACGTAATCACCAAAACACTATGTATTTCGGCGATAAATAGGTGTTTTCATTGAAATTTTAACATTTTTTCACTCAAAAATGAAGGTTAAATACTACAAGTGTTAACACAAAACAAGTGATTTTAGGGGGTTTTTCCCCCTGTTCACAACCTTGATATTTAAAACATTATCTCAATATTGTAGTTTTTTTCCTAAAGCTAAACCTTAAAATCTGACATGCTACTATCAATTTAGCTATAGAAATAAGAAAATAAAAGATATATGCTTTTTATCAATTGTGTACATATTCATAATATTGAATAGCGTATTGATATGTAAAAAATGTACAATTAGGATAACTTAGACTCTAAAATAGGGTTAATTAGAATGCTTTTTTAATAAAATTTCAGAAATTAAGTTTTCAATAATACTTTTATCAAGATCAGGTTTCTGAGCTTTGTTTTTTGCTTTTTTTATCTTTTCGTAATGTGGTATTTTACCTGTCTTCAAGAGCACTTTAAGCACTTCTTCAAAAAAACGATTTAAAATGGGAATCACAAATGTGCTCGATTTGTTTTTTTCTTTGAGATGAATAAACTTTTTGGCGTACGCCAAAAAGATTTGAGAATATTGAGAAAATGTAATTAATGCTTGGCAAAAACTTTGATATACTTCTTCTCTATTTTGATTATTTTTAAATTTAAGTTTTTTGTGATCTATTTGAGTAAGTGTATATAATAGGATACTTTCTCTAATAAATGTACTATAGTCATTATTAGAAAAATAATATACCTCCATTCCTATATTAGTATTTATCACTAATACCTCATTTCCGATACTTTCTTTTAAGAAAGATTCAAAAATAGCTACCATAGCAGAGGACATTAATAATTGCCTTTTAAAATCAATAGATCTAATATTTACTGATTTTATGCTTTCTATATCGTCATTTTTGTTCACTGAGTAAGCTTAAATAATTCGGAAATCTCTAAACCCTGATTTTTTGCATGCATTTCTGCTGTAAATCCACGGTTATCTCTAGGAGAAATATCAGCTCCGTTTTCTACTAATAATTTAATAATTTCTTTTTGACCAAAAGTCGCTGCATAAATTAGTGCAGTAGCTTCATTACTATTTTTTTGATTTACATCTGCTCCAGATTCTATAAGTAATTTCACAATATTGTAATGCCCTTTATAACAAACTCCCATTAATGCCGTATTTCCAGAGCCATCTTTTATATCGATATCCGGAGAGCATTTTAGAATTTCTTTAGTTATATCTTCAAGACCATAATAAGACGCTAATAGCAAGGGAGTAGAACCTCTGGAGTCTTTTGAGTTCACAACTTCAGGATTACTATTTAAAAGTGTTTTTACTCCTCCTAGTTCTTCAGATTGAATGAAATTAAAAATATCTTTCATGATGTATTATGTATCTATTACTTATGATTAAAATAACAGGTGGCCTAGTAACAAACCACCCGTTACTTTAATCTCCTTATAATGTATTACTATTATTATGTTTAATCGAATCGATCAAGATCCATAACTTTACACCAAGCTGCAACAAAATGATCTACAAACTTCTTTTTAGAGTCTTCACAAGCATAAACCTCGGCAAGAGCACGTAGTTCTGAGTTAGAACCAAATATGAGATCTGCTCGAGTACCTGTCCATTTCACTTCTCCCGTAGTACGATCACATCCTTCAAATACTTCCTGAGCATCTGAAGTTGCTTTCCAAGTAGTTCCTAAATCAAGTAAGTTGATAAAGAAGTCATTCGTAAGCACCTCAGGACGCTGAGTAAAAACTCCATGTTGGGATTGATCAAAGTTCGTGTTCAATACTCTAAGACCTCCTATAAGTACAGTCATCTCAGGTACAGTTAATGTTAATAATTGAGCTCTGTCTACTAACATTTCTTCTGCAGATATAGAGGACTTTGTTTTCTTATAGTTACGAAATCCATCGGCAACAGGTTCCAGAACAGAGAAGGATTCTACGTCGGTTTGTTCTTGTAGCGCATCGGCTCTCCCAGGTAAAAAAGGTACAGTAACCTTATGTCCGGCATTGGTTGCTGCTTCTTCTACTCCAGCAGCTCCTCCCAAGACTATCAAATCTGCTAATGAAATTTTCTTGTCTCCAGATTTTGAGCTATTAAATTCTTGTCGAATACTTTCTAAGGTTTTTAATACATCGGCTAACTGAGCTGGGTTATTTACTTCCCAATTCTTTTGTGGCGTAAGGCTAATACGCGCACCATTTGCACCACCACGCTTATCCGAACCACGAAATGTGGATGCTGAGGCCCAGGCAGTGGATACTAATTGAGAAACCGACAGTCCCGAAGAAAGTATTTTGCTTTTTAGACTGGCAATATCTTGACCATCTATTAATGTATCGGCAACTTTTGGGATCGGGTCTTGCCAAATCAACTCTTCTTTAGGCACTTCTGGGCCAAGATATCTTGCAATAGGCCCCATATCACGATGTGTTAACTTATACCATGCCCGAGCAAATGCATCTGCAAACTCATCAGGATTTTCATAAAAACGTCTAGAAATTTTCTCATAAGCAGGGTCCATTCGTAAAGCAAGGTCTGTTGTAAGCATAATTGGCGCATGACGTTTAGAAGAGTCGTGTGCATCTGGTACACTATCGCCCCCAGCTCCATGTTTTGGTATCCATTGATGTGCGCCTGCGGGACTCTTGGTCAACTCCCAATCGTAGCCAAATAGATTCCAGAAGAAGTTATTACTCCATTTTGTAGGAGTACTAGTCCATGCTCCTTCTAATCCACTGGATATTGTATCTCCTGCATTACCGCTTCCAAAGTTATTTTTCCATCCCAAATTTTGTTCCTCAATACCAGCAGCGGCTGGTTCTCTCTCTACATATTTATCTGGATCGGCAGCACCATGGGTTTTACCAAACGTATGTCCACCAGCAATAAGAGCAACTGTTTCTTCATCATTCATCGCCATACGACCAAAAGTTTCACGAATGTCATGAGCCGAAGCAATTGGATCAGGATTTCCATTTGGCCCTTCGGGATTTACATAGATCAATCCCATTTGAACAGCTCCCAGAGGGTTCTCTAACTCTCGGTCACCTGTGTAACGTTTATCACCTAACCACTCAGTTTCGGCGCCCCAATAAATATCCTGTTCAGATTCCCAAACATCCTCACGCCCTCCGCCAAAACCAAAAGTCTTAAAGCCCATAGATTCTAAAGCACAATTACCAGTAAGAATCATAAGATCTGCCCAGGAAATTTTCTTACCATATTTCTGTTTAATTGGCCACAATAATAAACGGGCTTTATCCAGATTAACATTATCTGGCCAACTGTTTAATGGTGCAAAACGCTGGGTTCCCGAACCGGCACCACCTCGACCATCAGAAATTCGATAAGTACCGGCACTATGCCATGCCATACGCACAAAAAGAGGGCCATAATGACCATAATCGGCAGGCCACCACTCCTGAGAATCAGTCATAAGTTCAAAAAGATCTTTCTTTATTGCTTTAAGATCAAGAGTTTTGAACTCTTTACTATAACTAAATTCTTCCCCCATAGGGTTGGATGATAAAGAATGTTGACGAAGAATATTTAAGTTCAATTGATTCGGCCACCAATCACGATTAGAAGTTCCTGAGCCTGCACCTTGTTTTAGTGTACCATTCATAAAAGGACACCCGCTCTCACCATTATCATGATGATTTGAGTCGTGAGATTCTGCACTCTTGAGGTTTTTATTTTCCATTTGCTGTAGATTTTATTAGATGATTATTTGTTCTTATGCTCTTTCAAATTTATGATAATAAAATATTATTGTTTTTATATTTTTAATATATAAAATCTATTAAACTATTAAATCCTCTTATAAAAAAGCCAAATGGGTTTATTATACTCATTAAAAGAAATACAATACCTCTAACTAAATAAATCTATTTTAATTCTTGTTGCACCTGGCATGTAGTAGCTAACTCATCTTCAATTTTGATTAAAAACTCATCTATACCTCTACAACTATTTTAATAGTATACATCATTGGGGTAACAGTATTGGATTAATTAGATATAGAAAGTATTGTTTTTATCAATATAATGCAGAGCATAAATTAGCCGATAACTCTAGCATTGTTAACAATTTATTCTGGAATAGATATTTATGATAAGAGAGTTTTTAATCTATCATCATAAATAGGATAGATCAAGATACCAAATTTAAATATTAAATACAATACAGAAAATAATTGGCATCTATGTATTAGAACATAAAGTATGAGTGTTCTCTAAAAAACATGATGTATCCAAAAGCTCTTTGGATTGAGATAAATTACAAAACTATCTAAGTTTCTCTTTCATTCGTAATAGCTCCTTCTCTATCAACAACAATTTATCTTCAACTAGGTCACCAAATTCTGGTATACGTCTAAAAAATGCGTATCGCACTCTCCACAATTCTTTGATCTCGGATAAAGGGAATGATGAATCTTCAATATTTTTATGATCGGCCCTTAGTACTGCATTACCTTTTATAACATATAGCCTTCTAAAGATTAGTTTATTCTCGACAACTACAAAAACCAGTGTGCCATTATTCAATTTTTTAATCACTGTAGGAGGAACTTTTTCTCCTATTACAACATCCTTTGGATAAAAACCTTTATCATGTGATGTCATCTCGAGACTACTTACAGTATATCCTCTAAACTCTTTAGTTGGATTTACTGGTAATTGCATAGTTGGTAATTCTTTAATAAAACCTTCTGTATTATATAAAGTAATATAATCATTGGCTGTACTTTCTGTTATACATGGGACGATTGCAAACTTTTCTCGTTTCACATCTTCTGCATACGTAGTAAGATCTCCTTTAAACTTTAGAAGTTGATTTACGGTAAGTTCATTTGTTAATAAATCATCTATCGCAATGCTAAAATAGTTAGCAATTTTAATAATTGTTTCTATTTTTGGTTCACTTCTACCCTCCTCATATGCTCCCAATGTACCTCTCTTTAGCTCAAAAAGCTCAGCAAAGGCTTGTTGACTTAAACCTTTCACTCCACGTATTTTTTTTATATTTTTTCCGAAAAAAGACATTTTTGCTAATTTTATTTGCAATTATAAAAAATAGTTGTACATTTACACTAACAATATTAGCTAATATTCTATTAAAAAGCTAATTTTAGTAGAAATACTTCACTATTTTATTCTTTTCCTAAGAAACAATGAGGATTATACTAAAAATCTTAGCACAACATCTAATTATTAACTTAAATCATTCATACCCATAATCACTCTTATATTTTATCTAGTTAATTTAGCCAAAGATATTGCAGAAAAGTTGTGCGACTTTTTGTAATATTGATATACTAAAGAAAATCAGTCACACATAATTATTCATTTATCAAAAAATCATCTAATGCAAGATCATTATCAGGTAGTAAAAAAGTATTTACTACAGCTTAAATATGATATTATCCATGAAAACAATAGGGAAGGTATTATTATGATCAGCAAAGAAACCGAAGGAATTAAAAATATGATTCTTGGAGTTGCACCACCCATTTTAATAATGGAACAACACATCTGCACTATCAAAAATAAAAATGAAGTCGTTTACCGTAGTTTATTACAAAAAAATAGAGATATCATACATGGAGCTTTTGTACTAGACGAAACCGGTGATAAAGTAATTTTTAGGGATACACTACAAATAGCAAACCTAGATCTTAATGAACTTGAAGGGTCATTAAATTCTATCGGACTTTTATTAGGTGAGTATTCTGAACAAATCATCAATTTCTCTAAGTATTGAAACCATACTACACCGTTTAGCTTTCCTCAAAGACAAATGTATACACACAGGGATTAAAGAAGTAATGTGGATTTCTTATATTGCTCCAAGTATGCAATAAACCCTAATGAAAATGAAAAAAAAGATAGATCCTAATTTAATTATAGCTATTGGAGTACTTATTGCAAGTTTTTCTGCTCTTTTTGTGTATATGAAGCAAGCTAGTATTATGAGCGATCAAACAGAAATTCTACTAGAGCAAACCAAAGCTAATGCATGGCCAAGACTATCAATCGAGACGGATCTCAATTGGATCGATAAAAAATTAGAATCTTTAAAGATTAAAATACATAATAAAGGTACTGGTCCCGCTCTTGTTGAAGGAGTTCGAGTTACTTATGATAGTGTCTACATCCGTAGTTGGGCAGATTTATTTGATAAAGTAAACGTTCCGGATTCTATTAGCACATCTATTTCTAATAAAACCATTTACAATACTGTTTTATCTGCAAATGAAAATTATTATTGGTTACGACTTATACATGATCCAAACTTGGCACGTTGGCTGTATAATCATCGAGAAAAGATAACAATTGAGATTTGTTATAGATCTGTTTTTAAAGATTATTGGTTATTAACTGTAGATAAAAATGGATATAATACTACTAAAAAATTAGACACCCCCGAATCTCCATTACCATCTGATGAAATGTTTAAAAGTTAAAATAGAATTATAAAAAAATGTAGGTTTTTTTAGATTCTTAAAGGTCTTCCTCCTTCTATTCAAATAATTCAAAAACATTTCATACATTTGCATAAGTACTTATATAAATGCTTATGCAAGATAAATTACAAGAATACGCAGAACTAGGTTTAGGATCCAGGTTAAAACGCCTAAGTGAATTTGTGATGAAAGAAATTCAAATTGTATATACTTCTTGTAATATTGACTTTGACCCATATTTATTTCCAATTTTTAAAATCATAATAGATCAAGGTCATACTACGACAACTGATATACAGGAAAAACTACATTACACTCAACCTGCAATCACTCAAGCATTAAAAAAACTAATGGAAAAAGGCTTAGTCGAGTATAAAATCGATGCATCTGATAAAAGAAAAAAGTTATTTCAATTAACAAAAATAGGTAACGAAACACATCAAATTATGATTCCGCTATGGAGAGTAATTGACCAGCAAGTAACAGCACTAACAACCTTCTCATCTACAAATCTTGCAGATCATGTTACTCATTTCGAAAGCAAACTAAGAGAAAAACCATTGCATCAACAAATACTAGAAAAGTACACCCCATAATGCATATAGTAAGAGCAGTACAGATATCAGATATTCAAAATATTCATCAGCTTTATAAAAAGATTGGTGAACAACCTGGTGGGATTATACGAGTATCAAACGAAATCACTATAGACTACATACAAGACTTTGTACATAAAAGTATATCTGATGGTTTGATATTAGCAATTCCTCATCCAAAACATGAACATCAGATCATCGCAGAAATCCATGCATATCGCATACCTATTTCTGCATTCAGGCATATATTAACAGATCTTACCATTGTTGTTAACCCAGAATTTCAGGGACAAGGTCTCGGAAAATTGCTTTTCACCAGTTTTTTAACCAAAATCAAAACATCATATCCTCATATCCTTCGCGTTGAATTATTCGTTCGAGAGAACAATACAAATACCGTTCAATTTTATGAAAAACTAGGATTTATAAATGAAGGAAAACACAATCAAAAAATTAAGAATCTTGATCATAGTATAGAGACTCCTATTCATATGGCCTGGTTTAATCCAAAATACAATAATGATCTTACACATTGATTGATATTCAAATCGTAAGGCTAATCACAAATTTTAAAGTTTTAATATCGCTATGAACACTTCTATCATTCCTTTTGACCCAAAATATGCAAAAGACTTCGCAGCTCTTAATATAGAATGGCTAGAAAAATATTTTGTAGTAGAACCGCATGATGCTGATCTATTAGAACAATGTGAGCACACTATTATCAACCAAGGTGGCTTCATTTTTTTTGCAAAAACAGACAATACCATAGCCGGTACTTTTTCATTAATCCAAGTCGAAGAAGGTATTTATGAATTAGGAAAAATGGCTGTTTCTCCAAAATTTCAAGGTCAAAAAATCGGACAGCAATTACTAGAATTTTGTATTGAATTTTCTACAACTCAAGGTTGGGAAAAATTACTTTTATACTCTAATAGAATTTTAGAAAATGCAATCTACATTTATAGTAAATATGGTTTTCAAGAAATTCCTCTAGAGGATCAACCTCCCTATCAGCGAAGTAATATCAAAATGGAGCTTGTGTTGTAAGAATAAAGCCAAAATAAGGTGTTTTTCTCTCCTCGATAAACGGAGTAACTTATTTTTCTACACATTACAAGAAATAATCTCATACTCAGATCATAATAAGTTGTATTTTTGAAAATCTATTTTAGATACACCTCTATATATCAACACATTATCCAAAATAGACTTTCAATATCATGAGTATTCTTAAAACCTAACACGAAGACTCTTACATTGGAAAATAATAATATGTTAACCAAAAGTAATCGTCATGAAAAATCCAATGTACAGCAGTAAATGGTATGCCCTATTCCTAACATTAACTACTAGCTTATTCTTTTTACATTCCTGCCAACAGGACTCAACTATAGAAGTTCTTGAGGAAGAAGAATATATAAGAAAAATCGAAACCTTAGAAACGAAAATTAAAGATTTAGAAGGAAAACTAGGTCAAGAAAAATCTCATCAACGTAGGCCAAAAAATATTATCAGCTTTGCACAAGCACAAAGAATATATAAGGCCTATGATGATAGAGCCGATTTAATTAGCGAAGTTGTTAATTCCAATTCAAACGACGGCTCTTTTAAACCCACAAGATCCATGTTTTATGAAATTTCTGAATTACGCAGTTATTTATCATATGTCGATGAGTTATCACAAAGAGCAGGCGTAACAACAACTGGACTACGTTTCTACTTCGCATTATATCCCAATACATATGTTTCCTCTACCGGAAGTGACATAAACGCAAGGCATCAAACTATCTTCATTGCTCCTACTCTAGAAAAAAAATATCACAATCGTATTTTACAAATAGGATATACACTTAACAATGAAGGTAAAGTAAAATTGTTAGATAAAAATAACGGATTTAGTCATTTAAGACGAAGTCGTGGTAAGACAGATGATGTATCCTTTTTAGGGAAAATAAATAACGATGATAAATTTAGTCTTATTGCCAACGAGCTAGGAGCAACCCCTCCAGAATATGGACAATAAAATAGAGCTTCTAATAGTATTGAGAAAAGTTGCTTTTGGTAGCGAGTGTATTGCTGCACTTATTGGGCTAT
This sequence comes from Aquimarina macrocephali JAMB N27, assembly GCF_000520995.1. GTDB lineage: Bacteria > Bacteroidota > Bacteroidia > Flavobacteriales > Flavobacteriaceae > Aquimarina > Aquimarina macrocephali. Next base: position 26,836 of record NZ_JACA01000048.1, on the reverse strand, counting down.
TTTTTTTGTTTAGCTATAAGGCAAAAGGTCTGTTAAAATGGTTTTCTATTTTTCTTATTTATATCTTTATCAATGATATTATTGGTTATAATACAAGACATTGGTTTCCTAATTCTAACAACCTAATACTGTATAACATATCTACCTCTATTACTTTCTTATTTCTATTTTTTATATACCACCAGTATACCAAAGAAAAAACGAGTAAACGCTTTATCATGTATTTTACGATACTTTATATAATCACTCTTTTTATAAGTGGGTCCTATGAAAATTATCTAAATCAATTACAAAGTATACCGTTTCTCCTAGGCGCATTTCTATTAATGACTTCTATTATTTTTTATTTTGCAGAGTTACTAAAATCAGAACAAATCCAGGAAAGCACTAAAGATCTCTTGTTCTGGATTAGTGTCGGATTATTGATTTATTATGTAGGAAAAATGCCTTTTCGTATTGTAAGGGATTATTATGCTAATCACAATGATTTCTCAACGTTGTTTATCCTAAATAGTATTTTTACTATTATTATGAATGGCTGTTTTATAACCGGGTTTTTAATCCATAAAAAAACAGTCTTCCGATAGATGTTTTTGATAAAAGTTAACTAATGAGGTAACTATAATTGTAAATAACGTGAATAAATTTCTATAGAAGATCATTCCCCCAATTTTATAATTAATCCTCACAAGGTCTTTGAGATTTTCAAGGGCTTCTTTATTGACCTCTACTTACAATATTTATATTATCATCTACACTTAAAAAAAACAATTCTACAATAATAATTTAAACCAATTTATGCATTAGAACTTCGTGATGAAAATTTCTAGTAACATTTTCATGAGTTAAGACACTTACATAAACACAAACTAAAGAAAATAATCCGAAATACTTTCTTTAGCCATTTTTTTAACCAATAAATATATTTCACATGAAAACAAAGTCATTTTTAAAACTAGCCATGGCAGTTGTGGTACTCTCAATCGGAATTGTGAGCTGCGAAAAAGATAGCACAAATACTCAAACTACGAAAGAAGAAAAAGGAGCAATTATTGAAACTCCTGAGAAAATTATCCCAATCAGCAAAGCTATTAATGAATATAATAATTTTTATACTACACGAATAGCACCATTTGAAGCAAAATCCACTCAAGAAGAAAATCGTGCAGTTTGGTTTGATTTACAAACTCTTGAGAATTACCTGCAAAAAACAAAAACTATTGCTAATCAAAAAGGTATAGAAATTACTAATTATAGCTTTATTTTTGGAGCTGATAACGAAGGCAAGCGAACACTTTTTTTAGCTCCTATGAGTATCGACGCTAAAACAAAAACAAACAAAGCATTTACTATTGAAAATGATAAAGTTAAGTTCTTGTATGAAAATCCTTTTGACGATTACAGTTCTAGTATCGGTTCTGATAACAAAGTGCAAAGTTTAATATTAAGCAATGGCGGTTACATATCAAGTAAAGATGCAATAGTAATGTATAACAATTATTATGATAAAAAAGTTGCTCCTATAGAACATATCGTAGAAAAAGATACTCGTGTCTGTTTTTATAAACAAGGTATATTTGAAAATTATTTAAGCTATATTAAACAACAAGCAAATAACAAAGGTGTAAATCTTAATGGAGTTAATCTAGTTTTTGGAGTATATGATAATAGCGCATCATTAGGCGAATATGCAAACCATCAAACTTTGTTTTTTGCACCAACTATTGTTTCAAAAACCAAAAACAACACTACTATATCCTATACTTTTAACGGTAATGATATGGTTTCTTTAGATTTTAATCAAAATATCTTAAGTAAAATTGTAGCCAAATCTAGTAACATAGCATCATCATCTCTGGCAAATGAATTAAATGGATCTCCTCCAAGAGGGTTTGAAAATAATCAATAAATATTTATCTACAGATAGATTATTTAACAATCTTAAAAAGGGATTAACTATTATATTAAAATGGTTTAATCCCTTTTTCTTTATAAATGTACAACAGTCGAATCCCTTTTTTAGAAAGGGGTAAAACCCCCTTTTTTCAAAATTCGCATATACTCCAAAACCCAAACAACAACACCAAAAAGGCTTATTACCAATAGTTTAACTTGTTTTTATTTTAACAAAACATGCCATTACTTTTTTAAAACTACAGAATAATAGTATTTTTAATTCTGGGAAACACATTAATGCAAATCAAAAGATTTAACTAATCTATTTTCGGCAAGGGACCGAAATCTAAACAAACATCTTAATAAACCAAAAAAATGGACAAACTAATCAATCTAACTAAAACAGTAGCAATAGCCGTATTGCTTCTAGTGAGTTTAAGTTCTTGTGACAAGAAACACGATAATGACAAGTATTTAAAACAGATTAAAGAATTAAAACAAGAAATAGCAGAACTAAAAGAGCAATTAGGCACGATCGATGACACAAGACCTAAAAACATCATTACTCTTGAAAAAGCAAAACAACTTTATGATAATTATTCTGATACTCGGGTAAAATGGACAAATGAATCAATGCTAAGTCATGCAAACATAAAAAGTTTCGAAGTTACCCGATCTTTATTCTATGACATCGATAGTCTATACAATTACCTAAATTACATTAAAAGAATTTCTAAACAAGCTAAGATTAAGCCCTCTGGTTTTCGGTTTTATTTTGGTTCATACGATAAAGACTATAAGCGAGCTGGTGATACCGCATATGCGCATAGACAAACCATCTTTATTGCTCCAACGATCTTAAAAGAAACAATGCATCTAGGATACACCCTTAATAGTGATTATAAAGTTGAACTTCTACAAGAAAAAATTGGGACAGATTCCCGAGGTCAATCAGGAAATGGTGACGCTATGCAAAAGGCAAGTCTTTTTAATTTTAACTTAAGTACAAATATGTTTAGTGACAATAGCACGATTGCTAATGAAATTAACTCATCTCCTCCTAAAGGAAAAATGCAATAAATAGTAATTAAGAAGAAAAAGATATGACAGACAACTATGAAAGTTTAATAATACCCTTACGGGATATAGCACTCTATTCAGAGTATATTTCTGCAATAGTTGCAATATTATTTTTCTTTAAATATAAAAATACTCAATTAAAATATTTTGCTTTTATTTTAATATATGTAGCATTAAACGAGCTACTAGGAGGTTATTTAAGAGATTCTGGCATATCATACAATTATATAATTTATAACATATATAACATAATAACTTTTTCATACTTTTTCTTACTGTATAGAAATCATTTAAAAAAGAAGTTATATAAAAAGACCGTCATGGCTTTCTTTGTTATTTATTTATTAGCAGTTCTAATCAATGGTTTTTATCAAAATTATCTAAATCAAGCTCAAACAACACCATATATATTAGCATCTGTCTTTTTAATAGTCAGTATTATATTTTATTTTATTGAAATATTAAATTCTCAAAAAGTTCTTTATGTAAACAAAAATTTACTATTTTGGATAAGTATCGGGCTCTTCCTTTATTACATTGGAATAATTCCTTTTAGAATAATTACCAATTCTTTTGCAAGTGCTGATTCGCATAATTACTTATTCCTTATAAAATTTATTTTGGTAGTAGTTATGAATTCATGTTTTATTATCGGTTTTATATGGAGCAACAAGAAACAGGAATATTAGTAGCAACTATAATCTTAGTTATTCTTGTAATAATTATTATTTTTCTTTTTACTATTTTTCAAAAAAGGAAAAATAGTCTCTTGTTACAACAAAAGGAAGCAGAGAAAAAGTTTGAAAGAGCTATTGCAGAGACCCAGATCGAGATCAGAGAAGAGACATTGCGCAACATTAGTTGGGAGTTACATGATAATATTGGCCAGCTACTTACGTTGGCCAAAATACAAGTAAATATAGCGCAAGATGATCCCGAGAAATTAGAAGAGGTTACCGAGACCATAACCAAAAGTCTTACAGAACTGAGATCCTTATCAAAATTGATAAACCCAGATACTATAAAAAGCTTAAGCCTCACAGAAGCCATAACATTAGAAATAGAACGATTTAACCGCATGCAGTTTATTAAAGCTGCAATCACCAGTAATGAAGAAATAGAAGTGCTAGATGATAAGGCCGAGATCATCATCTTTAGAATATTGCAAGAATTCTTTACGAATACTATCAAACATTCTAAAGCTTCAAATTTGGATGTTAATGTACATTATGATAAAGAAAAATTAGTAATCCATGCAAAAGATGACGGTGTTGGTTTTGATCAGATAGACTGCCCAACCAAAAGAGGTATAGGATTAAGTAATATGCAAAATAGAGGGAAATTAATCGATGCCACTGTACAAATAACATCGCAAAAAGGAAAAGGAACAGCAATAACACTAACCTATCCATATAAAAAAGAAAGTTCGATGGCTTTAGACAATGAAGTTAACTAACTTTGTAAAGAAAACTATTCACACAAATAATAAGTATTGTCAATCATGAAATACTCAGTAGTAATTGTAGAAGATCATATTTTACTATCCCAGGCATTATCTGGGTTAGTTAATGGATTCGCTAAATTTAAAATTCTATATATCTGTAAAAACGGTAAAGAATTACTTACCCGATTTAAAGATCCTAAAAACATCCCTGATATTGTACTTATGGATATCAACATGCCTATTATGAATGGGATTGAAACTACAGCAGCATTAAAAGAACAATACCCACAAGTTAAGGTATTAGCACTCTCTGTAGAAGAAGATGAAAGTACGATTCTTAAAATGCTTAGAGCAGGTGCAAAAGGATATCTCTTAAAAGATACTGAAAAAAGCATCCTGGAAAATGCTCTTATCCAGGTACAGGAAACAGGTTTCTACCACACAAAAGATGTAACTAATTTACTACTAGGTTCCCTAAATCCTAAAGAAGAAAATAATGTAGTACTCAAAGATCGAGAAGTAGAATTTATTAAACACGCCTGTACCGAGAAAACCTATAAAGAAATTGCAAACGACATGTGTTTAAGTCCAAAAACAATTGAAGGATATCGAGATTCTATTTTTGAAAAACTAAGCCTTAAAAACAGAACTGGCTTAGTTATTTATGCTATTAAAAGTAAATTATTTGTTCCTTAGTGTTTTCTTTTTATTCCATGTATATCCTTTGTCTCGGATTTCTGTATATACATGTATAAAAAACATCAAAAGAAGGGATACACATTTTATTTTGTACCTTAATTCTATTAAAGGTTCAAAAAATTATTATTCTCATAGTCCTGCTGAGTTTGTCTAAATACAATCTCCTACCCGCTACTCTACAGAGTGCGATCTGGGAATCGAATCTCTAATTAAACTCATAAACATCTTTAAATCTGGTTTTTAATTTCATACTTAAACCTGCCGATCATAGATCTGAAAACACTTCGACAATCGTAGTATGGCTGGGAATTTCAAATCTTTTCCATAATCAAACAACATTGACCGGTTTATATCCTAAAAAATATCGTTTATTACATATTATAATTACTTTTGGCCCGTTTATTGATTACATCGAAAAATAAAATCATCCCAATTATGGTTTTATAGCATTTTTTAAATAAACTAACCATCTTATACTTCTTTAAAAACAGTGTTTTTTGTTTATTTTTGTAAGTAGAAGAACATTGACAATTTTTTATGCTAAAACAACAATTAAATTTTAAGCTTTCTCAAAAACTTTCTCCACAGCAGATTCAACTCATGAAGTTGATTCAACTTCCTACGCAAGCATTCGAACAACGTTTGAAACAGGAGATGGAAGAAAACCCTGCTCTTGATAGTGGAAAAGATAAAGCGGATGAATTTGAAGATGCGTTTAGTAATGAAAACTCTGCAGAAGAAGACTATGGAACCGAAAAAATAGAGGCAGATATCAATGTTGATGAATATCTTAGTGATGATGAGATTCCTAGTTACAGGCTTAGTTCTAACAATTACAGTGCTGATGATGAGGAAAAAAGTGTTCCCTATGCCTCCGGGACATCATTCCATCAACACTTGGTTAATCAATTAAACACCTATCGATTTAATGATGAAGAAAGAGAAATAGCTGAATTTCTTGTTGGCAGTGTTGATGAAAGCGGTTATATAAGAAGGTCTTTATCTGATATTTTAGATGATTTAGCTTTTACTCAAAACGTATATACTACCGAAGAAAAAATAGAAAATATCTTACAAATTGTTCATCAACTGGATCCCGCAGGTGTTGGCGCTCGTAATTTACAAGAATGTCTTTGGATTCAGCTGGATAGAAAAGAAACTACCATCCCAATAAAATTAGCTTCAGGAATCCTAAAAAAAGCATTTGATCATTTTAGCAAAAAGCATTATGATAAACTTTTAGTGAAATTTGACATTACTGAAGAACAGCTAAAAGAAGCAATTGATGAAATTGAACATCTTAATCCTAAACCGGGAGGAGCCTATGCAGGAAACAATCGCTTGATTGAACATGTAGTTCCCGACTTTACAATCAGAATCGCAGATGGAGAACTTGAGCTGACTTTAAACGGTCGTAATGCTCCAGAACTTCATGTATCCAGAGAATACAACAACATGCTTCAGGGGTATAAAGCCAGTAAAGAAAAGTCGAAATCACAAAAGGATGCTGTTATGTTTATCAAACAAAAATTAGATGCTGCAAAATGGTTTATCGAAGCTGTAAAACAAAGACAGCAGACACTTTTTATTACTATGAGTGCAATAATGCACTATCAAAAAAGTTATTTCCTTAGTGGAGACGAAAGAAATCTTAAACCAATGATTTTAAAAGACATTGCCGATGAGATCTCTATGGATGTAAGCACCGTTTCAAGAGTAGCAAATAGTAAATATGTTGATACTCCTTATGGAACAAAACTTATCAAAGAGTTCTTTTCTGAATCAATGACCAATGATCAAGGTGAAGAAGTTTCTACTAGAGAAATTAAAAAAATACTGGAAATAACTATAGGTGAAGAAGACAAGAAAAAGCCCCTTACGGATGAAAAGCTTGCCAAAATCCTTAAAGAGAAAGGATATCCTATAGCCAGAAGAACTGTAGCCAAATACAGGGAACAATTAGATATTCCTGTTGCCAGACTACGAAAGAAAATTTAATGAATTTTTTTCTTAGAAGTGTTTCTTATATTTTACATCCATTATTGATGCCCCTTTTGGGCGCTATAATTTATTTTAGTACCGCTCCAAGATTTATTCCTATCGAGATTATTAGAGCCAAAGTCTTTGGATTAATTATTCTTACTATTCTAATACCCATTGTATTATTCTTTTTATTAAAAAGTACAGGAACCATCACCTCAATACATCTCGAAAACGTAAAACAGCGTAAAATTCCACTATTACTACAATCCATTTTACTTATAGTGGTTATCAAAATGGTCATTGATGTATATCATTATCCCGAGTTATATTTTTTCTTTTTAGGAATTCTGTTTTCGTCATTAAGTGCAATTTTCATGGTATTGTTTAATATAAAAGCAAGTTTACATATGATTGGTATTAGTGGAATTACCATGTTTACCGTTGCACTAAGTATTCATTTTGGGCTTAATTTAACTATTCTAATAGCCATGTTGATGATTTTTAATGGACTGGTAGCCACATCCAGATTACACTGCAAAGCACATAGTAATCTAGAATTAATCCTTGGGTTTCTAATAGGAATAATCCCGCAACTTACTTTAGCAAATTTCTGGCTATAAAATATAAAACATCAATCCTATTTTTGCAGTATTCAATCCTACAGATTCTCCCTGAATTACAGCATCACTATTGAATAAGGTATTTAAACTATAGTAGAAATGAAAATTAAAGGTATTCCATCCAAAAGTGAACGTTACTCCCACTCTCCATCGATTTAATTCATCCAATTTTGTTTGCCTTACCCTATTTCCTGGTTGTTTAAAATTAGATTTAAAAGAATACAGGTATCCCACTCTAACGCCCGTATAAATCCTATAAAATTTATGGGCTTGAGGAGTAGATGTACGCCATCTAAACTCAAAAGGAGCCTCTACCAAATGCGTGGTAAATCTATTAGTACTGTAATCGATACCTTCTAAACTACTAAATATACTCTGTTCTGTATTTTCTTGTTCTCCTATAAATAAATTCTGATTATACACATTTAATGAATAGCCAACTCCCAGACCTATAGCAACATTACGTCTTTTATTGATTGGCATATCCCGTATAAACCCCAAATGTAGCCCTCCCGAAAAACCAGATTGACTTACACCTTTTGGTTTATTAAGTAACAGGTTAAATGTTACTCCTACGTAAAACTGATCTTCTCGATATAAAGAATCTATTTCTATTTCTTGAGTAGAATCCTGCTGGGTCTCCTGTCCCGAAGAAAGAAACACAAACAAATAACATACAATGAATGCAAACAATTTTTTCATATAGGTCACTAAAATAAATCTATTTCTTTAGAAATAAGAGAAAGTTTATAAAAACAAAACGAAATCACACAAAATCCTGCCCAAAGGCAGGATTCTTATTATTAATTAAACAGGTATGCTAAAAATTATCATTTGCTTCTCCGATTTTGGTGGCATAATTAATTTTAAGTGCATGAACTTTCCTTAGCTCATTCTTAATATCACCGACCAGTCCCATTTTGGTATTCTTATCTATCTTTAAAGAAGTTATTAAAAAAGGAAGCAGTGCATCTGTTTTAGAAGCTCTTTCTGCCAAAACAAACGCTTTTATATCCCTTATATCTGCAAACTTATCATTAAGTTGAATTCTAGCTTCAGAACCTATATTCTTGTACCTAGAGCTTGGTTTTCCCGCATATACATTCATAATTAAATTCTTATTATCTAATTTTTCTATTTGATCTGCGACAGGTAATTTGTTCTCTATCATTAATGTATTGTTCCGTATTACCGTAGCAACCATAAAGAAAAATAATAGCATAAATACAATATCGGGTAGTGATGCCGTAGAAATCTCAGGCAACTGAGTGTTTTTCTTGTTTTTAAATTTAGACATAATTACAAAAATTAAGTTAGTATTGATTTCTAGGTTCTGCTTCAGAAAGTTTTTCTGGGAATAGGGATTGAATTTTCTTAATTCGTTCCCTTAACACCTCTTTATCATTAAGATTACGAGCGCCTTTTAAGATTTTCTTCATTTCTGTAAATGAGATACCATATAGTCTTTTTGCCTCTCGATTACGCAACTCGGTATATGCAGCTACTAATTCATTTTGCACGGCTACATAAGTTGCATAATTTGTCTCACGACTATTAATAAGAGATATAATCGCCTTACTTGGATGATCAGAAGATGTAACATCACCTTCTCCCTTACAATAATCACAAGCTAAACCATCTGACTTTCCTCCATTATCCAGAAATGCAATAGTGGCGTCTTTAAGGGCCGAAATTTCTATTATAGTGCCCTTCTACCAACAACTCATTAAGTTGATTTAGTTCCACCTTAAAGAGATTTTTTTCCTTAATAATTGTTTCTGTAGGGTCATCATCTGCGGGAGGTGGTAATTTTCTAGTGATCCCATAATCTGTTTCCATCTTAGTAGAGACTAAAAAAAAGATGAGTAATAAAAATGCGATATCGGCCATAGATCCCGCATTAACACTTGGTGCAAATCTTCTTGTCATAATAAACATATTTAGTTAATAATTACTTACAGAATCAAAAAACTATGATCATAAGTGACAAGAAATATGCAGAAGAAAAACATGCTGAAACTATATCCGAAAAACCTTTATAACCCACATATATTATCTCTTAACAGAAACAAAAAGTAAGCTATATATTTTTAGAGGGTTTGAGAATTCATTTCGTATTATAACCATTTTATCTATATATTCAATATCACTTTGGAAGGTTAGATATTGATGCTATAAAATGATAGATCACAGCTACTATAAAATTAGCAACAATTGTTATGCCATTTTTGGGAAATAGCGGAAGGAGTAGTACTAAAAAATCCTGCCTATTGGGCAGGATTTTTTAATATCATTTAGACATTTATGCTACGATAATAATAGTATACTATTTAAAATTATCTGAAGCTTTACCAGATTTGGTTGTATAATTAATCTTTAATGCCTGAACTTCTCTTAATTCTTTTTTGATATCACCTACAAGACCCATATTGGTCTTTCCATCTATCTTAAGAGCTGTAATTAGAAACGGAACTTCTTCCTCTCTTTTTGCCGCTCTCTCTGCCAACACAAACGCTTTTACTTCGCTTACATCAGCAAATTTATCATTAAGCTGGATTCTAGCTTGACTACCTGCACTTGCACGATATCTTGAACTAGGTTTTCCTGCATAAATATACATTACTAGATTTTTTTTGTCTAGTTTTTCTATTTGATCTGCAAAAGGTAATTTATTATCTATCATCAGCGTATTTTTACGCATCACCGTTGCAACCATAAAGAAAAACAATAACATAAATACAATATCCGGTAATGATGCCGTAGAAACGGGAGGTAATTCACCACTCTTTTTCTTTTTAAACTTAGACATAAGAATTCTGTTTTATGTTATTTCTATTTTTTAGGCTCAGCTTCTGAAAGTTTTTCAGGAAACAAAAATTGTATCTTTTTGATATCTTCTTTAAGTTTAGTCTTACTTCCAGAATAATTTACATCTTTAAAATCGGCTTCCATTTGTACAAATGTTTTACCATAAAGACGCTGTGCTTCTCTATTACGCAATGTAGTATACGCTGCCACCAATTCATTTTGAACTGCTATATATGCACCGTAATTTGTCTCTCTATTATTATTTAAAGATATAACCGCTTTAGTAGGATTATCCGAAGAAGAAGGATCTCTATCTCCTTGACAGTAATCACAAGCTTCTTCTCCTCTTCCACCACCATTATCTAAGAACTTAATAGCAGCTTCCCGAAGATCTTTCAATTCCATAGGAGCTTCTTCTACCAATAAATCGTTGTTCTTATTCAATTCTACAACAAAAATATTTTTTTGTTTAAGAACTGGCGGCTCTATTTCTTCCTCTTGAGGAGGAGGGAGCTTACGGCTAATACCAGTATCGGTTTCGATAGTAGTAGTAACCAAGAAAAATATAAGAAGTAAGAATGCAATATCTGCCATAGATCCTGCATTAACTTCTGGTGCTGCTCTTCTTGCCATAATTGTTTACTTAATTAGTTTCTTAATACCAGAAAAGAACATCAACCCAACTGCAATAGCAGCCAAAAAGTAAAATGTATACAATCCTGTTCCTACCCATTTAGAGCCACTTTCTGAAAGCATTCCTCCATCATTTAAAGGAGCTTCTACTCCTTCTGCCACAACAAAACCAATGCCCACAACAATAAGGAAAGCAACAATACCAATTGCAGTATTTTTAAGACCTCCTGGGTTTTTAGCTAAAGAAGAGAAAACGGCTATCAAAGTAACTACTATTACACCTATAAAGACAACAACTGTAAGAGTATATAACGGGTTCACCAATGATGTTGCTTCTTTTAAAACATCCATCGATCCTCCTTCTCTAACAAAATCTTTGGTTTCTGTAATACCATATTTCTCCATAAGACCATCAAAGTTATTGCTCATTAAGAACAATAAAAGTGCGCCTATAGCACCTATAGCCATTACGATATATGATAATATTTTTGAAATTTTCATGTTACTAATTTTTTGTTTGGATTACTCACAGGCAACCCTTAATTAAATAAAAGTGTAAATTAAAAATCTTCTAAATCAGATTTTTATTAGAAACATCAATTATTTCTTTTTCTTGTAATCTACCAAAATATCGATCAAAGTAATCGAAGCATCTTCCATATCATTTACAATTCTATCAATTTTTGCAACGATATAGTTATAGAATATTTGAAGAATAATTGCAACAATAAGTCCAAATACAGTAGTAAGAAGTGCTACTTTAATACCACCTGCTACAAGAGAAGGTTGCATATCATCTGCAGCCGCAATTTTATCAAATGCCGTAATCATACCAATTACCGTTCCCATAAATCCAAGCATTGGAGCAAGAGCGATAAATAATGATATCCAAGATACATTTTTCTCTAATTGTCCCATTTGAACACCTCCATACGCTACAACTGATTTCTCTGCTGCGTCTATACTTTCGTCTGCTCTGTCAAGACCTTGATAATAAATCGATGCAACAGGTCCTTTTGTATTTCTACATACCTCTTTTGCAGCTTCAATACCACCACTGTTTAATGCATCTTCTACATTTTGTTGTAATTTCTTAGTATTTGTTGTAGAAAGATTTAAAAAGATAATTCTTTCAATTGCTATCGCAAGACCTAAGATCAAACATAAAAGTACGATACCCATGAATTGAGGACCTCCTTCAATAAAACGTCTTTTAAGGTTTTGATGAAAAGATAGTTCATCTGTAGTAGCCTCGGATACCGCTTCTTCTTGAATTGTTGTCGTATTAGTTATAGGAGCAATTAGTAATTGCACATTTGCCGTTAATAACTGGGCAGGTGCAGTAGATGCTTGTAAGTTTCCAAAAGTCATTACTGCTGCGATTGCCAGAATAGAAAATAATCTTTTCATTGCGCTGATTCTTAATTTTAATTAGTTAAAGGGTTAAAGATATAAAAATAATATAAAATTTATTAAAAAATTGATAATAATGCAGAGAGGAAGGGATTCGAACCCTCGATACGCTTTTGACGTATACACACTTTCCAGGCGTGCGCCTTCGACCACTCGGCCACCTCTCTAGGTTTTCTCCTAAAAAAATAAGGATGGGCAAATAACAAAAAAAATGTTAACTATTGAAATTTGAGGCGTTAATTTTCTGACATTTCACCACGTAGAGAGGTTTCATAAATGGTTTTGAGGGCTTTAAGTGGTAATTTTTCCCCCAATAAATACATCAATTTTGCTACTGCTGCCTCTGTAGTAATGTCTTTTCCTGAAATAACACCTGCTTTTTTTAGTGCAATACTAGTATCATACTTACCCATTTCTACACTTCCACCTATACATTGTGTAACATTAACTACTGGTATTCCTTTTTGTATAAGATCAAAAATTATAGTGGTAAACCATTTTTTTGTCGTTGTATTACCTGCTCCATATGTTTCTAAAACAACTCCTTTTATAGCTTCTAAAGAGAAAATACTTTTTAAAATGCTCTCATTAATTCCCGGAAACATCTTAACAATAACAACATTATTATCAAAATGTGTATGGTATACCATCTTCTTTCGTCGGTTACACGTTAGTAAAAAAGGTCTATTAACCTTAAGATGCACTCCAGATTCTACCAAAGATGGATAATTAAGTGATTGAAATGCTTCAAAATGCTCTGCATTAATCTTAGTAGTTCTATTGGCTCTAAGTAATTTATATTCAAAATAGAGTCCTACCTCTGTAATTACAGGCTTTCCTTTTTCTTGTAATGCCGAAATCTGAACTGCTGTGATCAGATTCTCTTTTGCATCTGTTCGCAAATCTCCTATTGGTAATTGAGAGCCTGTAAAAATAATAGGCTTAGCCAGGTTTTCAAACATAAAACTAATCGCAGATGCTGTATAAGACATGGTATCACTTCCATGTAAAACAACAAACCCGTCATATTTTTTATAATTGACGTTGATAATTTCTCCTAATTCTTTCCATCGATCAACATTCATATCAGAAGAATCAATAGGTTTATCAAAGCTAATGGTATTAATATTACAATCTAATTGTTTGAGTTCTGGAATGTTTAACAATAACTCATCAAAATCAAAAGCTACCAGAGCACCAGTCTTGAAATCTTTGACCATTCCAATGGTTCCTCCAGTATAAATAAGTAATATGTTTGGCGAAGTAATCATATGGCAAATGAACGAAAATTAAATCATATTTTATTGGTCTAAATACCAAATATATCACTAGAGTTTTTGGTAGTGATTGCGGCTATTTCTTCAATAGGTTTTTGATATATCTCTGACAGTTTTTCTAGGATATTAAGCAAATAAGAACTTTCATTACGTTTACCTCGATACGGAGTTGGAGCCAAATATGGAGCATCTGTCTCCAGAACAATATGATCTAATGAAATCTGATTTAAAAATGTATCTATTTTACCATTCTTAAAAGTAACAACTCCTCCTATTCCTAATTTCATATTATACCCTATAGCTCGATTGGCGTCATCTATGGTTCCTGTAAAACAATGAAAAATCCCAAATAGGTCATCACTTTTTTCTGATTCTAATACTTCAAAAACTTCTCCAAAAGCTTCACGACAATGTATTACAATGGGTAACTTGTGCTTTTTTGCCAACTGGATTTGATACCTAAAAGCTTCTTGCTGGGCCGCCAAAAAAGTTTTATCCCAATATAAATCTATGCCTATCTCCCCTATTGCATAAAAACTCTTACCCGTCTCTTTATTAGAGCGTTTTTTGAGTTCATCCTCTACAAATACAAGTTCCTCTTTGTAGTTCTCTTTTACATGTGTAGGGTGCAGTCCCATCATCAAAAAAACATGTTCTGGGTACTTGGTTTCTATTGCATACATAGCTTTGGTATATGTAGAATCAATAGCAGGAACAAAAAAGCGTGTCACACCATTTTTTATAGCACGTTGCATCATTTCATCCTGATCTTCATCAAAGGCTTCGCTGTAAATATGGGTATGAGTATCGGTTAGTATCATGCCGCAAAAGTATTAAATTAGAGTTAATACCAATCAGCAATGTATTGCTTTTGTTATTGAACTTATTTAAGATTCGCCTTACAAGAGGCAAATTAATAGATCATAACACATTACATTTTTTTCAACAATTCTTGGGCCCGAACGTAATCTTCGGCATCTTCAGGTATATTCTTTAACAATGCAGCGCATTGATCATATTTTTTTTGTTTTAGCTGGTTTAATGATTCAAACCATAATGCTTTGTATTTATACCCCGAGTTTCCTTGATATAATTTTTCTAAAACCCGAGTAGTTGCTACATATTTATCCTGTTCCAATAATGATAATCCATAATAGAATTGATATTCTGCATTATTTTCATCTTTTGATAGTAATATCAATAGGTGTTTTTCGGCTTCAGCATAATCTTTTGAGTTAAAAGCATGTTCAGCATTCTTACTATTCTTTTCTGTATTTCCTCTTTCTGTAATTGATAATTCAGGAATATTTGCGAAATCATTATATGTAGGACTGCTTTGACCAAAAAAGTATACTCCAAAAATTATAGCTACACTTGCAGCCGCGGCATATGCCCAAGCAGGCATTCTTATCACTTTGGTTTCTTTTGTAGTTGCTTTCCTGTTAAAGTGTGAATCTCCAATTATTTTCAAATTATTTTCTAATGCTTCTTCCTCTTTTTCTGAAGCAAAACGTGTATCAAGATGTGAATTCAACTCTTGATATAGTTTAAGTTCTTTTGCGATAGACTCATTCTCGCTAATTAATTTTGTTAGTGTTTTTTCTTCGGTAGCAGAAAGCTCGTTGCTACAAAACCGATCAAACAGCTCGTATTTTTCTTCTGGGGTCATAACAAATTCTTTATTTTATTAAACTTAGGAGTGTTTTGAACAAGTTTTGTTAATTGGCCAATACATAAAGACTTCTTTTTACGAACATATCCATAGGACTGTCCTAGTTTTAAAGCTACTTCTTCCATAGATTTTATAGTAAAAGTTGCTTTCAGTAATTCTTTACAAGCTTTACCTAATTGATCAAACATCTCTTTAAAAAGTTCATGTTTTGCATTAAAAACCTCAGTTTCTTCTACAAAACGAACACCCTCATCATCTATAGATACAACCTCTTCATTAATTGTTACCCGATTATTAGAATGCTTTTTTAATTCATTCAACCATTTACGCTTACACAATAAGAAGAAATAGGCATCAAACGGACAAGTAAGTTGTAGTCCTTTCTCTTTTGCTTGTTTATAAATAGTGATTAATGTTTCCTGGATAATATCCTGAGCTTTGGATTCATCTCCACTATTGTTTTTTATATACCCAACTACTTTCGGAGCGAATTTATCATAAATCTCGGATAAGATTGCTGTATCATTCTTCAAAAGAGCTTCAATGTATTTCTGATCAGAATGAAATTTGGTGTTTCCCATAAATAGTGAATATAAGCAACTAATTTAAAAAAAGTTATCAAAATAAGGGTAACAAAAAATCAAAGCTATTGATCTGATGGTGTAAACAACAAAATTTCGAAAATTATGAGAACATCAAATAGAACGATTGCAGTACCGAAGAATAGTAGGAATGCAAAAAAAGCAATGATGAATTTTTTACTTTTAAGTATAACTATTCTTTTATTAGGAAGCTGTAAAAATGATGACAATGATATTAGCATTGAAAAAATCATAGGTGGAATAGAGTTACAAAAAGCAATTAAGGACAACCGTGAAGGAGCAATGCAGACTTTTGCAATGAACGCTGAATCCGGAGGGTATATGTACGGAGAAGAAGGTACGCAGCTACATTTTCTTCCAAATAGTTTTTTAGATCAAAATGGGGATCCCGTTAGCGGAAGTGTTACTATCGAATTAATAGAAATCTATGATAAAGCCAAAATGCTACTAACCAAAATGCCAACCAATGGTAAACGTCCAAATGGTAATATTGAAACTTTAAAATCTGCAGGAGAATTTTTTATAAATGCAAAGCAGAATGGAAATCAACTGCAACTTGCAAGTGGATTTGATATTTTTTCACCAAATGAAGATTTTGACCCTGAAATGAGGCTGTTTAAAGCTGAAGAAAATGGTTGCGACAGCGATGCAATAGACTGCGATGTTGTTTGGGAAGAAAATGAGGAAGGGGATATTGATCTTGGTCAAGGAGAAGGACCTAACGGAACAGGGGTAATGGGGTATTCTGGTTTCATCAATAATTTTGGGTGGACCAATATCGATCGTTGGTATAATGACCCTAGACCAAAAACTATTATTTATGTAGATGTTCCAGAAGGGTACGACGATACAAATTGTAATGTATATGTGTCTTATGATGGTGAACCAACCGCATTAGCACTATTGGATATTTATAATGAAGAAACCGAATTATTCTCTGAGCATTACGGGCAAATTCCTATCGGATTAGAGGTACATTTCATATTTGTATCTGTTCAGGATGGTGCGTATACATATGCAATCCAGGGTGCAACCATTGTTGAAGATCACGTAGAGATGATTGGATCTACGACTACAGGTACTGAAACCGAATTAATAGCATTAATAAATGGGTTACCATAAATCAAAAATCATACTGGAATATGTAAATTAGTTAGCGGGGGTTACGGCAAATTCCAGTATATATTCCGGGAGGTAATCTCCCGGAATATTTTTATCAATATTTCTAATTTAACTTTTTACTTATCTTTAGTAACTACTAACAACAAATCATGAGGGGCTACATCATCTTATACTGTACAGTATTATTTCCATTTCTGTGTTTTGGACAAATACTTACAAATGATACCATACCAAGAATTGCACCTATATCCTATGAAATTAATGGGAACCAAGTAATCTACGGAGCAGAGATGCCTCCTCTAAATCAAATTGCCGGTGCTCCAAAAGCTTTTTACACCTACTATTGGGAATTTGGTGATGGTAATTATAGCTTTAAAGAAAAACCTGCTCATCGGTATAAATCTCCAGGAACATACGAAGCCAAACTTTGGGCTACTAATAATTATGATAACGGGAAACCACCAGCAAGTAGACCCAAATCAATAACCGTAAGTGATGCATCCGACGAGGCTTCTGTAGACTCTAATTCTCCTTTTATTGAAGATCATGATTTAATTCTAAAACGAAACCGTGAACCTATCCCCGATCAGGAAATGGTATTTATAACAGGTTATAAGAATACCAACAACTATGTTTCTAGTGGTAAATTATACTTATTTTATAATGATAATCAATTCAAAAATGATAACTTTATTCTAGAAGACACCCGATTGCACCATGGGGAAAAGATTATTCCGCTACCCATTATTTCTGAAACGCTCTCTCAAAACGATAACCATACTTTATTAGCCTCTTCAACTCATACCATTCTACAAAATAGAACATTATTTGTTCAGGACACTACCAAAAGAAAAAACCTTCCACTTACTCTAGAAGAATCCAAATCATTATATCGCAATTATCAAGTTATAGCATTTAATGATATGCAACCTGGTGAAGAACGAAACATTTTCAGAACCTTAAAAACAACACCTGAAATGATCAAAGATACCAGTGCCATTGTTACACTAAGAAGTATCTATGTACCTGATGAAAATTTTGACAACCATACCGTGAAGGATACAGAAATGGAAATTGTTACTTCTCATGATCCAAATAAAATGTCTTCTAATGGTTGGCTAATGAACTACCGGTTAGTACGATTTAAACGTCTCAAATTTAAAGTACGTTTTCAAAATAATGGAGAAGGCCCTGCCAACACTATAAAACTAGCAGTAGACACTCCAGAAATGTTTGACAAATCCACATTACGAATTGACGGTATGTATCCCGAATGCCCTATTTGCCCTAAAGAAAGAGAAGTTAATTATAGTTGCCTTGATACTATTTTGAAAAAAGACAAGATCATTTTTCAGTTTAACCGAATTTATCTCCCCGGAAGCCAACAAAAGAATGTAACCGAAATAGATTCGACCAAAGGATTTGTAAAGTATTCTATGAAATTTGGCAAAGACTTTCATAAAAAAAAGACCAAAAGCCGTACTGCAATATATTTTGATAAAAACGAACCTATCATCACCAACTATGCAACTACCCGATTTATGCCTGGTATTTCTATTGGTGCAAAAGCAGGATATATTGTGGTTCCCGAACTCAATAACCAAAAAGAATACTTTGTAGGAGCAACATTATCTCCTTTTAAATCTTACAGAGGGTATTATCAAGCCGAGATAATGGCATCTGCATCTTCTTATGATGAACTACGAAACTTCGAAACTACATCTATAGATGCAAATGGTACCGAGAGCTTAATTCAGTTCTCTGAAGCCAATACATTTAATAACATTTCTATTTATGCTGTTCCCGGATCATTTCGCTATAATTTCAACAACTTTTTTGCCATGGGAGCGGGTATTCAATTAAAAATGGATATTACCAGCAAAAATGATCAGGAAACCACAGGAGAAGGTTTTACGATTATTAGAAATAATGGCCCAACTCCCCCAGAAATTATTCGAAACCCTGATCTTGATGTTGCAGAAACACAAGAAATAAAAGATGACTTTACAAATATACAGACCGGTGTTTTTGTTGGAATTAATTTGGGGGCTGTAAGAATAGGACCAAGCTTGGGAATTAGATATGTTCATAATTTTGATAGTCCAAACTCTCAAATTCAATTCTATGGAATTTGGAAGTTTTAGAACATTTCTATGCATCTCTGCTCTGTCCCTATGGTTGGGTAATCCAATAATACAGGCACAACAAAAAACAAAAACCTCAGCGTTTTTATATGATCAATTAGATCACTTTATACAAAAACCTTCGAATTCTGAAGCGCTAAGGTTAAGCAAAATTATTGCTTCAAAAAAAAATCAGCTTCATACAAAAGCAGATCAATTAGCTTGGGTAATCGTAAATTGTAATCTGGGGTATTATCACAATCAATTTAACCATAAACCAACGGCCATTTTACATTATGAAACTGCCTGGAAAACATATTATGAAAAAGGACTGATCGATTATGATATAATCGAAAATTGCCTACAACCACTTGGTAACATCTATACAGAAGTTGGGGATTTACCAAAAGCTGAGACCACAATAAAAAACTATTTATATTTAGCTGAACAATCTGAGAATACTTCAAAAATTATTTCGGGGATAACTAATCTTTCTATCGTATATCATAATCAAGGAAATTATCCAAAAGCTCTCGAAATACTTAAACAAGGTTTAGATATTGACCCAAAAAACATCAATTTACTAACAAACACAGCCACAAATTATCTGGATTCTGGTGACTATAACAAAGCAAAAACTTTTGCAGATAAAGTAATCGCCATAGATGCAAATCAAATAAACGCTTATCAGATTCTTGCAGCCGCTGCTTTAGAGAAAAAAGATTTTAAAAATGCTAAGGATTATATTGTACAGGCCAAGTCTCAATTACTCAAAAACAAAAGCACATCGGCCAGAACTACTGTTAAATGGCAATTGGCATATATCGATATTTTATTATCCAAATCAGAATTTGGAGAAATTCAAAAAAACCTGAAAGAAATATATGCCTCTCTCCTACCGGGATATTCAGCAAATACTGATTTACCATCTAAAGAACACCTTATTGCAGATAGGCTTCTGCTAAAGGCTTTAGACATTCAAGCCTATATTTATCAACAAACAAAGAAGCCTCTTCTAGCTATAACCGCCTTTGATTTAGCCTTTGAAGTAAACTCTAAACTAAATGTTTTATACCCGCTTCAGGACACTAGGATCATTCAACATGGTCAAAACAGAAACAGAACAGAGACCTATATTGATATTCTTTTTACCATTTACAAATCCAAAAAAGAGGAAAAATATAGTATCCAGGCATTTCGGGCAGCCGAGCATTCTAAAGCTCCTTTTGTAAACCAAGCTTTAATATCAAAAAAAATACTATCTCAATACAAAAGCGATTCTGTAGTCTCAAATAAAAACCGACTTAATACTGAATTAATATCGTATGAAACTCTAATTTTAAAAGAAAAGCTAAAAGGGGAAGATGCCAGTATTGCTCAAATTCAAAAATGGACTACTGCCCATGACACTACATCTATTGCTCTTAAAAAGGTTCTCAAAAAACTTCAGTACACATATCCCAAATTACTTCAGTATCAAAAAAGCATTTCTATCCCTTCTCTTCAGAAAAAATTAAAAAAAGATCATACTACTTTGATTGAATATTTTTACGGAAATCGAAACGTATATCAATTTGTAATCACCCAAGATTCTTTTGAGATCAAAAAAATAGAAAATCCTGTTTATTTAAAAAGCATCGTCAAAAAGTACATTCATTATTTCGACAATGCTTCAGTGATTACCCGTGATATAAACGAATTCACAAAAAGTGCTGCCGAGCTTTTTAACGTATTAAAAATTCCCAAGCAACCTAAAAGGTTATTAATCATTCCCGATGGTCTTCTCTCTTTTATTCCTTTTGAAACCTTATTACTAAAAGACACTACCTCTATGAATTTTAGCAAAATGTCTTTCTTATTAAGATCCACCGAAATAAGTTATGAGATTTCGGCTAGTAAATATTTAAGATCTAATCCTAAAAATCTTCAGGGAAAAACAGTTCTGGGTGTATTCCCTGTTTTTGAAAATACCGAAACAGAGCTCTCATTTTCAAAAAACGAAAGCAAATCTATACAGCAATACTTTAGTGGTGATTTTATAGAAAAAGAACAAGCAACTTATCTAAGGTTTATTAAACTGGCAAAAGAACATGATATTATTCATTTGTCTACGCATGCCGAGTCTGGAAATTTTTCCAGACCAGCCTCTATACAATTTAGAGATCAGAACATTCTGGTTAATCAACTATATGGAACACAACTTAATGCTAACCTGGTAGTTCTAAGTGCCTGCGAAACCGGTGTTGGCAGATTAGCAAAAGGAGAAGGCCCTATTAGTATTGGCAGAGGTTTTCATTATGCAGGAGTAGAAAATATACTCTTTTCACTATGGAAAGTAAATGACAAAACTACTGCTACAGTAATGAAAAACTTTTACAAAAACCTTAATCATTCTATTCCTAAAGCAAAAGCGATACATCATGCCAAGCTAGACTATTTGGATACGGAAGGTATTTCTAATGTTCAAAAATCACCTTATTATTGGGCTGCATTTGTATATTATGGCGAGGTTGAACAGTCTTATTCTCTAAACTACCTTTGGTATAGAATAAGTATTGTTTTATTTATTTTAATTATACTACTTTTACCCAAGTTTCTTCAAAATAAAGCATGAGTACACTTCGAAAATTTTTAAACCAAAAAGAATATCACAGAATCAAATTAGTTTTTACAAAGACAAATCATTTTGAAGTTAAAGCAGTATTAAATGGTGTAGAAGGTAATTTTATTGTTGATACTGGTGCTTCTAATTCTTGTGTTGGGTTTGAAGCTGTAGATAAGTTTTCTCTTTTTGCCCAGGATAGCGATGTAAAAGCTGCTGGAGCAGGTGCTACTGATATGCTAACACAACTTTCTCAAAAAAACGCTATACAAATTGGAAGCTGGTCGAGAAAAAGAATATCTCTTGTTTTATTTGATCTTAATCATGTAAATGCAGCATTAATAGCTCATCATGCAGAGCCTGTAGACGGTATTATTGGAGCTGATATCCTTAAAAGAGGAAAAGCAATTATTGACTACGAAAAAAAATGTCTGTATTTGAAATAAGTATAATTATCCAATAGTGTATATAGCGTATAGATTAAAAAAAACAGTTTAAAATTAAGATTTGTTATTATTTTTTAACTAAATTTAAGTTATAATTGATTTTCTAATCAATGGTACGGATTCTGCCATTATACAAATGTTTCCTTCAGTAGTTATTACATCCAACATCTTAGTATACAAAACTTATACTTTGATATTCTAAATTGTAAATACGCTCACTAATTACCTAATTACCCCTAAACAAACTTTATAGCAAAAAGATCTATATCTAAGAATGTTTTGAGCCACCCCTATTATTGCAAATTTCAGGCAATCATTTTCGAGCTGTTTCAAGCTAATACATTTGTCAAAATCAAGTAGTTATACGTATTGACTAGTTTTTAACTTTCTGTTTTCTTTGAGAAGGCAGAAGACCAAAAACAAGGCTGTCGTATTATATTTTAATGAATCTTTAACTTAAAAAATTAAAATTATGGAATTTTATCTTTCGCAGATTGTGTACTGGGCTTGCAGTTTTGCCCCCAGAACTTGGGCATTTTGTTCTGGTACTTTATTAGCTATATCTAGCAATACAGCACTATTTTCACTATTAGGAACCACTTTTGGTGGGGATGGTCGTACAACTTTTGGTTTACCAGATTTAAGAGGAAGAGCTCCTATTGGTTTTGGTAACGGGCCTGGCTTGTCTGATTATCGTTTAGGAGCAAAAGGAGGCGCAGAAGTTGTTACTTTAAACATACTACAAATACCTTCACACAATCATTCAGTTACCGCCTCAGAACTAAACATAGTAGTAGATATAAAAGCTAATAGTGGTCAGGCAGATATACATACGCCTGGTAATGGTTCATCATTAGCAGCTCCATATGATAGTAATAATCTAGCCGAAGTAATGGGTTTTAATTCATCAACTCCCGATGTAAGTTTAGCTGGAGCAAGTGCAGCAATTTCAGGATCCATGAGTACTGGTATGACAGGAGGAAGCCAATTTCATGAAAACAGAATGCCTTTCTTGACATTGAATCCTTGCATTTGCATACAAGGTCTTTTCCCATCTAGAAACTAAATATTAATACCTATAAGATATATATAAACTAAGTATGTTGTCTGAAAGAGTAATTCAGACAACATACTCCATCTTCAAAAATTATGACTCCAATCAAAATTGGTTTTTTAACACCATATTCAAGCATTTATCCTAATTTTTTCCCACACCTTGCCACTGGTTTTTATCTTGGTCTGGGTCAGAAACCAGGAAGAAGATCAGATATCGAGCTCATTCCAGAATTTGCAGGTTCAGGAGGAATATCCTCAGTTATTGAAGCCACAAAGAAATTACTCAATTTTAGTAATGTTGACATGGTTTCAGGAATGATTAGTTACCGCTCTCTTCCTAATTTGGTTCAACTTATCGATAACAGAAAAGATGTCTTGGGGTTCTTTTTTGATATGGGAGAAATGTTACCAAGTTTTGATTACCACAGCCCAAATGTATTTTTTAATTCTCATCAGCTATATCAAAGTCAATATGCATTAGGGTATTGGGCACAAAAAGAATATCAACAACCAGGGTTGATTATTACACCTATATACAATTCTGGATATCACTTACACACCTCTTTTCAAGCTGGTATTAGTGCTGCGGGAGGCAATACGGTTTTACAATCCGTTATTCCATACAATACAAATAACCCACATCACCTTAATATTGAATTGATCTTTGATAAAATAAGAAAAGAAGCTCCCGCATATGTACATGCTTTGTTTGTCGGACCACAAGGAAATGAATTTTTAAACATTTGGAAATCAAAACCATGGACAAAAGACATTCCTTTATTAGTAGCAGAAAACATGTTATACCTAGATATGTTAGATGATGTAAAACACCTCGAACTAAATCTATATGGAGCCATGTTATGGAACCCAAACGCAGAAGATAAAATTAATAAACAATTCGTAAAAAAATTTAAACAAAACACTGGGCAACCTCCTAATCTTTATGCTTTACAAGGATACGAAACCGGGCTTTTGTTTAAAGAACTATTACGGCCTCTTAAAAAAAGGCAGTGGGATGTTGTAAAAGAAAAACTGCAAAAAATGAGCATTGAAAGTCCACGAGGTATTAAGAATTTCTGTTCTAAAGAAGGCTTTATAACTCCTGATATTGATATTGTGAAAGTAAAAACCAATACTTCTGGAATCTATAATACGATCATAGATATTGGTAAAAAAATGAATGTAAATAATCCTATTACCAATCATATCGTAGGAGAACTGGATTCTGGTTGGGTGAATCCATATTTATGTATATAAAACTTCATTCTTTTTAATTACACACCATACTGAATTTAAAATAAATCAAAAAACACTTAGCAAAAAAAAGGAAAATTTGAATACACCTCTTAAAACCTTTATCCAATGAAAAAAATTACACTTTTATCTATGATGATCCTTAGCTCTTTTGGTATCGCTATGGAGTCCTCTATAGATAGCAAAAAACCATGTATCTCTTCAGAAGGAGATCCTTATATTATAGATTTCGTTTCTGGTATATTTTCGAAATTAAAGTTAGAATGTGAGACTATAGATGCTTACAAAATTGCAGAAGCTGTAAATGAGTTTGATATACTTGCTCCTACGCAGCCAACAACTCCGGGTACTGCCGTGACTTTTTCTGGGAGCAATCAAATGCTAGAACCCTCGATTGTAGCTTTAAGCACTACCAAATTTGTTGTAGCATACAGATCTTCTGCTGCCGGTATTCCGGGAGAAGCGGTTGTAGGAACACTCTCTGGGAATTCTATTACCTTTGGGAGTAGTACTCAATTTGCCGCAACTGTAGGAGGAACACACACTGCTATTTCGGCAATTAGTGCCACACAGTTTATCGTTGCCTTTGAAGATGAACGTGGAGCTTCTGACGTAGGAGAAATGAGAATAGGTACAGTATCAGGTAGCTCTATTTCTTTTGGCAGTTCATTTGATTTTGCATCTGGAGATGTTGATGCAATAGAGATGGAAGCTTTATCCTCAACAAATCATATCGTGGTCTATAGAGATGTTGAAGATAGCAATAACGGAAAGGCAAAGGTGATAACGGTTAGCGGGGCAACACTTTCTTTTGGAGCTGCGTCAACTTTTTTAACAGCCCCAACAATCTGGACAGGTCTTGATGAATTATCATCCAGTACTTTTGTAGTCGCTTATCAAACAAGTACCACTGGTGCTGAAGGAGGAGCTGTTATAGGATCTGTATCAGGTACAACCATAACCTTTGGTAGTGCAAATGTTTTTGAAACTAATTGTGTACAAGTAGATGTCGTTGCAATTTCACCGACCAAATTTGTTGTGGCTTATGATGATAATGATGATGGAAATGGCTATGTACAGGTAGGGTCTGTTAGTGGAACAACAATAACAGGATACGGGACACGTCAACAATTAATCACCGCTGTCAATGCAATACGACTAGCCCCATCTGTTACTGATAAATTTATTGCAATGTATATTCCGGCTAGTGGTACTGATCCAACATATGCAAGAGAAGGAGAGGTTACAGGGACTGATATCACATTAAGTGCTCAAACTACCATTCATAGCGGTAATAGTGATAATCAGGCTATGGAAGTAATAGAAATTGATGATGGAAAACATATCTATATCTATCAAGATGAATCTAACAGTAGTATTGGTACAGCTATTTACGGTGAAGCTTCAGCACCTGCACCAGATACCGATCCTCCCGTAGTGACAAGTATTTCTTTGGTAGGTACTCCAGCTATCAATGCTGCTTCGATACAATATACAGTCTCATTTGATGAAAATGCTAATAATATTTCTACAGACGATTTTTCTCTAACGACCACCTCAGGAACAGCTTCAGGAACAATATCCAGTGTAAATACTTCATCAGGAACTAGTGTTACCGTAACTATAAATACAATTACTGGCACAGGAGGTATTCGTCTGGATCTAAATGGATCTACCAACATTGCAGATGATTTAGCCAATTCTGGACCAGCTGCATTTAATACAGGAGATATACATACAGTGGATCGGGATGCTCCAACGGGATATTCAGTCGCAATAAATCAGAGTCCTATCAATGCGGGGAATGACAATGCAGTAAGCTATACATTTTCTTCTGCTGAAGCTGGCGCTACATATAACTATACCTTTAGTACTTCTGGTGGAGCTGGAACAGTGACCGGATCGGGAACTGTAGCTTCTGCAGGAGCAACTATTTCAGGAATCGACTTGACCGGACTAGCAGATGGAACCATTACATTAAGCGTAACGCTTACCGATGTAAATGGAAATACAGGAAGTGCTGCAACTGATACTGAAACCAAAGAAACCGTTGCTCCAACAGGGTATTCGGTTATAATAAATCAGAGTCCTATCAATGCGGGGAAT
>NZ_JACA01000047.1 GCF_000520995.1 Aquimarina macrocephali JAMB N27 | reverse complement strand
AATCGTATCAACTTGCCATTGTATCCATTTGCAAGAGAACGATACTGGATTGAAAGAACACTTGGTAATGATAAAAAAGAGAAAGAAAAGGCTTTAGAAATACTTCATCCATTAGTGCATAAGAATACTTCGGACCTTCATCAGCAAAGCTATATCACCATATTTGATGGTGAAGAATTTTTTATCAAAGAGAATAAGATTCATGACAATAAAGTCCTACCAGGATTAGCTTGTTTGGAAATGGCTCGCGCTGCTATGATATTGGCTAATGCCCCGCAGAATGAATCTTCGATAATTGAATTACACCATATTTCCTGTACAAAACCAATTGTGGTTGAGGAAACAAAGGAAGTTGAAATAGCCTTATTTGCAAGGGAAGGAGAAGATCGTATAAATGAACGAATAGATATTGAAATTTATAATGCTGAAGAAGAACAGGAAGTATATTTTCAGGGACAAGTCACTTATAGCCATCAAAATAAAACCGCTAAACTGGATATTTCCCAGCTCAAGGATGAAATGAAACAGATTCCTTCGAAATCCAATGATATCTATGCAAAATTATCTCAAATAGGACATATCTATGGTTCTGATCTTCAGGGAATCTCAACTATTTATCGAGGAGATAATCAATTATTAGCAGAAGTAAGTATACCACTTCTAGAAGAAAATGATCAGAATGGATTTATACTCAACCCTACGATCATGGAAGGAGTGATGCAGGCATGTATCGGTTTAATTACAGATATAGAATCTATAAGCCAACCATTATTCTTGGCTTCGTTAGATACTGTACGTATCGTATCTGCTTGTACTAAGGAAATGAATATCTGGGTACGCATTAAGGATATGAAAGAAACTAACCCTATACTAGATATTGATCTTATAGACCAACAAGGGAATATTTGTATGGAAATGAGAGGATTATCTTTACAAAATTTTAGTGTAGATACTAATACTTCAGAAAATGTAGAAAAAGCAGTTGATGTATATCAAGACAAGTATAGTGATACTGCCCTACAGTCAGAAGAAGCTTCTAAGGAATTATTTTTCAAGGAGTATTGGCAAGATCAACCTCTTACTTTCGATACTTCATTATCCGATAGCAAGCTGCTTATCATTTTTGCAGATAAAGAGTTTAAAGAGAGTATCATAAATAGCGATAATACTGGCCAGTTTGCTAAAGCAATTTTTGTATTTCAAGAACAGAAATACAAAAAGGTCACAGACAAAATTTATCACTGTCGTCCCAATAATGTGTCAGATATTCAAAAAGTACTTAAAGGTATAAACGATAAAAGTAATAAGCCTGTTGGACTAATATATACTTGGGCAAAAAATAATAAGGAAAAAGGTATTCATGTATTGTTTAATGTATTTAAAGCTATTAAAAGATTTGACAATCCTGTTGATGTTACATTAGTAGGTAATTATGATCCGTCATCTATAAACACATGTTGGGATTATTCATGGGTTGGCTTTGAACGATCTTTAAAACTAGTACTGCCCAATGTGAGGATATCATTACTTTATTCCAATTCATCAGTATACACCCCTCAGCAATTATTGGATGCAGTACAACACCCAGGAGTAATTTGGTATAAAGATCAGCAAAGGTTTGAACTGTCATACAAACCATTTGATCTTAATAACACAGTAAAAACGCCAGTACTCAGAAAGAATGGAAGCTATTTAATTACAGGAGGTACCGGAAAGCTAGGATTCAAATTAGCACGTTATTTAGCCAAGGAATATCAAGCAAAACTACTACTACTTGGTAGGAGACCATTAACCTCTGATATTAAGGAAAAGATCGATAAGTTAAAACAGGAAGGAGCTCAGGAAGTTCACTATCAGTCTGTTGATATAAGTGATAGAAAGGCAATAACATCTTGGGCAAAAAAACTCCCTTTTAATCTATCAGGAATTATTCATGCAGCGGGAGTTGAAGGTTCTGAGGTTTTCTATGAAAAAACAACAAAAAGCATCAATGAAGTGCTTCAACCTAAATCCAAGGGCATAATAGTATTAGATGAAATACTAAATAAACAACCTCTGGATTTTGTGTGTTATTTTTCATCATCAGCTGCTATGTTGGGTGATTTTGGATCTTGTGATTATGCCGTAGCTAATCGTTTTCTAATGGCTTATGCCAATTACCGTGAACAGAAAACTCAAAATAATGGAAAATCCATTGTTATAAACTGGCCTTTTTGGAAAGACGGAGGTATGGGTAAAGGCGATTTTGAGCAAGCTGCCTTTTATCTAAAAAGCAGTGGTCAGGAGGTACTCGAAACATCAGAAGGAATAACAATATGGAATGATATCATCCAATCCAATCAAACACAAATACTGGTGCTCAAAGGTAAACCTAGCCGTGTTGAACAATTTTTACATCGTGCCTATACAACTGAACAACTGAGTCAATCACAATCGAATGTTGAAAACCAACGCTCCCACATGAGTAAAGGATGGAAAATACAATATCAGGACTTCTCTCTAAAAGAATGTGTCTATTCTGATCTGATCAAGCTTGTATCCTTAAGTTTGAAAATACCTTCAGAGAAACTAGATGGAGTAACCAATCTGGCGGATTACGGTTTTGATTCTATCAGTTTGACAACATTTGCCAAAGAACTAAGAGGATATTTCTTTATTACTATAACCCCCGCGGTATTTTATAACTATTCTACTATTGAGAAATTAAGCGATTACTTCGTAGAGGATTATCATAAACACTTAGAAGAATTTTATAGTAAATCACAGAGTAAAGTGATGGAGAGAGAACGGGTAGCAGTGAAAAAACCTGTGTTAAATAAAACATCAATCCGAAAACGCTTCTTACAAACTAAATCCAAAGATACTTCAACCTTTTCGAGTTTGGATCAGGAACCTATTGCCATTATCGGTATGTCAGGACGTTTCCCCGGCGCAGATACAACAGATCAACTATGGGAAATGTTAGAAAAAGGAGAGAGTGGTATTAGTGAAGTTCCTTTATCACGTTGGGACTGGCGCGATTATTTCTCAAAACCAGGCGATTCAGATAATAAAATCAGTACTAATAAAGGAGGTTTTATTAACAATGTGGATGAATTCGATCCTTTGTTTTTTGAAATAACACCCAAAGAAGCGGAAGCCATGGATCCCGGTCAAAGAATGCTTTTAATTGAAGCGTATAAAGCGATCGAAGATGCTCAAATTGACCCATCATCGTTACGAGGAACTCCCGTTGGTGTTTTTGCAGGAATGGAAGAAAGCCAATATAGTTCACTTACTTCGGATGAACAGGGAGTTGGGAATAGTGGTAATGCCATGATATCTTCCAGGCTGTCATACTACCTCGACTTACAGGGCCCTACAATTGCGACCAATACAGCCTGTTCTTCAGGATTGGTAGCCATGCATCAGGCAATCATGAGTTTACGAAACAGAGAATGCGAATCAGCATTAATTGCCGGTATCTCTTCTTTGATTTTATCACCTAAATTCTATGTTAAGATGAGCCAGGCAGGAATGCTTTCGGAAGATGGTCAATGCTATAGCTTTGCTAAAAAAGCCAATGGTATTGGTGCTAGTGAAGCTATTGTAGTGCTAATGCTAAAACCTCTGTCAGCAGCTATTGAAGCAGGCAATCCTATTTATGGAACGATCAAAGCCAGTGGTATTAACTTTGACGGAAAAACCAATGGAGTTACTGCACCTAGTGGCAAAAGCCAAGAGGAATTAATTAAAAATATCTATACTAATTATAATATCAATCCCCGGGACATCTCGCATATTATTGCTCATGGCACTGGAACAAAATTGGGTGATCCAATTGAACTTAATGCATTAAATGACGCTTTTAAAAAACTGATTAAAGAACAACCGCATTCAAAACAAACCATTAATTGCGCCATAACAAGTTGTAAAAGTAACTTAGGTCATACAATGGCCGCTTCGGGATTGGTAAGTGTAGTCAGCCTATTAAAAGGACTGCAGCATAATAAAATACCCGCTACTATTAACTGTGAGGATGAAAATGATTATATAAACTGGGAGAACAGTCCATTTTATATCAATAAGATGACCAAGAAATGGGAAAAAGAACAAGGTAAATCTCGTGTGGGAGGCATAAGTTCTTTTGGTCGTAGTGGTACTAATGCTCATGTAGTCATTGAAGAGTATAAAACACCAACAGCTCCTAAATTTTCTTCTGTCACACATCCTGAAGATGATACACAAGCCATGATTGTTCTATCAGCCAAAACAGAGGAGCAATTACTACACAAAGTTAGTGACCTGTTAACTTTAATAAAAAACCCTGATCACGCTATTGATTTACTTTCTATAGCCTACTCCTTACAAGTAACCCGAGAAGTTATGGAGGCGCGTTTAGGGTTTATTGTGAGCTCTGTTGAGGAGTTAGTAGATAAACTAGAGGCATACCTAAATTCAGAAAGAAATATTGAAGGCTTTTATAAAGGAGAAGCAAAACACTATGATACCTCAATATCCATATTTAATTCAGATACCGATTTACAGGAAACTATTGATAAATGGATAGCAAATAAAAAACTTTCGAAGTTACTCGAGTTATGGGTTAAAGGCCTTAAAATAAACTGGAACAAGCTTTATGGAGAAGTTAAACCTAAATGCATCAGCTTACCCAAATATCCATTTGCCAAGGAACGATATTGGATCAAAAAGGAAAAATCGAAACAAGTCATTGAAAATAGACCTGTAGAGGTTAACAATAATTATGAAATCATAGAAGATCTTGTCAATCAGATAGAAAGTGAATCCATTGCAACAGATCAGGCCATTGGCTTACTGAAGAAATATAGCACATATTAATAAATACTTAAGATAAATTGATTATGCAAAGTATAAATGAAACCGTCATTCCTTTATTAAAAGAAGAATCATCTACCATAATAAAAGGTGAAAATGGAATAACCACAATAACCTTTTATCGAGGTGATCAAACGCACGCATCTAGTGCTCTACGCGCCCGACTAAAAGAAATTATTGATGATAACCCTTGGTTGGCTGGACGATTAGTAAAAAACAAGAAACATAAAAATTTACAACTCTCATACCCTTCTGGACCTATACCAGATGATGTAATAGAACGTATTTTTCTTGATAACCCTTCTCATATCAAAATTGGATCTAATACAAAATATGAGGAATTATTTAAAGTATCCAAACCTGCCATAGTGAAAAAGGGAGTGCAATTAATTAATAAAACAGATCCCGTAACCAAATTGACCATTGTTCCTGACCTGCATTCTCAGGGAAAAGGATTTGCTCTTGTTTTTTCAATTTCTCATGTGGTAGCTGATGGGTATACGTACTATAAAATTTTTAACCAATTGTTTACTGATAAACCTGTGGAACGTTTGGCAGCACAACGAAATCAAAAAGCTGCTGATAGGGTGACTGAAGTTGTAGGTCAGAAATCATTTAAGTTTTTTCATTCTGCACCATTTATTTTAAACTTAGTGAAAGGAGCCATATTTGGTAAAAAGACAAAATGCTATGGATTTTATGTAGAACCCAAAAAAATCGATACCGCCAAAAATCAAGTTAAGGAAAATTCAACATCAGGGGTAGATTATGTTTCAACCAATGATATCCTTACTTCAAGCTTTGCAAAGGTAACTAATTCACGTATTTGCATTATGGCAGTTAATTTGAGGAGCTGGATCAAAGATATTGGTAGTGATGATGCAGGAAATTATGCAGGAAATTATGCAGGAGGACTTCTATTCGATAATGATACAGGTCATCATCCAGTTAATATTCGCAAGGCTTTTCAATCAGGGTTACCTGTTCCGACTACAGCAAAGCCCTTACCTAAATTTGGTGAAGCACTGCAATGTAAGCTTGGTTTGATCAGTAGTTGGGCCGATTTTCAAGAAAGCCATGATTTGGAAAAATGCGAACAGTTATTTCATATTCCTTTATATGAAGCCAAGAAAGCTTTTCCATTAGACTCTGCAGTAGTTTTCAAAGCCAAACCAGAACAATTTGGAATTATATATTTTTCAAAAACAGTAGAACGAAATAAATTTTTGTCGGATTGTGAAATTGATGATACCATCTCATCAAAAATTTTCGATTAAAAAAAGGCGAGTAAGCCTTTTTTACAGCATTATCTTAAAACCTTTTAATCAATAGCAGTACTATAATGATTGATTTCATAGAATATGTAGTTTTAGAATTGAAGAGCAAGAGACTTTCAAAAGCAAACGCTCTAGATCTTATTAAGCAATTTAGTCACCGTACACTAACCCATACCAACAGAGATGTCATACATCCCTTGTTACACAAGAATACATCCGATTTAAGTCAGCAAAGTTTTAGTACAACATTTAATGGGGAAGAGTTCTTTCTGAAAGATCATGAGGTAAAAGGACAAAAGGTTTTACCTGGAGTTGCTTATTTGGAAATGGCTCGAATGGCCTTTAGAAAAGCCTTATCCCTTCAGGAAGAATCAATTGTTGAATTACGCAATATTATATGGGCTCAACCGATTATAGTTCAGGAACCTAAAGAGATCACTATTGCTTTATTTGCTGATGAAACTGAAATAGATAATGGACAGATAAATTACGAAATTTATAGTACCGAACTAGAAACAGAAGAAGGTGTCAAAGAAACGATTCATTGCCAAGGTCAAGCGGTCTATATCAATAATTCAAAGCCTGTACAACTCGATATTGATAAGCTCAAAATAGAAATGCAACAGGGAAAGATAGAGTCAAAGTCTATCTATGCAACTTATTCTAAATTAGGTCTAAATTATGGAGCTACTTATCAGGGTATAAAAACGATATTTCAAGGTGATGGACAATTACTGGCAGAATTAAACTTACAAAAGGTTATTGGATCAGACCTTGATGAGTATACTTTACATCCTGGTTTGATGGATAGTGCGTTGCAGTCTGCTATTGGTTTATTTGGGAGTTTGGACCAGATACCCAGTAAGCCATCATTACCATTTGCTCTGGAGTCATTAAAGGTTTTTTCGAGTTGTACTAAAGAAATGTTTGCTTGGGTTAGATATGCAAAAGGAAATAAACCTACCGATAAAGTTACCAAGCTAGATATAGATCTGTGTAATCAGGAAGGTGTGGTTGCCATACAAATGAGAGGATTTTCTTCACGATTACTTAATGAAGATTCGGTGACCAGAGAAACGATTGTAACAGAAAAAGGAGTCTTGTTTGCGGCCCCTGTTTGGCAAGAGACAAATGATATAAAGCCTTTCAGCGAAAATGGAATAGATGTATTGAAACAACGATATGTTTTTCTATGTGAAATTCCTCAGATAAATACAAAACAATTGGAATCTCTTCTTGCTTCCAGTAAAGTGATGCATTTGCAAAATACTCAGCAAAAAAATATAGCAGAGCGATTTAGTGAATATGCGCGAATTTGCTTTGAACAGATCCGTGTTATACTGAAAGATAAACCTCAAGAAAAAGTGTTTATCCAAATTGTTACGACCAATAATAGTGAACAATCTATATTTACAGGTCTTTCTGCATTGATTAAAACCGCTACTCTGGAAAACCCTCAGTTAACAGGCCAGGTTATTGTTACTCATCCAGATATAACAGCAAAAGAACTGACAGTACAACTTCAGGAAAATCAAAACAAAACACAGGATACGATTATAAAATATGAGCAAGGTACACGACATATTTTGGGTTGGAAAAAAATACCAGTAATACCTAATAAACCCAGGATTGTTTTTAAGGATAATGGTGTCTATCTCATTACGGCAGGACTGGGAAATCTGGGTATAGTGTTTGCGAAGGAAATTTTGAAACAAACCCTGAATGCCAAAATCATTTTGACGGGCAGATCAAAGCTTACAGAAGAAAAACAAACCCTTATTGATGAAATAGGCGGTAAGGTTGACCAACTCACTTATAAGCAATTGGATATCACAGATTATGATAAAGTGAAACAGGTCATTGTTTCAATAAAAAAAGAGCATAAAGGTGTTCATGGTATCATTCACAGTGCTGGAATGGTTTCGGATAACTTTATTCTTAAAAAAACACCTGAAGAGTTTAGTAAGGTTCTTGATCCTAAAGTTTTGGGTACGTATAATCTGGATGAAGCCAGTAAAAATATTGATCTTGATTTCTTAGTTTTATTCTCATCAATCTCATCTATAACCGGAAATAGTGGCCAGGCTGATTATGCAACGGCTAATAGTTTTATGGATCAGTTTGCTGTTTATCGTAATCAATTGGTCGAAGTTAAACAAAGATTAGGGAAAACTATCGCTGTTAACTGGCCTTTATGGCAAGAAGGAGGGATGAAAATTGATCAGTTGAAACAGGAAATGTTACTGCAGAGTACGGGTATGCACCCAATGAGTACAGAGACAGGAGTACATGCATTTCATAGAAGTTTAGAACTAGCTCATGACCAATTACTTGTTGCAGAAGGTGATTTAAAACAATTGAATCAGGTATTATTTATTAATAACACTTCTGAAATCCCATCTTCACATAGTATTACCCGGGAGAAAAAAGAATCAGTTGTTGAAATAGATAAAGGAAACCTGGAAGAGAAAACCCAGAATTATATCAAAAAACAACTTTCTGAATTGTTCAAGCTTCCATCTCATAAGATTGACCCACTTGCTCCTTTAGAAAAATATGGTATAGATTCTATTCTGGCAATGAACCTAACCAATCAATTAGAAAAAACTTTTGGTTCTCTGCCAAAAACACTCTTTTTTGAATATCAAACAATTCAAGAACTTACGGATTACTTTATAAAATCATATTCGAAGAAACTGACTACACTCTTTGCTTCTTCACTAGAAAAAGATAGTTCGAAAAATAAAGATATTTCCATCACCTCACCTGTTAAAACTCAATCAGAACAGACTCATTTCAGAACCATTAGACGTCAAAGGAAGATTGAGGTTTCTGTAGATAAAAAAAATAATATCGATACAGACACTATTGCAATTATTGGTTTGAGTGGTCGCTATCCAAAAGCAACTAATATTGAAGCGTACTGGAATAACTTACGTGATGGTAAAGACTGTATTACTGAAGTACTAAAGAACCGTTGGGACTGGCATGAATATTATAGTCCAGATCGTAATAAAAGCGGGTATCATTATAGCAAATGGGGAGGATTTATTGATGGTGTTGACGAATTTGATCCTTTGTTTTTTAATATTTCACCTCTGGAAGCAGAGATACTGGATCCCCAAGAACGTTTGTTTTTACAACATGCATGGATGGCTATAGAAGATTCAGGGTACTCCAAGGCGGGTCTACAAATACCGCACAAATTTGGACAGGCAGGACAAGTCGGTGTGTATGCTGGAGTTATGTACAGTGAATATCAACTTTATGGTATTGAAGCCAGTAAGAGAGGGCAACGAATAGGAGTTCCCGGGAGTTATGCCAGTATAGCAAACAGAGTCTCTTATATGTTAGATCTTCATGGACCTAGTATGACGGTCGATTCTATGTGTTCCTCATCCTTAACGGCTATTCATTTAGCATGCCAGGATTTAAAACAAGGGCGAACCAGTTTGGGAATTGCAGGAGGAGTGAATGTTAGTATTCATCCCAACAAATATATGGTAATTAGTGCAGGGCAATATATTTCAAGTGATGGACATTGCCAAAGCTTTGGAGAAGGGGGAGAGGGCTATATCCCGGGTGAAGGTGTAGGTGTGGTTGTATTGAAAAGATTATCTGAAGCCGAAAGAGATGGGGATCATATCTACGGCATTATTAAAGGTAGTACTCTTAATCATGGAGGAAAAACTAATGGTTATAGTGTACCTAATCCAAAGGCACAATCTAATCTTATTAGTAATATATTAAAAGAAACAGAGACAGATCCTAGACATATAAGTTATATTGAAGCACACGGAACAGGAACTAAACTAGGCGATCCTATTGAAATATCAGCCTTAAATAAGGCATTTAAACAAAGTACATCAGATACAGGATTTTGCTTACTTGGCTCTGCTAAATCCAATATAGGTCATTGTGAGTCGGCAGCTGGTATTGCAGGACTAACCAAAGTATTGCTGCAATTAAAACATAGAGAAATAGTTCCATCTCTGCATTCAAAAAACTTAAACCCTAATATAGATTTTGAGAAGACCCCGTTTATTGTCAACCAAACATTAAAAGCGTGGGAACAACCCATAATTGATGGTGTCCCACAACCTCGGATAGCTGGCGTTTCATCTTTTGGTGCTGGAGGAGCAAATGCACATATTATTGTTCAGGAATATGTAGCACCCGAAAAGGTAAGTCAATCCAGAATCTCTACTGATTCGGATTCAAAAGCTATCATTCCTTTATCAGCTAGAACACCAGATCAACTTAAACAAAAAGCTCTTGATCTTCTCGATTTCCTTCAGAAAGAAAAAACAAAAAAACAAGAACAGGCTATTGAATCGATTGACCTTACCGAAATGGCATACACGCTACAGGTAGGAAGAGAAACAATGGATATGCGACTTGGCTTTATGGTAAGTTCGGTTGATGATTTGATCCAAAAGCTTGAAGCATATATTAATGGTGAAAAGGATATTGAGGATACATATCAAGAGTATACAAACAAGGATAAAGACACTTTATTGGTATTTAATGCAGATGTAGATTTTGAGCAAACTGTTGATAAATGGATAGCCCGGAGGAAATTATCTAAACTTCTGGATTTGTGGGTTAAAGGCTTGAATTTGGATTGGAATAAATTCTATGGAGAGCATAAACCTAAACGTATAAGTTTGCCTGTATACCCTTTTTCTAAGGATAAATATTGGATTGATGTAAAAATGGATAATCAAAGTACGGTTGATGGAAAAATCACATCGATATTGCATCCTTTACTACATAGTAATACTTCAGACCTTAGCAAACAGAGCTATAGCTCTATCTTTAGTGGCGAAGAGTTTTTTCTTGCAGATCATCAGGTAAAAATTAAAGAAGATGAGATCAGCAAGGTATTACCAGCAGTAGCTTACCTTGAAATGGCACGGGTGGCAGTAGAGAAAGCCACTCCTGTTAAAACAAGATCAGGTATTCTGGAACTTCATAACACCGCATGGGCTCAACCACTCGTGGTAGAGAAAGATAAGCAGGTAGAAATAGCTTTGTTTATTAAAGGAGAAAACCAGATTGATTATGAAATTTATAGTAAGGATAATGAGGAGGAAATTATTCACTGTCAGGGAGTTGCTAATTACAGTGCTTATCTTTTACCTGAAAAATTAAATATAGAGCAACTCAAAGGACAAATGAATAGAGGCAGCATAGAAGCGGCTACCTTATATTCAATATTTAAATCTATGGGACTTGTTTATGGTTCTGCCTATCAAGGGATCACTAAGGTTTATCAAGGAGAAAAACAGCTCTTGGCACAATTGAGTCTACCATCAGTTGTTAAAACAAACCAAAAAGACTACTTGTTGCATCCGAGTTTGATGGATAGTGGTTTACAAGCTGCTTTTGGTCTGATAGATGATTTGACTACGATTCCTTCACAACCTTCGGTACCCTTTGCTTTGGAGACTATACGAATACTATCTGCTGTTACAGAAGACATGCTTGCTTGGGTTCGTTACTCAGAAGGAAGTCTACCTACCGATGCTATTACCAAACTGGATATTGATATATGTGATCAAGAGGGGAATATATGTGTGCAAATGAAAAGATTGTCTTCCAGACAATTAAAAGAAGACACCATTGGTTTAAAAAATAAGGATATAGGCACTTTAATGGCTAAGCCTTTATGGAAGAGCTGTGAAATAGCTCATATACCAGAAACTACCGAAGCTAAATTTGATGAGAAACATGTTATTTTGTGTGAAATATCTGACGCAGAAGCAAGTCAGCTTGAAACATTAATTCACAATAGCCATTGTATACAACTTGAAGCCTCGGAAAAAAATATAGCAGAACGTTATAACAACTATGCATTGACTTGTTTTGAACATGTTCAGAAAATAATAAAGAATAAACCCAAAGAAAAGGTTCTTATCCAAATTGTAGTTGCCGATAACAAGGAACAGGTACTTTTTTCAGGGTTATCAGGATTACTAAAAACTGCAGCTCAGGAAAATCCAATGCTAACTGGTCAAATTATCCTCACAAAATCAGGTATACATACAAAAGACCTGGTAGGTCAACTACAGAAAGCAGCAACTCTACCAGAAGAATCTATTATAAAATATGAAAACAACACTTCATATATTTTACAATGGGGCGAAGTAAAAGCAAATCAAGAGAACACTAAACCTGTATTCAAAAATCAAGGCGTTTATTTGATTACAGGAGGCCTTGGTGCTTTGGGGGTTTTGTTTACCAAGGAAATTTTACAACAAGCCAAAGAGGTAAAGGTCATAGTAACCGGGCGCTCTGAACTAACAGAGGAAAAGCAGATCATTTTAAATGAACTGAACTCGGGTACTGGTCGGGTTGAATATCAACAGCTAGATCTTAATGATCTGAATCAAGTGGAAAAACTTATAGCTACGATTGAAAAGAAAAACGGGAAACTTAACGGTATAATTCATAGTGCCGGTATGATATCAGATAACTTTATTCTGAAGAAAACCAGTGCTGAATTTACTAAGGTATTAGCACCCAAAGTTACCGGAACGTACAATCTGGATCTGGCTAGTAAAAATATTAATCTTGATTTCTTAGTATTGTTTTCATCATTATCAGGTGCGATGGGTAATCTAGGACAGTCGGATTATGCAACAGCTAATGCCTTTATGGACCAATTTGCGAGTTACCGTAACCAATTGGCAGATCAAAAATTAAGACAAGGGCATACCCTTTCTATCAATTGGCCTTTGTGGGAGGGAGGAAACTTGAGTATTGCTCAGAAAAATATTGAAATGCTCCAGCAAGCAACGGGAATATCCCCTATGCAAACTTCATCAGGTATCAAGGCATTATATAGTAGTATGACCTTACAGGATAATCAAGTTTTGATTATGGAAGGAAATATTCAGAAAATGCGCTCAATCTTACTTTCTAATCAAGCTCATAAGGTAGAACATAGACCAGAAGTTACAACTATAAAGAACATGGAGTCCTCACAAACTCCTATAGTAGATTCAAATATCCTTTTAGATAAAACCATAAGCTATCTTCGAAAACTGTTTGCAGAGGTTTTAAAAATTAAGATTCAGGAACTTGATCCAAAAGCACCATTAGAGAATTATGGTATCGATTCTATACTCGCTATGAGATTGACCAATATACTTGAAAAAACTTTTGGCTCTCTTTCTAAAACCTTGTTTTTTGAATATCAGACTATAAAAACCTTAGCAGGATTTTTTGCCGAAACATATCCCAAAATTATTCAGGAACGTGAAGGGACTCAACAAACAATATCTTCATCGATAGAATTACCCAAGGATACAATTAAGAAACAATCACTGACTTCTGCAATGTATTCAAGTAATCGTTTCTTTAATAATGAGATCAACGTTCAGAGAGAAGTTGCGATTGTAGGACTAGGCGGTAAATACCCGTTAGCAGAGAATCCTGAAGAATTTTGGGAAAACCTCAAAAATGGTCGGGATTGTATTACACAAATTCCAGAAGGACGTTGGGATACAGATCGTTTTTTTGATCCTAAACGTAATCAAGTTGGAAAAAGCTATAGTAAATGGGGAGGGTTTATTTCTGATGTTGATAAATTCGATCCGTTGTTTTTTAATATATCACCTAAAGAGGCTGAATTAATTGACCCTCAGGAACGACTTTTTGTCGAAACTGCATGGCAAACCATTGAGGATGCTGGTTATAGTAAAGAAAATATCTCAACACTAGGACGAGTTGGTGTGTATGTTGGAGTTATGTATGGACAGTATCAACTTTATGGGGCAGAAGCTATGTTGGCAGGTAATGCTGTTGTTCCAGGTTCGTCTTATGCATCAATCGCAAATAGAGTTTCTTACTTCTTAGATCTGCATGGGCCCAGTATTGCTCTAGATACTATGTGTTCGTCATCTTTAACGGCCATTCATCAGGCTTGTGAAGAAATACGGAAAGGTGAAATAGAAGCAGCTATTGCCGGAGGCGTTAATGTTTCTATACATCCTCATAAATATCTCATGCTAAGTCAGGGTAATTTTGCAGCCAGTGATGGCAGGTGCAGAAGTTTTGGAGAAGGTGGAGATGGATATGTTGCAGGAGAAGGTGTAGGAGCTGTTTTGTTAAAATCTCTTGATAAAGCGATCGAAGACGGTGATCATATATATGGTATAGTGAAATCCAGTGTAATTAACCATGGAGGAAAAACTAACGGTTATTCTGTTCCAAACCCTAATGCACAAGGGGATTTGATTCGGGAATCACTTAAAAAAGCTAAAGTTGATCCTTCAACATTGGGTTATATCGAAACTCATGGTACAGGTACAGCTTTGGGAGATCCTATCGAAATTACCGGATTAAATAAAGCTTTTGGAGAATCAATTTCACAAAAACAAGTATGTCCAATAGGCTCTGTTAAATCAAACATAGGACATCTGGAATCTGCAGCGGGAATAGCTGCGGTTACAAAGGTATTACTGCAGTTGAAACATAAAAAACTAGTTCCTTCTTTACATGCAACTACATTAAATCCTAATATCAATTTTAAAGAGTCACCTTTTTATGTGCAGCAAGAATTAGTGCCCTGGAAAGATCATGAAGAACATCCCAGACGAGCTAGTATAAGTTCTTTTGGTGCAGGAGGTTCGAATGCACACCTTATTATAGAAGAATATAAAAACAGTAACGACAAGAAAACTGAATCTTACTACAATGGACCTCAATCGTTTGTTCTCTCTTCGAGAGATAAAAATACACTTTTAAAGTATGTCAAGAAGATGACAGGTTTTCTTAGAAGAAACAAAGATATTGAACTAGAGGAGTTAGTATATACCTCCCAGGTAGGAAGGACACCAATGAATGAGCGTCTTGTGATCGTAACGACTAATGTAGATGAACTTGTCGGGAAACTGAATCAATGGGCATCAATACACGAAGTAGAAGATCATACAATATTAAAAAGAGATGCAAATGAGTTGGAAGGCGTATTTTATGGAAACATTAAGAAAGCTTCTTCCGATACCATTGCCTTATTGGAAGGAGAAGAAGGTAAAGCTTATTTAAAGGTGATTATGGAGGCCCGTAATCAGGAAAAATTGGCTAAACTATGGATATCAGGTGCTGATATTGATTGGTCTCTGTTCTATCAGAATGTTCGCCCAAAGCGTATTTCTCTTCCCACATATCCTTTTGCTAAAGAGCGATATTGGATTACTAAACCTGCATTTTCTATGCCTGTCATTCCACAAGGAATGCAAGAAAACAATGCAGAGGATACATCTGAAGAGGAGAAAAAGAAATTACACTATTGCACCAAATGGATTGAACAAAATCTTGATGTATCTGAAGAAAAATCTCCCAAAAATGGTTTGGTACTGATTCTGGATACCTCAGAAGAACTGTTTCTTACTCTAAAAAAACAATCACATCAATATCCAGAAGGGAATTCATATATATTGTTAAAACCAGGATCTGCTTTTGAAGAAATAGAGCCATCTGTTTTTACTATTGACTTTCAGAAGGAAAAACATTTTAAACAACTGGCAGAACACCTTAGTGTAAAAGATCAGCTTCCTTATCGAATTATTCATCAGGGATTAGAGCCGGATAGTTTAGATGAAAAAGAAAACATTACTCATCAGCTCAATTATAGTATTTATACCCTTTTTAATCTATGCAAGGCTTTAATAGAACAAAAACATCAAATCCCGCTTCAGATTTTGTCAATTTTCTCGGGTACTACAAATTTAACTGTTCCATACAATGCTGCACTAGGAAGCTTTTTCAAAACCTTAACTCTAGAGAATCCTTACTTTAAAGGAAAGATTGTTGAAGTTAAGGATAGTAAGCAGGTTACTATGGTAGAAAAGGTTCGTATTATTAGGGATGAATTCAGTGATGAAAACTGGAGGAAGAATGAAATTCGTTATACATTCCTAAAAGATAAACAAACCTATGTTCGTTATGTCAAGGAACTGACCCAATTTACCAATATTGAGAAAAATATAGATCGTTTACCATTAAAACAGAACGGTGTTTATATTGTATCAGGAGGTTTAGGTGGGCTAGGTCTTATTTTTAGTGAGTATCTGGTTAAAAATTACCAGAGTAATCTGGTTCTTTTTGGGAGATCTCCCCTTAAAGCTGCACAAAAGAAAAAAATTGATATACTTAAATCTTATGGATCCAAAATCTTATACGTGCAAGCTGATGTATCAAAATTAGAAGATGTGGAGGCCATTGTAAAAACGGCAAAGACAAATTTTTCACAGATCAACGGAGTGATTCATGGTGCAGGAATTAACCGGGATTCGTTTATTCTCAAGAAATCTAAAGAAGAGATAGACGAAGTATTAGCTCCCAAAATTTACGGAACAATTAATTTAGACCTAGCTACGAGAGATGAAAATTTGGATGTCTTTATCATGTTTTCTTCAATCGCAGGTGTATTAGGCAATATAGGACAATCCGATTATGCCTATGGCAATCATTATCTCAATTCATTTGCTGAAAACAGGGAAGCCTTGGTAAAAGAACAAAAACGTTGTGGTAAAACACTAGCAATTAACTGGCCTTATTGGGAAGAAGGAGGAATGCATATTTCTGATGAAGAAGTTACTTTGATCCAAAAAGAAACAGGTCTTTGCCCTATATCTATAGAAGAAGGAGTACAATTTCTAGAAGAATTTTTATTATCTGATGTATCTCAGGGTATTCCACTATATGGTTTCCCATCCAGAATCAAAACTTACATTGATCGAACTGCTAAAAAAGTTGAAAAAAACAAGCAGATCCAAGGTAATATAATAGATGCTGATATCCTTCTTGAAAAAACAGAAGAGTATCTTAAAAGGCTTATTGGAAATGAGATTAAACTTGATCCCAATCGAATTGATCCTGAAGAACATTTTGAATCCTTTGGTATTGATTCTATAAGTATTAACCAGATAAATTTAAATCTTGAAAGAGACTTAGGAGATTTGCCAAAAACTTTGTTTTATGAATATTCTACTATAGGAGAATTGGCTGTATATCTGATTCAGGAAGAACAGGAAACGTTAATCCAATTCCTAAATATAGAAGGTTCGATAAACTTATCAAGTAATCAAGTTAAACCACAGTATGAAACAGAAATCCAAAGAGAACATATAAAAGAAAGCAAACAGCAAACAAAGGATGCAATTGATGAACCAATTACTTATAAGGATTCAGAATCAATTGCCATTATTGGAGTGCATGGAAGCTACCCTCAATCTGAAAATTTGGATTCATATTGGGAAAGTCTGAAACAAGGAAAAGATTTAACGGACTTAGTACCTAAAAGTCGATGGGATTTTGAAGAATTTTATGATGAAGATCCAGAGAAAGCAGCAGAAGGAAAAATTTATGGCAAGTGGGGAGGTTTTATAAGTGATGTTGACAAGTTTGATCCTCAATTTTTCAATATTACTCAGGAAGAAGCCAGGATAATGGATCCGCAAGAGCGACTTTTTTTACAATCTGTTTGGGCTACCATAGAAGATGCAGGATATACAAAAGATAGTCTTAAAAAACGATATCCTAAAGCCAAAAGCGCTAATGTAGGAGTTTTTGTAGGCGTTACAACAAATACCTATAACCTGTTGGCGTCTGAAGAATGGAGTAAAGGAAATACAGTTCCTAGTGCCCACCCCTGGTCGATTGCTAACCGCATATCTTACCTATTTGATTTTAACGGACCTAGTATGCCTGTTGATACAGCCTGTTCATCTTCTTCAGTGGCGATACACCTTGCATGTGAAAGTCTAAAAAAACAAGAATGTAAGGTTGCTGTTGCTGGCGGTGTAAACTTATATTTACATCCATCTAAATATCATTCACTATGTAAGAATCGAATGATATCCCTAGGAGGAAAATGCCATAGTTACGGTAAAGGTGATGATGGTTTTGTTCCTGGTGAAGGGGTAGGATCGGTTCTACTAAAACCACTCAGTAAAGCCATAGAGGATGGAGATCACATATATGGTGTACTGGCAGGAAGTGCGTTTGATCATAGT
Organism: Aquimarina macrocephali JAMB N27; assembly: GCF_000520995.1. GTDB lineage: Bacteria > Bacteroidota > Bacteroidia > Flavobacteriales > Flavobacteriaceae > Aquimarina > Aquimarina macrocephali. The sequence continues at coordinate 78,132 of NZ_JACA01000047.1, read as the reverse complement.
GGCAGATCCAATGGATATTCTGCTCCTAATCCTAATGCTCAGGCAAATTTGATAGAGCATACCCTTCAAAAGGCTCAAATCCATCCGGAAACCATCAGTTATATAGAAGGGCATGGTACAGGTACACAGCTGGGAGATAGCCTTGAAATTGTGGCTTTAACGAACGCATTTCAAAAACAAACTATAAAAAAACAAGTTACCGCTATTGGATCAGTTAAATCCAATATTGGGCACCCTGAGTCAGCAGCAGGAATTGCAGGAGTAGCAAAAGTACTGCTGCAAATGAAACATCAACAGTTAGTGCCTACAATTAATTCTGATGAAATAAATCCAAATATTAATTTCAAAGAATCACCATTCTATCTTCAACATAAACTGACTTCATGGGAATCTCCCTCGGGTAACCCTCGTAGAGCACTTATAAACTCGTTTGGGGCAGGAGGAGTGAATGCATGTTTAATACTAGAAGAATATAGGAACGTAAAAGCTGAAGAGGTATATCCAAAAGAGGGGCCACATCTTATAATATTTTCTGCAAAAAATGATGAACGCCTTAGAGAATATGCAAATCGGTTACTCAATTATATAGAAAAAGAAAAACAAGTGAACCTTGCGGATCTATCTTTTACCTTACAGGTTGGTCGGGAAGTGATGTCAGAAAGGTTGGCGATTGTTGCTTCAAATAGAGAAGAACTTATAATTCGGTTGAAAGATTGGGAACAACAAAACGAGTCTGACCATATTTTTAGAGGTAAGCCGAATCCTAAACGAGGAAGAAAGAAAATGCTCAATAACGAACAGGAACTTCGTTCTCTTTTTGAGGCAGGTGATCTGGATAAACTCGCGCAATTATGGGTTACCGGAGTTGAAATGGATTGGGAAAGGTTATATCCTCAGGATAAACCCAATCGGATACCACTACCTACTTATCCTTTTGCCAAAGAAAGGTATTGGGTATCGGATCGAGTAATTGAAGAAAAGAGAACGGTAACCAAACCCATAGGTGCTCAACTACATCCCTTGATTTCATATAATTCATCTACATTAAGAGAAGTTCGTTTTAGTTCATGGTTATCCGATAAGGAGTTTTATGCATCGGATCATCAGGTTAATAAAGAGAAAATCTTTCCAGGTTCAGGGTTTATTGAAATTGCAAATATTTCAGGAAACCTCGCAGGAGAACAAAAGGTTAGCAAGATTAAAGATATTGTGTGGGCTCACCCATTAAGTTTTAAGAAAGGCTCACAGTTTATTAATACATCATTAAAACCTAATGGTATAGGTACTGAATTTAAAATTACTTCACTTGATGATGAAAATGAACAAATAATTCATTCTGAAGGGAAGTTGTTTTTCCAAAACGGTAATAAACATTCAGCAGATATTGAAAAAATTCCAATACAAAAGCTTAAGGAACAGTGTTCTGAGCCTCAGGATGGTTCATACTACTATGATATCTTTAACCAGGTAGGTTTTAATTATGGCTTAGCATTTAAAACTATTCAGGAATTTTATATCAACGAATCCTTTGCTTTATCTAGGTTGAAATTAACAGATCATTTATTAATCGATTCTGATCGATTCATTCTCCATCCTTGTATTGTCGACGGTGCTTTACAAACTGTTGCTGGATTGATTGGGCAGATGGAATCAGCAACTCCACATGTACCATTTGCTATTGATGAAATAGAAATATTTCGTTCATTACCTCATACCTGTTATGCTTATGTGGAACACGTAGAGGAAGGAGTTCGGTCTCCGGCAAGTATTAAAAAATTCAATATAAAAATTATCAATGAAGCAGGAGGTGTTTTAGTTAGGATTAAAAACTTTTATGTAAGAGCATTTAATAAGGTTGATGCTGATCAGGATAATCTACATACCGATCAAGTTATAGAATCTAATAGTATGGCTTTCGAAGTAAGCTCATAATATGGATGAGTTATGATTTCAACAAAAATCATATTTCAAAATCATAAAACTGTTGTAATAAGAAAAACACAAAAGGTACCCAAGTCACACAAAGGGTTTCTTTTAATAAACATAATTCAATCTTTCTAACAGGAGAAATGGGTTATGAACTATATATAATTAAAAACTCACTAAAATTTCCATTATGAAGGCTATTAAAGAAGGTTTAAAAGTATTATCCAGAGGAACTTGTGGTACAGCATTTTGTTCTCTGTTAAATAGCGAGTATGGTGTTCCGAATGAAATAGCAGAGATTGCGGCATCTCCTTTTGCAGGAGGGCTATTGAATAGAGGATACCAATGCGGAATGATCGGAGGAGCCGTTTTGGCTGCCGGAGCAGAATCATACCGAAGAAATGAAGACACAGGAGAAGCAATAGCAATGGCTATAACAGCTACACAACATCTGATGGAATCCTTTAAAAAAAGAACAAATACGATAAGTTGCCGTGATATTACAGATATGGATCTTACGGGTAAATTAGCTCCGCTAAAAGTATTGTTTACGGGAAAAGCATTTGGTTGTATGAAGCTGGCAGGAAGATGGGCTCCCGAAGCAATTAAATCAGCAGATGAAGGCTTATCGGATGAATCTGTAAGTTTCTGTCCGGGATCGGTAAGTTGTGCATCTGAGGTGGTCAGAAAAATGGGAGCTACAGAAGAAGAAATGCTTATGGTAGCCGGATATGCCGGAGGGCTTGGTTTAAGCGGAAAAGAATGTGGAGCGCTAAGTGCTGCGATTTGGTATAAAATGGTGGATTGGATAAAAAAGAATCCTGGTAAATCACCATCGTCATTTGATAGCCTGGAGACCAAAAAGATGCTGAGAGCGTTTTATGTTCAAACAGACTCCGAAGTATTATGCAGTAAAATTACAAACAAAGAATTTAAGGATATAGATGATCACTCCGAATATATTAAGAATGGAGGTTGTAAGAAGATCATCGATGCACTTGCTGCACTATAATTTAAAAATATGATTGCCATGCTAAAACAAATATTGAACAAGCGAAATGTTTATTTCGATCATAACGCAACAACTCATATAGCACCATCTGTAAGAAGCGTAATGAATCGGGTATTGAAATCTTATTGGGGAAATCCCTCATCGGGATATTCAAAAGGGAAAATGTCTGCACAAATTATTGAAAAAGCTCGTGAACAAGTTGCAGCCACGATCGGAGCTCATTCACATGAAGTGTATTTTTCTAGTTGTGCAACCGAATCCAATAATGCGTTATTGAAAACAATAAGTAGTCATTTCTATCCAGATAAAAACAAAATAATCTCTACACCAATTGAGCATCCATCAGTGATTCAAACACTAGAGTATTTGAAGACCAAAAATATAGATGTTCAATATTGTCCTGTAGATAGTTCTGGACGTGTATTGCTTAAAGAGCTTGAAGCTATGATAGATGATCGAACTTCTATGGTTTGCTGTATGTTGGCTAATAATGAAATAGGGACGATTCAGGATATTAAAAAAATATCTGAAATGGCCAAGGCTAAAGGTGCTCTGGTTTTTTCTGATTGTGTGCAGGCATTAGGCAAAATCTCTATAAACGTGAAGGAACTAGGAGTCGATTATGCTACATTTTCTGCTCATAAACTCTATGGCCCTAAGGGAATAGGTGCCTGGTATGCCAAAATTAGCTGTCCTCTCGAACCTTATATTCATGGAGGACATCAAGAAGAAGGAATGCGAGCAGGTACAGAATCCATTCATAATATCGCAGGTTTTGGAGAAGCTTGCAGACATGTAAATAAACTTGTATCCCTTTCAATAAAAAATGAGTCTCTTAAGAAAACATTCATTAATGAATTAAAAACGATAAAAAGTGATATAATTATTAATTCTCCAATGGATAACTGTTTGACTAATACCATTAATTTAACCTTTCCTGGTATTGGCAGTGGCGACTTAATGAAATCACTGGATTATAAGGGAATTGCTGTTTCTTCTGGCTCTGCGTGTAGTGCATCATCTAACAAACCCTCCCATGTTTTAAAAGCAATAGGATTAACAGATGAGGCAGCACAGGAATCTATCCGGATCAGCTTTGGATCTAAGACAAAACACCAACATATCAGATACGCTTTAAAGGTGATGAAAGAATATATTGAAGAAATAAAAAGCGAAAAATTAAATTCATCTGTAAAGATCAATAGACCAGGCTTGAATTATAAATAGGTGAAGATATTACTCGGATAAAAAAGCATTAAAAATTTTAAGCAATTATTTAATGTGAAGAAATGATTAAATCTTTAGTGAGATAGCGAAGTGTTTGCACTCATTCTCAATTTTATAACTAATTTGGGAATAAATGATTATTAAAATTTAAATATATAAAAATGTATAAATCCGAAAAATTTTGGGATAAAAGTGCTAATGGGTATGATAAGGAAGAAATGAAAGATAGAGAGGTGCGAATTAAAATTCTTCAAAAAATCAAGGGATATCTCAAAAAAGAGGATAATGTTTTGGATTATGGATGTGCCACAGGAATATTAGCCAATGAAATTGCTAGTAATGTTGATAAGGTTTACGGTATTGATATATCGTCTGAAATGATCCGGATTGCCCAAGATAAAGCCAATGAATTACAGATTCAAAATGTAGATTATTCGCATACCACAATATTCGATAAGAACTATAAGTCAGGAGGCTTTGATATGATACTAGCAGTCTATATGCTTCATTTATTAGAAGATTTACCCAAGGCTTTAGAAAGGATCTATGAATTGTTAAAACCGGGAGGAGTATTTATTTCTGTAACACCTTGTCTGGGAAAAGGATCTCTTGCGGGAATTGCACTATCGCTTGTTAGTAAAATCGGATTAATTCCGAAACTGAAAACATATACTGTTTCAGAATTAGAAAACTCAATAAAGGATACGGGATTTGAAATTGTTGAAACCGAATGTTTGCACCGCAGAGGGCGTCAACATTTTATTACAGTAAGGAAAAATTAGGGTGTTTAGTGTTAAGAAAAATAGTTAAAAATAAAAATAGATTAAAAATTAAATAAAACGAGATTCAAATGGAAACAACTATGTACAATGAGCATGGATCATCAAACGTTAGCCAGCTCAAACAAGAAGAAAATGGCGCGCTAAAAGGTAATGAATCAGAAACAGCATTTGCTGAGCTGGAACGTGGAGTGCATGCAGCACTAGAAACTTATTCCAACGTACATCGTGGGAGTGGACACAATTCAATGGTATCTTCTCACCTATATGAGCATGCCAGGGATATTGTATTGGAATATATGGGGCTTAACAAAGATAGATACATTGTCATTTTTTGCTCTTCCAAAAGAACAAATAGTTTAACATCACAACTTAAGTCAGGAAGCTATCAATTTTTGACAAGCCTAGAGATTGGTTTGCCGTTGGGTATAACCGCAGTTGTTGTTGGGAAAAAAGCATTACCTAAAGGCACTCCATCCGAGTGTGGTGGAGGAACGGCCAGACTTGTTGCGGCAGAATGGATAATCTGGAATAACGGACCAGACAAATTTGAGGCAGGTACTCCAGCCATTGTTAATGTCATTGCATTTAGTAAGGCACTTCTCTTAATGAAGCAATATGGAAAAGATATCTTTAAGAAATTATCTCAAAAGGATCTTAGCGTAAATGAGTTAATATATAAGGATGAGTTAGAGAAATACTCCGGACTGGAACTTATGAAAAAACTTAAACAAACCTTAATAGGACGAGGTCTCATTGTACCAACCATGGAAGGCGAAAGACAATTCGTAAACCTGGATAATAGTGCCAGTACGCCTACATTTACTCCAATTTGGAACACGTTTCGTGAGGCATTACGTTTGCCAGAGAAAAGAAGACAAGAAGTAGTACAAGAAGTAAAAACTATTTGTAGTGAAATCCTGGGGGCACCTCTCGAAAACTATGATATTATTTTTACTAAAAATACTACCGAATCCATCAACCTTGTATCTGAAAACCTGATTAATAATCCCGAAAATGATATTGATCCAGTAGTACTGATCTCCCTACTGGAGCATTCCTCTAATGATTTACCTTGGCGTATGATTTCCCAAAACTCTCTGATCAGGCTAGGAGTGAATGAAGAAGGTTTTATAGATTTAGTAGAACTGGAAAAAAATCTACGGGAATATAATCTAGAGTATAAGTACGCAAAGAAACGTATTAAGGTTGTTGCTCTGAGTGGTGCTTCTAACGTTTTAGGGTCATGTCACAACATCAAGGAAGTAAGCTCAATTGTTCATAAATATGGCGCAAAACTTCTGATAGATGGTGCCCAGGTAGTTGCTCACCTTAAGGTTGAGGTAGAAAAGGATGGGATCGATTATATGGCTTTTTCTGCTCATAAAATATATGCCCCATTTGGTACCGGAGTATTGGTGGTTAAAAAAGGATTACTCAATCATAACCTGAATGAGAAGAAACGTATCCAATTGTCTGGAGAAGAAAACATAGGAGGGATTGCGTCATTGGGAAAAGCACTTGTGCTTTTACAACGCATCGGTATGGATGTGGTTCACAAAGAAGAACAAGTATTGACTAAACGAATATTAGATGGGATGTCAAAAATACCTGGACTAACTGTTTTTGGGGTAAATGATCCAAAATCTCCTAAATTTGATGATAGGATAGGAGTTATTGTTTTTGAGACAAAAGGAATTTTGCATAACAAACTAGCAGAAGAGATGTTTCGAAAAGGAGGCATTGGTGTAAGATACGGTTGCCATTGCGCCCATTTATTAGTTAAGAAAATAACAGGTATTAGCCCTGTACTCGAGCAAGTACAACGTATTGTTCTAACTGTAGCTCCAAAGACTCAATTACCGGGAGTTGTTAGAGTAAGTCTTGGAATAGAAAATACAGAAGAAGATGTAGACATATTAATTGAGGTATTACATAAACTAATTCAACAAATCAAAGAGAAACCTAGTGGGGCGCAAAAAAAGGCAAACTCAAAAGCAGAAGCGGATTTCCAGAAACAGTTGGATGATTTCTCTCAGGCAGCAGTTAAAAGAGTTTATGCTTAGTTGCTAAAAAGGGTTACAACATATGTTAATACTCATGAATAAAAAATAATAACCTTACTCCAAAGCATAATCTGGTTTTGGAGAATTCCTAGAACTTAAATTTTATTTACAAGAATTTCATTAGATATGCTGAGGTAGGATTTTGTTTACATATCTCCGATAGCCTTATTCATGGCAGATCTTTTGTGTCAGTAAGCCAGCATTTAGGATAGATATCAAGAAAGATAAATGATCTTGAGTGACTACTTGGTAATTGACATTGGTAATTGAATTTCAATGTTCTATTGATTAAACGAAGCCTTCAAGATGGCCTATCGTAAATCAAATATCATCAACGATACATTAAATTAAAAAACTAAGATACAGGTAATGTAGCTTAATCTGGTATGCTCAAAAAAATCGTATACCAATCACACAAAAACTTAATTTTTAACCATTTAATAATAGAAAAATATATGCGTATAGCAGGAATTGAAGCAATGAATGTCTTCGGAGGCACAACATTTTTGGATGTAGAAAAACTTGCAGAATATCGTAAATTAGATACCTCTCGTTTTAAAAATCTTCTTATGAAAGAGAAGACGGTAGCATTACCATATGAGGACCCAGTCACTTTTGGAGTAAATGCTGCTAAGCCTCTCATAGATGCTCTTAGTCCGGAAGAAAAAGATCGTATCGAGCTGGTAATCTCATGTACAGAATCGTCCTTTGATTTTGGGAAATCAATGAGTACTTATTTTCACGAAATTTTGGGGTTGAACCGCAATTGTCGCTTGTTTGAGTTAAAAAATGCATGCTATTCTGGGGTGGCCGGTTTTCAAATGGCAATCAATTTTATCTTGTCTCAAACTTCACCTGGGGCAAAAGCTCTGGTAATTGCTACAGATGTATCCCGTTTTATGATAGAAGAAGGTGGGGATGCACTCACTATGGAATGGTCATTTGCAGAACCTAGCGGAGGAGCCGGAGCGGTTGCTATGCTGGTTAGTGAGAAACCTTATGTGTTTCAGGTAGATATTGGCGCTAATGGATATTATGGTTATCAGGTGATGGATACTTGTAGACCTACTACAGATGGCGAAGCCGGAGATTCTGACTTGTCATTACTCTCTTATTTAGACTGTTGTGAGAATTCTTTTTATGAATACCAAAAACGTGTTCCCGAGGCAGACTATGCCAAGACTTTTAGCTATCTGGCCTTTCATACTCCTTTTGGAGGAATGGTCAAAGGAGCACATCGTAATTTAATGCGCAAAGCAGTGAAAGCAAAGCCTAAGGACATAGAAATGGATTTTGAGAACCGAGTAGTTCCCGGATTGGTCTACTGTCAGCGTATTGGCAATATTATGGGAGCGACAGCCATGATGTCACTCGCTAGTACGATTGAGAATGGCAGTTTTGACGCACCACAAAGAGTTGGATGTTTTTCTTATGGGTCAGGTTGTTGTTCTGAGTTTTTTAGCGGTATAGTAGGTGAAAAAAGTCAGGAAAGTATACAAAAGTTCAAGATTAAAGAACAATTTGATAAAAGGTATGAACTAAAAATGGATGAATATGAAGATTTACTGGTAGGTAGCAATGCAGTAAAATTTGGTACACGCAATGTAAAATTGGATACTGATTTTATTTCTCAAGCTAGAAAAACGTTGAACAGAGAGACACTTTTTTTAAAAGAGATTAAAGAATTTAAAAGAGAATACGAATGGATATCATAAGCAATGCAACGTTATACGAAACTATAAAAACCAGATTTGAAGGAGATATTTGTTTTATTCAAATCGATCGTCCAGAGGCTAAAAATGCAATTAATAATAGGTTGATCGAAGAGTTTACAAATGCACTTGATCTATGTGAAGAGTTGGCAAAAATCGTGGTTGTCGAAGGTTCTCCTGAAGTGTTTTGCTTTGGAGCAGATTTCAAAGGAATTCAACAGAGTATTGAAAACGGGACTCAGCACCAAGATCAAAACCCCGAACTAATGTATAATCTATGGCAAAAATTAGCTTCAGGCCCATATATTACCATTGCACATGTTAGAGGAAAGGCTAATGCCGGTGGAATGGGTTTTGTAGCTGCTTGCGATATAGTACTCTGTGAACAGAAAGCAGTATTTAGTTTATCAGAACTTCTTTTTGGACTGATGCCTGCCTGTGTTTTGCCTTTTCTGATCCGTCGAATAGGATTCTCTAAAGCACATTACATGACATTAATGACTCAACCTGTACAAGCAAAAGAGGCATATGACTGGGGATTGGTGGATGCATATGATGAGAATAGTAAAAACCTGTTGAGAAAGCATTTATTACGCCTACGCTTGCTTTCCAAGCAAGGAATAACCAGTTATAAAAGTTATCTGAATAAATTGGACAATTTTCCAAATGCTTCTAAGTCACACGCTCTTGCAGCTAATATTGAAGTGTTTTCTGATGAAAGGAACCTGAATAAAATAGCAAGATTTGTAAAAACCGGGCAATTTCCCTGGGAAAAAGGATAAATAATACATACGGATGTAATACCCGGTAAGATTAGCAATGAAATCGAATTTGCTCATACTGTTTAAATCATTCAAAAATCAAACCCAATTAACATTCTGGGCGTGACTTCAAATGATTTTGATACATCATTAACGTCACGAAGAAAACAAATCATTATTAATTTATTTTTTAGAGAGAGGCATGAAGAATTGCTCCAACTTCACCAATGATGTTGTATATAGTATTATCATCTCATTTATAAGTGTTTCATGTATTTATGGCCAGATTCCTGTAGAAAATGATACCATAGAAGACATCGAGGATTTCGATATCATTGATATGGAATCTACTCTAGTTGAAGAAAAAAAGGATTCCATTTCATGGGTTTCAGATGTGTTTAGTGCAATGCGTTTGGGGATACAATATGGATTTACGTATAAAGCCGAAAAACCAGATAAGATAATGAATAACCGGTTTTCGTTTCGGTTAGAATATTCTAAATCCTTCTTGGAGTACCTTTCAGTCCATATAGACACTAAAATGTTTACTTTTCTCAAAAATGATCATAGGATTCGTGATGAAGAGGATATAGTGGCATTGGAAGGAAGAACAAGAGAAGCTTATTTACAGACTAGTTTTAATAAAACAAGTATCAAAGCTGGAATTCAGATAGTTGTATGGGGGGAATCTGATTATGCGATTGTTACTAATGAAATAGGCCGTTTGGATTACCGGGAACCGCTAAGTCTCAATATGGATGACCTTAGGATAGGACAACCTATGCTAACCATAGACCAGTATTCATCATTTGGATATTGGAGTGCGTTTTTTGTGCCTTATTCCGAATTTAACGAACAACCTCGAAAAGGAACAGGATATTATTATGATCCTTTTGACGGGAAAGTTGAATATCTAAAGGAAAAACAAAAGGGAAATTTTTCTGAATATGGTTTACGTTGGAGAAAAACCTTCGGAAAAAGTGACATTAGTATTATGGCAGCCAGTTTGATAGATAATCAATATGCCTTACGAATGGTCAACCCTGATCTTATTACCAAAAGTAAGCAACGGTTTTTTATGACTGGTGTTACCTTCAATCGAGCAATCAATAATTTACTCGTTAAAGGTGAAGTAGCAATAAAATCTGAAAAAGCATATAACGATGCATCGTTTCAGATTGTAAAAAAAAATGCTCTGGATGCTTCACTTGGTGTTGATTATTCCCCCAACAGTACTTTTACGTTAAGTATAGAAGCAGTGAATTACCATATCATGGACTGGTCAGACCAAATTCAGGGAATTCCCAGAAATAATTATATAGCCCTTTTGGCCTTGAGCAAACAGCTAATGAAAAATAATCTATCCCTTAGTTGGGCTTCTATGTACAACGGACCTTATACTAATTTTTTTAATGTGTTATCGGCTTCCTACAATTGGAATGATCATATCACTTTGAATTTTGATGCACTCATTCCTATCGTGGATGATGCCAGAAGTGGATTTTACCCTTATCGTGATCAAAAACAGGTTGCTTTTAGGGTTTTGTATCAGCTTTAATTGATTACATAATGAAAACTATATATGGTACTTTTTCGTGGCTATAAATAGAAAAAGAAGAATTCTGATAATATTGAAGTAAAACATCTTATCCGGTTACCAGAAGATTTTTCAGGTTTCCTAATCATATTGGTTATACAAAAAGTACAATGAGGTTAGGAAATCCTGTCATTAAATAAAAAAGATCAAATGAATAAACAGATTATAAGTATGTTCTCTGGCCAGGGGTCTCAATACTATGAAATGGGTAAAGAACTCTATGAACATAATGAACAATTCAGATATTGGATGGATCATTGTAATGAAATAGTTTTTCCATTAATAAGAACCTCTTTAATTGATGTTTTATATCGGGGAAAGAGAAAGAGCGAACCCTTTGATAACATTCTTTATACGAACCCTGCTTTATTGAGTATCCAATATAGTATGTTCAAAATACTTAAAGGAATGAATATCCAACCAGATTTTCTTATGGGATATAGTATGGGGGAACTCCATGCAGCTGTTGTTTCAGGTGCCATTTCCCTGGAAGATGGGATCAGGGTATCGGTTGATATAGCTAAGCTTGTTCATGAAAAGACCCAACCTGCAGGTATGTTGGCTATTATGGGATCAAAATCAATAATGATCCGCTACCCAGATCTTTTTCGTAATTGTTGGTTTACAGCGGGAAATTTTCGAGAGAACTTTGTTGTGAGCGGTTTGCCTCACACAATACAAAACCTTTATCAAAACTTAAATAAGGAAAATATTATATCACAAATATTACCAGTAAAATATGGGTTTCATACCAAACTCATAGATCCAATCGAAGAGCATTATAAGCAAATTTTCAAAGATATTCGGGTAGTACCTCCCAAAATTCCAGTGATATCGTCATTGCAAACAGGGACAGTCCAGGAATTGAACGGGGACTATATATGGAAAGCTATCCGTAATCCTGTTAATTTCGAGCAAACTGTTGAAAGAATACTGGAAACCGAAGATTATGCTTTTATAGATATAGGACCTAGTGGAACTTTGTCAACTTTTGTTAAATATATACTTCCTTCAGATTCAGGTTCTATTTCATTGCAAATGATAAATCAATTCGGAAGTGATTTAAATGTCATTCAAAAATTAAAAACTTGTTTGTGTTAGTGAATCACTGCTATAAACATTCTTCAGAAGTATTGACGAAAAATATTTTATAAAAAAACAATAAGAAAAGGTGCTGTACCCAAGAGGCTTAAGGGGAAGGTCTGCAAAACCTTTATTTCAGTGGTTCGAATCCACTCAGCACCTCTTAAGAATATAATAATCTGTAAGTTTTGAATTTTGAATCTACGACTTACGCAAATGGCGCTGTGCCCAAGAGGTCTAAGGGGAAGGTCCGCAAAGCCTTTATTTCAGTGGTTCGAATCCACTCGGCGCCTCTATAAATGCAAAATAGAGCACATTAATTTACACATCAATGAAATTTGAAAATCTGATAATGGATATTGGATATACCGATACGGGTTACAGCGGTATAGTACAGGTTGTCATACTGAGAATGACTTATATGTCTATGGTGAACTATAGTTATTTGGTGGTTGACCATATTAATAATCAAGCTATTATTGTGGATCCGGCCTGGGATATGAGAAAAGTAGAGCAGGCACTGGAGAATACCGAAACAGTCTTAAGCGGAATTTTACTTACTCATTCTCATCTTGATCATATTCATTTAGCCAAACCTCTGGCAGAAAAATACGGCTGCCCCATTTGGATGTCTAATGAAGAAATTAGGTACTCTGGTTTTCATGCTCCACAATTAGAAGGTGTCGGTACAACACCATGGTCAGTTGGCCAAATACAGATTGAACCTTTATTTACCCCGGGTCATACACCCGGCGGTATGTGTTATCTAATAGGAAATAGTTTATTTACCGGGGATACATTATTTGCCGAAGGATGTGGCTTATGTTTTGACATGCAAGGAGCACATAATATGTTCGAAAGTATTGAATATCTAAAAAAAAGGATTGTATCAGATACGCTCATTTTCCCAGGTCATAGCTATGGAAGATCACCTGGTCAGGTATTTTCAGAAGTATTGAAGCAGAATATATATCTGCAATTTAAAAACAAAAATGATTTTGCTGCATATCGTTTAAGAAAGGGACAGAATAAATTGAACTTTTTTGATTTTCAGTAAGATAAAATCTTAAGCAAAAAAGAAGTGTATAATATTTAAATAAATAATAGAAGTTATGTCAAAAGAACATGTTTTTGAAGTAGTAAAAAATGTTATTATAGAAGTGCTTCCGGATATAAATCCGGATCAGGTTCTCATTGAAAGAAATCTACGGGAATTGGGTGCGAATTCGATTGATAGGATGGAGGTTGTTACCATGTCGATGGAAGAATTAGACCTAAAAATACCTTTAATGAGCTTTGCTCAAGTAAGCAATATTCAAGGTATGGTAGACGTGTTGGCTGAGAACTATACGATATCTGTCGAAAGTAATTAATATAGCTAATGGTATTGCCAATAGATTACTAAAATAAGATAGATGATAGTAACCACAAATAAGGTTGGAATTACCGGTATGGGAACAGTTTCTTCTGTAGGAAATGGTGTTTCCACATTTAGCAACTCGTTAAGATATGGAGAATCGGGTATTAAGCAAATACCGACTATAAAGGAGCCAAAAATATCTGTTGATATTGCTGCTAAGATAGAAGACTTTTCCTTCTCTGATTCTATAGATCGTTTTCAAAATGTATCAGAAGAGAAATATCATCACGCCAAGCGATTAGGTAGAAGAGCTCCTTTTGTTATTCAAACATCCATTATATCTGCCTTAGAAGCATGGTTTAGTGCCAGATTGCAAGATAACAAGCCTTTGCCAGAGCGAATAGGATTGATTGTTGCTGGGCAAAACAGTACTCAAAATTATCAATATGACTTGATTTCAAAATTCAGGAAAAATCCGGAGTATCTATCTCCTCGATATGCACTTGAGTTTTTGGAGACCAATCAAATCGGTGTTTTGAGCGAACTATTTGGTATTGAAGGTGAAGGATTTGCCGTAGGAGGAGCATCTGCAACCGGGAATGTCGGTATTATAAAAGGATATCAGCTTGTTCACTCAGGTCTGGTTGATGTGTGTTTAGTGACGGGTGTTGTTGCTGACCTTTCCCCAATGGATATTCAAGGTTTTATTAACATTGGAGCTATGGGAGGTAAGAAATATATAGATCAACCAGAAAAATCCTGCCGCCCTTTTGATGCACAACACGAAGGTTTTATTTATGGACAAGCTAGTGCCAGTGTAATTCTAGAATCAGAAATAAGTGCTACTAAAAGAGGCATTCCATTCCTGGCGGAAGTCAAAGGTTATGGATTGAACCTTGATAGCAATAGTTCTGCTAATCCAAATGTAAATGGCGAAGCAAAAGCGATGCTTTCAGCGTTAAATCAAGCTGGGTTATCAGTTTCAGATGTTGATTATATAAATACTCATGGAAGCTCTTCTCCCTTAGGAGATAAAACTGAAGCAGAAGCTATTAGCAAAGTTTTTAAAGATCATACATCTGATCTGTGGTTAAATTCTACCAAAGGGTTAACAGGGCACTGTTTGTATTCGGCAGGCATAGTAGAGACAATTGCCACAGTTGAACAAATGAGACAAGGATTTCTACATCCAAATAAAAATCTGGAAACCCCGATTTGTAACGATTTACAGTTTTGTGGTACTGCAGCTGTTGATTATCAGGTTGATGTTGCAATGAGTAACTCTTTTGGTTTTGGTGGAATAAATACTTCGATCGTATTAAAAAGAAGATAAAATTAAAATTATAAACCTAATATAAAAAACAAGATAAAAATGAAGAAAACATATGTATTTCCTGGGCAGGGCTCCCAAAGAAAAGGAATGGGAGAGACGCTTTTTGATGAGTTTCCTGCGTTAACAAAGAAAGCGGATAAAATATTGGGATATTCTATTAAGGAACTTTGTTTAGAAGATCCCAAAAATCAGTTGAATCAAACACAATACACTCAACCAGCACTATATGTTGTGAATGCTTTGTCTTATCAGAAGAAAATTAAGGGTGGAGAAAAACAACCAGATTTTTTAGCAGGCCATAGTCTAGGTGAGTATAATGCATTGCAGGCCTCTGGCGTGTTTAGTTTTGAAAGCGGTCTTAAGCTAGTTAAAAAGAGAGGCGAACTCATGAGCCAGGCTAAAAATGGAGGAATGGCTGCTATTTTAAATTCTTCAGAAGAAAAAATTCTGGAAATACTTAAGGATGCAAACCTGATTACTATTGATATAGCCAACTTAAATGCCTCTTCTCAGATTGTTATTTCAGGTTTAAGAGAAGATATTGATAAGGCACATCCATTTTTTGAAAAAGCAGATATCATGTTTATACCTTTAAACACCAGTGGTGCATTTCACTCACGCTATATGAAAGAAGCAGCTGCTGAATTTGAAAAGTTTGCAAAGAAGACAAGGTTTTACAAACCAAAAATCGATGTAGTTGCTAACGTTACCGGAAAGCCTTATGCACATGGTAATGTAGCTCAGCATTTAATAGATCAGTTATCCAACAGTGTAAGATGGTCCGAAAGCATGACATATTTGCTGCATCAGGGAGAGATGGAATTTGAAGAACTGGGAGTAGGAGATGTACTGACCAAATTGATGGGGTATATCAAAAGAGATTATGCAAAAACGGTTAAGGAACAGGCCGGTAAAAAAGCAGAGACCAATCAAGAAAAACGTTCCCAAGCAGCACCTAGTAGTTCAAAGAAAGCGACCAAACCAGTTAAAAAAAACAAATCGGTAACAAAAAAAGCAAAACAAAAGAAGCTATCAGACCCGACTAAACTTGTCGAACAATGGAACGAAGTTTACCCGGTAGGAACAAGGGTAATCTCAGACTTTTATGAAAATGAACTGGAAACCAGATCAGAAGCCACAATATTATTTGGGCATCGAGCAGCAGTATATATCAAAGGGTATAATGGATATTTTGATCTAAGAGAAGTGAAACCTGTTCAAAGGAGTTAAATGAAAAATAAATTAATATTTATTTTTTTAGATGGAGTTGGCTTAGGAAAAAATGTAGAATCAAACCCATTTACCAGAGCTTTAATGCCAACAATGTTTAACCTAGTTGGCGAGGTATTAACCAATACCACAAATGTTGTAAAGCAAAATTTTCTGGTGAAAGGTATTGATGCATGCCTGGGAGTTGAAGGAGTACCTCAAAGCGCGACAGGGCAGTCATCTTTATTTACCGGATATAATGCTCAGGCATTTTTAGGACATCATTTGATGGCGTATCCAAATGATCAATTGATATCATTGATCAATAAAAGATCAATTTTTAAATACGCCAATGAGAATTATATCAAAAGCATTTTTGCTAACTCCTATACCGATGGTTTTTTCAAATCTTTTGATACGAATTCTCCAAATTACAGTGTGACTACACGTTGCGTATTAGCAGCCAAAAATAGTTTTAATACTATGAATGACCTTATTGAAGGCAGAGCTGTACATTGGGATATTACAAACCTTACTTTACAAGATGTGCCCAATAATAAAATACCTTTAATAACTCCATTTATAGCCGGAGAAAATTTAAAGAACTTAACAAAAGATCATGATTTAATTTTATATGAATGTTTTTTACCCGACTTAATAGGGCATAGAAAGGATATGAATAAATCCATTATGTTTTTGGAGATGTTTGATGAATTTCTTAGTGGAGTAATTCATGATAAACCAGAAAATACTCATGTTTTAATTACCAGTGACCATGGGAATATTGAAGACCTTTCTTTTGGCGGTCACAGTAAAAATGAGGTTCCGTTTATTTTCTTTGGTAAAGAAGCACATCACTTTTTAAAAGTGAGAGCTATTGATGAAATATTCAATACCATATTTTCAAAACTATTTAATACGGCCTCTATTACTAAGTTTGAAAAGATTTGAGAATGCAATCAATAGATATATTTTTTACATCCTTTAAAAATCCGATGGAGCAAAGTCTTTTTTCGGATTACCTATCATTGCTACCGCCAGATTTGAGAAAAAAAAATTCACAATACATTCGTTGGCAGGACAGACATGCACACTTGTTAGGACGCTTATTATTGATTGAAGCACTAAAGAGCTATCATATAGAAAATAATATTTGGGACCTTATCGCTTATAGCACACACAAACGGCCATATTTAACCTTGAAGGGATATGATTTTAATATATCTCATTCTGGTGATTTTGTGATTTGTGCGATAGGGAAAAATATCAGGCTTGGTATTGATATTGAAGAAAATAGAAAGAGAAACCTTAAAGATTTCACGAATTTAATGACTCCTGATCAGTGGGATGAAATTAACGGTGCAAGTTGCCCGTTAAAAGCGTTTTATAAATATTGGACAATTAAAGAAAGTGTGATTAAGGCGGATGGACGAGGATTTTATATACCTCTGAATGAACTTGAGGTGAAGAATAATACTGTCCATTTTGACGATAAATTGTGGTTTGTAAAAGATTTTGTGTTCACTAACGGTTATAGTGCAGCACTAACAACCAATCAATTATCAACATTTAAAATGCATGATGTGAATTTTTATAAATCACATCTGGTTTAACCTAACTAATAAATTAACTCAAAATTAATTCAAATTAAATTATAGATTATGGATAAGAACGAAAACGACATTTTTGATTTGATAGCTACTCATGTAGCTGATATCTCTTTAGACATAGCGCATGGTCCTATCATACGCTCTTCAATGCTGTCTCCTCTCGGAATGGATTCTATTGGTCGAGCAGAACTCATTGCAAGGATGCTGGAAGAACTATCATTGAAAGCTTCAGCAAGAGAATTTTATAAAGCCAATAACCTTGGTGAACTTGCAGTGTTATTTGCAAATAAGCTGAAGGAGCAGTGAATCCTGTTAGTTGATCAAGATTAATAATTGAATACTTTTCATCAGAAACCGGAATTGATATTTTTAACAAAAAGCTTTCAAAAGCTTTTAGATAAATTAATATGTTTTTTGCTTTTGCTTTGTACTTTTGTACAAAATTAAAAAACCAGTTAGTCGTGTTTTTTGTTACTTATTGAATATTTATACTTATTAAAAAAAGTTTTATAGCAAAAAAAATGGCTCATGTATTTGATAAAAAGTAAAGTAAGATTGGCAGGTTTGCTATTTATAGCTGGTATGGTTGCTGGGGTTTTTAGTATAGCACCATCAATTGATTCTACAAAGTATTTAACAGAGGCAGCTGCAAATTCTAATAATGTAATAACTGATGCTTTCTTTCAATTTATTATGTCACTTGCATATTTAGGAATTGCTATTTTATTATATCCTATTATCAAAAGGTTTGATGGTAGTTTAGCAATTGGGTTTTTGAGTTTTAGGATAATTTCGGCAACACTCGTAATTTTTGGAACAATATTATTATTGTCAATTTTAGCCTTAAGTCAAGAATTTGTATATAATTCGCCTAATAGCACCTTGGATTTAAAAGCTTTAGGGAATGTGTTCAAAATTATGCGAGATTATATAAACCATGTATTCATGGTTTTGGTGTTATGTATAGGGAATTTCATGTTATATATTTTACTAATGAAATCGAAACTAATTCCTCAATGGCTTTCAGTTTGGGGGTTAATAGGTACTTTATTATCAGGGGCAGCAAGTATTTTGATTTTATTTCAGGTTATTGAAATTATCACAGCTGAATACCTAATTTTGAATGTCCCGACAGCGCTGTTAGAATTAGTTCTAGGGATATGGTTATTAGTAAATGGATTTGACAAAAGAGTATCTGTAAAAATACACGGATAAAGAAAATATAAGAAAGCACAAAAGGCGTAAGTAAGAGTTTCGTAATATATATTACACACTTTGAATTTGAGTTTTAGCTTTGTGCAAAAAAGCATAGAAAACAAGCATTTTGTAATGTGATTGAATGTTGAAGCAGAGGATAAACTTCGAAGAAAAAGTTCGATACTAGTCCCTACTTTAGCACTATTTTGTTTAGAAACCTCTATACATAATTCATGTATAGAGGTTTTTTTGTTAATACTTATAGCGTTGTTAATCAATGATTAATCCTTAATACCTCGAATAAGGATTAAAAAAATGCTGCGAATATTGTGACCTTTAATCTTTCTATATAAATTTAATAAAGACTTCAAATTTTTTGAGTACCACAACATATTTAATACAGATTATATTCTACTAATGATTCTAATTTGACAGTATGCTTTTTACTTGATACCAGTAAAATATTTAAAAAAACATCATAGAATATTTTTATTTATAATCATTCTTAATAGATTTGCGGCATGTGTATTATATTTATTTAGAATAAATAAGAATAATTCCCTAAACCGATTAATTATAATAAATGAAAAATCAATTACTTACCATTTTAGCTTTGCTATTATCAACCTCTTTTTCTTTTTCACAAAATGGAAATATAAAAGGAACAACTGTAGATAACGCTAAAACAGCAGTATCAGGAGTTAATATTCTGATTAAAAACTCAACTAAAGGAGTGCAATCTGATGAAAACGGAGCTTTTGAAATTACAAACATTGCAAATGGTGATCATATTCTTGTTGTATCCTATTTAGGATTTAAGACAAAGGAAATCCCTTTCACGATATCTAATAATGAAACTAAAGAATTTGATGCCATTATCCTATATGAAGGAAATGAAATTTTGGCTGAAGTTATAATAGAAGCAGAGCGAAGAAATAAATTTTCAAGAAAAAAAACAGCTTATGTAGCCAAACTACCTTTAAAAGACCTAGAGAATACTCAGGTTTATAGTACAGTTACCACAGATTTGTTAAAATCACAGGTGGTAACAAATTTTGAAGATGCATTAAAAAATGCAGTTGGTGTTGAAAAATTATGGTCTTCTACAGGACGAGGGGGAGATGGAGCCGGATATTATTCTTTACGTGGATTTTCGGTACAACCTCAATTGGTTAATGGAATACCAGGTCTTACAAATGGAACTATTAATGCTGCAAACATTGAAAGAATTGAAGTAGTAAAAGGCCCTTCTGCGACACTATTTGGTAGTGCCGTAACTTCATATGGAGGACTTATAAATGTTGTTACCAAAAAACCATACATAGGCTTTGGAGGCGAACTTTCTTTTACATCTGGAACTTATGGTTTTAATCAAGTAAGTGGAGATATTAATACCCCATTGGATAAAAATAATAATATCTATTTTAGATTGAACACATCTTATGCTACAGAACAGAGTTTTCAAGATGCCGGTTTTAGAAAATCTTTTTTTGTAGCCCCGTCACTATCTTATCGTGTTAATAATAAATTATCCTTTTCGTTTTATGGAGAAATTTCACAGGCAGAGCAAACCAATCCTATGTTTTTGTTTTTGAATAGAAGTGCACCGACTCAAGCGAATAACTTAGAAGAACTAGGATATAATTATAAAATGTCATTCACTAGTAATGAATTGACCTTAGAAAACCCCACGCAAAATTATCGTGTAGAAATGGATTATAAGCTTTCTGATACATGGCAATCACAAACTGTATTATCAAAA
The DNA here is from genome assembly GCF_000520995.1 of Aquimarina macrocephali JAMB N27. GTDB lineage: Bacteria > Bacteroidota > Bacteroidia > Flavobacteriales > Flavobacteriaceae > Aquimarina > Aquimarina macrocephali. Next base: position 57,498 of record NZ_JACA01000047.1, on the reverse strand, counting down.
AGTTCAACATCTACAAAAGGATATTATTCTTATTTGTTTGATTTTGGAGTTTTGGGCAATGATACTTTTTCTCGTTTTATTAGTAAACAAAATTCCAATACTCAAACAACAGATATTCAGCAAAACTTCACAGGAGATTTTAAGTTGGGATCAATTAGAAATAGAGTTGTTTTGGGTATAGATTACTTTAACTCAACACAAACCAATAATAGTAGCGGCTTTGCTTTTTATGGAAATATAACTCCTGAAGGAGGTTCTAATGGAGATAATCCTTTTACACCAGATGTAGAGACTGATACATTTACGTTATCAGCTGCTAGTGTAGATGCCGCTCTAGAATCCCAAGGTATATCTAATATAAAATCTAAATCACATATTTACAGTGCTTATATTTCTGATGTTGTTAATATCATCCCATCACTATCAGTAATGGTAGGCTTAAGGTTGGATGTGTTTGATAATGAAGGTGATTTAGCAAATCTTGATGATGATTTTAACCAAACAGCTTTTTCTCCAAAATTTGGTGTTTTATATCAACCTATAATGGATAAATTATCTGTATTTGCTAATTATCAAAATGGATTTACTAATGTAGAACCTGCTTTAGTAGGAGATCCGAATGCTGGTCCACAAACGTTACAGACTTTTGATCCTGAGCAGGCTAATCAATTAGAATTTGGTGTTAAGACTAATTTATTTAATAATAGATTAAATGCTTCAGTGAGTTATTATGATATTAAGGTAAAAGATCGTGTTATTACAGATCCAGCTTCACCTTTCAATAAAATACAAGGAGGAGAAGTAGAAAGTAGAGGTTTTGAAATTGAAGTAAATGCTAGTCCTATTGATGGTCTTAATATTAGAGCAGGCTTTAGCAATAATGATAGTGAAACTACAAAATCTGATAATGCAGAAATATTAAATCGTAGACCATTGGAAGCAGGCCCTGAGACGCTTTATAATTTTTGGACAAGTTATGAATTTCAAAATGGTAAACTAGATGGTTTTGGATTGGGATTAGGCTTCAATGGTGCGAGTGAACGTTTTGCAATCAACTATGCATCTACCGGAGAATTTATTCTTCCGAGTTATACTATTGCTAATGCTTCTATTTTTTATCAAGCGAAAAAATATAGAATCAGCCTAAAACTGAATAATGCATTTAATAAAGAATATTACAAAGGTTGGTCAACTATAACGCCTCAAACCCCAAGAGCTATATATGCGAATTTAATATATAAATTTTAAAATATTTTAATACAAACAACTCTAAATATCTTATTTAGAGTTGTTTGGTTTATAAAGATAGAATGATAACAATTAGTGTATTATTAATTTTTTTCGGAAGTTTTTTACTATACCATACCTCAAAGGAGGTACTGGTAAGCTATGATTTAACCATTGAAAAATGGATTCAATTAAACATGGTTGTTTCAAAGCTTATAGCGGTTGTACTTTTATTAGTTTCATTAGTCATTACCATTGTTTCTTTAGGAAGAACATCGGGGATTTTATTTTGGCTTTTTTTGATGATGATAATTTTAGGATTAATCATCATTATAGCTCCATTAAAAAAAGTAACGTACAAACAGATTTCAGTTTTATTTTTAGTGCTATTAATACTTGAATTAACATTATAAATTATGCCAGCAAACCCAAAATATTTAGATAAATCTCCCTGGCAACAATTTGCTAAAATTTCTGCAGGAATTTTAGGAGGTTATATCATTTCTGCATTATTACATATGTGTTTACCGCTTTGGTTGCCTAATCCACAAGAAATTTTAATTACCTCAATATTTACTTTGTTTATCGTTTGGTGTGCACTTTTAATTGTTCCTTTTTTGTTTAAAAATGGATGGAAAGCTTGGTTGCTATATATATTAATAGCTATAGTATTGTTTGGGATATATTATTTAGGAAATCAAAATAATCCTTTTGTATAATGAGTAAGAGAAATCATAATATATTCTTTAATACACATACTGTAAGTGGTATAGTAATTAGTGTTGCTTTATACATTATATTTTTTGCAGGAGCATTTGCTTTATTTAAAGAAGAAATTGCGATATGGGAAGAAGGAAAATCCATAGGTCATGTTGAAAGAAGTGATATTGATTATGACAGAATATTAAAAACGCTGGATGATCAATATCAATTAACTGGTAGAGATTTACAACTTAACTTTGGAGAAGATCGTGACCATATTTATGTTTTTATGGGAGCGAGCAAAGACTCGTTGGCATCAGAAAAAGGAAAACAGTCTAATTATTTCTATGTTGATATTAATTCTATCGATACCAAAACGTATCCAGAGCAATATAGTTTGGGAGAGTTTTTATATCGATTACATTTTTTTGCGCAACTACCCTCAATCGGTATATATCTAGCAGGTTTTATAGCACTATTTTTCTTATTTGCTATAGTTACCGGGGTTATTGTTCATTGGAAAAAAATCATCCCTAATTTTTATACGTTCAATCCAAAATCAGTTTTAAAACGTGTTTGGGTAGACGCTCACACTGCTCTTGGAGTCATAGGATTACCCTTTCAATTCATTTTTGCAGTTACCGGTGCCTATTTTTGCTTAAGTATTTTGGTATTGCTTCCAGCTAATACCTTATACAATAATAATCAGACCAAACTGATGGAGGATTTACGTCCCGAACGAAAAACGTACGAGTGGATTGCTAGAGCAGAAAAAGAAATTCCCAGTTTTAATGCCTTTTCGAAAAAAACGACAAGTGATCAGACCGATTTTCACCTAACAAGAGGTTTTATAAAAAACTATGGTGGCACCAATATGAAATATGTTTTAATTGGTGAATATGAAGATAATAAACGTTTTATTGGCACGGGTCGCACTGTTCTTGATGTCTTTTCGGGAAAAATAGAAGAACAGAAAAGCCCTGATAAAACGGTTTACTCTGAAGATTTTCAACGTACTATAAGTCGCTTACATTTTGGAGATTTTGGCGGCACTCCTATGAAAATAATCTATTTTATTTTAGCAATGATAACGTGCTTTGTTATCATTACGGGAGTTTTAATTTGGATTGAAGCTCGCAATAAAAAGAGCATGACAATTAGCCAAAGATTATATACTGCTAAGGTAGGTCATATTTACTTAGCTATTTGCCTATCAATGCTTCCTGTGACTGCGTTAGCATTTTTATTTGTAAAATTTTCGAATGGCTATTTTGAAGATAAGCAAACCGCGATCTATTACTTCTATTTTATTCTATGGTTGATCGCTATTTTCTTTTTTCGATTTAAGAGAGATAATTATGCAACCAATAAATATAGCTTATTACTTGGAGCCATTTTTGGATTTCTGATCCCAATTAGTAACGGGATTATATCAGGAAATTGGATATGGAACACTTTTAATCAACATCAATTTGAAATTTTATTGATCGATGTTCTGTGGATTATAATTGCTTCAATTTCACTTGTTTTTTATTTTAAGATACAACCACAAGTTAAAGCACAAAGTAGCTTTAATAAAAATCAGATAGATTATAAAAATATTTCAGCTTTAAAAGCTGAAGAAATTAAAAAAGCTAAAGCAAAACAAAATAATAGCAATAATATGGAAGCTAGTAAATTAGAAATAAAAAACGGAAATCATGACTCTATAACCATGAGAACAAAAATTATCATATTGTGGATATTCATTATCCTTGGATTTATATTTCACCACATTTATGGATTAGCTAATGTGTTTTTTAAAGAATCAGTGTTTATTGAAGGTTCAACAGGAGAAACACCTTTTTGGGCACATCAGTGGCGTATTTTAATGGAAGGTATAGCCTTCTTATTTGCAGTAATGACGGTACAGATATCAAAGAAGTGGTTTCGATGGATTTCATTTATTTGGGGAATTATTGTAACCTTATTTAATGTATATCATGTTATTGAAGCAACTATGCATGAAACAGCTAATTATTCTGAAATTTTTATATTACTCTTAATGGCGGTTGCAAGCATCTTTTTGGTTATAAATTTGAATAAGTGGAAAAATATTCAAATAGCATAAAATGGTTTCTCAATTTGCAGAAGTAGCAAATGTTAGTGATCAACAATAAAAAAACCTGGAATTTTTCCAGGTTTTTTTATTCCCGAATTCCTGAATGTAATATAGCCCAAACGGGAGTATTAGCATAGATGATATCATCTATTTTAAAAGTGATGGTAATTATGTGCAAATTATTACGAAAGATAAAACGTATCTGTACAGAATAACGATGAATGCTTTGTTTGATAGCCTGGATACATTCCAGTTTTTAAGAATTCATCGCTCTTTAATAGTAAATAAAGTATATATAAAGTCTTGTAGATATACTAGTAATAATGAATATCAATTAAGACTGAAAAACAATAAAGAACTTATTTCTTCAAGATCATACAAGTCTTCAATTTCTGATTACTTATCGACTTTAGAAACATAATTTTCTTCCTGTTAATAACATTTTTAATAACTCATTTTTATTAATTTAAAAGAAGGAGTTTCTATTCTTATTTTTATAAAAGATAAAAAGGTCTTTTAATAGTGTAATAATGAATTTTTATGATTTTCATATAGTGCTTCAGGAAGTACCAGGGGAAATAAGTATATGTTTTAGTATTTCTGGATGCCCTTTAAGGTGTAAAGGATGTCATTCGCCTTTTTTATGGAAAAAGGGGAGTGGGGAAAAATTAACTAAAAAAAAATACAAAGATATACTCGATAGGTATTCTGGATTTGCCACCTGTGTTGTTTTCATGGGTGGAGAATGGTATAAAAAAGAATTAATAAACCATCTAAAATATGCCAAAGAGAAAGGATATGAGACTTGTCTTTATACAGGTCTAGAGCAAGTGGATGATAAGATTTTAACTCAATTAACCTGGATTAAAACAGGAAGATGGAATCAATCTCTAGGAGGATTAAATAGCAAAACAACCAATCAACAATTTATAGAAGTAAAAACCAATAAGCGACTTAATTACTTATTTATTAAAAATTAAAAACTCATGATACGACTTTCAGATGATCAAATAGCAAATAAAATTGATTTTATAACCCATTATTTGGATTCTACAAATGCGGCAGATGGATCCAAAGTAGATGCTAATGCCAATGTGACTTCAAAAAACATTGCAACGATGGAGGCAGAGTTAAATAAAGACATTAATATACAAGTAAACAGAGCATTGGTAAAACAAAAAATAGCTGCTCTGTATGGCAATGATCTAGCTGAAGAATACACCAGGCAGATAGAATCACATGAAATATATGTACACGATGAGACTTCACTAAAACCATATTGCGTTTCTATAAGTATGTACCCATTTTTATTAGACGGACTCACAAAATTAGGAGGTGAAAGTAAAGCTCCAAAACATCTGGAGAGTTATTGTGGTGAGTTTGTTAACCTTGTCTTTGCAGTAAGTTCGCAGTTTGCCGGAGCATTAGCTACTGTAGAGTTTTTGATGTATTTTGATCATTTTGCAGTTAAAGATCTTGGAGAAGATTATTTACAAACTCATGAAAAACGTATCGCAAATCATTTACAACATGTAGTTTATGCGGTTAATCAACCCGCTGCCGCAAGAGGTTACCAATCCGTATTCTGGAATATTTCTCTATACGATGAAGCCTATTTTAATAGTATGTTTGGAGATTTTGTATTTCCCGATATGACCAAACCAAAATGGGAAAGCGTAAAAAAATTACAAAAATTCTTCATGAAATGGTTTAATAAGGAACGAAAAAGAGCCGTACTTACTTTTCCTGTAGTTACTGCTGCAATGCTTGTAAAAAATGATGCTCCTGTCGATAGAGAATTTACCGAAATGTGTGCACAAGAATTAAGTGAAGGAAATTCTTTTTTTATTTACCAATCCGAAAATGCAGATAGTTTAGCATCCTGTTGTCGTTTACGAAATGAAATTAGTGATAATACCTTTAGTTATTCTTTAGGTGCAGGAGGGGTAGCAACAGGATCTATAAATGTAATCACTCTTAACTTGAACCGGCTGATTCAAAAAAAGACTGATATTGTTGAAGAAGTACAAAAGATTCATAAATATCAGGTTGCTTACAGAAAACTTATAGACGAATATAATGAAGCGGGATTATTGCCTGTTTATCAAGCAGGTTTTATAGCATTAGACAAACAATTTTTAACAGTAGGGATTAATGGTATGGTAGAAGCTGCCGAGAGCCAGGGAATCGAAGCAAGCAATAACACTACATATAAGAATTTTGTGAATACCTATCTAAAAGCAATTTATCAAGAAAATAGAGCAGCAAAAGAAAAATATGGATATATGTTTAACACAGAATTTGTTCCTGCAGAAAATCTGGGGATAAAAAATGCAAAATGGGATAAAGAAGATGGATTATTTGTGCCCAGAGATTGCTATAACTCATATTTCTATGCCGTCGAAGATAATAAAGTAAATTCTCTGGATAAAATAATGCTGCATGGTAAAGAGATTATACAATATCTGGATGGCGGTTCTGCACTTCATCTTAACCTAGAAGAGACTCCTAACAAAGATGGATTTATAAAACTAATTCATGCAACAGCTGCAGCAGGATGTAACTATTTCTGTTTTAATATAAGAATTACAATATGTAATGAATGCTCACATATAGATAAGCGCACTTTGTTTGTATGCAATGACTGTGGTTCTCACAATGTAGATCATGCCACCCGGGTAATAGGATATTTAAAACGAGTATCTAATTTTAGTTCTGATCGACAGAGTGAACATCAATTAAGACATTATCATACGCAACATGCGAAACCTAATTTGGTAAATAAAAGAATTGAAGTTTTGACAGAAAAACAACCAGAATATGAAATTGATCGACATGCTTAAAACATAGAAGTTATTAAAACATGATAATTGTCATATTTAGTTCTGATTCCATTCGTGATTTTTGACAGATACATATGTATTAGATTTTAAAATATATATTGGCAATTTGATGCTATAGTTCTAATACATATTGATTAACCGATACAAAACTTAATTCATTATAATGAAACTACATTCATTTCATATTCCTGTAATGGGAATAGGCTTTACTATTGATACTCCATTAAAAGTTTCTCATCTGGGAATAGATTCTGTTATTTCATTGGTTGATGATATTCTATTAGAAAAACTAAGAAAGATGTATTGTGATACATTCGAAATGCCATATAATGAAATCACAGAAAGTATAGAAGATTTTAGAGCTAAGAGGATTACTTCTTATCTTAATTTGATGAATGATCTGGCAGAAAAAAAGTTTAATCAACTTAAAAATATTACAACAGAATGTAGTAATGAATTGAAACAATACTTCAATATTTTACCAGATACTTCACTACTAAAGCAGCGATTTAAAGGATTAGCATCCAATGATTTCAATTTTAAAGGAATCAAGGATTTAATAGAAGCCAATTTATCGATGGGCAGTATTGATGTAAATATCATGACCAAAGTAGATAAAGAAAATTATCAAAAAAAAGAGAAACTATCTTCTAAATATAATGATGCTCACGCAGCGCTTAGAGGATATGCTAATAGCGAATTATCTTCATCCGTAATACTTTCTGCCGGGATGAACCCCAGGCTGTATAGTTATATGGAAGAGTTTGAGGATTTTTATCCAAACCAGAACGGAGAAATTAAAAAGAAAATAGTTTTAAAAGTAAGTGATTATAGATCTGCCCTGATACAAGGAAAATTTTTAGCCAAAAAAGGATTATGGGTTTCAGAATATAGAATTGAATCCGGACTTAATTGCGGGGGTCATGCATTTGCAACAGATGGATATCTTATGGGGCCAATATTAGCTCAGTTTAGAGATCAGAAAGAAGAATTGATTTCTGAAATACATAAGATTATAGCAGAGGTATGGTCTCGTAAAAACCGACATGTTCCACAATCTCCTTTACCTGTTAAAATCACTGCCCAGGGCGGGGTGGGTACAGCAGAAGAACATCAGTTTTTATTAGAACATTACAAAGTAGATTCAGTAGGGTGGGGAACTCCGTTTCTTTTGGTACCAGAAGCAACAACAGTTGATAATAGTACATTAGATAAATTAGTAAAAGCCAAAGAAGATGATTTATACCTAAGTGATATCTCTCCTTTGGGAATACCATTTAATAGCCTAAAAGGAAATACAAAAGATCAGGAAAAGTTAACTTTATTAGAAAAAAACAGGCCTGGTAGCTCATGTCCTAAAAAATTTGTTGCTCTAAATAAAGAATTTACCGAAAAAGGGATATGTACAGCATCACGACAATATCAGCATATAAAAATTAAGGAGCTGGATAAAAAAGGTCTTTCTCAGGAAGATTATCAAAGAGAATTTGATCAAATCACAGAAAAATCATGTACCTGTGTTGGTCTGGGAACTTCTGCGTTACTGAAATATAACTTAGATACTAAAGTTGAAGGAGAAGGAGTTTCGATATGCCCTGGGCCAAATATGGCTTATTTCTCTAAGCTTATGAGTTTAAAAGAAATAACAAGCCATATTTATGGAGAATCTGATGAAGTTGTAAGAACAGATCGTCCTAACATGTTTATAAAAGAGCTAAACATTTATATTGATTTTTTAAAAGATAAGCTTGAAGAAACAAAGCATTCTATAAATGATAAGCAGAAAAAATATTTGTCAGTATTTGTAAAAAACCTAAAAGAAGGAGTTTCTTATTATGAAAACATTTTTGGAAGTATAAAAATAGCTTTTGAAAATTCTAAATCTCAAATTTTAAACGATTTGGATAATAGCAAAATGACTTTAAACCAAATAAACTCAGAAATTGATGATTTGTAAATGATATCTAGGTAAAGTTATTATTTTAGATCAAATCCTTTTAAGGAAATTACGGTTCCTTCTACTTCAATTTCTTCAACAAGTTTAGAAATCGTTTTATCTCTAAATTCATTTAATATTTTTTTCTTAAATGGAGATACGGTAGAATGTACAGGACATGGATTTTTATCGCTACATTTTGATAGTCCTAAAAAACATTTATCAAATTTATGAGTACCATCGATGCAACAAATAACATCCCAAACTGATTTCTCTTTATTTTTTTTATCCAGAAAAAAACCACCCCCAGGACCTTTAGTAGAGGAAACCAACTTATTAGAGGTTAATTGCCTTAATAATTTGGCCAAAAAAGGTTGAGGCGTCTCTAATTCTTCGGCAATTTTTTTTACTCCTATTTTATGAGTCTCATCAGAGTGTATTGCTAGATAAAGGATTGCTCTTATAGCATATTTACAAGCGTTAGATAGCATAATAGCTTTTTTTTAGATCAAATATAATAAAAAAGATCGTTTTGTCTTTTTTGTGACTTTTATCATATTTTTCTTCCTGTAATAGGAGCTATATTTGCCGCATGAAAAGTAAGGTAATTCTATTCGTTGCTCTCCTGATGCTTATCAAGCCTCTTTGGCCAGTAGGAGAGTATATCATGAATTATGATTACATCGTAAAAAACCTCTGTATAAATAAAGATAGGCCTAGATTAAAGTGTGATGGTAAATGCTATTTAAAAAAACAATTAGCCAAAGAATCCGACTCAGAAAATAATCCATTCAAAGACAAAAAATCTAAGAATGAGATTCAGCATATTGTTTTTTTTCAACTATTACTTGATTTCGATTTAAAAAATGAACCAGAAAATACAGTTGAGAACAATTATAAAACTACACAAGAAATAATTTCTAAATTACTTATTACAGATATTTCTCCACCTCCGGAGTTTGGATAATTCAATATGAACTCATTTGAATTTTTTGTTTTACACGAAAATTTAAGATTTTTTACCATAATGAATCCTTTTTTGAGGAGCATAGCTATAGCTACGTTACGAAAAAGTCAAAATTAGGGTGAATAAGAAAAATTTGCAGCAAAAAGTAAAAGCTTAAATGAGTTCTATCAGTGTATTTGTTTTGAAGGTATGATATACCTCAAATACATGTACATAAACTTATTTATATGTTGAATTATTTATAAAATATATTCTAATGAAAACTAGTATTGGTGTGACCTCTTTGTATAGGGTTTTGAGGGCACCGTTTAAAAGGGTAAATATGCTATGGTATATCCTGCTTTTTCAAATTACCCCCTGTTGGGTTAATGCCCAGGAAGAAATCCTAAACAAAGAGCCAGATACTATTATGCCAATCAATCTGGAAGAAGTTATTTTGATATCTGCCAGAAAAGAATTGGATTATCAAAAACAACCTAAACCATTATCATCGTTAGATGAATACCTGGAGCTTTCACAAAAAGTGGGTATGATAAAACGAGGAGCCTATGCTTGGGAACCTGCGTTAAATAATATGACATCAGAAAGACTTTCTGTTACTATTGATGGGATGCGAATCTTTGGTGCGTGTACAGATAAAATGGATCCTATTACCTCTTATGTAGATGTGTCCAACCTTGCTAAAGCCCATGTTGCATCGGGACAACAAGGGTCGGAATATGGAAACTGTATAGGAGGCGCAATAGATCTGAAGTTAGATAAAAGCAATTTTAGAGAAACAGGATTCAAAGCAAGTTTAGAAGATGGATTCGAAACCAATAACCAATTAGTGGTTCTGGGGGCAGAAGCCAATTATTCAAATTCTGATTTTTATGTAGATGGAGATATCATTTATCGCAAAGCGGAAAACTATACTGCAGGAAATGGAGAAGAAATCAATTTTTCTCAATATACAAAGTATAATGTCTCTGTAAACGGAGGATATAAGATTGATAAAAACAAGGCACTCACAGCAACTGCTATTTATGATGAAGCACGAGATGTAGGGTATCCTGCATTACCCATGGATGTTTCTTTGGCACGTGCAATTATTGCATCTATAGGTTTTGAACAAAATACTATAGGTGTATTTAGCGATTGGAAGTCTAAAGTGTACTTTAATAAAGTTACTCATGTGATGGATGATTCTCAAAGACCAGATGTACCTATTCGAATGGATATGCCGGGATGGAGTGATACGTATGGGTTTTTCTCTGAAGCGAATTTGAAAACCAAAAAACAACACTTTTTGATGAAATGGGACGGGTTTTATAATAAGTCTCTTGCAGAAATGACAATGTACCCCAATAATCCCAATGAGAACCCTATGTTTATGCTTACTTGGCCCGATGTACGAACTTGGAATACAGGTTTATATGCTGAAGATAAGATCAGCTTTAAAAAAAGTTCTTTAAAACTATCTGCGAGATTAGCTGTGCAAAACAATACTATAGCTGATGATTTTGGACTTAATAGTCTTAGAATCTTTTATCCAGATATGGAAGAATCCAAAACACGCTTTCTTAAAAGTGCTTCGCTGCAATATCATAAACATTTAGATCCTATTCACATCAATGCTGGACTGTCTTATGGAGAACGAGCACCATCAGTATCAGAAGGATATGGGTTTTATCTTTTTAACAGTTTTGATAATCACGATTATATTGGTGACCCTAACTTAAAAAATGAACAATCTATAGAGGGTAACGCTAAAATTTCGTTAGAAAAATCCAAATTAAAAATTGCTCTGGAAGGAAATATTTTTCGAATGCCTAATTACATTATTGGTGAGGTAAATGAATCACTTAGTACTATGACAATTGGTGCTGATGGAGTAAAAATATATGAAAATCTAGAGTATGCCGATTTGGTTAATGTGTCTTTGAGTACAGAATACAAAATCATACCAGAACTTGGATGGTCTGCTTCGGTATCCTACCATCAGGGAAAAGATGATACCAATCGCAATTTGCCTTTTATAAGTCCTATATCGTATCGATCCGGGATTCAGTATAATAAAAGGAGTTTTTCAGGAGAAGTTACCATGAAAGGTGCTGGAGATCAAATAAATTTTAATCCAGAATTTGGCGAAGATAAAACATCAGCCTACATCATTTTTTCTCTAACTCTGGGAAAAACCTTTTACCTGAATAACGATGTGGTATATGCCAAGGCAGGTGTAGAAAATATTTTTGATGAATACTATTCAACGTATACAGATTGGAAAAATGTTCCTCGAATGGGACGTAATTTCTTCATCACATTTTCATACAAAATCAATTAAAAAAACATAATTAAAAATAAACAAATGAAAACCATAAAATTAATTTTTACAGTAATCATACTTTCAACCATTTTTGTTTCATGTAGTTCTGATGATGACGAAATGATAGTAAATCCTATGGAAGGATTTAACCTGGTAACTTCTTTTGATGCTAACAATCATTCTATAGAATTGTATTCTAAGAAGAACGATTTTAGCATTGGATATAATGAAGTGTATATACGTATTAAAGATATGGCGACAAAAAACTATGTTTCTCAATCCGAAATTTCTTGGATGCCCATGATGCATATGACACAAATGGAACACTCTTGTCCAAAATCTACCTTGACTGTTACCGAAGACAAGACAGTTTCTAAGGGATTCTTGGTTTTTCAAATGCCAGGCAATGGCGATGAATATTGGGATCTTACCATTACCTATAAAATTAATGGAGAAGAATTCACAACAAAGAAAACCATAGATGTAATATCACCGGCAGATGGTAAACAAAAAGTAAGCACATTCATGGGTAGTGATGGTACTCGTTATATTTTGACTATGGCTGGACCTGTAGATCCAAAAGTTGCAGTAAATGATTTTAGTGCGATGCTTTTTAAAATGGAAAACATGATGACTTTTCCTGTAGTAGAAAACTATAAAATTACAGTAGACCCTCGAATGCCTAGTATGGGTAATCATAGCTCGCCAAATAATGAAGATTTGAGTTATGATAGTGCATCAAAAATGTACAATGGAAAATTATCACTAACCATGACAGGGTATTGGAAAATTAACTTGAAATTATTAAACGAATCTCAAGAAGTACTAAAAGGAGAAGACGTTACCACGGATAACCTCGAAAGCAGTTTATTTTTTGAAATTGAGTTTTAAATTTCTCTTTTATTTTAATGAAAGGCCACTCGAAAGAGAGGCCTTTTTTTATGATGTATAAATGAGTCGTATGGTGAAATAACATAAAAAAGACTTTTTTATCTTTAATTATGACTTTTGTCATAGTATTCACATTCAAAGACCTCTATTTTTCGCGATGTAATGAATAGTATTGTAAAAGTGGAGTTAAAAGAAAAAATAAACAAAATAAAGGAAGAAAAAAATGCTGTAATCCTTGCACATTATTATCAACGGCCAGAAATACAAGAGGTTGCTGATTATGTTGGAGATAGTTTAGGGCTATCCCAAAAAGCAGCAGAAATTGATGCAGATATTATTGTCTTTGCAGGTGTGCACTTTATGGCAGAGACTGCGAAAATCCTTAACCCTGCAAAAAAAGTAGTTTTACCAGATTTAACCGCCGGGTGCTCATTAGCAGATTCCTGCCCTCCCAATGCATTTGGTTCTTTTGTAGCATCACACCCGGATCATATTGTAATTACTTATATCAATTGTTCGGCAGAAATTAAAGCAATGAGTGATTTGGTTTGCACTTCTTCTAATGCTCTTAAAATTGTGGAGTCGATACCAAAGGATACACCTATAATTTTTGCTCCAGATAAGAACCTAGGTAAATACATCATAAAACAAACCGGTAGAGATATGTTACTTTGGGATGGCAGTTGTATAGTACATGAAGCTTTCTGTATTGACAAATTATTGGATTTATATAAAAATAATCCAGGGTCGGTAATTATAGCTCATCCAGAATCTGAAGAGCATATTTTAAAAACTGCAAAATATGTAGGATCTACTGCAGGGATGATAAATTATGTAAAAGAACATCCTAAAGAGAAGTTTATAGTAGCAACTGAAGCAGGTATTTTACACGAAATGAAAAAGAAGGTACCTAATACAATCTTGATTCCTGCTCCTGCCGAAGAGGATAATACTTGTGCTTGTAGTGAATGTGGTTATATGAAAGTAAACACACTTCAGAAATTATATGATTGTCTTCATAATGAAACCCCAGAAATAAATGTCATAGAGGATATAAGAAAAAAAGCATTAACTCCTATTGTACGAATGTTAGAACTTTCTAAATAAAAGGATGATGATATCAGTAGACTATTTAGTAATCGGTTCTGGTGCAGCTGGGTTAACTTTTGCGGTTAAAGTAGCAGAAAAATTTGAAGATAAAAGAGTTTGTATAATAACGAAGGCAGATGATGATGAATCTAATACGAAATATGCCCAAGGAGGGGTAGCGGTAGTATTAGATGCTAAAGAAGATTCTTTTCAAAAACATATACAAGATACTTTGATTGCAGGCGACGGTTTGTGCGATCCGCAAATTGTTAAAATGGTCGTTAAAGAAGGCCCCAAAAGACTTAATGATTTAATTCAATGGGGAGCTAATTTTGATTTAGATTATAACGGGAACTTAGATCTTGGTAAAGAAGGAGGGCATTCAGAATACCGTATTGTTCATCATAAAGATATTACAGGTCGCGAAATAGAAACAGCATTACTAACTCGTATTCATCAATTGCCTAACGTTAGTATATTAAGTCATCATTTTGCAATTGATCTGATTACAGAACATCAATTGCAAATACAAAGTCATGAAAATATTTCTTGTTATGGGGCTTACGCTCTGAATCAAAAAACTGGAGAAATAAAAACGATAAAAGCCGCAGTAACATTGTTAGCAACAGGAGGTATTGGTAAAGTATACGGTCATACTACTAACCCTGTTATAGCAACGGGTGATGGAATTGCAATGGCATACAGAGCAAAAGCAAGAATTAAAGATATGGAATTTGTTCAGTTTCATCCAACAGCATTATACGAGGATAAAGATGGGCAATCGTTCTTAATATCCGAAGCAGTAAGAGGTTTTGGAGCATATCTACGAAATAAGAATGGACATAGGTTTATGTTAGATTATGACTCAAGAGGAGAACTTGCTTCCCGAGATATAGTCTCAAAAAGTATAGATAACGAACTTAAAAAATCTGGGGATTCTTGTGTTTATTTAGACTGTACCCATCTTCAGGTAGAAGGTTTTAAAAAACATTTTCCCACAATTTATAAAAAATGCACAGCGAATCATGTTAACGTAGAAAAAGATTGGATTCCGGTAGTTCCTGCATCTCATTATTTATGTGGTGGTATTGAAGTTGACAAAAATGGAATGACATCTATTCAGAATTTATTTGCCTGTGGAGAATGTTCCAGAACAGGCTTGCATGGAGCAAACAGGTTAGCTTCAAACTCTTTGTTAGAAGCTTTAGTGTATGCGCATAACAGTTACAAATACTTATGTTCTAATACTGTGCAATCGGTTTCAATATCTATTCCTGATTGGGATGATCAGGGAACTCATGTCAATAAAGAACACATTATCATAAGGCATAATATCAGGCAATTACAGGCCTTGATGAGAGATTATGTAGGTATTGTACGTAGTAACCACCGTTTGATAAAAGCTAAAGAACATTTAGACTTAATGTATAGAGAAGTAGAAGAGCTTTATAGAGATTCGAAGGTAAATACGGCATTATGTGAATTACGAAACATGATTAATATTGCGCACTTGATTATAGGGCAATCCTTAGAAAGAAAAGAAAATAAAGGAGGGTATTTTAACATAGATAATAATAGTGCTTCTCTAGAAATTTTAGAAATGAACTCATCTTGAGTAATGGTTTTAAGCCGAAAAGTTTGGCTTTTGTACCATGGTGAAGGTGGTTTTTTTCAGCATAGCTACGGCTACGTTGAAAAAAATCAACAAAATCAGGGTGCAAAATGTAAATTTTGCAGGCAAAAGTAGTGCTCAAGATGAGTTCAATACAAACCCCTAATATATTATGATATGACGAATGAAATAATTAAAGAAGGTATAGCCAAAGGGATTTCCTATACAGCATATGTTGAACTAATAAATCGTCTTGTTGAAGAAGAAAGTACAACAGGAATAGAACAGGTTAAGCAACGTGTAGATTTTACCAAATTAAATGCAAGCAGAATGCGAAGACTCGATAAAACTCTTGCGATCCCAGAGCAAGCCAAACAAGTTTTTCGAGATATGAAAGAAAAGCAAACCTGGCTTGTTCTTATAGAAAGTTGGTGTGCTGATGGAGCGCAGACCATTCCTGTTTTAAATAAAATAGCAAAAGAAGTACCCGCTATTGACTTAAAAGTCTTGTTACGAGATGATAATCCTGAGTTTATGGATCTTTTTTTAACAAACGGAACACGCTCTATACCTAAACTGATAATAGCAGATAATGATGGTAATGTATTAAATATATGGGGTCCAAGATCACAAGTAGCTACTAATATGGTTCTGGCTTACAAAAAGGAAAACGGAAAAATAGATGACACTTTTAAAAAAGAATTACAAATCTGGTATAATAAAAATAAAGGAGAAGCTATTATTAATGACCTTGTGAATATAGTTGAAGACTCACTTACGTTAGAAAAAGATTTTGATTAAATAAATCTTGCTTATTTATAAAAAACTTCCGGAAAATCGATTTTCCGGAAGTTTTTTAAATGGTATTAATCTTCAACAGAAGACTTTGATCCTTCTACAATCTTCTTTTCCATTTCTATTGCTTTTGGGAACAAAATATTATTCTCTAGATGGATATGTAAATGTAAATCCTTTTCAAATTCTTCTAACATTGAAAAAGTAACATTATATGTATTACAAGCATCTTCGGGAGGAGTATAATTATTTGATAATCCTGAAATTTTACGAAATCGTACTCCTTCGTTATCGTGTTCCTGCATCATCATCGAAATAGGATTCTCTACAGTTCCAAAATGAGGAGGTTGCACGTTATGATTTTGTTCTAGGTTTTTTACCATTTTTCTAACAAAAGGAAACAGTATAATTTCCTCTTTTTTCATATGTTGTGCAAGTTCACCAGAGGCTTCACTAAATAGAGTATGAATTTCTAGCAACTCCGGATGGCGTCCTCCATGTACTTTGCAGAGTTTTTCTAAATATTGACGTAGTATCGGGATCCTTTCTTCTACATAACGATGATGTTTCTTTTCTATATAATCTGCTAATAGATCAAGTGGCCAGGATTGATAATCAATAGCAACATCATCTTTTTTGATTAAAACGTCGTTCAAACTTTCCAGAATGGTTTCAACTTCAATCCCATTTTTATTACAAACCTCTTCTAATGTTCTGTCTCCTCTACAGCAAAAATCAATTCCATATTTTGAAAAAACGGTAGCAGTTCGATAATCCTTTGCAACGAATTGCCCTACCTTGGTTTTTATTAATGTTTCCATAATTTATTTATTTAAAATTGTTTTATTTTATTTTTTAATGTTAAGTCAAACACGAACCAGCAAGTAGTTACTATACCAATTGCAAAAATAATATCACCAATAGATCGTAACCACTTTAAAATAACCATTGTAGGGTGTTGCATTAGTTCTGCAGAACGGGCATACCACATTCCATGATCCATACTTTCAAGTGCTTGCCATATACCTATTGGTAATAAGCTTAGCAGGGCCATTGCCAATAATCCTATATTTAAGGACCAAAAAGTAATTTTTAGTAATTTTTGATTCCAGAGTATGTCTCTGTATAGGCTTCTTAAAACAAAGAGCATTAAGCCTATTCCCAGCATACCATAAACTCCAAACATAGCTGTATGTGCATGAAGTGGGGTTGTATTAAGCCCTTGAACATAATACAAAGCAATGGGCGGATTGATAATAAAGCCAAAAATTCCTGCCCCAAGAAAATTCCAGAAAGCTACTGCTATCATAAAATAGATTGGCCACTTGTAATCCTCAAGCCAACGTGTTGCTTTAGATAGTTTATAATTATGATAAGCTTCATATCCAATAAGGGTAAGAGGTACAACTTCTAAAGCACTAAATGTAGCACCCAGAGCCATTATAGCGGTAGGAGTCCCAGAAAAATATAGGTGATGAAAAGTACCCAAAATACCACCAGACATAAATATAATAGTAGCAAATAGTACATTATGGATAGCGGTTTTAGTTTTTAATAATCCTAGTCTTACAAATAGGAAAGCGATTACTACAGTGGCAAAAACTTCAAAAAAACCTTCTACCCAAAGATGTACAACCCACCATCTCCAATATTCAGCAATCGCTAGATTTGTCTGTCTGCCCCACATTAATCCAGCACCATAGAACATGGCTATTGCAGTACAGGATATTAAAAACATGATGATGAGGTTTTTTTCTTCAGTTTTTTTCTTCAATACGGGTAGCAGTGGGCGAACCATTAAAGTCAGCCATAGAAATAATCCAATAAGTAGAAAGATTTGCCAGAATCTACCTAAGTCAACATATTCATATCCTTGATGTCCAAACCAGAAGTTCTCTATCAGGTCAAGCTTTTGCATAACTCCCATCCATTGACCAAACATTGAACCTACTACAATAATCAAAAGGGCAATAAATAGAAAATTAACACCAAATACTTGAAATTTCGGGTCCTTGCCAGACACTGCTGGCGCAATGTATAACCCTGTTGCTAACCAGGCCGTTGCAATCCAGAAGATGGCTAATTGAGTATGCCAGGTACGGGTAACAGAATATGGAAGGATTTCATCCAAAGGTATCCCGTAAAATCCATTTCCTTCTACACCATAATGAGCAGTAACAATACCTAATAACATCTGAACGACCATTAAAAGGCTTACAGCCCAAAAGTATTTTTTAACTAATCGCATAGAAGGTGTCATACCTTGTTTTAATAACGGATCCTCTGATGGAGGAGGAGCATCTTCGTCTTCACCAGATTTGACATGATAGAAGACCAGTACACCAATACATAAAATCAATAAAATAATACTCACTCCCGACCAGGTGTATAGGCTTGTAGTTGGGACGTTACCAACTAACTCATCTGCAGGCCAATTGTGGGTATATGAAATTACATCCTCGGGTCTTTCTGTAACGGTAGCCCAGGTAGCCCAAAAGAAAAAAGCATTCATTTTTTGCATTCGCTCTTCACTTTTAATAGTGTTTTTTGGGATTGCATAGTCTGATCGTAATTGATCAAACTTTGGATCATCGGTAAATAGATCTTTATAATAATTACTTAAATGATGTATAGCTTCAACTCTTTCTTTTGAAATAGAAATTGTATTGCTGGCCTTATCATAAGTGTTAGTTCTTAGATCCTTTTGCAATCGTATTTTTAAGGCAGCCTGTTGCTCTTCATTAATTTCATCATAACTTTTGTTGAAATCCGATTTTGCATATTTATTTAAGATAAACAGAGCTTCACGATGTAACCAATCTGCTGTCCAGTCAGGTGCAACATAGGCCCCATGCCCCCAGATCGAACCGACTTCTTGACCACCAATGCTTTGCCAAATATTTTGGCCTTCTTTAATCGCTTTACCGGTGAAAATAACTTTGTTATCAGATGAAATAATCTTATTGGGTATCGGAGGAGATTGTTGATAAATCTCATAACCATAATAACCCAATACGCCAAAAGAGAACAGTATCACTGCTGTAAACCCTAGCCATAGTTTTCGTTCTTTATTCATTTTTTAGATATTGAAAAATTAATTCGGACAATTTTGTCCTGTTTAAGAGTAATTTTTTTTAGGTTTTTAAATATGAAGCTCCAGACTTGATCCCAAGAGCTAATTCTTCAAGGTTGGTAGATTCTAACATTTTCTTTAATTCTTCTCTTACGGAAGCGAATTTATAATGAACAGGACATGGATGATCTTCTGAGCATTTATTGAGACCTAACCCACAACCAATATAAATACTATCACCATCTATTGCATCAACAATTTTTGCAAGTTGTATTGATGCTATTTTGTGTTTTTCTATTTCAAAACCGCCGGCAGCACCTTTTATAGAATCGACTATATTATTTTTAGCTAGTTTTTGGAGAATCTTTGCAGTAAATGCTTCTGGCGAATCAATTTTGGCAGCAATGTCTTTAAGACTTACTCGCTCTCCTTGGTATGATTTTAAGGCGATAAAGATAGCAGCTTTAATTCCGTATTCACAGGCTTTTGAAAACATTCTATTCAAAAATTAGTTATAGTGCAAAATTAGTAATTATTTAATTAGGATAAAAATATCCGAATTAAATAATTGCTAATTTTTATCCTTGTATTTTAATAAAAGACTAATTAGTCTTAAAATATGATATTTATCATATTTCATGTGCTGTAGTAATTCTTATTTTTACAAAATAAAAGATAAAAAAGTCTTTTATTAATAGTAAAAGTAGTAAGAATATGAAATCAAAAAAACCATTTGTATTGTTATCTAGTACAGGATTGTTTATAGGCGTTCTATTGATGATCCTATCTGCCTGCTCACAAAACAAAGAAGCAGAGGCAAAGAATTATCTGGGGCCAGAAGGCATTCCTGTAAGTCAAGAAATGATTGCCGAATTAACTTCACCTCCCAATGTTCCTGGACCTACAGGAAGAAGAAAAGCGAAGAAGCTTATCGTGAATATGGAGGTTCTAGAAGAAGAAGGAGAGATGACAGATGGAGTAAAGTATGTGTATTGGACGTTTGGAGGTTCGGTACCAGGAAGTTTTATAAGAACAAAAGTTGGGGATGAAGTAGAGTTTCACTTAAAAAATCACCCAGATAACAAATTACCCCATAATATAGATTTACATGCTGTAACAGGCCCAGGGGGTGGGGCAACATCTTCTTTTGTAGCTCCTGGACATGAAGCTCAGTTTTCTTTTAAAGTACTAAATCCAGGATTATATGTATATCACTGTGCGACAGCTCCGGTAGGGATGCATATTGCTAATGGAATGTATGGATTAATACTTGTTGAGCCAGAAGAAGGTCTTCCACCGGTAGATAAAGAATATTATGTAATGCAAGGGGATTTTTATACCAAAGGAGAGAATGGAGAAAGAGGATTGCAGCCCTTTGATATGAAAAAAGCTGTAGATGAAGATGCAGATTATGTGGTTTTTAATGGAAAAGTAGGTTCGTTAACCGGTGATAATGCCATTACAGCAAATGTTGGAGAAACGATAAGATTATATGTAGGTAATGGTGGGCCAAACCTTGTATCTTCTTTCCATGTTATCGGCGAAATTTTTGATGTCGTTAGGGTAGAAGGAGGTGACCTTATTAATACCAATGTGCAAACTACTCTGGTTCCTGCAGGAGGTGCAGCTATCGTAGAATTTAAAGTTGATGTTCCGGGAACCTTCATTTTGGTGGATCACTCTATTTTTAGAGCATTTAATAAAGGTGCCTTAGGAATGCTTAAGGTACAAGGAGAAGAGAACAAGAAAATCTATTCTGGTAAACAGGAAGAAGGAGTCTATCAACCAGAAGGAAGTGGAATCCAGGAAATGCCCGTTGATGAGAGTGTAGTAAAAACCGAAGAAACGGCAAAAACACTACAGGAAAAAATGGAATTTGGTAAAGCTACCTATATGAGAACTTGTTTTGCTTGTCACCAAGCCGAAGGTCAAGGAATTCCTAATGCTTTTCCGCCTCTGGCTAAATCAGATTATTTAAATGCTGATCTAAACCGTGCAATTGATATTATACTAAACGGTAAAACAGGAGAAATTACTGTAAACGGTGAAAAATACAATAGTGTGATGACTAAACAAGACCTAACAGATGAAGAAGTAGCCAATGTGCTTACTTATATATACAATAGTTGGGGAAATTCTAAAAAAGAAGTAACAGCATCCATGGTTGCAAGTAAAAGAAACGCACATTAAAATTATAGAATAAATGCTAACTCCTCCTTTAAAAATAGTTTTCTTTTTTGCTATATGTATAGGATATACATTAAATAGTGTTATAGCACAAACAGAAAATATGGTTACTGTTAAAGGAGGAGTTTATATTCCTCTATACGGAGTTGATTCTACAGCGGTAAAAGTCAATGATTTTTTAATGGATGTTTATCCTGTATCAAATAGTGAATTTTTAGCATTTGTTAAGAAATACCCACAATGGAAACGAAGCCATGTAAAGCAGTTATTTGCAGATAAAAACTATTTGGTACTTTGGAAAGATGATAATACTCTAAGTGATCAATTGAAACCTAATTCTCCTATAACAGGTATTTCTTGGTTTGCCGCCAAAAAATATTGTGAGTGTCAAGGAAAAAGATTACCAACTATTGATGAATGGGAATACGCTGCAATGGCAGATGATAAGACTATAGACGCAAGAAAAAAAGAAACCTATAATCAATATATTTTAGAATGGTACGAAACTCCTAAATCTTTTAATAACAGTATTGGATCTACTTTTAAAAATTATTGGGGCATATATGATTTACATGGATTAGTATGGGAATGGACATTGGATTTTAATTCTGTACTGATATCGGGAGAATCTAGAAAAGATGTAGATAAAGATAGTAATTTATTTTGCGGCAGTGCAGCTGTTGGAGCTTCAGATTTAATGAATTACGCTGCGTTTATGCGCTATGCTTTTAGAGGAAGTATGAAAGCAAATTATGCAGTCAAGAACTTGGGTTTTCGTTGTGTAAAAGATATTAATGTAACTCCTTAAGTCCACAAGATAAAACTCAAATACATAATGTGTGTTAAATCATCAAATATGATCAAAATGAATATCATAAAAATTTTACTATTAGGAGCAATCATTGTGTTAAGCTCTTGTAATAAAGAAAAAAAACAAGAAGAAGTAGCTGTGTCTGAATCTAAATCTAAATCCAAAGAACATAACACTTCTATTTCTGAACTTTCGATTTACAATTTGCCTTCTATTTGGACTACACAGGACAATAAAAAAATAGAACTCAAAGAATTAAAAGGAGATGTTCTTGTAATGGTAATGATCTATACCTCTTGTAAAGCAGCCTGCCCGAGATTGGTGGCTGATATGAGAGATATAGAAGCTCAAATTCCAGAATCTAAAAAAGAGAATATTAAACTCTTATTAGTAAGTATTGATCCAGAGACTGACACCCCCGAAAGGCTTAAAAAATTCTCTATTGAGAACGAAATGGAATCTGATCAATGGCTGTTTCTTAGAGGCACTAAATCAGATACAAGAGAATTTGCAGCTGTTCTTGCCGTGAATTACAAAAAAATATCACCAATGGATTTTTCACACTCTAACATCATAAGCGTTTTTGATCAGGGAGGAGAATTAGTCCATCAACAAGAAGGGTTAGGAGTAAACAATAAGGAAACCGTAAATAAAATTATTGAGTTGGCACATTAGTAAAGAGAAAATGTAGTCTTTTAGAACCCTAATTTATAGCCTTCGAGTTAAGAATTTTATGTTCAATTTTCTGAAAACCATAAAATAAAAGACTAATTTGTCCGAAATATGACTTTTGTCATATTTATCTCCCTATCCCATACCTAATTTTGTCTGATATAATCAAAATAATATTTCTCTTGAGAAATGAATTTTTGAACAATAATCTTAAATCTATTAAAATGATTAGACTAGACAAATTGATAATTTTATTCGCTGTTACTCTATTAATAAGTTGCGGAGGAAAAGAAGAAAAAAAGGAAGAACAAATTAAAATAGGAAAGAGTACAACAACTCAAAAAAAAGAAACCAAACCCGTTTCTACTGGCACTCCTGCATCAAAAAAAGTTGATCTCACAAATAAAGGAGTTGGGCCAATCAAAAATTTAGTATTAGATGCCACTATTGACGAAACAATGGCTGCTCAGGGAGCCGAACTCTTTAAGACAAAATGTACTGCTTGTCATAAAACCCATAAGAAGTTTATCGGGCCAGCTCCCGTTGGTATCTTAGAAAGACGAACTCCAGAATGGATTATGAATATGATTCTGGATCCTGAAAAAATGATTAAAGAAGATCCACTGGCTCAAGAGTTACTAAAAGAACATAATGGGTCTCCAATGGCAAATCAAAGTTTAAAAGAAGAAGAAGCTAGAGCCATTTTAGAATACTTCAGAACTTTGAAAAAGGGATAGTACAAAAGGCTTTATTGGAAATATTGTAACCTGTCTAAGGATAAAGAATGTTAAAGCAGATTGTTGAACCCACCATAATAAATTTAAAACAAGCAGAAGAAATATTTGCAGAATTACCACCTGCTATTTATTCCAGTACATCTGCAGCGCCTTATTACAGTAGTATAGGTGGGCATTTACGTCATATACTAGATATTTTTAAATGTATAGTTAATGGTATAGATTCTAGAATTATTGACTTAACCAAGAGAAAAAGGGGAACTATTGTAGAACAAAACCCAGTAGAAGGTCAGAGATATTTGAGAAAAATAATTTCTGATCTGGAATGTATTTCTGATTTAGATCCCAGTATTGCTATTATTATAAAAGATGATCTTGGGATGGGGATGGTTGAGATTCCGACAACCCTAGGAGGAGGGTTAAACCAAGCTCATAGTCATGCAATCCACCATTTTGCTTGTATTGGATACATATTACATATTCATGGAACCATTTTGCCAAATAAAGTTTTTGGATACAACCCTACAACACCTGAAAATCAGAGTATTTGATGTAGTAGGATTTATAGATTTTGTGCAGATCAATATAGACACAACAAAAAATAAACTAAACTAAATATTATGAAAACAACTAAAGCATTTTTTTTAATTCTAATGAGCTTTACCTTCTTGCTAAGTTGTAAAACAGAAACTAAGAAAGAGGAAACAAATTCAACACCAAAAAAAACAGTAACCGAAACCACCGAAAAACAAGGGCAAGCATTTATTCAAGATGATGAAGCGACCCCTAATGTACTTAATATAGCAATTGGTTCTAAAGATCATACTACATTGGTGGCAGCTGTTCAGGCTGCCGGTTTAGAAAATTCCTTGGTAAATGCAGGGCCTTTAATGGTATTTGCTCCAACTAATGAAGCGTTTGATGCATTACCCGAAGGAACTGTAGAGAATCTTTTGAAACCAGAAAATAAAGACGCATTAGCAAACATTCTAAAATACCATGTAACACCAGGTAATTACTCAAAAGATTTTCTGAAAAAATTTAAAAAACTGGGCCAGTCTAATGGTGTAAATGTGAAAGTAACCAAAGAAGGCGAAGATGTTTTTATTGGCGAAGCCAAAATTTTAGCAAGTATTCCTGCCGGAAACGGAATTGTACATGTTATTGATAAGGTATTATTACCACCATCAAATTAATAAACTAATAAAAAGATAAACCAATGAAACGTATATCTCAAATACTCTTTATTACAGCAGTACTTAGCTTGGTAATAACCGGCTGTGCAGATATTAATAAAGATAAAAAAATAACCGATGGAGCATTAGGATCTAATGCTGCAGAAAAAGTCTATGTAGCTCCTGGAGAGCATGATGAATTTTATGCATTTGTCTCAGGAGGGTTTAGTGGACAACTATCTGTATATGGACTTCCATCAGGACGATTATTTAAAGTAATCCCTGTTTTTTCTCAAGATGCAGAAAAAGCATGGGGATATAATGAAGAAACAAAACCAATGCTTAATACCTCTTATGGTTTTGTACCTTGGGATGACTCTCACCATCCAGATATATCACAGACCAATGGAGAAGTTGATGGGCGTTGGGTTTTTATTAACGGAAACAATACCCCAAGAATTGCAAGAATTGATCTAAGTACTTTTGAAACTACAGAAATAATTGAAGTTCCTAATAGTGCTGGTAATCATAGTTCATCTTTTGTAACAGAAAATACAGAATATGTAGTAGCAGGAACTCGTTTTTCTGTACCTGTACCACAAGAAGATATTGCTATCAAAGAATATAAAGGAAAATTTAAAGGAGCTGTATCCTTTATTAGTGTAGATCCTGATCATGGAAATATGGAAATGGCTTTTCAGATTTTACTACCAGGTTTTAATTATGATTTAGCTCACCCAGGTAGAGGAGCCTCACATGGTTGGTTCTTTTTTACTACATACAATACAGAAGAAGCAAATTCTTTATTAGAAGTAAATGCATCTCAAAATGATAAAGACTTCATCGCTGCAATCAATTGGAAAAAAGCAGAAGAATATATCAAACAAGGGAAGTTTAAAACAATGCCGGCTAATTATGCACATAATGTATATGATGAGAAAACACATACGGCAACTTCTACAATGAAGAAAGAAGTAAAAGTATTAGATCCTGCAGAATGCCCAGGTTTAGTATACTTTTTACCAACACCTAAATCACCACATGGTTGTGATGTAGACCCATCGGGAGAATATATTGTTGGGAACGGTAAACTTTCTGCCGATCTTACAGTACACTCGTTTAGTAAAATGATTAAGGCTATCGAAAATAAACAGTTTGATGGGGATGCTTATGGAATTCCGATTATCAAATTTGAAGATGCATTGGCAGGTGTTGTTTCTCAAGCCGGACTAGGACCATTACATACCGAGTTTGATGGTAAAGGAAATGGATATACCACGTTCTTTATTTCTTCTGAAGTAGTAAAATGGAAACTAGGAAGTTGGGAAGTAATAGATAGAAAACCTACATATTATTCTGTAGGCCACTTGATGATTCCGGGAGGAAACTCTAGAAAACCATTTGGTAAATATGTACTGGCGATGAACAAGATAACTAAAGATCGTTATCTGCCAACCGGACCAGAAGTTACCCAATCGGCACAGTTGTATGATATCACAGGTGAAAAAATGGAATTGCTATTAGATTTTCCAACTATTGGAGAACCACATTATGCCGCTGGGATACCAGCTGATCTCATAAAACCCCATTCTAAGAAAATCTATAAATTAGAAGAAAATGAACATAAGTATAGTATTAAAAATAATGAAAATGTAAGAGTAGAACGCGAAGGAAAAGAAGTACATGTATATATGACTATGATCCGAAGCCATTTTACACCAGATAATATAGAAGGAGTTAAAGTAGGGGATAAGGTCTATTTTCATGTTACAAATTTAGAACAAGATTATGATGTACCACATGGAGTGAGTATGATCGGAGCCAATACTTCTGAACTACTAATAATGCCTGGGCAAACAGAAACTTTTGTGTGGGAACCTAAACAAGTAGGAGTCTGGCCATTTTATTGTACTGATTTTTGCTCGGCATTACATCAAGAGATGCAAGGATATGTAAGAGTATCACCTGCATCATCTGATATAGAACTTTCCTGGTCTCTGGGAGAAGATTAATTTCAGATTCTACCAGGAAGGAGATAGATTAGTTATATTTCCAAAAAAGCGAGAGGATAAAATCCCCTCTCGCTTTTAAATCAACTTAAAAAAATTGTAGTCATGAAGAAGAAATCAAGAATATTAATGCTTGTAGGAGTACTGTTGCCTTTATTTCTGTTCGTATTTCCTCTTTGGAATATTACATTAGAAGCTCCTCAATATCCAACTCCGTTAGGAATGGATATCTACATAAATGATTTCGCAGACATGCATCCTCATGATATTAAGAATATCAATTTGATGAATCATTATGTAGGAATGAAATACATTCCCGAATCGATTCCAGAATTCAGGATTTTTCCTATTGTGATTATAGTAATGGCCTTTTTAGGAATTATATTAGCCTTTAAAGCAAACTATAAATGGTTTTTGGGATGGTTTATAGTAATGGCTATTTTAGCCTTGGCAGGAATTTATGATTTTTATCTGTGGGAGCATGACTATGGGCATGATTTGGACCCAAAAGCAATAATGAAATTTACCAATCCAGACGGGACTGTTATGGGGTTTCAACCTCCATTATTTGGAACTAAAGATATTTTAAATTTTAGAGCCCACTCATACCCTCAACTAGGGGCATATTTTTTGGCAATAGGAATGGCTCTGACCTTTATTTCTTATTTTGTAGGGAAACGCGAAAAAAACTTCAAAAATCAATAAAAATGGAAAGGAATAGTTTTAACACAATAGCATTTTTAATACTACTAATAATAACATGTTCCTCATGTAACATTCAACAGGAAAAAATTGCCTATGGAGAAGACAATTGTCATTATTGCAGTATGACCATTGTCGACAAAATTCATGCTGCCGAGATCGTTACAAAAAAAGGTAAGGTATTTAAGTTCGATGCAGTAGAATGTATGATAAAT
The DNA here is from genome assembly GCF_000520995.1 of Aquimarina macrocephali JAMB N27. Lineage (GTDB taxonomy): Bacteria > Bacteroidota > Bacteroidia > Flavobacteriales > Flavobacteriaceae > Aquimarina > Aquimarina macrocephali. The sequence continues at coordinate 29,449 of NZ_JACA01000047.1, read as the reverse complement.
TATGTTGCAGAGATAGACAAAGAAGAGATCTCACTTTATCTTTCTAATCATTACGATTCTCCAGAAGAATTAATTGATGCAACACAAGCTACTTTTTTGATAAGTAAAAATATATCGAGCCCTATGGGAGCGTTTTTAACCTCATTTGAAAGTAAGGCGAGTGCAGAAAAAGTGAAATCTGAAAAAGGAGGGGATTTATTTACCTGGGAAGAACTTTTAGAACATCTAAAGCATTAAAATAGAAATATATCTATCCATCCAGTATAACTAATAGATAAAAATACTTATCCCGATGAAAACCGGGAACTATTCGAATTCTATGTTGATCCGTAGTGATTAAGATTTAACCTATAGAAAAAGCAAATAATAAATAAATGTTTCAAATCAGGAAAATACTATTTCTGGCAATCTTTCTTCTGCCAGTGTTACTTCTCGGCAAGACTATAAAGGTCTGTAATTCCTGTGAAATAAAAACAATAAAAAAAGGTATAGTTATAGCCACGGCACTTGATACAGTACTTGTGAAAAAAGGAAAGTATAATGAATTTAATATTGTGATTGATAAACCTTTGACATTATTGGGAGAAAACTACCCCATAATTGATGGGGAGTTAAAAGGAGGAATTATAAAAGTGATTTCTGATAATGTTACGGTAGATGGATTATTCATTATTAATGTAGGTACTAGTTATACAGAGGATTATGCGGCTGTACGGGTAGTAAAAAGCAAAAACTTTTTGATACAAAATTTAGTGCTAGAAAAGTTATTCTTTGGGATATATCTAGAGAAATCAAGAGATGGCAGAGTTTTTCATAATAAGATTATAGGTGACGCAGTAGAAGAATATAATTCGGGTAACGGTATACAACTATGGTATTCTCAAAATATAGACATAGAAAATAATATCATTACACATGTAAGAGATGGTATCTACCTTGAGTTTGCTAATGATTGTAGAATAAAAAATAATATAAGTTCTAATAATTTACGATATGGGTTGCATTTTATGTTTTCTAACAATGACCTGTATGAGAATAATACGTTTGAGAATAATGGAGCAGGTGTCGCTGTAATGTTCTCCAAGAAGATAAAAATGTTGAGCAATACATTTAAAGAAAACTGGGGAGCAGCATCCTATGGTCTTTTGTTGAAAGAGATCAATGATGCAGAAATAACAGGAAACATTTTTAAAGAGAATACAATAGGGATTAATATCGAAGGCTCTAATCGAATTAAGTATACTAAAAACAGTTTTGTGAAAAACGGTTGGGCCATCAAAGTACGTGGTGCATGTTATGCAAATATATTTAGTAACAATAACTTTATGTATAATTCATTTGATGTCTCCTATAACAGTAAACTTAATGACAACAAATTTGATAAGAATTATTGGAGTGGGTATACAGGATATGATTTAGATAAAAATGGTGTTGGAGATGTACCTTACAGGCCGGTAAAATTATTTTCATATATCGTAAACAGGACCCCAGAAACGATTATCTTAATGAGGAGCTTGTTTATTGATATGATTGATTTTTCTGAAAAAGTATCGCCTGTATTTACCCCTGATGATTTACTTGATAAGTATCCGTTAATGAAAAAACAAGGATGATTAAAATTGATAATTTACATAAGGATTTTGGAAAGAATCAGGTTTTAAAAGGAGTCGATCTAAGTATTGCTGAAGGCGGGATATTTGCAATACTAGGGCCAAATGGATCTGGTAAAACGACATTGATCAAATCTATTCTTGGGATGGTTATCCCAAATAAAGGTGATATTTTTATTGATAATACTCCAATTAAGAAAAGTTGGAAATATCGTGAGCAAATAGACTATTTACCGCAAATAGCTAATTTCCCTGCAAATCTTACAGTGCAAGAATTGATTAGAATGATCAAAGATTTACGAAATAAATCTGGAGATGATACTGCGCTGATATCCTCTTTTCAATTGAACCCTTTTCTGGATAAAAAACTAAGTAACCTATCTGGAGGAACAAAACAAAAAGTAAATTTAGTATTAACATTAATGTTTGATAGCCCATTAATTATTCTAGATGAACCTACTACAGGGCTTGATCCTATTGCCTTGTTAGAGCTTAAAAAAATAATACAAATAGAAAAAGAAAAAGGAAAAACAGTTTTGATCACTTCTCATATTATGAGTTTTGTTGAAGAGATTGCCGATGAAATCGTTTTTCTTCTCGAGGGTAAGGTATATTTCAAAGGAAATATAAGCACCCTAAAAGAAAAAACGAAAGAAAACGACTTTGAACATGCGATTGCTAATTTGCTAAAAGAAAATAATGCTTAAGATTTTAAAATATAGTTTTTACGACCTTATCCGTAGCCGATGGAGTTATGTATACCTGCTTTTTTATTTGGCATTAGGATTTGTATTATTATTCCTGAATAATGATTTGTCAAAAGCTGTAATTACTTTGATGAATGTGATTATTATTCTTGTTCCTCTTATCGGAACTATTTTTGGAGTTATGTATTATTATAATTCTAAGGAGTTTACCGAATTACTTTTGGCGCAACCCATTAAGAGATCGTCTATTTTTCTTGGGCAATATTTAGGAGTAGCGCTTTCATTATCTATGAGTTTGGTAATAGGATTAGGATTACCGTTTGCCATGTACGGCCTTTTTCAATCGAGTGCGATTTGGGAATTTTCCTTACTCCTCATTACGGGTACATTTTTGACATTAATTTTTACGGCGTTGGCATTTAATATTGCTCTCTATAATGAAAACAAAATAAAAGGGTTTAGCTACGCTATTTTGCTTTGGTTATTTATGGCGGTGATTTACGATGGTCTTTTTTTAATGTCATTAATCATGTTTGAATCCTACCCATTAGATAAATTTTCAATAGGAGTAACTTTATTTAACCCTATTGATTTATCTAGGATCTTGATATTATTAAAACTTGATATTTCTGCTTTATTAGGGTATACCGGTGCAGTTTTTCAGAAATTTTTTGGTACTAATTTAGGAGTAATTTTATCTTGTATCGCACTTTCTATTTGGGTATTTTTACCTACATTCAACATCTATAGAAAATCTAAGAAAAAGGATTTCTAAAGCTATATTTGTTGTACTGAAGAAACTGCTGCATGATAAAATCAAAACAAAATGCCTTGATATCACTTGCCTTTTTTTTATTGGCAGCTGCACTTGGTGTTTTTTTAAGATTTTTATACGTTTTTGACATATCTGTTGATTATAGATATATTGTACATACACACTCCCATATAGCATTACTAGGATGGGTATATATTGGTTTAACAACCCTACTTTACAAATTGTATTTAGGTAAGTGTAATGTTGATAAACGATATAGAATCATTTTCTGGTTTACCCAATTTACCTTATTAGGAATGTTGTTTAGTTTCCCTTTTCAGGGATATGCATTATTCTCGATAACTTTTTCTACACTATTCCTTTTTGCTTCGTATTGGTTTACCTGGTTTTTTATTAAAAATATACCAGAGAAGTTTAAGAATGCAAAATCTTACAAATGTATAAAGATTGCTTTGTGGTATATGGTTATTTCTAGTATTGGTCCTTGGGCATTAGGAGCAATAATGAGTACGCTAGGAACAGATTCTATCTGGTATAGACTGGCTATTTATTTTTATTTGCATTTTCAGTATAACGGATGGATGATACTAGCTTTATTTGGATTGTTGATTTTTATTCTTGAGCACCAAGAGGTACGTATCTCTAATAGAGATTTTAGTAACTTTTCTAGGGCAATTAACCTTGGGATTGTTTTAAGCTTTTTTCTTTCGGTATTATGGACTAGACCGGCAGGTATTTATTATATTTTGGGAGGAGTAGGTGGCTTGCTTCAGTGTATAGCATTTTTGATGTTTATTAGGCTATTAATAACATCAAGAACGGTATTAAACAACATATTCTCTGGTTTTCAAAAAAAACTATTAAAAACAATAGGTATTCTTATCCTGATTAAATTTTTACTACAATTGATCTCGGCTTTTCCATATTTTGCAAACCTGGCTACTACTATTATAGATTTTACTATAGGTTATTTACATTGGACTTTTTTGGGAGTAGTAAGCATTAGTTTATTTTTATTCTTGGAATATTTTAAACTTATTAAAATTCCTGAAAAAGGATATTACATCTATCTTTTAGGATTTGCTCTCACAGAAGTATTGATTTTTTATAAAGGGGCCGTCATTTGGCTTGATTTTATTTTTTTTGAACACTATTTTATTACTCTTTCAATAGCAAGTGTTGTGGTCTTGATTGGTATTAGTTTTATTTTTATAACTAATTTAAGGTCAATCAAAATATGATCTCAAAAGAGTAGAAATATTTTGCAAGTATACTACAACTATTCATTTTCAGACCATTTAATTCTACCTAATAATTTTTACTAAAAACATTTTTATGTCAGTTCCGAAAAATGAAACTGAGACTTGCTATTATTGCAATGTGAAAATTGAATGTAGAAACCATATAAATACACAAAAACTAAACATTGAAATGAAAAAACAATCACTTTTACTTCTGTTAATGATCTTAAGTATTACCGGTTATGCCCAAATCAAATTTGAGCAGGGATATTTTATTGATAATAATGGAATAAAAACAGAATGCCTTATTAAAAATGTAGATTGGCATGATAATCCGAGCCAGATTGAATATAAAATAAGTGAAGATGATGAGGCCAAGATAGACTATATAAGAAACATTAAAGAATTTGCAGTCTCTGATCTAAAATACGTAAAAGCAACTGTAAATATTGATATGTCAAGCGAGGAATTAAATCATTTAAGTGCTAACAAAAACCCCGAGTTTAAAGAAGCAACTTTATTTCTGAAACATGTAGTGCAAGGTGAAGCAAACCTATATCAATATGAGGAGGGAAACTTAATTAGATACTTTTATCAGGTAGGTGATAAGGATATAGAGCAGTTAATCTATAAAACGTATAGAGTTACACAAGAAATAGTAAACGGGGTAGCAAAAGAAAGAACGAATAAAATTGATAAGAATAATCGATATAAACAGCAGCTTTGGACAGATGTTAAATGTGATAACATGAAAGAAAGTGATGCAGTAAAAACGAACTATAAGAAAAATAGTTTAATAAAGTATTTTGTAAAATATAATGCGTGTAAGGATCCAAACTTTGTGAACACTCGTAAACAAGAAGATAGAGATTTATTTAACCTTACGATCAGACCAGGGATTAATTTTTCTTCTCTTAAATCCAATGTAGACTTATCTAATTTTGTTATAAATAATAATAGTAGAGATATTAGTAATTTTGAAGATCAATCAGGTCTTAGATTTGGGATTGAAGCAGAGTTTATTTTACCCTTTAATAAAAACAAATGGGGGATATTTATAGAACCCACTTATCAGTCTTATAAATCAGAATTAGTAATAGAATACATAAATTTTCTTGGTACAAATACCAGAACTTATACTGTTGATTATAAATCCATAGAATTACCTATAGGTTTAAGGCATTATATGTTTCTAAGTGATAAGTCAAAATTGTTTGTTAATGCTGCTTATGTATTAGACTTCGAGTTTGATTCTACATTTGTATTGAGAAATAATAGTTCTACCCCAATCGTTAATAAGTTAAAAAGTAAAACGAATATAGCAGTAGGTTTTGGATATAAGTATAATGATCGATATAGTATTGAAGCACGTTATGCAACAAGCCGTGAAATAGGTGGTATATTTGATTATAGTTCTTTCTCTGTGATTTTAGGGTATTCGTTATTTTGAAAATACTTTTCGAAAGAAAAATTTTATAAATAAAAGAAAAACCCAGGAATATACTCCTGGGTTTTTTTGATTCTGGTAGTTGGTTTTGTTTCAGAATTTCTTAAACTTTTGATAAGAATTTTTCATGTATTTCTTCGTTCTTGTATTTAGTTGTACATTAGTCCCACACCTCAAAACCTAAAATTATGTCAGAGTTTTGGCTTTATATAAAGCTGGGTTTTGGTCACGTGCTGGATTGGCATGCTTATGACCATATTTTATTTTTAATTGCGCTAACAGTAGGATATACTTTTGATAACTGGAAACGTATTTTGTTGTTAGTTACCTTGTTTACAATTGGGCATACATTGTCTTTATTTTTGGCAACATATGATGTGGTATCAGTAAATTCGAGATTGATAGAATTTCTGATTCCTTTGACCATATTGATTGCAGGTTTGTTTAATGTATTTACTGTAAAGAATACTTCAAAAAACAGTAAAATAGGAATCTTATATGGAGTAACTATTTTTTTTGGACTAATTCATGGATTGGGATTTTCTAGTTATTTTAGAGCAATTAGCAGTAATGTGAACTCTAAAATTTTGCCTTTAATTGAATTTGCATTGGGTGTTGAAGCTGCACAGATTATTATTGTTTTAATTGTTCTTATAGTTAGTTTTATATTTCAGACCTTTTTTCGATTTTCAAAACGAGATTGGATACTTGTTGTTTCTTCTATTGTGATAGGAATGGTAATCCCCATGCTTATCGCAAATAAAATTTGGTGAATAAGTGTGATTAGGGTTGTATTTGCCACATCGTAATAATATATTCGTACTTTGATTGTTATCAATACACTAGTCATTCTATTTTATGTCAAAAAAAAAACAACTGAAGTACGATAAAGCCTATCTGAGAATTGCAAGAGAATGGGGGAAATTATCTCATTGTGAAAGAAAAAAAGTTGGTGCGGTTATTGTAAAGGATAGAATGATTATTTCAGATGGATTTAACGGGACTCCAACAGGTTTTGAAAACCCATGTGAAGACGAAGAAGGATATACAAAGTGGTATGTATTGCATGCAGAAGCAAATGCGATTTCTAAAGTAGCTTCATCTACTCAGTCATGTAGAGGAGCAACATTATATATTACATTATCACCATGTAAGGAATGTAGTAAATTGATTCATCAGGCAGGTATAAAACGCATAGTGTATCAAATGGGTTATAAAGATGACTCTGGTTTGCAATTTCTTGCTAAGGCTGGAGTAGAAATAGAACAGATTACGGATTTAGAAGAATAATGGGATATTCAAAAAAATACTTGCCTTTGTTTTTGGGTTTGGCTGTAGGAGCCGGAGTATTTTTGGGTAGTAAACTTGATTTTAGCAACCCTTCGGCAAAGCTATTTTCATATAACCCCAAAAAAGAGAAACTAAATAGGCTTATTGATTATATAGACTATGAGTATGTAGATGAAATCAATACCGATAGTATCGTCGAGGTTACGGTAAACAGAATATTAGAAAACCTGGACCCTCATTCGATATATATACCCTCAGAAGAACTTGAAGAGATTACAGAGAACATGCAAGGAGATTTTATTGGTATTGGAGTAAGTTATTACCCCTATAGAGATACAATATCAGTGATTAATACCATAAAAGGAGGGCCAAGTGAAAAATCTGGAATTAAGGCAGGAGATAGGATATTAATGGCAGATAGCGACACCTTATTTGGAGAACGACTTATAAGAGATGGATTAGCAAATAGGCTAAAAGGAGAGCTAAACAGCCAGGTACAACTTAGAGTATATAGAAAAGGTAAAGGCACATTTGATGTTGTGGTAAAAAGAGGACGCGTACCTATACAAAGTGTAGATGCGTCTTATATGTTAGATGATAAATTAGGGTACGTAAAAGTAAACCGTTTTGCAGAGACTACTTATAAAGAATTTAAAACGGCAATGGATGAGCTAATTGATAAAGGTGCCGAAAATGTGGTGATTGATCTTCGTGATAATGGAGGAGGATTTATTGCTCCGGCTTTAAAAATGGCGGATGAATTTTTGAAAGATGATGTGCTGATTATGTTTACCAAAAATAAAAAAGGAGCCATCGAAAATAATTTTGCTACTAATAAAGGAAGTTTTGAACAAGGAAAAGTATATGTGCTAATCAATGAAAACTCTGCCTCTGCCAGTGAAATTTTTGCAGGAGCAATTCAAGATAATGATAGAGGTGCTATCGTTGGCAGACGTTCTTACGGAAAAGGTCTTGTGCAAAGAGAAATGGCATTAGGTGACGGTAGTGCAATACGATTAACAATTTCAAGATACTATACACCAACCGGGAGATCAATACAAAAGCCTTATACTAATGGAAATAAAGAGTATTTTAATGAGTATATGGAGCGATATAAAAATGGAGAATTACAGAGTGCAGATAGTATTCAGGTAGCAGACTCTCTAAAATTTAAAACTCCAGGCGGCAAAATTGTTTATGGGGGCGGGGGTATTATACCAGATATATTTGTTAGTAAAGATACTACACGTGTTGGTGAAACATTAGATTATATGTTACGTTCTGGTCGTATGGGAGGGTATGTATTCGAAGAACTTGATAAAAACAGGTCGTATTATAATGATTTATCTGAAAATGAGTTTAATGAAAAAATCAATATAGATGACGCTTTTGCTGAAGATTTTTTAAAATATTCAAGACAAAGAGGGATAGAAATTGAGTTGAAAAACTATGAAGATCAATTAAAAAAATATTTGAAAGCGACAATGGCGCAACAATTATTTGGAACTGGAGCTTTTGAAAGAATTATAAATAAAGATGATGCGATGATTAATAAAGTATTATCACTTTCTAAAGAAGAATAACTTATATCCGATATATGTCAGAATTTGAAGAATATCTAGTAGCTATTGCAATATGCTCTCCGCTTTTTTTCTTTATTATAGCAGTTGCTTTTAGGTTGTTGGATAATAGTGCTTCTATTTTTTTAAAGCATGATATATTAGTTGATACCTCTTATGTTTCTGGTGATATAATAAGAGAGCACATCCATAGTTCTGAAGATATAAAGCTTAAAAAATCCTTAATGCGAGCATTATTATTTAGAAAGCTGCATAACTTTTTTATGATTCTAATGGTAATTTCTATTCCACCCGTGATTATCGCTTGCTTCTTTGTGTTTTAAAAAGTGTTTTGCTGTTAAAACAAAGCTGATAAAGCTTCAGGAATTAATTTCCTCTTTTCTTCTTTTGGATGTTTTTAGAAACCAACAAGATTGACATTAACAGAACTACGCAAGCAGAAGAAAAAATGCCAATAAGAGCCGTTTTACTATCACCAGCAAATAAATCATCAAAATCTAGATAGGTTATATTGTAAATGATTAAACCCGTTGCAATAGCAATTAGTAAGTATATAAAATATTTCATGCGTTTAATTTTCTTTAAAAAAGACCTTTGATATTTGTAGCAAATAATTTAACTGCAATAGCAAGTAGAATTACCCCAAAAATCTTTCGAATCACATTAATTCCTTGCTTACCTATTATTTTTTCTATCTTTTTTGATGATTTTAAAACAATATAAACAAAAATAATATTGATTAGTATAGCAATTACTATGTTAATTGGGTGGTATTCTGCTCGTAAAGAAAGGATAGAGGTCATTGTACCAGCTCCGGCAATCAAAGGAAAGGCTAATGGAACTACTGCAGCCGTTTCTGGCTCATCATCTTTGTATAATTGGATACCTAATATCATTTCTAAGGCTAGAAAGAAAATAATAAAAGCACCAGCTACGGCAAAAGAATTAACGTCGATCCCGATAAGGTTTAGAATTTCTTTCCCTACAAAAAGAAAAACAACCATTAATATAGCAGCAACAATCGAAGCTTTTTCACTTTGGATATGTCCTACTTTTTTACGTAAATCAATAATAATAGGTATACTTCCTATGATATCTATTACCGCAAATAAAATCATACTTGCAGTAAATATTTCTTTAAGATCAAAGTTCATAGTAAAAATGGTTTCAAAATTTTGAGCAAATATAAATAGACTTTATTAAATAAAGGTATTATAAAAAGGTGAATAAATTGTAAAAAATCTCTTGTATAAGAATTATCTTAGCGGCATGTTTCAATTAGGAAAAACCATAGTTTCTGAGGATATTATAGAGAAAGACTTTGTGTGTAATCTTTCTGCATGCAAAGGAGCCTGCTGCATTGATGGTGAGGCGGGAGCGCCCTTAGAAGAGTCAGAAGTTCATAAGCTTAAAGAGATATACCCTATCGTCAAATCTTATTTGAGAAAAGAAGGTGTCGAGGCTATCGAGCATTACGGAACCCATGTTAAAACTGCTAATGGAGAATTAGAAACACCTCTAATTGATGGAGCAGATTGTGCATATGTGATTTTTGATGAAAAAGGAACAGCTATGTGTGCTATCGAAGAAGCTTATAACCAAGGTGAAGTTGACTGGAAAAAACCGGTATCTTGTCATTTATACCCAGTTAGAGTGCAAGAGTATACCGAGTTTTCTGCTGTAAATTATCACAAATGGGAAATTTGTGATGATGCCTGTACATTGGGTAAAGCATTTCAAGTACCGATCTATAAATTTGTTAAAGAAGCCTTAATCCGAAAATTTGGAGAAGACTGGTATATAGAACTTGAAAACGTGGCAGCAAAATTGAAAAAATAAACCCCTTCTTTATATTTTTAGATATAAATAACTCTCTTTTTTTTGTTAAAAAAAGAGTTTTTTTGGCTTACGGGTTTACCGTAAACAGGTGCATTTTCTCTTCTTTGTTTTTCTGTTGAAAAACCTCGGCTAGCAAGTGAAAAATAAGAGATTTTTGAAGATGATGTTCACATTATCTGTATTTTCTAAAAAACACTTAATATTTTGATTAACAAAGTGTTATGTGTGTTTTGTGAAAGATCATTTTTGTTGCAAATTCACTTCGTGTTGAAAACTTTGTTGAAAACGTTTGTTAACTTTCCGTAGAACTTTTAACCTATTTTTTGATCTTTGTAATACCCTTAGGAAATAAGAAATTCTCAAAAAAAAACAGCTAAAAAAAAAAGAATGAGCGCCGTAGAACCTATTTTGCAAGAAAACAAAGATCGATTCGTAATTTTTCCTATCCAACACCACGATATTTGGGAATGGTATAAGAAGTCCGAAGCTAGTTTTTGGACAGCAGAAGAGATCGATTTGCATCAGGATATTACGGATTGGGCAACCAAACTTACTGAGGATGAACAATATTTTATCAAACATATTTTAGCGTTTTTTGCTGCATCTGACGGTATTGTTAATGAAAATCTTGCAGAAAATTTTATAAACGAAGTACAGTATAGTGAGGCGAAATTTTTCTATGGTTTTCAGATCATGATGGAAAACATTCATTCAGAAACATACTCCTTATTGATCGATACTTATGTAAAGGATGAGAAAGAAAAGGATATACTATTTAATGCATTAGAGAATTTTCCGGCAATTAAGAAAAAAGCAGACTGGGCATTACAATGGATAGAATCTGATTCTTTTGCAGAACGTTTAATTGCCTTTGCGGCGGTAGAAGGGATCTTCTTTTCAGGAGCGTTCTGTTCTATATTCTGGTTGAAAAAACGTGGATTAATGCCAGGACTTACATTTTCTAATGAGCTAATTTCAAGAGATGAAGGAGTACATTGCGATTTTGCAGTTCATCTTCATAACAAACATTTGATAAATAAAGTACCAAAAGATAGAATTAGAAAAATCCTGATAGACGCATTAGATATAGAGAGAGAATTTATAACAGAATCTCTTCCGGTAAGTTTGATAGGTATGAATTCTAAGTTAATGACTCAATATTTAGAATTTGTTACCGATAGATTACTGGTAGAATTAGGATGCGAAAAAGAATATGAAACATCAAATCCATTTGATTTTATGGACATGATCTCTTTGCAAGGTAAAACCAATTTCTTTGAGAAAAGAGTTTCAGAATACCAAAAAGCAGGGGTGCTTAATAAAGACACGGAAGACAATAAGATAAGTTTTGATGCAGATTTTTAATCGAAAAGAACATTAATAGTGTAACGTTAATTTCTTAAGATTATCATTCCAACGAAAGTTGGATCCAAAATACTTAAAAATAAAGATATATTCATTCTGAGCTAATCAAAAACATTTCTTCTGTTTAATTCAGATTAGCTCAGTTTGATAAGGCTTTATGAAAAGCTACACAAAAAAACAAAAGGGACGAAAGTCATATTATTATTTTTTATCTATAGAATTACTCTAATTTTTGGATGTAGAGATTTCTTCTTAGTATCCAATTTCAAGGAGATGAAATATAATTTTTGACCTTCAAATTATAAAATTAGTAACACGAATTATCATCAACTTCTTCGTTAAGAAGAAAATTTAAAAACCAAAAAGAAATATGTATGTAGTAAAAAGAGATGGGCGTAAAGAACCAATTATGTTCGACAAGATTACCGCAAGGGTAAGAAAATTATGTTATGGACTTAATCCACTAGTTGATCCTGTAAAGGTAGCAATGAGAGTGATAGAAGGGTTGTATGATGGAGTAACGACTAGTGAGTTGGATAATTTGGCTGCAGAAATAGCAGCAACAATGACTATAACACACCCTGATTATGCGAAGCTTGCAGCTCGTATCTCTGTTTCTAATCTACATAAAAATACAAAGAAAACTTTTTCTGAAGTCATTACAGACCTATATGAGTATGTAAATCCAAGAAACGGTAAAAAAGGACCACTGATAGCCGATGATGTATATGAGGTAATTATGGCTAATAAGGAAAAGTTGGATTCTACTATTATATACAATAGAGATTTTGGCTATGACTATTTTGGTTTTAAAACATTAGAACGTTCTTATCTATTAAAAATCAATGGCACAATTGCTGAACGTCCGCAGCATATGCTTATGAGAGTTTCTATCGGTATCCATCTTAATGATCTTGATGCTGCTATAGAGACTTATGAATTAATGTCTAAAAAATACTTTACACACGCTACACCAACATTATTTAATTCGGGAACACCAAAACCGCAAATGTCATCTTGTTTCCTTTTGGCGATGAAAGATGATAGTATTGATGGTATTTATGATACACTTAAACAAACAGCAAAAATTTCTCAATCTGCTGGAGGAATAGGATTATCTATACATAATGTACGTGCTACAGGTTCTTATATTGCTGGTACTAATGGAACATCTAACGGTATTGTACCCATGCTACAAGTATATAATGATACAGCTCGTTATGTAGATCAGGGTGGAGGAAAGCGTAAAGGATCTTTTGCAATATATGTAGAACCATGGCATGCTGATATCTTTGATTTCTTAGATCTGAAAAAGAATCATGGTAAAGAAGAAATGCGTGCACGTGATTTATTCTATGCAATGTGGGTACCGGATTTATTTATGAAACGTGTACAAGAAGATGCAGAATGGACCTTAATGTGTCCTAATGAGTGCCCTGGTTTATTTGATATACATAGTGATGAGTTTGAAGAAGCTTACCTTCGTTTTGAATCAGAAGGAAAAGGACGAAGAACAATCAAAGCACGTGAACTTTGGGAAAAAATCTTAGAATCTCAGATCGAAACGGGTACACCTTATATGTTGTATAAAGATGCTGCAAATCGCAAATCTAATCAACAAAATCTGGGAACTATAAGATCATCTAATTTATGTACAGAGATATTAGAATATACTAGCCCAGATGAAGTAGCAGTATGTAACCTGGCATCTATTGCATTGCCAATGTTTGTGAAAAACGGAGAGTTTGATCATAAAGAGCTTTTTAAGATTACAAAACGGGTAACTAAGAATTTGAACAGAGTAATTGATCGTAATTACTATCCGGTAAAAGAAGCAGAAAATTCTAATATGCGTCATCGCCCTATTGGATTAGGCGTACAAGGATTGGCTGATGCATTTATCCAATTGCGTTTGCCATTTACCAGTGATGAGGCTAAGAAATTAAACCAAGAGATTTTTGAAACTCTATATTTTGCTGCAGTAACAGCATCTATGGAAGAGGCAAAAGCTGATGGGCCATATCAAACTTATGAAGGTTCTCCAATATCTAAAGGAGATTTTCAATACAACCTATGGGGAATAAAAGATGAAGAATTAAGCGGTCGTTGGGATTGGGCAAAACTTCGTAAGCAAGTGCTTAAAAACGGAGTACGTAACTCATTATTAGTTGCACCAATGCCTACAGCATCTACTTCTCAGATTTTAGGAAACAATGAAGCATTCGAACCGTACACAAGTAACATTTATACCAGACGTGTACTCTCTGGAGAGTTTATCGTAGTAAATAAACACTTATTAGAAGATTTAGTGAAATTAGGATTATGGAATGATAACCTTAAGGATGCTATTATGCGTGCTAATGGTTCAGTACAAAATATAGATATCATTCCGCAAGATCTAAAAGAACTGTACAAAACTGTTTGGGAAATGAGTATGAAAGATATTATCGATATGTCTCGTCATAGAGGATATTTTATCGATCAGTCTCAGTCTTTAAACTTGTTCTTAGAAGGTGCTACTATGGCCAAATTAACTTCGATGCATTTTTACGCATGGAAGAGTGGATTAAAAACAGGTATGTATTACCTGAGAACGAAATCTGCGGTAGATGCAATTAAGTTTACGCTTAAAAAGGAAACTAAAGAGGAGCCTAAACCAGAACAAGTAGCCGTAGCTGCTGCACAAGTAATGGAAGCGCAAGCAACCAAAGAAGAACCAAAACAAGAAGCTGTTGCACCAGAAGGAACAGCTCTTACTCCAGAAGAACTTCGTGCAATCATTGCACAATCTAAAGAAGGCGAAGGAGACGATTGTTTAATGTGTGGGTCTTAGACCTAGATTTATATAGGGCAAAAGGGAAGTTTTCTTAGGATGCTTCCCTTTTTTGTATATTCGAATTTTCTTAGAAATATGATGAATTGGGAGCAACTCCTGTCCTTAAAACGACAAGGAGATAGAAATAAAAGATTACGTAAAGAGCAAGACGAAACCCGATTAGGTTTTGAAGTCGATTATGATCGCATTATCTTCTCTTCGGCCTTTAGGAGTTTACAGGATAAAACACAGGTTATTCCGTTGTCCAAAACCAGCTTTGTGCATACACGATTAACACATAGTCTCGAAGTATCTGTAGTAGGGCGTTCTTTGGGTAGAGTAGTAGGTAAGAAAATTTTAGAAAAACATCCACATCTTGTTGCTGTTCATGGATATCAGTTTAATGATTTTGGTGCTATTGTTGCAGCTGCTGCATTAGCACATGATATTGGTAATCCACCCTTTGGGCATTCTGGAGAGAAGGCTATAGGAGAATACTTCAAAACAGGAAGCGGTAACCGATATAAAGATAAACTCACTCCTAAGCAGTATCAGGATTTGATTGATTTTGAAGGGAATGCCAATGGGTTTAAAATTCTTACAGAATCCCGAGAAGGGATAGAAGGAGGTCTTAGATTATCGTATGCGACACTTGGAGCGTTTATGAAATACCCTAAAGAGTCATTACCTAAAAAACCAACAACACATATTGCTCATAAAAAATTTGGGTACTTTCAGAACGATACTTCTTTTTTTAAAGAGGTAGCAGAAGAAGTGGGGTTATTGCAATACCAGATAGGTGATGAGGTTACTTATAGTCGTCACCCATTAACTTTTTTGGTAGAGGCAGCAGACGATATTTGTTATACTATTATCGATTTTGAAGATGGTATTAACCTGGGATTGATAGAAGAAGAATATGCTTTAGAATACTTAATCAAATTGGTAAAAGATACTATCAATACTTCAAAATATAATAAGCTTATTACTACAGCAGATCGATTAAGTTATCTTAGAGCACTAGCTATTAATACCTTAATAGGAGAAGCAGCAAGTATTTTTATCGAGCATGAAGAAGCTATATTATCGGGAACCTTTGATATGGCATTAATAGACAAGAGTAAATACGAAGCTCAAATCGCTGACATCATTAAAATTAGCGTTGCTAAGATTTATCAAAGTCAGGAAGTAACCGAAAAAGAAATCGCGGGATATGAGATTCTTGCTACTCTTTTAGATCGCTATTGTGTGGCAACAGATAACTTTAACAAGGGAGAGAGTTCTAACTATGACAAGCTTATTTTGAGAGCCGAAGGCATTAATTTTGACTATACAAATGTAGATCTCTATACCCGTCTTATCGGGATAAGTAACTATGTGGCGAGTTTAACTGATGGTAATGCGTTATTAAAATTTCAAAAGATTAAAGGATTGCAGATATAAAAAAATGCTTAGAGGTATGTCTTGATTGTGTTAAGGATTTTTTCAGGAGAAATCCCGCAAATATTATGTAGCTGATCTACTGTGCCATGATGAATAAATTGATCAGGAATACCTAAAGTGATAATATTGTTTTTAAAATCATTCTGATTAGCAAAATCGAGTATTGAACTCCCAAAACCACCTTTGATAACGCCATCTTCAACAGTAATAATGGTGTCATAGTTCTGTACTATTTGTTTCAGTAGATCAATATCTAAAGGTTTTATAAAGCAAAAATGATAGTGGCTAATTGGTTTTTCTATAGCTTCTATGGCTTTGGTTACATTATGTGCAATAGTACCTGTAGAAACTAGAGAGATTTTGGAACCTTTTTTTAGGTTGATAGCTTTACCAATTTCTAGTTTTTGCATGGGGACTTCCCAGTCGATAATATGCCCTCTGCCTCTGGGGTAGCGTATCGTTATAGGGTGATCTAGTCTCAAAGAAGCAGTATAAAGTAAATGTCTTAGCTCAATTTCATTGGCTGGTGCTGCAACAATCATATTAGGGACGCATGTAAGATAGGCAATGTCATAAACACCATGGTGTGTTGCACCATCTGCGCCAACAATACCGGCACGATCAACACAAAAAATTACAGGCAAATTTTGTAAAGCTACATCGTGGATTACTTGATCATAGGCACGTTGTAAAAAAGTAGAATAGATTGTGCAAAAAGGAATTAGTCCTTGTGTCGCCATTCCGGCAGCAAGGGTGACTGCATGTTGCTCAGCAATGCCAACATCAAAAGCCCGATCTGGCATTTCTTCCATCATATATTTTAGAGAACTCCCAGTAGGCATTGCAGGTGTAATACCTATAATCTTTTTATTTTTTCTTGCAAGTTCGAGAATAGTAAACCCAAAAACATCCTGAAACTTAGGTGGTAATCCTGTATTGTCTTTTGAAATTAAATCCCCAGTCGAAGCATCAAATTTACCCGGAGCATGGTATTTTACCTGGTCTTCTTCAGCTTGTTTTAAACCTTTTCCTTTGGTGGTAATAATATGTAAAAGTTTTGGGCCTTTTGTAGCCTTTAGTTTTTCTAAAGTTTTGAGAAGCATAGGTAGGTCATGCCCGTCAATAGGGCCAAAATAATTAAAATTTAATGCCTCTATAATATTATTTTTTCTAGGTCTAACCCCGATTTTGGCTTTAGTAAGGTATTCTTTCAGAGCACCTACACTAGGATCGATACCGATAGCATTATCATTAAGGATAACCAGCATATTGGTGTCGGTTACTCCGGCATGATTAAGTCCTTCAAAAGCCATTCCACTAGCAATAGAAGCATCACCAATTATTGCGACATGCTGTTTTGTGATATCTCCTTTTAATTTAGATGCAATTGCCATACCTAATACAGCCGAAATAGAAGTAGAAGAGTGCCCAACTCCAAAAGTATCATAATCACTTTCAGTACGTTTAGGGAACCCACTTATACCACCCAATTGCCTATTGGTATGAAATATATCTTTTCTTCCGGTAAGGATTTTATGAGGATAAGCCTGATGCCCCACATCCCAAACAAGAAGATCATTGGGGGTGTCAAAAATATAATGTAGAGCAATAGTAAGCTCTATCACTCCTAAACTTGCTCCGAGATGACCTTCTTTAGCTGCAACAATATTGATCACAAAATCCCGAAGCTCTCTGGCTAGTTTGGGTAACTGATCAGTAGATAATTTTCTTAGATCAGATGGATATTTGATATTAGATAGAAATGATTGTTGCATAGCACAAAAGTACTATTTTGTAATGGTTCTTTATATATTTTTTATTAGCGAGAGCATGTTTTAAATCCCTATTTTCTATAAATTAATATTTTAAGAACCATGACCTTCCTTCAAATAATTCCAATATTTCGATATTGTTATGATTTTAGGTATACTCAGAACCTCAAACTATTGATTTTCTGTTCATATTTCTTTAAACATGTTTGAAGGTGTTGAGAATAACTACACAAGATTTTTAACATTATATTTAGTTTTTTTAACAAAAAAAAGACTGGTTAATTAGTATTTTTAGGGTCCTTTGTTGTAAATATATACTGAGGTAATTTAGAATTTTTTGCAATTCGTTATAAAAATTACTATTCTTCATTAGGATCGAAAATCCTTAAACCACTTCAGTATTAATTTCTTAAAACCACAACCAAATTATGAAACCTATACTAAGATTATTATTCCTTTTTTGTATTACCTTATTTATAAATATAAAGCTGCATGCACAACACACCTTTTCGATCGTTGCTGTTGATCCTGTCACTGGAGAAATTGGAAGTGCTGGGGCAACTTGTATAAAAGCAGAAGATGGTGCTAGAGATGTAAGTGTCATTGTTTTGGGTGTTGGGGCTATCAACACACAAGCGTTTTGGCTTCCTGTGAATCAGAAACGTGCTACTGCGCGTATGGAAGCTGGTGATTCTCCAAAACAAATAACCAAATGGCTTTCTGAAAATGGAGATTACCCTGATTATACCCAATATGCCATTGTAGATTTAAACAATGGGCAGCCTAGAAGTGCTGCTTTTTCAGGAAAAAATATGTATGAAAAATGGATGCACATTACAGGAACTAATTATGCAATAGCAGGAAATACTCTAATCTCTCAAGACGTTATTAAAGACATGGAAAAAGCTTTTTTAAGAACTAGAGGTAGCCTAGCAGATAAATTAATGGCTGCTTTACAAGGAGCAAAAAGACCAGGGGCTGATTCTCGTTGTTTAAGTGATGGAATCAGCTCTGGATCTGCCTACCTGAGGGTTGCTGATTCTGCCGATACAGATAATTCTTATGGGAAACTATCCTTAGACCTTAATGTTTGGATCACAACTGATATTTTTGAGCCTATAGATGCATTACAAGAAGCTTATGATAATGGCAAAAATTGTAAAGAAGTGCAATTAGTCATAAAAACTGACCAATACCCAGAAGAAACTCGTTGGCAAATTAAGGATCAGGACAATAAGATTGTGGCTTCTGGAGGGCCTTATAATAGATCTGTAGAGATTACAGAATGTCTTAAAGAAGGAAGGTATACATTTACTATTAAAGATAGCCATGGTGATGGGATTTGTTGTCAGTATGGTAGAGGCCATTACAAGCTAAGTGCTGGAGGTGAGATTTTAGCCTCTGGAGGTAACTTTAATCATATAGAAGCTACTACCTTTATCATAGGGAACACCACAAAAAATGACAATTTATCCTTGCAAATGCCTGAGTTAAAACCCCAAACTCCTATTGTTAAAATTTATCCTAATCCTGCAATGGATGTTGTAACGATTAAAACTCATAATACCACCATTACGTCTTATGAAATACAAGATATTTTTGGAAAAAGAATTACTAAAAGAGGATCGTCTTCTTTTTCTCCAAATAATATCATCTATCTAGATGTTATTGATTACGTACCTGGTGTCTATTTTATTACAACGTTTAATGGTATGGAAAAGTTGGGAACACAAAGGCTGATTGTCAACTAACTCTATTTGTTTTTAGGTGAAATGGATTAAAAGAAGCTAAGTGTATTCAAAACTAATGTTTTTGAACATGTTTTTACGGATATTCTTAATGCAATAGATATTCAAAAAGGAGTCTGTTCTATAAACTTGTTTATGGATCACTTGGATACAAAAAATGGTTTTACTTTAAAAACTTAAGGGTTCATAAATAAGAAATAAACTTTTTTCAGTTGAATGCTCTGAGGATTATTTACTATGAATCGGATTTCTTACCAATTTGTTTAAATTTGTGTATAATCCTAAGTTATTGAGATGTTAGACCCATTGGATGATTCTTACTATATGAAGAAAGCGCTTCAGGAAGCAGAATTGGCGTATGAAAAAAATGAAGTTCCAATAGGAGCGGTTATAGTAGTTGAAGATCGTATTATAGCCAGAGCTCATAACCTTACAGAATTACTAAATGACGTTACTGCTCATGCCGAAATGCAGGCAATAACAGCAGCAGCAAATTTTTTGGGAGGGAAGTACCTTAAAGAATGCACATTATATGTAACCCTTGAGCCTTGCCAGATGTGTGCCGGAGCGTTATATTGGAGTCAGATCAAAAAAATAGTATTTGGTGCAGTTGATGAACGAAGAGGATGTGCTGCAATGGGAACAAAACTTCACCCAAAGACTGAAATTATAGGTGGTATTTTAGAAAAAGAATGTGGAGAACTACTTACCCGCTTTTTTATTGAAAAACGAAACCTTAACTGAAGTTAATTTTTTGTATCAAGAGTTAATTAAAAATAAAAAAACACTACGATCAGTAGTGCTTTTGAAACTTAGGAGTATGCGTTCTATCCGTGAATTATACGCACATTAGCTGCAGTAAGCCCTTTTTTTCCTTCTTCTTCATTATACTCCACTTTGTCACCTTCATTTAATGCCTCGCCATCAATTCCTGAAGCATGAACAAAAATGTCTTTTCCTGTTTCGTCGTTTGTAATAAATCCGTAACCTTTTGATTCATTAAAAAATTTTACTGTTCCTTCCATTGTAATAAGATAATAAGTATTTGAATAATAAAGGTAGTTTTAAATTTTTTATGAATTGTTATCAAAGTATGAATATTTTAAAAATTTATCAGCTATTATTTTCCCTATTTGCCTCATAATCCCTCATTTTCTTTAGGTTTTCTTCGGTAAGCATATAATCTTTAACTTTTTTATTTTTCCATCTGTGATAGATAAAAATTGGCATTAGAATAAAAGAAGAAGCTAGTATACCAATCCCAACTAATTTATCACCGGTACCATGATCTCCTGAATTTTTGAAATAATATCCAACACATATCAATATGATAATAGCTATAAAAAGTATTCTAATAATATATTTCATGCGTTTAGGTATTTTTTAGGTATTGTAAAAATAAATTCATTAAAAATTGAGATCTCCTCCAGATAATAGTAATACTTGTTTTTATAACAATGTTATGATGGATTAGGAGTTTTATCGTGTAAAATTAATCAACTTTCTACGATATGCAGTAAGAAGTTTTGATTTTGAAATAAAACCAAAATACTTACCGTTTTTAATCACAGGTAGATTCCAGGCTCCGGTATCCTGAAACTTTTTCATTACCGTTTTTGCATTGTCATGCTCATAAATTATAGCAACCGAGGTTTGAGCCATCAAGGTATCTACTGTTATTTTGTGATATAAGGTAATGTCAAACATAATATCTCTAATGTCATCTAGTGAAACCATTCCTATGAGGTGATCAGATTCATCAGTAACAGGAAATAGGTTTCTATTTGATTTTGCGACGGCTTCACTTAAAAGTTGCTTTAAGGTATAGTTTGGCTTTACCGGGATAAAATTAGTTTCTATACAATCTTCGAGATTCATTAGAGTCAAAACAGTTTGATCCTTGTCATGGGTTAATAAATGACCTTGTTTTGCGAGTTCTCTGGTGTAGATATTATGTTCTATTTTGTTTTTTGAAATTATAAATGATATTGAAGTAGTAATCATTAACGGAACAAATAACTCATAACTAGAAGTGATTTCTGCAATAAGAAATATTGAAGTTAGTGGAGCATGTAATACCCCGGCAATAAGCCCAGCCATCCCTAGTAGTGTGAAATTGGCTTCAGAAACATGAAGCCCCATTCCTAGATTATTAATTACTTTAGATACTACATTACCTAATGCACTGCCCATGACCATTGTTGGGATGAATATCCCTCCAGAGCCTCCTGCAGCAAAAGTAGCGGTCATGGCAACAGCCTTAAAAATGGTAATACCAGTTAATAAAGCTATGACAATCCATATGTTACTAGTCATAGCGTCAAATGGAGTTTTGCCAATAGCAGTTAGATGATCACCGTGTAATAAACCATTTATAAAACCAAGACCTTCGCCATAGAGTGGGGGGATAAAATATAACATGACTCCGATAGCAAGTCCACCAATTAATAACCGATGAATCTTTTTAGAAAACCGATCAAAAAAATGTAGAATTCCAAAATACATCTTAGTAAAATATATAGAAGCAAATGCGGTTCCGATTCCTAAAATAATGTAAAATGGAGTATCATAGATATCAAATTTTTCTAAAACATTAAATCTAAATAAAACTTCATCACCTAAAAAAAAGTAGGAGGTAATTATTGATGATACTGAAGCAAAAAGTAAGGGTAACAAGGAAGTCAATGTGAGGTCTAAACTAAATACTTCTACAGCAAATACTAGCCCCGCCAAAGGAGATTTGAATACGGCAGAAATAGCACCTGCAGAAGCACAACCGATAAGTAATACTCTTGTTTTTCGATTAACATGAAATAAGGTGCTAAAACTAGAGCTTAATGCTGATCCAGAACTAATTGCTGGACCCAAAAGCCCTACCGAACCACCAAAACCTACTGTGATTGGCGCTAGAATGAGAGGTAAATATCCATGAATAGGTCTTATGACTCCATTTTTTTTTGAAAGCGAATGTAAAATAAGAGGGATCGCTGATTTTACATCTCTTTTAAATACATATTTTGTGAATATATAAACGATTAGTAAACCTATTATAGGAATGATAAAGTAAAAAGAAGCTTGCCAGGAGATGATATCACTTTCTAAAACGACCTGGATTGAATGAGTAATATTTTTTAATAGTAAGGAAACAAGCCCTGCTGTAAACCCAACAAGAATGCTTAGAATAAGAATAAAGGTTTTGTCAGAAATATGGCGATATCTCCATTTAAGTACTTTATAGAGTAGTGTCTTTTTTTTTTGGGGAGACATATTTACCTGACTTAACTAGTTTAAAGGTAGTAAAAATCCCGCTCGTGGCGGGATTTTATATTATAAATCAAGTTTTATATTTAATTCTTTGAGCTGTTCGCTATCGATATTAGATGGTGCATCAATCATAATATCCCTTCCACTATTATTTTTTGGAAAAGCTATAAAATCCCGGATTGTCTCCTGGCCGCCAAGAATAGCAACTAATCTATCAAACCCAAAAGCAATACCACCATGAGGAGGAGCCCCATATTGGAAAGCATCCATTAAAAATCCAAACTGTGCCTTTGCTTCTTCTGGAGTGAATCCCAAATGATCAAACATTAATGCCTGCGTTTCTTTATCATGAATACGGATAGAACCGCCGCCAATTTCATTTCCGTTTAAAACAAGATCATATGCATTAGCACGAACATCTCCTGGTTTAGTATCTAATAAAGCAATATCTTCTGGTTTTGGAGAAGTAAAAGGATGATGCATAGCATGATAGCGTTCTGTTTCTTCGTCCCATTCTAATAATGGAAAATCTACTACCCATAGAGGAGCAAATTCTTCTGGATTTCTTAATCCTAGTCGTTCAGCAAGTTCCATTCTAAGAGCACTTAGTTGTGCTCTTACTTTGTTTGTTTGACCAGAAAGGACACAGATTAAATCTCCAGCTTTTGCTCCGGTTCTCTTTGCCCATTTGGCCAGATCATCTTGATCGTAAAATTTGTCTACAGAGGATTTATATGTACCATCTTCATTGCATTTTACATATACCATTCCGAGTGCTCCAACTTGAGGGCGTCTTACCCAATCAATAAGTTTGTCAATCTCTTTTCTGGTATATGAAGCTCCACCAGGAACTGCGATCCCAACGACTAACTCTGCAGTATTAAATACATTAAATTCTTTGTGTTGAGCAATATCATTAAGCTCACCAAACTTCATTTCAAACCTTATATCGGGTTTGTCATTACCATAAGTTCGCATGGCCTCATCATAGGTCATTCTAGGGAAATCACCAATATTGACTCCTTTTATTTCTGATAGTAAATATCGGGTAAGTCCTTCAAATATGTTTAAAATATCTTCTTGCTCGACAAATGCCATTTCACAATCTATCTGTGTGAATTCGGGTTGTCTGTCGGCTCTTAAATCTTCATCTCTAAAACATTTTACGATCTGAAAATATTTATCCATTCCACCAACCATAAGTAGTTGCTTAAAAGTTTGTGGTGATTGTGGTAATGCGTAGAATTGTCCTTCGTTCATTCTGGATGGAACAACAAAATCACGAGCTCCTTCGGGGGTGGATTTAATTAAATACGGAGTTTCAACTTCGATAAACCCTTCATTCGAAAGATAATTTCTTACTTGCATTCCTACTTGATGTCTAAACATCAAGCTATTTTTCACAGGATTACGACGTATATCCAGATACCTATATTTCATTCTAATATCTTCTCCTCCATCCGTTTGATCTTCTATAGTAAAAGGAGGGACGATAGATTCATTAAGAATCGTTAATTCATTCACCAGAATTTCAATTTCCCCTGTAGGGATATTTTGATTTTTAGACTCACGTTCAATTACGGTTCCTTTTATCTGGATAACAAACTCTCTTCCGAGAGTTTTAGCTTTTTCGACAATTAATGCTGGAGTACGTTCTTCATCAAATATTAATTGAGTGATGCCGTAACGATCTCTAAGATCAACCCATATCATAAATCCTTTATCACGAGTCTTTTGCACCCATCCTGATAAGGTGACTTCTTTTTTGATATCTGAGAGGCGTAGTTCACCGCACGAATGACTTCTATACATATGTTATATATTAAGGCTGCAAAAATAAGAAGATTTATGGATTAGTTGATGGTAGATGGTTGATAGTTTTTATGAGAATATAATTGGGATAGATTGTTTTAATGCTTCTCCAGAAACTTAAAGAGACAAAAGTTTCAATATTTTACTAAATACTAGTTAGAAAGTGTAGATAAAATTATCAAATTGGAAAGCTGAAAAATTCAGAAATTTTAAGTCTTTTTTTAGTTTTTCAATACACAATAGGTAGTGTTTTGGCTGTTTTTATGCGAACAATTGTTAGTTTTAACATTGTTTTATCAATATCTTTTAATAGATTTAACCAAACATTTAAACAAATCATTATGAAAAAACACAATCATTTTTGCAAAATGAAGATTTTGCTATTACTAATTTTTGTTCCGACTTTGTTGTTGGCTCAGGAGACCATTACGGGAAAAGTGGTCGTTGAGAGTACTGGTGAAGGAGCTCCTTTTATGAATGTTATTGAAGAAGGAACAAATAATGGTACCTCTAGTGACATTGATGGTAACTTTAGTATTACTGTAAACAGTTTACCAGTAAATCTAAAAGTATTTGCATTAGGATTTGCAGAAAAAACTGTATCTGTAGCAACTGCAGGAAATATCACGATTCAAGTAGCTGAGTCGACAGAATCATTAGAAGAAGTGGTAGTAACAGGACTAGGTTCATCCATAAAGAGAGCGAATTTAGCTAATGCCGTTTCAACGGTTTCTGCCGAAGAATTAGTCGGAAATACTGGACAAACTACTGTAGATGGAGCTTTATATGGTAAAGTTACAGGAGTAAACATTACTTCATCCTCAGGTGCACCTGGAGGAGGATTTGCATTGAGATTAAGAGGAGTTTCTTCTATAAATGGTAATAATCAGCCTTTGGTTATTGTAGATGGAGTATATATAAATAATGTAGAAATTCCATCTGGATTACGATTTGCTTCAGGAGGAAACAGAGGGAATGAAGAAAATTCAGGGAATAGATTAGCGGATTTGGATCCTAATGATATTGAAAATATTGAGGTGTTAAAAGGATCTTCTGCAGCTGCTATTTATGGACAACGTGGTAATGCCGGTGTTGTTATCATTACTACCAAAAGAGGAAAAGGTGGTAAAACAAAAATAAGCTTTAGCCAGGATACAGGAATTAATGTTATTCAAAATAGATTGGGATTAAGACCTTGGACTGCAGCATCTGTAGAATCTACTTTTAATGCTGCAGAACGAGATAAATATAATGCTACTATAGCTTCCAATGGAGGTCTTTATGATTATGAAGATGAGATCTATGGTAATACTGGTTTTATAACCGATACTAGAATAAATGCTACCGGAGGTAATGAGAAGACAAAATTTTATGTAGGAGGATCATATAGAGATGAAGAAGGGATTATCAAAAATACAGGATTTGATAGATTATCATTAAGGACTAATATAGATCATCGTATTTCTAATGTATTTGATTTTAGCTCTACTACAAACTATGTAAGAAGTAATTCTAGCAGAAGTTTTACAGGAAACGAAAATGAAGGAGGATTAAGTTATGGGTATACATTAGCATTTACCCGTCCGTGGAATAATTTATATCCTGATGCTGATGGTAACTACCCAAATAATCCTAATTATCCTGGGAATCCAATTTTTGTAAGAGATCAAGCAAAAAATGAAGATTCAAATAATAGAATTATACAAGGATTCAAATTGAATACTAAACTGTTTACCAGAGAGAATAATAGAATTCGACTTATCCTTAATGGAGGAGTTGATTATTTGGCAAATGAAACCTATGTATATGTACCAGAAACACACCAAGCTCAAGTTGGAAATCAAGAAGGGTTTGTTGCACAAGGAAAAAACAATTTTACACAGTTCAATGCTCAAGCAATAGCTGTTTGGAACAATACCTCACTTAATGGTGATTTGGATTTGACTACACAATTTGGTATTACTTATTTAGATCAGGAATCTAATTTGGTAAATAGTCGTGGTTCTGATTTAACTGGGGGACAAACCAATGTAGATCAATCGGTAAACCAGGTAATAGACCAGTTCTTCTCAACTGAAAAAGATTTTGGTTATTTTGCTCAGGTAGAAGGAAATTATAAAGATCAGTTTATAGCAACCTTGGGATATAGATTTGATAAATCTTCAAGAAATGGAGATCCTAATAAGCTATATGGATTCCCAAAAGCTTCTTTGGCAGTAAATATTGCAAATTTAGATTTTTGGAGTGTAG
This sequence comes from Aquimarina macrocephali JAMB N27, assembly GCF_000520995.1. Classification (GTDB taxonomy): domain Bacteria; phylum Bacteroidota; class Bacteroidia; order Flavobacteriales; family Flavobacteriaceae; genus Aquimarina; species Aquimarina macrocephali. Next base: position 2,491 of record NZ_JACA01000047.1, on the reverse strand, counting down.
AGGTTATTAACCAATTTAAAGTTAGAGCTGCGTATGGAGAAACTGGAAACCCGGCTTCTTTTGGAGCGACATTTACGAGTTTAGGTTCTTCAAATACTGGAGGTAATGGAGGAACATCTGTTGCTGGTTTAAAAGGGGATCCAAATGTAGAGCCAGAAACAGCTTCAGAATTCGAGGTTGGTCTTGATATTGGATTGCTTAATAGCAGAGTTTCTTTAGAAGCCACATACTATAATAAAAAAGTAAGTGATTTAATTCTATCTAGATCACTGCCTGCTTCCTCAGGTTTTACTACAGAAACTACAAATTTAGCGGATCTTAAAAATGAAGGTGTAGAATTAGCTGTGAGAGCAGATGTATTGGATAGCGATAATTTTCGTTGGAATACAGGAGTACAGTTTTATTTAAATAGATCAGAAGTTACTCGATTAGATGTTCCTGCATTTGCACAACCAGGAGCTGGTTTTGGTACAGGTTTAGGTACTTTTTATATTGAAGAGGGAAAACCAGTAACACAGTTAGTAGGAAATATTAATGGAACGTTAACCCAAGTAGGGAACGTAGAACCTGATTTTCAGATGTCATTTAATAATCAATTAACGATATTAAAGCAATGGGATGTTTCATTTCTATTACAATGGAAAAAGGGGGGTGAAAACCTGAATTTATCAAGATTCTTAACAGATTTAGGAGGAACGTCGCCAGATTTAGAAACTGCAGAAGGACAGGCACGTTTGGCATCAACTGCTGATGCTTTGCGATTTGTTGAGCCAGCTGGCTATCTAAGATTAAGAGAAGCTGCAATATACTATAGACTTCCTTCAAAAACGGTTACTAATTGGTTAGGAGATGCTGTTGAAGGTATAAAATTAGGAGTATCTGCTAGAAATGTATTTACTATTACAGATTATAGTAGTTATGACCCTGAAGTTTCAGTAAATGGAGGAGCAGGACTATCAAGCGGAATTGAGGTAACTCCATTCCCTAGTTCACAGCAATTTTACTTTCATTTAAATGTTAATTTTTAATACAAGCACATAATGAAAAATATATTTAAAATTAAAATGAAGTATACTATTATCGGAGCACTTTTTGCTTTATTAGGAACTTCATGTACTATAGATGAAGTTGTAGATCCAAATGGGCCAAGTGTCGTAGGAGTCCTTAATGGTGCATCAAAAAAACAATTAAATGAACTTGCAACAGGAGTAGAATCTACTTCAAGAAATGGATTAGGTGTAGAAGTTACAGCGAGTGGAACTATGGCACGCGAACTTTATTTATTTGATGCTGATCCTAGAAATACAGGAAATCTATTAGGAAAAGATGGAGTGGCCTTAGATAATAATTCATTTTATAGTACAGCACAATGGAATGGAAGCTACAGATGTGTCAAAAATGCTAGTCTTTTGATAGAGGCTGTAGCCAATACTAATGTAGTTTCGGAAGAAGAAAAATCTGGATATTTAGGATATGCAAAAACAATGAAGGCTTATGAATTAGTTCAGATCTTAAAATCTTATGGAACCGCTAGAGTAGATATTTCTGATCCAGATAATTTAGGTCCGGTTTTAGGATTTGATGCAGCATTAGCTGCAGTGAGAAGTTTATTAGATGAAGCGAATACAAATTTAAGTAACGCTGGAAGTACTTTTGCATTTACTTTAAGTAGTGGATTTGCTGGTTTTGATACACCAAGTACATTTGCTTTATTTAATAGAGCGGTAGCTGCAGTAGCTGCTGTTTATGCCGGAGATGGAGGCAGTTCTTTAACATCATTATCGAGTTCATTTTTTAGTCTTACCGCTGGTTTGACTACTGGGCCAAAGTATGTCTTTGGATTAGGAGGAGGAAATGATCGAGCTAACCCAGTATTTAGAGTAGCATCGGTATCTGCAACAGAACCAAACAATGGAGATCAAATCATAGTACATGATAGCTGGATTAATGATGCAGAAGCAGGAGATACAAGAGTTACTACAAAAACTGCTGTTAGACCTGATCCTAGTGTTCAAGATGGTCTTACAGGGACTCATGAGACTAGATTATATGCTACTAATGTTACTCCAATAGATATTATTAGAAATGAAGAATTAATTTTGGTATATGCAGAAGCAAGCATATTAGCTAATAATCTTACGGATGCAGTAACTGCACTAGATGTTATTAGGAATGCTGCAGGTTTACCAAATTACTCAGGAGCAGTAACCGCAGATGCTCTAAATACAGAAATGTTGAATCAGAGAAGATATTCTTTATGGGCAGAAAATCATAGAATGTTTGATTTAAGAAGAAATAACTTATCAAGCACATTACCTATTGATAGAACCGGAGATCAAGTATTTAATATACTTCCTATTCCATTATCAGAAAATGAATAAATAATCTTTTAAGAGATAGTAAACGCCGCAAAAATTTGCGGCGTTTTTTTATGAGTTTCTCTTAGAATAGATACCATCTATCATTACTTCACAATCACTTTTCTGATATT